>NZ_JBZVWT010000003.1:0-646061 GCF_058629175.1 Priestia sp. MDV22-iso46
TTATAATTAGTTTCTTTATCGGAAGGATACTCATTATAAAATCCGATAGATCAGTAGGGGAAGTTCAGGCAATTTCTCTTTTTATTTATTTAGTTTTGTTCGGAACGGATTTTAGATATTGGTGGTGGGGACACGCTATGTCTATTCTTAACATCTTTGAGTTTTTAGCAACTACGCTTATAAGTTTTCTTATCTTTGTAATCAGCGAATGTATTCTTTATTTCTGGTTGAAACAGCTATATAAGACGAATGTACAAAAAGGTGCTTAAATTTAAAATAACAGGCGCCAAACTAATAATTATTTCGAACAGAAAGTTTAATGCTGTTACAGGTTATAATACTTACCGCGTTTTAAAAATGTCATTGAAAGAAGGGCAGTATGTTGAAAAAAATCGTGACGGTCACCATTGCTGGAATTCTACTAATGGGAGCAGTAATTTTCTATTTTGTTACATTCTTTGCCTATATCCCATTCGCTAAATTTTCTGGATTTCCTGTCCCTAAAAATGCAAAGTTAGTAAAAGAAAAAGAACGTGTAGATATCTATGATTGGTCTAAAGCTTCTGAAGAAAACGGCATCCCGTCAGGATATAAATTAGTAATTAAATCAAAAGGGTGGAAGGAGAGGAGCCAAGAAGGGGCCTCCACTTACTATGAAAAAGGAAATAAGATAATTGATTTAATATCTCAAACTAATGAATTAACTCTAATTAAGGATAAAGATTGAATATACGTAAAAAGGAGTAGATAAATAAATGAGTACAAAAAAAATACACCTTACGCCATTTGAAACAACTCACATTCAATACTTACATAAATGGTTAAACGATGAACGAGCAATACGAATGATAGGCAGGACACCTTTAACTTATGAAGAGGTAGTACAAGAAGTAGAAAAGAAAAGAATGAACAACGATTTAATTTTAGGAATTAAAAGCGATGAAAAAGAATTAGTTGGATGGGTTTTTCTGAAGGATATAGATTACGCACATGGAAGAGCTAGTATAGGAATTCTTTTATCTTCAGAATCTAGAGGTCACGGGTACGGCCGAATAGCCATGGAGCAAATGATTGATCTAGGGTTTAAACAGCTCCGCTTAAACAAAATCTATTTAACTACAAGAGGAATAAACGAACAGGCAATTGCATTGTATGAAAAAATCGGTTTTGTTACCGAAGGGAAATTAAGAAATCATGCCTATGTGGATGGGAAGTACGTAGATACATATTTTATGGGTATATTAGCTTCGGAATGGAACAAGTAAGCTTACTTCTTCACCATAAAAAGCTAAGCTTACCGACTATCATGAAATTAAAAAAGCTAGTGCTTGTATTGTACAAAAATCACGATTTCATATATCATTTATTTGCCGCCGGTAAGTGCAAATGATAAAACTGTAATAATATACGAAGTACTTTAGTATTTACTAAATAAACTATGAATCTCAGGTAAGAGAGAATTAGAGTGATTATAACATTTTTAAACTTTGTATGTATATGAAACTACAAATCTGGCCACACTAATAACGTATTCTCTCTATTCTAATAAAGTTAAAAATCCTTTGCCTACATCAGGGAAGGATTATTTTTTTATAAATCCTGCTTTAATTGGTTGTTAATCTAAATAAAGGGGAATTACATATATTAAGAGCACACAAAGGGGATAAATATTAGTGACAAATTATAGGTACTATACGGGAACCCTGTTTGTCAGGGAATTAGAACGTTTAAAAGAAGAATATATTCAACTTGATCTCGACGATGTGAAAAGAATGGTTGAAGAAGATATTTTACTGTTAGAAAAAGCGGTGAATATGTTGTCTACGAATACAGTTTATTAAATTAAGCAACTTAATAAAGCATTATCTAACGACTACTGTTAATTCAATTTTAAAAAAGCTACCTCTTTTGACTGGGAAGAGGTGGTCTTTTTCAATTTCCAGACTGGATAGGGCATACTAAGTAAAAAAACGTTTGAAAGCATTTTATAATATTTCCTAGTTTCTAAGAAATATTGCCCAAACAAAAAAGGACATCTCTTCTATGTCCTGTTCCCTCGTATCAGCCCCGCCTACGCTAAATACTATGACAGCCACTCATGCCATCCAACCTATACTTAGTATAAACGAAAGCGTTTACAAAGTAAAGATATTGATGAAATATTCTGTCTATTTTTTATATTAAACTTATCTATTTCGAATAATATCAAACATGATAGGTGACATTTTTAATGTCTAGAGATTAACTCACTCATTAATCTGTTTAAAGCAATGTGTAATATATCATGTTCTGTATACTCTTGTTCAAAGGCTAGACTTCTTTTTTCTTTTTTCTTCAACAACTTTTTAATTTCATCACATAAATAAATTTGAGAATCCAAAAGTTTTATTTCTTTTCTATCCTTTATTTGTTTAGACATGAAATCAACTCCTTTATGATTCTTTAAGGAACTATTCTATCTTAAAAAGTAAAAATCCTTCTTCTATTACATCGGAATAACGTAATAGGGTTTATCAGAAGGAACCACCTTAGATTAGAGAAAAATGGATCCTGTTTTTTGCTTTTCAGAATTGAATATGTTTTTATAATTTGAGCAACCTACTCAAGCTGCCATAAGATATCATTAGATAAAGTCGTGAAACAGAAAAACCTACCTTTTTAACAGAAAAGAGGTAGGTCTTTTCTGTTTTCACTCTGTATATCGCGTTCAATCTTAGTTACTATAATCATTTTTAAAGGAACCAATCAAGTAGAAGAACCCTTGGATCAGTTCTGTTCACTGTCCAGGGTTCTTTTTCCGGAATAAGCAGCTTTGCATCATACATTCTTGATATGCAAACGTTTCTCTGAGAAGCGAGTAGTGAGAGACATTACGCTTACAAGCAGCACGAGTGAAATGATATATTTAGAATAATATTATTATTGGTGAAAATGATTTAGGAGAGAAAACTATGGAACTCAAACAGTTAAAAATTTTTCAAGTTGCTGCTCGAGAACTAAACTTTACTCGAACAGCTGAAATCCTTCACTATGCTCAATCAAGTGTAACAGCTCAGATTAAATCTCTTGAGGAAGAACTTGCTGTCCAACTTTTTGACCGGTTAGGGAAGCGAGTTATCTTAACTGACGCTGGAAAGCGCTTTAAGCTATATACGGACAAGGTGCTTGATTTAACCGAAGAGGCAAAGGAGACTGTAGGTGGGAGTGAAGAGCCTAGTGGGACGTTAACAATATGTGCTTCAGAAACCCAATGCACCTATCGCTTACCAGCTTTGCTGAAACTATTTCAAGCTCGTTTTCCTAAAGTGAAACTGATTTTTCGACCTGGAATTTCTGAAAATGATTTTGAGGATTTACTTGCTCAAGGTCTCATAGATGCTGTTTTAATATCTATGACTCGCATTAACTCGGATAAGCTGATTGCCGAGCAGCTTGTCGCGGAACCTATTGTTATAGTAAGTCCGCCGAATCATCCTTTAGCCGATAAATCTGAAGTAAGACCCGCGGACCTGAATAGTCAGTCGCTGCTTTTTACTGAGAAATGCGATTATCGAAATATATTTGAAGCGTCACTTGTTGATGCAGCCGTTCAACCGTTATATGACCTTGAACTTGGTGATATAGAAGCCATCAAAAAATGTGTAATGGCTGGAATTGGAATAGCAGCACTACCTAAGCTAGCAGTGGAGAAGGAAATAGAGGAAGGGAGTATGAGTGTATTAAGATGGAAAGGTCCAGAGTTTCCAATCGTAACTCAGCTGGTCTGGCATAAAGACAAACGGGTATCTCCAGCTTTGAGTGCTTTTTTAGACGTAGCTAGAGAAGTAATACTGGATAATTAAGGGGATTAGTATTTGAATCTATTTTTATTGAACGTCAAGATTGGTTTGCATAAATAAATTGATTACATATTATAGAGATTACTAATCGGTTTTTTAGATAGTAACAATCTAAATATTCATCTGTAATGATTGGGGCGGGGCTTGTATTATATATGATAAGAAGTTTGTTGGATATACATATAGTTTATTTATGTTCTCTACTACATTACTATTCTGTATGTGTATTGTCTAAACTACCATAAATATAAGTTACCCGCAGCCTAACAGTTGAATCTACTAATTGTAGAGGTAGAGAAGGTTAAAATTTAATTAAGATATGTATTTGATTTTAGATAATGGGAGGGGTATAAATGAAATCCTATAACTATTTTTGTTCTACTCAAATTGAGGTAGGGATGGGAAAAGCTAAAGAATTGCCAGAAATGCTAAAATCCCTAAATATTGGTTCATCCATTTTAATTGTGAGTGATCCAGGTGTGGTCCGTACAGGACTAGTTTCACCAATTATAACGGCCCTAGAGGCTTCTGGATATCGAGTATTGTTATTCGACTCCATTGAACAAAATCCTCGAGATAAGAATTGCTTGGAAGGTGCTAAATTATTTCGTGACTTTGGTGCAGATGCAGTTGTTGCCATTGGTGGTGGAAGTGCAATGGATACTGGAAAAGCTATTGCACTGTGCGGTCCAAACGGCGGGGAACCATCTGACTATGCAGACGGCCGACTCCTGTATTCAAACATTGCACCAGTTATTTGTATTCCAACTACTTCAGGCACGGGATCAGAAGTTACTCGTTCTGCTGTTATTACAGAAGCATCTACACACCGAAAAATGACACTCAAACATAGTTTGTTAAGACCTGTCTTGGCGATTCTTGATCCTGAACTAACATTCAGTCTTCCGCCTTCTGTTACTGCCGCTACTGGCATTGATGCACTCGTTCATGCGATTGAAGGTTATACATGTAAAGTAACAAATCCTATTTCACAAGCGCTCGGAGCTCAAGCAATGAGAACCATTGTTTCGGCATTGCCTATCGTTTTCTACGATGGCAAAAATGAAGCGGCTCGTCAAGATATGCTGGAAGGAAGTCTCTTAGCAGGCCTTTGTTTTGGATCTGCAGATGTTGCCTCGGTACACTGCTTAGCAGAAGCGCTTGGAGGGCTTTATGATACCCCGCATGGAGTTGCCAATGCAGTATTTTTACCATATGTATTAAGGTTCAATTCTATGGAGAATAAGCAATTACATGCGACATTAGCAAGGTATATGAGCTTTGCCAAGGACTCAGATTCAGATGAAATAGCTGTTGAAAAATTAATTCAAGGAATTATAGAATTAACAGAATCATTAAACATTCCTAAATTGAAAGATTTAGAGGGTGTAAAGAAAGAAGATTTTCCCAGCATTGTAAGGTTGGCCATGCAAAATAACTCAACATCAAGTAACGTCCGTTTAATTACCGAGGGCGATTACATGCAAATTCTTGAACAAGCTTACTTTAACCGTGTAGATCAAAATTGGGATTCTGAAGTAGAGAACTTAAATTAAAAGATAAAGATTAAATACTGGCCCCCAATCATCAGGCTGTGTCTAACGATTGGGGGCCAGTTTATAAATAGTATCTATTTATTTTTAATCAGAAGATACGTAATACCAGTTTTTGTGTACTTTTTTATTGAAAATAAAAAGCCCTACTTTGACTGAGGACTTTTTTTAGGTTTATACTTTTTACTTATTTTCTAAAACATACTTTTTCCTCGTTTCCCTCATGCTCAAAACTACACCCAAAAGTACAATGATTCCACCAATAAATTGGTTTATGCCTACCACTTCATGAAGGAGTAGAACAGAAAATAACACACCAAAAATAGGAACAAGATTCATCAGCGTCATCGCAGAACTAGAAGATAATTTGCGTAATCCAAAATTATATAATAAAAAAGCGATAACCGAGCAGAAAACGCCTAGGTACAATAAGGTTAGAAATGATCGTATATCTGGTGTTTGCCAGCTTGACTTCTCTATAAAGGCTAATGGAATAAACGTAATAGCTCCCGCCAAAGTTTGATAAAAAGAGATAGTAATCATGGAATATTTTTTGACAACTTTACGAGTTGTGAAGTTATAGAGAGCAAAAATAAAACCTGCTACAATTAATATAATATTACCAATTAATTGCTTATCATCTGTCTGAGTTTCAGGACTATAGGATATTTGATATACACCTATCATCGCTACTCCAATTCCTAGGGCCTTTACCCATGATGTCTTTTTTCTAAAAAAAAGAAATTCCATCAAAACCGTTATAGCAGGATACGACGCTACAATAATAGCGGCATTAGATGCTGTTGTTAGTTCAACTCCTATGTTCTCCAGAGAAAAATAAAGGGTAGTACCGAGTACACCACTCATAGACATTAACCCCATATCTTTGAATGAAGGCTTTGTTTTATCTTTCCTGATTAAGAGAATAAGTCCTAAAATAACAGCAGCTATAACAAAACGAGCCGCTCCTAATGTAAGGGGTGGAAAAGAGGTATAGGCTATTTTTGTTCCAACAAACGATGTACTCCATAAAAGGACGGCTATTACGGAAGCACTTATGTATAAACCATTTCCACTTCTAACCTTTCTTATTTTTAAGCTTTCTTGTTGTTTCGCTATCATTGTATCCATTATTACACCTCCAAGTAGGATTAAAAACTATATGGTAGCTACTTTTGTAGCAACTAGAATTAAATTATAATTTTTAACCCAAACTGTCAAGGGTACTAATGGTATACTTAGTTTAAAATTATTGACTTTATCCGGGTATTATCAAGGAGGACCAATCATGACACTAGATATAATAAAAATTTTGAAAGATGTAAATTTTACTGAATATGAGGCAAAAGCGTATTTAGCTTTACTAGAAAAATCTCCTCTTTCAGGGTATGCTATTTCGTTAAATTCCGGAGTGCCAAGATCTAAAATTTATGAAGTATTAGGAGGACTAGTGGATCGAGGAGAAGTCATGATCAGTCATGAAAATCCCGCTCTATATACACCATTACCTCCTAATGAATTAATCAACTTGAAAAAACGTAAAGCTGAATCCTCGTTTGAAGTAGCTGAAGAAGCTCTCGAAAATTATTCTTATGTATCTTTAAACAGAGAAAACATCTGGAACATTACAGGTTATGAGCCTATACTAAATCGTACAAAGGAAGCTATAAAAGAAGCTACAGGGCGTATTCTATTGGAAATATGGGCAGAAGATGCCCAGGAACTAAAAGAAGAATTACAAGCAGCAGCCAAAAGAGGCGTAGAAATTTTAATTGTATCCTATGGAGATTTAGTATTTGACTTTGCGCAGGTTCATCAGCATGATGCAAGCGAAGAAATAACCAATGAATATGGCGGACGATGGATTGTTCTAAGTGCTGATGATCGAGAAGTAGTTGCAGGTATATTATCACTTGGTAAGGATAGCCGTGCTGCCTGGACGATGCATCCGGGATTAGTTATGCCAATTACAGAAGTTATCATTCACGACTTGTATATCTATGAAATGATGAAAAAACATCGAGAGATCCTAGAGTCAAGCTTTGGACCGAACCTTATTGAACTTCGTAATCGATTTAAATTTAATTCATCAGGCTATAGCGTAGCAGCAAAATTAGGATTGATTAAATAGCCAGTATTAATGCATATATAACAATAATAAAGTTACTTATTATAGTCACTGTTATTGCTAGCTGTAACATGTTTTACGCAAACTAACTTCGTATAGGGGATGTCTTCATGGTTAATAAGGGCATTTATTTCCTGAGATCTTGAATATGACCATAATAACTTATGCTAGACGGTGAAATGAACTCTGTCTTGATATTATCAAATCAGAAACATAATTCTTAATAAAGTGGAAAATGATAGTAGTAATCTTATAAGGAGAATAGATGATGAGAGATCATGATGATCAAACGAACGAGAGATTAAATCAAATATTTGAAATCATCAATGCAAAAGGGGACATACGGGAATTAAATCAAATAGTAAAGAAATCCAAAAAGGAGCTCAATCAGGACAAAGACGATACTAAACCATAAAATTAAATAAGCTTAAGAAATCATTCTTAAAAGAACCGATTAAGTAAAAGAATTCTTGAGCAGTAAGCTTTTTCCAAGGATTCTTTTTTAGATTATGAGGTTTTTATAGATCGTTGATATGACTAAATTCTTTGGATAGTTAAAAGAAAAGAGCATGTATAAAAAAGCCCGCATTCTATATTAAAAATCCACCTGTCCTGCAAACAATGGGTGGCATTTTAATAATTACTTTAACATCTTATAACTGATTTAAATAGATTGTCCGTAAACGTATAAGAAAGGGCAGCATTCTATTGAGGAAAGTGTCCTTAATGCAACATAACGTGTGTGAAAATTAATTGTAGCATGATGTTTCTTTGAAAAAGTTGAAACGATAAATACAAAAAGACTTGCTCAAGGTAAAAAGCAAGTTAAAAGAAAGATAATCACGTGGTAATTCCATTATAATCCACAAATAGTGAGCGTATATTAAAATATAGTTACAATCAAATTAATTCATAAAAAAGATCAATTGATCTTTTTTAATTGGTGGCAATTACATAACGTAAACACTAGCCACCTGAAAGGAGTTAGCTAAAAAATTCTATTACTTCTTTCATAAGAATTATACCTTAAAATAAAAAGCACCCGTGGAGGCGAGCGTTTTTATAAACTTAACGTGTAAAGGAGAAGCAATTCGTCAGCAAAGGGAGGAGGCTTAGTAGTTACAGGACATGCTCGTTTTGTTGTAGTTATACGTATTTAAAGTAATTCAACAAACATCCATTATCAAAGTACTATTTCGTTAATTGATTATACATTTCTTCTAGCTCTGAAAAAGAGATATCTTTAGATGCATAACCTACAGCAGCATCCACAATTCTATCAAAACCTTCAGGTGAGATACTTTCTGCTTTGAGGTATCGCTCATACTGCTCTAGTTGCTCTTGCTGGTTTTCTAAATCCCTCTCTTTCCCTTCGTAATCAGGAGCTTTCATAGTTTCGATATTTTTTTTAACAACATCAACATACCGTCTTAATTCTTCCACGCTTATCATTCTCCTTACATTTTTGAAGTAATACATAGGTCAAAAATATGAAACGCTGGGAAGGTAAAGGGACACTTTCCCTTTATAAATATTGTGTTAACCTTTCAAAATTATACATCCGAAAACTAAAACACCCATAAAAGGGTGCTTTTAGAAAACCTTCTTTATTGAAAGGAGAGACCATTCACCCGCAAAGGGAAGGACGGACTGCTTATAGTATGTGTTATTTTCTTAAATTTATATGTCAAATAGAAGAGGCGATTGAGCAAAAACCTATTAAACAAAATAACAGTATGAAGAAGCGTGCTCTTTCACATAGAAATTGATATGAGATGATACGATATTTTATATAAAATACTTTCTTGTATGACACTTTTTAATTTAGTTGAAATCCATCACTTCTAGAGAGTAGCCAGGGCAGGATTAGCTATTGGTTCGTTTTTGTAACATTAAATATTAAACAATGATAGGTTACTTTTATTCCGTTCTCATTACGATAATCATTTTCATATAGGTTGATTAATTCACGAAAAAACGAAGGGCGTTGACAGTAGTTTTCCTCGTTACTGTTACTTGCTCCAATCTTTTTTATTGATGTAAAAAATGCCTGAACCGTCGGAAAGTATTGAACCTCTAGTTTCTCCATTTTTGATAGTTTAAATGGATGCTCTCTCAATGGAACTAATGCTTGTTCACAAATTTGAGACAACCCTTCAAGAGAAAAAAACGATTGGCCAGGTGAACTGTTACTGAAAAGACCAAGCTTTTGTTTCGCATGACTGTAGCATAAATGAAGCTCTTCAAATGTACGATTACCAAAGGTTGAAAATAGCAGGCTGCCTGTAGGCTTAAGTTGTTTATACAATTTTTTTATTGTCGTATGAAGACTATTAAACCACTGAAATGTTGCATTCGAAATAATAAGGTCATAACGTCTTTTTATACTTATCTCCTCGATATCTCCGCATATGAATGAAACTCGATCTTCCATTACTTTTTTCTTTGCTACCTCAATCATTCCTGATGACAAATCAACTGCTGTAATAGTAGCCTTAGGAAATTTTTCGCACAATAATTGTGTTAAATAACCCGTACCGCAGCCAATTTCAAGAATAGCTATTTCCTGGTTAAAGAAGTTGCTCGAAAGTTGATCTATTAATTGGTTTGCCATACTTTTTTGAACATCGGCATAAGCATCATAAGTTTTAGCATGATTATTGAACCTTTTCTTTAAGAGTTGCTTATTAATCATAAATGAGCTCCTTTTCGAGAAATTCCTCTATAAGTTGCGTACATTGCTGAGGCTTCGTAAAAAAAGGAATATGACCAGCTTTTTCTAGGATACACAGCTGCACTTTTCCACCAATCCTTTCAGCTATGAAAGAAGAAGACTCAGGTAAACATATTTGATCATCTCTTCCATGGATCAACAAACAAGGAGTTTGAATTTGATTGAGTTGCATTCTAACATCTTTTTGAAGTAAATAATCCAGCCCTGTAAGGAGGGAGTGCGTACTATCTCCTTGATAATCACGCTGAGCAACTTCAACAAACTGATGATGAAATTCTTCTTCTTTTTCAGATTTAGCGAACATAGCGTTATAAAATGCAGTAAGTGTTTTTTCCTTATTGCGCTGTAGCTGTTTTTTCATACGTTCAACGATACGTTGCTCCCATCCAAATGTATTATGCACGTCGTTTGTAAAGCGACTAGTTCCGCCAATTAATATGAGTCCTTCTATCTTGTTAGGGTATAAACTTGCAAGTTCAAGCGTTACAAGGGAACCTAATGACCAACCCATTAAATAAACAGTACCTTGAGTAGAAGTAAGCAATTGAATTGCACGTTCTCTAAAGTCACTTAGTTCTTTTACACCTCTCCAGTCTGTACACAAAACGTTACATATAGTAGACAATGATTTTATGATTGGATGAAACGCTGCTTTTTCCATTCCCCATCCGGGAAATATTATAATAGTGGATGGTTTCATTGAATCACACTCATTTCTTTTCCAATTAGAGAAATTCTCTTTATGGCCCAATCTAAATCTTCTCGAGTATGATCGGCTGTTACAGTAAAACGAATTCTTGCTTTATTTTCAGGAACAGTAGGGGGCCTAACTGCAATAGCAGCAATTCCTTCTTTCTGTAAACGCTCTGCAAACTGCATTGTTCTTTTGTTTTCTCCCGTCAAAATTGGAATGATTTGAGATTGACTTTTGCATGTGTTAAATCCTTCGTATGTAAGTGCTTTTCTAAAAAATAGTGCATGTTGTTGAAGAAGTGCGCGACGCTCTGTGTCTTGTTGCACCTTTTCAATCGCAGCCGTTATTGCACCGAGTATAGCAGGGGGAAGAGCAGTTGAATAAATGAATCCTCGCATTCTATTTTTTAAATAATCTATCAGCCACTGTTTTCCGGTAACATAAGCTCCAAATGACCCTAGCGCTTTACTAAACGTTCCCATTTGAATATCAATTTTATCTTGCAGATCAAGAAAATGCGCATATCCTTCACCATTTTTTCCGTATACACCGCTTGCGTGAGCCTCATCAACCATTAATAGTGCGTTATACTGCTCTTTTAATTTAACAAGTTCCTTGAGCTTGGCAAAGTCACCATCCATGCTGAAAACAGTATCTGTTACAATTAACTTCCGTGACTCTAAGGGAACTTTTTTTAATAAATTTTCTAGGTGGTTCATATCGTTATGGCGATAGCGCTGCAGTTTTGCACGGCTCAGTAGGGCCCCATCAATGATACTTGCATGATTTAACTTATCGCTGAAGATGAAGCCATTACGCGGAACCAAGGCTGAGATGATTCCTAGGTTTGCATTATAACCACTATTGATAATAAGTCCTGCCTCAGCTTTTTTCCAATTAACAAGTGCTTTTTCTGCTTTCTCATAAAGAGAGTGATTTCCTACTATTAAGCGTGAAGCTGCTGCTCCTATTCCATATGTCATCACAGCATCACTCATTGTTTTCTTCAGCCCCTTATCTCCTGCGTAGCCTAAATAGTTATTAGAGGCAAGGTTTAACATCTTATGTCCATTGACTGTAAGCCATGGTTGTTCAGCAAATTCTGTAGTAACAAGGTGCCGTTTTTGAAAAATTTCATCTAAATAGGCAAGTTCTCTTTTTATATCTTCTTCCCAATACAATGCACTTTCACCACCGAAAACAATATATGTTAACTTGATTTTATTTAAAGTTAACAATTATATCTAATCACGCCTTTAGAACAGTGTCAAGATAAAATAATTTAAAGAAGAGATACTAGATAATTGTCTCCACATAGCCTACTACAGTTCATTTTTTGAATCTCATGAGTACACATGCAGCCTTACTTCGGTACCTAAATAAAACGTAAAGAATCAATGCTTTTTTCAATAATCATTTGAAGGTGTTTTGAAAACAATGAGGAATACCTAATATTGGTCGTGGGTTTTAGAATAAGGAGGAATCTCAAGTGAAGGGTCAAGAATTACAGTTTTATAACTACCATGTATGGGCAAATCAAAAGATTTTTAGTCACTTAAAAGGCTTGCCTCAGGATATTTACCAGAAGGAGGTTAAGAATGTTTTTTCTTCTGTATCGGAGGTGTTAGGACATATTTATGCTACTGATACTATATGGTTAAGTGTCATGTCAGGTTATAGTTTTGATGAAATTATCAAATCAGGAAAACAACTAAGAGAGAATATAAAAGGCAAAAGCATCGAGGAAATGGAGATGATGTTTCTTAACTTATCTGAGCAATTTAAAGCATTTTTTGACCACCAAGATAACCTTAATCAACTCGTTTTCTGCGCACATCCTAATTTTGGCCAGCTAGAAACTAATCTATTTGAATTAATCCAACATGTAGTTAATCATGGAACATATCATCGTGGAAATATAACAGCTATGTTACGCCAAATGGGACATCCTGGAGTTATGACTGACTATGTTGCTTATTTATATGCAACGAAGGTAAGTAACAGTTAGATATCTTAAAGCGTTCTAAGTTAAAAACTCTCTAAAAATTAATCTTAATAATAAGTTAAGAGGACGATTCGATAACTGCAATTCATCTTACTTCAAAAGTTCTGTAAAGGGTCGCGTATTCTTATAGGAATGTTGAGAATGCGGGCTGAAGAAGAGTATTTGAGTAGAAATGAGAGAGGATTTTACATCATCTAAGTCCCAACATTTGTACTAAAAATCGTATAAAAAACGTAAAAGTCTGAGCATATTCGTACTTATTAATTAAGTTCTTTTCTTAAGAAGAAGCTGCCAAACAGGCAGCTAATAATACAACTCTAATTTTCTTTTAAGGTTTTGCGTTGCCAGGAGGCTTATTAGTTGGAAAAATTGCTTTTCCCACGTCTTCTGCTGCAATTACTGGATCTACCGTATTGCTATTTGGTTTGCCTTTCTGACTATTGCCTTTATCGCGTTTCTGACTCATTTTTAAATCTCCTTTCAAATTTAGTTACATTGTTAAGATGAGTTAATAGAGCGTAGCTTATTCAACCCATTGTCTTTTTTAATTATATTTATTTTATTGGTGTAAACAGGTGTCTAAGGTTCTAAAGAATCTCCTTTACCACAGTATTATTCCTTTTTTAATACCAATCTAGAACTTAAAAGTCCTTTTACCGGTACTTATCAGACAATAAGCTTCATTATTAGATAGTTGTTGGATAGGGCATTTGTTTTCTTAAACCGAATATATATTAGATGATTAAAACAAGTTAAGGTGGATTAGACATGGATAAAAGAGTAATTTTTGACTTTGAAGTCGATTTTACTAATGGCGGTGGAATACAAGGACAGGAATTTCGTCTTGATATTGATAGTGATGATATCTCTGATGAAGAATTGGCTAAATATATTGTAAAAGATATGAGACTACTAATGGTGGGTGAGGTAAGGATACTGAACAAGAGAATTATTAGTGAGAAACATAAACGAAAACCTAGCGATGAAGATATTGAAAAATAAAAAACTTATATGTTTTTTGTTTTAACCACATATCCATAGTAGGAAAAAAGAAGTTACCAAAAGGCGACTTCTTTTTTATTTAACCTTGTTTTCACTCTTTTTAAGCCTTAAGGCATAGGGTTCATTAGCTTCCTGAGGTAACTACATAGTATCTAAAAAATCATAATTCCACTTAGCAATGAGTATCTATTTCATTAATGTTTTTCTTTAATATACTCCCATTTATAGACATTTTGTTTTGTTTTTTGTATCTTAGACTGCAAAATTTATAAGGACGAATTCTTTGATAGATGGCAACACTTTTCATAAACAATCTGAAACCCATACAGCACAAACGTTTTTATTAAAAAAACAATGGATAATTGAAATCTAGTCAACCGGGCTAAAGAGACGTATCCTATTTTTTTTAACCATTTTAGTCCGAAGTAAGTAAAAAAAGAATCAATAAGTATATTTACTAAAAGATATAAGTTGAACTTTCCGTAAGTATATTTTAATATCCACAAAGCTCCAACTAAAAAGGGGCCAAATATTAACGGTAATTCTGCTAGAACATTGGGCTTGATGGAGTACGGAAACCACCACCATTTTTTCTTCTCTGCAAACCTGCCTTCGGCAATAAGATATAAACTCATAAAAAGACTTCCTGGAAGGAATCTTTTTAGCGTTCTTTTACCAATAAACGGAATACTAAGCCAAGGTAAAATGGTCATTAAAATGATTAGCAATTTATCTTTTTTCTTCAAATGATATTCTCCCTTTTTAAAAATATGGATATGTATATATATTCCCTTTTTCGTGAGTGTTTATGTGATGAAATAAGAGATCCTGTTTTTTATTACTTTGGTTCATTTCTTCTAAAGCTTCTAATAAACATGTAGTAATAAGAAAACCGAAGGGAGAGCTAGTAATGATTTCATTATGGGAGGAACATTTATTTTGGTTAGAAATAATTCAGGACCATACTTATTTTGTTCGAGATCACTTATCGGTGAAGGAAGTCGAATACGTCCGAACAGCTAAGCAATATATTCATTTGTTTGATGACTTGCTAAAACAACTGAACTATTTATCCCCTGATGTTATGCATAACGATCCTGCATTAATAGAATTCTCAAGAAAGGCCTGGCCAATTGCCAAAGGGTATTTTGATTTTGAAGGGTCTCTTCAGGCTCTTCGAATTGAAAACGCAGTGAATCTAAACTTATCTCCTACTTATCTTAATGGTACGTTAAGTGAAAATCAGGAATATTTAAGATTTCTATCTTATTTAGTACAAGGAAAGGAGCCTGTTCCTCTTAGCTTAGTCAAATTAATGGATTTATGGCTGGAAGATCAGCTTGGACATGCAGTTTTGTTTAAAAACCTGCTTGACCCGATTGAGATTATGATATCTAAACAAGCGGATTCATATATCGGAAAGTTTCAAACATTCATTGTGCAAAACCATCATTTAAAAGGTTATTTACGATTTAAGCAGCCAGGTTTTGCAAGACAAACAGAGTTTGCCTTAGAAGTAGGGAAAACCACTATTGAAATGAGCCGGTTTGTTTATGCTATGACCGAAAAATATAAGGAGAACAAGCTGTTAAATAAGGAAACGTTAAGGTTTCTGATACATCATTTCCCTGAGACTTGTTATTTCATTAAAAAATTGAGTTATTATGCTCCCGAATTACAGCAAGAAGCCAACCAATGCTCATTAAGAAGAATTTCTTATCTTTAAGATAAGCTAAAACATTTCATAGGACCTAAATCCATTCCTATTTTATATTTCTGTAAGCTTTATTTATAGGCATATAAAAGAAGAGATTGAGACATAACTATATCCATTCAATCTAAAGATGAACAAATGGGATAAATGAGCTAGTAGAGATCACTTGTTACAGGGAAATCATCAGCTAGAAGAAACAGCATATATGAAACCTACGTTTACCCTACCAATGAAAAAATCCGAACGCGTTTGATTCTTAATCAAGAATCAAACGCGTTCGGATCTTCCTTGAACAAAAATACTTTTGCCCCAGTCTCTGCTTTTTGAGTAGTTTGCTATGTAAAAGCTATCTCAATAGTCCAATCTCCAGCATATAAAAACCAGCACTTCTTACATCGCCAGTTATATCTTTCAGTTCTTTTTCTTTCATTACCAAAGATTTTGCTCTTACGTTCGCGCCATCCATATCTAACAACCAAATGATTCGTTCTTAATCAGTTTTTGATATTGACAGATTGATTATATTTTGTGAGACTTAATATACATAATGTTCATTAGTTTACATCATGTGTAGAATGTATGTTGTTGATACAGGGTAGTTTAATTTAAATAGTTAATCATCAGAAAAGGCCTAAATGGCTGCACCTATACAAGTCATAATCATATGCCTGAGACTCAATAAAAGTTATACAAGGAGACGAACGATGTCTAAAAAAGCAAAAGTAGATCCTAGGATAAAAAGAACAAATAAATACTTAAGAGACGCTTTAGTTGAACTTCTTAAAGAGAAAGACGTTACATCCATTACGATTCAAGAAATTACGGAAAAAGCAGAATTAACGCGGGGAACCTTTTATTTGCATTATCAAGATAAGCAAGACTTTCTCATGCAGAGTATGAATGAAGTTCTAGAAGAGCTAATAGAGAAAGTGAAACCAAAACAAAATAATGAGGATTCTTCAGAAGTAGAAGAAAAAAATGAATCCGTTTCTTTCTTAAAGCTTTTCGAATTCATCTATGACCATGCCGATTATTTTAAAGTCATGCTAAGTGATCGAGGATTACCTCAATTTAGAAGTCATATGACGGAAATTGTAAAGAAAAGAGTGTATGGAGAGCTAATCTCTTCGATTGGAGAAGCAGAGGATGGACTTGATATCCCTAAAGATATCCTGATTAGCTATATCACATCCGCTCATATAGGTGTCATTTGTTCTTGGTTAGAAAGTGATATGAAATTTAGCCCTGCATTTATGGCTGAAAAATTAACCAGTCTAACACTTTTAGGGCCAATTCGAGTGGCAGGTTTAGAAAATAAAATAAAGCTTCCTTACTGAAGCTTTATTTTTTAGTTTGTTCAAATGCGGATAAATATCTTTCTTCTTTACCATAGCTACTGTGATGGTTGGAAGAAACGTGAGCTTCGCATTTTTAGCTTTTTACAATCATGAAAGGCAGAAAGGAATTGTAGTATGAAAATAGAAAAACACTGGGGGATTTCCTTACTGGCAGTTTTAGCTATTGGTCCTGGTTTAATGTTAAACACTTCATTAAATTCTATACGTGAAATTCTCCAACAAACGTTTAACGATCAATCTTATATTTCGATAACACCGGTTTTAATAGGGGTTATAAGCTTTGCATTTTGTATTCCGTTTGGACCTATCCTTCGACATAAGATAGGGGAGAGAAGGACTTATGTTCTTTCGATGTGCTTGTTTCTTATAGGAGCTATCGTAAGTATAGCTTCTAACAGCTTCTTAGGAATGGGTATTGGTCGTTTTTTTCAAGGAACAGGAACAGGTTTAGCACTTATGATGATGATTCCAATGCTGGTTCTTTCTTTTCCGATTCAGAAACGGAACTTGGCATTACTGATTCTTATCGGCGGATTTTATGGATCTAGCGTTGTCGGTATTTTTCTGGGAATGTTAGTGAACAGCTACGACCATTGGAGAGGGTTATTTTATATAGCGGCCGTACTTTCCTTACTGGGAATATGCTTCAGCTACAAATTTTTAACAAATGATCACGCCAATCAACAGCACAAACATCATGAACCATTTGACATCATCGGTGTAGCGTTAATGTTTATGGTTACCGCATTTATTACGTTTACATTACTTAATCTCCAAAAATCAGGATGGACATCTACTTATGTATGGATAGGCATAGTAGGAAGCGTCATTTTTTTATGCTTTTTATTTATAGCAGAATGGCATATTAAAAATCCGTTAATTCCCTTTAGATTAGTGGCTTCTCGAAAACCAGCTCTCGCTATCTTAATTGCTGTTATAGGCAATATTAGTATGAGTTTAACTCTTTTATCTCTACAAGGATTGCTTAAAAGCGGATCTAGTTTTGATAAAGGAGACATTTCACTGATCTATATCGGGCTTTTTGCGGGAATAGTGATTGCGGCCATATTAAGTGCCGTATTATATGATAAAGTTGGACCGGGCGTATTAGGTATTATAGGAGCGGTCATTATTATGGGAGTGAACATACAGTGGATGTATTTAGACGGTCATGTTTCTGCATTCCTCTTTGTTAGCAGCTTTGCCGCTTTAATCGCAGGAGTAGGGTTCACAGTTGCTGCAGGTCTTATGGGTGCTGCTTTAGGCGGACCACTACCAAGCTTAGTCCCTCGAATGGTCACGGTTCAATTTATAAGAGTTACAGTATCGGCGGTCATCCCTATAATCAGCAGTATCGTCTTTGCAAAGATGTATAAAGATCAACTTGCAACGGTAAGTGCAGAGAGTCAGGTTGCTAGTAAAGAAAATTTCACGCAATCTCTACATGTAAAATCTGAAATCATTACTTATCATACATTTTCTACGTTTTCGTGTGTATTGAGCATTGTAGTATTAATTCTTTCATTTTTGATGTTCCTAACAGGTAAAGGCCACAAGCTGGCTCATAAGCCTCATGACAAAGAAAAAAATAAAGAAAAGCTGAGTACCGAAGAGGTTCACCTTAAAAAAGATACTCCCGTTTTTGAGTGTTCGCCTAAAGAGGCTGTTTCGAATCAAGTCATTGGTGACAGCGAGTATAGAGCAGCTTTAAAAAAGTTTGGTCAGCCTAAACCTTCTCCTGATAAAATGCTGCATATGAGAGATCAAGAATATAGAAAAGCTCTTAAAAGGATGAAGGATATAGGACAATAAGTTAAACTGAAGAAATTTGAATAAAGCACAGAAAGAGCAAACTCACGTGTAAGGGAGTTTGCTCTTTTAATTTCTACACGTACTCTTTACAGATATGCTTTATGTAAATTAATAACTAATACAAAAATACAGAGGAGAACCTAGATGAATCCCTTTATTTATTAAAATGAAGAGACTGAATTTTAATAATTCTGTTCAGAACTACCAATTATCCACATAAATTTTTAACTATAATATTCTTCTGCTTAGAAGAATATCTTTTTAGTTAGATAAATTTAGTATGTGAATTCGAGCTGGAGAAAAAGAGACTACCCTATAAGATAGTGTATGGATATAAAAGGACATTACTTTTGTAGATAACGTCCTTTTACATAGCTAATTATTCTTTTTCAACTACCGTAAAGTATTGGACGTTCCTTTTAACAATGACCAAATCATTTGCTAGATCCAATATTTTACTTTTATCTTCAAACCTATACTGTATGTAGTTCTTTGCACGAATAAGTGATTTAGCTTCAACTAAATGTCTTATTTCACCATTAATTAGGTGAAACGTTACTTCATACTTTTTCATAAGAAAACACCTCCATAGTATCAATTTTTACTATTATTTAATTTCTGATACTATTTCTTTTGACTGATGATTAAAAAGTTAGTTGTGTTCTATTAGGGCAAACAGAACAAAAAGCATACAACAGAAACAAATTTTAATTGTCACAGGGCACTAAGTTAGGTATATAGCTGTTGTTATTTAGTATATTTTAGATAGAAACAGTACTTATAGCTGTGTTACAATATTCCTGTTATGTAGAGTGAAATTCATTTTATAGTTCTATTTCCTTTTAACTTACTTATTAAAAAGTCCATATTAGGAATGGAAATGAGTTTACATAGGAAGGTTTCTAAAACTGATTTAGAAATGAAATGGAGAGGGATCTGTGGAAAGAAACGAATTTAGAAGACAAAAAGCACTTCGATCAAAAGAGAAGAGAAAGAAAAAGCTTAGTCAACATAATGCCTTAAACCTATCACTAATCTTTATATCAATATGCATTGTTTGTCTGCTAATCAACTTATCATTGAGATAGAAAAACGTTCACTAAAAAGAGTATGTAAAAGAGAGGAAGACAATTTAATATGAGTAATCAACAAACAGTAGCCGAAAGCTCTAACATCAAAGTGCTGCCGATTATTACGTCGTTTCTTATTGCTGGATTTATTGGTTTATTTAGTGAAACAGCTTTAAATATGGCGTTAAAGGAGCTAATTTCTGGCTTTGGTATTCATGAAACAACCGCACAGTGGCTGACAACAGGGTATCTGTTAACATTAGGAATCCTAGTACCTATTTCAGGTTTTATTCTTCAGCGTTTTACGACCAGACAGCTTTTTATAGCATCTCTAATCTGCTCCATCATTGGAACATTTATTGCCGCTATTGCACCAACATTTGGGGTACTCATGATTGCCCGTGTCGTGCAAGCCGTTGGAACTGCTTTACTTTTACCGCTTATGTTTAACACGATTCTTGTTATTATCCCGCCGCATAAACGTGGAAAGTCAATGGGGATTATCGGCCTTGTTATTATGTTTGCGCCAGCTGTTGGCCCAACCGTATCAGGCTTAATCTTAAAAACATTAACGTGGCACTGGATTTTCTGGATTTCACTTCCGCTATTATTTGTTGCCTTAGTGTTTGGAGCTTTCTTTATGCAGAACGTTACCACACCAACGAAGCCAAAAATCGATATGATTTCTGTTGTTCTTTCAACAATAGGTTTTGGAGGAATCGTATTTGGATTTAGCAGCGCTGGAGAAGGTGGAGGCTGGGGAAGTCTACAGGTTGTTCTAACTCTTGTGATTGGAACTATTGCATTAGTTGCATTTTCTATTCGTCAAACGAAGATGAAAGAGCCAATGCTAGACCTTAAAGCCTTTAAGTATCCAATGTTTACAATTGGCCTTTTATTAATTCTAGTCTGCATGATGGTACTGCTGTCTGCGATGATGATTTTACCTTTATACTTACAAACATCATTAGCTTTATCGACCTTTGCCGCTGGTCTAATGCTTCTTCCTGGAGGAGTGATTAACGGAATTCTTTCACCGGTTATGGGCGGATTATTTGACCGCTTTGGTCCCAAATGGTTAGTTATTCCGGGCCTTGTGATTGTAGCCGGCACCATGTATGGTTTTTCAACCGTAACGCTGGAAACGTCAACAGGGTTTATCGTTGCTCTGCACATTGCGCTTATGATAGCCATTTCGATGATTATGATGCCGGCTCAAACAAACGGATTAAACCAGCTTCCACCTGAGCTGTACCCGCATGGAACAGCGATTATGAACACCTTGCAGCAGGTTTCAGGCGCAATTGGAACAGCTGTTGGAATTTCCATTCTTTCATCAGGTTCAAGAAGCTTCCTTGAGACGGTATCAGATAAAATGGATCCATTAAATCAAGTTCTTGCCTTTACCAACGGTGTTCAGCATGCGTTCATCTTTGCGATTATTGTTTCAATTGTTGGATTGGTTATCTCGTTCTTTATCAAGAGAGTTAATGTTGAACAAAAAGCACATTAATAAAAAACACAGACCATTGGATGGTCTGTGTTTTTTTGTAATAGGCGGACACTATAAGAAGAACTAGATAAAGTACATTGAGGTGAGTTCACTTATGATATCAAGAAAACACTTAGGATTTAACCTATCTATAATAGCGATTCCGTGGTTATCGTTGTTTTTTATAGGAAAACACAGCATAAGACGTTATTCGTTAGCAGGGATTTTTATTATTATCTTTGAAATTATTAATCATTTGTATGGGCATCAGAGGAAGTGGTGGAGATTTTATGATAAAAAAGATTCGTTTATAAAAGATGAACTTCCTTTTAGTATTGGGCCTTATATGCCTCTTTCAATGTGGCTGCTTAAATCTTCGTATGGAAACTTTAAGAAGTTTTTACTACTGAATATTGTAGTTGATGGAATCTTTGATTTTTTCTTCATTGATGTTCTTAAAAGGTTGAAAATTGTAAGTCTAAACCGGTTAAATCATTTTCAATTTTTTATCTACCTTCACTACAAAGCATATTTGTTATATGGAGTGCAGTATTTATTTGAAAAGGCAAAAAAATGGAGTTGATTTAAAAACTTAAGTAGAACTATGTAAGCACCTTTTAAAGTTTTACAGATATAGACACCAATCTTATTATTCAAGCAATTGAAAATGAATTAGGTAGCCAAATTGTTGAGATCAAATTGACAAACAGAGATACTGTATCAGTCATGATTGATTAGTAATTGGCTTATGTTGTATTTCAATCTTTAATGTAATTAAAGTTAAATATATAGAAGAGAGAGCTGTTTTCAAGAATCAGCCCTCCTTTTTTATGTTTCTATAAATCATTCATATAGATAGTATTCCAAATAATACAGCCACAATCGTCATAACTAACGCTGTTCCAATGGCATACTTGGCAGCAAAGCGAATATGGTCACCTATATCAATACCTAGGAGTCCCACTAAGACATAAATAGAACCTTGAAGCGGACTTAATAGATGCAAGGGTTGTCCCAGTAGAGAAGCTTGGCCAATTTCTAGTGGAGGGATACCAAAGTGCGCAGCCGTTTCAGACATAATAGGAATAATCCCGAAATAGAAGGGAGCATTTGCCATGAAAAAAGTAAATGGCATACTTATAAGCGCAACAATTACTGTTAATTTTGGTCCAAGAGCATCAGGAATAACTGCTATTAAAGTATCCGCCATAGCTTTAACAATACCTGTTCCATCTATAATTCCAGTAAATATACCTGCAGCAAATATCATGGAAACCACCGTTAATATATTTCCTGCATGAGCATGTAAGCGCTCTTTTTGATCTTGTAAATTTGGGTAATTAACAATCATCACGATAGCAAAACCAATCATAAACAAAGCTGGTAACGGCAAGAACCCTAGAACTAGAGCAGTTAGAAGTAAAAGTGTTAGGATTAAGTTGAACCAGAATAATTTTGGGCGCTTTATTGATGCATCCATTCCTACATCAAGAGCTGCAGCAATTTCATCGTTAAATTCTGTATCTATATTGATAACTCCTAGTCTTTTACGTTCACGTCGTCCAAGAAAATAAGAAACCCCTAAAACCCAAATCGTGCCTGCAATCATAGAAGGAATAAGTGGTAACAGTAAGTCCGTTACATCTGCTTTTACCGCCGCCGTAGCTTGTACAGCAGGACCACCCCACGGAGTCAAATTCATGATACCCATTGCTAGGGCAGGAATACAGGCTAAAATAAGTTTATTCATACCTAATCGATTGTATAGTGGGAGAAATGCAGTTACTACAATTAGATATGTAATGGTACCGTCACCATCTAGAGCAACTATCAGAGAAAGTACTGCAGTACCCATCACGATTTTTAAAGGATCGCCGCCAACCATCTTTATAATTCTTGCGACCAGAGGATCAAATAATCCTGTATCAATCAGCACGCCAAAATAGAGAATGGCAAAGATAATCATAATTGCTGTCGGAGCAATGGTTTCAAGACCCTTCATCATCATTGGTCCTAAATCAGTGAATCCGCCCAATAAAGCAAAAACAATAGGAACCACCGTTAATGCACTAAAGGCAGACAAACGCTTACTCATAATTAAATACATAAATACTACAATCATCGAAAAACCTAAAAATGTTAACATATTATACCCCCTCTAGAACTTTCCTTCATTTTCCCTCTTGTTTATCTTTAATGTCATACTTTTTAAATTCTCATGAAACTATCTAACTATCATTCTTTATTATAAAGCTGCTTTTCACAATCATTTATGAGTAAAAATAATTAGGTACCTTTTACAATTTATTGCTTTAAAAAATATTCCTAGAATGAATGTAAGGGTTTACAAAAAAGCTAACGTGAATTCCCCCTTAAGCCTACTGGATATATAGAATCATTAACAAATTATTTTCTATTCTCGTGTTCCTTAACGAATCACTCCTTTACTAAAATCTTTTGTTGATGATTGCTCAGAACCAACGGTAGTGCTCGCATCATTTGCGTTTTAACAAGCTAAATACAAGTGTTAGAGTTAATAAACTTATAGTCACTTTGTAGTATCTAAGTAATGGAGCAGTCAGATATCTCCGGATGATATCTAAAAATGATTTTACAGAACTAACTATATTCATTATTACAACCCTTTATAGAAAGTAATAATTATTACTTTTTATTTAACTGTTGTAATAATTGTGACTATTTAAAAGTATACTATCATGGCTTCTAATGAAAAGTAAATGTTTTTTTACAGAAATGAAAAGTGAAAGGGAAGTATTAGAATTAATTAAAAAAATAAAAAAGTGGTAAAAACATGAAATGTCGAATTATTTTATACATTCGATATTTCATACTTTTACCACATTCGTAAATTTAATCAGTGTAATGATAATTAATTTTTGTAAGGACTGAATTGATTTTATCCAGACGATCTTTTGTCTTTTCGGGATAATTTATAGCTATTGCACTTACAAGGTAATCGGCTACGAGTAGTGATGATATGGGCGAATTATGAAAAGCAATACTACTAGAGCTACAAGGTAATACTAAATCTGAGTACTTAACTAAAGGAGAAGAATAACTGTCAGTAATTGAAATTACCTTGGCATCGTTGCTTTTGGCAGCTGTTACGAACTCAACAGTTCTTCTAGCGTATCTTGGAAAAGAGGTTGCAATAACTAAATCTCTAGAAGTAAAAGTAATTCCTTTATCCACCCAATCACTTAAGTCAGAGACAATTAGTTCACAGTTTCCGAGTAATCGATTAAGTCCAAAAGATAGATGCTGTGCCACGGGTAAACCACTTCTAACGCTTGTACAAAATATTCGGTCTGCAGAGACAATCATTTCTAACGCTTTATTTAGACTCTCTGTAGAAATCATTTCTACTGTTGATTGAATGTTATTGAATTGACTTTCTGCACAGCGCATCCACAAATCACTCTCATCTAAGCCCTTCAAATTTGTTTCTAATCTGATTTGAGGAGCAGCATTGTTACGTAAAAGCTCCTGAAGTCCTTTTTGAAACTCTGCATATCCAGAATAACCTAGACTAAAAGTTAATCTCATTATCGTGGTCGTACTAGTTTTTACTGTCAAGGCCAATTGATCAACCGTTAAAAAAGCTACATCGACAGGATTTTTAAGGATGTAGTCTGCTACTCTCCGTTGAGTTTCTGTTAGTTGTGAGATATTATCTTTTAATTTTAATATTGGATTTTCCATACCTTCGCTCCAATTAAACAGATTATATTGTAAATTTTATTTTTTTAAGTATATAAAAAGTATTTATCACAATACTTACTTGAATTTTAGCATGTTTACTTTTTTATGTAAAAATGTTTCTTCTAAGTAATAAGGCTTACGATATGTTTTTCCTGTGTTTTATTTACAAAAATAGATTTACTTTATTAGGCACCGGTGATAAGATACATTTAAGGTTGATGTAATAAATATTACTTAAATATTAAATGTAGTAATATTTATTACTTTATTTATTTTTACGATGTTTCTCTATCTTTTTCGAAAATGCGGCAAATAAACTGTAGATATTCTGCGAATAGGGGGGGCAATATCTAATTTTACTAAATTAATTTTTGTAAGCGTTATCCTGAGTAGGGCATTGATTAGAATATATTAAAAGAGAATGGGAGTGTATATCAGTGAGTAATTTAGCACCAGTATTATCTGAAGACATTATTAAGAGAGCAAAACTTCTTAACACAACTCTTATATCCGATGCAATGGGGTGTACAGGCTCAATGGATTATAAAATTAAGCCTGTATCTACAGGAATGAAGGTAGTTGGAACCGCTCTAACTGTAAGTTTAAGACCTGGAGATAACTTATTTCTTCATCAGGCAATCTATGATGGTACAGAAGGATATGTACTAGTTGTAGATGGAAAGGGGCATACGGCAAATGCTTACCTTGGAGAATTAATGGCAGCTGCAGCTAAAGCTATTGGATTTGAGGGGATTATTATAGATGGGGCAGTTCGGGACAAAGAGACCCTTAGTCAATCAGGATTTCCTATTTTCTCAAAAGGATTTATTCCAAATGGCCCCCTAAAAGACGGGCCAGGTGAGTTACATAAGCCTATTTCTTGTGGAGGAGTATCCGTCATTCCAGGAGATCTAATTATAGGTGATGACGATGGAGTTGTTGTAGTTCCAAAAGAAAAGATTGAAGAGGTTCTTTTTAAAGCTGAAAAAAAACTAGAGTATGAGAAAACGCGTTTAGAAACAATCGAAGCATTTGAAAGAGCGCGTCTGCAAGGTGAATCTGGAGGCAACATTCAGCCTTCTTGGTTAAGAGAACAGATGAAAGCATACGGATTATAAACAGAAGGGAGAGCTTTAAAGTGAAAGTAGGTTTTATTGGATTTGGAGAGGCGGCTTTTGAGTTGTCAGTTGGCTTAAAAGGCGAAGGTTTAGAAACCATTTTTGCTCATGATGTTATGATAGACCATCCTACATATGGTCCACAAATTAAAGAACGGGCTGCTCAAGCTCAAGTAAAACTTCTTTATAGACCCGAAGAAGTTTTAAAACAAGCAGATATAGTAATGGTAGCAGTACCCGCAGATAAAGCACTTGAAGTTAGTGAAATGCTAAAACCATTTATAAAGAAAGATTGTATCTATGTAGATGTATCAGCTTCCACTCCTATCGTGAAACAAAAAGTTAACACAAATATACAAGAAAAGAATGCATTCTTTGTGGATGCCGCAATGCTAGGTCCCCTGCCGGTTTATAAACATAAGGTTCCTATTTCAGCAAGTGGTAATGGTGTAGATCGACTGATTTCCTTAATGACTCCGTACGGTATGGACATAACTAAAGTAAGTGAAAAACCTGGTGATGCCTCTGCTGTAAAACTAATTCGCAGCATTTATATGAAAGGTGTAGTTGCTCTTTATCTAGAGTTATTAGAAGCTTCTCATGAATTTAATGTAGAACAATTAGTCTTAGATTCTATTAGTGAAACTCTAGATAGTAAGAGCTTTAGAGAAACAATGAACCGATTAGTAACGGGGACTTCTATACATGCGTTAAGAAGATCAATTGAGTTAGACGGCTCTATTCAAATGCTAGAGGCTTCTAATTTAAACTCGGTTATGTCTAAAGCAGCAAAAAGTAAGTTAGAAACATTAGCATCATTTAATTTGAAAGAGAAGTTTAAAGGACAAAAGCCAGACCACTGGTTGGATGTTATCAAAGCGTGTAAAGAAGATGCTGCTGTAAACAATTAAATAAACTAATTTATTGTATCAATAGTAAGATACGGGGGGATTTACTTGGGAACATGGAATTTTCAAAGCGGTTCTATTTGGTTAGAAAAGGGGTTCATTCCAAATAAGTCTACAGGTATAACAGTTACTCATAAGAATGCCAGAGATATTCATTTATCAGAATCAAATTTAATTGTAACAACCCTAGGGGGTTTTTAATGTGGGTGGTTACTGTAATCAATGCTTATTCAAGAGAAAATAATATTATCATGTTTGAATTTAAAACAGAAAGGGAGGCAAGAGAAACTTTCGTGAAATTACAAAATCATAAAATTTTTTCTGAAATTATCTGTTGTTATAATCCAGCTTCTCCCCTAGCTGTTAACTGAGTTCTTTTAGGTTTAGGAAATCTACTTAAAAAAGATAGTGAAGAAGACCAAACAAAATGAATGAACAAGCAAATATGGTAATTCTCCAGAGCTTGATAATAAAAGAGATATAAACGTTATGTTTAAAAATAAGATAGTGTTGGTAACCAATGGCGGCACAGGAATTAGAAAGGCTGCTTCCCATGATCAAACTTGTGGAAATTAAAAAATACCTCATATGACACTTATATAAAAGATAATTGCAGGTAAGGAATTGTAAAAGAGGTTACAGGAAGAACTGTAACCTCGATGTTAAACTTCCATTCCTTTAAAAGTGTCGCTAAGGGAGTTATTTAACTCAATAAACTGTTTTTCTATAGGGGTAAATTCATAATTTAGGCGAGAGATGAGATAAAAGTCAGTGTATCTATAGGGTGATGGAACTTCTAAATAATTGTTGATGTTATAACGATTTGCGATACGCTTAGATACTAAGGAAATACCCATACCCATTAATGCAAATTGTACTAATGTTTCTGGATCACCCACTTCAATAATGTCACCTTGTTCAATATTTAAGCTCACATAAATATTATGTAGTATTGTCATGTACAAGCACTTATCAGAGAGTACAAGTATATTTTTTTGTCTTACATAATCATCAAATGTTGTGTGTTGATCAATCCCTCGACCAATTACAACCATTTCTTCTACTCCTACTTCTTTATACCTTATCTTTTTGTTGTTTAATGATCCAATTGTATAAGCTACATCAATTTGTCCAAGTAGAACTTGATTTTCAATATATTCGGTTGAACCGGTTTTTAACGTTACTGCTAAATCGGGATATGTGTTATAAAGTTTGTTTAAAGCGCTTGAGAATTCAGTTCCCCCAACTGATATCATGGTACCAATACGGAGTTTTTCGTCTTGTTTTTTCATTTTATTTTCAGTTTCTTCCCAAAGATGCAATATTTTTTTAAATTGATGGTACAATTTTTCTCCTTGTTTTGTTAATTTAACTCCTTTTGAATTTCTGATAAACAGTTCTTGGTTATAATACATTTCAATTTTCTTTATTTTTGCGGTCATATTAGATTGCAGATGGTTCAATTTCATCGCAGCAGCAGATATACTTCTTAATTCCGCCACTGAAACGAAAGCTTTCATGTTTTCAATATCCATTCATTTTCACCATCCATCAAAAAAAGTGATATATCCATCATATTTTAACATTTAAAATGATGATTCATTTTAATTATACTTGATTAAAAGGTAAGATTATCTACAAAATTTTGGAGGAATGTCTAATGACGGATCAATTAATAAAAGTAGGAATTATAGGAGGATCTTTGAATAATCAATGGGCGAGTAAAACACATATTCCAGTACTTAAAGAAAACCCTTTTTATCAAATAACCGCGATTGGAACATCAAAAGCAGAAACCGCAAAGGAAAGTGCGAGGGTACTTCATGCTTCCCATAGTTTCACAGATTATAAGAAATTAGCTAAATCTAAAGATGTTGATTTAGTAGTAGTTAGTGTAAAAGTTCCATTCCATTACAAAGCTTCAATTGCAGCCATAGAGAAAAATAAACATATTTATTGCGAGTGGCCGTTAGGCATAAATACTATGCAGGCTGTTAAACTAGCAAGGTTAGCGGGTCAGGCGAACATTCACCATGCTATTGGATTACAAGCAAGACAATCTCCCGAAGTGAATTATATAAAGGAGGCTATTAAACAAGGAGAAATTGGGAGAATCATTTCCTGCACCATGCAGGTAGCCACACAAGGGAAAGGGGGAGTAACAGATGAAGCAAACAGTTATATTTTGAAAAAAGAAAACGGAGCGAACCTTCTTACCATTAACGGTGGGCACTCGCTTGATGTTCTTTGCTACATCTTAGGTGATTTTAGAGAGTTATCGGCTGTAATGAATACGCATTATACAGAAACTCTCATACAAGGAACAGGAGTTACGATACCAAAAGATACAGCGGACCAAATCTTAATACAAGGGACACTCATCGATGACATTTCGGCTTCTGTCCATATTCAAGGCGGAGTTTATCCAGCTTTTCAATTAGAGATTAGAGGGGAAAAGGGGGTTTTTCGTTTAACACAAAATCATTCCTCAGGCCACGTGCAATTTGGTGATCTCAAAGTCGAAAAAGTTAAATATCCTACTTATTTATTAAGTGCTAAAGGTGTTTATTTTGAAGAAATAAACGTATCTTCAGTAAAAGATAATAATCCAAAAGGCTATGTTGAAAAGGCTTATAATATGTTGGCAAAAGATATATTCGAAAATAGAGGTCAAATTCCCAACTTCAATGATGCCGTTAAGCTTCATCAGCTATTGGATGCGGTTCGGACATCTGCAGAGACTGGTGAAAAAGTAGTACTTGATAGGTAAGGCATATTCATAACAACATGTATATTATGTAAAATAATTTAGGTTTATCACTTCTTGGAACGTATACAATTAAAGGTAAAAGGCAGCTAAAGGTGTTATGTGGCTGCGGTTCGTACAAGGCATCGGAGTAGGTGGTGAAGTTCCTGTTGCTGCAGCTTATATAAATGAACTTTCAGTTGCACAAGGACGGGGACGTTTTTTTATGCTGTATGAGATGATTTTTCCGCTAGGGTTAATGATATCCGCGCAGATTGGTGCTTTAGTTGTACCTAGCTTTGGGTGGAAGTGGATGTTTTTGATCGGTGGTATCGGCGGATTAATTGTCTTTTTATTTTTCTTTAAGCTGCGTGAATCGCCTCGTTGGTTAATTTCAAAGGGCAGGTTTGACGAAGCAGAACGAGTAATTGAAGAAATTGAATCGAGTACGGATAAACGTATAGAAGCAAAAATTAGTGCACCTCAAGCTGTAGTAAAAGGCAATTGGAAAGAATTATTTTCCCCTTTTTACCGCAGTAGAACGCTAATTGTCTGGACACTTTGGTTTTCTTCCTACTTTGTTGCGAATGGACTTAACAACTGGCTCCCAAGTTTATATAAAACAGTTTATAATCTTCCATTAGAGGATTCTCTACACGCAGCGTCACTAACGAATGTGATTCAAACAGTGGCTGTGTTTGCTTGCGCCTTACTTATTGATAGAGTTGGCCGTAAAAGGTGGGCAACTATTGCTTTTCTTGTTGTAGGATTACTTTTAACGACACTTTGGTTTAATGGTGCCAAATCTGCCGAAAGTGTTATGTATTTAGGTTCAGCAGCTTACGGCGTTATGGGAACAATTACGGTTCTACTCTATCTCTACACGCCAGAAATTTATCCAACACGTATGAGAGTACTTGGAATCGCGTTTGCGACAGCATGGCTGCGACTAGCTTCGGCTATTGCTCCTACGATACTTGGCTTTGTGTTAAGCGCTAAGGGAATTACCTCTGTTTTTGTTCTGTTTGCTTGTGTAGCTGCAGTAGGTGCATTTATGGCATTTAAGATGATTGAAACACGTGAAAAGGTTTTAGAAGATATTGCACCATAAAAGAGCAAGTTCCAAGAGGTAAGATTAAGCCAATCTTACCTCTTTTATTAGTGAATGCTGCTATTCATTAATTCTTACAATTTTTAAAACGTTCATTATAAGGAAAGGTTGCTTTTTTGATTGCCGTTATCTTTTATAAGTAATTTTATAAAGAATAGAGGGTAAATCATCAAGTGCAAATTAAAAGCCCACCATGTGAAATCGAAATCTTTAATAAATGCCCAATACGCAATAGCTTGTAGCCCTGAGCAAAATGTTAACACTAGAGAAATTAAAGCGTATCCTTTCCATGATTCTCTATGCAGCTTGTATAAATATAGGCTAAATAAGCCAGTGAATGAAATAAGAATATCTAGAGGGAAGAACGACCAGTTCCAAGCCATGACTATAGGGTTATCATAATCTTTGAAGGCTGCACTTTTGGGTATCCATTCAAAGTAAGTAACAATCCAATAGATAATAAATCCTATATCTGTGACAAGAAAAAAAGGTTTTAAATATTTCATCTTTTTACCTCATGTGTTCTTCCAAAGTTGATTTACTAGTATTAGCTTCTTTTTCCCCCGTCATATTTAATGTCACTACACCGATAATGATTAGAGCTATAGCAACAATCTTTAGCAGGCTTACACTTTCATTAAAGTACATAAATCCAATTAGCGTAATAATTATAATCCCCATCCCTGACCAAACAGCGTAAGCGATTGAAACCTCTAAACTTTTTAAAGTTAACGTTAAAAAGCACAAACTACAAATATAAAAAAGTATAAGTAGCACACTTGGTATAACTTTAGTAAAACCGTCTGATAATTTCATGGACGTTGTACCAGCTACTTCAAAAAGAATAGCTAAACATAGATAAATCCAATGCAAATCTTTTCGCCACCTTATTTTTTTATAGAAATGCCATTCAAAAGAATATCCATAACAGATTTTAATATTTCACTCATTGTGAGTTTAGTGTTTAGCGAGAAGTTTGGCTGATAAATTTGGTTGATTGCGCCCAAGTATAGCTCTACAAACAGTTGTAAATTAATTTCACGTATAACTCCGGTTTCTATGCCTTCTTCCATAAGTTTTACCACTAGATCCCACTCTTGCTTTAGAAAGTCATCTATCTTAACCCATTGATTATAGTGAAGCCGTTTTAAATCTGCTAATAGGCGAAAGTCCATTGTGCTAAACTCTTCAGGAACACATATAAGAACTTGAGTAATCTTTTCCGGTAAACTTAGACTTTCATCATGGAAGATTTCTTCTTCTTTGTTCTTGATCTGTAGGATGAGATTTTCAATTATCGAGTCAATGATGTCGTCTTTGGAGCTGAAATGTTGGTACATGGTTCGTTTGCTCGTTCCTAAATTCTTAGCCAAATCGCTAATAGTAAAAGACACCCCTTTTTGCTGAATTAAAAAAATGGCTTCTTGTGTAATTCTTTCTTTCATAAAAAACCTCCATTTGGTACCAGTAATAATTTTATAGTACCAAATGTATTTTACGATATATTTTTACAAAAATAAACATTTTTATCTTTTGTTTACTTTTTTAGATGTGAAGCATCTGGACTCTTATTGTTTTGGTTTTAGAGCAATTTATCAATATTTTTAAAATTAAAGTTAATATATTTAATTTTCAATATAAAATTATTTAATTTTATTGTTTTTAATATTAAATATTTGTTATATAATCAAATTAACTAAAAGAAGGAGATTTGATTATGGCTTATAAAGTAATTACAAATTGTCCTGTTTGCAGTGAAACATTAAAAATTACAAAGCTGCAGTGCACTCATTGTCACACGACAATTGAAAATGAGTTTGAATTATCTAAACTGGCATCCTTATCAAGTGATCAGCTTCATTTTGTAGAAGTATTTTTAACCTGCAGAGGAAATATCAAAGAAGTGGAAAAGGAACTGGGCGTTTCGTATCCAACCGTCCGAGGCAAGCTTACTGACATCATTTCATCTCTTGGGTATGTAGAGAAGAAGAAAAATGAAGTAGATGAGAAAAAAGTTGTGTCTATGTTAGAAAATGGTGAAATTACAGCAGAAGAAGCCATTAAGCTTTTAAAAGGAGAATAGGGAGGGATTTTTTATGAAAGAGGAAATTACAAAAGTGTTAACAATGGTTCAAGAAGGCAAAATTGATGCGGAAAAGGGATCAGAACTGATTCAAGTATTAAAAGAGAAAGAAGAAACAGGAAATACGCTTTTGAAGAAACCAAATGTGTATTTAGATAAAACGTTAAAAATTCGAGTTGTGTCAACTGAAAACGATAATGTGAAGGTTAATTTGCCTATCAAACTTGTCAAGCTGGTATTAATGGCTGGACACAGCATCGCAGCGAGTATTCCTCAATCAGAAAAATATGTAAAAGATATAGACATAAACCTTATTGTTGAAGCAATTGAAAACGAGTTAGATGGTCAAATTGTTGATATTAAATCGGCAAACGGCGATACCGTTTCAGTCATTATTGAGTAATGGTTCGCTTATGATTCATGTAAAAGTGAAAACCAAAGAAGCTCGGTTTAACATCCCTATTCCATATGCTCTTTTAAACGTTGTTATCAGCGTTGTTTTTTCAAAATTTATCCAGAAGCATGCAGATAAATGGACAAAAGAACATTTTAAAAGAAAAGAGCTGAATTTTACTTTTCCGATAATCGATAAAAGATTGCTAAAGCCTATCGTTAAGGAACTAAAGAAACATAAGGGAATGGTTCTAGTAGATGTCAAAGCTGCTGACGGTACGGAAGTAAGAGTTAAACTATGATGTAGCTTTGCAAAGTGCCTACCCGCGTGTAAAAATAAAACCTTATTCGTCCATATAGATGTAAAAAAGGCTAAAAAAAGAGATCATACAGTTTGCTATCGTGCTGTATGATCTCTTTTTTTCTCTGCTTCTTTCCTTTTCTTATTTAACCTATATCCGGAATATGTGCCCCCAAATATGGCAACAAACATAGCAATCCATATTCCTATCCACACTGACATCGTATTAAAACGCCCCTTTGCTACTTGATTTTATTAAGTATTTCTTTTTATTAAGCAGCTCTGTAGTTGATTTTATCTTTTTAAAAAATCCAAAACTCACTATCATAAGCTATTACTAACAAAATAACAGAATACTAATTTTTATGTAAAAAGCTTTAAAGCCCAGGGACTATATCTATGCGAATTAAACTGGAGTGTATACCAACATCTTCCACTTTTACCTTTAGAAAAAGAAGTGATAAGTCATAGAAGAAATAAGGTTTCCTTCATAAAGTAAATATTTTCGCGTCAAAATGGGTCATTGACAAAGAAAGTTCAGAAAAATATAATACTTATTATATTCTAATATTTTAATGCTTAAATGTTTAAAAGCAGCTAGGAGTTTACATATGACTCATACATTATCCTTAAATTCTTTATGCAGACTTCATACAAATCTAGCAGAAGTCGATATTCAAAAGATTGATGAAGTTGCTAAAAATTTGCCGCTTATTGCTGATTTAAACCGAGCAAATGTGTTTATCGATTGTTTAACAAAAGAAGGACAGCATGCAGTTGTAGTAGCAGAAGCTGCACCAGAAACTGCACCGTCAGTTTATGAACGTCCAGTCGCAGGGAAATTTGTGTACGAAGCGTTTGAACCAGCAGTATTTTACACGCTGCAAAATGGAAAACCGATGTCTTTAAATCGTGCCTTAACACAAGAAGGAAAAACGGTAGAACAAAGTGTGGTTCCTATTAAAGGATTTAATAATCGTGTAATTGCTACATTGATTATGGAGAAAGATATCAGTGAAGTAGTTGAACGTCAAGAAAAAATGAAAACGCTATCAAATACAAATGATACGTTAAGCGAAATTTTAATGGAGATGACAGAAAATGCTTCGCTTATTCCAGAGTTTATTGGAGAGGCACTTTTCTTTATTGATCCTAATTTACACATTCTATATTTTAATTCTGCTGCTTTTAATTTGGTTTCTGAAGTCTGTTCCTCAGAATGTAAGACAGGCAATCAAATCATCGAATATTTTCCTTGTTTAGAAGAGTTATTTTATCATCCAGAAAAGTTGTTTATGCACGAAGTGACCATTTTAAATAAGGTGTTTCAAGTCAAAAAAGTTAGTTTAAAACAAGAAAATCCAACGAATGGCGCTTTTATTACATTTCGAGATATGACTGAACTTAGAGAGAGAGAAAGAGAACTTGTTGTCAAATCAGTCATGATTCAAGAAATTCATCATCGCGTCAAAAATAATTTACAGACTATTGCGAGTTTATTAAGGCTCCAGATGAGAAGGGGCCTTCCTGAAGAAAGCAAGGCTCATTTTGTCGAGAGTCTTAACCGGATTTTAAGTATCGCTTCTGTGTACGAGATTATTCTTTCCAACTCTAGTGTAGACAATGTAGATATTCTTAGTTTGATTGAGAAAATTGGTAATATGCTAGTGTATAGCTCTACGGATGAAAATAAAAATATTTCAATTGAATATTCGGGCACTCAGCTTTTTACAAAGTCGGATAAAGCTGTCTCCATAGCATTAATTATTAATGAGCTCATTCAAAACTGTATGAAACATGCGTTTAAGGGGCGAGAAGAAGGTAAGGTTCACGTTTCTTTTCAACAGAATAACTGTGAGATAGAGGTTACAATTAAAGATAATGGTGTTGGATACTCAAAAGAAGCCAAACCATCTTTAGGATTAGATATAGTTACCATGATGGTCACTCACGATTTATCTGGTCAATTTTCGATTGAGAGAACTGCAAATGGCACCATGGCATCAGCTAGGTTCCCATTAGAAAGAGGCGGACACCGTGACTAAACGAATTATGATTGTTGAAGATGAGTCAATTGTACGACTAGATTTATCAATGATGCTCTCTGATAATGGTTATGAAATAGTAGGAGAAGCTGGAGATGGAGAAAAAGCGGTTGAATTAGCTTTTGCACTAAAGCCAGATCTGATTATTATGGATATAAAAATGCCTAAGTTAAATGGACTAAAAGCAAGTGAAATTATTTCAAATAAATATAATATTCCTATTCTGCTGTTGACAGCATACAGCCAGAGGGAGTTTATTGATAAAGCAAAAAAAGCGAATATAGTAGGCTATTTAGTAAAACCGATAGCTGAATCAAATTTAATTCCAGCAGTTGAAATCGCTCTACAGCAAGCAGAAAATGCAAAAATGTATGAGCAAAAAGTTCAGGAAATGAATAATGAACTGAAGAAACGAAAAATTGTTGAAAAAGCAAAAGGAATTTTAATGGATAAATATAATTTAACAGAAGATCGTGCTTTCAAAAAAATGCGGACTATTAGCATGAAAAAGCAGGTTACACTAGAGAAGTTAGCAAAACACATCATTGAGAAATATGGAACTTAACCTCACTGTACAAGTAAATAGTTTGAGCAAAGGTGCTTAGTGGTTTTAAGTGATAAAAAACCACCTGGCACCTTTTTGTCTTTTTTAAGGGAACAATTTTAATCTTTCTCTAGTAGCAAAGCTCTTGACAGGTTACTTCATACGCTTTAAATAGATAGAAATAGTTAAACTATTATCTATTTAAATAAAAATCATCATATAGGGGGAATTGGGTGTGGTTATCATTGGGAAAATCGTGATTTATATTATCATGACTTGTGCAGTGTGTGGGGCTATTGCTGCGATTAGAAATAGTGATGAAGGATTAGGAAAGCAATTCATGGAAGGGTTACATTCTATCGGGTATATTTTTATACCAGCGGCTGGTATCATGGCTGCAACTCCATATCTTTCGTGGTTTATTAGTACGGTATGCGGTCCTTTTTTCTCAGCTATTGGGGCAGATCCTGCTATCGCTGCAACCTCTATCTTAGCAACGGATATGGGAGGATATCAATTAGCACACGTATTAAAAGAGTCGTATGAAGGATGGGTCATGGCTATGATAGTAGGATTTATGGCCGGAGCAACCATTGTATTCTCGATTCCAGTAGGACTTGCCATGCTTGATAAACGCGACCATAAATATATGGCGCTCGGCGTTATGTCAGGTGTGTTAACGATTCCAATTGGGGCTTTTATTTCAAGTGTTTTAATTATGGTAACCAATTCTGATGTGCGTAAAATTATTTCCACTACAAGTGATTCAACATACGAATTTACGATAAGTTATTTGAAAATTATTTTGAATTTATCTCCACTTTTATTATTTGTTGTGCTGTTAGCGGTAGGACTATATTTCTTGCCTGATTTAATGATTAAAGGGTTTATGTGGTTTGGGCGTATCATGGATGCTGGAATTAAGCTAGTTCTTGTTTTTTCCATTGTTGAAATTTTTACAGGCTTATTCTCTCATCTATTTGGAAGCTGGGGATTTCATCCGATCATGGCAGATAAAGCGGATCAATTCCGTGCGCTAGAAACAGCAGGTTATATTGGCATTATGCTTGCTGGTGCATTTCCAATGGTTTATTTGCTTCAAAAATATGCAGGAAAGCCGCTTGAAGCTGTAGGGAAAAAACTTGGATTAAGTAAAGAAGGCAGTGCAGGTATTTTAGCTACAATTGCTAATATTTTGGCGATGTTTAAGCTCATTCGAAGCATGCCTCCAAAAGACAAAGTTATTAATATTTCGTTTGCAGTTTGCTCGGCATTTTTATTAGGAGATCATTTATCCTTTACAGCCAATTTCCAGCCGACATTAATTCTCCCAGTTATTATCGGGAAGTTCTCTGCGGGTGTAATAGGCATCGGTTTAGCATATTGGCTATCTGTTCCAAAAGCCTTAGAGCTAGAAAGGAAGGATCGTGAAGCAGGCATTATTGGAAAAGACGAGTACTTAAGTTCAGCAGCTGAAGAAAATGAAAAGGTAGAAGAAAAAAGCAGTAAGACACAAGTGATGTAAGCATTGTATAGAATTTGTACGATAAGGGAGAGGTAATTTTTTATGAGTGAAGAAAAAAAGCGTTTTATTCAAGAGTTTGTGCCGGGAAAACAAATTACATTGAGCCATTTAATTGCAAATCCAGATCCGGATATGTTCGAAAAATTAGGTATACAACAAGAAGGAGCTTTAGGTATTTTAACATTAACTCCAAGCGAAACGGTTATTATTGCAGGGGATTTGGCTACAAAAGCTGCACATGTTCAGTTAGGTTTTTTAGATCGTTTTACAGGAAGTCTTGTTATTGTAGGAAGCGTTTCGGAAGTGGATATGGCCATGAGAGAAATCAATCGTTTTCTCTCAGAAACATTAGGGTACACGCCTTCAATTATTACAAAATCCTAATTGTATAGTAGGGAGGGAAGACGTATGCATAAAAAAAATAGAGCCATGCTCATTGGCTCAATTGGTGCCGGCAAATCGACATTAACAAATGCTCTGCTTGGAAAGCCGGTCGAGGCAGTTAAAACACAAGCTTTAATCTATTATGATTGGATTGTTGATACACCTGGAGAATATGTTGAAAATCCTTTTTTTTATAAAAATATTATGGCAACCGCTCTTGAAGTTACACATGTGTTATATTTGCAGGACGCCACAAAGAAAAAGACAGTCTTTCCACCTAATTTTAGTACAGGCATTAATAAGTTAGCTATTGGGGTCATTACAAAAAGTGATGCAAAAGATGCTGATGTGAGCTTAGCTATTAAAAAAGCAAGGCAAGTAGTTGTAAATGGTCCTATTGTTGTCACTTCTTCTCGCAATAAAGAAGGGCTTGAAGAGGTTCGAGCTTTGGTACAGTGTCAGTCTTTACAAGAGATGAAACAGTATACTGATAACTGGAAATCGAAATATATTATTTTTTAATGAAAACCTTTACATTTTGTGAAAAATCAGTTATATTCTAAATATACAAAAAAATCACGGGCAAAGGCGCCTTATACAGCTATCTTTTAGGGGATAGTTCGTATGAGGTGCCTTTTTTATTTAACTAAAACACGACTAATTAGCAATCAGTAATGAATAAAACCTTTTGCTGATTGAAGGTTGATGAGGTGGAGGGATATGAAACAATACGAACCGCTAAAAGAGGAGATTATCAGCGCAGGAATTGATATAGGAACAAGCACAACCAAAATTGTGTTAAGTCAATTTTCTCTGATGAATATGGCAGGAGGAACACACTTGCCGCGTATTGAGATTATTGATAAAAAAATTATTCATCGTAGCCCGATTTATCGGACACCACTTCTCACATCAACAACAATCGATATTGAAGCAATAGAGAAGCTTGTTAGAAATGAGTATGATAAAGCAAACGTTGGTTCTGGAGATATTAAAACAGGTGCCGTGATTATTACAGGTGAAACAGCAACTAAGCAAAATGCGGAAGAAATGATTCACCATCTTTCAAATCATGCCGGTGAGTTTTTAGTTGCAACTGCGGGTCCTGATTTAGAGGGAATTATTGCAGCAAAAGGATCAGGAGCTTATCAATATTCTAAAAAAATGAGCAAAACTATTGCCAATGTAGATATTGGCGGGGGAACAGCTAATGTAGCAGTTTATCGAATGGGAAGGCTGTGTGGAACCTGCACACTGCACATAGGAGGCAGGCTGATAGAGTTTTCGGAAGATAAAATCAGCAATATTTCGCCACCCGTTAGAAACCTATTAAGAGAGTGGAATAGTACTCTTGCAACAGGTGACGTAATGGTGGAAAAAGAGATAAAGAATATAACAAATTATATGGCCGATGTGATTAGTAGAATGCTAACACGTACCATGACAGCAGAAGACAAGGTACTGCTTTTAGGTCATGAACCGAATTGGAAAGAAGAAATTGATGTCATTATGTTTTCTGGTGGAATCAGTGAGTGCCTCTATCAATATGAATCTAAAGGTTTTGAACAAGCTCCTTACCAAGACATAGGAATGATGCTTGCGGACTCTTTAAGGGGTAGTCAGAGTTTGAAAGGATGGTCATGGATTCAGCCTGATGAAACCGTTCGCGCAACTGTTCTTGGTGCTGGTACACAAACGACTGAAATCAGTGGAGCCACGATTCAAGTAGAAACCAAAGATTTACCTGTACGAAATGTACCCGTTTATCAAATTTCTTTTAAGGATGGGTTTCAAAAAAGTGTTCATCACTTAAAGGATGCTGTAAAAGATGCAATTGAGATACATGACCCACAACAGGAGGGACAAAATTTTGCCTTGTACTTATCTGGGCTTCCATACGTAGGATTTCGAGATATTCAACAATTGGCAAAAGGTCTGCTAGAAGCGGTGAAACAAAAAAACAAAAGAGATCAGCCGCTCATTATTGTTCTTGAGAGCGACCATGCCAAGGTATTGGGCCAAACGCTTGTTGCTCAAGATTCGTCGCAAAGCATTATTTGTATTGATCAAATTAAGGTGGAACACGGTGATTACTTAGATATTGGTCAGCTGCTACAAACAAGCGTAGTACCGGTAGTAGTCAAAACCCTTACGTTCCATTCATAAGAAAGGGGGCTTCACTGGTGAAGTTACATACACATTATTTAGGTGCTGTTTATCAATTTTCTGATTTAAAAGATTTGTTCGCTAAGGCAAATGAAGAAAAGTCTGGTGACCGGCTGGCAGGTTTAGCTGCAGAAACCGTTCAAGAAAGAATTGCTGCAAAAGAGGTGCTTAGCGAATTAACACTTGCTGATATTCGCGAAAATCCAATGATTTCACCTGAAGAAGACGAAGTATCTCAAATTATTGAAAATCAAGTCAATGAGCCCATCTATCAATCAATGAAAAATTGGTCCGTAGCAGAGCTTAGAGAGTATATCTTAAGCGATGAAACAACGGGTGAGGATTTAAAGAGGATTAGTCGAGGGTTAAATAGTGAAATTATTGCTGCAGTAGCAAAGCTAATGTCAAATCTTGATTTGGTTCACGCAGCAAATAAGATTGAAATTTTAACAAAATGCAATATTACGATTGGCCAAAAAGGAGTCTTAGCTTCTAGACTGCAGCCTAACCATCCTACAGACAATGTAGAAGGCATGATTGCTTCGTTAAAAGAAGGGCTGTCTTACGGAATTGGAGACGCCGTTATTGGTATTAACCCTGTAGATGATTCGGTTGAAAGTGTAAAACGGCTGCTCCACGCCACAAAAAACTTTATGAATGATTGGGAGATTCCAACTCAAAACTGTGTTTTAGCTCATGTTACGACTCAGATGAAAGCCATTGAACAAGGAGCACCAGCGGATATGATTTTCCAAAGTATCGCTGGAACAGAAGCCGCTAACCGTTCATTTGGAATCAGCGCTGCCTTACTAGAAGAGGCAAATCAATTAGCTAAGAGTCACGGAACAGGAACAGGGCCTCAGTGCTTATATTTTGAAACAGGACAAGGTTCCGAGCTATCAGCTGAAGCGCACTTTGGAATGGATCAGCTAACGTTAGAGTCGCGTAACTATGGGTTTGCACGTCATTACGACCCTTACATTGTAAATACCGTGGTTGGCTTTATTGGACCTGAGTACTTATACAACAACAAGCAAGTTATTCGCGCAGGCTTAGAAGATCATTTTATGGCAAAGATGCATGGAATTCCAATGGGTGTAGATATTTGTTACACCAATCATATTAAAGCAGATCAAAATGATATTGAAGATCTAGGTGTATTGCTAACAGCTGCAGGCGTTAATTTTATTATCGCAACACCAATGGGTGATGATTGTATGCTTAACTACCAATCAATGAGCTACCATGATGTAGCGACTTTAAGGCAAACGATGGGGAAACAGCCTTCTCCTTTGTTTGCAGAGTGGCTCGAGAAAATGGGGATTTTTGAACAAGGGAAATTAAGTAAATATGCAGGAGATCCAAGTATTTTTACAAGGTAGGTGATAAAGAAGATGAATCCTGAATTGATTGAAAAAATTACACGATCCATTGTCGAAAAACTAGAAAAACAATCTAGTTTCGAACAAAGCTTTCCTACTGACGATCGTCAAAGCAGCGTAACTTTTTGGGCTCATACATCCAGTGCAAATAAGAAAGTAATTAATGGTCCTCTAGCTGAAGTAGTAGAAGATGATTCGGTAAAGGAATTAATTAAATTTCCGAATATTCAAGAAAATAATTCAACATCTCTGCCTGAAAGTAAAATGGCTATTCAACAGGAAGAAGATATTGAATCAAAACAGCAGGTGTCTGGTATTAAAAATCCAGTGAATCAAGAAGAATTAGACACATTGATTCAGAAAACACCTGCCCGAATCGGGATTGGCAGAGCAGGTTTACGTCCACGAACAGAAACATGGCTGAAATTCCGCTATGACCATGCAGCAGCCGTTGACGCTGTGTATGGCAATGTGAACGACGACCTTTTAAAACGGCTGAATTTATTTAAAGTAAATACTCAGGTAACGGATAAAGAAGTATACATTCGCCGACCCGATTATGGACGAAAGCTATCAGACGAAGCAAAAAAGTACATTCAAGAAAGATGTACCAAATCACCAACTGTTCAAATTATTGTTTCTGACGGTTTAAGCTCCAAGGCCATTGAGGAGAATGTCGAAGATGTTTACTTATCTCTTCAACAGTCCTTAAAAAGCGCAGATTTAGATGTAGGCGTTCCCTTTTACATAGAAAAAGGTCGAGTCGCTGTAATGGACGACATTGGTGAACTTCTGACGCCAAAAGTGGTGGTACTTTTAATTGGAGAACGTCCAGGACTTATAAGTGCAGAATCCTTAAGTGCCTATTTATGCTATGAACCGAGAAAAGGAATGATTGAAGCTGAGAGAATGGTGGTTTCCAATATTCATAAAGGCGGCATTCCTCCAGTTGAAGCGGGTGCTTATCTCGGTACATTGGTTCAAAAAATTTTAAAATATGAAGCTAGCGGAGTATCGCTTGTTCAAAAAGAACAATAGAGGTGAATAGGAGTGGCTTTAACACGTATCCACGCTGACATTTTAGCTGTTCGTGTGATTCCAAATGTGGATGACGCCTTAGTTCAACAGTTTAATTTGCAGCCTTACCATAGAAGTTTAGCCATGTTTACATCAAGTATTGATGACGTAGGCTATACAGCTTTAGACGAAGCCACCAAAAGAGCAGATGTTGAAGTAGCTTATGCCCGTTCCTTTTATGCTGGTGCTGCTCATGCGTCAGGTCCGCTATCAGGTGAAATGATTGGTGTATTAGCTGGTCCAAGTCCAGATGAAGTTAAAGCTGGCATTGATGCCATTTTACAAGTGACGAAATCAGATGCCTATTTTGAAGCATTAGATGAAGAAAAAAATCATGCGCTGTATGCACATGTGGTGGCAAGGACAGGTTCTTACCTTTCTAAAGAAGCAGGAATCGATATTGGCGAACCACTCGCTTATTTAATTGCCCCTCCACTAGAGGCTATGTATGGACTTGATGTAGCGCTTAAAGCAGCTGATGTAGAACTTGTGAAATTTTTTGGCCCTCCTTCTGAAACAAATTTTGGCGGTGGGTTTTTAACAGGATCTCAATCAGCCTGTCAAGCAGCTGCTGATGCGTTTCGCCAGGCTATTTTAGACATTGCAAGAAATCCAGTTCATTATTAAAAAGCTTATAGACAGTAGAAAGGAGTTGTTGGATGTGCAGTTTGATAAAGATCTTCAATCTTTACAAGAGATGCGAGATGCAGTGGAAAAGGCAAAAGCCTCACAGCAGGTATACTTAGATTTTTCACAAGAACAAGTAGATCGTATCGTTGAACGAGTTGCCGAAGCAGCTTATTCTAAAGCATTGGAATTAGCGAAAATGGCTGTTGAAGAGACGCGAATGGGTGTTGTAGAACATAAGAAAATTAAAAATGAGGTAGGATCTAGAGCTGTTTATGAATCAATTAAAAACGAAAAAACAGTAGGTATTGTTCACGAAGATAGAGCGAACAAAGTTGTAGAAGTTGCCTCTCCTTTTGGAGTCGTTGCTGGAATTATTCCGACAACTAACCCAACTTCAACGGCTATCTTCAAGACATTAATTAGTTTAAAAACTAGAAATGCTCTAGTAGTCAGCCCTCATCCCCGGGCAATGAACTGTACAGTAGAAGCGCTTAAAATTTGCTCCCGTGCAGCAGTTGAAGCAGGAGCTCCTGAAGGGCTTATTGGTTGGATTTCTAATCCTTCTATGGAAGCAACTAACGAATTAATGAAGCATAAAGATGTGAATTTAATTTTAGCAACAGGTGGAAGTGGTCTCGTTCGCGCAGCGTATAGTTCTGGGAAACCAGCTTATGGTGTAGGTCCAGGAAACGTACCTGTATATATTGAGAAGACAGCGAAGGTTGACCAAGCAGTAAAAATGATTGTCGATAGCAAAACGTTCGACAACGGTACGATTTGTGCAACCGAACAAGCGATTGTTGTTGATCTTAATATTCAACAAATGGCTATTAGAGAATTAAAGAATAACGGGGCCTACTTCTTAAATTCAGAAGAGAAAGCCAAAATGGAAAAAGTGATTTCACCGATTCCAAAGAAGCTTAACCCAAATATTGTTGGTCAAAATGCTGTGAAAATTGCTGAAATGGCAGGTATTACAGTACCTTCTGATACACGAATCTTAGTTGCCGAAGAAACAAAGGTGGCAAAGGATGTACCGTTTTCGATTGAAAAGCTAGCACCTATCTTCCCATTGTATACAGCTAAGAACGAAGAGCAAGCAAGGGAATTATGTTTAAGCTTATTAAATCTTGGAGGAAGAGGTCACAGCTTATCACTTCATACAAACGATGATGCGGTAGCTAAAACGTTTGCTCTTGAAATGCCGGTCTCAAGATTGATGGTCAACACACTCTCGTCAGTGGGAGCTGTGGGTGGTACGACTGGACTTAAACCATCCTTTACACTAGGATGCGGTTCATTCGGAGGCAACATTACGTCAGACAATGTAACCGCTTGCCATTTATTAAATATTAAGCGAATGGCTTATGGTACAAAAGAGGTGACAATTCCAAAACCATCCGTATCTTTTACCTCTGCTTCATCAGATATAAAAGATCATCAAGAGGTACAGGAAATTGTCAACGAAGTTATGAATCAATTAAAGCCACAGGGACCAATTGATTCGGCAGCAATTTCTGAAATGGTTAATCAAGCACTTCAAAAATATCAAACAAACTAATTAGGGGGAATTAAAAATGGCAAGAGAACTAACAGCATTAGGAATGATTGAAACAAAAGGATTAGTAGCATCAGTAGAGGCAGCAGACGCAATGGTAAAAGCAGCAAACGTACATTTAGTTGGTAAAGTTCACGTAGGTGGAGGAATTGTAACGGTTTTAGTACGCGGTGACGTAGGCGCGGTAAAAGCAGCGACAGATTCTGGTGCGGCAGCTGCACAGCGCGTTGGAGAACTTATTTCCGTTCATGTTATCCCACGTCCACACAATGAATTAGAAAGTATTTTACCGAAAATCGATAGTGAACTATAAGCTTAAAAAGTTAGGAGCATAGCGCATGAATAAGCAGGCCATTCAATCGATTGTAGCAGAGGTTGTTCAGCAGTTAAGTCAAACAACCAAGCAAAGCAATACAGTCCCAATGGCTGTATCTGCTAGACACTGTCACTTAAGTATAGAAGATGTAGAAACTCTTTTTGGAGAAGAGTACCAACTAACAAAAAAATCAGACCTGTCTCAGCCTGGTCAATTTGCAGCGAATGAAACGGTTACTATTGTGGGGCCTAAAGGAAGCATCGAAAAGGTGCGAGTCCTTGGCCCAGCAAGGAGTATAACTCAAGTGGAGGTCAGTAAAACTGATTCAATTAAACTTGGTGCGGCTCCTCCACTACGTGAGTCTGGAGATATAAAGAATTCAGAAGCGATTACATTAGTTGGACCAAAGGGGAGCATTTACAAGAAAGAAGGCTTAATCGTTGCACGAGCTCATATTCATATGACGCCGGATGATGCTGAAGCTTATGGTGTAAAAAATGGTCAGTGTGTTCGCATTACCTCTCAAGGAGAAAGACCTACTACGCTAGAACGTGTATTAATTCGAGTTTCACCAAAGTTCAAGCTTGAAATGCATATTGATACAGATGAAGCGAATGCCGGACTAATTTCTACCGGAGCTACAGGGATTCTTTCTCAATACGAGGAAGCTTTATGAACCATCATGCTCTGATTGAACAAATTGTAGTAGAAGTTTTGAAACGGTTAGATAAATCAGACAAGCAGCACCTAAATGTAAAGCCAAAGCTGCTGATCGTGAAAGAGGCAGCAGCAATTGATCCAATTCAAATCAAAAAGCTAGAAACAAGCTGGACACTGGTTTACAGCGATGACCAAAAAGAAAACCTTCCAAAAGATATACAAGGTATTTTATTTGCAGAAGCAAAGCAAGACCTGCTAGTAAAAGGAGCGCTTGGCATGACAGATACACTAGAAAGTTCTCTTTTAGCTGAGGCTTTGCTAGAAGGAATTTCTGTTTCACTCATTCCTTCTGTAACTTTAGGAAACGTCTTGCTATCTACTAATCAAAAAAAGCCAGTAAACAACAAATATGCAGCCCATTTAATCGCTTATAAAAATACATTAGAAGGCTTTGGGGTGAAAATCCAATCGTTTGAGAGATTTTTGCAATCAGGCTTAAACAGACATTCTTTATCATTTACAGAACGAGTGTTAACCCAAAGACATGTGAAATTAGTAGAAGAAGAAAAAATTACTGTTTCACCTAAAACGATTATCACTCCTTTAGCACGCGATACAGCAAGAGAATTAGGAAAAGAAATTTGCGTGATAGACATAGAGGGAGCGGATGTTTTATGAAAATAGGGACGGTAATTGGCAACGTCTGGGCAACAAGAAAAGAAGATAATTTACGCGGTTTAAAATTTTTAGTTGTTCAACCGGAACTTTTAAATAAATCGAATAACGACTCTTCTTTTATTGCAGTTGATCGTATTGGAGCGGGGATTGGTGATAAGGTAATGGTTACGCAAGGAAGTGCCGCAGCACATATGGCATCCGACACCCCATTACCCATTGATGCAATTATTATCGGGATTATAGACTCTGTTGATATAGAAAGAGGTGGAGAGAATGGCTAAAGCGCTTGGCATGATTGAAACAAGAGGCTTAATAGGTTCGATCGTCGCAGCGGATGCGATGCTAAAATCAGCTGATGTTCGCTTAGTGAAGCAAGAAAAAGTGGATGCAGCTCTTGTGACAGTGTTAGTTGAAGGTGATGTTAGTGCAGTACAGGCAGCTGTAGATATGGGAAAAGAAGAAGCGGCTCGCGTTGGAGAATTAGTTTCAGCACATGTAATTCCCCATCCTGATAAAGAGGTTGGAAATAGCCTATTAAAAGATGAAAATAAAGAATTGCAGTCAAAGGAGACACCTAAAGACAATAAAGCGACTAAAAAATCATCTGCTGCTAAAACAAAATCCAGTATTCAATATAAAGCAAAAGCAGATTCTGCTGCTGTAGAAGAAGATCAAAAAGTAGAATAACATACATATAAACGACGAGGAACGGGGGATAAATCATGGCATTTAAGCGTAAAAAAATAGCTGTAATTGGAGCGGGATTTACAGGAGCCACAGCAGCATTAATGATAGCACAAAAAGAACTTGGAGACGTAGTGTTAGTTGATATTCCTTCCCAGACTAACCCGGCTAAAGGAAAAGCACTTGATATGTTAGAGGCAAGCCCAGTCCAAGGATTTGACGCTAATATTAAGGGAACATCTAGCTATGAGGACATTCAGGATGCAGATTTAGTATTAATTACTGCAGGACTTCCAAGAAAACCGGGAATGAGCCGTGATGACCTAGTCTCAACAAACGCAAAAATTATGAAAGAAGTATCGGAAAATGTAAAAAAGCATGCACCAAACAGTTATATTATTGTATTGAGTAATCCAGTTGATGCAATGACATACGTTTGTTATAAAACTACGGGGTTCCCTAAGAATAGAGTAATAGGCCAATCTGGTGTATTAGATACAGCCCGCTTTAATACATTTGTGGCTCAAGAATTAAATATCTCTGTTGAAGATGTATCAGGATTTGTTTTAGGCGGCCACGGAGATGATATGGTACCATTAGTTCGTTATTCGTATGCCGGAGGAATTCCACTTGATAAAATCATTTCACCTGAACGTATAGAAGCTATTGTAGAGCGAACACGCAAAGGTGGAGGAGAAATCGTTAACCTGCTTGGAAATGGAAGTGCCTATTATGCTCCTGCTGCTTCTATGGTTCAAATGGCAGAAGCGATCCTAAAGGATAAGAAGCGAATTCTCCCTTCTGTAGCTTATCTAGAAGGGGAATATGGCTGTAATAATCTTTACCTAGGTGTACCCACAATCCTAGGAGGAGATGGAATTGAACATATCATTGAACTTCCTTTAACGGAAAAGGAAAATGAAGGGTTAAAACGTTCAATCGAATCCGTACAAAGCGTTATGGCTATTTTAGAGTCATCAGAAGTATTCAGTTAAACCAACTTATTATTATTTCAGCTGCCTATTATTAAAATTTAGAGGTATTTTCAAGTTATGTACTTGAAGGAATTGGACCAATAGAAACTGCTGAATATTTTCTAATCATTTGAGTGTGTTAAGGAACTTTTCAGCAGAAAAAATAATAAAGATACTGAAAACTGAGTGAAATGCATCCTGCTACATTTGTAGGGTGCATTTTTGTATGAATAAGTGATATTACTTTTATATTTCACAGAAAAGTAAATAAACCTTGCTTAATTCTTTTTAGAACTTGGGTCATACGCGATACGCTTTGCAATGCTCCCGCTACTCATCCTGATGACTTTATATCCTTATTTCCTCTTTTAATATGATTAATAACGTTTAGCTTATATATTTCTTCTCCCATGCTCATATCCGCTCAAAATCATGAATATGTTTTTAATACGTCGCTAAGCGTTTCAACTAGCTACAAAAAAATATAAAAATTTATATTGACAGTGGAATCATAAGGTTTTATAATTATCCTTAATTCAAGATATTTTAATTCGAGATTTTAAAGTGATGAAAAAATAGGAGGAATAAAAAATGGTGAGCATTGGTTTATTGTTAATACGTTTAGTCATTGGATTATCTTTTATGGCACATGGAACTCAGAAATTATTTGGATGGTTTGGCGGCCACGGGCTAAAAGGAACAGGAGGCTGGTTTGAATCCATCGGAATGAAGCCGGGTGTTAGAATGGCGTTAATGGCTGGATTATCAGAGCTAGTAGGCGGGGCTTTATTTGCTGCAGGACTTCTTACGCCGCTTGGAGCGCTTTTAATTGCAGGAACAATGGTCATGGCGATTGTGAAAGTACACGGTCCAAATGGATACTGGGCAACACAAAACGGATATGAATATAATCTTACGCTGCTAGTTGTAGCAGTCGGTGTAGCAATTGCAGGACCAGGTTATTATGCACTAGATACTTTTATTTTCTAAAAGAGAAAATGGGTTGGAATAAGAAAGATGCTTTTATTTTTTGATTAATATCTCGAATTCGAGATATTCACGATAAATAGTTGTAATTTTAAGAGGGATAACGAAACATATGGCGAAAAATGTATCGAAGGAGATGGTAGTAATGAGTAAAAAAACAGCGGGTATTCATCATATCACGGCGATTGTAGGTCATCCTCAAGAAAATGTTGACTTTTATGCAGGTGTGTTAGGATTACGTTTGGTCAAACAAACGGTGAACTTTGATGATCCAGGAACGTATCATCTTTACTTTGGAAATGAAGGCGGAAAACCTGGAACGATTATCACATTCTTTCCGTGGGCAAATGCACGACAAGGAAAAATAGGTGACGGGCAAGTTGGGGTAACTTCCTATGTGGTTCCAAAGGGTGCGATGAGCTTTTGGGAACAACGATTAGCTAAGTTTGGGATTCCAGCTGCAAAGATGGAGCGATTTGGAGAGCAGTATTTAGAGTTTGATGATCCTCATGGTTTACATCTAGAAATTGTTGAAAGAGAAGAAGGAGAAAAAAATACGTGGCAAGCTGGTGAAATTAAACCTGATGTTGCTATTAAAGGATTCGGAGGCGCTACGTTATTATCCGTTCGACCTGATGAAACAGCTCAATTATTAGAAAACGTAATGGGTCTACAAAAAGTAGGGCAAGAAGGAGATTTTATACGTTTTCAATCATCAGCTGACATTGGAAATGTCATCGATTTAAAATTAACAACCATTGGACGCGGGCAAATGGGTGTTGGAACAGTTCACCATATTGCATGGCGAGCAAAAGATGATGAAGATCAGTTGGAATGGCAGAAATACGTAGCCGATAGCGGATACGGAGTGACGGCTGTTCGAGATCGGAATTACTTTAATGCGATTTACTTTAAAGAACACGGAGAAATTCTATTTGAAATTGCAACAGACCCTCCAGGCTTTGCACATGATGAATCACATGAAACAATGGGAGAAAAGCTCATGCTGCCTGAACAGTACGAAACCCATCGAGATCAAATTGAAAGAGCTTTGATTCCTTTTGAAGTGAGAGAATTAGACTGAATTTCACTGAAAAAATTCTTTTAGTAATAGTAAAACGCTAGTTCAACCCTACATTAGGTACAAAGAAGGAATTAATTTATCTATATATAAAACTAATATCTATATTTGAAACACCGTGGTAATATGAAATTAATTCCAAGTAAGGAGGTGAATAGATGACAAAAACTATTGGTCTTATTTGTGGAAGTTTACGAAAGAATTCGTATAACCGAATGATCGCTGAGTCATTGACTACATTAGATGACTCAGCTCAATATCGCTGGATTGAAATAAGCAGCCTGCCTTTTTTTAATGAAGACTTAGAAGCTGACGGATCACCAGAATCTGTCGCATCTTTTAGAGCTGCGATTCAAGATGTTGACGGTGTTATCATTGTAAGTCCAGAGTACAACTCCGGAATTCCAGGAGTGTTAAAAAATGCCTTAGACTGGGCATCAAGACCTCGGACTTCTTCTGTTTTAAACAGAAAACCGGTTGGTCTCATTGGAGCAACTCCAGGAGGCTTCGGTACGGCTTTTGCTCAAATGCAAACGAGAGAAGTACTGGAAGCTATGCAAGTCAACGTTTTACCATTTCAAAAAATGCTGATTTCTCAAGTTCATGAAAAAGTTGATTCGCAACAAAAAGTACTTACTGATGAATCAACAAAACGTTATCTTCAGCGCTACTTACAGCAGTTCATTCATTGGATTGATCAAGCGCCTGTTCCTGTTCTAGATTAAGAAAGAGAACACACCTCACGAACCTTCACCTCAGAAATAACTTTTCTTTCTATAGATGTTTTACCTAACAGATCATAAATGAAATCCAAAAAACCGTTCAAATTATAGACCGCTTGTAAGGAATGGAAAAGGTACGTGTATCCTTACTTGCCTTAATTTAAGGAGGATTATAAAATGTCTGATCTTTACTCTCGCCTTTCAAAAGATGATGCTGCCGTGCTTTTAGTTGACCACCAAACGGGGCTTATTTCCGGCCTTGTACGTGACTATGGTGTTGATGAATTTAAAAACAACGTATTAGCTCTTGGTGATACGGCTAAATTCTTTGATTTACCGGTTATTTTAACAACAAGCTTTGAAAATGGACCCAACGGCCCGCTCATGCAAGAACTCGTTGATTTGTTTCCTGATGCGCCAAAGATAGCTCGTCCTGGACAAATCAACGCATGGGATAACGAAGACTTTGTTAAAGCCATTGAAGCAACGGGCAAAAAACAGCTGATCATCGCGGGTGTAGTTACAGACGTCTGCGTTGCTTTTCCTGCGCTTTCGGCCATTAAAGCAGGCTACGAAGTGTTTGTTGTGACAGATGCTTCAGGGACGTTCAATAAGCAAGTAGCGGATGCAGCATTAACGCGTATGGCTCACGGGGGCGCACAGCTTATGAACTGGTTTAGCGTAGCGTGCGAGCTTCAGCGCGACTGGCGCAACGACGTTGAAGGTTTTGGTAATTTAATTTCTAGTCATCTTCCTGGTTATCAAAACTTAATGGGCAGCTATAGAGGAGCTCAGCGCGATTTCAGCAAGCAGAGTGTCTAATGTAGCAGAGACTACATTTTGCTAAAGGTCGTTCTCTTTACATATAAGACATGAAAGTAGAATGGCATCTGTGGATCATTTATGTGACGGAGAAAACGTAACGACATAAGAGAAATTGTTAGATAGGTGAGCCGACTGATGAACAGCTGGCTCACCTATCTTTTACTACGCTACCTGTCATGAAGTATGCATCTCTTGTATATAAAACAAAGTACATTAACGACAGCCTGATAAATGATAGGAAGGGATGCGGAGTAGTGGAAGAAAAAAAAGTTACGTGGCTGGAGCTTTTTTATGATTTGTTATTTGTGGCAGCCGTTGCGACTGCTACGCATGTTTTGCTTCACGTTGAACAAGGGTATATTCATGGAGAGTACTTGTTAAAGTTTGTACTGATCTTTATTCCGATATGGTGGGCGTGGACGGGACAAACAATGTTTATCAATCGGTTTGGACAGGATTTTTTGCATCAGCGCATCTTTATGATTCTTCAAATGCTGTTTGTTCTTATCATGATCTCAAGCTTGTCCGTAGATTTTGATCAATATTACGTCTCTTTTCTGATTGGCTATATTGGACTAAGAGCGTTAACCTCGATTCAATATCTTATTGTTCAAAAATTTGAACAGAGTGAGAGAAAAAAAGTTGCTGTGTTTTTAGGCGTATGCTTTGGAATTGGCATTTTCATCTCGCTTCTTTCGCTCTTTTTTGATTCATGGGTCCGCTACGCCGTGTTATATACAGGAATTGCAGTGGATATGATTTTACCTATTTTAGGACATAAACGGTTAGCGAAATTACCGACCAACACCGCTCATTTGTTAGAACGCTTTGCGTTACTAACATTAATCCTGTTTGGAGAATCCGTTGTCAGCATTCTTGCTGTGATACAGCCACAAAAAGGGGACTGGAATACCATTTTATTTTCGGTTATTTCATTTGTCCTGATCATCGCCATGTGGTGGCAGTACTTTGAGAACGTAGAAAAGAAAGTGAACAAGTCTATCCAAAGAGCGGGACAAACGATTATTTACGGACACTTACTTATTCTCATGTCTCTAAGCATGATTGCAGCATCGATTAAGCTCATGTTTTTACACGAAGTTCAGTACACATTCAGCTTATATTTTGTATTCGGATCCGTGCTGCTCTACTTCATGGCAACCACTCTTGTTTTTCACCAGTATAGATTTGAAGAACATCGTTTGAAAGTGTATCATTTAGGCTTGTTTTTAGGAATTTTAGCTGTGTTTTTTATTATTAACTTACTTTTAGTCGTCCCGAGCACCCTCATCATAGGAGAGTTAGCCATCTTTTTTATTATCTACGCTAGGTTTACGACCACTTAACCAAATAAAGAACGACTATATAATGGAGGTAGCAAAATGGCAAAAATTAATGTAGGAACAGAAAATGAAGCACCTATTGAACTATACTATGAGGACCATGGGACAGGAAAGCCGGTTGTCTTAATTCACGGCTGGCCACTAAGCGGACGGTCTTGGGAATATCAGGTTCCAGCTCTTGTTGAGGCTGGATACAGAGTCATAACGTATGACCGCCGAGGATTCGGGAAGTCTTCTCAGCCATGGGACGGCTACGATTATGAAACATTCGCTGCTGATTTACATCAGTTGCTAGAACATTTGGATTTAACAAATGTGACACTAGTCGGGTTTTCAATGGGCGGCGGAGAAGTAGCTCGTTATGTAGGAACTTACGGAACAGATAGAGTAGAAAAAGCCGTATTTGCAGGAGCTGTACCACCATTTCTTTATAAGTCAGAGGATCATCCTGAAGGAGCATTAGATGATGCAGGAATCCAAGAATTTGAAAACGGCGTAAAAAATGATCGTTTAGCTTTTCTTGATAATTTTACAAAAACATTTTTTGGGATGGAAGACGGAAATGACTTAGTCAGCGAACCATTTCGACTTTACAACCGGGATATTGCAGCAGCTGCATCACCTAAAGGGACACTAGACTGTATAGCTGCTTTCAGCAAAACGGACTTCAGAGACGATTTAGCCAAATTTACAATACCTGCTCTTATTATTCATGGTGATTCAGATGAGATTGTTCCATTTGAATATAGCGGAAAGCGAACGCATGAAGCCATTCCTGGTTCTAAGTTAGCCTTAATAAAAGGCGGTCCGCACGGCTTAAATGCAACGCATGCACACGAATTTAACGAAGCGCTGCTGTCATTTTTAAGAGACTGAATGTAAGTGTTTATTTTGTAGGTGAAAATCTGACGTATGAATAGGAAAAAAAGAAGTTACCAATATGGTTACTTCTTTTTTGTTTTTACGTGGTTAGGTATAGTAAGTGAAATTACTTAACATCACTTTTTTTATTGATATAAGATTTAAAAATGCTTTTAGTAGCTTTAGAAGTCTCAAAAATATATAGAATACTAATAGTTAAAAAGAACGTAATAAAAAGTCCAATATAGTGTTTTGCAGGTCCTCATGAAACTCTTTGCGATTAAAGCCTTCCGGATCCTGAGAAGGGAGGAAGGTAGGAGATTTCATAAAGTCGGGAAATGGGCTGAGAAATGAAAAATGCCCTCCATTTTCGATAACTATATGCTGAACTCTTTCTGCGTCAGAAACCCCATTTAATACAAATTCCCCGTGAAAAGAAGGAGTAATCGTATCCTTTTCGCCTGTAATCATTAAAATAGGTATATTCACGTCTTCAAGAGCTCCTCTTTCTCTGAACCATCCGGTGGCTGGCGCTAAAAGAATAAGTGATTGAACCCGCTTATCATGATCAACAGATAAACAATAAGGCTTTTGATCAGGAGATTCAGAAGGAAAAGAAGTGGGAACTCCACCTGCTACAGCAAGAGCCGTATATCCTCCCATTGAATGGCCAATAAGAGAAATGTTATTTGATTTAATGGATGGAGAAAAGGAACTTTCTTTCAAAAACCAATCAATTACAGTACGTATATGGGTAGGCCGATTTTTTAGATTACCTATTGTTCCAGATAGCGTATTATTCTCTCGATTATTAAACGGATGCTGAGGTATTCCTACAATAAAACCATGACGTGCTAAAAACTGAGCAATTGTTCGATAAACAAGAGGTGTGCTTCCATCTCCATGAGAAATAATGACCAAAGGAAATAATCCATCTGAAAGCGGAGCATCTTGCGCAACGCTTATCGTGTAAGGTCCGATCTTTTCAACTGTTTCTTCTTTATATGTAGGATACATAATAAGCAGAGGAAAGACGTGTTCATTTTCTTGATCTTCTATATCTACGAATTGACATCCGGCATAAAATGACTGTCTTTCATCTTTTTTTATTTGCACGTATATCCTCCTCCTTGCTTTTAAAAATCCCTATTACAGCAGGCGCATATATGAAATTTGATTCAGTTATCTCTCTTGAAAAATCAATTTGGATACTGTTAACTGCTAAATATATGAACATTTTAAGCTCTAGAAATTACTGTTTAAAAATTATCCACTGCTAGTATCTTGAGATAATTTAAGTTCCATATTCGTATGTGATGATAAAACGATGTTTGTTGAAGGTGTACCAAACTCCATAGCTTTATCAATAAATTCTTCTAAAGTATGTACGGACTCTGTACATACTTTTGCTATGTAACTTATTTTTCCTGCCACACGATAACATTCCATTACATCGGGATGAACGCTACAAAACGCGGCAAGATCCTTACATTTTGTCGTTTCAAATAAAACAAACGCAGTTATGTTTCTATTCAATTTTTCTGCATCAACAATTGTTTTATAGCCTTTTATAATCCCGTTTTCCTCTAACCTTCTCACTCGTTCAATGGTAGAAGGAGAAGATAAGTAAACTTTTTGAGCTAATTCTTTCATTGAAATCTTAGCATTTGCCTGCAGTTCATGAAGTATTTTTCTATCTATTACGTCCATTTTATCGTCAACCTTTTTTTATTAATTATTATCAAGTAATTACCTAATTTAGTAAAGCTATCTTTAGAAATAACCTAATTATTTGTATATAACATTGCATAAATATTTCATAAAATTTACTGAAAGGAGATGATTCTATGAAGAAAATATTATTACTTTTAGCAAATGGATTTGAAGCTGTAGAAGCAAGCGTTTTTACAGATGTGTTTGGGTGGAATAAATTTGAGGGAGACGGCACGACTGAACTAATAACAGCGGGCTTACATCCAAAACTAACATGTACATGGAACTTTACTGTAATCCCGGAAATGCTAGTATCAGATATTAATGTAAAAGAATTTGATGCGCTTGCTATACCCGGTGGTTTTGAAGAAGCAAATTTTTATGAAGATGCTTACGATGAAAGATTTTTGCAGGTTATTCGAGAATTTCACGAGGCAGGAAAACCTATTGCGAGTGTCTGTGTTGCCGCTCTTTCACTTGGAAAAAGTGGAATTCTTGAAGGTAAAAAAGCTACTACCTATAATCACCCTACAAGTATAAGAAGGGCACAGTTAAGAGAATTTGGTGTACTTGTTCAAGATGATTATATTGTTGTAGACCACAATATAATTACTTCCTCAAACCCTAGCACCGGGTTTGATGTGGCTTTTTTACTATTAGAGAAATTAACTTCTTTAGAAAATGTTCAACAGGTGAAAAACTTAATGGGATTTAACTAATCAACAAATATTGTTTTGATAGCGAATGAGTACTATATTAATCTGTAAAAGGGACAAAGATCTCTATAATTACAAAAAAATCCTTTGCCCTGAAAGCAAAGGATTTTTGTATAAATGAATTCATTACGTTAAATAAGTTTCCGTCTACGATAATGAAGATTTAATTACCTCTATAACATTCTTTTTTGTCTGGCTTAAATAAGTTCTTTTTTCAGTAGAAATTAATAAGCCTATAGGCATTTGAGGGTCAAAGCCCTTTACTTCAAACGAGATATTACTTGGTTTCACACTAGTTCCTCTAGGGATAATTCCTACTGCATGTCCAAACATCATTTCTGGAATGAGATGCAGGGCACTGCAGCTGTAAACGGTTTTAAAGGCTAAATCATTCTCTGCTAAAAAGTGGTTAACGGATTGATAGTAATAACAGCTATTTTCTCCAATTAAAATGGGATAGTGGATAATATCGGCTATTTCAACTGTTTCCTGTTGCAGTAGTGGATGGTTAGACGTATTAACAATAAATTGAATTTGTTCTTTACCAAGCGGAGTAAAAGTCACGCCCGAAAGGTTCGTATTCTGTCCGCAAACAGCAAAGTCCAGTTTATCTTGACGTAATAGTTCTGATAAAAGTGCCGTGTTTCCAATAGTAAAATCGCAGTGTATGTAAGGTTTTTCCTCATTTAAATAGCTTAATATAGCTGGCATCAACCTTTGAGCAATCGATTCTGATAACCCTATTTTGATGGTTCCTTTTTCCTCTTTGCTTATACGCTGCGCTTGAGATATGGAATACTCCCAGTGCTTCAACAAGCTATCTACTTCTTCTACAAATAACGTACCTTCCTTTGTTAAGGTTGCTTCCCAGCCTCGTTCAAATAAGAGAAATCCAAGATCTTTTTCTAACTTTTTTATATGAGTGGTGACGGTAGACTGGGCATAGTTTAGTTTTTTTGCTGCAAGTGAAAACGTTCCTTCTGCCACAATTGTTTTAAACGTCGTTAATTCTTTAATTTCCACTTTCTAACCTCATCTCTATCGGTTTTTTCGATAATTAGTAGACTTATTTTCAATTATACAAATGAAGAGTATGGAAGTACACTAAATATAGAAAGGAAGATGATCGATGCCATTTGTGAACGTGTATTACCCAGAACATCAGTTAAACCATAAGGAACTAAAAGAAGTAAGCAGTCATATTCATCAGTCTTTAATCCAACATTTTCACATCCCAAAAGACGATTATTTTCAACTGTTTTTACCGTATCCATCTCAGCATTTTTTCTATGATTCACAGTATCTCTTAGAAAGGGGAGAAAAAAGAACAGATAACATGATTTATGTCTCCATTACGTGCGGGCAAGGAAGAACGGTCGAGCAGAAAAAGAAGCTATACCAATCCATCGCAGAGGGACTTTCCACTCACTTGAATATTTCTACAAACAATATCTTTATTACATTAAACGAGACACCCCTTGAAAACTGGTCATTTGGGCAAGGAATCGCACAAATGATGAATCAAAAGGAGGAAAAATAGAATGAATAATCGCATTGAGTCTAAGCTGCTAGAAGAAATGAGAAATCTTGCTCCTGACTTTGTGAAATATGGAGAACATATCTTATTTGGGGAAGTGTGGAGAGATCCGACTTTAACACCAAAAGAAAGAAGTTTAAGTACACTTTCTGCTTTAATTAGTATTGGCAACACGGAACAAATGCCTTTTCATCTGCAGCTGGCAAAAAAGAATGGAGTGACTGAAAAAGAAATCATCGCATTAATAACTCATATGGCTTTTTACGTGGGATGGCCAAAAGCAGCTGCAGCACTGAATATTGTAGCGAAGCAATGACAAAAAAAGTGCAAGAATCATGTTTGAAAATAAGGTAGGGCGGTTAATTAGTGGCGGCACAGAAAGTGGAAAGACTACTTCCTATGATTCTTAGGTTTTTGTATTATTTAGGTTTTTATGTTAAGTTATGGACATCCTTCTGTTAGTTTAGAAAGGAGTGAATTCATACCTTAAAAATAGCAATCGCTTCAATCATTGCAGGTGTTTTATTTAGCTTTTGTGCAAAATTAGCAATGTATACAAGATGGTCAAAACGGCTTGCAAAGGCTAATGAAGATACTCATAGGCCCATTAACTTTGTTCTTCAGGGGGCTTTATTTACCATTATTATGTTCATCATGTTTTTAATTGTAAAACCTTTTACATAGGAATAATGCTATAGCTGGAGTGATCAATTATTAATCTTTCATATTTAGGAATAGGTTTTGTAGCTATTGTTCTATCTACATTTTTATAGTGAAAATAGATAAAATTTATTTTGTTTTTTAGCAATCTACAGTGGCTCGATTACAAAATGCAACCAAAGAGGGAATAGAATTATTTAATGAGAATTTGCTGAAACGATTGGATGAATAAGGAAGATAGGTGGATCAAGCACTTACTACTTACTTCTTCTAGAAAAATTCATAGAAGGCCATATCAACAAAAATGGTGGGGATTCTCAAAATAAGAACATAAAAAAAGCTATTTCAATCGTATTGGCATCGGAGTGAAATAGCTTTTTCTACTTTACATTCAAGAGTTTGTTAGTTCATATGAACATCCTTACATGTGAAGTATATCACAAACTATTTTTGTTGTGAAGATGAAAATTAAAATTTGTATGACAAATTTTATTGCGTTGAGAGATTTTGAATGGGTTATTTAGCTTGACCCTTACGCAGAGGCTATTTTAGAACAGCTGAGCATCTCAATAAAAATCAATGTTACCTCTTAATACCTCAGAGAAACCTGCTTCTTTCAAAGGAGCCTTTTCAATTTCTATAGATAAAAAAATATTTTATCAGGTATATTGTTAGGAGAAGTTTTAAGTGGTAAGTTTGTGTTCACTGTATTTGATATAATAAGCATTTTTGGATGGCTACTCATGTACAGGGCAGGAAATATAGATAACAGTAGCTCTGCCGATAAACAACCTTTTTAAAGAAAGACATCTTACCGATAAAAATTATAAAAAGGAGAGACGTAAATGAAATTTGATGTATCTGAATTAGTTGAAGCAAAACGTCAAATTGATTCAACTTTACACAAACTCAGACAGACAGTAAAAACGTTTGAAGCTAAAGAAAATGCTGATAGATATAAATCTCAAATTACCTTAGCTAAAAGAAGAATACAAGCATTCGAAATTTCGGTAGCTCTTATTGAAAGAGAAATAAAGGACTTTAATAACAAAAGCTAGGTATCAGCTTTTACAAAGTGCGTATTTGACGCTGCCATTTATTTTATGAATCACAAAACGTCGGAAAATGCTATATAGTAGTAAAAAACATGTTTTAATTCACCTTCAATATTCGCTCAGAGCGGGATACATATGAATGAACCTTATACAATAAGAAAAGAAACCTTGCCAATACTAAGGTTTCTTTTTAGTAAATATAAAATATGTTCTAGGAACTGTATGAACAAAGAATTTTCAGTGAATTACGATAAAATATGTAATGAGAAGGAGGCGATGAAGAATGGAACTAGCTTTTTCACTGACTAAGTTAGCTATGAGAGGACTGTTAAGTGTTATTTTTTACGTTCCAGAAGCTTTTTCTTTTGCAGCAAGAAAAATCTCGGGAAATTCAAAGAAGGTGCTATCTTAAACAATCGAAAAAAGCCATCTCTTTTATCACAAGAGATGGCTTTTTTTATCTATATTTATCTTATTTTACCTACATAAACTAAACTATTAGAACGATTGCCGTTCATAGTAACATATTCTACTTTTTTATATTCTACTTCTTCAAATTGATTCGTCCACTCTTTTATGCGCTTTTCACTATGATGACGCAAAATGGCTCCATCAGCTAATTCAAACACTCCATAGGTATGATATTTAGCCAAACCTTCTTCATAACGGTCTTTGTTTCTCTTATCATGATTGAGCAAAAAATCATTAATATATATGATGCCTCCTGGTTTCAGCACGCGTTTAATCTCGTTTAAAATAGCGTTCTGTTCCTCATCTTTATGCACACATGTTAAAACCGCAAAAAGTAAAACAGCATCTAAAGAATGATTAGGAAAAGGGAGCTTCCCACTTTGAATAACTTGAAAATCAATTTCCGAGTCGTTTGACTTAGCTCTCTTAATCATCTCTTCCGAAAAATCTACACCATGTAAATTTTTATAACCGTAACCTCTTAGTTCAGATAAGGTTCTTCCATAACCACAACCATAATCCAATATGACAGCATCACGGTCAACATGTGTGAGAAATAATTCAGGTTGAAAAGGCGTAGTAAATTCCTTTTTATTAGCTACTTCATTCCAATATTCGTCTTGTTTAATCATGTGTATGAGACAACTCCTTATTGATATATCAACTTTTATTGCATCATAGCATGTAAATGTATAAAATAATGTGAGATATCTCATATTTTTATAACAATAGGAGAAAAAATGAAATTTTTAAACGAGCCTATGCACAGTTACTATATCGAAAAGTATTCGATTCAATCACTTTTTTCCTTTCCGATTACTCCATTTATTCAAGTCTGCCAATTTGAACGTGGTGAGTTTATTTACAAGGAAGGTTCCTACCCTCAATATATTTATTATCTTGTTGAAGGTAAGGCAAAACTCTATGTTACACACGAAAATGGAAAAGTGTCTTTGATTAATTTTTTACAGGCTCCAACATTCATGGGGGAAGTAGAGCTATTAAATTCGCAACGATATTCTAAAGCTATCCAAACTGTCACAAAAACCATTTGTTTGGCTATTCCGATTAATGCCTGTAAAAATAAGCTCTTAACAGATGTTACATTTCTCAGGCATTTATGCAGTTTTTTAAGTGAGAAAGCAACTAGAACTTCAGCAAAGTATACCCAAAATCAGGCATATCCGCTTGAGAACCGCCTCGCTGCTTTTATAATGTTGTCGGCTGATGGTAACTTTTATAAAGAGAAACATACTGAAGTATGCGAGTACTTGGGCGTATCATATCGTCATCTGCTCCATGTACTAGCACAACTATGTAAAACAGATATTATTGAAAAGCAGTCACCAGGCTACATCATTCGAGACAGAGAACGTCTTGAAAAACTAGCGAAATTAAATTAAAGATACTCATAATAACCTTACATTTTTAGTTGCCATAATGGATGTTCTAGGAACCTAAAGAGCTAAATATTACAATTTTTAAAGCCCATTAAATAAAAGAGTGCCATCAAAAAATACTGCCTAATTAGGCAGTATTTTTATCTTTTTATGAGAAATGACGATTAAAGGTATCTTCAACTTTATTTAACATACCTTTATATCCTTCTTCATCAAGGTATCCAATACTTCCAAACAGTAAGTGTTCTACAGTCTCAATTCCAGTGAAATCAAATATTCCAATGTCAGATGTTATTTTCAGACCAGCTGTCATTCCAATCTCATCGTAAACTTCATTAGGAGTACCATGAGTATTAATGATCAAGCCTTTTTTACCTTTCAAAAGCTTAATGATTCCTTCTTCACCAGGAGCATAAGCAAACCCGTATGCAAATACTCGATCTACATATCCTTTAAGAATGGCTGGAAGACCTGTCCACCAAATAGGATAAATAAATGTTATAGCGTCTGCTTCAGAGATAAATTCTTGTTCTGTTTTAATATCATTAGGAGTTTGTCCTGCTTTCATAGCTTCAGTATCTTCTGGTTTCAATACAGGTTGAAAATCCAATGCATATAAATCACGTACAACAACTTCGTGACCGTTTTTCTTTAATGTATTAACTGTTGTATCCAAGATTGCATGGTTTAAGCTTTCTGGATTTGGATGTGCATAAACAATAAGGTGTTTCATTTCAAATAACCTCCAAGTATTTATTTACTTTCATTTGATTATTAGGGGTAATCTAATATTATAGTCTTAGACGTTTTTTTAAAAGTAGTCATTTTTTTATAACATAGTCACAAAAATAGAACCATAAAGAAGGAGAGGTATTGATTATGGCACGAAGTTGGTTCACCCAACCTCCAGAAGAGCATAAAGAAGTTTGTCCAGTTACACAAACTCAAGACATAATTGCAGGAAAATGGAAAATCATCATTTTATGGCATTTAAGCACAAAAACCAGGAGATTTAATGAACTTCAAAGGCTGCTACCTAATATTTCAAAAGGAATGCTAACACGTCAGCTAAGAGAATTAGAAGAAGACCAAATGGTACACAGAGAAGTATATAAAGAAGTTCCTCCAAAAGTAGAATACTCTTTAACACCCTTAGGTAAAAGTTCCCTTCCTATCCTGCATAGTATGGGTGAATGGAGCAAAAAATATTTAAAGAGTAAATAAAATAATAATTACTTTAAAACATTGTCATAGATTTAAATATTTTATCCGTAAAAGTATACTTTTACGGACGATGTATTTGATTCTGTTTCAAAACGTTAAAGGAATAAAGTCAAGGGTTTCCTTTTAATTCTTCTTGTCTTAATTTTTCTCTTCTTCTTTCAGGTTCTTATACAACTAAAGGGGCAGTTTGATTGAGTAAGGGATCAGATGTTTTTTCTACTTGCTATTTCTTGTTTATTTGGTATGAGTGCATCTGTAGAAGAGTTTGATCCATTAATTGAAACAGTGGGAGAAGACAATCCTGAAGAAACTAAACGAATAGAAGAAATGTTTGGCGGTACCCCTAAGTGAAAGTTAATGGATAATATTGTGATATGTAGCAGATTTTTTAGAAATTATTGGTTAGTTATAATTCTTTACTAATCGTTCTAAATAAGGTATTATTTAATCATGGTTTGAAATTCATATGTTTATTTTAGAACGTTCATTCTATAATAGATTGTGACGTTTGTATTTGTTAGTATCAATTCATGGATTCTTTTAAGGAGAAATAAAATGGCTAGAAGTAAAGAGTTTGATGAAAAAGCAGTATTAAGAAAAGCAATGGAGCTTTTCTGGGAACAGGGTTATGAAAAAACATCCATGCAAGACTTGGTGGATCATATGGGAATACACCGCAGAAGTATATACGACACATTTGGTGACAAACGTTCATTGTTTTTAGCTTCCCTTAATCTCTATGAAGAGCTCATCGTCAATGAGATGGAAAGCATAATTATGAACACTTCATCTATTAAACAGACGATACGTGAGGTTTTTATTTTCATACTTAATGCCATTGAACAATACCCAAAAGGTTGCCTATCAGTAAATGCAGCCGTTGAATTATCTTTGTTGGACAAAGAAGTTGGATGCATAGTTACAAAAATGTTTAACCGTACTGAAGATATGTTTAATAACCTTATAAAACAGGGCCAAACTAGTGGAGAGCTATCAAAAGAAATCGATTCCCATAATACATCTCGTTTCTTACACAACAATTTGGTAGGGATAAGAGTACTAATAAAAACTAATTACAATAAAAAAGAATTAGAAGGCATCATTAATCTAGCACTTTCAGTGCTGGACTAGCTTTCTTTTTTTACCTTTTTTAGAACGGTCATTCTAAAATTATTATGAAACAAACCATCATAATGCATACTGATAAAATTTCTTTTTAATTTCTAAGGAGGAACACAAAAATGACAAACTTTAAAATACCAACAGAATCAGAATTTATTGAAGCAGATGGAATTCGTTACGCATATAGAAAATTTGGTACACAAGATGGTATACCAGTAGTATTTCTTGTTCATTTTAGAGGAACGATGGAAAACTGGGATCCAAACATGCTTGAACCTATTGCAAATACACGCCCGGTAATCTTATTTGACAATAAAGGGGTTGGTGAGACCGATGGGCAAACACCTACTACGATAGCTGAAATGGCACAGGATGCAGGAACATTTATTAAAGCACTAGGATTAACTCAAGTCGATATTCTTGGTTTTTCAATTGGCGGAATGGTTGCACAAGAATTAGCGTTACAAGAAGGCAATTTGGTTAGACGAATCATCATGGCAGGTACTTCACCTGAATCTGGCATTAATCCAAATCCAGAGATTTTTGAAAGAATGAATCGTCACGGCGTCACAGAAGAAGATGGAATAAATGATTTTATGTTCTTTTTCTACGAGCAAACCGAAACAAGTAAATCTGCAGGAATGGCTTCACTACAAAGAATTTTTAATCAGAAAAAAGTAAACAGTTCAGAACAAGTAAAAGAGGCACAATTACAAGCCATTGCAAAATGGGCTAAACAAAAATCTAATCATGATTATGAATGGTTACAAAATATCAAACACCCTGTACTTGTTACTAATGGGGTTAATGATGTGATGGTTCCGACTAAAAACAGTTATATCTTAGCAGAGAAATTACCCAAAGCACAGCTGATTATATATCCTGATTCTGGTCACGGCCATCTATTCCAATTTCCAGAACTATTTGCAGAAAACGTAAATTCATTTCTTGATTCTAACTCTTACTAAAAAGGAGTATTCAGATGAGCAGATTATTTGAAAAATCGTATACGAAAATTAGTTGGAATGGTTATTTATCCAAATGAGAAACAGCCAAAAGGATGTTTAATAGTAAACAAAGCAGTTGAATTATCGTTACTCAATCAAGAAGTAGATGAAAAAGTTACGGAGACTTTTATAAAGACCGAAACCTTATTATTTGATCTACTGAAACGTGGTCAAGAACCAGGAGAAATTCCTAAACACTATGATATCAAAGAACTTTCTAAATTTATTCATAATTCCCTAGTCGGAATACGAGTATTAGCAAAAACAACAGATGATAAGAAAGAATTAGAAACCATTATTGATTTGACTTTGTCAATATTGGACTAAGACATACCTTGTTATTTAAATAAACCAATTAACACCAATTTGAATATATTTTTAAGGAGAGAATGAATATGAAGTACACAGTTATTACAGGAGCAAGCTCAGGTATAGGATATGAAACTGCCCTGGAATTTGCTGCTCGTGGCAAAAACTTAATTATTGTAGCTAGAAGATTAGATAAATTAGAAGGGCTTAAATCAGCCATTCAGAATATAAATCCTGATTTGGATGTTATTATTCGTACAAGTGATTTATCTGTCAGAGATCAGGTATATACACTGTACAACAGTTTAAAGGAGTATCAAATTGAGACGTGGATTAATAATGCTGGGATTGGTGAATCCTCTTCTGTAACAGACCAGAATTTAGATAAGGTAGAAACCATGTTACATCTTAATATAGAGTCATTGACAATCCTTTCTACACTATTTGCGCGAGACTATTATCATATAGAGGGAACTCAATTAATTAACGTATCTTCAGCACTCGGATATGCAATTTATGTTGGTAGTATTACTTATTCTGCATCTAAATATTTTGTTAGTGCATTCACAGAAGGGCTTGCAAAAGAACTCGAACAGAAGGGTGCGAAAATGAAGGTGAAGATTTTAGCACCAGCAATGACAGAAACAGAATTCGCGAAATCTGCAAGCGATATGAAAGAATTTGATTATGAAGCAAATGTCCCTATGTATCACACAGCTAAGCAAATGGCTGGTTTTATGATGGAACTTTATAACAACGATAAAGTCGTAGGTATCGTAGATGAAAGCTACAATTTCAATTTAAGAGATCAAATCTATCCAATACTAGGCGTTTAATGCATCAACAAAGTTTAGATCTATATATAACTAAAAAACGAAAATAACCCGTTAAGGTTATAAACAGTTTCTTTACAGTATCGATTCAAAAAATTTAACCATTTAAGAATGAACGTTCTAAAAAACACAGTGCCAAATGGATAAAAAAGATAATGTTGTAAGTATTTAAGGTTTAGGTGGTGGGTTGATCCTAAAATAAGGTTTCCTCCACCTAAACGATTGGAATAATATAAGATCTTTATAAAAAGAATTGTATTGAGGGCAAAAAAATGAAGTGGACAGTGAAAATAATAAAAATAAGGTAAAGAAACTTAATAAATGCAACTCAACGGAAGGGTGCTGATAAAAAGATGAAAACACTCATGAAAGCAGCTCAGATAACTAAGTACTCAAAAAATATCCATGCCCAAGTCAATGACATTCCAATCCCAGCAATCAATGACAATGAAGTCTTGGTAAAAGTCAAAGCTGCGGCGGTCAATCCGCTTGAAATGTTGATTATCACAGGTAGCGTAAAACTGATTCAGGATTATAAATTCCCATTAACGCTTGGTAATGAATTGACAGGAGTTATTGAAAAGGTTGGAAAAAACGTGACAGAATTTCAGGTAGGAGATGACATCTATACACGTCTCCCACTAGAAAAAATTGGTGCTTTTGCGGAATACGCCGCAATTGATGCTACCGCAATTGCACCAATGCCAAAAAACTTGTCCTATGTGGAAGCAGCAGCTGTACCATTGGCTGGACTCACAGCATATCAAGGTCTACATGAAGAACTTGAGGCACAGTTTGGTCAATCTGTTTTTATTCCAGGTGGATCGGGCAGCTTTGGTCAAATAGCTGTCCCAATAGCAAAGACAACGGGTCTAAATGTCATTGTTAGTGGAAACTCAGAAGCACGCAAACGCACGTTGGAAATGGGTGCAGACCAATATTTGGTTTATGCAACAGAAAACTATGTTGACTTGTTGTCGAATGTAGATTATGTAATTGATACACTGGGTCCTAAAGAATTTGACAATGAATTGAGTATCATCAAACCTGGCGGAAGATTGCTCTCTCTTCGTACAGGACCAAATAAACGTTTCGGAAAAGACAGAGATTTTCCATTTTGGAAACAAAAGCTGTTTTCCATTGCAGGCGCAAAGTATGACCACAAAGCCAAGAAACACGGCGTGGAATACCATTTTATCTTCGTTCGTTCTGACGGCGCACAACTCAAAGAGATTACCAAAATCATTGAAGAGAACAACATTGTTCCACCAATTCATCCAACACTATTTACCATAGACAATGTAAATGAAGCGCTAGAACTCGTCGCAAATGGACGGCCAAAAGGGAAAGTAATTATTAATTTTTAGGACTATACAGGAGGGGAAAACAACAATATGAAATTGGCAAATCGAACTATTTTAGTGACGGGCGGAACATCGGGTATAGGCTTGGCATTCGCGAAAAAGTTTCTTGAAATGGGGAACACGGTAATTGTCACTAGTCGATCCAAGCAAAACATTGACCAAGCAATCAAAGAAAACCCTAATTTAATCGGCATTGCTGCGGATGTCAGTCAAGTGAAGTCGGTTGACCAGTTGGTGCATCAAATCAAACAACAGTATTCAAAACTAGACGTTCTGTTTAACTCAGCTGGTATTATGCGCTACTATGATTTATTCGCTGAAGAAGTCACAGGGGGACAACTAACCGCAGAAATTGAGACGAACTTAAACGGCACAATCTATGTGACAAAAGCATTCCTTCCTCTTCTTGCTAAACAAGAAGAAGCCATGATTGTGAATGTCAGCTCCGTACTAGCAAATATTTCGGTTGCAAGTAGTCCAATTTATTCTGCAACAAAAGCTGGAATACACATGTACACAGATGCGCTACGTGAACAAATTCGAGCCAAAAATGAGAGGATTCATGTCATGGAACTCTGCCCCCCACTCATTTCTGAAACGAATTTAGAGGATAAAATGTCACATGACAAGTCAACCAAATTCATTGATTTGCCATTGGGCAGGCTTGTTGATGCTGGTATCAAAGGCATGGAAAAAAATAAAATTCGCTTGAATCCAGGTTTCAGTAAAATCATGCGTTTTATGAGCAAGATTGCACCAGATTTTGTGACTCATCAATGGGGCAAAACAATGATGAAAAGAATGAATAACGAGAATTAGTGTGGATAACAATTGCAAATAATACCGCTGTGTTTATTTTATCCTATATCTTCTTCAATAGTAGACAAATCGTAATATCATCTGTTGAGGTATTTAGAACATAAAGGTTTATGATATGTGAAACGAAATTAAAAATTATTATGCGCTATTTGTTATTATAGCCAACCTATACCCTTTTTTTATTGGACATTATACTGAACTTGTAAGACCAATTAAAAACGAGCTTTTAAATATCCTTATATTCCCCTCTTTTATTATTTGTTGCTCATCAATTTAATAAATGGTTTCAAAAGGAGTAGTCAATGTGAATTCTCCTCATAACTCAGTTTTAAAAAGATATTTAAAATTTATTTTCTATTTTAGTTTTGTGTTCTTCTTATACTTCTACTTCACATACAGTTTTCAACACTACCTGACTAAATATTTGTTTCTTAACTGTTTACTGACAGGGATCTCTTTTTTAATTCGAAATTCAAGGGGTTATACGGAAAAACTGTAAAAGCATCTATAAAGGAAAAAACTTATTAAAAGGACTTATGGATTCTTTTAATAAGTTTTTTTGGGTCTTAGTATTATCCCTGAATATATCTATACATTTGAAAATATTTTAAAAAATAGTTGAAATGCCCGGTACTAAGTATTACAATCTACATATACTAAGTATTACTTAATAGCTTAATTTTTAAAAGTATTAAGTAAAAATTGGCTTGGTACTAAGTAATACAGAATATAAGTCAAACGATATAGAGGAGGTTCTGAAGATCGAAAATTTAACTGAAATGCTGAAAGGTTCGCTAGAAGGCTGTGTGTTAGAAATTATCAGCCGCCATGAAACCTATGGCTATGAAATTACACGCCGTCTGAACGAGCTTGGATTTATCGAGGTCGTGGAAGGAACGGTCTACACTATTCTCGTAAGATTAGAAAAGAAAAAACTTGTGAATATAGAAAAAAAACCATCAGATATGGGCCCACCCCGCAAATTTTATTCGCTTAATGAGGCGGGCTACAAGGAGCTTGAGCTGTTTTGGAAGAGGTGGGATTTTGTATCATCAAAAATCAACGTCTTGAAGTCAAACTAGCTTCATAAGATAGACCGTCGGATAGTTTTAAAGCATCTTATGAAGTTTTATAAAAAGGAGGAAAAATGACATGCTGGAAATATTCAAAAAAATGATTGGTGATAAAAAAGAGTATAAAATGATGATGGCACGGGTTGAAGCCTTGCCAGAGGACTATCAGTTTGTATTTAAAAAAATTCAAAACTACATGTGGAATTTCTCATCGGGCAACGGAATGGATATGCTACACATGCAGTATGAATTAATTGATTTATTCGAAGCAGGTGCTGCAGAAGGTAGACAGGTGCTCGAAATTACTGGAGACGATGTGGCTTCCTTTGCTGACGAATTAGTGGCAAGTGCTAAAACTTATATGGTTAAGTATCGTGAAGATTTGAATCAGAGTATTAAGGAACGATTAGGAAAAAATAAATTTAATCAATAACATCGACTGAATAGCTAGTTGCAAGTATAGATTGTTGCTTTTGCTATTCAGTCATTTTTTAAACTTAGTACTAAGTAATACAGAATATAAGTCAGACTGAATAGTGAGGTATTAAAAATTTAGCTCTACGAGACGCTCAGCTTAGCTAAATCATGACAGTTCTAGCAAGCCAGCTTGTGGAGCTTTTAAAAGGAGGAAAAACGTATGAGAAATACAGTGATTTTTGTAAAAGAGTTAAAAAAGGCCTTTAAAGACAAAGAAGTATTAAAAGGGGTGAACGTTGAGGTGCAGCGCGGTGAAATTTTTGCACTGCTGGGCTCAAATGGAGCAGGGAAGACGACGACAGTTAACATTCTTTCAACACTGATGAAGGCTGATAGCGGCGAAGTAAGTATTTGCGGATTTGACGTCCAACGTCAACCGGCTGATGTCCGCCAGAACATCAGCCTAACGGGGCAGTTCGCAGCTTTAGACGGCATGCTCACTGGGAAGGAAAACCTGATAATGATCGCCAAATTGCGAGGGGTATCTAATCCTAATGAAGTAGCTGACAATCTCCTTGCAAGATTCAGCTTGACCGATGCAGCCAATCGCCGGGCGGATCAATATTCCGGTGGAATGAAGCGCCGTCTTGATATAGCTATGAGTCTGATTGGCGCCCCAGCCGTTATTTTTCTCGACGAACCGACGACCGGACTTGATCCGGAAGCCCGGATTGAAGTCTGGAACACCGTCAAAGAGCTTGCTGGCGGTGGTACGACCATCTTGCTCACGACTCAGTATCTGGAGGAAGCTGAACAACTGGCAGATCGGATAGCCATCCTACATGGCGGAAAAATCATCAAAACCGGTACCCTTACCGAACTTAAAGAGATGTTCCCCCCAGCAAAAGTGGAATATATTGAAAAACAGCCAACATTGGAGGAAATCTTCCTCGCGATCATCGGCAAAAAGGAGGAAATGTAAATGAAAAACAAAACAGGTGTATTACTAGGACGTTTGATGCGCACTATTATGCGCAGCCCGGATACAATTATTACGGTGGCGATTACGCCGATTATGATGATGCTACTGTTTGTCTACGTATTTGGGGGTGCCATAAATACAGGAACAGCCAACTACGTCAATTATTTATTACCAGGAATCTTGCTGATGGCTATCGCATCCGGCGTCGCTTACACTTCCGTGCGGCTATTTAATGATGTAAAAAGTGGACTGATGGCCCGTTTTATTACTATGCCTATTAAACGGTCTTCGGTATTATGGGCTCACGTGTTGACATCTTTTGTTTCCAATGCGCTTACTGTCGTAATAGTTATCCTCATCGCGCTCTTGATGGGTTTTCGCTCCAGCGCTGATATCCTAGATTGGTTCGCGGTAGCCGGGATACTCGGGCTGTTTACGCTAGCCCTGACATGGTTGGCCATTATTCCAGGACTGACAGCGAAATCTATGGAAGGAGCCACAGGCTACTCGTACCCACTAATCTTCCTACCTTTTATTAGTTCCGCCTTTGTTCCCACTGAAACGATGCCTAAAGCTGTTCGTGCATTCGCTGAAAACCAGCCCGTGACTTCAATCGTGAATACAATTCGTGCACTCTTGTATGAAGGATCAGTTGGCAACGATATCTGGAGTGCCCTTGCCTGGTGCCTAGGTATCATGGTCATCGCTTACTTTTTCGCTAGTAAAGAATTCAAACGCAAATTAGGGTGAATTTTATAAACTGAGCAAGCTATCCAAGGTATATGGAATCATCGAAATTTTAATGTAAAGTATTGATAGCATAAAACAGGGGTTACTTCTAGTTATCGTAATGTGAATTATCGGTAGAAATAAAGAAGACCTTGAACAAGGTCTTCTTTTACTCATCATCTTCCCATTCATTTTGTTGTTTTTTTCTTAACCGGTACACATAGTTCATGGGTATAAGGCCACCTACAAAATAATGCCTCCAAATAATACTCCATCACTCCAATTAAATCCTGAAGTCACAGATGTTAAATAGGCAGTAATTGAACCGATTACTAACAGGACGAATAAACTCAGCAAAAAAGATCGAAAAGGTCTTTTTATTTCTTTTTCGTGTTCTACGCTAATACTTAGAGGTAAATAGCTGTATACAACGCTAGATAGAATGAACACAACCCATAATGGATTTGTCTTCATCTTTTCTAATCCACCTTCTAAGAAATCATGACCAAGAATAAGTAAAACTCCAAGTGTTTGAACTATATATGTAATTTTAACATGCTGCAAATTTAAAAAGGTAAGCCTTTCATTAACTATCTTTTTCATTCAAAATAACTCCTTATCTATCCAAAATAATTCGTCCAATGTTTCTTCAACGACATAGCAAATTTGCAAGCAAAGCTTTAACGACGGGTTATATTGTCCTTTTTCTATGAGGCTAACAGTCTGTCTTGTAATACCAACCTTATCTGCAAGTTGCTGCTGAGTTAAATTCATTTTTACACGGGCCACTTTGACATTATTTTTTATAAATAATCCTCCATAGTTAAAATGAAACATATATATTCCTTTATGTAAAATATATATTGCATTATTCCTTGTTTATAAAGATTCGATTTCAAAGAGACCTTACACGTTTGTCAAAGAACAGTAAACATATTATTGTCGAGGGCACAGGGCATCTTCTTCATGTTGATCCATTCCAGGTCATAATTAATATTATTAAAGCTGCTTTGGAAGAAGTGAAAAAATAAGTTGGGTTAATATAATACCTGTTCCAGCAATTAAAACGGCCTTTAGATTAATAAATCTAATTTTTCAGTTTCTGTCATAAGTATTTTTGTTTGATTTGAAAAAATATTTTGAATTAATGATCGGTCTATGATAATATTTAAATCAGTAAATCATATATAAAATTTAAAATCACATATGTGATTTAGAGAGGGTTTCTTTATGTCAGTAAAATCAGCAGAACGTGTATTAAGGGTATTTGAATTGATTGCTCAACATCCCGAGGGATTAACAGTAAAAGAGGTTAGTGACTTACTTTCGCTTCCGCAAAGCAGTACGTTTAATCTTGTGGGAACACTTCACAATGAAGGGTATTTGAATCAGGACTCATTAAAGAGGTATAAGCTAGGGCCAAAGCTAATTCAAATTGGAACAGCGGCTATGGAATCATTGGATATTTCTTCTGAGGGAAAACCGTATTTAAAGAAACTGATGGAGGATGTTCAGGAAACTGTGTTTATGGCCTTGCTGTCAGATGGAGAGTTGGTCTATGTTGTTAAGATTGATAATAATCGCTCTATTAGAACAACAGCTCAGCCTGGTAACCGAAAGCCGCTTTATTGTACAGGATTAGGAAAAACCTTTTTAGCTTTTCTTTCTAAAGATCAGCGAGAGCAGCTGCTTGAACATACGGAGCTGCTGCCTATTACGGATTATACAATTATAGATAAAAAAGTTCTTAATGATAATCTAGACTCTTTTATTCAAATGGGCTATGCAATTGATGATGAAGAAAATGAGGAAGGCTTATTTTGCCTTGCTGCACCTGTATTTGGAGCGAAGGGAAGCATTCAAGCTGCTATTAGTGTAGCTGGTCCTAAGGAAAGAATGCTGAAGCATAAGGAGTTTATTGTAGAAAGGCTGCTTCAAACAGCAACTAACATATCTTTTATTGCTGGATATGAAGAGGCGAAGAGATAAATGAAAAGAGGGGTAAAATGGATGTGATAAGCATGGGGGAAACAATGATTCTGTTTACCCCACACTCGAATGGAAAGATGCGATATGCTAAAGATTTTTCTTCGAAAATTGCTGGGGCAGAAAGCAATACGTTAATTGCCCTGTCAAAACTCGGTTATCAAACGGGATGGGTTAGCCGATTAGGAAAAGATGAGTTAGGAGAGCGAATTCTTTCAAGTATTAAAGGAGAAGGAATAGATGTAAGACATGTGATATTTGATGATAATGCTCCTACAGGTCTTTTTTTAAAGCAAAAGACAAATGAAATGAACAGTAAAGTCTTTTATTACAGACAAGGTTCAGCAGCAAGCTTTATGAATCCGCATGATATGAATGAAGAGTATATCTCTTCTGCCAAATACTTATACGTGACAGGAATAACACCTGCGCTGAGCGACTCCTGCCACGAAGCTGTTTTTCAAGCGATAAAAGCTGCTAAAAAAAATGGTGTAAAAATAGTGTTTGATCCAAATTTACGCAAGACACTTTGGGATGAAGAAACTGCGCGTCAAACACTCATTAAAATGGCTACATATGCAGATATTATTTTACCAGGAGTGAATGAAGGTAAGTTTTTATTTGAGAAGGATAACCCTGAAGACATTGCATCAGCGTTTCATCAACTAGGTGCAGAGCTAGTCGTTATTAAGCTGGGTGAGGAAGGAGCGTATTACTCAACTAAAAATGAATCCGCTTACGTAGAAGGCTTTAAAGTTGCTAGAGTGATAGATCCAGTAGGAGCTGGTGATGGGTTCGCTGCTGGGATACTATCAGGATTAATAGATAAATCTTCTTTAAAAGAAACGGTTAAAAGAGGGTGTGCTATAGGAGCTATGGTTGTAACCGTAGAGGGTGATATTGAAGGCTTGCCTGATAAGAAAGAGCTTTACGAATTTATGAATGCGATTACAAGAGAAGACGTTATACGATAAAAGAAAGGGGCTTACCCATGACGGATAGTTTATCACATTTATTAGAGCATAAAATCGTTGCGATTATTAGAGGAGCTAAACCTCAGGACGTAGTGAAAATTGCCTCTGCACTTAATGACGGCGGTGTAAAAAATATAGAGATTACTCTCAATTCGCCGGACGCACTTTCAGCCATTAAAGAGGTTTCTACAGAGCTCGGTGATCAAGTGTTAGTAGGAGCAGGTACAGTGCTTGATCCTGAAACAGCACGTTCAGCTATTTTAGCAGGAGCAAAGTTTATCCTTTCTCCAACGGTTAATATTGAAACTATTAAACTAACGAAAAGATACGGTGCGGTGAGTATTCCAGGTGCTTTTTCACCTACTGAAATTTTAACGGCATATGAAAATGGCGGAGATATTATAAAAGTATTTCCTGCTAGGCTGGGGGCTAGCTATATTAAAGATATTCGAGGGCCGCTTCCCCATATTCCGCTTCTACCAACAGGAGGAGTGAGCTTAGATAATATTCAAGAATTTGAAGAAGCAGGTGCTGTAGGGTTTGGTATTGGAAGTTCTTTAGTAGATACAAAACGTGAAATTACCCATGCATATCTGCAGGAGCTAACACAAAAGGCTAAAGCATACGTAGCCGCAGTGAATCGTATAACGAAAGGGGAAAAAGTACATGAAAATTACTAATTATGAATTGTTTCAAGTGCCGCCACGCTGGTTATTTTTAAAGATAGAAACAGACGAAGGAATTGTTGGATGGGGAGAACCTGTTATTGAAGGAAGAGCCTCTACCGTTAAAGCTGCAGTAGACGAGCTGATGGAGTATCTTATTGGCAAAGACCCATTAAATATTGAAGATCATTGGAACGTTATGTACCGAGGCGGTTTCTACCGAGGCGGACCTATTTTAATGAGTGCCATCTCAGGGATTGACCAAGCTCTGTGGGACATAAAAGGAAAATATTACGATGCTCCTGTACATCAACTATTAGGCGGAAAAGCAAGAGAATCTATTAAAGTGTATTCGTGGATCGGAGGAGACCGGCCTTCAGATGTAGGCGAAGCAGCAAGAGAAGTTGTCTCAAAAGGATTTACAGCAGTAAAAATGAATGGAACAGAAGAGCTTCAGTATGTGGATTCGTATGAAAAAATTGATCAAGTAGTAGAACGCATTGCTGCTGTCAGAGAAGCAGTGGGGCCTTATGTAGGAATAGGTATTGATTTTCACGGACGAGTACATAAGCCAATGGCAAAAATTTTAGCTAAAGAATTAGAGGTCTATCGTCCAATGTTTATCGAGGAGCCGGTTTTGCCGGAAAACAATGAGGCATTAAGAGAAATCGCCAATCACGTATCCATTCCTATTGCGACAGGGGAAAGAATGTTTTCAAAATGGGAGTTTAAAAAGCTCTTAACGGACGGATACGTGGATATCATTCAGCCGGATTTATCACATGCAGGGGGAATTACAGAATGTAAGAAAATTATTTCAATGGCTGAAGCCTTTGATGTAGCAGCTGCGCCTCATTGCCCGTTAGGACCAATCGCATTAGCCGCTTGTCTTCAAGTAGATGCAACGTGTCACAATGCATTTATTCAAGAGCAAAGCTTAGGCATTCACTATAACCAAGGCAGTGATTTGCTAGATTATATTGTTGATAACCACGTATTTAAATATGAAGAAGGCTTTGTGAAAATTCCTGATGGACCTGGTTTAGGTATTGAGATTAATGAAGACCATGTTAGAAAAATGGCTGATATCGGTCATAATTGGCGTAATCCAGTATGGCGTCATAAAGATGGTTCTGTAGCGGAATGGTAAAGGGGAAACCATTTTAGTACAAAAGATCTGATTGACAAATGACCGTCAGTCAGATCTTCTTTTCAAATTAGTCATATACAGGGGGATAAGGGAATGAAGGGGTATAGCGAAAAGCCGACTCGTGTTAGATTTCGTGTTTTAGCATTTATTTTCATAAGCGTTGTCATTAACTATATGGATCGAAGTAATATTTCTGTAGCTGCCACAGCCATGTCCAAAGATTTAAAGCTATCATCAGTAGAACTGGGTCTCATATTTTCAGCCTTTGGATGGGCTTATGCCGCTTTACAAATACCAGGAGGGGTAATGGCTGACCGTTTTGGTGCTCGTGCTACGTATGCCTTTAGCTTAATTACCTGGTCTATTGTTACGCTTTTACAAGGGTTTACTAAGGGATTTGTGAGTCTATTTGGTCTGCGTTTAGCGACAGGAGCATTTGAAGCACCGGCTTTTCCTACTAACAATAAAGTAGTCACTAGCTGGTTTCCAAATCAGGAAAGAGCATCAGCTATTGCTTTTTATACTTCAGGACAGTTTGCAGGGCTAGCATTTTTAACACCTACATTGGTGACCATTCAGCACTTTTTAGGGTGGAGAGGTCTGTTTATTACTACAGGGATTATTGGTATAGCATGGGGCATTATGTGGTACATTTTTTATCGTGATCCTTCCCAGCATAACAAAGTAAATAAAGCAGAGTTACAGCATATCGAAGAAGGTGGAGGCTTAGTTAAAGCTGCGGATAAGAAAGGAGAAAGAGCCAAATTCGAATGGGGAAATCTTAAAGAAGCTTTTTCTCACCGAAAGCTATGGGGCATCTACTTAGGCCAGTTTGCCGTAAACTCTACTTTATGGTTCTTTCTTACCTGGTTTCCAACGTACCTTGTGGAATATAGAGGGTTAGATTTCTTAAAATCAGGATTCCTAGCATCAGCTCCGTTTTTAGCAGCGTTTGTAGGGGTATTACTATCTGGATTTGTATCTGACGCCTTAGTGAAAAAAGGAGTATCTTTAGGTATTGCAAGAAAAACACCTATTATCGTAGGTCTGCTTTTATCAACTTCAATCATCGGAGCCAATTATGTAAATAGCACATCTCTCATTATCATGTTTATGGCTATTGCGTTCTTTGGAAATGGCCTAGCTTCTATTACGTGGGTCTTTGTCTCAACGCTAGCGCCTAAACACTTAGTCGGTTTAACAGGCGGAGTCTTTAACTTTATCGGAGGTCTAGCTTCTATCATCGTTCCAATTGTTATTGGTTTCTTAGCAAAAGGAGGAAACTTTGCTCCAGCGCTAGTATTCATAGCGGCATTGGCTCTTTTAGGAGCACTTTCTTATATCTTCCTTGTAGGAAAAGTGGAAAGAATTAAAGTGGTTAAAGATGAAGAATTGAATCGAGATATTGTGTAAGGTTGTTTATAGTTTTATAGGAATCATACATCTAAATTTATTTGTAGCGGGATTAAAAGAGAATTTGTAAAAATCCCATTAAAGAAAGAGCATAAATTTTGTTGGAGACCAACAGGTTTATGCTTTTTTGTTACCTATAAAGAAGAACTTCAGTCCGTACAAGAATAAGATCATTAGATTAGGTAGTAGTGATATTCATGAATACAAAAAACATGATAAAATATACAAAGTTTCTACCTTTTATTAACAATAGTCAAAGAATAATAAGTAGAAAAGAATTAGTAGAGAGTTGAAGGTGCATGTATGAAAAAGGTTTTAACAACTTCTACTGTATTATTGCTAGCATTGTCAGCTGGCAGTAGTAATCAAAACAAGTAAATAAGAGCAGACCCTTCATTATAGTAAAGTCTGTTTTTTCTTTCTCTAAAAAGGGCCAGTGTTGTTTCTCAGCACGTTAAAGTCGATGATATAAGCAGCCTTTATTCATAGATGATTGTTACAATACTAACAGTGCAGATTCGATTAAAAGCCTAAGAAAGAAATAAAATTGGAGGTAGTAAAATGGGGAAGAGTGAAATGTTTGAGGATTTTAATTTTAAATTAGTGGTAATTGAAGCTGTATTAGATAAAGAGCCATTATTTCTAAAAGAATTAACCGATTTAAAAGATAAGTATACGAACAATTTCGAGTGGTATTCTGGAGCTGGACCAATTGTTGAAATCAAGGATTATTTAGAAGAGTTAACGTTGGAAATGAGTGATTTAGAAAAGATTGAATCCCTTTGCTTTGATGGGGGTAATGAAATTTATCATATCCTAAAGCCAGATTGGGATGGCGAAGACAGTTTATTTGACGTACTATCTGTTGAAGGATTTCAGAACTTAAAAAATTTAAAAACAGTGGACTATATTTCAATGTGCGATCCACAAGTGTTAGAACCATTTAAACAAGCTGGAATTAAGATTGAGGATTAATGACAAGGAAGTTATTGTACTAACAGAAGCGATTCATCTTTATGAAGGATAGATTTTCTTCATTGTTCCCATCGAGGAGAAATCAATCAGCAATGAAAAGACCTCTCTTATATGAGTGGTCTTTTTTATGTGTATTTTAAAACGCTGAAATTTGCAAGTTATACGCAAAATAAAAGTTAATTTCGTCAGGGAGCGTTTCTCTGCATGTTAAAATCGTCGATTTATTAGGTTTTTATTTATAAATGATTTTGACAAAAATGCATCTTTCTAATTGGGAGGTGCTTTTTTCGTTCCCTATAAAAATATAAAAAAGAGGAGAGTTTTTATGAAGAACATTTTTATGAAATTAATGACCGTTCTTACATTATTAATGGTCGCATTATGTGGAGTAAATCAGGGGAAAACAGAAGCAGCAAGTAAACCAGCAAATCAAGATTTAATCATCATTAACAAGTACTATAACAAGCTTGCGTATTTTCATAATGGTTATATTGAAATCGTTGATCCAGTAGCAACGGGGAAAACATGGGTCAAAACACCTGTTGGCTTTTTTAAAGTGGTGAACAAGATTAAAAACCGCCCTTACTATACAGGGCATATTCCTGCGGGCAATCCTCGCAATCCATTAGGAAAACGTTGGTTAGGGATAAATGCAAACGGTACTTATGGTGATACGTATGGCATTCACGGCAATAACAATGAAAGCAGCATTGGAAAATACGTGAGTCAAGGTTGCGTGAGAATGCATAATGCAGACATCGAAAAGCTTTATGATAAAGTTCAAGTTGGAACACCGGTTGCGATTACGTATTCCTATAAGAGCTTCGTTGATCTTACAAGCGTATATGGATATAAATTCAAAGGCTACAAGATGAAAAACAATTAATATCTGAGCAGCATTCCCAAGTTCTTCTCATGCTCATGTGAGTGAAGTATCTATTTGGGGTAACTTAACAGGATGGGAAAATGAAGGTCTGTTCGGTGCATTAACTGGTTGGGAAACATCCGGTAATCCATTCGAGACTGAACAATTAGATTTGTTCATCTTTGAAGAAGCAGAACCAGTTGAGTTTCCACCTATAAAACAAGAGGGAGACACAAGATGATTTTTTTAGTAGGAGCATAGGTTAACCCTCTTGTTTCTTTTGTATAATGTTAATAATTGCAATTACTAAACGACTAAATAAAGCTCTTACATTAAGGCTAATAAGGCTGTAATACCATTTCCAGCCTTTTTGCCACTTAATTAGTTTCGTATATTTTTCTGCCCATAACTCAACTAAAAATAGTGAACTGATGGTAAGTACAATTTTATATACAATTTTAAAAGGATTATCATTTTTTGTTAAATGATAAAGCCATAAAGAAACAGTTGGTAAACATAAGAAATCAAATAAAACATTCGATTTAAACTCTTTAGGTATAAAGCGTATAGGGTATTGAAGTATTCGACGGTTAACTAGAAACCTGTCAACGATAGCATTTGTATATCCATTCATAAACAAGACCAACAGTGAGTCTTTGACAGGGGTTTTCTTTAAAACGAAGGGTAAGCTACCTAAAAATATGACGGTTATACACTTTAGAAATCGTCTTTCTAATTTTTTACTTTTCATATAGTTTCATCTCCTTTCTTAGTCGTAAAATTAGTATTAGCTGTTCTATGATTTACGATGCAACAGTTTTTCCTTTGTCATGCAAATGTAACAAAATAAACCATGACAATTTTTATCAAATGGTTACATTCGTTCGGTATCAAAAAACTGAATAGGAGTGTTGTCCATTGAAGAAAAAGCTAGTACCTATCATAATGGCTTTGGGAGTTTTTATCCCGAATCAGGCATTTGCTGCAACGGGAGATAGCATTATTAAGACAGGCTAATTCCTTCCTTTATGTATTTATTGTTTCATACCTTATCTTTTCGTAAATATTTAGAATATGCAATAACATTTATACTAACTTAAAAATTCTTTAATTCATTTAAGTAAATGGTTAATTATTTTTGTTATAGATACTTTAGTATTTATATCTGTTGTCGAAAAAGTTCATATTTTTCTACAAAACATATAAATGATAAAATGAAATTTAGAGTTAGTTTATTATGTTATCGATATGTTGAAAAGTGAAACTAAACGCAATACCCATTACAGGAACGCAAAAGAAAGCACCTTTACTTAAGGTGCTTTCTTTTTGGTTTATTTAATGCATTTTGCAGTATATTTAATGCATTTTCCATCTTTATCATATAGTTCTTATCGTTACTAGAACATTGAAACGAAATATCATTAGTTCCATTGGTACTTAGTAAACTTTTTTCTTCTAGGAGACTAGACAGTCTTTCTACAGTACCTTTACTGCCATCAATAAGTTGAATATGAGAGGGAAGCAAATCTTTTAATACAGGCTTGTAATAAGGGAAATGAGTGCAACCTAGTACAACCGTACCATATTGATTTAAATCAAATCCTTCTAGCTTTGTTCTAAAATACGTACTTAATTTGTCCCAATTAAAGTTTAGATCTTCACAGAATTCAACTAATTCTGGAAGAGGTAATGGGTCAACGATTGAATCCTTATCAATTCTAGTAATTAACTTTTTATATTTCAATTCTTTTAATGTTAAGTCTGTAGCAAAAACAAGCACTCTTTTATCCATTGAACTACTTAATTCAATAGCAGGCTTTGCAGCAGGCTCCATTCCGATTATTGGGATATCGTACGTAGACCTTAATTCGTTAATAGAGATGCTAGTAGCTGTATTACAAGCGATAACAAGTGCTTTAACCTCTTGTTTAAGAATATCTTCCACTGCAGTTTGGACATGTTTATTTACTTCTTCTTTTGCCTTGGTTCCATACGGAACATTGCGTGTATCAGCATAATATAAAAAATCTTCTTTTGAAAAATGTTTTATTGCTTCATTTAATACGGATATTCCTCCAATGCCAGAGTCAAAAAAACCAATTCTCATGTTTTTCACCTTACAATTCAAATATTTTTTCACATCATTTATTATACCTTTAGAGTAAATGATTAAATAGGAAAAGCCCAATTCTATAGATTCAAACGATAATTACTATAGAAAGAGGCTCATTTATTAATTTAACTATAGTTGAGTGTTTTTAGAATATTTTCTGCTTGTTGCATAGTAGCTTTCACTAGATCAGCTGCTGTTCTATCTCTTTCTAATAGCCTCGTACTTTGGCCACACCATAAAGACATATACTCTTTATCACCTAGCTTAGCTGCAGCTTTTCGAATATCTCCCGTAATGGTATTTTGTGTAGGAAAACATAACGGTTGAATCTTAGAAGTTTCGAACTCCTTAATAAAAGTATTGGCTATTCCTCGTGCGGGACGACCAGAAAAATGTCTAGTGAGAACCGTGCTTTCTTCATTACTTTCGTGAAGAGCCTCTTTATAACAAGGATGTGCTCCAGATTCTTGTGTCGCTAAAAAAGCAGTTCCCATTTGTACACCACTCGCGCCCAAAGCTAAAGCTGCGATTAATCCTCTTCCATCCATAATTCCACCGGTGGCAATGACGGGAACATCCACTTGATCCACTATTTGAGGTACAAGTGAGAACAGCCCAATATTAGCTCCGTAAGGATGCTCATTTACATCAAATGTTCCTCGATGACCACCTGCTTCACTTCCTTGAGCTATAATCACATCCGTCCCCTGTTCTTGTGCAGTTAGGGCTTCTTTGACTGTTGTAACCATTGTCATAACTTTTATGTCATTTTCTTTTGCTATTTTCATCGCATAAGGTGGAAGAACACCAAAAGCTGTGCTTACGATAGGTACTTGTTCTTCTACCAATACTTTAAACTGCTCTTTAAATAAATTTTTAGTTTTGACTTCTTGTTCAACACGCTTAATAGATAAAACGCCTCGCATCGTATCTAATAATTGCTGAACCTCTTCTAACCCACCCGTATTATCTGCCATTTCAGTAGCAAAAAGATTAACAGCAAAGGGCCTTTTAGTATATTTTCGAATCTCTCTCACAGCTTGTCGGATATCCTCTGGATGCATATAAGCAGCACCTAATGTTCCAAGCCCACCTGCCTCACATACGTTTACAATGAGATCTACTGTTGTAATTTTATCTCCCGCCATACCAGCCTGTATAATGGGTACCTTAATATCTAACATTTCACAAACACGATTATCTAAATTCATTTTTCTCCCCCAGGTTATGAAGTAGACTACACGAGTTGTATTAAGAATTAAATAAATGATGTGGTCTGGTAGTTAATTCATTTTTATTAAGAGCACATGTGAGACTCATAAAAATATAATTGCACTTTATAATCCTCATAAAAGATGCTCCATATTTATCATATATGTTTTTATCTATATGGTATAATTCAAAAAAAGGATATTTGTCATCTCTTTAACAGATGGCAAAGAGAAATTAGGTGTGAAGAAACATGGATATTCAATCTTTGTGTATTTTTAAGGCAGTTGCCGAGTATGGGAGTATCTCAAAAGCTGCAAAAGAGCTAAATTATGCACAGTCTAATATTACGACTCGGATGCAACAGTTAGAAAACAGCCTGCAAACGGTCTTATTTTATCGACATAACAAAGGGGTTACACTAACAGCAAAAGGAGAAGTATTAATAACTTATGCTGATAAAATTTTTCGTCTTTTAGATGAAACAAAAGAAGTAATGAGGGACCAAGAAGAGCCTCAAGGTCCCTTAGGTATCGGCTCAATGGAGACAACGGCTGCCGTTCATTTGCCTAGGTTTCTCTCTAGGTATCACTCTGCCTATCCTCAAGTAGATTTAAACTTAAAAACGGGGCCTACAAGTCAGCATATTGAAGCAGTGTTAAATTATAAATTAGACGGTGCATTTGTCTCTGGACCTCTATCTCATCCTGACCTTATTACAAAGAAAGTTTTCAGTGAAGAATTAGTATTGGTAGGAAATTCGTTACTTTCTCAATCTTTAAAATCTCATAAAGTTGATGATTTGACACTGTTAGTTTTACACAAAGGTTGTTTTTATCGTGAGAAGTTAAAGCATTGGTTACATGAAGAAGGAGTGATACCTTCTAAAGTTATGGAGTTTGGTTCCTTGGATGCGCTTATGGGATGTATAGCAGCTGGCCTGGGAGTTACTTTACTACCTCTGTCTATTGTACAAAGATACAGCTATCTAGAAGAGGTTACTCATTATTCTATTCCAGAAAAATTTTCGCTAGTCGACACGCTTTTTATTTATCGTACTGATGTCACTTTCTCTACGCCTCTTATTAAATTTGCAGAAATGTTTCAAGAGGAGAGGATTAGTCCTCTATAATATCCTAGAGGAGGAGAAGGGACTTTCATCCTCGTTATATGGATAAAGGTTTCCACACAACTATAGCGTGGATTCATAATTAGAAAATGTGTACGTATATGGAATAAACCCCGCCATAGTAATTGAATTTATCACATTTTATTTAATAAAAAGCCCTTTGCTTAATAAGAGCAAAGGGCTTTTACACATGTGTAAATATAGTAGTGCAGAGAGCTCTATAGACTTAAAAAATTATGAACGTGCTAGCAGACTCATTGAGAAGCCAGAGATACAAACTTCGATGGATTTTGATATCTGTTTTAAAGATACCTGTTATCTATTTTATGTATTTTATTATATATCAAAATAGAGATATGCTGAAGTAGTAACATTTTTTAAGGAGATGAGATCTTGATTAAAATTTTAGTTGGTGGAATATTATCGTTAGTTATTGCAATGGGAATTGCAAGGTTTTCCTATACGCCTATTCTACCTCTTATGCAAAGTGACATGTCATTTTCAAATAAAGTTGCCGGGTATCTTGCTACAAGCAACTATGCAGGATATCTAATTGGAGCTGTTTTAGTAGGAATCCTACCTTTAAAAAAACGTAGAAAAGCAGTCTTAAGATTAAGTCTAATTTTCAGTGTAATTACGACTGCAGGCATGGGATTATTTCAAATGTATTCAGCATGGTATACTTGTCGTTTTATATCCGGCTTTTCTAGTGCATTTGTACTTGTTTTATCTTCAAGTATTGTATTAGACAAACTTGCTGAAAAGGAAAAAACAAATTGGTCTGGGCTTTTCTATGGAGGAGTTGGAGTAGGGATTTTTCTTACTGGAATCACTATCCCTATTTTAAATCATTATTTTAAATGGGAAGGAGCATGGATTGGGCTCTCTATTCTAAGTATTATACTAACTTTCCTAGTATGGATTTGGTTGAAAGATGAGACCTCTAGTTCTACTCAGAATAAGAAGAAGGAGATACTTGTTCATGGCCCTCCAACGAAATGGATTCCTTGGTTGATTATAGCCTATGGCCTAGAGGGTCTAGGGTATATTGTAACTGGTACCTTTATTATATCTATTGCAGGACAAATACCAAATTTTAATGGCGATGCAACCTTTATATGGATGATTGTCGGTTTAGCTGCGATTCCATCTTGTATTATCTGGTCTTCACTTGCCAAAAAAATGGGGTTTGTGAAATGCTTAGTTGTTACCATGCTATTACAAGCCTTTGGCATTGTAGTTCCGGTATTATTAATGACTAAAATAGGTTTAATTGTAAGTGCACTATTGTTTGGAGCAACATTTATGGGAATTACAACACTTGCTACAACATTAGCAAGCCGAATTACTCCAAAGAATAGTAGCCGTATCATCGGTTACCTTACAGCTATTTATGCTGCTGGTCAAATGATAGGGCCCTTGCTTGCTGGCCACTTTGCATCTGCTAGTCATAATTACAACTCTGCTTTAATTGGGGCTGCAATTGTTGTATTAATTGGTGCTCTCTTTTTATTATCCGGGATTCGATTTGATAATAAGCCTGTTAAGATTGTAATTACAGAAAATATACAGAATGAAGAAATTTAACTTTTATGTGTCTAATAAGTATTGAAAGCATATAGTTGAGAAGGAAGTAGTAGAAAGAGAAAGAACAATATAAAACATTACTTTATTCATATATCTTTGTTTGCGTCATTTTGATAACTAAAGGTTTGATAAATAAAAGCTATCGTATCATTTTTTAAGGAAAAACTTGATATGATAGCTTCTTCAACCAAAAGACGTGAAGCAATTGAATATTCATATTGCCTCCTAACTTAAGTGGATATCTCTTTTAGAGATACCCCATATCTCAGTATTGAATTATACATGTAAGCAAATCTATTATAAAGTATAGGTATTGATTAAGAAATATTTGGAGAAAACAGTCGATAACTTTAGCTGAAAATAAAGTCTTTATTGATGATAGTTGTTTAGAAGAGGGTTTAGTCACTTTAACGTTTGGTAATTAGGAGAGGAGAGTTTGTATGGTAACATATCATACTTTAGAAGTGAAAGGTCTGAATATATTTTATAGGAAGGCAGGGAATCCAGATAAACCAACCATCTTATTGCTACATGGATTTCCATCTGCAAGCCACATGTTCCGAGATCTTATTCCGGTTCTAGAAAAAGATTATTATGTAATTGCCCCTGATTATCCTGGCTTTGGAAATACAACTTCGCCTGATCGAAAAGAATTCGACTATACATTTGATCATATTACTGAGGTAATTGAAGCTTTCGTTAATAAATTAGAACTTGATAAGTATGCTCTATACGTTTTTGATTATGGTGCTCCTATTGGTTTTCGTTTAGCTATGCATAACCCAGAGCGTGTAACAGCAATTATTAGCCAAAACGGAAACATTTATCGAGAAGGTTTGGGATCAAAATGGGCGACCAGAGAAGAATACTGGGAAAATCCCACGCCGGAAAAAAGACAAAGTTATCGAACGGCTTTTGCATCAGAAACCATTAAGCATCAGTATATCGATGGGACGCGGGAAAATACAGTTTCCCTAGATGGTTATACGCTTGACATTACCTATATGAAACGACCAGGAAATGATGAAAAACAGTTAGATTTAATATTTGATTATCAAACCAATGTAAAGATGTATCCTGAATTTCAACAATATCTCCGTAAGTATCAGCCGCCCTTATTAGCAGTATGGGGTAAAAATGATGTTTCCTTTATTCCAGAAGGGGCTAAAGCTTTCAAAAAAGATTTACCTGATGCAGAGGTCCACTTAGTAGACAGTGGCCACTTTGCTCTAGAAACACACGCAAATGAAATTGGAGAATTAATGTTAGATTTTTTAAAACGTAATCATATTTAAATAGAAAAAAACGATGAATCTCTCTAAACGCTACATCGTAATTTATAAAAATACGGAACATAGAGGTTTATAATTTATTTATAAATCCCTATATTACAATAAGGTAAATATCTAAAGGAGGTATTATATATGACAAGAAAATGTATTAATGCTGATGGCGCTGTTGCTGTTGGGCCGTACTCTCATGCAGTTGAAGCAGGGGAGTTCCTATTTTTATCCGGGCAAACTCCTATCGATCCACAGACTCAAAAGCTCTCGGAGGGTAATATTGTAGAACAAACAAAACAATGTTTTGAAAATCTTTTTAAAGTATTGGAAGCATCAGGTCTAACCCCTGAAAATGTGGAAAAGGTAAATGTTTTTTTAACCAATATGAATGATTTTGCAGCAATGAACGAAGTTTATGCAACGCAGTTTTCTGCTCCTTATCCTGCTCGTACAACTATAGGTGTAGCCTCTCTCCCTCTAGGCGCACAAATTGAAATAGAAATGATAGCTAGAAGGTAATACCTAACGGTGAATATTATGTAACTAAATATCTCTCATCAACAGATAAGCTACAGGCTAGTGTACAAGTAAACACTGAAGGTGAGGTCATTACAAATTGATGCCTAGAATTATTAATTTAGCTATTGGAACGCCAAAGGAATATAACTGGAACCACGAAGCTAAGCTATCTGGAATAGGAAAGACTTCTACCAAGGTTGCTGAGTTAAAAAAGGTAGGGTTCGTGGGAGACGACGTTGGAAATAAAGAAAAGCATGGAGGCGTTGATAGGGCGGTATGTTTATATCCATTTGAACACTATTCTTATTGGGAAAAAATCTTACGAAAGAAAATGGTTTTACCAGCCTTTGGAGAAAATATTACAGCAATGGGCATGACTGAAAAACAAGTTTGTATAGGCGATGTATATCAAATGGGAGATGCAATTGTGCAAGTGACGCAAGGAAGGGTACCTTGTGATACAATATCGAAATATAATGAGGAAAAACACCTTTTAAAGAAAGTCGTTGAAACCTCTCTAACAGGTTACTTTTTTCGAGTATTGGAAGAAGGAGCTATTAAAAACAATTCAGAAATAAACGTTATTGATAGGCATCCTAGAAGAATATCAGTGGCTTTTGCTACAAAAATTCTTTTTCATCAACACCAAGATAAAGAATCAATCGAAAAGATACTGAGAGTTGATGATTTATCAGAGGAATGGAGAAATAGATTTTTAAAACTCTAATGATGTTTTTTTATTATATATCTAAGAGGTGTGATTGTTATGGAAAAGTTAGAGTATGAATGGGTAAAACAAACAAGACAGATTTTACTAGATCAGTGTAAAGAATTAAATGAAGATGACTTTACGAAAGAGTTTGAATTTGGGTTTCAAAGTATTAGAGACTCTTTAGTTCATGTGGCAGGTTGCTATCATGCTTGGCTAGGTTCTTTTGTTCTTTCAGAAACTTCATCACCACTACTTACAAAAGAAGTCCTTAACACTATGCAGGTAGACGATATTAAACGTTATTTTGAACAAGCTGATAGATACGTAGAAAAAGTATTCGAGCAATTCACAGATAAATTTGATGAATCTATCGAAAAAGAGCTTGCTTGGAGAGCAAACAGTGGTCTTATAAGAAAAACACCACGTCAATTGCTTGTCCATTCAATTACTCACGAATCACATCATAAAGGACAAATTGTAGCTATGTTACGTCTACTTGGGCATACGCCTAAAAATACGGACATATTAGGGCTATCTGCAAAAGAACTTACCAAATAATAAATTAAAAAATCTTGCCTAAAAGAGCACATTTTTATAACAATATATGTGCTCTTTGTTATGTATATCATATGCATCGCTAGTTTACATAAAGTCTCTTTCTGGTAGACATCACAAAAAATAACCCTTGCGGCAGTAGGGTTCAGCTAAGGATTCTCTTTCTGGAGTAGGCAGCTTTTTATACCATCCTCCATATAATAACGATTTGTCTTGAGGGGATTAGGGGACAAGTGCATAAAAAGAGGACCTTTTATACAATTGCTAAATGGTTCAAGTATTTGAATAATATTTTATGTTAACTACGAATGTACATCATATACAGCTTAAAATCAGAAAAAAACTACCCAATCATCAGAGACCCGTAGCTTGTCTGTCTTGCGTACCATTATTTTTAGGGCGATGCTTTTTTGAAAACATTGTTAACAGTTTGCCCTTGCTAATTTATACATTGTTTATTTATCTACGAAATGTAAAATCAGCGAAAATAAATAAGCGTTTATCCTTAGATTAAAACAGCAGGTGACGATATCAGTACAGCTAACACTAATTATTTTAACATTGGCCTTAAGTGTGGGATGTGTCTTGTTTGTAATGAACATATTTAAAGTCGGAGTTGTAGAAGTAACGAGTTCAAGTAATACTTTATCGAAAGTGTCGATTTCTCTGATGGGGGCTTATCTACTGATGCTTTTTACAGCATTCTTTTGTATGATTAACAACCTTTAAAAATAGGAGAAATAAAAAGACAGCTATTTAATTTAAATAGTGGCTGTCTTTTTTGTATATACGAACTGAATAGATACCAGGGTAAGGTCATTCATTTAAGTAATATTTTGTAACTTTCCCTCTCAAAGGAGGTTCGTTTTTTTATTAAAGGTAACTACCGACAAGTTACATAATGTTAATTAACTTTGTATATCTTATCCATCAATGGTTTACAAATTCTATAAAATAAATAATACTTATATTGGAAGTTTCATAAGACATAGAAGGGGAATTTGTTTATGAACAAAGTTATGGATTATTACTCAGCATTTGATGAATGGGGACGCCTAGATAGGGAACCCTTAGAGTTTCAAATAAACTGGCATTATATCCAAAAGTATCTACCGGAAAACGGCAGTATATTAGATAATGGGGCTGGTCCTGGTAAATATGCAATGAAACTAGCTGAGAAAGGATTTCAGGTAACGCTAACTGATCTCACTCCTAAATTAGTAAAGGTAGCTGAAAATAAAGCAAAAGAACTTGAGCTTTTTAATCAATTTAATGGATTTCATATTATGGATGCAAAAGATTTAAATTTATTAGAAGACAAAGAATTCGATGCTTCCTTGATGATGGGGCCAATGTATCATCTACAGAATGAACAAGATCGTGACGCTGCTGTTAAAGAACTGTACCGCGTGACAAAAGATGAGGGAGTTGTATTTGTTGCCTTTATGTCCCGAATTAGGCACACTATCTCTTCACTGTTAAATCCAGAGGCGTGGAAACCCAATGATACAATGGACAATATCGAAGAGTTTATTGCTACTGGCAGCTTTAATCATGAGGATAAAGGAAGGTTTACAGGAGCTTATTACTTTGATCTACAAGAAATTAATCCCTTTATGGAATCTAATGGATTTGAAACCTTAAGTCTAATTGGATCATCTAGTATTGGTTCTCTTTTATCTAAAGAACAATGGGATTTTTGGACAAATAGAGGACAATCCGAAGTTGATCGATTAATAGAATTATTAAAGAAAACAGCAACCGATCCTTATACTTTAGGTGTTTCATCACATTTACTTTATATTGGTAGAAAAAAGGATGTGGTCTAATGACTAAGTGGAGAGGCGCTGCTGCAATCTGTATAAACGATAAAAACGAACTATTAATGGTAGCCCAGGAGAAACCAAATGAGCCAGAACTATGGTCAGTACCTTCAGGTGGCATAGAAGGCTCTGAGACATATGAAGAATGCTGTATAAGAGAAGTGTGGGAAGAAACAGGATACAAGATTTCGGTCATTGATAAAATATGTGAACGTGATACAGTAACATATGATGTAAATGTCCATATTAAGTATTTCGAAGTAAAGTTGTTAGGTGGAAAAAGGAAAATTCAAGATCCTGATGAGTTAATATTAGATATTTGCTGGAAGCCTTTATCGGAGATTAGTAACTTAAAAATGTTATTTGAGGACGAACGTCAAATACTGATAGATTACATACAGGAAAGAAAAGGGCAACAGATATAACTATTTAAATATATACAATGAAAAGAACTTAAACTTTAAGATCTTTTCCTGACACCGATAAAATCAGTTACATTAAGTAAATAATAAAGTATCTCGTTAAAATTTTTGGTTTTATTATTTACTCTTACATGTGTGGTTGATCATAGCTGATTTTAATAGTTGATAAAAGTGAAATATATACATGTGCATATATAAAATATAGTATTAAGTTATAATTTGTCCAGTCAAAAGGTAAGCAAAATAAAAGGCAACCACATTTTTGTCATAGGAGTGAGTTTGCTCTTAGCAGAGCCCGTACGTAATCGATGTATGAGATAAGCTATTTTCACCATGTTTTTCGCATAATAGTGATTTTTTATGGGGGATATGATATGAATAAAAGGTGCACTTTTTATTCATTTATTTTGCGAATGCCCTTGCAAAGAACGTTTATACATCAAGGATGTATAAAAAGCTACATAAAGCAGAAATCGTAGCCTGACTAGAATCCTTGCCTACCAAGGGTTCTTTTTTGTGATGTATACCGGAAAGAGTGTTTATGTAAACTAGCAATGTATATGGTATACAGTCCGAAAACAGAAAAAACTCCCCCAGAGCGTTAAGGGAGTTTTCCTGCTACATTTATTTATCCAAAGGGTTGAAACCTTATCAGTTTCTTGAGTAGTTTGCTCAAGACGAAAGCATAGTATGTATTTTTTATTATAAAGATTCCTAGAATTTATCTTATGTCAACTCAAAAATAAAAAGCCTATGTACTCATCAGCAGTACGTAGGCTTCTAGTAATTAACACTATGAATATATACAGTAATACTATTACCTCAGTAACTGTTCCATCTTTTCTTCTGTTTCGTTTTCCTGGCGAGGCTGATAAATGGTTACTTTTAATTCAGGTGCATCATACAATTGGAGCGTAATATGGTCCATAATCATTTTTCCTGCCACAGGGTGAATAATGGTCTTTTTTCCACACGGCGTACCTAAAACTTCATGATTAGACCACCACTCATAAAACTGAGGGCTTTTCTCACTAAGTTCACTAATCATAGTTTTAAACCACTCATCTCCAACGAAGCGCGTATAAGCTAGGCGGAATTGGGCAATTAGTCGTTGAGCATGATCTTCCCAATTTTGAAAAAGGTTTTGATATTCTTTGGAAGTGAAGCAGCGCCACACTGCATTGCGATTTCGCTCGTCCATCTCGTTAAAGTCCCCAAATACCATCACAGCAGCTTTATTCCAGTCTACGATATTAAGTTTTTCGTCTGTTACATAGGCAGGGCAATGACCTAATTGGCTTAATAGATTTTTTACAACGCGATCTATATTTTCTCTTTCATTCTGCATGGTTGCAGATGGAAGCGGCTGATTGCCTAATAAAAATAAATGCTCCATTTCCTCTTTGTTTAATTTGAAAATACGGGATATGGCTTCTAATACTTCAGAAGATACTTGTATATCTCGTCCTTGTTCCAGCCACGTATACCAAGTTATTCCGACTCCTGCTAGTTGAGACACTTCTTCTCTGCGTAATCCTTTAGCTCTTCTCCTCGGTCCAATAGGCAAATTAAAATCTTTTGGAGACAATCGTTCTCGTCTTATCTTTAGAAAATCCCCTAGTTCTTTTCTTCTTTCTTTATCGCTTACCATGATTTTACTCCTTTTTGTAGGTAGTACTTTTACTACTAGTATAACTAGACTCCTATTACCATTATAATCCTTATTTTATGATCTAGGTAAGGGAGGTGAAACAGATGATAGTAAAAGATAGCGAAAAGACGTCTGATATATCAAAAGGATTAGTTCTTTTAATGGCTACGGTTTGCGGGTTTACAGTGGCTAACGTCTACTTGAACCAAACTCTTTTAGTAAGCATGTCCGCTACTTTTCACATTTCTGCAGCCAGCATAGGCATTATAGCTACCTTAGCTCAAATTGGATATGCACTAGGAAATCTCCTTTTAGTACCGTTAGGAGACATCTTCGAACGAAAAAAATTGATTTTGTTTTTATTATTCGCTATATGTATCGTTCTCGCTTTAAACGCTTTATCTATTAACAAAACGTGGATGATGGTTACAAGCTTAGCATTAGGAATCGTAACGGTTGTTCCTCAAATTATTGTTCCATTGGCTGCGAATATCGCTTCAGATCATAATAGAGGAAAAGTTTTAGGAAATGTCGCCATTGGATTAGTTTGTGGTATTTTAGGCGCTCGGCTTGTTAGTGGTTTTATTGATGTTCATTTTGGATGGCGAATGGTGTATTGGACGTCTGCTGTGGCTACACTTTTTATGATTTTTTTAGTTTACGTCTATTTTCCAAGAAGTAAAGGAGGAAATGCGACCAGTTATAAACACTTGCTCATGTCGTTAGGTCCGCTGTTTATAAAAGAAAGAGCCCTGCAAAAAGCATGTGTAAGTCAGGGGATGATGTTTGCTTCTTTTAGCGCATTTTGGACCACGCTTGTCTTTTTATTACATACACATCCCTATTCGTATGGAAGTGACATGGTGGGGGTAATAGGGTTAGTCGGAATAGCGGGAGCGTTTGCTACGCCGATTATCGGACGTTTAATTGATACAAAAGGGGAAAAGTTTGCAAGTCTTTTGTGTATGTCCATATCTTTACTTGCTTTTATAGGTCTTATACGGGGAGGGTACTGGTTACCTGGATTAATTTTAGGAGCTCTCCTTATAACGGTAGGGACTCAAGCGAATCAAGTTGCCTGTCAGTTTACTATTTTTCAATTAGGAGAAGAAAAGAGAAGTCGATTAAATGGGTTATATATGGTTTCCACATTTTTAGGAGGGTCCCTAGGATCTTATGTGGGTTTACTTGCATGGACTAAATGGCAGTGGAATGGGGTGTGTGCAATAGCCATACTGATGATAGCCATTAGTTGTTGTTCTTTAATTCCAATGAACATTCTTAGAAAAATGATAGGAAATTTAATGAATAAGAAAGGAAGTAATATGTAATGGGAACACATACAGATAACTTTCATCGAGGATTAGATATATTAGCTAAGATTGATCCAGAGAATTACGAGGATATAATGGTGGGCTTTGAACAGTCAGCCCTCCCTGATTTAGGAACGTTAGCTGTAGAGTTTAATTACGGACAAATTTTCTCGAGACCAGGCTTAGACTTAAAGTCACGCCTTCTTGCTGCAGTGGCTGGCCTAACTGCATTAGGTAATACGGAACAGCTGAGATTTTATATAAACGGGGCTTTGAATATTGGGTGGACACAGGAAGAAATTTTAGAGGCAATGTTACAAATGGTCATTTATGCTGGATTTCCTGTAGCTTTAAATACAATTTTGACAGTTGCTAATGAAGTCTTTTACGAAAGAAATGAAAAGGAGAAACAAAATGATTATTGATAGTCATGCACATGTGGTTTTACCAATAGAGAAACATATTAAAATGATGGATGAAAGTGGAATAGATAAAACCGTATTGTTTTCTACTCTTGTTCATCCAGAAAAAAGCAGCAACGTTAAAGAATTTACAACCGAAATGAACAAATTAAATCAAATTCTAAATAATGAGGTGAAGCCCGTACAAGCACGCTTAAATGCGCTAGAAGAAGTAAGCGGTGCGATTAAGCAATATCCAAATAGGTTTGTTGGATTTGGTTCGATTCCGCTTTCTTTTTCTTCTGGTGATGTTGCTCTAAACGACTGGATAGAGAAGCTTGTCAAAGAGCAAAAGATGAAAGGTCTTGGAGAATTTACTCTTGGTACAGGTCAAATTCCATTGTTAGAACCTATATTTAAAGCAGCAAGTGACTATACGTCTTTGCCTATCTGGGTACATACTTTTCATCCTTTGAACTTAAAGGATATTCAGGAGTTATTTCTTCTCACTCAAAAATATGAAAATGTGCCGGTTATATACGGGCATATGGGCGGAATTCATTGGCTACAAACGATAGAAATGATAAAAGACACTAAAAATGCTTACTTAGATATATCTGCATTTTATACAACATACGCCTTGTCTTTGGCTATAAAAGAAATACCTGAAAGAACGTTATTTAGTTCAGATTTTCCATATGGAGATCCATATTTAAATTTACAGGCTGTTAAGCGTCATACATCTAGTCAAGAAGTTGCAGACAGAGTGTTAGGTGGGAATATCTCGAATCTGCTTCATATATAAATTCAGCGTTTTTGTTTGATGTTGTGTTGTATGGGATAACTAGCAGTGAATTTTAAAATTATTTTCTGCCTTGAAATAAAAAAGGCAGCCAAATAGAGGGCTGCCTTTTAAACAAAATTGAACAACTAGAATTACGTTTTATTGTTACATATGATGAATTTCATTTGAAATATATCATATTTTGTAGTCCTTCAGTTTCTTAATTCCTCTCTCGTAGATAACTTTAAAGACTCACATTATAAAATCTACTTACTTAATTTTGTTTATTGCTAACAAGAGTGACATGCGGAGTTTTACCTTTTGATTTCCTAGATGAAAGATAAACGCCAGTAAAGATAATAAGTAGTCCAATGACTACGTTTGGAGTAATTGTCTCTCCCAGTAGTAAATAACCCCATACCATGGCCGAGGCAGGGATCAGGTAAGTAACCGTTGCCGCTAATTCAGGGCCACCATTTTTATTGATATAAAAGTAGATTAACTGACCCAATCCTGAGCCAAAACAGCCGAGACCCACAATTGCAAGAATCGGAAGTGGATGAATCAACAAATCTAATTTGAATGGTTCGGTAATCAGCATCCCAATTAAACCAATGATAGCACCTGTTAGTAAGGTGAAAGTTGTTATAGTTAGTACGCTCACCTCAGACAGAAACCGTTTTGTTAACTGCCCAGCAAGCCCATAGCAGATACAAGCAACAAGCATTGTTCCAATCCCAACAAACCCTTTCCCGAAAATCTGACCAAATTGAAAATTCATAAGGACGAGTATCCCGAAAAAACCGATAAGAATACCGATCCACTGACGTCCGGTAAGTCGATAAGAAAAAAGAATAAATCCGATAAGACCTGTCCAGATCGGAGTGGTCGCATTCAGAATAGAGGCAGTTGTACTGTTTATCTCAGTTTCGCTTAAGGAAATTAATCCCCACGCCAAACCACAGTTAAATATACCAACAACAATCAATGCCTTCCAGGGGAGTTTTTCTTTAACTTTTCTACGCTTCCACCATAGAAACGGGAGCAAGATGATAGCACCTGCTAGACAACGAAAAAATACAATTCCCCATATTCCAGCTGAGGGAAGCAGCCACTTCATAAATACAAAAGATAAACCCCAAATTAAACTAAGCCCAATTAAGGCTCCATACAATCGAAACATAATACACCTCCTTACTTCACTTATTATGGCAAATTTTGTTGATTATTTCATTCCGAAATTTTGCTTTGTAGAACATTTTCTCATAATTTTTATTATCTCAATATCTTTCTTTAGGTATACAAAGTATTTCTTTTTTAATAATAAATTCGACGTTACTCATAGGAATAATTCGGAAAACTTTAGAGTTTTTATTGAAAATGGAACATTTGTTCTTGTATAATATAGAGAACGAATGTTCTTTTTTGGTGGTTTCTTTAGATCGATTAAGAGCTGCTGTCAAACAGAGTCATTAGATGTATCGACATGAAGGTATTCCGTGCTTTATTTTTTTCTATTAAACGCAAACGTTGAAGAAGAGGAGAAAATGAGCTTGTTGGAGGATATTGTAATCAGCGTAAAAGAAGCCTATGCGCTTGCCAAAACGATTGATTAAATTTGGCTTTCTCTTTAGAAGCCCCAACTATACTATCATCTTAAAGGGAAAAGATAACCAATATATAAATTATATAAAATTAGTTTTCTAAGGAGAAACAACATTGAACTCTACACTCAATAATTCAGAAGATATAAAAAGGGAAGAAGGACAAAAGCAGCTGCTTGAAAAAAGTCTTCAAGCTCATAGAAATAAAAAATGGATAATCAACTTTACTTGTACTATATCTTTTCTTTTAGCAGTATTATGTTTTTGCTTTCAAGTGCCAGACGCTATAATTATTGCTATTATCTTACTGTTCATATGTGTAACTTTCCAAACCGCACATAAAATGTTAGATAGAAAAATAGAGCTGCGCTTGAAACGTATAAAGCAGGATCATAGAAAGATCATATTCAAGATAAAATAAATCTTAACTTCCTGCCTACAATTTTCTAAAGTTTAGACAATCTTGCCGCGAACCAATAACGCGTCATCTTTTTGCTTGTTAGTTTAAAGTTAGGGATTTTTGAATAGATGTAATCCAAGAATGAATGCTTTTTTACTTGTTATTGAACTCACTCGATGCTTTAGTTTAAAAAAGGAGGGCTTTATGAATTACTCTAAACTGCTTCAATATCAAGGCTGTATTTATTTAAACTCTATATTTGAACCTGAGGATAACGCGTTAATAGTGGATATTGAACGTTGCAAAATTAGTGGAAATGTAGCTGAAGAGATAACAGGAGAAAGCACTTCTTCCTCGTATGCCTCTATTGATGTGGATTACGCACTTCCTATAATTCGACTTACATTTGATTGGTACATTGCATACTCTGTTAGAAACGAAAGTTTTACTGTAATAGATGAGTATGAAATGTATACAGGAAGCGCTTTTGCAGTTTATTCAAAGTCCAGATATCTAGATTTTATTGAAGTTGGTACCATAGCTGACGATATACATCCTGGCCCGTTTAAACACTATGGAATACATGCTTTAAATCATATAATTGATGTGGTTTCAACTGAACCTCCAAGTATTTCAGTAATACAAAGAGATCAAGAACAAGAGTAAAAAAATGTAGTTAATATGTAGCATATTCACTACATTAAGAGGGTAGCAACGCTTGAGGGATCAAGAGGTGTTATAAGGTGAGGATAGCTTTGCTATACCATTTTGGAATATTTAAGATATTTAGACACGCTTTAGAGGAAAGAAATACAAATTACTTATTATTAATTGAAGAGGGCTATAAACATAAGAGGTAAAAACAATGGAATTTTATGAGGCGTTAACCTATGTAAATGAGAACTTTTATAAACCCAATCAATTCGTTATAAAAGCTATTCGAGAAGAAGCTCAGAATTCAGATTATGGCGCTGGTATCTTTCAGTTAAATTCAAAATCTATAAGATTTAGGGTGGCGAAAACTACACCTAATAAGGTAGGGCAGTTTGTATCCTTTTGGGAAAAAGATGCGGCTCATAAAAACCAAGCCTTTTCGTATGGAAAAGCTACCGATCTATTAGTTATTAATACCTTCACTAGTACAAATAGATTTGGACAATTCATTTTTCCAAAAGAAGTTCTTTTAAAACAAAAAATCCTTAAAACGGCTACCACAAAAGGTAAAATGGCAATTAGAGTGTATCCGATATGGGATAAACCAACTAGCAAACAAGCTATGGAAACACAAAAATGGCAATTAGAATATTTTATTGAACCGAATTATTTGTCCTACCAAAAATTCTTAAAACTGTACTCCTAGAGTGGTATCGATTGAAGCCTTACATACAAGTATACCTTACCTATGATAAGAGAGGCCAATACATAACAGAGACAGGATTTATTCAGTTTGTTGATGCTCTTAGTAATTTATTTATCTTCATGGATCACATATTTAAATTAAAGAATAAAATGCGGTTAAGTGAACTAATCGATGTTCGCTTTGTATAGTGAGCAAACATACTTGAAATGTTTATAATTTTAATAACTATCACGTCAATTGAAGAAGGGCATTTCCTACATTTGAAGAATAGTAACACCATTAAATGAATTGAAGGTTGACTGTATCATTGCTAGAGCGACAGATTAAAAAATTGAATAGGAGTGTTCCTTGATGACAAATAGTAAAATGAATCCTAAGATTGATGAATTTTTAACTAAAGCTAAAAAGTGGAAAGAAGAATATGAGACGTTGAGAAAGATTGTTCTTGACTGTGAGTTGACCGAAGATTTTAAATGGATGAACCCTTGTTACACGTTTGAGAAAAAAAACGTTGTTTTAATGCATGGATTTAAAGAATATTGTGCACTGCTGTTTCCTAAAGGTTCTCTGTTACAAGATTCTCATGGTATTCTAATCCAACAAACGGAGAATGTACAAGGGGCGCGACAAATTCGGTTTACCAATGTGCAAGAAATAGTTGAAAAGGAAGCCATCTTAAAAGCTTATATTTATGAGGCCATTGAGGTGGAAAAAGCCGGATTGAAAGTCAAAGCTAAAAAGCCTGAAGAACTCATTATTCCTGAAGAGCTACAACACAAATTTGATGAAATACCTGCTTTAAAAACGGCTTTTACTACATTGACTCCAGGACGGCAAAGAGCATATATTCTTTATTTTTCTGGGGCCAAACAATCTAAGACTCGGGAATCAAGGATTGAAAAATGCATTCCGAACATTCTTACTGGAAAAGGATTAAATGATTAGTACATTTTATTTAAAACATGGCTAAGATAAATTGTTAATGTATTTGAGTTAAAAATGAAGTAGAGCTAAGTGAACTGACTGATATTCCATTTGTATAAAAGTAGAGTAGATTAAAAAAATTTTATTTGAGGAGAAGATTCTATGGAAGTTTTTGCAGAATATTTAGCGCGTATAGATAGCCCTGACCACCGTGACCGAACAGAGGAGGTTTTGGCTTGGATTGCTAATACTTTCCCAAATTTGGAACCACAAATTAAATGGAATACGCCAATGTTTACCGATCATGGAACATTCATCGTCGGCTTTGCCTCAGCGAAACATCATTTGAGCGTTTCACCTGAAGAAACAGGCATTGCGCACTTTAATCATGACATTGCTCAGGCTGGATACAGCGCTACCAAAGGCCTGTTTCGAATTTTATGGACTGAGCCAGTAAACTATGAATTACTTAAAAACATAATCGAGTTTAATATTTTAGATAAGAAAGACTGTGCAACTTTTTGGCGAAAATAAAAAGCAGATTATGAACGGAGAAGAAGGAGGATACAGAACGGTGGACTTTGAAAAGGTTATGAAAGAACTTGAAGCGCTTGGTACGGAACGAATTAAAAAGACTTACATAAACAATGGTGCACGCGATCCGCTTTTTGGAGTGGCAACAGGAAAAAGGAAGCCGATTGCAAAGAAAATCAAGAAAAATCAGGCTTTGGCTGAGCAGCTTTACGCTTCTGGCAATTACGATGCTATGTATTTTGCTGGTATCATTGCAGACCCAACAGAGATGACTGCGGAGGATTTTGAGCGTTGGATCGATAAAGCGTATTTTTACATGCTATCCGATTATGTAGTTTCAGTAACTTTGTCAGAAACCGATTTAGCGCAAGTTGTTGCTGATAGATGGGTGGCAAGCGATGAAGAACTTAAAATGTCGGCAGGTTGGAGTTGTTACTGCTGGCTTTTGGGTAATCGTCCTGACGATGAATTTAGCACAAGCAAGATTGCAGATATGCTTAATCAAGTGGAAAACACGATTCACGATTCTCCAGATCGAACGAAATCGGCTATGAATAATTTTATCTATACAGTCGGTATTTCATATTTGCCACTTCATGAGAAGGCGCTTGAAACTGCAAAGGCAGTAGGTCCAGTCGAAGTTAAGAAGGATAAGAAAAAAAGTAGTATTCTTCTTGCCTCCGAAAACATTCAAAAGGATATAGATAGAGGACGGCTTGGTTTCAAACGCAAACATGTGAGGTGTTAGCATAATTTGTAATGGAACTACACTATCTGAAACGAGACTAACAAGCATTTAATAATAATTAGTTTACTATACGTAGGATGTTTTGTTCCTTCATAAACCATCCGTTGAAGAAGTGGCAGGGGATAAAAGCTAAAAAAATCTTGGGAAAAGGAGAGATTAAAGATGAACATCCAAAAGGAAAATCTAAGAATCTGTCATAAAGGACACAAATATTATAAAAGCAGTAACTGTCCGACCTGCCCAACCTGTGAGCAAGAAAGCAAACCTGACAATGGATTTCTCTCCATGCTATCAGCACCAGCAAGACGAGCATTAGAAAACAACGGGATAACTTCTTTGCAGCAGTTATCAAAATTTAGTGAAAAAGAGATATTACAATTTCACGGTATGGGGCCGGCTTCTTTACCTAAACTTAGAACAGCTTTGCAGGCCAATGGGTTAGCCTTTAAAAATTAAACATTAAGGATAGTTAAAGCAAGAATTAGATCTGGATAAAGTGTACGAATACGCTGAATTTCCGGATATGGAAGGATGTTAAGAGATAAATAGTGGGAAAAAGAAGGATTGGAGATTTAAGTAATGAATAACAAACTAGATAAAGCGTTAGCGTTACGAAAGAATGGAAATCACAAAGAATCTAACGAATTGCTAAGTGAATTAGTTAAGGAATTTCCAGACGATGCTTTATATAACTATCAATGTGCTTGGAGCTTTGACATATTAGGAGAAGAAGAAAAGGCGGTGCCCTTTTACGAAAATGCCATAAAGATAGGATTACCTTCTAAGGATATGGAAGGTGCAGTATTGGGATTGGGCAGCACATATAGAGCCTTGGGGGAATATGAAAAGTCAAAAGAGACATTTTTGAAAGGCATGGAATTATTCCCAGATAATCATGTAATTAAAGTGTTTTATTCCATGACCTTATACAATTTAAAAGAACATAGTCAAGCGATGCAACTGTTACTGAAGTGCTTAATAAATACGACAAATGACAATGAAATACTAAGTTATAAAAGAGCCTTAAATTTCTATTCAGATAAACTGGATCAGACTTGGAAGTAGCTTATAAAATTCACTGAATATAAGTTCTTTTCCTGAAACGAGGAGAGGACTTTTTTTGTAACAATACTGGCAGGCTTCCTGCGATAAAATGACTTTTTAAAATTATAGATTGTGAAGAAATACATTTAAACTATAGGGGGCGTTTGTTGAATAAGAGAGTCCTTACATATTATATATGTCTAATATGTAAGGAGCCCTATAAGAATTACATTTGAAATAGGAGATCTTTGCTTTGGATCTTGTGCTTCTTTCTTTGTTGAAGCACTTATGTTTGAACCACTCTCTCCTTATTAAACTCTTGTTCAATTAGCTTATCCATTAGAAAATGATAAAAAACGTGATAATTCGTTTTAGTTAGTTTGTCCAGTTCCTGGTGAGTGATGATATTATGTTGGATTAGTAAACCTATAGCAGCTGATATACAATTTACTTTTAAATCTTCTTCCCCTAACATATAAATCACCTTCCCTTATTTACTAAGTAACCCATTCTATATAATAGGCATACTTAAGACACGGACTTATATAAGCTCTTTTCTCAAATTATTGCTCTCGTGCTTATAGAAAATGATAATAAAATGTTCTCAACGCTTTTTGATGCATACTGTTATCTTTATATACTTCGCTTTCTTTTCCTGCAAAAAAACAAAATGATTTAAATTTTCCCTTATTTTGGAATGTTGCATTTGTTTTTAACAGTTAGAGAAGCTTTTGAGCGCTCAGTATGTATCTGAATGTCAACATCAAGAGCTTATGAACGCCATCCAAGGAAAGTGAATAATGGAATTTATTTTAATTAGTTTCTATTATTTAGCTTATGTAAATGCGAAATAAATGTGATTTTCCTGTAAGTGAAAAAGGAAATTTCAACTATATCATAAACTTCCCTGTAGGTAATTATTAAATTATATAGGGAAATTTACATCTCAATAAAATACTGTTATTACAAGTTAGTGAGGTAGAAGTATGAAAGAAACCAATAGTAAGAATTTAAAATCTGAAATTATAAAAAAGCACGAGATATTATTTGCAAAGAGATTGGAACTTGAGAGTGAAGCAAGCCGTTTGATGTTAGAAATTAATTTATTAGACGCACGGAATACTCTTGATAAAGTAAGTCAGCTAAACCAAAAGATAGATGATATAACCTCTGAAATGGATTATTTGAAACAAGCCCTTGAAGCCATCAATTAAGCTATATATCAAAGTGTAACTAATTCTATATAAGTATAACCACGAGCAAATTAGAAAAAAGTGATCCACATGGAAGAGAAAGAACAGTAAGAAATAAATCTTACTAAAGTGTATGAATACGCTGAATCTCCAGATAAAATCTTATCAAGACCTAAATCATAAAAAAGCTAATTAAATTATATTGATAAACCTACTTAGTCTAATTAGACTATTGTAAACAAAGAAAGAAGGCGTTTCTATGAAATCTGTATTGTTAATTGGACAATCAAATATGGCAGGCAGAGGATTTATTGAGGATGTACCGCCGATTTATAATGAGCATATAAATATGTTGAGAAACGGTAGATGGCAAACGATGGCAGAACCACTTAATTTCGATCGTCACATATCTGGCGTTGGGCCAGCAGCCTCTTTTGCCCAAGCTTGGACAGAGGATCATCGGGGCGAGTCCATTGGGGTCATACCATGTGCCGAAGGAGGAAGCTCAATTGATGAGTGGACAATTGACGGACTATTAACAAGACACGCGATTTCTGAAGCAAAATTCGCAATGGAAACAAGTGAGTTAGTGGGAATTCTGTGGCATCAAGGAGAAAGCGACAGTTACGGAGAACGTTATAAGACGTATGAAGATAAATTGCTTTCATTATTTAAACATTTGAGAGAAGAATTGAATGCACCAGATATCCCGATTATTATCGGTGAGTTGGGACATTACCTTGGAGATGTGGGATTTGGAAAAAGCGCTGTAGAATATAAACAAATAAACCAGATATTATCTAAAGTTGCCCATACTGAAAAAAATTGTTATTTTGTAACATCAAAAGGCTTAACAGCAAATCCAGATGGCATTCATATTGATGCCGTCTCCCAAAGAAAGTTTGGATTAAGATATTATGAGGCTTTTTCAAAACAAAAGCATGTTTTAGATGTTTTATACGTTGAGCATGAATGGATTGAAAAGGAAGCAAAGCGTGAACTAACTAAAAATGAACGTATATTTGTTGAAAGTATGAAGTTTGCCTTGGGACAATTAAGTTTTGAGGAGTTTTCTATTAATATCTCTACTATTAATGAAAGTAAGTAAAGCAGAATTAATCCCATTTTATGAGGAGAGATCAATTGATTCCACTTTTAATCTTAGGTTTGTTAAAAGAAAAACCCGGTTCATATGGATATGAACTTTTGGCAATTATGAATGAGTGGAGTTAGTATAGATTTGTTAATTATTAAAACTAAAAAAAAGGAGAATCCTTTAAACAGGAATTCCAAAAAGCCGGTATTCAAGACACGCAAATTTTTCAAATGCAACTAGTCAAGAAGTTGCAGACAGAGTGTTAGGTGGGAATATTTCAAATCTGCTACATATATAAATTCAGCGTTTTTTGTTTAATGTTATATTAGGTGCTATAAGAAAGACCTTGAAAGGTGTGTTTCAAGGTCTTTTTTATAGTTATTAAGATTGTTGGTTTTCCACTGTCTCTAATTTTTTATAGTGCGCAATCTTTTCTTCAATTTTATGCGAATTTAATTCTAGTTCCTCTATCTTGCCTAAGACATCTTTATAATGTTCCTCTAACAGTTCCTTTCTTGCCGTAATAGTAGACTCTCCTTTCTGTCGCAAATCAGAAAACTGCTTCATTTTAAGCATAGGCATTCCTGTAACACGTAAACGAATTAAAAACTGAATCCAAGCTAGATCAAAATCTGTATATTGCCGATATCCGGTTTGGGCTCTTTGCACATTTTTTATTAATCCAATTTTTTCGTAATAACGCAAAGTATGTGTAGAAAGACCGGTCATACTTGCTATTTGTTGAATACTGAATAAATTTTCCATATTAATTATTATAACATGAGAAATAAAATGCTTGCTTTAGAGCGCGCTCTAAAGCGTAATATCTAACTTGTAAATAAAATAACTCAGTTGTAAGGAGAGATTCAGTTGATGAATGAACGTTACGAAAATGGTTGGAAAGCGTTAATGGAGGTAGATGGAGAGGGTGGAAAACGAGTAATTGAATCATTAAAAGACATTGCTCCTGACATTGGGAAATATGTCATTGAATTTGCCTTTGGAGATATTTATACAAGAGAAGGACTTAACCTACAGCAAAAACAACTGGTTACGATAAGCTCACTCACGACACAAGGAGGGTGTGAACCACAATTAAATGTTCATATTAATGCTGCGCTTAATGTAGGCCTCACACCGCATGAAATAGTAGAAGCCATTACTCACTGTATTCCATACACTGGCTTTCCTAGAGTGTTAAATGCTATTTTTATTGCTAAACAAGTTTTTACAGAAAGAGAATTAACCGTAACTTTGAAATAAAGGTATATGTATATATGGCAAGGCGATTTTAATTGAACTTTTAAACAGAGGTACGTCTTGATTAGGATAAACCACAATAAATCGTAGTAGTACTCCGAAAAACACGATTTGTGATATAAGGTTAACCTTAGAATAAATAGACTCCTTTTTTAGTGAAAGAAGCTACCTAAAGGTAACTTCTTTTTTATTAAATTATATTTTCACATTCCCTGTATTTTCCTCCATACCTTCTATGTGCGAAGCAGCATCACAAGTGTATTTATAATCACATTAATGGCAGCATTAGCATATCTAAATCTCCTATATTTTTGCTGTTTTGATCTCTTATTTCTTTAAGTTTATTGATGTTTTTAATATAAATATTTTGATTAGACAGCTCAATCCATTTTTCTTTACTCCATTTTTGAATAATTTTATTCACGGTAATGCGGGAAGTCCCAACGTAGCGGGCAAAGGATGTTTGATTAAAGGGAAATTCCTCATTTTCTTTTACGAGCTTTAATAAATAATGAGCCATCTGTTGTTCAACGGGGAGATTAAGAAACGTAATAATTTCTGCTAGCAGTCTAAACTTATAGAGAAGAGAATTTGTAAAGAGAATGACTGCTTTCGGTTCCTCCTCGTATATTTTTAACATTGCTTCATTAGTAAAATAATATAAAACGGATGGAGCTGTGGTTACGGCAGTTGTTAAATAAGGCTCTTTATTAATACCGTTTTCCCCTAATAACATGCCTTCAGGTACATAGTTAACCGTACGTTCTGCTCCTTTCTCAGTTAAGAGAGTAATCTTTACACTGCCTTTATCTAAATAATAAAATCCTTTACCAACTTCTCCTTGATAATAGATCGTGGTGTTTTCTTCTAATTTTATCATCTGTCCATACTTTAAAAAGGGACGCCATATGTATCGAAGGTTTACCATTCAATCACCTTTCTATAAAAGTGTATTTTAAACGTATAGAAACATTTCATACATGAAGCATTATTCTTTACTTTAATAACGTGACCAAAGCGTTTATGAATGAAAGAGATAATTTTTTAACAGATCCGGGTTCTTAATTAAAAATCTTTTATTTTTACTATCTATTAGTTTTTTTTCTTTCCATTTTTTTAACGTTTTATAAACCGTAATCCTTGTTAAACCGGTACACGTTGCTAAGTCCTTTTGTGTTAAAGGAATTTCATAGTTTTTAAAGTCATGATAGATGTTTAAGAGCACAGCGGCGATTTGCTGTTCGGTAGTTAATGTATGTAAATTAATTTGTTCAGCTAGGATATGCATTTTTTGAATAATACTCTTTGTAATAAGGTTTAGTATGGGCGGGTGGAGAGTTATAAGTGTTTTGAAATCGTCATAACTAAAATAATATAGTACGGAATCTTTTACTGTAGTAGCAGTAGTAAAATGAGCTTGTTGGTCCATTGCTTGAACTCCCAATAATTGACCTGGCAATACAATGTTTAACACGCGTTCTTTCCCTAATGGGGTAGAGGTATGGACTTTAATTAATCCACTGTCCAAGTAATAAAATCCTTCTCCTATGTCTCCTTGTTCATATACCACATTTTTTTGTTTCATATATTGCCTTTTTCCGTACATTAAGTAGTTTTTGAAATTATTTTCGTGATTGAAGAGAATAGCCATCATACTCACTCCTTAACCAAAATATAAGATACGCCTAAAAAATTGAAAAGACAATTGTAAGATCAAGTAACACACTATAGGGTAGGGCATTTTATTTACTTTGCTATAAAAACAAAAATAAGTAAGCGCTTACAACAATGTGCGCTTTATTTCTTCTCTTTTTTAATAAGCCAATATTTTTATAAAAACGTTACGCTTTCTACAATATCTTAAAGCGAAAAATGCGTAAATGCAATAATATAAATTTCTTATTTGAGCTACTCCGTCTATTCCAAAAATAAAAAACTCCAAAAAAATGTTAACGAGACTACACCCCTGAAAAAAATCAAATACTATAATTCAATTAATTACTATTAAACCTTAAGGGGATGAACAAATATGGGGATTCGTACAGGTGCTCAATATATTGATGCATTAAAATCACGCCAGCCAGAAATTTGGTTAGGGGGCAGAAAAATTACAAATGTATTTGAAGAAAAGGTGTTTCAACAGCCTATTTTAGAAATTGCGAAGTTGTACGATATGCAGCATGACCCGGCTTACCAAGAGAAAATCACTCATATTTGCGAAGAAACAGGAGAGAGAATATCAAATGCCTTCTTAATTCCTAAAAGTTACGAAGATTTAGTAGCTCGCCGAGAAGTGTTTGAAGCATTTGCAAAAGCTACCTTTGGACTGATGGGAAGAACACCGGATTTCTTAAATGTTGTAGTCACTTCTTTATTTCATAATGCTAGTTTTCTAGATTATTACAATGAACAGTGGGGCAAAAATATAAGAGATTATTACCGTTATATTCGTGATAATGACTTATTTTTAACTCATGCTATTATCAACCCGCAGAACGACCGAAGCAAAGCCTCACATGAACAACAAGATCTCTTCACTCATTTAGGTGCTGTAAAAGAAACACCAGATGGACTTGTTGTAAAAGGAGCTAAAATGCTAGCTACACTTTCACCTATTACCGATGAAGTTATTGTTTATTCGTTCCCAGGATTTAAACCTGGAGATGAACGTTATGCACTTGCTTTTGCGCTGCCAATCGATACACCGGGACTTCGAATTCTTTGCCGGGAAGCTATGCAAGACGGAACAAGATCAGTGTTTGATCATCCACTAGCCTCTCGATTTGAAGAGATGGATGCGGTATTGATTTTTAATGATGTGCTGATTCCTTGGAACCGAGTGTTTTTATATAACAATATTGAAGCTGCAAATCTTCTTTATCCTAAAACAGGAATCGCCCAGCAACCGGCACATCAATCTGGCGTAAGAGGATTAATCAAACTCCAATTTGCAACGGAAGTAGCTTGTAAAGTAGCGGATGCAATCGGTGTAGACGGATATCTAAACGTTCAAGAGAGCTTAGGGGAATTGGTACAGTCAGTTGAATCTATTAGAGCTTTGCTTCGGACATCAGAGTATGAGTATACGATTAATGAAAAAGGAGAAGCTCTTCCAAATGAAACGGCTTTAGAAACAATTCGTGGATTGCTTCCTAAAATGTACCCTCGTGCTATTGAAGTTATGCAAACAATTGGTGCAGGCGGTTTGCTTATGTCTCCTACAGGAGCGGATTTTGAAAATCTTGAATTAAGAGAGGATTTAGACCGTTATTATGGAGGCCGAGAAGGAGTACCTGCTGTAGACCGTGTTCAATTATTTAAATTAGCGTGGGATCTATGTGGAGAAGCATTTGGCCAAAGGTTACTACAATACGAGCGATACTATACCGGAGATCCAATCCGTAAAAGAGCTATTTTCTACAATAGTTATAAGCGCAGCCATTCATTTGCCATGGTAGATGCTGCATTAAATACAGAAGCTAAAAAGAAAGAAGTAACAAATAGCTGATACCCATAATCCTTTTATCTAAAAATGAAATTTGTTAATAGATACAGAGCCTAGGTTGATTACGTTCTTAATAAGGGAGGTGTAAAGATGCAAAGGTATGAGGACGGAATACTAACTTTACCAGCATCAGTAATAGCTATAGGTGCATTTGATGGCGTGCATCAAGGACATCAAGCAGTAATTAAGCGAGCTGTAAATCGAAGCAAAGCGTTAAAGGTACCTAGCGTTGTTTATACATTTGATCCTCCTCCTCGCTTTCATTTTCAAAGTGATCAAGTGTTAACGCCTATTGACCAAAAGGTACATCTGATAGCTGAGTTAGGAGTAGACTACGCAGTTATTATCCATTTTGATGAGTTATACGCTAAGCGCCCATCAATTGATTTTATCAGCAACTTAAAAAAGCTTAATCCATCGGAGATCATAGTAGGCAACGATTTTCGTTTCGGCCGAAATAGAGAAGGAGATATCAAGCTGCTGGCAAAGCACTTCCTAGTAGATATCATCCCGCCTGTCTGTTGTTCAGAAGGAACAAGAATCTCTTCTACTAGAATTCGTCAGTTACTCCAGCAAGGTGCAATTGACCAATCAAATGATTTATTAGGCTGGTCTTTACAAAAGGAATATGTATAAAAAAATGAGTGTTTGAAGATAAGTATGAGACTTCTTTAGAAGGAGGAAAGTGAAAATGAAATTACTAGGCATATCAGGCACGATTATAGGTTCTAAAACAGGTGCTGTTGTTCAACAAGTGCTTGAAGAAGCTAAATTGCAGCATCCAGACATCGAAATTGAATTTTTAGATTTACGAGATTACACTATCCAATTTTGTGATGGCCGCGATCCCTCTGCTTATTCAGAAGATACTAAAAAAGTCATTGAAATTATTTCTAGCGCTGATTTTTATATAATTGGTTCACCTATCTTCCAAGGGTCAATCACCGGTGCTCTTAAGAATGTATTTGATTTAATACATCCCCAGGTTTTTCGAAATAAAGTAATGGGGTTCATCGCCACAGGCGGGACTTATCAGCATTATCTAGTCATTGAAAATCAGTTAAAGCCTATTGCGGGTTACTTTCGTGCTTTTGTGGCACCGAGTTATGTATACGCTCATACGACTCACTTTAATCAAAAGAATGAAGTAGCCGATCCGGAGGTGTTAGGTCGCATTAAGAATTTAGCAAATGAAGTCGTCTACATGCAGAAAAAACTAAAAGTAAGCGAGCTGGAAATCCTTAATTAATCACATTTTAAGATTTTAATATTTTCAAGTGTAATCAAAATAACTTTTATTTTTTGAAAATTAAAATTTATTAAAAGGAGATTATCTCAATGACAAATACTATTCAATCATCTAAACCATTAAATCTTTGGAAGTTTATCGAAGAGCATAAAGACCAGTTAAAACCACCTGTAAACAATAAAGTGGTATGGAAAGACTCAGAATTGATGTTTATGGTTTTGGGAGGACCCAATAAACGCCGTGACTTCCACGTAGATCCTTCCGAAGAGATTTTTTATCAATTAAAAGGTGATTGCTATGTTGAAATCATTAATGAAGAAGGCAAGCGTGAAGTTGTAACGGTGAAAGAAGGAGAAGTGTATTTACTTCCTCCAAACGTTCCGCATTCTCCACATCGTGTAGCAGACACAATCGGTATCGTTATCGAGCGAAACAGAAGTGAAGGGGAGTTAGAAGACTTTGTATGGTTCTGTGATGAATGTGATGCGGAGATGCATCGTGTGAAAGTTCAGCTAACCAATATTGAAGTTCAAGTAAAAGAAGCCATTCAAGAGTTCAACAGCAGCTTAGAATTACGCACATGTAAAAAGTGTAATCATGTCATGGCACCGGAAGCGAGTGAATGGAAATGCGAATAGATTTTCATACACATATCATTCCGGAAAGTTTCCCTGACTTTGCTCAAAAATATGGCGGTGAGCGCTGGCCTGTGCTAGAACGCACATGCACATGCGGCGCATCAATTATGGTTGGAGGGAAAAATTTCAGAGACGTAACGGACCAAGTATGGAGCCCTGAAAAACGTATAGCTGACATGGATAAAGAAGGAGTAGATATTCAAGTGTTATCTCCTATCCCTGTTACGTTCTCTTATTGGGCTCAGCCCGAACATGCATTAGAAATGGCTAAAATCCAAAATGATTTTATTGCAGAAACAGTTGCTAAATACCCTGACCGCTTTGTTGGGTTAGGAACGGTTCCTATGCAAGACGGACCTACGGCTGTTAAAGAAATGGAACGGTGCATGAATGAATTAAAACTGCATGGAATTGAAATTGGGACAAACGTCAATGGTCAAAATTTAGACCATCCGTCTTTCATTGAGTTTTTTCAAATGGCTGAAAGGTGGGAAGTGCCCATTTTCATTCACCCGTGGGAAACGTTAGGCCGTGATCGAATGCCAAACCATAACTTTATGTATACGGTAGGAATGCCAAGTGAAACAGCACTAGCGGCTGCAACTCTTCTATGGAGCGGCATTATGGAGAAATTTCCTACATTAAAAGTCTGTTTTGCACATGGAGGAGGATCTTTCCCTTATATTCTTCCTAGATTAGATAAAGGGTGGGAAGTATGGCCGCACCTCAGGTTGACAACACATCCTCCTAGTTACTATGCAAAGCAATTTTATTTTGATTCGTTAAACTACGATCCACTGAACATAAAGTACATGATTGAACGTTTTGGACATGAAAAAATCTTTATGGGATCGGATTATCCATTTTTACTGCGTGAAGTTGTTCCCGGAAAAGTTCTGGATGAAACGCTGGATATAACGGAACAACAAAGGTTAGATATGCTAGGTGGAAATGCCGCGAAGTTTCTAAACATTGGGCAAGAAAAAAGGAGTGACATTTATGCCAACAGTACAAACACCAGAGGATAGATTACAAGAACTTGGCTTAACGCTGTCAAAGGTTCGTCCTTCAGTAGGAAACTACGTCAGCTGTGTACGAACAGGTAATTTATTGTTTACTGCTGGCCAAGGTGTAGATCAATATCACGGCAAGTTAGGCAAGGATTTAACAATTGAAGAGGGATATAAGGCCGCTCAGCAATCAATGCTGAATGTATTGAGTGCGGTAAGTTATGAGTTAGACGGGTTAAGCAAAGTGAAGCGTGTCGTTAAAATTCTTGGTTTTGTAAATAGTACAGAGGACTTTACAGACCAGCCTAAAGTAATGGATGGCGCTTCAGACTTACTCGTAAAAGTATTTGGGGATAAAGGGAAACACGGCCGTTCAGCTGTAGGGATGGCCCAGCTCCCCAATAACACAGCTGTAGAAATTGAAATGATTTTAGAGATTGAGGATGAGGAGGATATCCGATGAGTAAAGAGGCAGTTATTGAAAAAATGACGGTAAAAGACGCAAAGCTTTTTATTAATGGAGAATACGTAGATGCCCTATCCGGTCAAACCTTTGATACCTTTAATCCAGCAACGAATGAGAAATTAGCTTCTGTAGCTAATGGCGGCACAGAAGATGCAAAGCGCGCTATCGACGCAGCTCAACGTGCATTTGAAAGCGGTATTTGGAGCAAAATGCCTGTTGAAGAGCGCTCTGCTATCCTTTGTAAAATGGCTGACTTAATTATGGAGAAAGTAGATGAACTAGCTTATTTAGAAACGCTAGATGTAGGCAAACCTATTAAAGAAAGTCGAGAGTTTGATATTCCACGAGCAGCTCAAAACTTCCGTTTCTTTGCTGAGATGGCTAAATATATGGTGCATGAGCATTACGAAAAGCATAATGTAATGTCCTATGCCAAGTATTCACCAGCGGGAGTTACAAGCCTCATTATCCCTTGGAATCTACCGTTTATGCAGATGACATGGAAAACTTCCGCTGCTTTGGCATCCGGTAATACAGTGGTTATTAAGCCTGCTTCTTATACACCGTTAAGTGCAGTGATGCTTGGAGAAATCGCTAACGAGGCTGGATTGCCTCCTGGTGTGTTGAATATTATTACGGGTCCGGGGAATACGGTAGGAACTACTATGTCTACTCACCCGTCCGTTCGGCGTATTTCATTTGTAGGGGAAAGTAATACAGGAAAAACGGTCATGCGAAATGCAGCAGAAAACCTGATTCCTGTTTCGCTGGAGCTTGGAGGCAAATCAGCCAATATTGTATTTGAAGATGCGGATTTAGATGAAGCAGTAAAAGGATCTATCGAAGCAATCTATCGAAATCAAGGAGAGATATGTTTAGCAGGTTCTCGTTTACTTGTACAAGAAAGCATTTATAAGCAGTTTCTTGAAAAGTTCACAGCGGAGGTAAAAAATATTAAAGTAGGCGATCCTCTGAGTGAAGAGACAAACATGGGAGCACTTGTATCACAAAGTCACTTAGAAACGGTCGATGAATATGTTCGAATTGGTTTGGCGGAAGGAGCTAAGCTGGCATGCGGAGGAAAAAGAGTAGAAGGTTTAGAAACAGGAAATTTTTATGAGCCGACTGTTCTTTACGACGTAGATAACAAAATGCGTGTAGCTCAAGAAGAAATTTTTGGTCCTGTACTTGTTGTCATTCCGTTTAAAACAGAAGAGGAAGCAATTCAAATTGCCAATGATTCTATTTATGGATTAGCAGGGGTTGTCTGGACAAATGATTTACGAAGAGCACAACGCGTTGCTTCTGGAGTTACTGCTGGATTACTTTGGATCAACTGCTGGTATATTCGTGATTTAAGAACGCCATTTGGTGGAGCAAAAGCAAGTGGAATTGGTCGTGAAGGCGGCCGGCACAGCTTTGAATTTTATACCGAAGCCAAAACAATTACGATGAAACTTTAACTCTATAAAAGAGGTGATTAACGGATGCGTACACTTATTAGTGAGCTTGCAGAAGAACTTTTAGAAGCAGAAAAGACGAATCAGCCAATTTCTCCTATTACAGAACGACATGCTGCTTTATCAGTAGCTGATTCTTACCATATTCAATTAGAGATTGTAAAAAGAAAGCTGGAAGAAGGAAAAAAAATTATTGGTAAAAAAGTTGGTCTAACCAGTAAAGCAATGCAAGATATGTTAGGAGTTAGTGAGCCTGATTATGGACACTTATTTGATGATATGAAAGTAACGGATAATGAAATAATCAACATTCATTCAATGGTGGCTCCAAAAATTGAAGCGGAAATTGGATTTATTCTAGAAGAAGATTTAAAAGGGCCAAACGTTACCTATTTAGATGTCTTAATGGCAACGAAATACGTCGTGCCGACCATCGAAGTAATCGATAGCCGTATTGCCGATTGGAAAATCAAATTAGTGGATACGGTTGCAGACAATGGCTCTTCTGCCAAAGTAGTGGTAGGGAATAAATATTCCACAATTGAACAAGCCGATTTACGTACGACTAGTATGCTTCTCTATAAAAACAAAGAGCTCGTCGCAACAGGAGCTGGAGCAGCTGCCCTTGGACATCCGGCACATGCGGTTGCATGGCTGGCAAATAAGCTATCTGATTTCGATATTTGTTTAAAAGCCGGCGAATTAATCTTACCAGGGGCTCTATCTTCAGCAGTACCAGTTGCGAGCGGGGATGTAGTAAAAGCAGAATTCGGTTCTCTTGGTTCAGTATCCGTACGTTTTGAATAATATCGGAAAGAAGGTGAAGAGTAGTGGAAAAAGTAAAAGCCGCAATTATTGGCTCAGGAAATATTGGGACCGATTTGATGTATAAGCTTCAGCGCAGCGAATTTATCGAGTTAACAGCTGTTCTTGGAATTGATCCGGATTCAGATGGTCTAAAAAGAGCGAGAGAAGCAGGATATCAAACATACAGCAATGGAATAAAAGCCCTTGCTGAAAATCCAGATCTGGCAGAAATTGTGTTTGATGCTACATCGGCTAAGGCTCACGTTAGACATTCAAAGATTTTAAAAGACTTAGGAAAAATGGTTATCGACTTAACTCCTGCTGCCAAAGGACCTTTTGTGTGTCCTCCTGTTAACCTTGGAGAAAATCTTGAATCAGAAAATGTAAACATGATTACATGCGGCGGTCAAGCAACGATTCCTATCATTTATGCAATCAACCAAGTTGCAGATGTAACATATGGAGAAATTGTGGCTACTATTTCTAGCCTAAGCGCTGGACCAGGAACACGAGCAAATATTGATGAGTTTACTGTTACCACAAGAAAAGCTATTGAAAAGGTAGGAGGTGCAGACTGCGGAAAAGCTATTATTCTCTTAAATCCGGCTGATCCACCTATCTTAATGCGCGATACAATTTATTGTAAAGTGAAAAATGTGAATAAAGAAGCTATTCAAAAGGCTATCAAGGATATGGTCAAAAAAGTACAAGAATATGTACCAGGCTATAATTTAAAGCAAGAACCATTATTTGATAGTGATCAAGTAACAGTCTTTTTAGAGGTAACTGGAGCTGGAGATTATTTTCCTTCTTATGCCGGTAACTTAGATATTATGACGGCTGCTGCAGCGAAGGTTGCGGAAGATTATGCCCGCTATAAAATCGAAGAGAGCTTATATGGAGGAATAAAGAAAGAGAGGGCTATAACGAATGAAACGTAACAGTGATCAGCCTATTAAGATTACAGAGGTCAGCCTCCGAGATGGAAGTCACGTAGTCAAACATCAGTTTACAGAAGCCCAAGTAAAAAGTATCACGAAAGCGCTGGACGATGCAGGGATGCACTATATCGAGGTTAGTCATGGAGACGGGTTAGGAGGCTCGACTCTGCAATACGGAAAGTCTCTCGTTGACGAAATGAAATTAATTGAGGCTGCGGTAGAAGAAGCGAAACAAGCCACCGTTGCTGTTCTTTTAATTCCGGGAATTGGAACGGTACATGAGCTGAAGCAAGCAAATAGCCTTGGGGCAGGCTTAGTCCGAGTAGCTACACATGTGACGGAAGCAGATGTTTCTGCACAGCACATTGAATATGCTCGGAAACTAGGGATGGAAACTTTCGGTTTTCTGATGATGGCCCATTCAGCACCCGTAGAAAAGCTTGTGGAGCAAGCAAAGCTAATGGAAAGCTATGGGGCACAAGGAGTTTACATAACTGATTCAGCAGGAGCTCTTTTGCCTCATGAAGTTCGTGAACGTGTTAGAGCACTGCGTAACTCTCTTCAAGTTGAAGTAGGTTTTCACGCTCATAACAACCTTTCGTTAGCTGTTGCAAATACGCTTGCTGCTATTGAAGAAGGCGCCACGAGAATAGACGGAAGTGTTCGTTGTTTAGGAGCCGGAGCAGGTAACACTCAAACTGAAGCATTGATAGCCGTGTTAAACCGTTTAGGAATAGATGTAGGTATTGATTTATATAAAATAATGGATCTGGCTGAAGAAGTAGTAGGACCTATCCTGCCAGGCTCTCAAGAGATTCGAAAAGGCAGCCTCGCAATGGGTTATGCAGGCGTGTATTCTAGTTTCTTACTTCATGCAGAGCGTGCTGCAAAGCGTTTTAATTTGGATTCACGTGATATTTTACTTGAACTTGGTAAAAGAAAAGCAGTCGGCGGTCAAGAAGATATGATTCTAGACGTGGCTGCTGAGTTAGCTCAAAGAAAGGTGGAAATGTGATAATGCCTTTAACGAAAAGCGCAAATTTAGAAATCGTTGACTATCTTTTATCTGCAGAAAGAGAAGGGTATGAAGTAACAAAAGTGACGGAACGCTACCCTGATTTGACAATTGATGACGCTTACAGCTTGCAAAAACAATTGATTGAACGAAAAGTACAAGACGGTGTAAAACGAGTAGGTGTAAAGCTTGGTTTAACAAGTAAGGCTAAGCAGGAAATGATGGGGGTACATGAAGCGATTTATGGATACTTAACAAGCGACATGTTGGGACTTGAATGGGAACCTATAGTATTTAATCAGCTGATTCACCCAAAGGCTGAGCCTGAAATTGCTTTTTTAATGGGGGAAGACCTCTGTGGAACCAACTTAACTGAAGAAGATGTTTTAAAAGCAGTAAAATATGTTGCACCAGCTCTTGAAATTATCGACAGCCGTTACTTGGATTTTAAATTTACTCTTCCTGATGTAGTAGCTGATAACTGTTCGTCTTCACGTTTTATTGTAGGGAGCAATTGGATAAAGCCTGACCAAGTGAATCTAGCTAATATCGGAATGGTGATGTCTAAAAACGGAGAGGTTGCTACGGTAGGCGCGGGTGCTGCCGTGCTAGGACACCCTGCTAAAGCTGTCGCCTGGGCGGTTAATAAACTAGGTGAACATAAAGAAGGGTTGAAAAAAGGGGATATCGTATTAACTGGAGCGGTATCTGAAGCAATTTCTTTTAGATCAGGTGATAGTATCCATGCACAGTTCGCTGATTTAGGCAGCGTATCATTCAGCTGCAGCTAACTAGAATTTTTTAATAATTATTTCATCTGAACATAAAGGCCCTTTGTTGTATAGAAAACTTTAAGGGAAGTCGATAGTATGCCGATTGTACAAGTTCACCTTTTGGAAGGAAGAGAAGAAAAAGACATTAAAAACATGTTAGTAGAAGTAACCGAAGCAATTTCTAACAGCCTTCACGTTGAAAAGGAGAGAGTAAGGATCATTGTCAACGAGGTTCCATCTTCGCACTGGGGAATTGCAGGAGTATCAAGGAAAGAAATAGATATGAATAAGAAGAAATAATTTGATTAGCTATAATAAAAGAGCGGTATATTTATATACCGCTCTTTTTTGTATACATCGGAAACTATCTAAGGAAAAAGAATCGTTCTTTTAATAGTCGCTTTAAGTTAGTTGATTTTTTTCAACAGCGCGCGCACAGGACTTCCATCAGCTTCAACTAAAGGAAGAGGAGCTGCGATTAGTTCATAGTCTCCTGAAGGGATTTTATCTAGTAAAACACCTTCTAAAATATGAATTTTATGGTATGCAAGTTCATGGTGAGCCGCTAGTTCTTTACTATCGAGTGGATCTACTGAAGGCAGATCAATGCCTAGCAGGCGAATGCCAAGCTTAGCAAGGTAAGGAGCTAAGCTTGGTTCAATGTAAGGAATGGTTTCCGGGAAAACACTTCGGTCTTGCCACGCGTCTGTTCGAATCAATAAGCGTGTAATACCTTTTAAAGTAACATCTGACAATTCATTTATTCCAATGCTTTTATTAGCTGGGATATGGACAACTTTTGTACGTCCAATATATAAATCTAAGTCCAAATCTATAACCTTTTTTCCGTTATCATCGAAATGAAAAGGTGCATCGATATGAGTGCCGGTATGGATACTCATTGTTATTTTTCCAACATTTACAGAACCGGTCTCTTCTTTACTCCAATTCACTTCATAAGAAAAGGGAGTATCACCAGGCCATCCTGCTGTTTTTTCGTCTAGAGGCTGTGAAATATCAATCCATTTGCTCATTCTTACTACCTCTCTATCTTTTTATAGAATATTTATAGCTTAGTTCGCAGGCTCCATAGTTCTGGGAAGAAGTGCTGATCCAGAGCTCTCTTTAAGTAATTCACTCCAGAAGATCCGCCTGTACCTTGTTTGTTTCCAATAATTCTTTCTACTGTACTCATATGACTAAATCGCCACATTTGCTGTTGATTTCCGATATCAACTAATTTTTCTGCTAATTCGTATAAGTCCCAATACTGATCAACGTTACGGTATACGGTAAGCCATGCATCCTCTACGCTGGCATTCGGTTCGTAAGGCTGTGAACAATCTCTTTGTAAAACTTCTTGATCTACCGGCAACCCGCGTTTCATAAGAGCATGAATAGCAGCATCATAGATACTAGGCTCATGAAGAGCCGTTTGCATTTTTTGATACAAATCCGCGTCATGCTGGTAAACAGAGAGTGTATGGACATTTTTATTTCCTAAAGCAAATTCTATCAGGCGATTTTGATAAGATTGAAAGCCAGAAGATTGACCTAATTTATCTCTAAATTCCATGTACTCTGCCGGTGTTAAGGTAGAGAGAACACTCCAAGATTGAATTAGCTGCTGCTGAATTCTTGAAACGCGTGATAACATTTTAAATGAAGGTTCCAGGTTATTAGCACGGATGCACTGAATAGCAGCTGTTACCTCATGTAGAATTAGTTTCATCCATAGTTCACTAGCTTGATGGATGACAATAAACAGCATTTCATCATGGTGATTAGAAAGTCTATGCTGACTAGATAATATTTTATCAAGGTGCAGGTAATCTCCATATGACATAGCTTTCTGAAAGTCCGTTTGAAGTTCTTTCTCTAGTTCAACTGCATTTGGTGCCTTGTTATTTGTCGTTTTCATTTTGTATCCCCCTTGTTTTTATGTAAAATAACTTGAACGTTAACGTAATTCCTCTAATTCCTCTTTCAAGCTGCTATTAGCCATATCTTCTGCAAAATGATGGTTAACTTTTCTTTTCTTAGAGATAAAATAAGCAATGGATAAGAATGCTAACCAAGGAATTCCAAACTGAAGCATAATTTTAAAATCTGTAAACCAAGTGGTAATCATTAAACCGAGTAATAAGATGGCTCCTAAAATCGTAAAATAGGGGAAGCCAAGCATTCTTACCGGTAATTTTCTTCCACCAGATTTCTCCCATTTTTTTCGGAAGTAGAGGTGAGAAACAAATATCATAAGCCATGTGAACATAGCTCCGAACATTGAAATACCCATCATAAAGGCATATGAAGAGCTTGGGAGCAGTCCATTAACTGCTGCCGCAAGAAAAATGCCCAGGGTTGATACAGCAAGGGCCCATAGCGGTACACCTTTTTTACTTAGTCTCCCTAAAAAAGCTGGTGCATGTTTACTTTGAGAGAGAGAGAACATCATACGTGTAGAAGCATATAACTGACTGTTCATAGCTGATAAAGCAGCCGTTAAAATAATGAAATTCATAATTCCAGAGGCAGCCGGGATATTCAGAATTTCCATTACTTTCACAAATGGACTTTTATCAACTTGAGCTGACTTCCATGGAACAATCATTAACATGATGCCTATAGTCAAAACGTAAAAAGTAGTTAAACGAAACACAGTTGCTTTTAAAGCCTTCGGAACGGCTACATCAGGCTCTTTTGCTTCTCCAGCTGTAACTGCAATCATTTCGGTTCCTAAGAAACTAAAGAGGGAAATAAAGACAGCTACCCACATTCCCCACCACCCGAAAGGAAGGAATCCACCATCATTTACAAAATTATCTGTACCCATATTAGGGCGTGCATCTGTTCCAAACAGAACATAGGATCCTAAAAGAATAAAGCCCACAATTGCACTGATTTTTATCATAGAAAACCAATACTCAAAAGTAGCAAACGTATTAACACTAGTTGCGTTTACATAGATTAGTATAGCAGCAAACACTAAAATCCAGACAATACCCGGAACGCTTGGAAACCAGTACTTCATATACACGGCTATTGCACTTACTTCTACTCCAACGGCGAGAACGTTGGCTATCCAATATGAATAGCGAACCAAAAACCCTGCCAGGGGATGTACATATTTTTCAGAAATTGTTCCAAACGATCCAGAGGTAGGGTGGGCCACTGTCATTTCTGCCAAACACCCCATTAAGAGTAATACAACAAAAGCTCCTAAGGCATAACTAACCAATACACTAGGTCCAGCTGTTTGAATCGCAAGTCCACTGCCTAAGAATAGTCCAGTTCCAATTGCACAGCCCATCGAAATCATTGTCAATTGACTTGTTTTTAGATTTCGTTTTAATCCCTTTTCTGCGTCATCTTTGTTTGGCAATTGAGTATTGTGGTTTTTCATATTTCATCTCCCTCATAGTTTCAAAATAATGGTTTGGCTGCATATCTACGTAAAATAGCTTCCTTAAGAATTAGAAAGCGCTTACTTTTCTCGTTAAAAAAACAAGTAGTTTAGCTTTTACGCCACTACTTCACGTTCGTTTTTAAATTTTTCATATTCTTTATCGTTCATAATTTTCTTCAAAGTTTGTACTACTTCCCAGACTTCTGTATAAGAAGTATAAAGAGCAACAGGAGCAAGACGAATAATATTCGGAGCGCGAAAATCTGGAATGATACCATTCTCTTTTAATGCTTTACAAATGCGCGCTGCTTCCTTATGTTCAAGACTTACGTGCCCTCCGCGCTTTTTATCTTCTCTAGGGCTTCCGAGGGTAAAATTGAAGTCACTCAGTTCTTTTTCTAATAAATACATTAAATAATGATTGATTTTAAGAGATTTAGCTCGAATATTATCTATACCAGCCTCAGTGAAAATTTCTAGCGATCCAATTAAAGGAGCAAGACTTAAAACGTGGGGTGTTCCAATTTGATAAGCACCGGCTGAATCAGCAGGTGTTAATGTGTGCTCCATATCAAACTGCTTTTCTTTTTTTGAACTAAACCAGCCTGCTAAACCAGGTGCTGTTCCAAAATGTTTTTTATTTACATATAAACCGCCTACACAGCCAGGTCCACCGTTTAAGTGCTTATAATTACACCAATATGCAAAGTCTACATCCCATTTACTAAATGAGTGAGGAATTGCACCAATAGAGTGGCAGCCATCAAATCCAATCAAAATTCCACGTTTGTGTGCTTCAACCGTCAATCGTTCCATATCTAATATTTGGCCGCTGCGATAGAGTACAGTTGGTAGGATAATTAAAGCAATCTCATCGGTCATAGCCTCAATAATGTCATCTTCTTCTAAAAAACGGCCATCGCGGCTTTTTACACGTATAAGGTGAGTGTCTGGACTGTATCCGTGGGTTCGCAGCTGACTTTGAAGCGCATAAATATCAGATGGGAAGGTCAATTCATCAGCTAAAATCTTTGTGCGCGTTCCTTTTGGGTTGTAGAAAGTAGCTACAAGCTGATGAAGGTTAACTGTTGTCGAACCAGTTACAATGACTTCTTCGCTAGAAGCCCCAACTAACGGCGCACTCATTTCACCTAATTTTTCGGACAAGGAGAACCATGGATGTTTCCCCTGAGTCCATCCATCAATTCCTTGTTCTTTCCAATCATTTAATACTTCTATAAGTCTGCGTTCAGCTCTTTTAGAAAGGAGCCCCAATGAGTTTCCATCCATATATATGGAATCAGGCTTTAAATAAAATTCGTTACGAAAACTTGAAAGGGAGTCTTCTTGATCCAACTGTTTGGCATACTCTAATGTGGGTTTAAAGGTATTTAATTGCATAATTTTCCTCCTCTGCATTACTTAATATGTATCCTAGAAGAATCGTAACAAAGAATATGACACAGTGTCAATAATATAATTTTGAAAATTAAAAAAATAATTTTTGTAATAAATTCTCTTTATTACTTTTCGTTTTGTGAAAACTTCTATATCCTAGAGAGTAAAACGGATAGGGAGGAAGGAGCCTTAATGAATGAAAATAATATTGAAGATAAACGGCATTTACGTTCAATAAAGACTCGACAAAAATTATTAGAAGCTGCAAGAGAAGTATTTATACAAGAAGGTTTTCACAAAGCAACTATCACTCAAATAATAAAAAAGGCAAGGGTTGGGTATGGGACTGCATACGTTCATTTTGAAGGAAAAGAAGACTTTTTAGTTGTATTAATGGAGAATGTTATGGAGAAATTTTATGAAATTGCCGAGGCTGCATTTTTACCCGCATCTGTAAATGAAGCAGAAGAAATGATTCATAAACAAACGAACGAGTTTTTAAAAATGGCTGAGGATGAACAAAAAATGCTGCAAGTGTTTGAGCAGGCTATTGGTATTTCTCCTCTCGTTTCAGAGAAATGGAAGAACATTCGGGAAAAGTTTATTCAACGAATTTCAGAAGACATTGCCTATGCGCAGCGCAATGGATTAGCACGTAAAGATGTACATAACGAGTTAGTAGCAAGAGGGTGGTTTTTCACTAATGAAATGTACCTTTGGGAAATTGTTCGTAATGAATATGAGCACCCTGTCGAACAAATTGCTAAGAATATCGCATCTATTTATATTAAAGGACTCTATTTATAATTTCGGTGCGTAAATTGCACTTGTTTGAAACAAGTATATAGTATCCCGTTACTATTCAACATTCTCTGCAGAAAAAGGGGCCGTTTCCCCATATACTCTCTCACGGGTATAGATAATAGTATAAATATAATAAAGCTCACTAAACGTTGAACGTTTAGTGAGCTTTTTACTCTATGGAAAAGTATTATTTAATTTGAACTTTACTTCCGTTTATTTCAATATACCATTTACCTTTTGCATAGCTATCTTTTGAAACCTCAAATACGTCAACATCCGTAACTTTGATACCTGGATTTAAATCACTTGCAATCTTAGAGTCATCAATGTTAGTTTCAACTGCATAATTTGATGTTGCATCAATATCAGCGTCATATTTTGTTCCTTTTTCATCAATGAGGTTAATTGTTGGGGTTGAAAAAGCACCTAATGGTTTGTCAGAGATGTTTTTAACAGTCCATTGGATAGCAACAAGTGTACCGCCTTCAGAAGCTTTTTTATTTGCATATTGGTTTCCAACTTGTTCTCTTTCTTCTACTTTTGTTACAGAAACTTCTGCTTTATCATCTACTGTAAAAGTGTCTCCCACTTTATGAGCTTTTTGTTCTTCTGATTTTGAAGAGTTAGAACTAGATCCAGAACCACTATCGTCTCCACCTGATGCTACGACAGCAATTACTACAATAAGTGCAATAAGAATAATAAATCCTAAACAGCCAATCTTAAAAAATTTTTTCATTTCAGTACATTTCCTCCTGTAAACATTAAACATGCATTTATTATGTATTTAAAATACATGTTTAATGTTTACATATATATAGTTATATTACAATATTAAATTTCCTTATTTTAATAATAGGTTAGATCAAACTGCTTAATATACACTAATATGGACTTGTTATACTTAAATTAAGTCTCGATATGTTTGTTTTGGTTAATTTTAGTATATATAAATTATTTTACCAATATATATATACTAAAATAGGATGTGAGTATGTATATCAAAATAACTAGCAGAAACTTCTAGCAATAAGAAGAGGGAATCGTAAATGCAAGGTCCAGTAGACAGTTTATTAAAAGAGTTGCACTCCCCTCATCGTTCGGATATGGTTATTTAGGAATTCATTTTCATAATGCTACAGAAGAGGAAAAAGAGAGGATCTAGAAAAGTAATGAGCAAGTATGACTATATCAAAAGACAATTAGCAAAAACGAATAAAAAAAATGATGAGAATTATATCATTACAAGGATCTGGCATTTGCTTGATAATTACGATATAAAAATAAATACTCAACAGTATGTAGTACGATCAAATAAAAACCAAAGGGTCGAATACGGCTTAATTGATTTGTATTTTCCACAGTTTAATTTGGCCATTGAAATTGATGAAGCCCATCATATGAATGATATAAATCAAACACTGGATGAAATTAGAAAAAACGATATTGTGAACGCCTTAGATTGTGATTTTATAAGAATAGATGCTACTCAATCTCTTGAAAAGATTCATGAAAAGATCGACCAGGTAGTAGAAAAAATTAATCTGCTAATAAAAGAGCAATGGTTTATTCCATGGGATTTGGAGAAGGAATATGATCCAAATACTTATATTGAACAAGGATATATAGATGCTGATGACAATGTTTCTTTACGGTTAGTTGCAGACTGTTGCAATGTGTTTGGAGCTGGCTATGCTCACGGAATTCAAAAAAGCGGAGCCCCGCACAAATTTGAAGAAGATACAGATATTAAAAGATTAAAATTTTTCCCTAATGAAACTTGGAACAATCAACTTCTTGAAAATGAGGAAATATTTATTGAATATAATACAATTCCAGAAGAGAACGAAGCCTACTTTCAAAAAAGAATGTATCAGCTGAATCAGAAGATCGCGCTATTTGCATATGCTAAAACTTCTTCTGAACGATTTGAAGCGATATTTAAAGGACTTTATGTACTAAATCGTGAAAAAAGCAAAGATACAGGCGTTCTAACTTATAATCGTATATCGACCATAATGCCGACTTACTATCCAAAAGATGTTAAACAACCTCTTAGAATCGCAGAAGCCTATAATAACGAAGGATATAAAGTAGCACACTTTTATACAGAGAATCAGGTTAGAAAATTTGAAGGTAAATATAAAAAGAGATATAAGATAATATCGTATTCATAAAAAAATGTTTTTATTATAAGTTTCGGAAAGAATGGTTATGTTAAGCTACACTTTTTTATTTTGTTATAATACTTAACGATTATCTAATGTGAGATACTTTCTTTTTATTTGAATTCTGTTTTCATAATAGAATTCAAATTCTCTTTAGCTTGGTGCCTCTTTTGCACATAAGTCTTCTTCACTCTATAAAAGAAACCTCAGTTCAAGTCATACATTTGAACTGAGGTTTCTTATTATCCTCGAAAGGTTAAATTTATTTTTTATTTACTTGGCGTCCACTTTTTTTCTGGCTCTGGGAACTTGTGTTGCCAGTTTGAAATTCATTGCCTAATTCAACATCATTTCTTTTATCTTGCTTCTCTACTTGCTCTCTTGTCTGATTCTTTTTCTGTATCCCTTGTTTTGACATTACTTATCTCATCTCGCTTTCATCTAGTATTGTTTTTAATATGTGCAACTATAAGAAAAAACATATAAATTAAATAAATAATTTGTTAGTTGCTTCTGAATCAAAGCTCTATTTATCACCAAGCTACCCCCGGCATATAAACAACCGAGCACATCTTACATTACTACCTACGTCTTACCTAATGCAGTAATTATTCTTTTTTAGTTTTAGGGTGGACGGACAAGCTTTATGGGATTAATTTGATTTTGGAATAGGTGAGAATAGTATCGTAAAAAGGACACATAATTAGTAAAACAATTACTGTTGTTTAATATGTCAGGAAATGAAGATTTTACTCATTTTTGGAGGAAGTTGTAATGGAGAAAGATCAAACTTTGAAAAATGCGATGAATGAATGGGCACGTGTAACTGAAGACCCAGAAATGTTAATGACTTATGAAGTAAACCAGGAATTCCAAGTAGATGAAACATTAACATTAAAAAAAGCTGAAAAACAAGGGAAAAAAAGAGCTATTAAGAGAGTAGCGTTAAGAATGCTACAAAAAGGTATGGATAATCAAACAATATCTGAATTAACTGAGCTTACAGAAGAAGAGATTGAACAGATTCGTAAATAACGAATGTAAACCGAGGGTAGGAAGGAATATATCCAAAACAAAATTTTATTTTATCACGATAAAAAAAGGGCTACCCCAAAATAGGAAAGAGGTAGCTTGCTCTACTCAAGCAAAAAATTGAATACATTGGTTGAGTTAAAACAACTACATTATTTTAACATGTATAAAATTTTTAGTAAAACGCTATCATTTCCAGTTTTATTACCTAATTTCCTCTGCTAAAATGGAATCATAGGGATGAAAAGAGAAGGGTAGATGAGGCATATGAGTACGAGTCTATTGCTAACTTTAGGAGTTATATTTTTGGCAACAATAGCTATAGCCATTTTAATTAAGATTCCAGAAGAAGATTAAACTGAATAATAAAATAAAAAGCTATCTCAAATAATAAAGGAGATAGTTTTTTTACTGCTTTATGTCCCATTTGAAAAATTAAAATTGATTTTATATAGAGGAATTAAATGCATAAAAATTAATTAAAAACAAATACTTTCACTGTCATAAATAAAAAGGAGGCTAGATAAAGATGGATGCACAAAGAGCACAAGAAATTGCCGATTCAGTGGACATGGCCAATGTAATATATAACGGGAAAAGCATTTACATTGAGCATGTAGACCAACAAAATGGGGTAGCTACAATTCATAACCTGGATGAACCAAATAATAAGCAAAGTGTTTCTATATCTGAACTAACAGAACAATAATTTACTCTTAGAATAAAAAAGCCATTTTATTTAGGCTTTTTTTATTTTTCTCTTATTTTTATGGAGAGAGGATAAGAAGAAAAAATAACCACATTAGAAAAGTAGTGTTAGATCAAGGATGTATAAAAATCTAACCGTAATGAACTTCACTTTTAAATGGAGGACTCAGAAAATGTTGAGGGTTAGAAGTCATTTTTTCGTTTATGTTGACTTCTACGAAATTTTATTGTAGGATAATCTATATCATCAATAAACACATTAAATACTTATCCTACGATGCACGTTATGCCCTATTTGTTTTGAACCGTACTGTTTATTTGGGATTCCTACATTTGTTGACTGATGCCATGCCTGTCTTTGACACAGGATCGCTGGAACGTTAATATACGGAAACCCACCTGCGAGATCGCGGGTTCACAAAACAGATTGGGAGGACGACATAGGTGGGAATCCCTTAACTATACATACCGTGCTAGACGGGGAGATGGCGGTGCCCTGTAACCTGCAATCCGCCTTAGCAGGGTTTAATTCCTAACAGAGGTATGAGTCAGGTAAGGTCTGACTTGGACAAGTGGTGTTGACAACTGGGTCCTGCACAACAGAAACCTATGAACATGGTCAGGTCCGGAAGGAAGCAGCCATAAGTAGATTCTTCTGTGTGTTGCAGCACAACCCGGTCGAGCTAACTGTACAAGTAACGCTTATTTGATCATGTCAATGACGGGTGCACGGTGTTTTTACTTAGCAATTTTTATTTAGTGTTAAGAAAACTATCTTTAATAGGTCTGGTGGCGATAGCAGAGAGGTCACACCCGTTCCCATATCGAACACGGAAGTTAAGTTCTCTAGCGCCAATGGTAGTGGGGACTTTGTCCTTGTGAGAGTAGGACGTTGTCAGGCAAAAAAACAGCTCATCATATCAATGATGGGCTGTTTTTTTGTATATTAATTTCGTTTAAATTGATTTCTACGAAATTAAATGTTATGTTTTATGTAATTTATTAGTACATGTAGGAGGATTTAGAGTGAAAAAAAATAGCCTAGAAGTTATTCCGTTGATTGATGACTTTAGCCAATGGTTAATAGAATCAGGCAAATCTGATAATACGATTAAAACCTATCGAGCAGTGCTAAACCAATTTCATGAATGGCTTCTAAGTGAAGGTAGACATTTAGATCAAGTAACAAAAAATAATGTCCAAACTTATATGATTAACCTTGAATCTAATAATAAAAGTGCGTCGACTATAGAAAAAGCTTTTGTCACAATTAGCGTTTTTGCACGCTTTCTTGAAAAAACAGAAATTGTTCAAAATATTGAACGTAAACGAAAAGAGAAAAACAACGAGGTTGTACCACAGTCATTAGAAGCAAGTGAGCTTGACCGTCTTTTATCTGAAGTAAAGCAACAGGGAAACCTTCGTGATATTGCTATTGTATATACTTTATTACATACAGGGGTTCGAGTATCAGAAATTTGTGCTTTGAATCATAAAGACGTAGAGATTAACAAATCTGACGGTTTTTTAATTATCCGTAATGCTAAAGGGTGTAAAAAGCGATTTGTTCCTCTTTCTACAGAAGCAAGGAATAGTTTAAAGAAATATATTGATTCACTTGATTCTAATCATGAAGCTTTATTTGTCTCTAATTTTGATAGAAGAATGTCTCCACGTACGGTTCAGTACATGTTAAAAAAATATAATGTAAATCCTCATAAATTACGCCATACTTTCTGTCATGAGTTAGTTAAGAAAGGGATAGATATTGCAACAGTTGCCGAATTAGCAGGCCATTCTGATGTGAATGTTACAAAACGATACCTAAAATCTTCTACAAGAGATTTAGAAAATGCGATTACGCAAACCTTTTTATAAAAATAAGCTCTGTAACAAGAATCATGATTCTTGTTACAGAGTTTTTTTATTTAGGTGTATGTTCCTACTTAATAATTGCAAAATTAAGTATTAAAACAAAACTTACATAGATGTTGACTTCTGCGAAATTATAAGATAAAATAATTTTTGTTGGTAGCGAAACAGATATTAATTATTAAATTACTAGTCCATGTTTCATATGAAGGGGTAACATACGGATAAATGTGACTGACTATAAATAATTTCCATACTTATTGGTGGCATAGTCAAGGTCTGCAATACCTTTATCACCGGTTCAAATCCGATTGCCGGCTCCACATTCTAATAGAGAGCTTAGAAAGGACCTTTAGCTCAGCTGGTTAGAGCAGACGGCTCATAACCGTCCGGTCGTAGGTTCGAGTCCTACAAGGTCCACCATTGAACCTGAAATATGGAGGAATACCCAAGTCTGGCTGAAGGGATCGGTCTTGAAAACCGACAGGGGTGTCAAAGCCCGCGGGGGTTCGAATCCCTCTTCCTCTTCCATTATATCTTTGTTATTATCGCGGGGTGGAGCAGTTCGGTAGCTCGTCGGGCTCATAACCCGAAGGTCGCAGGTTCAAATCCTGTCCCCGCAACCATTTTTCACATGCGGATGTGGCGGAATTGGCAGACGCGCTAGACTTAGGATCTAGTGTCTTATGACGTGGGGGTTCAAGTCCCTTCATCCGCACCATTTTAGGAAGCGCCCGTAGCTCAATTGGATAGAGCGTTTGACTACGGATCAAAAGGTTAGGGGTTCGACTCCTCTCGGGCGCGCCATAAACGGGAAGTAGCTCATTTTGGTAGAGCCCAAGTCTGATAAGCGTGAGGTCGGTGGTTCAAGTCCACTTAGGCCTACTATTATTCCACAGTATTTCAATGGAAGATCCATACAGAGAAGTACCCAAGTGGCTCAAGGGGCTCCCCTGCTAAGGGAGTAGATCGTTAACGCGGTGCGAGGGTTCGAATCCCTTCTTCTCTGCCATTTTATAATTTTATCTGGTCCGTTAGCCAAGTGGTCAAGAAATTATCCTTTTAAAAAGGTAACACGGGTTCGAATCCCGGACGGGTCATTACAAAAAAGGCAGTTTGCTGATAAAGCAAGCTGTCTTTTTATTGGATAAGAGATATTGCTTTAATCCATTATGTAAAACTAATTTAAATGTTATTAGAATGAAGATAAAAAGCATTTGATAATAGTGCCGATAACTCGGAGTATGTCAACAGAGATATTTAATAAATTTCAACATTGTAGAAACGCTCCAGCTATAACCCAAAAAGAACAACCAAACAAAAAAGCACTCACCACAAGTGAGTGCTTTTCCATTAAATAAACAATCCAACCATAATACCTGTTAAAATCGATCCCATTGTAGCGACTAACAGCATTTTCAAGCCGAACTTTGCAACCCGTGAAGCTTGTTCGCCGTTGATTGCTTGGATCGTACCAAGAACGATACCAATTGAGCTAAAGTTTGCAAATGAGATTAAGTAAGCTGATACGATCCCGACCGTTTTTTCAGAAAGGTGAGGCATCATTTTTTGGAAGTCAAGCATGGCAACGAATTCGTTTGCTACTACTTTTGTTCCCATTACGCCGCCGGCTCTCATTAGTTCATCTGCCGGAATACCCATGATAAAGGCAATTGGGTAGAAGATATAGCCTAAAATGTCTTGAACAGTTAATCCAATTACGCCGTTTAATACGTAGTTCACTAATGCTAAAAGACCAACGTACGTTACAAGCATCGCTGCTACGATTAACGCAACGCGTCCGCCGTCTAGTGCTCCGTCACCGATTGCTTCAAACAGCGTGCCTTGCTTAGTAGGCGCTTTAATATCGACTTCGTTTTCATCTTCTACTTTTACAGGTGCAACGATAGAAGAAACGATTAAGCCAGAGAATACGTTTAGCGGAAGGGCAATTAATACGTATTCAGCCGGAATCATCTGCATGTATGCGCCTAGAATCGAACAAGAAACGGATACTAAAGATGTTGTTGTGACGATAAATAAACGGTTTGGTGCTAAACCTCCGATGTGGTTTTTCACCGCAATTAGCGCCGTTGTATCACCAAAAATCATTGCGTTCACGGCTGTGAAGCTTTCAATTTGGGGAAGTCCGGTAATTTTTGAAACAAGTCCTCCGATATATTTGATCCCAAAGGGTAAAATACGAGAGTAGTTTAAAATACTTAATAATGCTGAAACGAATACAATCATAACTAACGTTTGGATAAAGAAAATGCCTTTTCCTGCAAGATCTCCAAACACGAACGAAATTCCGTCGTTACCAAATGATAAGATCTTTGTAAATACACTCGTAATAAAGTCAAGCACCTTGCGACCAATCGATGTATTCATCATAAAAGCAGAGATAGCGAGCTGAATAACCAGCATAACTGCGATGCCTTTGTAGTTGATAAGTTTCTTGTCGTTTGACATGAGGAACGCAACTGCTAAGACAATTACAATTCCGATAATTCCCATTAAAATTGACATTTACTTTTCTCCTTACATGTACTCTATATTTATAAAAGAGGGACGTGCATAGAAATGACTATGTAAATCGGCCTCTATTTTATATAAAAATCAGGACTTTCACGCTAGTTTTAGTAAAAATGGGCAAAATTTTTTAGGCCATTGTAAAAAATGACGTAATGGTAAAATAATATTTACTATGTGCTAATATGTAAAAAAACATGCAGAACTGACATAATAACTTATATTTCGACAACCTCTACTATCTTAAATCATTTCGAACAAAAGAAAAAGAGGAAATGAAGATATTTTTAATATAATTGTGAAATATTTTTTAAACTTTCATGATATTGCCAAGATTTTAGTGGAATACACAAAAAATAAGAGCGCCATCTTTAAAATGTGGTAAAATATGACGTAATTAGTAAGGGAAAACGGGGAAGGGAGAGGCACGAATGAATCAACGTAAAATAATTCATTTAGCAACCGGCATGCCTGAACAAATGGCATACAGTCCTGACAAAGAAATGCGCACAGGCATATGCAAGAAGCAAGTAGACGAAACGTTTTTAGCAAAAGAAGGGTTTCAAGGCGACGGCGTAGCGAACTTAAAGTATCACGGCGGTCCGGATCGTGCGGTGTGCGTGTATCCGTATGAGCACTACAAAAAATGGAACGAAGAGTTTGATACGGAGCTGCCAATGTCTGCGTTTGGAGAAAATCTTGTTGTTGCAGGCATGCTTGAAAAAGAAGTATGCATTGGAGACATTTATCAAGTAGGAGACGCCGTTATTCAAGTGACGCAAGGGCGAAATCCATGCGACACAATTACAAAGCGAACGGGCGTTAAAGGGATTTTAAAACGAATGATTGAGACAAGCTATACCGGATACCTTTGCCGCGTGCTGAAAGAAGGTACGATTACGCAAGGTGCAGAAGTGAAATTGATTGAAGCTCATCCAAACCAAGTATCCGTTTGGTTTACGCTTGATTTATATTTCCATCGTTCAAAAGATGTAGAAGGGATGAAGCGGGCTTTAGAAGTGGCTGAGCTAGCTGAAGACTGGAAGCATAAATTTCAAACGCGTATTGAAAAGGCGCTTTCCGTCGCGCAGCGATAAAAAGTAAATGCCCTCTAATCTTTAGAACGTATCTAACGATTAGAGGGCATTTTTTTCTTAGAAGCGTCCGTATCCTAAGAAATGATCTTGATAATAAGAAACATCTAGGTCAGCTACAGCTACACCGTGTGAACCAGCATGAATCATTTGGCCGTTTCCGATGTAGATTCCCATGTGAGATGGGCCGCTTGTGTATGTGTTTTGGAAGAATACTAGATCGCCTGGTTGTGGAGACGAAATTTTTGTCGCCATGTTCCAGTAGTTTGCTACGCTTGTACGTGAAATGCTGTGACCGCTATGGTTGAACACGTATGCGATAAAGCCTGAGCAGTCAAATCCGCTTGGTGTGTTTCCTGCCCATTGGTAAGGTGATCCTACTAAACTACGTGCAACATTTACTGTGCTTCCAGAAGCCGTGCTTGTTGTTGGAGCAGGTGCTGGTGTGCTTGTTTCTTGTGCTGCAGATGTAGATGCTGTAGAAGTAGAAGGAGTTGATGTGCTTACACCTTTTACTTGGCTTGCGCTTGGTTTACCTGATGCAATTGTTACATAGCTTGAGCTTTTTGAAATCCATTTATTTGGTGCAATTTCAACTAAGCCGTTTGCTTCTTTTAAAATAGCAAACTCTTGACCTTGTGTTGCAGTTCCAACAACTGGAGATGAAAAGCTAGCTCCTTGACGAATATTTAACGCACTCACGTTTACGATGACTTTTTGATTAGTAGTAGTAGTTGCTTGTTGTTGAGGTACGCTTGGCGTTACCTTTTCTTGTACGGGTGCTGGTGCAGCGCCTCCGTCATTTGCACTTGCTGAAGTTGTGCTAAATGTTAGGGCAGCGGGAACAAGTAATGCTGCTAACCCCATATTCATAACTGTACGATTTGCTTTCTTTAGCATGTTCTTTCTCCCTTTCCATAACTTGTTTTATTCACAACTGTGAGTCTATCAATCCTGACAGGAAAAGTAAACATCTAATTCCAAATTACGACATTTTGTAACATAGTTTTAATATTAAAGGGCGATATAAGTAGAATTGTCACCTTCTCTGTAATAATTCTGATAATTTATCTAGGTAGAAATGTTTAGGAGATTCATAGATTTATTAGAAAATATGTAAGCTAAATGAAAAAGGGGAGCAGAAACCCAGCAGCTGAATGGCTTCAAGGCTTTTAGGATGTATAAAAGCTATAGGTAAAAATGATATCGTCACTAGCGATGCACTTTATTTTTTCCTAAATGAGCACATAGAGAAGAAAGATACGCTGTCATAAAAGAAACTCAGTTATTATAACTGCTATGCATGAAGTACATTAAAAGCGTGCAATTGAAGTGAGCAAAAAAGAAGCGTAGTATACAAGGAGGAATGAACGCGTGAATCATTTACATTCATATATGTAGGAGTGGTTGTTGTATGAAACAGTCATCATCTTTTATTAATGGAATTCTTTTAGCTGCTCTTGTACTGATTTGGGGATTAACGTGGCCGATGTCGAAGCTGGCGCTTGGCTATTCATCGCCTATTTTGTTATCTGGACTGCGGTCATTAAGTGCTGGAATCATCTTATTAGCAGTCGCACTGCCAAGATATAAACAGCTTCACTGGAAGCAGAACTGGCGTAAATATATGGTGTCAGGTCTATTTAATTCAATCTTATTCTACGGTCTGCAAACGATTGGACTTATGTTTATGCCAGCAGGAGTCTTCAGCGTTATTGTCTACTTACAGCCGGTGCTCATCGGCATTATTGCATGGCTGTGGATTGGAGAAAGCATGAACGCTGTGAAGATAGGGGGCTTGCTTCTTGGTTTTGTAGGTGTAGCTACCATCAGCATGGGAGAATTATCTGCTAATGCTTCAGCCATTGGAATTCTTTTAGCTGTCCTTACGGCACTGAGCTGGGCGATTGGAACCGTTTATATCAAGCGTATTAGCGACAGTGTAGATGGCATTTGGCTTATTACTGTTCAAAGTCTTGTCGGCGGAGTAGTTATGACAGCAGCTGGCAGCAAAGTGGAAGGATGGTCTCATATGATGTGGAATTCATCATCTATGCTGCTGCTTTTATTTTTAGCACTGTTTTCTGTTGCCGTTGCGTGGCTCATTTATTTTTATTTAATTAGTAAAGGAGAGGCCAGCAAAGTGGCGTCCTTTAATTTTCTTGTTCCGATTATTTCAATTGTCATTGGCACGCTCTTTTTAGACGAACCGTTTACGTCGTCACTTCTTGTAGGGCTGGTGCTTATTATTATCAGTATTTATTTAGTGAATAAAAAAGCGAAGAATCAAAAGTTAAAGCCCTCTGATGGAGGAGACCAGGCAGCGTGAAGCTATTCATAAAAAAACCGTATTCGCAACTCGAATACGGTTTTTCGTTTATTCAGCAACTTCAGTTTCATTTGCTTTTAGCTTTTCATAAAATACGCCAAGCGAAGTCGTTACATACGGAACAAGCCATAATAACCCAATGCCAAGCGTGATGATACTTAAAATTCCCCAGCCGATAAAGCTTAAAACAAGTAAAAAGTAGGTCCACTTGTAGCCGTTCATTAACCGTCTGCTTTCAGTAATAGACTGATTGACTGAATAATCTGGGTTATCGCGGAATACGTAGTAAGCCTGTGAATAGGCAAGGCTTTTGATGATGCCAGGAATGATTAATAAAATGCTCCATAGCACGGTATAAATAATCGTTAGCAAGTAAAGTCCGAGGGTTCTAAAATATAATCCCGCAGATGAAAACGAATCAAACACGTTTCCTACACGTACACTTTCTCCTCGCACCAGACGCAATAGTACCCAGTAGTAAGAGAAAAAGAGCGGTACGAGCAGCAGGGATACAATATTAGCTAAGGTAGACTGAGAGTATTCGGTTTCAGACCCGCTTGGAAATCCGTTGATTAAAAAGTCAATAAGTCCTGGAATACCGGCAGCAATTAGATACGTAACGAACGTAAGCAGTACGGCAAATCCCCAGCGGTTTTTCAGCGCTGCGAGTGCACCTTGCTTCACTTCTTTTATTCTCATAACTTGATGTCCCCCTCTAGGTGAGTTTATACAGAGAATTTAACCTGTACATTAGTCAATATATTAGCGATTTTTGAATATATGAATGCTTGCACTAATAAGTTGTGTAAAGATTTTTTAGATGCTTGAAATTTGTGGAAAGTCCTTTAAAATGGAATTATAAGGATATTTCCGGTGGGAAGGAGGAATGAAAATGACGCTTGTGTATTTGCTGATTCTGGCAGTCGTCTATGTCTTTCTAGATTTTTGCCTGCGAAAAAAGCTGCATACAAAGATGACAAAAAGTTATTGGAGAAGCTTTAAAGGAAGGCGTCCGCTGTTTATTACAATTGAAATGGTGATGCTTGCTTCGTTTTTAGTGCTGATCTTTGTTATACCTCCAGCCTACACCTCCGTTTTTATGTTTCTTTTCTTGTTTCTCCTGTACGTGCTTCGAGGTTTCGAAGAATGGAAGTTTGAAAGAAAGCAAAAAGAGCACTACCACTCGTGGTTTGGTGCAACTTTTTTCTTATTTGGGACGTTTATATTACTGATGACAGATATGTAAAACAAGATTGAGACATAACGAAATGAACCGCTGTTGATTTCCGTGCAAGACTTCGCTTTCCGCGGGCGGCCGGTGAGCCTCCTTGTCGCGTGTGCTCCTGCGGGGTCTCGCCTGTTCCGCTTTTCCCGCAGGAGTCTTCGTCTTGCTCCCCAATCAATCACTAGAAGCACCTACATATATGAAACAAGCCTACGTTCACCATACCCATGAAAAAATCCGAACGAATTGGATTCTCCATCAAGAATCAAGTTCGTTCGGATCTCCCTTCAATCAAACTACTTTTATACAAGCTTCTTTTTTTACGTAAAGTATTGAACGACTGTGCCTTTGTTCTTCTCTACGTTAACACTCGCATACGCGCCGTTAATAAGCGTGAGCTGAGGAGGGAGGTGGCCGCAGTCGATGTCATAGATAACTGGAATATGTAAGTCAGAGGCAAGGTCGCGATACACATCTTCAGCGGTGTAGGAATCAACGGGTTTATTAGCGCTGCTTCTGCCAAATAAAATACCCGAGCAGTTATCAAACCAGCCCGCTAGCTTAAGCTGAAGAAGTGAACGGCGAAGGTCAGCCGTCGTCAGTTCACAGTTGTCAAAGTACCAAATGACGGGCTCAGCAGGAATGTGTTTTTCTCGAAAAGCTTTTACGTCTCCAAAAGGAGTGCCCGCTAAGTGTCTGATTACGTCAATGCATCCTCCGAGCAGACGCCCTTCGATGTGCACGTCGCTTAACTCTGTATGCTTCCAAGCAGTTTGTTCCGTTAAATGAAACACACATGGTGACGGGTTGTCGTGCTGCCATTCTTTTTGATAGCGATCAGAAGAAACTTGAACCACGCTTTCTCCTTTTTTGGTCGTCAGCACCTGCTGCCACATCGCAGTTGTTGGGTCCCAGTATTCTCCTCGCAAGTCCACAAAGTTGGTTCCATGAGCCGTTGCAATCCCAGTATTAAGTGTAATAGTCAGCAAAAGAACGCTGGTGTCAGAATAGCCAAGCACCCATTTTGCTGTCCATTTCGTAAAGTCGAGATGTTCAAGAATTTCAATCAGCAGCTCGCCTCCCCAAGGAGGAATAATGATATCAATGTTTTCATTAGCAATCATGGCTTGAAGTTCATTTGCACGTTTTTTAGGAGAAGCGGATTTTGCTTTATGCTGCGTCCACACGGTTTCTCCCGGTATAACAGAAAAGCCTTTTTCTTTCATGCGTTCACACGATAAAGAAAACATGGAATGAAGAGCTTGAGGTACACCAGAAGAAGGTGCGGTTATGCCAGTGGTTGGGTTAGATGTAAGAAAAGGATAGGTAATCATAGCGGCCTCCTTCAAAGGTTTTAGCTTATTTTACCAGCGAGAGAAATACTGAACAAGCTTATTTTTCATTTAATTTAGGAAGATTGATAGGTTTTGTAAAAAGAATCCGTATTAATAGATGTAAAAGCAAGCGGAAAGGAGCAATGTCATGGAAGATGACTGGATTGTTGCGTGTATAACGCGAAAAAAAGAAAAAGGATTAGAGCTGTTAATCGATCAGTACGGAGGGTTAATTACGGCCATTGTACGCAAGCATCTAGGCATGCTGAAAAGTTATGAAGAAGAGTGTGTAAACGACGTGTTATTAGCGGTGTGGCATCATATTGATCGCTTTGATTCGGAGAAAAACACGTTTAAAAATTGGGTTGCGGCTATTGCGAAGTATAAAGCCATTGACTATCAGCGCAAATACATAAAAACGCAGCACGAATCGCTTAGCGAAGCGGGAGTGGGTGAAACATCAGAAGTTCATAACATTCAAACAGACGACGTGGAAGAACTTTTAGGCCACTTAAGTGAAGGAGACCGCGAGCTGTTTAAAGCGTATTACTTACAGGAAGTCGAGCTGAAGCAAATTGCTGAAAAACAGCAGACCACCATCAGCAATTTATATAACCGGCTGTCGCGCGGACGAAAAAAATTAAAAGCGATTTTTAAATGAGAAATAAGGAGGGACAAAGATGAAAAATCAATATGACTTATTAAACGGATCTTCTGTAGATTTTGATGAATATGAAGAAATTGAGCTAACGGCAAGCGAGAAAAAGCGAATGAAAAAACGCTTAAAACGTGAAATAAAGCCGGCACGAAAAAAAGCGCGTCCGCTGATTGCCGCTGCGGTGCTGCTGCTTGCTGTGACGCCTGTAATGATGCAAAACGAAACGGTATGGGCATCGGCTGTGCGAATCAGTCAGCAAATTGGCCAGCAAATCGAGCTGCTTATGAACAAGCCTGAAGGCAGCTTGAGCAGCTATAAAAAAACGGTAAATGAAACGGCAACGGACCAAGGCATTCAAGTAAAAGTAAATGAGCTGATGCTTGATGACGGACAGTTGCTGCTTGGGTTAACGATTAGCGCAGATGAATTTAGAAAAACGGGACTAGGTCTTAACAGAAACACGCCAATTCGACCAGGAGAGCTGCGCGTGAAAATTGGCAATATGTCGTTTTTTGATTCGGCTTCCAGTATTAGAGAGGAACCAATCAAAAACAAAGAGGGAAGCTGGAGCTATCTGTACGCTTTAAAACTAACGCAAGCGGACACGGACGGAGACGGGAAAATCGATGTGGAAGGCTACAATGTGCTAGATCATATTGATCCGAATAAAAACTATCAAATCAGCGCTCAGTTCACGAGCCTTGATTTTGAAAAGAATCCTAGCCAGACGAAAAGCGGGAACTACCGGGATTCCTACGGGGAAATTAAAGGAAATTGGACGGTTCATACAAGCGTAAATGGCTCAAAAATCATCGCTGATACAAAAGTGTATCCGTTGAATAAAGAAATTCCGATTAACGAAAAAGGAATAAAAGGCGTATTGTCCATCAAAGAAGTTCGCGTATCGCCTGTTTCGATTAAGCTACACTATACGTTTACATCGTCAACAGGAAGCATTCGAAACGGAACGAACGTGGGCGTAAAAATAAAAGATCAAAATGGAAGAGATCTTTCTGAAAGCGGCAGTGGAGGAGGAACAGACAGAGTGCTAGAAATGGACGAAGAGTACCGAAACGACAAAGGAGTGGTTATGCTTCGATTTGTTCCGTATGTAAGTGATTACGAAAACGACAGTTCAAAAGATTTAACTTCGGACGCCTTTAATTTGAAGGTAAATAACAAATAACAAACTAAAAACCAGATGCCTGCTTAGCGAGCATCTGGTTTTTTATTAGATATCCATTTTATTTAACAAGCGAAGAAACGTCTGTAATTCTTCATCCGTAAAATGTCCAAGCTTTTCACCATATTCTTTGGTGAGCACTTTTTCCATTTCTTCTGCAAACTCTTTTCCTTTATCCGTAATCGATAAGTAGACAACGCGACGGTCTTTTTGACTGCGTACGCGCGTAACAAATTCTCTTTCCATTAATCGGTCGCTGATGCACGTCATGCTACTGTTTGAGATGTGCATATGCTCGGCAATCTCAGAAACGATATGATTCCCTTCTTTATACAGCATGTGAAGCGCTAAAAATTCATTTAAAGGAATATATGATTTTAAAGTAGGGATAACCGATAGCTGCATTTTTTTCGTTTGGTTTCGCATCGTTGAAACCACATTTTGGATAAGTTCATCTCGTGTATTCATTGAGGTTGTGTGCTCCTTTTTCCGTTCAAACAATTTCTTTTCTTTTCTATTGTACCATATTGTTTATAAAGATAATGGGCAGGTTTTTTAAAGAGAAAAAGAGAAGTAGTATCTATCTGTTGCGATAGAAAGGGGCTTGAGTGATGGACAAGATAATTGAATTTAAAACGACGCTGCTTCCTTTTGATGGAGCAAAAAAGCTTATGAATGCAAATAATTCGGAAAGTGACTTATTATACAAGGAATATTATGATCTCGGAGACGGCAAGCAGATCTGTACGCTTGTGTTTGAACGCTATTTTTTCCACACCGGCGGCAGGGGATCACTAACGATTATTTTAGAAAATGTGTCCGGTCCAAACAAAGTAAAGTGTATTCCTTCAGGAAGCGCAGAAGGGATATTAAATATTGATTGGGGAGCAAGCAAGGATTTTGTACGATGGGTAGAAAACGCACTGTCATCGTACACGTTAGAAGAACCGCAGAGATAAAGGCAAAGCTGGAGAAGGCAATGAGCTTCTTCAGCTTTTTTTGTGAAGCGAAGGGCGAGTAGAGAAATGAAAAGATGCAAAAGCTACTGTAGAAATAAGAACTTTATGTGGACAATAGGCATTTTTTCTCTTTTTACCGGATAAATGAGTATAATATTAAATTGCAGGAAGACTTCACATTTACATAACAAAGGAGAACATAATGAAAAAACTCAGCATTGTATTATTTGTTTTAATGATAGCTATAGTAGGCTGTTCAAAAGGAAATGATTCAAGTTCAAAAGAAGTAAAAGGAACGATTGAAGCACCGGAATCAATTCAAGCAAATGAACAAGTCAAGCTTAAAGTCCTTGTGACGCAAGGAGATAAAAAAGTGGAAAACGCCGATGACGTGCAGTTCCAAGTTGAAAAAGAAGGCTACATCAATCAAGAAATGACAAAAGCACCGCACGAAGGAAAAGGTGTATACAGCACGGACTATACGTTTAAAGAAGACGGCGAATATATGATTACCGCTCACGTTACGGTAGACGGTGACATGAAAATGTTTACGAAAAAAGTAGAGGTAGGCAAGTCTAAAGAGTAGTACCTATAATTGAAGAAGCGGCTTATATAGCCATTTAAAAGAGAATGCCTCGTGCATTCTCTTTTTTTAATAAGGTTGTTTTAATCTAAGTAATTCGATAGCTCAATCAAATTGTGATCAGGATCTCGAATATAGACAGAAACAATAGGCCCTACAGCACCTGTACGTTTGACCGGTCCTTCTTCAATTTCTACATTATGTTTTTGTAAATGATTGATTACGCTCTCAATTTTTTCCTCCGTAATAAAACATAAATCAGCGGAGCCTGGAAGAGGATGCTTTGCTTTTGGCTCAAATTCATGGCCTGCTTGATGTAGGTTTATTTTTTGTTCACCAAAACGAAGCGCTATTCTTCCTTCTCCGAACGTTTCTTTCTGCATGCCTAAAATAACCGTATAAAAGTGAGTCGTTTTTTCCATGTTTTTTATCGTTAGCACAAAATGGTCCAACTTTTTAATCATTTCGTTTCCTCCTAACAATGTGAACTTTCTTCCTCTGAAAATAGAGTAAGTATTGGATGAGATCTGAGAGGTTTTTCTATAAATAAGTATATCATTTGTAAGGAGGAGGATAGCCAAAGACAGCTGTATGCCTATTTTTAGTTCAAAAGAGCGTTTTATAAATAGCCTGTTTTTTAAAATGTTGTGGTTTTACACAATGCATTAAAGGTTTATGGGATTTTATGTTAATATTGGATGAAGAGTGGCACTTGTTTTAGTAACTTGATCTGGAAAGTTTGTTGAGTAGATGTGTTAAAAATTTAAATACATATAAGAATGGAGATGCTCATATGTCTATGGGGATACTTTCTTTAATCACTTTTGTTATCTGGTTTGTAGCAATTCAAGAGTTTTTAAAACCTGAAAAGAATCAGAGTAACCGAAAAATAATGATGTTAACATCCGCAGGCTCCTTGCTGACGTTAGTTCTGACCATTTCACTTTTTCAAACACTATAAAAATACCTCGAAAAGCAGTTTTTCCTCGGCTATCGGAAGCGTAATTTAAGCAGCCCTGAGTTCTTCCATGGCTGTATAATTTGATTTTCTGCAATATCTCAAAAAATGATGGTAAAAGGGAAGGGGATTAGGAATAACCTTTCTTTTTTGCTCCGCTTATTCTGCAGAAAAAAAGAAAAAGAAGCTTATGAACTGATGGTTCGTAAGCTTCTTTTTTCTTGTACTAGTTTAGTTTTATACGACCATATTACTTATAAACGCTAGACGGAATTTTAAAGGTATGAATGCCGTTAGAATATGGGCCGTACTCATATTCACCAAATATAATGGCAATGCCGCTACTTGTGTAGTAAAACTGATCTTCTTTTAAATTTACAGACTTAAATTCATTAACCCAGAACTGAGCACCTTTTTTATTACGAGCAATCATTTCATTACGAATATAGTTATTAACTTTATTTAACTTAGTGTTGTTGTTAATAATATCTTTTAAGCTAATTTGTCGAGCTTTCAACAAATCGTAATTGTACGTATCAATCCAAGCGTTGCCGTGAGCGCCGCCAGCGTACGCATCATTCGTAATAGCAACACTTAAAATATTATCTTGGTTGTAAGGTACAGAGTATGTCATATTACGAGAATAAGGACCTGGTGCCCAGCCGTTTTTGCGGTCTTCCTTCTCTTGTTCTTTTAGCTTGTTGTGTTCTTTTTGTGCTTCCTTAGCAATGTTTAAAAACTTTCGATTATAGCTAGCCTCAAATGGTTTATTGATAAGGCCGGATACCTGCGGATAGCTAATGTTGCTTGCTAAAGACTTCTTCGTAACCGTTACTCCTAGTGCTTGAATTTTGTCACTAGGCGCTTTTTCATACTTAATACTTGATGACTTTTGAGCATAGGTACCCTTTGATACCCCATAAAGACCACCAAATTTACTTGACTCAGAATACACGCGGAATACTTGCCCTTTTGTCACTTTTCTAGCCGCTACTAACTTGTTGTTTTTGATGTTGTAAAGATTAGTATTCTTTAAAACGGTAACGCGTCCTATTTGCCCTTTAACCAGTTCCTGATTCCCCCACACGACTTTTGCTTCTGCAACTGTTTGCGGAGCAAGCGGTGAGAATAACAAAGCCAAACCTAAAACAACTGCGCTAACCCTTTTGAACCTTTTCATAAAAGCCTCCTAAAGTGATTTTTGTAGGTTTTAAAACTAATCAATACTTTATTTTCAAAAAAACCCATTTATTAGTATAGCACAGGATTTACAGGTTTTTACTGTTTTTTTGTTTCTTTTTTACTGATTTATTTTCAGTATGATTTTTCATAAATATTTACGAACACAGGCTGTAAGTAAGAAAAAACACAGTATTTTACCCTAGACTAAAAAAGTTTCCTGTGGTAAACTTTCGATATCATGACAAGTGAAAACTGAAAATTTTAAATAAATCATGCTGACATGTTCATTTTTCTGCACTAGCAGAATACCCTATTAAAAATCAACGAGCATATTTTTTTACCTTAAAAGTTGGTCTAACGAAAAAAATATAACCTTAGATAAAAAATGAGAAGGGACGAAAAATAGATGGCTAGTGTAAATAATTATCCATTGTCTACATTTACGACAGGTGAAACGGTGCAGCTAGAGCGAATCGAAATCGAAGGTGCCTTAAAGCGACGCTTGTTAGATTTAGGATTTATTCCAGGAGCAATTATCAAAGTGCTTCAAAAAAGCCCGTTAGGAGATCCTGTTGCCTATCAAGTAAGTCATACAACGATTGGTCTCAGAAAAGAAGAGAGCTCAAAAATTTATGTGAAAAAAGTAGGTGACGACGGTGAGTAAGTATTGTATTGCATTAGCAGGAAATCCGAACACAGGAAAAAGTACGTTATTTAATAGCTTAACCGGTCTTAAGCAGCACACGGGAAACTGGACGGGAAAAACCGTAGCCAAAGCAGAAGGGACGTTTGAACATCACCAGCAGCTCTACACAATCGTCGATTTACCTGGAACGTATTCACTGTATTCAAACTCGGCGGACGAAGAAGTAGCGCGTGACTATATTTTATTTGAAAGACCTGACGTTACGGTAGTGGTGGTTGATGCAACGGCGATGGAGCGAAATCTTAATTTAGCGCTGCAAGTGATGGAAATGACTGAAAACGTCGTGATTTGCGTGAACTTAATGGATGAAGCAAAGAAAAAAGGAATTGTGATTAACGAAAAAAAGCTGGCTGAATCGTTAGGCGTACCGGTTGTGCCTATATCAGCACGTAATAAAAAAGGGATTACGAATTTGCTAGATGCAATTGAACAAGTCGTACGCGGGCAGGTAAAACTTAACCCTTACCAGGTGCAGTACACAAAAGAAATAGAAGCGTCATTAAAGGAGCTAGAACCTCAAGTCGCTTCTATTGTTGGAAATCAATTTCCTCTGCGCTGGATTGCTTTACGGGTTCTTGATGGAGACACGTCATTTTTAGAAACCATTCAGCAGCGTCAGCAGCAAGGTATCAGTCACACAGAAAGGAGGAACAGCGCATATGGGAAATCCGTTAACTCCTGAAAACTCATTAGCGATGGAACAATTAACTCGCTATGCGCAGCAGGCAAAAGAAAAAGATCATCGTTCCAATATGGTCGCAAGTATTTATCAGTCGTCACAGCAAATATGTAAAAAATCAGTTGTGTACGAAGACCGCTCAAAGCTTCAGCGTACAGAAAAGTTAGATAAAGTCTTTACCTCGCCAATTTGGGGCTTTCCGATTATGCTTGGTATTTTATCGGTCATCTTTTATATCACAATAGCCGGCGCAAATGTTCCTTCTGGATTAATCGCACAAGGATTTGGCTGGGCCGAAGGGTATTTAACAGCTTTCTTTCAAGCTATGCATGCGCCAGAATGGCTGCACGGAATTCTTGTATTAGGGCTGTTTCGCGGTACCGGATGGGTCATTAGCGTGATGCTGCCTCCGATGGCCATCTTTTTCCCGGTTTTTGCTCTTTTAGAAAACTACGGATATTTGCCTCGCGTAGCGTTTAATATGGATCGTTTGTTCAAACGAGCAGGCGCACACGGCAAGCAGTCGCTGACGATGGCGATGGGGTTTGGATGTAACGCCGCAGCGATTATGTCAACGCGTATTATTGAATCGCCTCGTGAACGTATGATGGCGATTTTAACAAATAATTTTGTTCCATGTAACGGCAGGTGGCCTACGCTGATTTTGTTAGCTTCTTTATTTATGGCAACAGGCTTTACAGGGAGTGCTAAAACTTTCGTAACGGCGCTTGTTGTGGTTGGAACGGTGTTATTTGGAATCGTGGTGACGCTGTTTGTATCGTGGGCACTGTCTAAAACAGCGCTGCGCGGAGTTCCGACACACTATACGCTAGAGCTTCCGCCTTACCGCAAGCCAAAATTTGTAGATACAATTGTACGCGCGACGCTGGATAAATCGCTGTTCGTGTTAAAACGCGCGATTATTGTTGCAGCACCCGCAGCGGTGTTAACGTGGGTATTGGCCAACATTTATATCGGTGACACAAGTATTTTAATGCACTTTGTTCAGTTTCTTGACCCATTCGCTAAGTCGCTAGGACTAGATGGGTATATACTAGCTGCTTTTATCATTGGCTTGCCGGCTAATGAAATTGTTGTACCGGTTCTACTGATGGCGTATTTATCAACGGGCTCATTAATTGAAATTGAAGATGCGACTCGACTGAAACAAATTTTCCTTGATCACCACTGGACGTGGCTAACGGCTCTTAACATGATGTTGTTTTCACTCCTGCATTTTCCGTGCGGAACGACGCTTGTGAATATTTATAAAGAAACCAAAAATGCAAAGTGGACGTTTCTTGCTTTTGCAATACCAACAGTGATTGCGATTGGCGTTACGTTTACGGTTGCGCAAGTGGTAAAAGCGTTTAACCTTATTTAAATATGAAATAAAAGTGCAGGGCTTTGAAAAGAGCCCTGCTTTTTTTATGAGTTGTTAATTAACTAGATTTTCAGTTTTATAATGTAAGATTAATTGATATTTTTTGGGGTAAATGGTAATTTGTATGATATGCACTTCGTTCATGATGCACATACATGTAACTTCTGGGGGAGAACAACTATGGTGAAAAACAAGGTCATAGAAACCATCTGCTGGCTGGCAATCCTTGCTCTCCTTATTCTCAGTATTGTAAATGTCGTTTATAAAGGTACAAAACAAACGCTTCTATTTACAAGAGATGAGCTGAATTCTGGAGAAGTAAGCAAAAGCTGGGAATCATTTCGAAAAGAACAGCAGCTGTCACAGCACAAAGCAAAAATAGAAGATTTTCGTTTGACGCTAGATAGGGATCAAAACATATCTTCTATGCGGTTTACAGTGATAGATCCTTCTGATGATAACTCATATACAATGCTAGATTACATCTCTTGTTTTTTATGTGAAGACAAAGGAGAGGATCGGTTGACGGTTACAAGTGACAAAGTTGATCGAAAGCCTGCTCAATACGACCGATTAATGACCGCAGATGAGTTCTTTTTGAAGGTAGAAACCCTTAACAACCAGCATTTCTTTACAACTAGTCGCTATGCGTACACGCACCTTCATTCTTCCGGTGAGTACGAGAATACGAGTTATGACGGCCCTTACTTTATTTTAGAGGGAACGGAGTTAAAACAACTATAAACCTCTCATTCTTTGGACAAAGATTATCGTAATTACGGCAGCATACAAGTGATTGGCAGCAACAGTTCAGGAAGCTATCAGACAAGCGAGGGTACAACCAAAAGCATCATCATTAGGTAAAAAAAGCTGCTGTTTGCACCACGAGAGATTAATAGAAAAAAGCGCCAATGAAATGCTAAAAGGAGGCTGACGGTGGGGATATTTTTTAATAAAATAGATTCAAAAAAAGCTAATAAGTATCAAACAAGGCTATACTCTTGTTTCACCATTCTGATAATAGTGAATGTGATTAACAGCTGGTTTCTCGATTGGCTTTGGCTTTATATTACCACAAGTAGCGTTCTTGTTATACTAGTGATATTCCTGCTCAAAACACCTAAACGTGATTTAGATGAAGAGTGGAAGCAGCTAGAAATAGAGAAAGACGAGGCTTTTGAAAACAGAGTCAATTTGATGGTTATGAATGGCCGAAGTGATGTGCAGGCTATTAAATACATACGAAAAGAAAAAAATCTTGGTCTGCTTCATGCGAAGCAGTATCTTGACCGTATTAAAGAATCAAAGAAATAATAAAAGCGACCTTTGACAAGCAGAGGTCGCTTTTTGATAGGCTATTTACTTTTTCTCGCCAACCGTCACTTTTTTCGTAAACATTTTCATGTCGCCTTTTATCGTCACATGAGCGGTAATCGTATATTCGCCGTCGTCTTTGAACGTATAGTCCGTGCTGTATGCGCCGTTATCCTGATGTTTGGCATCGATCATTTCCTGGTTAATATAGCCTTCTTTTTCAACTTGAATTTGTACGGCGTCTGCATTTTCGATTTTTTTATCTCCTTGTGTAACGAGTACGTTAATAGATGTTTTTTCGTTTGCTTTAATAGTTTGCGGCACTTCAATTGTTCCTTTTACTTCCTGTGACTGTTGCTCATTTCCTTTTGAACAGCCGACCACGGCAATGACTAAAACGAGCAGCAGCATGCTAAGCTTTTTCATAAATATCTCCTTTTTATTTTCTATCTTGTTAGTAAATAAATTTCTCTATAAAACTTTATCACTGAAGTCATAAAATAAAATCATCACAATGAGTGATTTTTTACGATTGTGACGCCAAGGAAATTGAACATTTTGTTACAAAAAATAGTTTGCTATTACAACGCGAGAAGGGGTGCTTTACAGCATTGTGCCATACGTTTAGGATTAAACATAATAAGCTAGGAAAAGGAGAGAGAAATATGCTCATACTTTATGATGAGCTGTACGGGAAATTTGAAATAGACGGCGTTCTTTTAGAACTCATTCAAAGTGATCCCGTACAGCGTTTAAAAGGAATTTACCAAGGCGGAGCGAGCCGGTTTGTAAATGGAAACTGGAATACTACTTGATATGCTCATTCCGTTGGTGCGATGATGCTTGTCAACAGATTAGGAGGCTCTTTGGAAGAGCAAATAGCGGCTTTATTACATGATGTTTCACATACGGCATTTTCTCATGTGATTGACTATGTTTTGGAACAAAAAGAAGAAAATTATCATGAAATGATTTACGAACAAATTGTGACCCAGTCGTCTATTCCTCCTGTTTTAAAGAGCGCCGGTTTAAACTGGCGAGATATCTTACTTGATGAAAGCCAATGGACGCTGCTCGAACAGAAAGCTCCGCACTTATGCGCTGACCGCGTGGATTATACGCTGCGGGATTTGTACGTATGCGGGGAGATTACTTTACAAGAAGTGCATGCGTTTTTGGATCAGCTTGTCGTATTTAATGGACAAATGGCATGCAGTAATTTATCAGCGGCAGAGTGGTTTGTGGATGCTTACTACAAAGAAGTGATTGGCTTTTTTATGAATCCGCTTAATATGTTTGGAAATTATCAGCTGACGGAGATTATCAAGCTTGCTTTGCAAAAAGATATTTTATCTATAGAAGATTTTCTAAAGCAGGATGAAGATGTGGTTCGGTTGCTGAAAAACGCTGGAGATAGCAGCATTGAAGCAATGTTAGCTGCTCTTTTTAACAGCAAAGCAGAAAGAGGAACAGCCTCTTGTCATGATGTTCACCAAACGACAAAAATGCGCTGGGTTGATCCTCTTGTTATTGGTTCAGATGGGGCGGCTCCTGTATCTCAGTTATCACTTACCGCTAAAAGAGTAATAGAAGAAGCAAAACAAAAGATAGAAAAAGGAGTATATCTCAGCATTCAGGCTCCGTTATAAAGGGAATCATTACATAAAGAAAGGGATGCATAATAATGTGCATCCCTTTCTCTCATAAGAAGTTTTATAGACCTCTAAGGAAGCCTTCTCTTAACGAACTTCATCACGCTTCGCATTTAACTCTTTAATCGTTTCACCTTCAACTAATACAGGCTGATAGTAGGTTTCGGTTGGTAACTCTTTTTTGCCCTGCAGCTTTTTAATAATCCAATCCGCCGCGTCGTGTCCCATTTGTTCCTGCGGATGGGTTAAAGTTGTTAAATTAATCGTCGCATTTTTAGCGATGTACGAATTGTCTTGACCAATAATTGACAACTTGTCCGGAATAGAAATGCCAAGCTGTCTGCATACATTTACAACTTCTAATCCGACTTCATCGTTATAGCAGACAAGAGCCGTCATTTCGTCTTGATTTTCAGTAAGAAACGTCTTTAAATTAGCGTACAAATCAAGCTTTGTTTCGGTGTTAAAAGACAAAATATGCTCAGGCTGAAAGCGGAGCTTTGCTTCACCAAGCGCTTTTATGTAGCCTTTCATTCGGTACTTTCCTTGCAGGTCATCCATTTTTGCGATGAGTCCAATTTGTGTATGACCTTTTGAAATTAATTCATTTGTGGCAAGGTAGCTTGACTGAACGTCGTCTAGACAAAAAAACGGAACGTCCAATTCTTCGTAGTAGGCGTTAATCATCGTAAACGGAACGTCTTGTTCTTTGAATGATAAATAATACGAGATGTTTGGATTGTACAAATTACTTTTTGTAGGCTCAACAATTAGACCGTCTACTCCGTAGGAAAGCATCATTTCCAATGCTTTTTTTTCTTGTTCTACATCATTATTCGTGCTCGCCAGCAGCAGCGAATAATTATCTTTATTTAATCTGCTTTCAATTCCGCGAATAATAGAAGGGAAAATATAGTCGGAAATATACGTGGTAATTACGCCGATTGTTTTGTTGGCAGAAGCCCCGCTAGATTTGGATTGATACTGATTGCTCACATAGGTGCCAGAGCCTTTTTCACTTCTTAAAAAACCTTCATTCGACAGCTCTAAAATGGCTTTTCGAACCGTATGTCTGCTGACACCATACGTTTCTTGCATAACCGATTCAGTAGGGATTTGTTCGCCCATGCTGTAATCGCCTGAAAGAATTTTGCTTTTTATATCCTCAATAATCACCTGATATTTTGGCTTCATGTTTTCACTTCTTTCGTAGTTGTATACATTCAACTTTTTTTATGTATAAAATTTGTATGGACATATTTTATCATGAACGTGAATAAATGAAAAGATTTCCTTGATTTTTAATCGAAAGGAGAATGATTTAAGGGTTGGATACCGATTTTTTAAAAGTTTGAGAAGGGAATAGTATGGTGTTTTGAATATTTGTGTGCATATATAATTTTTATATTGACAAATGTACGTACAAATAAATATACTTAAGTTGTTAACAAATTCAAACAGCGTTACATAAAACGGAAAGCGCTTCCTTACTGCTATAGGTATCTTTATAGCTATCAGAAAGGAGATTAAACGTGAAAACAACTCAAGAAAGCATAAAACAAGCAATTGCTAAAGGGAAAACGTCCCTTGGAATTGAACTTGGATCTACTCGTATTAAAGCGGTGCTGATTGATGAAAACTTTGAAACGATCGCATCAGGCAGTTATGAATGGGAAAATCTCTTAGAAGACGGTTTTTGGACGTACAACTTACTCGATATTATTACAGGTCTGCAAAGTGCTTACCGTGAAATGAAGCAAGAAGTGGAACGAAGCTACGGGATCACGATTCGAACAGTTGGCTCCATCGGCGTTTCAGCTATGATGCACGGATATATGGCATTTGATAAAACGGGTGAGCTGCTTGTTCCGTTTCGAACGTGGCGTAATGCAACAACAAGCGCAGCAGCAAAAGAATTAACTGAACATTTCCAATTTAATATTCCTGAACGATGGAGCATTGCGCATCTGTATCAGGCAATCATCAATCAAGAAAAACATCTGCCGCGCATTGATTACATGACAACGCTAGCCGGCTATATTCACTGGCTGCTGACAGGCAGTAAGGCGCTTGGCATTGGAGATGCTTCAGGAATGTTTCCAATTGATGAACGCACGCAAAATTACAGTGAAAATATGATGAAGCAGTTTGATGATCTCATTTCTCATAAAGGGTATCCGTGGCAACTATCAGATATTCTGCCTGCAGTCCATACTTCAGGCGAGCAAGCAGGTACATTAACAGCCATTGGGGCTAGTATTTTAGATCAATCAAAAAATTTGCAGCCGGGAATTCCATTTTGTCCTCCAGAAGGAGATGCGGGAACGGGAATGGTGGCGACAAACAGCGTAAGAAAACGCACGGGAAATGTTTCAGTAGGAACGTCCGTTTTTGCGATGATTGTACTAGATAAAAAGCTTTCAAACGTTTATCCGGAAATTGATTTGGTTACTACGCCAAACGGCAGTCCAGTTGGAATGGTCCATGCGAATAACTGCTCAAGCGACTTAAACGCCTGGCTCGGATTGTTTCGCGAATTTTCGGAGGCGATGGGACAAAAAGTAGAATCGGATAAATTATTCGAAGTGATGTTAAATAAAGCGCTAGAAGCTGATCCTGATGGAGGAGGCTTGCTTAGCTACGGCTATTTCTCAGGTGAAAATATTACCGGAGTAGAAAGTGGACGTCCGCTATTTGTTCGTTCAGCAAAAAGTAATTTTAATCTAGCAAACTTTATGCGAACGCATCTTTTTACAGCTTTTGGCGCTTTAAAAATAGGGATGGATCTTTTAGTCAAAGAAGAAAACGTAAAGATTCACAGTATTTTAGCACACGGAGGATTATTTAAAACGCCGGTAGTTGGTCAAAAAATGATGGCAGCGGCAATTAATACCCCGGTTTCCGTCATGGACACAGCTGGAGAAGGCGGCGCGTGGGGAATGGCTATTCTTTCTTCTTATATGCTTAATAAAAATGAGAATGAAAGTTTAGAAGATTTCTTGGATGATAAAGTCTTTAAAGAAGTAACCGCACAGGAAATTTATCCTGACGAACTCGATGTAAAAGGGTTTGAAGCATTTATTAAAAGATATAAAAAAGGGCTAGTGATTGAAAAAGCAGCTGCAGAGCACCACAGCGAAGAACGGGAGGAATTAGTGTGCTAGATAAATTAAAAGAAGAAGTATTTCAAGCAAACGTCGATTTGCCAAAACACGGACTGGTTAAGTACACGTGGGGAAATGTAAGTGCCATTGATCGAGACAGCGGTTTGTTTGTGATTAAACCAAGCGGTGTGACGTACGAGAAAATGACGGCGCAAGACATGGTAGTCGTTGATTTAGATGGCCGCGTGGTAGAAGGGGAGCTTAATCCGTCATCGGATACGCTGACGCATGCCGTACTCTATAAACATTACCCGCAAATCGGCGGTATTGCCCATACGCATTCAACGTGGGCGACCATTTGGGCTCAAGCAGGACTTGATGTGCAGGCAATGGGAACGACTCATGCCGATACCTTCTATGGTTCCGTACCGTGCGCGCGCTTTTTGACAGAAAAAGAAGTGAATGACGGATATGAAGTGGAAACGGGCAAAGTGATTATCGAAACGTTTGAAGAGCGCGGCTTAGATGTGCTAGCGGTTCCTGGCATTTTACTTCAAGGACACGGGCCGTTTACGTGGGGAAAAGATGCCAAATCGGCGGTAATGAACAGCGTCGTACTAGACGAAGTATCCAAAATGAATTTCTTTACACAAAAATTAAACGGACTGGCTGAAGAGCTGCCGCAGCGTATATTAGACAAACATTATTTACGAAAACACGGACAAAACGCGTATTACGGGCAAGGACAATAAAAGACTTACATACAGAAAAGGGGATTATCATGTTAAAAACAGCTCAAAAAGAATTTTGGTTTATTGTTGGTTCACAGCATCTTTACGGAAAAGAAGCACTAGCAGAAGTAAAAGCACACGCGCAAACTATGACTGATGCTTTAAATGAAAGCGGTGTCTTGCCTTATCCAATTGTTCTGCAAGATTTAGCTGTGAGTGCTGATACAATTACAAGCATGATGAAAGAAGTGAATTACCGAGATGAAGTTGCCGGTGTAATCACGTGGATGCATACGTTCTCGCCTGCAAAAATGTGGATTCGCGGTACCAAGTTACTGCAAAAACCGCTGCTTCATTTGGCGACACAATTTAACGAAAGCATTCCTTGGGAAACGATTGATATGGATTTTATGAACTTGAATCAATCCGCTCACGGTGATCGAGAATACGGTTTTATCAACGCGCGTTTGAACAAGCAAAATAAAATTGTAGTAGGCTACTGGGAGCGCCCCCAAGTACAGCAGCAAATTGCACAATGGATGGACGTAGCCGCTGCTTATAACGAAAGCTTCAACATCAAAGTTGCCCGTTTCGGTGACAATATGCGCAACGTCGGAGTAACGGAAGGAGACAAAATTGAAGCGCAAATTCAATTTGGCTGGACGGTTGACTACTTTGGAATTGGTGACCTTGTTCAATATGTAAATGCCGTTACGGAAGAAGAAATCAATGATTTGTTTGCTGAATATGCCGACGCGTACGAATTTGTCTACGGTGATTATTCTGCAGAAGAATGGGAGTCTAGCGTAAAAGTACAGGCAAGCTATGAAATTGCGATTAAACGTTTTCTAGACGAAGGCGGCTACAGCGCTTTTACGACTAACTTTGAAGATCTATACGGTATGAAACAGCTTCCTGGTCTAGCCGTACAACGCTTGATGGCACAGGGCTACGGCTTTGCTGGTGAAGGAGACTGGAAAACAGCGGCGCTTGACCGCTTGCTTAAAGTAATGAGCCACAATCAGTCAACGGGCTTTATGGAAGACTACACGTATGAATTAGCTCCCGGACGTGAGTCTGTGCTTCAATCTCACATGCTTGAAGTCGACCCGACGCTAGCGGTAAACAAGCCAAAACTAATTGTCTCTCCGCTAGGTATCGGCAACCGCGAAGACCCGGCCCGCTTAGTGTTTGACGGTAAACAAGGAGAAGGCGTAGTGGTTTCCATGGCTGACTTCGGTACGCATTACAAGCTGTTAATTAACGAAGTATCCGCATTTGAGCCGGAAGTTCCAGCTCCAAATCTTCCGGTAGCGCGCGTGCTTTGGAACATTAAGCCGAACTTCCAAGACGGCGTTAAAGCGTGGATTGAAAACGGAGGCGGCCATCATACGGTACTTTCATTAAATTTAACGACCGATCAAATCGTGAGCTATGCAAAGCTTGTTGATCTAGAGTACGTCATTATTAAGTAAGCACCACTACTTCCGAGGGAGCACTGCTTCCTTGGAAGTGAAAATATAGCGTCAGTAAAAGAACGCCGTTTTTAGAAACAAATGAAAGCGTTTTAAATAAGTGTGGTAGGAAGCAAAACTAAGACAATACAAAGGGGATATATAATCATGAGTAAAGTATCAAGTAAGTTTATCTTCTTCTTCGGCTCATTTGCCGGTATTTTATTCGGTTATGATATTGGGATTATTGCTGGTGCAGAAAGTCATATCCGTGAAGCGTTTCATTTAAGTCCGCTCTGGCTGGGGATTGTGGTTTCGTCGCTAATGGGAGGAGCAATTATCGGTTCCATTTTAAGCGGATTATTAGGAGATAAGTTTGGACGAAGAAAGTTAATTTTAATTTCATCTATCATCTTTCTTTTAGGCTCCATCGGTTCAGCGATTGCACCAGAGGAAATTACGTTAACGATTGCGCGCGTCTTTTTAGGTACAGCAGTAGGAACAGCTTCTTCGTTAGTTCCTGCTTATATGTCAGAAATCGCACCCGCTCATATTCGCGGGAAGCTTTCAGGTTTGAATCAGCTAATGATTGTAATTGGATTATTATTAAGCTATATCGTAGCCTTTATTTTTGAGCCGGTTCCAAACAGCTGGCGATTAATGCTTGGCAGCGCCGGTATTTTTGCGATCGTCTTATGCATCGGTATGATCAAGCTTCCAGAGTCGCCTCGCTACTTAATTAAAAACGGAATGGCAGATAAAGCGCGTGAAGTACTGCGTACGCTTCGCCGGTCAACAGCTGAAGTAGAAGCTGAAGTGTCTGAAATTGAAAGCATAGCTGTTCATGAACAATCAGGCATCAAACAGCTGTTTCATAAAAAGTTTCGTTTAGCATTAATAATCGGCGTCGGAATGGCAACTTTTCAGCAGATTCAAGGCTCAAACTCAATTGTTTATTATGCAACAAGCATTGCTCGTCAAGTTGGTTTAGCGCCGCAGGTAGCTGCTGGTTTTACGGTCATCGTTGGGGTAATCTTCGTGGTGACAACACTTATTTTTCTGCAGTTTGTTGATAGATTCAACCGCCGTACCATTCTTACGATTGGCGGCGCGGGTATGGCTCTTTCATTTTTCACACCGGCTATTCTAGGAGCATTAGGCGTTAATGAAGTCGTCGTAAACTGGGTTACGTTAATTGCTCTTTGCTGCTTTATCCTTTGCTATGCGTTTTCTTGGGCGCCGCTTACGTGGATCATTGTAGGAGAAATTTTCCCGCTTTCTGTACGCGGAATCGGTGCTGGGATTTCATCTGCTTTTAACTGGACAGGATCGCTTGCAGTAGGGCTTGTGTTCCCAATTTTAGCTGACCAGTTTAGTTTAGGCGTGATCTTTTCAACGTTCGGGATCATTTGTATTCTCGGATTATTCTTCATACGCTTTGTAGTTGTTGAAACAAAAGGACGCAGCCTAGAGCAAATTGAAACGGACATGGCAGCTCGTTCTGCAAGGAAGTCTTTAAGTCCAGTTGAGCGTAATAAATATGTTTGATTGTCGTAAATGTTTTAAATGTAAGGTGCTGAGATAAAAGTATTTTAGCTGAAGTGAAAAACGAACCACTAATCAAAGTGTTTGATTAGTGGTTCGTTTTTTTATGGTGAACGCAGGTTTCATCTGTTTCGTTTCTTCTAGCAGTTGATTGGAGAGCAAGGCGAAGACTCCTGCGGGAAAAGCGGAACAGATGAGACCCCGCAGGAGCACAAGCGACGAGGAGGCTCATCGGACGCCCGCGGAAAGTGAAGCCTTGCACGGAAATCAACTGTGGGGTAACAAGCGGCTCAGCACATGTCGGCCTTTGTTCGTCCCCAGCCTCTTTCTTATTAGTAGATATAGAGATTTCAGCTTTTACACTGTCATATTAGTGCCTAATAAAATGGAAAGATAGGTTAGCTTATCATAGAGTGGACTTTAATAGATATTCATAACTAGCAATTTCTAAAACGAAAGCTAAATGTGCGTTCTGCTTACAAGAAGGTAGTGACCTTCGTCAACAAATTCTCATATAAACAAGTAAGCTTGTTTACTTTTAACTAAATTTATTTATTAATAGGGGGATTAACTAGTTGATGAATTTGACGCTTCATGAACGTTCTGAAAAGTTATTAAAGCAAAGAATTAAACAATTAAATCCGATCCATTTAACTTTGTTTTTATGGGCGACAGCAGAGGTGACGGACCAAACGATAATTGTTTCACGATGAGCGGTGAATTTGAGCTTGTATTAAAAAAGGCGGTGGAATTGAACCCGCTGTTTATTATTCATAGGGGAGACACCGTCTATACAGGGAAAAAAGAGTATTTGGAGCACTTTGTTAAGGTTGTCGAAAAAATCGCATCAAACATTCCTATGTTTGTATGCGTAGGGAATCATGATGAACTGTACCTTGATGAAAGCAATCTCGAAAACTTCAGAGCCACTATCGGAAAGGCACACTGGGTCATTGATATTCCTGTCTTCAACTTTCGGTGCATCGCATTAAATAATGTCATCAGTCCCAAGAATAAAATATATGGATTTACAGATAGAGAGCTGAATTATTTAGAGCAGCAGCTAGAGGATGCTCCTCGTAATACCGTTGTAGCCATGCATGCGCAGCCAAATATTGGCCGGTGGTCAAATCTTGAAGGGTTTCCTGTAACGACTCCTCAAAGTCAAGAATTTTTTGATTTAATTCAAGAACACCGCGTGAAAAAAGTTCTCGTTAGCCACGTGCATGCATATGACGAACAGTTTATTAGAAAAAATAGAAACGGGTCGTTTACGCTTGGAAGAGGCACTGATTTTGTATTGTCAGGAGGCGCCGGTGCTCCTCTTGATTTTGAGCAGCCTTTAATTTTAAATAATTATAATTTTACGGAGTTTTTTGTAAGCAGGTACAACATATTAGGACCTCTTCTTTGGAAGGATTTTGGACGACCTCGAAGAAATTGTTTGTAAAAACAAGAGAATAGAAAGCTATGTTTAGCCAAAAGCCTGCCCGTAATTCACAGGCAGACTTTTGGAAGATTATGCATAATGTTTACAGAAACCTTGTAGCAGAAGGCTCAGTCAAACGTTATAATAGATAATGAATGATGATATATTCTCTATATTTGTCATATATTTGTATTACATATGTAATTGAAGAAAAACATTCACTTGATATACTGTTTAATGACTTAACTTTATCTTAAAATTTACAGTGAAATGCCTGTTTATAGAGGCTTAGAACATACACAGCAAATGGAGGAGCAATCATGGCAAACGAAAAGATGCAAGAAGGACTTGATCGTTTTATCAAGGAAGATTTAAATGACCTTTTAGGTAGACTGTTCCCCTTAATGGACCGGGAGTGTGCCGAAGAAAAAAGAAAGCTTATCGAAACAGCGGTAGAGTATATTTATTCGTCAGGATATCACCAGGGAGCCAAAGATTTAATTGAAACGCACCGAAAAGACGATTACAAATTGTTAAGGCAAAAATTAGCGTCAGCGCCTCCTAAAAACTAATTTTTTTGAAATTTCTTTTGACAACATAAATCTAAGGTGTTAAGATGACTCTACATTCAAAATATTATAAACAATTAAAACTCTTATTGAGAGAGGCGGAGGGACTGGCCCTGTGAAGCCCGGCAACCATTTAACATTCTTGTTGAAAAGGTGCTACATCCTGCAAAGCGTACAGCTTTGAAAAATAAGAGAGGATTTCATAGATACTATGCCTCTCTATTCGTGATAGAGAGGCTTTTTATTTTATGTGAATATGTTTTGAATGGACAATTTTATAAAAATGCATCAGGTGCTGTGTAACGAATGTACGCAGCTTAAAAGGGAAGACCGGTGAAAAGCCGGCGCGGTCCCGCCACTGTAATGGGGAGCAACTTATTAACCACTGTTTCATGTTGAAATGGGAAGGGATAGGAAGCGATGAACCTAAGTCAGGAGACCTGCCTGTTGTATGCACTTAAGCTCTACGGGATATAGAGAGGAGTGAGGAATACGTGTTGAGAAAAACAGGCTGTCTCAACTCTAGTTAAGTATGCGTATTATCTCTCTTTTCATTTCGAAAAGAGAGATTTTTTAGTTTACCGATAAAAAAATATACAGGGAGTGGAAAAAATGAGCAGTGTAAAAAGTTCGAACTTAGGTTATCCAAGAATTGGTGAAAAACGAGAATGGAAAAAAGCGCTTGAGCAGTTTTGGGCAGGAAAGCTAGAGAAAGGTATCTTTCTTCAAGAAATTAAAGCTCTTCGTCTAGCGCATCTAAAAAAACAGCGTGACGCAGGAATTGAATTGATTCCAGTCGGCGATTTTAGCTTATACGATCACGTGTTAGATACAGCTGTTATGTTCGGTCTAGTGCCAAAGCGCTTTGAGTATAACGGAGGACCAGTATCGCTTGAAACGTATTTTGACATCGCGAGAGGAACAAAAGGTGCGGTAGCTTCTACGATGACAAAATGGTTTAACACAAATTATCACTACATCGTACCGGAGCTTGAGGAATGTACGCCGGCACTTGTAGAGAATCGCCCGCTTCAGTTTTACAAAGAAGCAAAAGAAAAGCTGAATATTGAAGGCAAGCCCGTGATTTTAGGTCCAGTAACATTTGTGAAGCTGTCAAAAGGATATAAAGAAAGTGAGTTTAAAGAAGTAGTTGAACAGTTTGTTCCGCTTTATGCAACTATCTTAGCGGAGCTGCAGGCAGAAGGAGTAGAGTGGGTACAGATAGATGAGCCAATTTTATCTACAACGCTATCAAAAGAAGACCTGGCGCTTTACACAGAAGTCTATCAAACTTTGAAGGAAGCGGCACCGAATGTAAAAGTCATTTTGCAAACGTATTTTGACAGCGTTGATCACTACAAAGAAGTTGTGTCTCTTCCTGTTGAAGGAATCGGTTTAGACTTTGTGCATGACCGAGGCGAAAATCTCACTGCGCTTAATAAATATGGTTTTCCAACTGATAAAGTGCTGGCTGCGGGAGTGATTGACGGACGCAACATTTGGCGTGAAAACTTGGACGAACAGCTTTTAACGCTTAGTGAAATTGAAGAAGCCGTATCAAAAGACCGTTTGATTCTGCAGCCTTCATCAAGTTTATTACATGTTCCTGTCACGGTGAAAAATGAAGAAACCATTGATCCAGTATTGAAAAATGCGCTCTCTTTTGCAGATGAAAAGCTAAAGGAAATCACGCTTTTAACAAAAGCAGTGCAGCAAGGAAAAGAGTCGATAGAAGAAGAAATAAACGTAAGCAAACAGGCGATTCAAGCATTAAATGGTTCATCTTTTCGAAATCATCAAGACGTGCAAAAAGAGCTGAAGCAGCTGCACAGCTATAAAGCAGCGCGACAAGCGCCGTTTGACGTACGTCAACGCGTTCAGCAAGAAGCGTTTCAACTGCCGCTTCTTCCAACGACAACGATTGGAAGCTTTCCGCAAACAAAAGAAGTGCGAAAAGAGCGTTTAAAATGGCGTAAAGGCGAGTTAAGCGATGAAGCATATGAAGCGTACATTAACGAGGAAATAAAAAAATGGATTGAAATTCAAGAAGACATCGGCTTAGATGTCCTTGTGCACGGAGAGTTTGAGCGTACGGACATGGTCGAATACTTCGGTGAGAAATTAGGAGGCTTTCAGTTTACGAAGTTTGGCTGGGTGCAATCTTACGGTTCTCGCTGCGTGAAGCCGCCGCTTATTTACGGAGATGTATCGTATGAGCAGGCGATGACGATCAAAGAAACGGTCTACGCACAGTCTCTAACAAATAAGCCGGTTAAAGGAATGCTGACGGGTCCGATTACGATTTTAAATTGGTCGTTTGTGCGTGATGATATCCCGCGCTACGACGTGGCAAATCAAATTGCGCTTGCTCTTAGAAAAGAAGTAGAAGCACTTGAAAGTCAGGGCATTTCAATGATTCAAGTAGATGAACCGGCACTGCGTGAAGGATTGCCGTTAAAACGAGAAAACTGGGACAGCTACTTGAACGCTGCGGTGTATGCATTTAAACTAGCCACGGTATCGGTGCAAAACGAGACGCAAATTCACACGCATATGTGCTATTCAGAATTCGAAGAGATTATTGATGCCATCAAAGCGCTTGATGCCGACGTGATTTCCATTGAAACGTCTAAAAGCCACGGTGAATTAATTTATGCGTTTGAAAAACATACGTACAATCAAGGAATCGGACTTGGCGTGTATGATATCCACAGTCCGCGCGTACCGAAGCTTGAAGAGCTTCAGCGAAACATTGACCGCGCTCTGCAGGTACTTGATCCTGCATTATTTTGGATTAATCCCGACTGCGGCCTTAAAACAAGAGGAATCAGCGAGACGGTTGAAGCTTTAAAAGTCATGGTTGAGTCCGCAAAACAAACCAGACAAAATTTATTACAAAACGTTTAATGATAAGAAATTAAAGAACAAGCAGTGTAACCGCTACACTGCTTGTTCTTATGGGATTTTAAAAGGCCAAAAATATCCATTGACACTTCCCCTACATTTTTGTATCTTTTTAAAGGTGTTTTTAAAATCAGGGAGGTACAACATGAGTAACAACAGCACGCAGCACGTTAAAATTGTAACAGCGGATCCATCAGCGCTAGGTCTATTCGGACTTGCCATGGTGACACTTGTTGCATCGTTTCAAAAGCTTGGGGTAACCGATGGTGTTTCATTGGTATTGCCATGGGCGATTTTTTTAGGCGGGATAGGGCAGTTAATCGCGTCTATGCAAGATTTCAAACATAATAATACCTTCGGCGCAACTGCTTTTGGTGCCTTCGGGTTATTTTGGCTAGGTGTAGCTATGACATGGCTTATTCAGCTTGGAGCATTTGGGGAAGCGCTCGCAAAAGAAGCGGATCCGAAGCAGCTCGCATTTGCTTTTGTCGGCTACTTGATTTTCAGCGTTTTTATGACAGTTGGAGCAATGGGCACTCATAAAGTATTATTTATTATTTTTGTGTTAATCGATTTCTTATTCATTGGATTATCGCTAAGTACATTTGGTGTGGCATATGAGTACACGCACTTACTAGCAGCAGTTTCAGAGCTATTAATTGCTCTGTTTTCATTCTATGGATCTGCAGCGGCTGTATTAAATACTCACTACGGTCGAGTTGTGCTTCCGGTGGGCAAGCCGTTTGGTGCATTTATTAAATAATCAAGACGTTAATTAAAAAGCGAAGTAGGATTGAATTCTGTATGATGCAGAGGTCAATCCTTTTTTGTTTGGGCATTTTTATATATAGTAGAAAGAGATAGTTATATGTAAGAGAAGCTTTTAGAGAAAAAAGAGAAATACATAATGAAAGGAAACGTTTCAATGATTATAAGACAAGTGGATGAAAAAGATTTAAACCAATTAATTACTTTAGAAAACAAAGGCTTTACACCTGAAGAAGCTGCCTCAAAAGACGCATTCATCACGCGGATCAGCACCATTCCTGATACGTTTATCATCGCCCAAGAAAATGAAGAAATAATCGGATATGTGAACGGTCCCGTCATTTCAGCTCCGTTTATTACGGATGATTTGTTTGAAAAAACGATTTCGAACCCTGAGACAGGCGGTCATCAAAGTATTTTGGGTATCGTTGTAAATCCCAAGCATCATCACAAAGGAATTGCCAGTATGCTGTTAAGAGAATTTGAAAAACAAGCGCGGAACAAACAGCGCTTAACGGTTACCTTAACATGTAAAGAAGAATTGATTCCGTTTTACGAAAAAAACGGATATGTGAATCAAGGAGTAGCGGAGTCTCAGCATGCAGGCGTGCAGTGGTTTAATATGAGTAAGGAGCTTTAACAAACAGACAATGAAATATAAAAAAGCACAAGCTTCTTTTAAGGAGTTTGTGCTTTTTTATATTAATTTCTGTGTAGTTATTGTAAATATGTAAAAGTAAAGATGGTATTTACATGAATAAGTACGGCTTTTTTTATTGAGAGGGTGAACATGTGTTTAATCTATTTCGTTGCTTCTAGCGGTTGATTGGAGGGCAAGGCGAAGACTCCTGCGGGAAAAGCGGCACAGATGAGACCCCGCAGGAGCGAAAGCGACGAGGAGGCTCAGCGGCCGCCCGCGGAAAGCGAAGCCTTGCACGGAAATCAAGAGCGGTGTAACAAGCGATTCATACTCAATCATTTCTCCCATTTTTTCGTCTTTAGATTGGATTAATCTCGTTATATTTAAATCTCTTTTTTAGGTAGGTAAGAGACATTGATTTGTCAAATATATTTGACAGTAACAAGGAAGATAATATAAGATATGGATGTAAAAAGTTTTTTACATTTTAGAGATGAGTGATGAATGGTGGAAAATCGAATTAAAGAACTGCGTAAAAGCAAACGAATGTCTCAAGATGAATTGGCAAAAGTATGCGGCGTATCGAGACAAACGATTAATGCAATTGAAAACAATAAGTATGATCCAAGCTTGACCCTTGCTTTTCAACTGGCTGCAGAGCTGGGAGCAACAGTAGATGAGCTGTTTTTATTTCATAAATCATGATGAGTTAGTTAAAAAGAGAAGGTAATGTGAAGTAGCGATCTTACTAGTAGAAGTTTTGACATTTCTGTACTATAAGCTAAAAGCACATAAGTAAATAGTAGATCAATATTACTTCTATCACTTTATAAAAAGAGATTTACAGAGCAACGGTGGTGAAATGAATGAAAAATCGAGCTGCCGGAGTAGCTCTTACAAGTACGGGCATGTTACTGTTGATGGTAACGTTAGTACTTCCTGTTCCGGGATTAACGTATAGTTTACTTGTAGGAAGCAGCATTGTACTAAAGGGCTGCGGAACAGGAGGAATAAAAAGGTGTATCATGTGAATGCAGCGTGATGTAGAAAAGGAGGTTCCTTTTGAAAAAAAGAACGATTATTATAGCTGCACTTTTATTTATCGTCGTATTTTATTTTACATATACCGGGAAAGCCTATCAGTTAAAAGACGTCATAAAAGTAGATGAAGCAAACGTTACGCGTATTGAAATAGATACGGACGAAGGAAAACGTGTAGTAGATGATAAAAAAGAGATAAAGCAAATCGTACATTCTTTGGCAAAAGTAGAAGTAAAAAAAAGCAAGGAGCTCGACCCAAAGTTTGACCAAGCTTACTGGGTAAAAATCGTCGAAAACGGAAAAGATGCGTACGGCTTAACGATTTACGATAATGACTACATAAAAGCGTTTAGCTTTGAAGATAAAAAACAGGCGACATATACGATTGTTAAAGATCAAAAAGTAGATGTTAAAAAGCTGTTTTCAACTAAATAAACGTGAAATAAGTTTTCTCAAGCCTACTAAAAAAGACAGCCTGCGCTGTCTTTTTTTATTAAAATAATAGATTGAAAATTATGACTATTTAAAGCGAAATTAATCCTTGCCTATATAATTAATAAATGATTGAATTAGGTCAATATCAGGGTTAACCAATAGTGCTGGAAGAAGGCCGAATGTTAATAATACAAGAACGTTTGATCCAATAAAGATGCGAAGTGCTTTTTTGATTTTCATGATATTTCCTCCCTTTTTTATATTTTCGTATAAAAAGAGAAAAAAATCAATAGAAATGTGACGGAATTGTGAACTTTTTGTCTGATAGTCCCTGATAGATTATAAAAATTCCCTCTCTATACTAGATAAAGAGGGGATATAGCAAGTCATAAAATATGTAGAAACATTAAAAGTACATGCGCAGATTCCCAATGAAACGATAAAGAAAATAGCATGAAAAACCAATTAAGACACATCCTGCCGCAATAGAAACCCATTTAATATAAAGCTGATTCAGCACTTTTCTAGTTCCAGAGACAATCGTCATTAAGCCTAGGTCATGAATTAAAATCCCTGTTAATATTCCGGCAGCAATCAGCAGGAAATGAAAAGAATGAGAGGATTGAAGCGAATTAGTCAGCACCGTTCCAAACACGCTGAGCCAAAAAATGAGATTGCTAGGAGAAATCGCAACAAAGATCCCGTTCATATAGGAAGATGCAAACGACTTTTTTACGTGCTCTCCAGGAGACGTTATATCATGGTCGGCATGTCTAATGCTGTCATAGCCAATATAAAGTAAAAAAAGCGCTCCTATAAGCCACATCATAAGCTGTATAAAAGGAGCCGATAAAAAAGAAGCCAGTCCAGAGTAAAGAAGCACAATTAATAATAAATCAACCGTCATGCCCCCAAGTCCCACAACCCATCCGTGAAGAAAACCGTTTTTTAAACCTTGTTTTGTCATTTCAATTGTCACCGTACCAACGGGAAGGGCAATCGAAAGACCGAGCAGTACATTTGTTAAAAATAACGTCACCAAAAACAAAACCTCTTTCAATCTTGTATCTACTATTATTTTCCGTTTAAGTGGTCTTTCATTATATAAAAATATGTAATAAAATTCAATATTATGTATAAAAAACATACGGTAAATATAAGAGGAGGAAAAAGTAAATGAAATTAATTTGTGAATCGTTGGAAAAAGAAGACTATACGCAAGAACTTCTAGAGGTGAACTTTACACATCCTTTGATTCAACAAAAGGTACGTGAACTCAAAAGCGGCTTGCCTCATTCTTCCCTAGAGTACATAAAAAAAGCATATGAGTTTGTGAGAGATGAAGTATCTCATTCCTGGGATATTCAAAGCAGAATCATCACGAAAACCGCTTCAGAGGCTTTAAAAGAAAAGGAAGGAATTTGTTACAGCAAGTGTAATCTATTAGCCGCTTTGCTGCGTGCAGAAGGGATTCCAACAGGCTTTTGTTATCAAAGACTGATACTTGGAGATACAATAGACACAGGCTACTGTATTCATGCGTTAAATGCTGTCTATATCGAAATCGAAAAGAGGTGGATTCGATTAGACGCAAGAGGAAATAAAGAAGGAGTGCAGGCGGATTTTTCGCTAAAAAAAGAAAAATTAGCTTTTACAGCGAATTCTGCACGGGGGGAAGTGGATTATTCACTTATTTATACAAAACCTCATAAAGAAACAATGGACGTGTTGTCTCAGCATGAAGACTGCCTGGATATGTATTTACACCACTTGCCTACTGAGCTATAAAAAGAGGGTGGAACAAAAGTAGTGTAGTTAAAAGAAGATTCAAACGAGATGGATTTTTTATAATATAGGTGCTTCTAGCTGGTGATTGGAGGGCAAGACGAAGACTCCTGCGGGAAAAGCGGAAGGGGTGAGACCCCGCAGGAGCGGAAGCTACGAGGAGGCTCACCGGCCGCCCGCGGAAAGCGAAGTCTTGCACGGAAATCAACAGCGGTGTAACAAGCAGTTCAGCTCACCTCTCCAATTTGTTCGTCTTTAGGCAAAATGGACTTAGATACCTCAACCTCTTCACCATTTTAAACGCTTTCCTGCACGGTGGCTGACGGTCTTTTAAACGCAGCAACAAACCACACAATATTCGTAATCAGCAAACCTAAACAAGAAATCATTATTCCTATAATTGAAGATAAGTTTCCTGAGAAATCTTCTAATCCGAATAAAAACAGAGCCGGCATCAGTAATAGAGTACTAGCAGCGATTAAAAGTCCGATGCTGCAAAAAGCAGCCATGACAAATTTTAAAAAATGCATTCCTATCAGATAAAAAGCTAAAGGCAACAAATATAAAAACAGAACCATGCCAAGAGATAACCACAGCCCTGTTGAGCCGAACGTATTAACGTTGGGGCCTGAATCTGCTAGAGGAGAAAGCGAACCAAGAACCAAAACGAAGCAGAAAAATAGGGCGGAAAGCAAAGTGGTGACTATCACACTATTTTTTGCTGTAGAATTACGCACTGTTTTTTAACCTCCTTTCCAATAAATAAGCATATGGATTAATTTTACAATAAAAAATTCAATTAAAAAACCATTTCTTTACAAAAACCTTTGATAGGTTGGATAATAATGAAGAGAAGCCGGGTTAAGATAATACACGTGTACATATTTTTTGTGTGGACCTGGATAGTGGGTTTCGTGCCAGTATTGCGCCAGTATTGTTTGAATAGGATGCGAATGAGGGGCTTCGCCGTAATGTCCGTAGTAGAGGCCGCTGCCTGAATAAGGAGAATACATAAAATCACCTGCCTGCTTAAATGAATGTGTTACACGGTATGTTTTTATATGGATTAACGTTCTTCTACAGTGTAAAAAGGGCACAAATAGGTCATTGGCTATATGAATGCTCCATTACAGTAAAAAAGACCTCTAAAAGCAAGAGGTCATAAGCTAAGCATCTGTATGTTCTTCACTTGGATTCCTTTGAAAATCCAAAAAACGAGTTCCTTGAAACGTCAGCATTCCTTCGTCGCCTTCTGCAAGCATGCCGTATTCGCGGCCTGAAACAGTAAATTCAGAGCGGTCGGTGCTTTCAAACTGAAAGGTTACGTAGTAGGTTGTAGACGTGTGAGAGTGATGATGTTCGTGAGCGTGACTGTTGTGGCGGTGGACGTTTGTCCGTTTGCCCGTAACTTTTGCTTTTACGGAGAGACGGGGAGACTGCTCATTTTTACTCCACGTGCCGATTCCTTTAAAAATAGAAAATAGAAAAATACCAATAACTATAACAAAAAATAGCATCACAAACGTAGGCATTCCGTTAAATAACGCGTCATCTGGAAAAAAAGCGCCTCCGCTTACGTCATCGGGCACATCACCTTCAAAAACAATGTCATCTCCGGACGGGTCATCTTCAAATATCATTTCATCTTCAAACATTCGTATTCCCCCTTACTATAAATACGATTACTGAATGGAAAAAGTTTCATCTTTATAGTAGTCTTATGATAGGATAGCTAGTTACTATTCATACATATGAGTGAACAAGGAAAAGGAGAGATACACATGGGGAAATACAAAGTTGTTATGTCTGGAAAAACGTGGCCAAATGCTTACGAGAAGCTAGCGGAGCACTGCGATATTCAAATGTGGGAAGGAGAAGGAAAGATTCCACAAGAAACGCTGCGCGACTGGCTTCGTGACGCTGACGGCTTTTTTAATATCGGCCACATCACAGTGGACGAAGAGCTGTTAGAAGCAGCACCGAACCTGCGCGTTATTTCTCAATCAGGCGTAGGGTATGACAGTGTAGATGTCGAAGCATGCACCAAAAAAGGCGTGCCGTTTAGTAATACGCCAGGCGTGTTAGTAGAAGCAACGGCTGACTTAACGTTTGGTCTCTTGCTGTCAGCAGCTCGCCGCATTCATGAAGGCTATGAAAAAGTGAAACAAGGAAACTGGGAAACGGTATTTGGCGTCGATTTATTTGGAAAAACGCTTGGTATTGTTGGAATGGGCGATATCGGAAGCGCCGTTGCCAGACGAGCAAAGGCATCGGGGATGAACATCGTTTACCACAACCGAAGCCGCAAGCATGAAGCAGAAAAAGAGCTTGATGCCGTATACCTTTCGTTTGAAGAACTGCTTCACACAGCTGACTGTATCGTATGCCTAGTGCCGCTTTCAAATGAAAGCAAAGGCATGTTCGGAGAAGAGGAATTTAAAGCAATGAAAAGCAGCGCGTATTTTGTAAACGCAGCGCGCGGAGGATTAGTGAACACTGAAGCACTTTACGAAGCGCTGAAAAATGAAGAAATTGCATATGCTGCACTGGACGTAACAGACCCAGAGCCGCTTCCGGCAGATCATAAGCTGCTGCAGCTTTCAAACGTGCTGGTAACACCGCATATTGGAAGTGCTACGTACGAAACGCGCAATCGCATGGCAGATTTAGCCGTCCAGAACCTGCTTTTAGGTCTTGAAAAAAAGCCTTTAGTGACGTGTGTGAATGAAGAAGTGAATTACAAGTAAGGAGAGATTTTTTGTTAAAAGCATTACAGCTTATTCTTTCAATTATTACTGTTGGACTGGCTCTTTATATCATGCTCACTCACAGTTACCAGTTTCTTTCGTTTTTAAATATACTGCTCGGGTTTACCATGCTAGTTTTAGGAGCAATCGAGTGGCAAAAAAGAAAGAAAACCAGCGCGTGGCTGTTGCTTTTAGTTGCGCTGTTTAGCTGGTTTGTCGGTATTTACCGCATGACCATTTAAAAACGCCTGGCAAATGCCAAGCGTTTTTTTTTAATGTGCTTCCAGCTGTGCTTCTAACACTTTTTCAATAACGGAAGCTACTCCGTTTTCATCGTTCGTTAATGTAACATCATCAGCTAACGCTTTAATTTCCGCGTGCGCATTTGCCATAGCGATTCCTTTTCCAGCCGTTTGCAGCATCGATACGTCGTTAAAGCTGTCTCCAATGGCAATGGTATCATGAAGAGAGCCGCCAAGCTCTTTTACCACGTATGTTAATGCGTTTCCTTTTGAGGCGTCTTTGTGTTCGAGTTCAAAGTTGTGATCAGCGGAAGAGACAAGGGTCATGTCATGCTGCTTGCTAAAGTGATCCCAGCCTTTTTTTCGCTTTTCATCATCAAATGAAAAAGCTAACACGTTATAAAGCTCAGCGTTTGTATTTAAAATATCTTCATAGGATGCAACAAAGGCAAATCCCGTTTGGCTGTATTGCTTAGCAGCAGCGTGATGAAGTCTTTCTTCGTCCACGTTTTTATTGGCGCTTTTTACCCGGTCAATTTCAATGGCGAGCAGCTCTCGGCCTGAGTTTGGTGTATAAATCGCATGTTCGGCAAACACTTCATAATAAAATTCGTTTGCATCCAGCCACTGAAGCGCTTCTTTTACGTGATGTGCATCAATCGGAACCGAATGTCTTAGCTGTCCGTTCGGGTCATGAATAGTCGCTCCGTTTGCGGCAATCACCCAAAGGTTTGAAAGCTCAGCTTTTTTTAAAATTTCCTGCACGTCGAAATAAGCGCGCCCTGTAGCAACCACGACTTCAACTCCGTGTGTTTGCGCTTTTTTAATTGCTTCTGCATTAATTGTGCTAATTTCACTGCTGCTATTTAAAAGAGTTCCATCTAAGTCTGTAAAAATCATCTTCATAAAATATCTCTCCCTTTGACTATTATTACTTGTTTTTGCGTGTTTTATCTTGTTTATCCTACAATAAACGAAAAAACACTGATAATCAAGCGTTTTTACATTGTTTTTACAAAAGAAACAAGTATAATAAAGTAAAAAGCAGAAAGAAAACAGGTGAACAAGCAATGTTAAAACAAGAAAGACGCAAACAAATTATGAATTTGCTTGAAAAAGAAGGGCGCATTGTAGCTACGACGCTTAGCCAAACGCTGAATGTTTCAGAAGATACAATCCGCAGAGACCTGCGGGAAATGGACGCGCTTGGTCTGCTGCAGCGTGTACACGGAGGAGCGCTTCCGCGTTCCACGTCTGCGGTTGATTACAAAGAGCGAAAACGTGAATTGATGGATGTTAAGCATTCACTTGCAGTTGCGGCGCTTCCGTTAATTAAAGACGGGCAGGTGCTCTTGATGGACGGAAGTACAACAAATATTCAGCTCGTCAAAGCTTTTCCAAAAAATTTAAACGTTACGGTTATTACAAACAGTCCGTTAATTACCGTTGCACTAGCGGAACATGACTTTGTAGAAGTTGTTTCTCTTGGAGGAACGTTTCGAAAAGAATCGATGGTCACGGTAGGACAAAGCGTGGTTGATACGCTTAAACAAATTCGAGCGGATCTTTGTTTTTTAGGCGTATACGCAATCGATCCTAAAATCGGGATGAGCATTCCTTTGCTTGAAGAAATGCACATTAAAAGCCAAATGATTAAAAGTGCGAGTGAAGTAGCGGCTATTGTAACAGCTAAAAAACTCAATACATCGTCAACGTACACGTTCAGCTCAGCCAACTCGCTAGATTGGCTCATTACAGAAGAGCATGTGAACGAAACCGTGTTAAATGCTTACCGCGAAATCGGCATTGAAGTAATCACAAATAAATAGTAGTTTTAGTAAGGAAGTATATGGTAATGTAGAGTAAAAAGGAGCTTGAGCGATGAGCGAACAAATTGGATAAATGATCTAGTATGTTCGCTTGTTACAGCGCTGTTGATTTCGGTGCAAGACTTCGCTTTCCGCAGGAGTCTTCGTCTTGCCCTTCAATCAACAGCTAGAAGCCGCTACATATATGAACGTTCACTATACTAATAAAAATCCGAACAAATTTGATTCTCAATCAAGAATCAAACTCGTGCGGATTTTCCTTTGACTAAAATACTTTTGTCCCAGCCTTGTTTTATTATTATTTTTCTGAATCAGAACGAAACTTCGTGCTGACAAAAATAATGATGGCTAACAAAATAACAATGGGCAGCCAAATAATTTCAAATTTATAAGCAGGCTCTGCAAGTGCAGCGATAACAGCGCCAAAGCAGTAAAGTACAAGAGACAGCGCGCGAAGAATGGCATCGGTTGTAAACGTTTTGCGGTAGCGAGGGCTGCGCAAACGTGCCGTTACGTCTTCAAAGAAATTAGCAAGCGTTCCCGTTAATACGGTTGTTGAAATTCCGGCTACGCCAAGCTTTCGAGCAGCCGTTGTTTGAAGTCCCATTGCTGAGCTTAGTAAGAAAATAAACAAGTAAGTTAAGTGTAAAGAAGGAGAAAACGAAGATAAAAGTGCAAAAACAAGTAAAATTAATCCTTCTATTCCAAGCGCGATCGTTACGGCTTTAGGCCAAAACGTTTTTTCTTTGTTTCCAACAAGGATTGCAGCGCCTACAACTCCTACAATAAAACCTCCTAAAGCTGTCAGGGAGTGAAAAACAGTTGTTTCAAGAGAGTTTCCGATTGCTAGCCCAAGCAGTACGATGTTTCCGGTCATGTTTGCCGTAAAGATATGGCCAAGGCTTAAGTAGCCAATCACATCGACGATACCCGCTGTGACACAAAGAACCAGCAAAATAATGTTTCGATAAGTAGAATTCGTCACGGTAAGTCATCCTTTCTTTTTATACCAACTAAACAGTTTACCGTGAAGAAAAAAAATCTGTCCAGATAGTTGTCTTACAAATTTTTAAGCGTGTCCCACCCAAAAGCCACTTCAGATAGAGATGTACCCTCAATAACAACCTCAGCACGATCGATTCTTTTTCCGCCAAGCGCTTCGTAAAATTGACAGGCGCCGTTTTGTTCAAAAGCCCATGTGAGCATCGTATGTATATGTTGGTTTACTAGCTCTTGCGCTATTTTATGCATAAGCGCTTTTCCAATCCCTTTTCGCTGATGCTCTGCGAGTAAATACATTGCATATAGTTCTCCGGTATAGGAAGGGTGCTTATTGGTTCTTTCTTTGCCATAAGAAGCGAAGCCGACGATTTGACCGTTTTCTTCTGCAACAAAAACAGAATTTGACTCCAGCTGCTTTTTCCAAAGAGGTTTTCGCTTTTCAGCGCTCAAAGAATCTAAAAAAGAATCCGGAACAAGTCCTTTATAAGTTGATTTCCAGCTTTCTACGTGTACATTTGCGATGCCCGCTTCATCGCCAATTCTGCCTTGACGTATCATATGCTCACCTCATTTTTTCTATATTTTAACATAATTTTAAAGCGGGCATCCCCGTTTTTCCGTTTTCTTTGTATATATATAGTAGCTATTTTACATAACAAAGGAGATGATATAATGAGTAAATTATTATTAAAAGATCAGCCGTTAATTGTACTGCCAGCGCTTGCAGTTAAAGTAGGAGTGAACGGAGCGCTGTTTCTTCAGCAGCTTCACTACTGGCTTGAAAAAAGCGTAAATGTACAGGACGGATATACGTGGGTATATAATACAAATCAGCAGTGGCTGCAGCAGTTTCCGTTTTGGTCGCTTTCAACGATTCAACGCATCATTTCAAAGCTTGAAAAAGAAGGACTGATTATAAAAGGAAAGTACAACCGCTCTAAATTTAACAACACGGTCTGGTACAGGATTGATTATAAGAAACTAGAAGAGCTTATGCCAAGCGATGAATTTGAAGAGCTCGAAGATGTCAATTTGACAGAAGGGGAAAGTCAAATTGAAGCAGCGGAGCCGGTCACAGTGAAGGCGTCATTAACAGAGACTACAGCAGAAAATACAAATCAAATAAAAAGAGAAGAAGCCGCGCATGGCGCTTACGTACAAACGTTAGAAGCCGCTTTTATTGCTAGAAGAAACCGAGGAGTGTATCCTTCAGCCAGTGATTTAAAGCATATGTACGAAGTCGCAAAAAGCGAAATACCCGTAGAAGAGGCGCTATCTGGACTGCAGGAAGCATTTGATCACTACGTGCCTAAATACAGCGGCGATACCATTCGAGCATTTGCCTATATTAAACAGCATCTTTTTCATAAGCATTATGTAACGTCACAGCGTACGCTAGCAAGTCAACAGACTGAAAAGCCGCTTTCCTACGCTAATAAAAAGCGCTTCATTCGCAAGGAAATGACGCCGGATTGGCTAAAAGAAAATGAAGAGCTAGAACCTCCAGCTCCTGCTTTTAAAGACGATGCTCACTTTGAAGAAGAAAAGAAAAAGCTTGCTGAAAGTCTTCGTGAGCTGGAGCAGGAATTAAAAAATAATTGAAAATACCACTGGACTTTTATAAGATAAAAGATAGTAAACCTTTTGAATACGAAAGGTTTACTAGGTAAAAGAAAAGCGGCTCTTAAAGAAGGTGCGCCATAAACATGATAAAATTTTTGTTTTTGCTGTTCATGCCTATAATCTTTGTTTTTTTCGGTTTGTGGCTTATCCAAAATGTGTTGGTAACATTTGTGTGCTTTTACGGCTGGATGTTTATGATTTTATATGCGAATAATAAAATTAACTTGAAGGTAGCGCTTACAAAAAAATCTCTGTATGTGGGAACTCTGAGCGGAGTTCTATGTGCCGCTGTGATAATTGGAAGCAGCCTGCTTTTTTCTGGTAAAATCTTTCATGTAGAAGATATGCAAGCGGTTTTGCAAATATGGGGATTTAGCGGATGGAAAGTTATCATTTTAGCCGTCGTTTTGATTTTTATTAACCCTTATTTAGAAGAAATGTATTGGCGAGTCTATATACAGAATAAAGTGAAGAAGCATCTGTCCTTACCTGCTTCAACCATTGTTGCATCAAGCTTTTATACGCTTTATCACCTGTTTATTATTCTGCCCGTTTTTGCGTTTCCTTTTAATTGGATCTCGGCTGCAGGCATTTTTTTAGCAGGTATAATGTGGGCATGTATAAGGGAGCGATATGGTGCCGAAGCGGCAATTATTAGTCATGCGTTAGCGGACGCGGCGATCATGATCGTATACGGATTATATGTAAGATAGTGGTATTATGTCAAAAAACCATGAATCGTTATTCATTTATAACTTGTTTTCATGGTATAATAACAATAATAGTAAAATTTTATCAACACATTTGAATTGAAATAATGTATACTTGTAATACAAAGATTGAAGCGTTTACATAAATCGGAATACACATAGTTAATCTGGGTCCGATGAAAACTAAAAAAAAGAGAGAGATAATTACTTGGAGGAGGAATAGAAGTATGTTTGTACCTATTGAGCGTAAAAAAGTATCTAGTCAAGTGCTTGATCAATTAAAAAAGATGATTAAAGAGAAAACGTTCCCGCCAGAGTCTCGTTTGCCGTCGGAACATGAGTTATCCAAAATGTTTGGAGTGAGCCGCGCACCAATTCGTGAAGCGCTAAGCGTTCTTTCTGCCAGCGGCTTGATTGAATCAAGACAAGGCGGAGGAAGCTACGTAAAGCGTGTAAACTTAGTGGGCATGCTTGATCCAATGACGTTTGAAATGGTTGAAGCAGATCAAGTTCTTGAATTAATTGAAATGCGTATTATCATCGAGTCGCAAGCAGCAAGCTTAGCTGCGCTGCGCCGTACGGATGAAGAACTGATTGAAATTAAAGAATCGTTAGAAGCGTTTAAAAAGACGGTTCATAACAGTGAAGAAATTGGACATGAAGCGGACTATCGTTTCCATCATGATATTGTAAAAGCTGCTCATAACTCATTCCTTCTTCATGCTGTAGAAGATTTAGGTCATTTGTATCGAAAAGCGCTTGCTTATTCGTTAAATAAAAGCCAAAAAGAAAATCGTAAGCAAACGGATGCCGACCATGAGCGTATTTTTGAAGCAATTAAAAATGGAGAGCCAGAAGAAGCAGCAGAAGCGGTTCGTGATCACTTAGAGCACGTTCGCCAAAAAGTAATGGTATCTCAATGATAAAAAAACGACAACCCAAGGGGTTGTCGTTTTTTTTATTAGTAAGACCATTCATTCATGTGAGGAAATAACACACGTTGAAAACGAAAATTCATGCTTAGACCGGTGCGGATGTGCCGGCTTTTTTTGTTTGCATAAGGGGAAAGTATCTAATTATACTCTTTAATAATCAGAAAATACAGTATTGTTAATAATTTTACGGCGTGGTATTTTATTAACAAATGTTACTTTTATTTACATATTAATGTCAGTAAATCTGACATTAAGAGGAAGAGGAGGGATAAGATGCTTTCATCAAGCGTCGGGTATTTGATTTTACTGATTTTTGGAGGAGGTTTTACGGCCGTTACAATTATGATGCAGCGCCGTCAAGGAAAGGAAATGACGGCTGAGCAGTTTAGTACAGCCGGAAGAAATGTAGGCGTTGGGCTGGCGAGTGCATCCATTATTGCTGCATGGACATGGGCCGCTACGTTAATGATGTCTTCTTCCACAGGCTATCAGTACGGCATTAGCGGACCGTATTGGTACGCAGCGGGAGCAAGCATTCAAATTTTGCTGTTTGCCATTGTCGCGATTAACCTGAAGAAAAAAGCGCCGAACGCTCATACGTTTTTAGAATTTATTGCACAGCGTTTCGACGTGAAAAATCATCGTTTAATGCTTGGCTTTGCTCTTATGACAAATATTATTGTGACCGCCATGGTTATTTTAGGAGGAGCCATTGCTTTAAACTCTCTTACCGGGATGAATATTTTTGTTGCCGCTTTTTTAATTCCTCTTACGTTTACCATCTACACCATGATTGGCGGTTTAAAAGCCTCATTTGTTGCTGATTATTTTAACACCGTTTTTATTTTCATTATTTTATTTATTTTTGCTGCTGCCGTCTATTATAAGTTCGGCGTAACAAGCGTGTACGAAGGGCTGAAAAATCTGCCTTCGTCACAGCATATGCTTACGATGGCATCGGTGCCGGGCCTTTTGTTTGGGATGATTAATATTATCGGGAACTTCGGTACGGTCTTTGTAGATCAAGCTTACTGGCAGCGTGCCATTGCAAGTAAAAACAGCGCTGCTTCAAAAGCGTATATTTACGGCGGAATTGCCTGGTTTTCGATTCCGTTTGCCGTTGCCACTTTCCTAGGTGTAAGTGCGGCTGGGCTTGGAATTGCTGTAGATTCACCGGATTCTATCGCGCCCGTTATGGCGTCACACGTGCTTGGAAATCTAGGTTCTATTTTGTTTTTAACGATGCTGTTTATGGCGGTAATGTCGACAGGAGCGGCTGAATTAACGGCGATCACAAATATTATCGTAACGGACATTTACTTGCGATCTATCAATCCAAAAGCAAGCAGTAAAAAAATCTTAAGCACGTCGCGAAAAGTGACGCTTGGCTTTGGGCTGGCGATGGGTGTGTTTTCCATTTTACTGTTTTACTTAGGAATTAGTCTTGGGTTTGTGTATATGGCCATGGGTATTTTCGTCAGCGGAGCCGTTATTCCCGTTACGCTTGGACTGATGTGGAAAAAAGCGACGAGTACAGGTGCATTTTACGGCGCGCTTTTAGGGATGATTGGCGGCGTTGTCGCATGGAACACATCTACTTATTTAATTAACGGTCACATTGATGTAGAAGCCCTTGGCGGACTGTATCCAATGCTTATTGGAAATTCTACCGTTTTTATTATCAGCGGAGTTATATCAATCGGACACGGTCTGCTTGCCAAAAAAGAATTTGACTTTGATGAACTAAAAGACAAATTCAAAAGCTTTGATGAACATGGAGATGAACCATTAAGGGAGGAAGTGGCGTATGGATCCACAACAACAGTTAAATAAAGATGCAAAGCTTTGTACGCGCTGGGCGCTGGGACTTACATTTTTGTTTGTCCTCTTGTTTCCAGGCGTGATGTTTTTAACGGGCTATCAATACACGCTGTCCTTTTTTAAAGGCTGGACGTATCTTGCGTTTGGCTGGCTGATTATCGCAGGGATTTGTATTATTGTGGGGCCTGTGGTTGAGTTTGTGAGGGAGAAGAAGGAGAGAGATACAGTTTAATTTGTCAAAACAATATGAATTTCAAATGTGTTAGTTATAAAAAAAATCACAAATCATATTCTAGTGAATATGGTTTGTGATTTTTTTGTGAAGATATTTAAAATTATGTTAATTTTTAGTAAAGTAGGCTTAGTTCCATAAAACTACATTATGGTTTTAAATGGATTTTACTATTTTATCTGATTGTCTTTTGACATAAATGAAAGGAGGTGAAGTGATTGCACATCGTCTCTTTAGAAAAAGCATGTTATGCAGAACTTCAAGCAGTAGGTTCAAAAGCTTACAATCTCTCAAAAATGATTCAGCACGTTTCTCATATCCCTACAGGATTTGTTTTAACATCTCACGCGTTACATTCCTTTTTAACGTTTAACCAAATAGAAATAAAAGCAGAAGATAGCAGCGTCATAGAAAAGAAGATTCAAAGCGGCACGTTTCCTTTAGGTCTGCAAAAAGAAATTGTTTCTTCGTATGCCAATATTCAAGGTGCTGGTGTGAAAGCCGTAGCCGTAAGATCTTCTTCCGCACTTGAAGATTTGGAGAATGCGTCTTTTGCCGGACAGTATGAAACGATATTAAACGTAAGAAACAGAGAAGAACTTTTGACAAGTATAAAAAAATGCTGGGCTTCTTATTTTTCATCCGTGGTTCAAGCGTACGCCGAAGATAAAGAAATTTCGCTTTCTAATCCCCAGATGGGTGTCCTTGTACAAGGAATGGTTGAAGCCGATGTATCCGGAGTGATCTTTAGCGTGAATCCTATTACAGAAAGTGAAGATGAAGTAGTCATTAACGTGGCGTACGGCTTAGGAGAGGGAATCGTATCAGGTGGTGTTACGCCGGATTTATTTATTATTCATAAACAGACAAAAAGTATAATGAAAGAACTAGGATCAAAAGAGTATAAGCTAGTGTCAGGTTTTACAGGAATAACAAAAGCTGTGACAACGGATAAAGAAAAAAATGAATTTTCTATATCAGATGAAACAGCACTACAGCTGCTTCGTTTAACGAATCAAGTAGAGCAGTATTGTCAGTACGCTGTAGACATTGAATTTGCCATAAAAAATAAACATATTTATTTGCTTCAAGTGAGACCTGTTACTACATAATGAAAAGGAAAGGGGAAATCAAATGAACGTATTATCTGCATTTCAAAACGACCTATTTTTAAGTGAGGAAGAAAAACAAACGGGATTTTGGGTACAAGACAACCTACATATCGCACATGCGCTAAGTCCTTTATACGCTTCCTTTCAGCTTCCGGCAATGACTTATGGGACAAAGCAAGGTTTTGAAACGTTAAAACTGCCTATCTATCAATTTGTAGTGAAATTAGCTGATGGAAAAATGTATCAGCAAAATATCCCGTTTCCCGGTGACGCAAATGATCGCTTAAAGGAGCACCAAGAAGCAGTGAAGCCGCTGTTACCTCGACTTAAACCTAGATTATACGAGTACGTTAATGAGGTGTTTTTACCTTTTTATACGGAAGTCAAAAGAAGTGCAGAACGTCCTTTATCTTTAAAAGAAGCAGAAGAAAAAGTAAAAGAACTGCATGATTTTTATAAAAAAGCTTGGCAGCTTCACTTTGAAATTGTCATGCCAAGAAGTGATTTAGGAATGATTTTAGAAGAGCTATATGGAGCCTTGACCGGAGACGCGAATACCGCTTACGTATATGATCTGCTGGAAGGCGTAATGAACAAGTCACTTGAAACGGATCAAGCACTTTGGGAACTAACTGACACGGTAAAGCGTTCTGACCCATTAAAACAAGCTTTTACGGAACAGAAGTCAGAAGAAATAGAAGCAAATCTATTAGGTACAGCTGAAGGCAGAGAATTTTTAAAGAATCTGCAAAGCTTTTTGAATGAGTATGGCTATCGTTCTGCAAATTCGCATGAGTTTATTGATGAGACGTGGGTAGAGAATCCTTTACATGCGCTATCGATTATTGCTGGCTATGTGCGTAAAGATTACGACTTCAAGAAAAATTATGAAGATGTCGTAAAAAAGAGAGAAGAAAGCTATCGTGATGTACTCGCAAAAATGCCGGAGTGCGAAGAAAAAGAGCAGTTTAAGCTGTTTTATGGCTGGGCTTTGGACGCATGGGGGTTGGATGAAGACCATCATTTTTATATCGATGCGATGCTGCCTGCTACGGCAAGACTGTTTTTGCTGAATGTAGGAACTCTTTTAGCTGATCACCAAGTGATTCATCAGCCTCAAGATATTTTTCATTTTTATTACGATGAATTGCTGGAAGTATTAAAAACGCCCGTGGCGTCTCATGAACTTATCGTCAATAGAAAACAGGAGTTTGAAGAAAATCGTCATAAAAAAACGCCGCCTGCTTATGGAACGCCTCCTCAAACAGGAGAAGATCCTTTATTGGAGCGGGTATTCGGAAAAATGGGGCCTCCAGAAGTAGATGAAACTCAAAAAATCTTTAAAGGAAGTGCCGCTTCAAGAGGTGTTTATACGGGAGTGGTAAAAATCATTTCAGACCCAAGTCAATTTTCTAAACTTAAACAAGGAGATATTCTTGTGTGTGAAACAACAGCACCCGCTTGGACCACGTTATTTTCGCTTGCTGGAGCAATTGTAACCAATGCAGGAGGAATTTTATCTCATGCAGGAACAGTGGCTCGTGAATATAAACTTCCAGCGGTTCTTGGCACAAAAGTAGCCGTGGATCTACTAAAAGACGGAGATGTTGTTACCGTAGACGGAACTAACGGAGTGGTGACGATTGAACAGCAGTAAGCCGTCTTTGATTATCTTTTCTATTTTAACAGGAACTTTTTTAATTCCCGTTAATTCCACTATGATTGCGGTAGGCTTACCGTCTATTGCCAAAGCGCTTGATCTTTCCATCGTACATGTATCAGTAGTGGTAACGATCTATTTAATTGTGATGGCAGTTGCTCAGCCCATCGCGGGGAAACTGGGTGATTTATATGGAAATAAGACCATGTTTGTAGCTGGAATGATTATTTTTTTAGTGGGGTCTGCCGCCTGTGTGTTTTCATATAACTTACTTTCGCTCACGGTCTTTCGAACGCTGCAAGCATTAGGAGGCGCACTAGCTACGCCTAATGCAACAGCGATTATGAGGCACAGTTTGCCAAAAGAAAAGCTTGGAAGGACGCTTGGGTTATTTGGATTATCAATGGGGCTAGGAGCAGCTGTAGGACCTGTGTTAGGAGCTTTTTTAATTAAGTATCTTGGGTGGACGTCGATTTTTTGGTTTAACGTTCCTTTTGCTGTTCTGTCGTTGATTTGTTCATTTATATACGTGCCGTCTAACGTAAAACAAAAAGCAAAAATGCTGGATATAGGGGGCGCTTTTTTACTTGGAGTAAGCATGACGAGCTTTACGCTAATGCTGACGCACCGTGATTTGTTTAATGCTTGGACTATTTTCATATGCATAGCGTCTATCGTTCTTTTCATTGTGCAAGAACGCAAGGTCCAAGAGCCGCTGATTGATTTTAAGCTTTTTAAGGTTCGGCCCTTTTTTTCTTCAAATCTTTCCATTCTATGCAGTAATTTTATGATGTATAGTACCATTTTGTTTGTTCCGCTTTTGCTAGAGAAGCAGTATGATATTCGTTTAATTGGTTTGCTTCTTTTCTTTTTTTCATTAGCCATGTCTATTTCTTCTTGGCTGGGAGGATTGTTAGCAGAAAAGGTAGGGAAAGAACATCCGATACGATTATCGTTTCTTATTTCACTGCTTGCGGCGATGCTTTATTTTCACTTAGCGAATGCCTCCATTTCTTATACAATTGTATCTTTATTAGTAGGAGGAGTGGGAGCAGGGATCGGTGTTTCATCTATGCAGGCTATGAATATTCAATCTGTCAAAAAAGAGCAATCAGGCACTGCATCGGGCATTTATTCCACTTTTCGTTATGTTGGAGGAATGTTAGCTTCAGCTGCGGTGAGCTTGTTAGTAGGTACTACTGGTCTATTGGTGGTTCTATGTATAGCTGGAATAGCAGGATTCCTTGTGTCGTTAGTTGGAAAAGAAAAAGAAAAGCAAGTTTCCTTGTCCAAAGACGTTTTTAAATAAAAAAAGAATAGCCAGCGGAGAAGCAGACATTCGTTTTATTGCACGTGCTGAAAATGATGATGTGCTGGTCCAAAGGCTATTCTATTTTTTAGTTATCGCTCTTTTTTCAATTTTACACACCCACCGGTAATACTGCACCACCATCCAAAACAACAGCGGGTTTAAGAAAAGCGAATACCACCACGTCCACCATCCATAGTGAAAATACCCCCAAGGAGCAGGGAGAAGGGCCACTACTTCATAAAGTAAAACAGCAACCGACCAAAGTAAAATATAAGCGGCTTTTTTTGTGAGCTTCCCGGCAAAAGGATAGTAAGTAAGAAAAAGCATGTTTACAGGCGGAATGAGAACGGTATAGGCAAAAATACCTTGCCAGTCTGTCTCTTGTGTAAAATACCAGTAGCCGTGACATTTGAAATTAATGAAGACGTCAAAGATATGCTGAGCAGCAATGGTGAACATCCAAATGTGAACAATTTGATTTGCCGTTAAGCGCTTATTTGTTTTGAAGGCAAGAATGTTAAATATTAAAACAGAAAGAATTAATCCAATCATAGTACTTCTCCTTTTGGCTTCTTGACTACATTGTATAATTTTAGGAGATTAAAACCAATAGAGAAATGAAAATATTATGAATTTTATGCAGTATTTTCCGCGTTGATAGATTGTACATTTTTTCAATTTCTTAAAAAGGCAATCACAAGCAAAAGAGCCGGTATGACGATTTGAAACGAAAGATGTAAAGTAAATGGACCGATTTTTAATCCTTGATGGACATGTTTAAAATAGTTTTGAGCAAGAGACAATGAATAAAACAAAACGACTAAGCCGATTGGAGATACAAGCGGTGACGGGTTTTTAAGCTTAAACACATGAGAAAGGCCCAGCACAGTAGCATAGAACAATAGACCGATTTTAAAGAACGTTCCAGTGATTAAAGTGAAAGCGTTTGTAAATAAACAGAGATATTTTGTTAAAAATTAAGTATGTTAGCCGAAGATATAAAAGAGAAGGGCATAAAAGGAGAGAGCGTCTTGGATTTATTTGAAGTTATATTAAGCATACATATTGGGCTCGGCATGATTTGTTTACTTTCAGGAGCAGTGTCTATGCTAGTGCCTAAGACAAAAGGAGGGCATACAAAGTGGGGGGAAGTGTATCATGGTGCTTATGCAGCCCTAGCCGCTACCGCTATCATTCTATCAGTTTGGAAATGGAATGAAATTGCTTATTTATTTTATATTGCCGTGTTTTCATACGGATTAGCGATCTACGGCTATGCATCACGCAAGCAAAAATGGAAGAGCTGGCTTCAACACCATATTCGCGGTATGCTGGGGTCTTATATCGGCGCCGTTACCGCGCTGCTTGTGAATATTGGAGATAGTATTCCGCTGTTAAACAAGCTTCCCGACCTTTCATATTGGTTTTTGCCGACGATTATTGGCAGTCCGCTTATTTACATAGTCGCAAGACGCTATAGAAAAACTTCTTCCGTTTTAAAAAAAATACCATACTAACCAAAAAAGCCTTTTAACGCAAAAGGCTTTTTTTTGTTACGAACATTTGTGCTATGATAGAGAAGCAAGGAGGCTGCAGCATGAAAGAAAATCATCAGTTTACCATACATACGGATAAAGAAAAGCTTGATATAGATGTCATCTACTCGTACCTTCATCATGAATCATACTGGGCAAAAGGAATTCCGCTTCACCTTGTTCAAACGTCTATTGAACATTCCATTTGTTTTGGCGTGTATGATGAGTGCGATAAACAAGTAGGGTTTGGACGGATTATTTCAGATTTTGCGACGTTTGCTTATTTGGCGGATGTGTTTATTCTGCCGCACGCCCGAGGCAACGGGCTTGGAAAAGCGCTGGTACAAGAAATGATTCGCTATCAGCCGATTCAACACGTACGAAAAATTTTATTGGCAACAAAAGATGCTCACGGTTTGTACAGTCAGTACGGATTTAAAGAAGTTAAAAATAAGCAGCTGTTTATGCAAATTTTTAAAAAAGGCATGTACGAGCGGGCGCTTTATTCAAAAGAAAATAAAATACTGCCTGGAAAAGAGGGATAAGTATGGCTGAAGAGTTACGTAAAAGCGTGTTTAATGAAGGGTTGATTACGCACTTGGGCGACGCTTTTTCACATGAAATGAGTTCATTTGATAAAAAAGTATTTCATGAACTGGTTTTTCAACAGGACTGGGAAGACTTAGCGCTGAAAGAGCGCATGAGAAGAATTACGCTTTCCATGCATGAAGTGCTGCCAGCGGATTATGAAGAAGCGCTTCATATTCTATATAAAGTAGCTCCAACGGTAGGAGGACTTCAAGGCACGATTTTTCCAGATTATGTTGAACTTTACGGATTGAACGCTTGGGAAGTTTCAATAAAAGCACTCGCTTTTTTTACACCGTTTTCCACATCAGAATTTGCGGTGCGTCCGTTTTTAATTCAAGATCAAAAACGGATGCTTGGACAAATGATTGAATGGGCAGGAGATGAAAACCATCATATTCGCAGATTAGCAAGCGAAGGGAGCCGGCCTAGACTTCCATGGGGACAGTCAGTACCTGCGTTAAAGCAAGATCCAAAACAAACGCTGCCGATTTTAGAGCAGTTAAAATGCGATGAATCGCTATATGTCCGCAAAAGCGTAGCCAATCATTTAAATGATATTTCTTACATAGAAAAAGATTGGATGCTTGATGTGATGAAAAGCTGGTACGGAAAAGACTCTAAAACCGACTGGATCGTTAAACATGCGTGCCGTTCACTGCTGAAAAAAGGAGACCCTGAAGCTCTGTCTCTTTTTGGCTATGGAGATGACCCAGGAGTAAATGTCACAGGGCTTAGCTTACAGCCGCATGTCATTACGATTGGTGATAGCATTAACTTTTCCTTTGAGCTATCGGTAGAAAAAAACATGCCGCTTCGCATAGAGTACGGAATTCATTACGTAAAAGCAAAAGGAAACCGCACTCAAAAAGTGTTTATGCTAAAAAATGTTCAAGCAAAAGCAGGCCAAACGCTGACAGTCACAAAAAAGCATGCGTTTAAAGATTTAAGTACACGAAAACATTATAGCGGTACGCATACGCTTTCTGTTATTGTAAACGGAGTGGTGAAAGCAGAAGCGGATTTTGTGATCGAGTAACTCTTTCCTGATGGAGAGAGTTTTTTTATGTTTCTATAGAGCTGATGAGGAAACGTAAGTCAATAGGTTGCTGCCTCTTTATTTACAAAATCGATTATAAAACATCCATTTAAATTCCTTTTATGGTATATTAATCCTTGAAGAGTGGTGAAGTGAAGAAATTTATGGTGGGCATATTGAGTGCTGTTTTGGCTATGTCATTGGTAGCGTGCTCAAACTTTGCTAGCAAAGAAGAGAGCGGATATAGGATTCAAAAAGTGAAAGTCAAGATAACGGATGATGCTGATTTAATTGGAAAAGTGGGAATACAAGACAGCAAAGGAAAAATGGTCGACGTAAAACCAAAAGCGCTTTATTACGAATTTAAAATGAAGCAGCAAGGTCAGCGTAAATTCTATCAAAATGATAAAGACGAAATAGAAGCTAAAATTATACCGAATGAAGATTTAAAGAAAGCATCTATCAATACAGTAGGCGTTAATGTATTTGATGAGGGGCATGGTCAGTTCAGTACAGGTATGGGAATTGAAGACTTTAACTATATGAAAAAAGGCAAAGTCGATGTGCACTACGATCTGGGCGCGACTGTTAAAAACAAAGAAATGCCTCTGGCTCCGTCCGATCAGAAATTAAAAAAACTCCAACAGGTTGCGAGGCATGGAAAGCTCGTCATTACAAGAAATAACAAAGAAATTGGTCGATATGATTTAGAGACGTTAGAATCTGTAAAGAAATGACCAACAGCTGCATGGAGTATGCGCAGCTAAATTACGGACAGTGCGGGCTCAATGAAGGCCTAAAGTTTATAGCAGTTCATACATAAAAAAGAGGCTAGGATAAACGTATGTTAGCTGAAATAAAAAATGAACCATTGATTAACATGTTTGATGAGTGGTTTGTTTTTTTATGGTGAATATAGTTTCGTGTGTTTCGTTCCTTCTAGTAGTTGATTGGAGCGCAAGCGACTAGGAGGCTCAGCGGCCGCCCGCGGAAAGCGAAGCCTTGCACGGAAATCAACAGCGGTCGAACAAGAAGTCAGAATTGTTAATCCTGATTATTTGTCTTCAGGTTGAATTGATTTTGTTATGTCTCAATTCTTTTTTATATAAATGCACTCATTTGATACATAAAAAATAGTCAAAAAGGTTCAGCTCCCTTATCTTGAAGTTATTTCCTTAAACGGTATAATTATTTGTGTAACATTTTAAATATTTCAAAAATTTAAAATGTCTAACCAAGGGGATGGGGAGGAGTAAATGAATGAAAAAAACTGTAAAACGAACAGCCGTGCCGGCTCTTTTGTCGATTGGATTATTGCTGTCGCCGCTTGCGGTACAAGCTGAGGTGCCTTATTACGGAAAAGACTATAGCCAGCCGGAAAAAATTAAAGCGCTTTATCCGGAAATAAAGGTGAATGAAGCGACGCCTGCATTTACAAAAGGACAAGACGCATTTACGACTCAAGAAGAAATGATGAGCTATGTCCAAAAGCTTGCTCATAAAAGTCCGTACGTAAAGCTGAAGATTATCGGTAAATCACAGCAAGGACGAGACATTCCGGCTCTGTATTTTTCAAAGGAAAAGAAATTTGCGGATGGAAAAACATCCAAAAAGCCAACGATTTGGCTTCAAAGTCAAATTCATGGTAATGAACCGGCAAGCGGTGAATCCGTACTCGCCGTTGCGACGCGTTTGACAGAAGACTTTGGAAAAGATGTGCTAAATAAAGTGAACATCGTCATTGTGCCGCGCCTTAATCCAGACGGATCTTATGCATTTAAACGTCAGCTAGCAAATAATTTAGATGGAAACCGCGACTACATAAAGCTTGAAAGCCCGGAAGTGCAGAGCGTACGAGCTGAATTTAACCGTTTTTCACCGGAAGTCGTCATTGATGCTCATGAATATACGCCTTACAGCAGCGGATTTAAAAATATCGGTAAAGAAGGCGTGTGGAAGTATCACGACATTTTACTGCAGTCCGGTCGAAACTTAAATATTCCGCAGCGCATTCGAGACGTGTCTGATGAGCTGTTTGTGAACAGTACGCTTACAGCCATTGAAAAGCAAGGATATTCAGGAGAAGTATACTATACGTCTCAAGTGAATAAACAAGGGCAGCTTGAAGTGGAAGAAGGCTCAGTTGAACCGCGAATTGGCCGAAACTCACTAGGCTTGTATCCTTCGTTTTCGTTTTTAGTTGAAAGCAGAGGGATCGGTATTGGACGAGAAGATTTTCCGCGGCGAGTGAGTGCACAAATTGCTACGCAAGAAAAGCTGATTACCCAAACAGCTGATCACGCCAAACAAATTAAGGCGCTGATTGCAAAAGAAAAATCGGCGCTTGTTAAAAAAGGAAAAAATGCAAATGATCATGACCCAATTGTTGTAAACAGTGAAAATAAAAAAATACCAAACTCCACGTTAGAAATGGTCGATGTGGAAAGTGCGTCTGTTAAAGAAATTCCCGTGACGTACTACAGTGCAAAAGAAGCAACGCCGACGCTTGTCCGTGAACGTCCGACTGCTTATCTTTTAAAACCAGGACACGAAGATGTAGCAGCAAAACTGCAGGGACAAGGCGTAAAAGGCTTCAAATTAACGAAAGAAACGGTTCTTTCAGTAGAAGCGTATAACGTCAGCAGCCGCATAGAAAATGAAGCCTACGAAAACAAGCCAAATGTAGATGTGCAAACAATCGTCAAGTCAAAAACAGTAACGTTTCCAAAAGGAAGCTACGTCTTTTTAACCTCTCAGCCGCAAAACAATTTATTGTCTCTATCGCTTGAACCGGAATCGGTGGACAGTTTCACGACGTTTGGGTATTTGCCTTCAGAAGTAGGACAAGAGCTTGATGTTTACCGGTTTACGCGTTCAATTGAAAAATCGCCTTTGCAAAAAGAATCCCGTAAATAATGAAAAAGCGTGGAGCCTGGCTTCACGCTTTTTTTTATTGGGATGTCTAAGAAGAAACCCACTCTCCGCCGTTTACATGCAGCGTTTGCCCCGTGACAAACCGTGAGTCGTCGCTTGCGAGATACACGTAGGTTGGAGCAAGTTCAAACGGCTGCCCTTGGCGCTCCATCGGATTGTCCACTTGCGTTACTTGATCAGCTGAAAAGCTTGCTGGAATGAGCGGCGTCCAAATGCGCCCCGGCGCTACGGCGTTTACGCGAATGCCGTCTTTAATCAGGCTATTGGAAAGTGCACGAGTGAAACCGACAATGGCTCCTTTAGTTGCCGTATAGTCAATTAACTGTTCATAGCCTTTATACGTCACAATTGAAGCAGTATTAATAATCGAGCTGCCGGCTTTTAAATGAGGCAGAGCGGCACGCGTCGTGTAAAAGTGCGAGTAGATATTCACTTTAAATGTATGATCAAACTGCTCATCGGTGATGTCTAAAAGACTCATCTGCTGAAACTGAACGCCTACGTTATTGCACAAAATATCAAGCTGACCGAACGTTTCTACCGTTTTTTCGACGATGTCTTTACAGTGCTGTTTGTCCCGCACGTCGCCGGGAAGCAGCACACATTTTTGACTCAGTTCTTCAATCCTTGCCTTCGTTCGATTTGCATCTTCATGTTCATCTAAATAAGCAATCGCAACGTTTGCTCCTTCTTTAGCGAAGGCAATGGCAGCGGCTGCTCCGATTCCGCTGTCACCGCCTGTAATGAGAGCAATTTTTCCTTTTAGCTTGCCGCTTCCTTTGTAATGCGGATTTTCGATAATGGGACGCGGAACCATCAAACTTTCTAACCCGGGCTGGCGAAGCTGCCGCTGTTCAGGAACCGTAATCGGAACGTCTTCATAGCGCGTAATTTTTCCGTAATTCGGCTGCATCGGATACCCTTGCTTGTCCTGATAAAATTCATTGTTTGGACACATAAAACAACCTCCTCAAAAAGCATCACTCTTTCACTCTATGACATAGATCGATCTCTCATGCATACGTATAAAGAGTGTAGAATGCGAGAAAGAAGGGGAGTTCATGCGATATTACTACAGTGAAGAAGTGAAGCTATTGCTAATGGACGGGTCAAATCAGACGGTGGAACTAATCTATAACTCTGATGCTCAGCCTTTTCTGCTGCCGCTTTTAGGACCTCGTCCGCCTTTTTATGTAAACCCTCGCTATGAGAAGTATCTGCCTGTTTTATAGTACAAAGAGCCCTTCTGCATGAAGGGCTTTTAAATTGACCTTCTCTTTTATTTTCCTCGTGAGTGCTCACGTGATTCCTGGCGGTTTTTTCTTCTTCTAGATAGGAAATAAATAAAAAAGCCGATTAATACAAGAAACGTGATAAGCAAAATACTAGTAGGAAAGTAAAGAGAGCCTATCTGAATTCCCAAATAGTTTAACATCGTTAATAACTTCCTTTCTTGATAGACAATGGTTTATTTTACTAAATACCCTTATAAGCTAATAAAAAACGTTTCCGCTGTTTTAGTAGGGAATTGATTGACTCTGTGCGCCAACAACCACGATATGTCCTTGTTTCATTTCTTCTTTATACCGGTTTGCTTCTTGATTAGATAAGCCGAGAGAAGCCATCTTTGAAAGTAGCTCATCTTCTCTTGAGAGAAGCATGTTTACCGCTGTTTCAAAAATACCTTGCTCTGCCATTCTGTATTTTTTTGTATGTGTTGCGTCCGTTAAATTATGAGCCCATTCTTTATCGTAGGCCAGCAGGTAAATATCTTTGCTTGTAAATCCTTTTTTTAAAAAAGAATGGATGATGCAGGTTGCCTCCTCTTGGTTTTCTGCTATTTCAATGTGTTTCATATACCAACCAAACCTCCTAATAAAAGATATTTCTGAAATACATCTTCTACTCATTCTGTAGCCTTTGTTTCCAACTTTAAACTTGTTTTCTATGAATTTTCTAAGATAGTAAAAGAGAATAGAAATATCATAAATTTTTAAAAAAAGATGTTTGAACTTCAAAACAGAAGGCTAAACGTAGACTATACTAAAAAGTTCCATCAAAAATAGGAGGAGATTAAAATGAATTTACAAGATCAACAAACACAAGGTCAGCCCCAGCAAACGCAAGACCGCCAGCCGGGTATCGAAAGCGAGATGAATCCTCTCCCTATTTATGAGGATGACAATTACATTGGTACAGGAAAATTAAAAGGAAAAGTAGCGCTAGTTACCGGAGGAGACAGCGGAATTGGACGAGCTGTATCCATTGCTTATGCGAAAGAAGGAGCGGACGTAGCCATCGTTTACTTAAACGAACATAGCGACGCCGAGGAAACAAAAGCCCGCATTGAAGAAGAAGGTGTAAGATGTCTGCTGATTGCAGGAGACGTAGGAGACGAATCGTTCTGTAACGAAGCGGTAGAAAAAACAGTAAGTGAGCTTGGAAAACTTGATATTCTTGTGAACAATGCAGGAGAGCAGCATCCAAAAGAAAGCATTAAAGAAATTACAAGTGAACAGCTTGAACGAACGTTCAAAACGAACTTTTATTCATACTTTTATTTTACGAAAAAAGCGCTTGATTACTTAGGAAAAGGCAGTGCGATCATTAATACAACGTCAATTAATCCTTACCGCGGAAATCCTCAGCTGATCGATTATACGGCGACAAAAGGTGCAATCAACGGCTTTACGCGCAGCATGGCGCAAGCGCTTGTCAAAGATGGCATTCGCGTTAATGCTGTAGCGCCGGGACCAATCTGGACACCGCTTATTCCGTCTACTTTCTCAGGTGATAAAGTAGGAGAATTCGGTACCGATACGCCGATGGGCAGACCTGGGCATCCTGTGGAGCACGTAGGCTGCTACGTACTGCTAGCTTCAAATGATTCATCTTATATGACCGGTCAAACGCTTCATGTCAACGGCGGAGATTTCATGAACACATAATTGCACCACCTATAGTAAAGGAGGAGAAAAGATGGGAGAACGCAAGAAAAGATCTATATCAAATGCACCTAAAAAAAGAGATGAAACGGAACAGCGTGTAACAGATCAAGACGAAACGTTATTTGAACGTTTCAAAGAAGAAGAAACGGTGGATCCTATGCCAATGGAAGACATAAGACTTGAACAAAAAGAAGAGAAAAATAAAACGAAAACGAAAGATGAATCAGGTTCTGAAAACATTCATCATAGAAAATAAAAAACAGCCTTCTCGGGCTGTTTTTTTGTTTGTATCCCTATATTAATGAGTGCTAGAAGCAATTACAATTTTTGAATCATCTTCTAATGCCTGAGCAAGATTCGATTTAATTCGTATATGATCAAATTTCAGTCCAAGCTGCATCGCAGTAGTAGCTAATTCAGGGCGAATGCCCGATAAAATTGATTTAACGCCGATTAAATCAAGCGCATTTATCAGCTGAAACAGCTCGTGTGCGACCATTGTATCAATCATCACAACTCCTGACAAATCAATATACAAATGAGCGATTTGCTTCTCTGCACACTGTTTTAACGTGCTTTCTAGGATCATTTTGGCTCTTGCCGTATCAATATCGCCGACTAACGGTAAAAGAGCAACGTCTTTTTTAATCACAATAACAGGTGAACTTAATTCATGAATCATTTCCTGCTGCGAGCGGAGGCGGTTTGATGCGTACTCCTGCGCTTCTGTGATGAATTTCAAAATAATAATATCAAATACCCTTACTACTTTTTCATTCCACACATCAATATGCTGCTGAGTGATGTCATCGTTAAGTTCTGCAAACCGTCGAATATACTCACAGTATTGTTTGCGGACGTTCATAAATTCTTTAATAATACTTTGAATGGGTGTTCTGATATGTTCTTGGTCTTTGGCAACTTTATTTAGCCACGTGTTAAAAGATTCAAAAAAGCTTTTTTCATCTTCTATAAAGACGTTGCTAATATATAAATGAAATTCATAGTTTTGCGCTTTTAAGCGTTGAATGACATCGGGGTTACTAGAGGTATATACGCCTTCAGAAGACTTTTTGTCCAAAGATTCATACCATTCTTCCGTCATATTTGGTGCATTTTCTAGCAGATAAGAACGTAAAGCGATATCTTTCTTCACTGTTATTCTCCTCTCAAACTGATAAAGCATTGCGCATGTGAGCAACGTATTTATTATAGCACCTTTTTTATAAAGATGGATATGAAATGTATGTTTATTTTGCGTGATAGGTTTTAAATGATTGTATATAGGGAAAAATTCTAATAAAAGGGGAAAGAGGGAAAGTATGAATACCGTGACGAACGATCAATGGAAATGGTATCAGTTTGATTTAGAAGAAGCAGATGGAATAGCTGATATAATCAAAGACTATCAGTATCCAAGAGATGAATGGTTTTGCCAGCAGCTGCAAAAGAAAAATTCTAATCATATTCAAGTAGATGTCGTAGGGGGAAGTGAGCTCATTTATGGTTCACTAATTTATCATAAGAAGTCGTTTGATCAAAAAAATTACGATTCGTTTCATTTTTATATCACCGAGGAGTTTATTATAACGGCAGGAATTGATTTGGAAATCCTACAAGACACCCATCATGAACGAATGATTGAACGCATGAAGCAGTCTGCTAACACGGCAGAAAGCTTTTTTATTCTTTTAGGCGAAATTATGAAAAAGCACTTAAACGGGTTTGATCAGTTTGAAAGTCATTTCAGAGAGCTTCTGTGGGAAGTGCGCCATAATAATAACATTGACGTGTTAGATGACATTCATAAAGCCCGGTATGACCTGCTTATATGGACAAATTTAATTAGCTCTGTTCGAGAAGTCACAATGGGAATAGAAGAAGCATTTCATAAAAAAATTAACCAAACGGTCGAATATCAGCGGATGTGTAAAAAAATCGAAATCGGCTTAACGCTAATTGAACAATATCAAAAAGAATTTGACGCGTTAATTAAATTAGAAGAAGTTGTGTCTACTCATCGAGGAAATGAGATTATGAAAGCTTTAACGCTGCTGACAGCAATCAGTACGCCTTTAACGGCTTTTGGAGCTCTTTGGGGAATGAACTTTAAAGGGATGCCGGAGCTTGACTGGAAGTTTGGCTATGTCTACGCACTCATTTTAATTGTTCTTTCAACCGTGGCCATTTATCTCTATTTACGAATGAAAGGGTGGACGGGCGATCTGTTAAAAGGAAGAAAAAAGAATTCATTTTTTAAATAAGCTTCAAGAAAAAGCAGCCGCTTAATAAGCGGCTGCTTTGTTGTCTGTTATCCTCGCCTCCACGTCGTAGGCTCACCTGAACGAAGGCATCTTGGAAATAAATCGTTTTCTTTTAGCTTTACTTGATTGCCGTTTTCGTCGGTATAGCGACCGGTTTGCGGAACCAATTCTCCGGTTGAAAAGGCGTCATCTACAGGCTTCCACGTCGTTGATTCACGTGTATGTGGGCAAGGTGTAAAAAGATCATCTTTTTGAAAGAGTTTAATTTCACCTTCCGCACAAACGTAAGCGCCCGATTCTGGTACAGCTTCACTCGTTCGATAAATGTTCTGTACGGTCTTCACACGCATCCAACCTTTCTTTTTGGTTAGTTGTATTTTAGTGTTCCGGTCGTGGCGTCCATGTACGTACGGTCTTCTATAATATCCGAGTCGTCTAGCTTTCTAAAAGGAGCGCAGTAGCATACAACACCCGTCTCGATTTCAATTTCTTGAAATCCGTACGCACGGCAAAGGTATTCACCGACAGCGCTTGGAGCTGGATGCGTATCCAACTCATCTAATGCTTCATTAAACATCTCTAAAAATTCTTTTTTCGAAAATTTCTTCTCATGATGCAGTGTTACTGGATCTCCAGAATCTGTTCCTTGTGCTAACGCGTAAAAATACATCGTCCTCACTCCTTGCATATATATAGTCGAGCTTTTTCTGAATTGTAGAAACATTGATTGTTAGTAAGTAAATTCCCTTAAATAAAAGAAATAAACGCATTTGCTAGAAAACGGTTTCTTCATGAGCATTATCTCAAAGAGAATTCAGTGCTATCAGCGTTTGATAGCAAGCTGCCACAGGGTGATAATCGGCTTTAGGAGCGGGGCTTTTTTTCGAGCTGTAGCGTTCGTTTTGCTGATTTAACAGCTGATACCACCCTCCATATGTGTGATCGATAAAGTGTTTCTGACCGTAGGAGAACAGGGCGTCGTATGCTTTCCAATATCCGCTGTCTCCGGTTTTTACCCCAAGCAGTGAAGCCGCAGAAATGGCTTCAGCCATCACCCAGTAGTTTTTATCCCAATCAATGACCTCTTCTTGAGGAGACAGCGCAAAGTAAAGACCTCCGTACCTAGCATCCCAGCCTCGGTTCCAGCCCTTATCAAATAAATCTTTTGCACGTTCTGTCATCCAGTTTTCCGAACGGTGCCGATCAAGCCATAAAAGCAGCTTGCTCCATTCAAACTGATGTCCTGGTATAAAGCCGTACGGACGAAATTCATCCTTTGTATTGTTTTTATTGTATTCCCAATCTGGCTGCCAGTCTGTATCATAATGCTCCCAGATCATGCCGCCAGATCGTTCAGCAAGCTGCTGAGTAACGCCTTTTGCAAGCGTGTACGCTCGGTCTAAGTATTTTTTATCTCTTGTTGCTTCAAAGGCAGAAAGCATCGCTTCACATATATGCATATTTGCATTTTGGCCGCGATATAAAGAAGAGGCTGACCACGATGCGTCCCATTCATCTCGGTAAAAGCCGTGCGTTTCTTCCCAAAAGTACTTTTCCATCACGTCATATACCTGTTCAATTGTTTCTTTTGCTTCTTGAATGCCGGCTTGATACGCGATGGAAGAAGCTAAAAGAGCAAAAGCGTGGCCATATGCTTGTTTAGAATCATCTTTTACTTCTCCGTCATCGGCTATTTCAAAAAAATACCCGTCGTGCTCTCTATCATAATGGTTGTTTTGTAGAAAACGAATGCCGTGCTGAGCTGCTTCTTTGCACCAATCCGGTCCGTTTAAAAGAGCCCCTACACTGAAGATATAAATAAAGCGCGCCGTACTTACCAAGTGTTTTGAATGCGTGTTGTTGACGGTGCCGTCGTCGTAGTATTCATGGATATACCCGCCGTTTTTCTTGTCAATACAAGCGGGGTAGTAGAAACGAAGCGTATCAAAAATATGCTGTTTTAATGTGGGGGGTTCTCGAAACGAAGTTGAGGAAAAATCCGTTGCCGTGTTCATTTTATCACCATCTCAGTCTTTGTTTTTAGTTATTTTTTACCCTAAGAATTTGGGAGTAAACGTAAGGGTTTTTTTGCTGTTTCTGCTCTATTATTCTATTTTTGTTGAAAATGTATCAGTTTGGAAACAAGTTTGAAATATTTTGATATACTTTTGACACGATTATCCGGTATTCTAAAAGTACGTGCTAGCTGGAACGAAGTAATGGTAAGCCTCTAGACGTCGAATAATTTTACTTAATGTTGTTTAGTTAAGGTTGAGCTTAAACATCGGATCCTGTTTTCACTTAACCTATTAAACTAGCAGCATGTATTTCTATTATATTTTGCAAATGAGGTATAAAAAATGACAGAAGTGAACAAACAAAGATTTTACAAAAAATTAGCGGTAACAGGTCTTGCTTTTACACTTGTAGGGGCAGGAACTCTAGGTCTTCATTCTTTAAATTTTACGGGTGAGCCAACTGTCGCAAGTGCAGCGGCGGAAACATATACAACAACGGCGAATTTAAATATTCGAAGCGGTCCATCGACGTCCAACGCGATTATTGCAACGGTCAAACAAGGCACGCAGCTAACGGTAGTTGGACAAGCAGCAAGCGGCTGGCTGAAAGTAAGCTATCAAGGCAAAACGGGCTACGTAAGCAGTGAGTATGTTAAAAAGTCTGCGAGTTCAACGACCAAAACCTATGTAACAACGGCAAATTTAAATATTCGAAGCGGTCCATCGACTTCAAGCGCGATTGTTGTAACGGTCAAACAAGGCACGCAGCTAACGTCGACAGAACAAGCAGCGAACGGCTGGCTAAAAGTAAGCTATCAAGGCAAAACGGGCTATGTGAGCACGCAATACGTAAAGGAATCAACGGGTTCTTCTGAACCGGCTCCAGCTCCAGCTCCGACGGCTTCTGTCTATGTGGCAACGGCGAATTTAAATGTTCGAACAACTGCTTCAACTTCTGGTGCTGTCATGGCAACACTTAAAGCCGGCACACAGCTAGACGTAACGGCTAAAGCAGCAAACGGCTGGCTGAAAATTACGTATCAAGGTAAGGCTGGTTATGTAAGCGGTCAATACGTACGAGCATTAGCTGGTATGAAAGTGGTTTCGAACCCTGAAAGCATACAAGTTGTTGTGAATAAACAAAACAAGCTTCCGGAAAACTACGTTCCGAAAGATTTAGTATATACAACGATTCCATTTACATTCAAAGAACAAACGGAAAAGAAAAAAATGCGCAGTGAAGCAGCCGCTGCTATTGCACAGTTATTTGCGGGTGCGAAAAAACAAGGCGTTACGCTTCTTGGCGTATCAGCTTACCGTTCACATGCAACGCAAAGCGCGCTTTTTAGTTCGTATGTTCAAAGAGATGGTTATGATAAAGCGGCAACTTATAGCGCACTGCCAGGCACGAGTGAACATGAAACGGGTCTTGGAATTGATGTAACAAAAGGAGACGGTACATGTGCTGCTCAAGACTGCTTTGGCGGAACAAAAGAAGCAACTTGGCTCGACGCCCACGCAGCAGAATATGGATTTATTATTCGTTATCCAAAAGGAAAAGAAGCGGTAACCGGCTATAAATATGAACCGTGGCATTTGCGATATGTAGGCAAACCAGTGGCGCAGGCGATTAAAAGTAAAGGCATTACGCTTGAAGAATATTACGGAATTAAGTAGTTTAAAAAAGAGGCTAGAATAAAAGTAGCTTAATTGAAGGAAGATCCGAACGCGTTTGATTCTCTATCAAGAGTCAAACGCGTTCGGATTTTTTAATTGTTTTGGTGAAAGTAGGTTTCATGTATGCAGGTGCTTCTAGCGGTTGAGTGGAGGGCAAGGTGAAGGATCCTGGGGAAAGCAAAGTTTTGCACGGAAATCAACCGCGGTGTGACCAATAACCCCTACGAGCTTCTTTGTCCCATTTGTTCGTCTTTGATTTAGCCATGCCTCACTCTCTTTTATTTTTGTTCATCATGTTTACCCTTCTTGTGAAGGAGGGTAGGTAATGATACAAAAGAACTACTATTTGTACATTTAAAGTTGTGTTTGTGTGCGAAAAGATCTAGTGTATATTTCATACAGAAGTGTAAAGTACAGGGGGCGTTCATCTGTGAAAAAACGAAGGAGATGCATCCTACCATGTTGAAAGATCATATGTTTGAATTTTATTTTGATCAAATGAATGAGCTGGTTTTTTTAGCGGAAGTAAAGAACCAACATCTTTATTATAAAAAAATGAATAAGGCGGCTGCTAAGCTTGTACGGTGCCAAGGAGAAGCGGGTATGCGGCTAGAAAGCGTACTCCCTGAGCGGGTGTATCACTCCCTTTACCCTTACTAGCGGAAAATGTTTTTAATCGAATCGCCGACGCATCTGCCTACGTTCACGAGCAAATTCAGCAAACGGCTGCTTCCGCACAGCAAATAGCAGCCGGATCTACGCAGGTGCTCCATGCCGTCAGCGATATGACCGTTTTTGCCAGCCAATCGGCTGCAAGCAGCAGCAGCATTTCTTCTGCTTCCGTGCGTCAGCTGCAATCGCTGCAGATCATTGACCAGACGGCGGAATTTTTAAGTGGGTTAGTTGAAGAACTCGGCAGCGTAACGGAAAAGTTAGCGAAGCAAGCGTGAGTGAGGCAGCAGACTACATAGAAGTACATGAGTTTATACACTGGATTAATGCTATAAATCTACTAAAAAATTATGTACATACAAACGCTTAAAAAGTTTCTACAGACCTTTAGACCACTAATGTTTATATAAATCCCCTCCTTTAGAAAAATGAAGCGATCTAAAAAGAGGGGATTGATGCTTTTGTCTAAAAGCTAGTGTTAGTTATTTGTTGGAGAAGGAAATCTCGCTGCTTCAAAATGTGAGCCATCTTCGGATGTGACGATTGTACCAGCTATGCTGCTTTGAACAAAAACTTCAACGCGATCTCCAGCTTCTAAATTGTAAATAGTGGACACGGATACCGCATTAACAAACGGTGTGTTACCGCCAAAGAAATCGTTATCGATAGCGATAGCTGTGGTCCCATTTACCCGTATTTCTATACGAGTTCTATAATCTAGCATCTGGTCGTTAGGAGAGAATCCAATTGTAGCAATGATGGAATATACGCCATCTTTTTTGGGGCGGAAGGTAGAAGTAATCGGGTTATATTCATTTGTTAAATCAAATTGTTCAGTTGGGAAAACTGCTTTTACAAACGTATTTGCAGAAACATTTTGAGGCATCGTTAAATTGAGCGCTCTAAATGCTGACTCCCGCATGCTTCCTTTTTTGTCTTTATCTTCTTTATATCTAGAAGCCCAATCATGTGATTCTTCATAGAAATCTTCATCGCGTCCATAAGTCCAAACTTGTGATTCTTCAGAGCTACCTTCTTCACGTCCATAAGCCCAGCCGCGTGCTTCCTCAGGGGCATCTTCTTGAAACTAACTGCTCTTTCTTATTGTTAAGGGAAGCTTTCTTCTTGTAAGGATAAGATTTTTCTACATAATATTTATCATCTTTATCATTGTAATGGAAATAATACTTTTTTATAATAATCACCCTTTCTTTGCAGCATTCTATACGGTATTCACTCATAGAGGAAATGTTTGGATACTTGTCCGACAACTTTAGAACTGTTTTTTAAAATGAATACTATTAACCAATTTTAGTAAATTGATGTGCATGATCGAAAAACACCTCTTTCGAATAAAAGTCGAAGAGGTGTTTTAGGATTCGAATAGTATTTGATTCGACAGTCTACCCATAACCTGTATGTAAATGTCACTCTATCAGTCAACTGGGTGTACTTTTATAGCGCTGGGTCCTTTAGCTCCTTCTTGAATTTCAAACTCTACTTTTTGACCTTCTGACAGGTTTTTATATTCCTCATGGTCGATCGCATTGGAGTGAACGAACACTTCTTTTGATCCGTCTTCGGGTGTGATAAATCCAGATCCTTTTGATTCGTTGAATGATTTAACGGTCCCTTTATGTTTGCTCATTGAAAAATCCTCCTTATAAGTATAGAAATAAATTCATAGTAGTTTTTTACCCAAACGCTGAAATTTCAATCATGTTTATGGCAGGTATACCGATTAGAAGAGTAGGGATAAAAGTAAATAGGGAGGGCTTAACAATTTTTTCATTTCGGTTATATTTTTATATTGTATGTGATATAACTATTGTTATAAAATGTAATCGTTAATTCTGCTACCTAAAGGAGATAAAGAAAAAAATGAGGGATGAGTTGTTATATATAGGGAAGAAAATTATCGATAATAAACAGGAATTAGCGATACAATTTTCTGATCTGATGGACTCTGAATATAAGCGGAAGCTTGTTTACCACGAAGAAAGCGAAGTTTTAAAATGGAGAGCAGAACTCATTGAGTATTTAGGCGAGTCGTTATTCGAAGAGCGCTCGGTCGTTTTAAAGAAAATCGTTCAGTGGGGTACAGATATAGGAAAAGTGGCTGTGGAAAACGGACTTTCTTTGAGTCAAACGTTAAAATCACTCGCGCTGTTTCGAACAGTGATATGGGGCGTTTTTACAGAAGAACTGCAGCAGAAGCAGTTTGCTCCTATTACGATGCTTGATGTAAGTAAAAAAATTGATCCGATGCTTGATCAGCTTAATCATATATTTGTCGAAATCTATGAAGAACATAATACGGAAACCATAAAACGCGCTTATGCAGCGCTAGAAGAATTATCAGTTCCCATCGTTCCTCTTTCTGAAGGAATCGCTGTGATGCCAATCGTTGGACAAATTGATACGCATCGTTCGCAGCTTATTATGGAAACGGCTTTAGAAAAAAGCGCTCAGCTGCAGCTGAGTTATTTAATATTTGATATTTCAGGTGTTCTTATCGTCGATACGATGGTAGCGGACAATATTTTTCAAATTGTAAAAGCCTTACAGCTTATCGGCACTAAAACGATGATTACCGGAATACGTCCGGAAATCGCGCAAACCGTTGTGGATTTAGGAGTCGATTTTGGAACAATTAAAACAAGAGCGACGTTAGAAAAAGGTCTTGAAGAAATAGGCTTTAGTAAACTGCCAGAAAACCCGCAAAGAAAAAAAGACAAATGGCGTTATTAATAAATTAAAAAACCCAGAGGCTGGGACAAAAATATTTTAGTTGAAGTTAAATCCGAACTATTAATCTGATTGATGGTTCGGGTTTTTTTGTTGTTATGGTGAACGTAGGTTTCATGTATATGGCTGCTTCTAGCTGGTGATTGAAGGGCTTATATTGCAAAAAAATTAAGAGGAACTCACAGCGTGACATGTTACATTCTTTGTAAAAATGGGTACTGGTAAAAAGAAGCATTTCAAGTGCTTTTCAATTACATTAGCCGTCTAAAATTAATTAATTTTCAATTTCGAATAACATAAATTATTTAAATACTTAGACAAACAAATGAGGAAAATATATACTTATTAGTGTTGTCACGAAAAGATAAAGGGGAGAAACAAGGATGGATATCAAACGTCAAAACGTTGATTTTGGTAACTCAATTTTTCAAACGCTAGTGGATGGTTATTACTATGAAATTCCTACAAACGTAGTAGAAATCACAAAAGATCAGGCAGAGGGTCATTTTCCTTCAAGTGTAAATGAACCGGAATTACTTCTTCAAAATTTACTGATTTCTACAACAATTGAAGGAGTAGAAAAGTATTATTTAGTAGGAGACGCAGCAGAGAAACACGTGCTAGGCAATATCCATATTAATAAGTTACATAATAAAACTGAATCTGATATTCCTTATGTGACGTTTTTAGCTTCAGTTGCTTATTACAACATACTTAAAGGAAAAGACAAAGAGGATAATCATGTGACGATTAATTATTTCTCGACTATGCTTCCGATTTGGCTGCTTAAGAAAACAAATAAATTCAGTGAAATGCAGCAGAAGATGGCCGAACGTTTTCAAGGAGAGCACACGGTTACGGTATTGACTCCTGGATTAGAAAAAACGGTCACTGTGAACATTGAAACGAGCAAATGCCGTATTGAAAGCGAAGTTGCTCGCTGGGCGATCAAAAAAGATTTTGAATTACAAGATAGAGAAGAAGCAAATGCATTCAAACATTTTGAAACACTAATTGTAGATTTGGGCGGAGGCACGGTTGACCTTGCGCTGCTTCCTGCAGGGCTTCAAGCTCCTAAAAGCAGAAATTCGCTGAAGTGTCTTACGGATATTTCATATTTGAAGCATATTGAAAAGCTAAGAAATGAAAAACTGCTTGAGTATTTTGACGATGTTCGTTCATTAGAAGAATTTATTATTGCCAATATCCATAAAGCAAAAATGGAGCAAAGAGACGGCAATAGCGGGAAAAAAGTAGATCTCACGGAGCCTATTCACGCTTCGCTTAGAGAATACACGCAAATTTTATTAACGAAAGTTGAAAATCTATTTCCATCGCCAAAAGATAAAGTCTATAAATATATTTATATTGGAGGACTGGCTCCTATCCTTCAACAGTTTATTGCAGAGCAGATTGATAACATGTACGGGGAAGAAATCAGAGAAGAAAATCATCTTTTCTTGCCGGAGACGCGCAAATTAAATTTATACGGTCTTGAAATTTTAAGCAGACATGAAACAAACGCAGTTCACGTTTAAAAAGGGGGGAGCATATATGAGTCATCAAAACACTCGCCTTAAGGAAGCACTAGATGATTGGTACGGTCAGCTAAGCTCCCAAATGGCTGCACCATTTTATTTACTATCAAATGCGTTTCTGACAGCTGGCAATCTATCAGCAGATATGATGGGAGCAAGGGAAAAGCCCGTAAGTAATGGAGATGAACGTGCAAATTTCACAATCGAAACTGCTGGCATTCCGTTAGAAGTGTCTTCATTTCTGAAAGAAAAACAGCAGGCAAACGAGCTGCAGGACTATGTAGTAAGACTCATACAGCAAGACTTGCAAAAAATGAGCAAAGAAAATGAAGTGGAGACGTTAGTTCATTCACTTCGAAAAGAGCTGTTGGGCGAAATTGACTTATTAAAAAAAGAAATGAATTCACGTCTTGCTGCAAATCGTGAGAAGTATGAGGCCTCGCAGGAAAAGGAACTTCAGGATTATGTAGCGAAGCTTGTGGAACAAAACGGGCAGAAAGACAGCCGGGAAGAAGATTTTCAATCGTTAGTTCATTCATTAAGAGCCGAGCTGTTAGGAGAAATTCATTTGCTCAAAAAAGAGCTGGGCTCTGCGTTAGCTCCTTCTTATAAGCAGCTGAAACCCGTTAAAAATGAGGAAGAAGAAACATTTAAAGAAGGTCAATTAATTAAAAGTGAAAAAGTGACCGGAACCATTCAAGAAGATATCGATGTAGATTTCTAAACAGAAAGTAGAGGCGTAATATGCCTCTACTTTTATTATTTTTCTATTAAAAATGAGGCCGGGACAAAAGTATTTTAGGTGAAGGAAGGTCCGAACGATGAATCTAGATTCTTGATGGGAAAACCAATGGACCAATGTAAAAGCTTTAGCTTATGAATTATAAAACTCTTTTGTTTCTTTTTAGCTTTTTTCGAAAGTATAAGCAAAGATCAAATGTAACGATGGTACAAATACTGCACTTTATCATAAACCAAAATAATGATTCGTTTATGCCAAATCCGCCAATCGAAGCTTTCAGTTCATTTAGCTGCCTGAGAATTAAATTTGTGTCGTTTTCATAGGCCACAGTAAAAGATTTAATTACAAGCATGGTCATAATGACTGCTTCTACAGATATATATAGAACTTTTCTTGCTAGTTTAAGAGAAGGATTTACGTTTGATTTGGGAATTTTATAAAATATTTTCATCGCCTGTTTGCCTTTCAGTTATTTTGAGCTGTTTAAAAAGATTAGTTTATTCTATAATTCTTTCCTTGGCTATAAAATCCTGTATGTATAGCAAGTTTAAAAAAAGCCCGCTAGAAAAGGTCATACACCGATTTTCTAGCGAGCTTCTTTAGTCAACATCCGTCTATTCACTTAGTATTGATCCTGAAAAAGCTTTCCAATCCTGCATAACGCTCTGCTTATCTTTAATGTTCTTCAGCCAGGGCGTTTGCTTTTGTCACATGAACTGTGCCAAACGGATGGTTTGGAGGAGCGTATATGGAGTAAAGCTTTAGCGGAGTGGTACCCGTATTGGTGACATCATGCCACGTTCCGGCAGGGATAAATATCGCATCATCATCGTAGACTTTTCGTTTAAAGGTTAGATTGTTTTTACTTTTGCCCATTTGAACAACGCCTTGCCCTTGTTCAATGCGCAGGAATTGATCAACGTTAGGGTGGATTTCTAAGCCGATATCTTCACCGGGTTTAAGACTCATTAACGTCACTTGTAAATGTGTTCCCGTCCATAAAGCAGTGCGGTACGTATTATTTTGCTTTGACGCTTCATTAATGTTAATAACAAATGGCCTTGGTCCGTAGTCCTTTAATTTACCGTTTCTTTGCTGAAACTGTTCGCTGGTGTGATAGTGATTCGGCACATAATAACTATATGGCTGCCAGCCGTAGTACAATGGGGTCTGCCACTGATGATAATAAGGTGTATAGTGCATACTCATTCTCCTTTTCTCGTTTAATTTTTCTTTTCATCCTATGCTTTTGTCAAAACGGTTGATACCATTTGCCTTTTTGTCCGCGGTCTTTATCCACTTCTTTTTTGCTGAAATCATGTGATTAATGATTTATCTGAGCCTTTCGACTGTTTTGCGGTAGTTAAAAAATACTTTCATCACTTTAATACGATAATTCATTAAAAAAATATATCGTATGAAAACGTTTTATTTGATATAATTTTAGGAGATGAAAATTATTTTAAAGGGTGACGTTCATTGAAAGAAAAAAAACTTCAAGAATTAACTGAACATCTTAATAATTTATTCAACAATTTAATTCATGGATCTATCACAGAAGGTGAATTTAATGAGCTGTCCGAAGAGCTTTACAGAAAGCAAACGAGGCTGCGCTATGAGATAGAGTGTGAGAAAGGTTCGTATTATAGAGAATATTTTAGAGGCTAAGGCTTTGTATTAGACTGCTTTATAAGAAATAAGAAAAGGCCTCCTAAATGGAGGCCTTTTCTTAACTTCTAACAGAAAGTGGAGTGATACTTTCTATTTCAATAAGTATATTAGTATATTGACTTTATAAAAAATAAAACTGTTGAAGCTATAAAACTCGCTATTCACCCCCAAAAACCTGTATGATAGGTTTAAGATTACCGCATATGAGATATATGTATAGTAAAAAGGGGTGATGAGCTGTGAAGTGGTATAAAGGAGTTGTCATGCAAGTCTTAATGACAGAAATCGAAACAGAAAGAGAGCATATGGTTATGTTAGGACTTACAGAAGGTTTTACAAGCCGTAATACAGTTCGAATCAGTCAAACCCTTGATTATTTATTAAATGAACTAAGGAAAGTGATGGCCGCAGATTAATCGTATTTTATATAAAAATGAAAAGAGCTGCTGACTTCACGGCAGCTCTTTATAAGTTGCCTTAACGTTTACTTTAATGTTTATGATACTATTTATACAGTTACCTTATAGCAAAGAAAATAGCGGAATCTATTATATATATCGTATAGTAGAAATCTAAAAGATGAGTTGAAAGCACCCGTGAAAAGGGAAGCTTAGATACATAAAGCAAACGCCGTACTAAGAATGGCGATGGAGGGTATAGTGAAATGGAATATCATATTAAAGAGACCGCTGCAAAGGTAGGGCTGCCTACGCATACGCTTCGATACTACGAACAGCAGGGGCTTTTACCTTTTATAAAAAGAGATGAAAACGGAAATCGTATTTTTAGCGAGTCCGATATCGAGTGGCTAGAATTTATTATTTGCTTACGAAAAACGGATATTGCTCTTTTAGAATTACGTAAAATTGTTGAATTAACACAAGAAGGCGATGATACAATCGGTTTGCGCAAGCAGATATTTGAAAAGCATAGAGAGAAAATGATGGAAAAACAAAGAGAGCTGGACGCAGCTTTTAGAAAAGTTGAAACGAAAATTGATTATTATGATAAATTAGAGCAAAAGTATCAGGAAGAGCTTTCATCTAAAGCCTAATTTATCGTTTGTTTTTCTTATTTTATAAAGAATAAAAAGCGGGCAGCTAATTCAATTAGCTGCCCGCTTTTCTTCTAAACTTACAGTGTAGAGATATCAATAACAAATCGATAGCGAACATCGCTGCGAAGAACGCGTTCGTACGCTTCATCTACTTGATTCGCATCGATAACTTCAATCATAGGGGCAACGCCGTGTTCAGCCGCAAAATCAAGCATTTCTTGTGTTTCACGAATGCCGCCTACAAGTGAACCAGCAATGCTGCGACGTCCCATGATAAGTGAGAATACGCTGTATTGATCTGGGTTAGCCGGTGCGCCAACATTAACAAGCGTTCCATCTACGCGAAGTAAAGATAAGTATTGATCCACGTTCAGGTTAGCCGATACCGTGTTTAAGATAAGGTCAAAGCGACCTGCTAATTCAGTGAATGTCGTCTCATCACTTGTCGCAAAATAATGGTCTGCGCCAAAGCTTAGAGCTTCTTCTTTTTTATTGTTAGAACGGCTCAGTACGGTTACTTCAGCACCCATTGCATGTGCAAATTGAATCGCTACATGTCCAAGACCGCCCATTCCCACGATCGCAACTTTCTTGCCAGGACCGGCATTCCAGTGCTTTAACGGAGAAAATGTTGTAATCCCTGCACATAGAAGCGGACTTGCTGCATCCATACTTAAATTATCAGGAATACGAACAACGAATCCTTCTTTTACGACGATTTTTTGGCTGTAGCCCCCGTATGTACGGTTTCCGTCATAATCCAATGAATTATACGTTTGAACAACGCCTTTTGTACAGTATTGCTCATCACCGTTCACACAGTACTCGCACTCTCCGCAAGAGTCAACGAAACATCCAACGCCAACGCGATCGCCAACCTTGTATTTTGTTACGTTTTCTCCAACCGCTTCAACTACTCCTGCGATTTCATGACCAGGAACCATCGGGAACATTCCGCCGCCCCACTCATCAAATGCACTATGAATATCAGAGTGACAGATACCGCTAAACTTAATATCAATTAAAACGTCGTCTGCTCGCAGTTCTCTGCGTTCAATTGTCGTGTTCTCGAATTTTGCCTTTGCATGCGGCGCACTTAGAACACGTGATGTTGTTGTATGTTGATGATTATTACACATAAGTAAAAACACAATCCTTTCGTATTAAACATAACCAGTTGCTAGCACAATGGCATTCACTGACTACGCTTGATGTATTTAAAAGCTACAACACTAGCTTAAACGTTAAAGTCGACTTTAAAGCAAGAGTTTTTTAAAAAAATTTTGCTTTCTATGATTTTATGAAAAAAAGGAGAGTAAGGAATAGTGTAGCAGCTTTTTATCTATGTTTAGTTAAAAGAAATTCTTCAAGGGTGCGAACGGCGGCGTGTTCATCGATTCCACCTGTCAGTAAGGTAATTTCATCTCCTTCTTTAACAGCTAGCTCCATAACCTTCATTATGCATTTGGCATTCGCAGATTTTCCGTCTTTCGCAAGAAGAATGTTACTTTTAAAAGAGAAAGCTTTATGTACAAATAAAGCTGTATGTCTAGCCTGAAGTCCGCCGGGGAGTTGCACCATAATCCTTTTAATCAGCATAGTATTTCTCCTTTTTTGTTTTTTAAAGCTATAAAACTAGCTTAAACGTTAAAGTCTACTTTAAGGCAAGAGGTAATTTGGATAAAAAGAGGAAAGGGAAGAAAAGGTAAGAAAAGGTAAGCCTAATGTTAATGCACATAGTGATCCTGCTGTTAGTATGAGGGAATGCGAGCGAAGCGCACTGCCGCTTTTAAAGGAAAGTTCTCATAAATCCTTTTGTTGGATAAGCAAAAAACGTAAGAAGAGACCCTAAAAAAGAAAGAAAAATGATGAAATACTAAGCAAATGAGAAGATTTGCTTCTTTTAACAGGTATGTGTACGTTTTCATGTGAAATGTTTCCGTTTCCACTGACTTTGTCAAACAGCAGACAATTGTTGATAATAGAGCTATATAAGAGGCAAAGGGGACGATGAAATGAAAAAATCTATTTCAAAAATAGAACAGTTCATAACTGAATTTAAAACGTCAATGACAAGCTATGGAGAAGCTATTATAAAAGTAAAAGGAAACTGATTATAAAAAGGATGCAGGTCATTTTTTTATAAATCTATTCCATAAATTCATACTAAATAATCATACTATTAAAATAAGAAATATAACTTTGCTCATAAAAGCTTTATCTATTGTTGAAATAACAGTAGATAAAGCTTTTTTTGTGGTTATATAAGTGGATACGATATCTTTTATAAGTAGCATTTTTAGAAGGAATAAGCTTTTAGGCAGATGCAGTGTATAAAAAATTCTGAAATTTTATCATTGACTGAAAGCGTTTTTAATATTAATATTAATTCAAACTTAACCAATATTTAACCAACACATAACAAAAGAGTTTTTTTATCTACAAATGAAATCGATTTCATTTGTAGAGTTATAGGATTGTTAAGTTTTATCACTATCTATTGCTAGTGAGGCAGCATTACACAATAAGGGGAAAAGAGGAATCAAAATGGGAAACGAAAATATTCTGTGGGGAATTGCTCCAATCGGCTGGAGAAATGATGATATTCCTGAAATTGGTGCAGAAAACACATTGCAGCATCTGTTAAGCGATATCGTCGTAGCGGGCTTTCAAGGAACAGAAGTGGGAGGTTTTTTTCCTGAACCAAGCATATTAAACAAAGAGCTTGAGCTTCGAAATTTAAGAATTGCGGGTCAATGGTTTAGCAGTTTTATCATTCGTGATGGGATAGAGGAGACGTTAAGTTTATTTCACAAACATTGTCAGTATCTACAGGAAGTGCATGCTGACGTGGCGGTCGTATCTGAGCAAACTTACAGTGTTCAAGGGGTTGAAAGAAATGTTTTTGCTGAAAAACCTTATTTCAGTGATCAAGAATGGGAAGCTTTATGTGCAGGATTAAATGAGCTGGGAAAAATCGCAGCAGAATACGGTTTACGTCTTGTCTATCATCACCATATGGGAACAGGTGTACAGACATTAGCTGAAATTGATCGGTTAATGGAAGGAACGGACGCAAATCATGTTCATCTTTTATATGATACGGGACATATTTATGTTTCTGACGGAGACTATATGGAGCTATTACATAAACATATAGATCGTATTAAACACGTTCATTTTAAAGATGCAAGAAGAAACGTACTGGAGCAGTGCAAGCGAGAAGGAAAGTCATTTTTGCAGTCGTTTCTAGCCGGTATGTTTACCGTGCCGGGTGATGGATGTGTAGATTTTACAAACGTGTATAAAGCGTTAGTTGACTATAATTACAAAGGATGGATTGTGGTTGAGGCGGAACAGGACCCTTCCATTGCGCATCCATTGGAATATGCTTTAATGGCCCGAAAGTACATTAACGAAAAGTTAGTTATTCATTCTTAAAATAAGACGGGGGAATTAGCATGGGTAAACAGGGAAATCAACATTCATTTTTACGTACGATCATTTTAGTTTCTACGTTTGGTGGACTGCTTTTTGGATATGACACGGGAGTTATTAACGGGGCACTGCCTTATATGTCTGAATCTGATCAATTGAATCTCAACTCTTTTACTCAAGGTCTTGTAACGAGCGCTCTGTTATTTGGTGCTGCATTTGGTGCAGTGATAGGCGGCAGGCTAGCAGATTATAACGGGCGGCGTAAAACGATTCTGTATCTCGCCATTCTATTTTTTGTTTCCACAATTGGATGTACAATTTCGCCAAACGCAGCCGTTATGATTCTTTGCCGTTTCCTATTAGGACTTGCTGTAGGGGGCGCATCTGTTACCGTACCGACATATTTAGCTGAAATGTCACCAGCTGAAAGCAGAGGGAAAATGGTAACTCAAAATGAACTTATGATTGTTACTGGTCAACTTCTTGCCTTTACGTTTAACGCGATTATCGGAAATATGCTAGGAGAAAACCCTCACGTTTGGCGATATATGCTGCCAATCGCTGCCATTCCAGCTGTCTTTTTATTCTTTGGCATGCTTAGAGTACCAGAAAGTCCGCGCTGGCTTGTGTCAAAAGGGAAAAATAACGAAGCGCTAACGGTTCTTCAAAAGATACGAGAAAGTAAACGAGCCAAATCAGAGCTGCAGGAGATTGAGAGCGCTTACGAGAAAGAAGCAAAAATGGAAAAAGCAACGTTTAAAGACTTAACAACTCCGTGGGTTCGAAGAGTCGTTTTCCTTGGTATTGGAATTGCTGTCGTACAGCAAATTACCGGCGTAAATTCCATCATGTATTACGGCACTGAAATTTTAAAAGACGCAGGTTTTCAAACAGAAGCTGCTCTTATTGGAAATATCGGAAATGGAGTCATATCTGTTTTAGCCACGTTTGTAGGGATTTGGCTGCTAGGTAAAGTTGGACGCAGACCAATGCTTATAACGGGATTGGTGGGAACGACTACTGCCCTGCTGCTGATTGGTATATTTTCTCTTGTATTTGAAGGATCTGCGGCACTTCCATATATCGTATTAGCACTAACGATTACGTTCCTCGCGTTTCAGCAGGGAGCTATATCCCCGGTAACGTGGCTAATGCTTTCGGAAATTTTCCCTTTACGATTAAGAGGCTTAGGGATGGGTGTTACCGTATTTTGTCTGTGGGGAATTAACTTCCTTGTAGGGTTAACGTTTCCTGTTTTACTGGCCAGCATTGGCTTATCCACTACGTTTTTTGTTTTTGTTGTACTCGGAATCGGAGCGATTTTATTTGTTAAAAAGTTTTTACCAGAAACGAAAGGGCTTACACTTGAAGAACTGGAGCAAAGGTTCCGCAGCTATGATAATGAAGACGCTGACGTCATGAATGACAATAAAATTATTTAAGTAAAGAATGGAGAGAATGATTATGAAACTATGTTTTAACGAAGCAACAACATTAGAAAATTCAAATCTTGTAAAGGACCTTGAGTATTGCAACAAGCACGGATATGATTATATCGAAATTCGTACAATGGATAAGCTGCCTGAGTATTTAGAAAGCCACTCAATGGATGATTTAGCGCAGTTTTTTAATGAAAATCATATTAAACCGCTAGCGCTGAATGCTTTAGTCTTCTTTAATAACCGCAGTGAAAAAGAGTACAAGGAAGTGATAGAAGAGTTTAAAAGTATGCTAGAAACCGCTCAAAAGATAGGTGCTCCCTATATTGTAGCCGTTCCTTTAGTAACGGAACAAAAAATAGTAAAAGCAGAGATTAAGAATAGCTGCGTACAAGTGCTGAATGAATTATCGGAATTGGCTGAACCTTACGGAGTTAAAATCGCCGTTGAGTTTGTAGGACACCCTCAGTGCACGGTTAATACATTTGATCAAGCTTATGATATTGTTCAAGCTGTAAACCGCGATAACGTAGGCTTAGTACTTGACTGCTTCCACTTCCATGCAATGGGATCAAAACTAGAAGACTTAAAACAAGCGGATATTTCTAAAATATTTATCGTTCATATTGATGACACGGAAGATTTTCCTATTGGCTTCTTAACAGATGAAGACCGAGTATGGCCAGGTCTAGGAGCAATTGATTTAGCTGCTATTTTCTCAACATTAAAGGAAAAAGGCTATGATGACGCGGTATCTGTAGAGCTATTTCGACCTGAATATTATCAATTAAACGCGGAAGAAGCAATTAAGACGGCTAAAGAGACAACCATTAAGGCTATCTCGGAATACTACAGCTTTCAAACAACAAAATCATATTCATGATAAGGAGTGTCAGTCGGTGACGTTAGTATCTTCAAAACTAGTATCAATGAAAGATATGCTTCATGCCGCTAAAAAAGGAAACTATGCGGTTGGTCAGTATAATATTAACAGCCTGCAGTGGGCACAGGCCATTTTACAAGCTGCCGAAGAGGAAAAAGCGCCTGTCATTGCAGCCGTTTCAGACAGGCTTGTAGACTATTTAGGCGGATTTAAAACGATTGTAGGCATGATTGAAGGCTTGTTAGACGAAATGAACATTACAGTTCCTGTCGCGCTTCACTTAGATCACGGTATGAGTGTAGAAAGATGTAAAAAAGCTATCGACGCTGGGTTTAGCTCGGTCATGTTTGACGGTTCTCACTATCCAATTGATGAAAATATTGCCATGACTAAGCAAGTAGTAGACTATGCTGCTGCTCAGTATGTCTCCGTTGAAGCCGAAGTCGGAACAGTCGGAGGCATGGAAGACGGGCTTGTTGGCAACATCGTGTACGCTGACCCTGCCGAATGTCTGCGTCTTGTAAAAGAAACGGGAGTCGATGCTTTGGCGGCTGCTTTAGGTTCAGTTCACGGACAGTACCAAGGCGAACCGCAGCTAGGCTTTGATGAAATGAAAGAAATAGCTGACTTAACAGATGTACCGCTGGTTTTACACGGCGGTTCGGGTATACCAAACTATCAAATTCAAAAAGCAATAGCTCTTGGACATGCGAAAATCAATGTGAACACAGAGTGCCTTCAGGCCTGGACGCGCGCTGTCCGTCAAACATTGGAAAGCGACAGTGCAGTGTATGATCCGCGAACCATTCTTACACCGGGAAAAGAAGCGGTTATGGCGACTGTAAAAGAGAAAATGAGAGAGTTTCATACAAGTCATAAGGCTTAATAAAAAAGAGGCTGGGACAAAAGCATTATAGTTGAAGCAATATCCGAACGATGAATGGAGATTCTTGATGGAGAATCAAACTCGTTCGGATTTTTTCATGGTGATGATGAGCGTAGGTTTCAGGTATGTAGTTGCTTCTAGCTGTTGATTGGAGGGGAAGGCGAAGGCTCCTGCGGGAAAAGCGGAAGAGGTGAGACCCCGCAGGAAGCGAAGCCTTGCACGAAAATCACCAGCGGTGCAACAAACGATTTATACTAGCTTATGTATCTAACTTGTTTGTCTTTAGCTGGAATTGATGTAGTTATGTCTCAAACTCTCTTTGTTTTAGCAGTTACTCTTCTAGAAAATGCCTTTTGTAAAGGTTATAATAGTAAGTAACAAAAAAGCGAAAAGAAAGATAAACGGGAGAGGTAGAAATGTTAAAAACGAAGCGAATTCAACAAATTCAAGAGTATGTTTTTGAACATGAATCTGTCTCATTAGATGATTTGGTTTCGGTGTTTGAAGTCTCCAAAAACACGATTCGACGCGACGTTCAAAAGTTAGTGGATGAAGGGCATATTAAAAAAGTATATGGCGGAGTAGCCGTTAACCATGTGAAGCTTGAATCATTTAATGAAAGACAAACAAGAAATCAGTTTCAAAAGCGTTTAATTGCCAAAACGGCAGCTCAGTACGTAGAAGACGGAGACGTCATCTTTATTGATTCAGGAACCACCACGTTAGAAATGATTGAATTTCTAAAAGACAAATCAATAACGATTGTTACCAATAGTTTAGATGTTATAGTAAAAGCCTTGCCTTTTGATGCGTTAAAAGTAATTTCTACGGGCGGCTATCTTGAGCGTGAAACTCAATCATTTTCAAGCTTTAACCATGCCAATCCTGTAAAGAACTACAACTTTGATAAAGTATTTATGGCTTCTACGGGTATTTCCATATCAAATGGCGTTACCAATTCATCGCCCGTTGAAAGTGAAATCAAAGAAACGGTCATAAAAAGAAGTACAAAAGTGTTTTTATTAGCAGATCATACAAAATTTGATAAGTATGCAATGATTACGTATTGTCAGCTGCATGAAGTGGATTATTTAATTACAGATAAAGTGGACGTCAGCTATCAGCACTATGCAAAAGAAAATGAGATTACACTTATCCTTGCGGAAGAATAAGTGTTTTTGAGTTATTATACATATGCTTAGATCTAGAGCCAGTAGGCATACATAGAAGTATGCCTTTTCTTTTTTCTTCACATCGTGCTCCTCTATAAAGCGGTTACAATGAATGAAAAGATAAACTAACAAAATTTTTAAAAAAGTGTTTACAAAGTAAACTGAATATTATAAACTAGGTTCATAGATAAGAAAGCGCTTTTAAAATTAGATGAAATCGATTTCATTGAACGAAGCTAAATGTATAATAAGATTGGTTTTACAAGTAAGACAGAACATGAAAAATTGATGGGGAAGTTAAGGATGGAGTTTGAAAAATATTTTTTTAACACCAAATGAAATCGATTTCATTAGAAAGTGGAATTTATGATGAATTTTCGAGCTTTTCTCCATCTTCAAGTATTAAAAAGTACAGGGATTGAAAGTATTTGTCTCATCGCTAAATAGGAGCTAAAACAAAGGAAAGAGCTAGTAAGTAAGAGGATAGAACCTCATTTATCGCATGGAATGAAATCGATTTCATTTAAAAAAAGAAAAAAGGGTAGAAAAATCAATCTGATGGTGATTAATTTCAGAAGATAAGGTAGGAAGGTATATGAAAACGATAAGGTTAACAACTAGTCAAGCTTTAGTAAAATTTCTAAATCAGCAATATGTAGAGTTTGATGGAAAAAAAGAGCGTTTCATCAAAGGAGTATTCACCATTTTTGGACATGGAAATGTGGTGGGGATCGGGCAAGCGCTGCAGGAAAACCCAGGGGAGCTTGAAGTGTATCAAGGCAGAAACGAGCAGGGAATGGCTCATGCTGCAGTAGCTTTTGCAAAACAAAAACATCGAAAGCAAATCATGGCCTGCTCTTCTTCCGTTGGTCCAGGCTCAGCGAATATGGTTACATCGGCTGCGACGGCTACTGCAAACAATATTCCGGTGCTGCTTTTGCCAAGCGATGTGTTTGCAACTCGCCAGCCAGATCCGGTTCTTCAACAAATTGAACAAACGCATGATTTATCTCTTTCTACAAATGATGCCTTCCGGTCCGTCAGCAAGTACTGGGATCGAGTCAGCCGTCCAGAACAGCTGATGTCGGCTATGATCAATGCGATGCGTGTATTAACAGATCCGGCAGATACAGGAGCCGTTACAATCGCGCTGCCGCAGGATGTACAAGGGGAAGCGTGGGATTTTCCAGAAAGTTTCTTCCGTGAGCGTACCCACCTAATTGAACGCCGCGAGCCTTCGCAAGAAAGTATTAGAAATGCGGTGGAGCTGATTAAATCAAAGAAAAAGCCTCTTCTTATTTTAGGAGGCGGCGTTCGTTATTCAGAGGCTGCGGATACATTTTCTGCATTTGCTGAAAAGTTTCATATTCCGTTTAGCGAAACGCAAGCTGGAAAAAGCGGTCTTGAAAGCAATCACCCTTTAAATCTAGGAGGAGTTGGCGTAACGGGTAACAGCGCTGCTAATAAAATAGCACAATCCGCGGATTTAATTATTGGTGTGGGGACACGTTTCACAGATTTTACGACTTCTTCAAAGCTGTTTTACGCTGAGACGGATGTGTTAACCATTAATATTTCTGAATTTCACGCGTCAAAACTGGAGGCTACCAAAATTGTCGCGGATGCCAAAGTGGGTCTTGAAGCTCTTTCGTCTGCGTTAGAAGGCTACAAATCAGGCTATGAAACTGAAATTGAAGAAGCTAAATCAGAGTGGAATGAAGAGCTGACTCGTCTAAAAAACATTGCATACACAGGCGAAGAATTTGTTCCGGAAATCAAAGGGCATTTTGATCAAAGCCTGTCGGAATATAAAGATAGCCTGAGCACAGAACTTGTCCAAACGACTGTGCTTGGTAAAGTAAACGAACTAATTGCACCTGATTCTATTATTACATGTGCAGCGGGAAGCCTCCCGGGTGACCTTCAGCGCATGTGGATCTCAAATGAACGTAATACGTATCACCTTGAATACGGATATTCATGTATGGGCTATGAAATTGCTTCTGCCTTGGGCGCTAAGATGGCTGAGCCGGATAAAGAAGTGTATGCGATGGTAGGAGACGGAAGCTACTTAATGCTTCATAGTGAGCTGGTAACGAGCATTCAAGAAGGAATTAAAATAAATATTGTTCTTTTTGATAATTCAGGCTTTGGCTGCATCAACAACTTGCAAATGGATAATGGAATTGAAAGCTTCGGCACAGAATTCCGCGTTCGTAATCCACGGACGGGGCAGCTTGATGGAGATATTATGCGCATCAACTTTGCTCAATCTGGAGCTGCGTACGGAGCAAAAACATATGAAGTGTATACGATGGAAGAGCTTGAATGTGCCATTGAAGATTCAAAAAAGCAAAGTGTTAGTACACTGATTGACATTAAAGTTCTTCCAAAAACAATGACGGACGGCTACGATTCTTGGTGGCATGTAGGAGTAGCAGCCGTATCTGAAAGCTCAGACGTTCAAACGGCGTTTGAAGGCAAAGAAAGCCAGTTGCAAAAAGCAAGAAAATATTAAGCTCTTAAAAAACTAGAAGCTTTAGCAAAAAGTGTCCCTAGCATAAACACGTTAAAAAATAAGAAATAGAAAGGTGTGGAAAGTAATGGCTGATTTAATCGTACCAACAAAAACAGCTGACAGTGATGGAAACGTGCTAAGCATCACCCCACAATCTGCAGGATGGGAGTACATTGGCTTTGACGTTTACTCATTAAAAAAAGGTCAAAAGCTTAAAAAGAACACGGAAAATCAAGAGATTTGTATTGTGATTTTAACCGGTAAGTCCAACGTTTCTACAAAAGAAGAGAAATGGGAAAATATCGGACAGCGAATGGATATCTTTGAAAAAATCCCTCCGTACTCCGTATATGTATCGAATGATGATCACTATGAAGTAGAAGCTGTAACCGACTTGGAAATTGCGGTGTGCGCAGCACCTGGAAAAGGTACATACCCTGCTCGTTTAATTACGCCGCAGGATGTGGGCGTAGAGCATCGCGGAGCAGGAAATATCGCGAGACAAGTCCATAACATTCTTCCAGAACAAAAGCCGGCTGATAGTTTGCTAGTAGTCGAAGTGTTTACGCCGGAAGGAAACTGGTCAAGCTATCCTCCTCATAAGCATGATCAAGATAACTTGCCGCATGAATCGTATTTAGAGGAGACGTACTATCATAAAGTTAACCCAGGACATGGATTTGCGATTCAACGGGTATATACGGACGATCAATCTCTAGATGAAACAATGATCATTAAAGATGGAGATGCAGTCTTGGTTCCTAAAGGGTATCACCCGGTATCTGCTCCTCCGGGTTATGAAGTTTATTATTTAAACGTCATGGCTGGTCCTGTTCGAACATGGAAATTTAATAATAGCAAAGATCATGAATGGATTATGGAAGAAAAATTAGCATTAAAGTAAGGAGAAGACGTGACTATGAGTTATTTAACATTCGATTCGCAAAAGCGATTTGACCTTCTTGCAGTAGGAAGGCTTTGCATCGACTTAAATGCAAATGAATTTAATCGCCCGATGGAAGACACGATGACGTTTACAAAATACGTAGGAGGATCTCCTGCTAATATCGCCATTGGTCTTTCTAGACTTGGAATGAAGACAGGCTTTATTGGAAAAGTGTCAGATGACCAAATGGGCCGCTTCAGCACCAGATATTTAAATCAACATAACATCAACACAGAAGGCATTGTAGTTGATCAAACAGGAGCCGTAACGGGACTGGCCTTTACTGAAATTAAAAGTCCTGAAGAATGCAGCATCCTTATGTACCGTGATAACGTGGCAGATTTAAAGCTTGATCCGACGGAAGTTTCTGAAGAGTACATCAAGCAATCAAAATCGCTGCTCATCTCTGGAACGGCTCTTGCTAAAAGTCCTTCAAGAGAAGCAGTGTTTCTTGCTCTTGAATACGCGAGAAAACATAGCGTGGTTGTATTCTTTGACGTTGACTACCGCCCATACACGTGGGAGTCAGAAGCTGAAACGGCCGTCTATTATAATTTAGCAGCAGAGAAATCAGACGTGATTATCGGTACGCGAGAAGAATTCGATATGATGGAAAAGCTTTTAAATTATGAAGAATCAAATGATCAAGTTACAGCTGAACGATGGTTTTCTCATCATGCTAAGATTGTCGTCATCAAGCACGGGGGAGAAGGGTCGATTGCTTATACGAAAGACGGCCAGTCTCATCGAGGCGGCATCTTTAAAACAAAAGTGCTCAAAACATTTGGAGCTGGCGACTCCTACGCATCTGCTTTTATTTCCGGGTTAATGCAAGGGTTTACAATTCCTGAAGCTATGAGATTTGGCGGTGCTTCTGCTTCCATCGTTATTTCAAAACACAGCTCTTCCGATGCAATGCCAACTGTAGAAGAAATTAAGCAGTTTATGGAAACAGCTGAAGAAGTACTGCAACAAGCGTAATCAAAAATTGAGAGGAGAATGAACATGACACAAACAACAGTAAAAACGGTAAAAAACTATATTGGCGGCGAATGGGTGGATTCATCTACAAGTCTTACAGAACCAGTTTATAACCCTGCAACGGGTGAAGTTATTGCAGAGGTGCCTCTTTCAACAAAAGCAGATGTAGATCAAGCGGTGCAAGCTGCGAATGAAGCCTTCAAAGGATGGTCAAAAACTGCGGTGCCAAAACGTGCGCGTATCTTATTTAAATATCAGCAGCTATTAGTAGATAACTGGGACGAATTAGCAAAACTTGTGACGCTTGAAAACGGAAAAAGCTTTAATGAAGCGCGCGGAGAAGTACAGCGCGGAATTGAATGCGTAGAATTTGCAGCAGGTGCTCCTACGTTAATGATGGGAAAACAGCTTCCTGACATTGCAACTGGCATTGAGTCTGGCATGTATCGTTATCCAATCGGCGTTATTGGCGGGATCACGCCGTTCAACTTCCCAATGATGGTTCCTTGCTGGATGTTCCCTCTTGCGATTGCTTGCGGTAATACATTTGTATTAAAGCCGTCTGAGCGCACGCCGCTTTTAGCAGCAAGATTAGTAGAATTATTTGAAGAAGCTGGATTGCCAAAAGGCGTATTAAACATTGTAAACGGCGCGCATGATGTGGTAAATGGCCTTCTTGAACATAAATTAGTGAAAGCTATTTCGTTTGTAGGTTCGCAGCCAGTAGCTGAATATGTGTATAAAAAAGGTACAGAAAACTTAAAGCGTGTTCAAGCATTAGCGGGTGCTAAAAACCACTCAATCGTATTAAACGATGCTGACTTAAACGTAGCAACAAAACAAATTATCGGAGCTGCTTTCGGATCAGCAGGTGAACGCTGCATGGCAGCATCTGTCGTAACGGTGCAAGAAGACGTGGCAGATGAATTAATTTCACGACTTGTTCAAGAGTCAAACAACATCGTAATTGGAAACGGATTAGAAAAAGATGTTTTCTTAGGACCGGTTATTCGTGAAAACCATAAAGAACGTACGCTTAGCTATATTGAATCTGGCGTAGAAGAAGGAGCTCGCTTAGTTCGTGACGGCCGCGAAGATCATGCAGTAAAAGAGAACGGCTATTTTGTTGGACCAACTATTTTTGATAACGTTACACAAGAAATGAAAATCTGGCAAGATGAAATCTTTGCACCGGTGCTTTCTATCGTGCGTGTAAAAACGTTAGAAGAAGCAATTGACGTTGCCAATAACTCTCGATTCGCAAACGGAGCTTGTATCTATACAGACAGCGGCGCAAGCGTACGCGAGTTCCGTGAAAATATTGAGTCGGGCATGCTAGGAGTGAATGTAGGGGTGCCGGCACCTATGGCGTTCTTCCCATTCTCAGGCTGGAAAGACTCTTTCTACGGCGATCTTCATGCCAACGGTACGGACGGCGTAGAGTTCTATACAAGAAAGAAAATGGTTACGGCACGCTACTAAGAATTTACTTATCGTACTATGGGATACTAGCGACATTTGCTGGTACCCTGTAGTACAATCTAATAAAAAATAAAAGTCGGTTTTTTCGCAGTAACAAAATGGAAGTGATTAGTTGAGTGCTATAAGTACCGTCAAAGATAAGTATCTTTTTGCAGCTGTTTCGTTTATCTTTTGGTTCTCGCAGTTTATTTACGTACCTATTTTGTCTCCTTATATGGAAGAGCTGGGAGGCAAGTATGCCTTTATTGGTTTAGTGTTAAGCAGCTATGGACTCATGCAGCTGTTATGTCGCCTTCCGCTCGGGATCTTTTCAGACTTTGTGAAAATGAGAAAACCGTTTGTTATCTTCGGCATGGTAGCCAGCATGTCCAGCTGCCTGCTATTTTCGTTGACCGATAGCTTAATAGGCGTGTTTATATCACGGTGTTTAGCTGGATTGGCAGCGGCAACGTGGGTTGCCTTTACGATTTTATATTCATGCTACTTTGAACGTGAAAAAACTACTCGTGCTATGAATATCATCTCATTTATAGTGGTTTTGGCTCAGCTTTTGGGTATGAGTTTAAGCGGTTACATCGTGAGTAAGTGGGGATGGCACGCTCCGTTTTGGATAGGGACGATCTTGAGTGTAATAGGCGCCGTTCTTTCTCTTTTCATTCACGAGCCTAAACAGAACATAAAGAGATCACCTATAAAGCTTAAGGAATTAATGGGCGTAATAAAAGAGCCTTCGCTATTAAAAATTTCGCTGCTGTCTATTTTAGCACACAGCATTATTTTCACGACTATGTTTGGTTTTACTCCTGCGTACGCATTAAGCGCAGGATTTAGAGAGAGAGAGCTGAGTTTGATTGTCTTTTCCTTTATGATCCCTCATGCAGCTGCTCCTCTTATTATGGAAAAGCTATTTGTTTGGCGCTTTGGAAAATGGAGCATCTTGAAGGCCGCATTTTTTCTGGCCGCATTCTTTACCTGTATGATTCCTATGACGGAAAATAAACTTTTGCTTTGTATCATTCAAAGTGTGAACGGTTTTTCATTAGGATTAGTGTTTCCTCTTATGTTAGGAATGTCTATTGAAAGAATAGCTGTAGAAAAAAGAGCTACGGCGATGGGAGTCTACCAAGCGCTGTATGCGTTAGGAATATTCGGAGGTCCTTTTGCTGCAGGAATATTAAATTCTTGGATGGGACTTAAAGCAGGCTTCTTTTTTGCAGCAGCCTTAGGGTTAACTGCTACTGTTTTTGCAGCGGCATGGGATAAGAAAGAAGCGTCATATAAAGTTTTTAAAGCAAAATAAAAAGTATGGCAGCAAGCATCTATTTCTATTTTTAAGCACTATTATTTAAGTTCACATATTAAAGGAGGCCATTGATTATGGTATTAAAAATTGGCGTTATTGGAACAGGAGCAATTGGACAAGATCATATTAGAAGAATTACCAATACATTATCAAGCGGCAAAATTGTTGCGGTTACGGATGTAAATCAAGAACAAGCAAAAGCTGTTGTAAAAAATCAAAATTTGGATGCCGTTATTTATGATGACGGACATGAGCTGATTAAGTCAGAAGATGTAGATGCAGTTGTTGTTACGTCTTGGGGACCGACGCACGAGGAGTTTGTGCTGGCAGCGATTCAAGCTGGAAAACCTGTATTTTGCGAAAAGCCGCTTGCTACAACAGCAGAGGGCTGCAAAAGAATCGTTGACGCTGAAATTACACACGGCAAGCCATTGGTGCAAGTCGGCTATATGCGCCGCTATGATACAGGGTATCGCGCTTTAAAGAAAGTGATTGAAAGCGGGCAAATTGGTGAAGCATTAATGGTTCACTGCGCACACAGAAATCCTACGGTACCTGATACATACACGGGTGATATGTCAATTGTTGATACATTCATCCACGAAATTGACGTGTTGCGCTGGTTATTAAATGACGATTATGTATCTGTTCAAATCGTGGCACCGCGAAAAACGAGCAAGGCACTTGAACATCTGCAAGATCCAATCATGGTGCTGCTTGAAACAAAGCAAGGCGTCCGAATTGATGCTGAGGTTTTTGTAAACTGCCAGTACGGCTATGATATTCAATGTCAAGTAGTAGGAGAAACAGGAATTGCCAACTTACCTGAACCTTCAAGCGTCGTGTTACACAGTGAAGCAAAAAAATCTACTGAAATTTTAGTAGATTGGAAAGATCGATTCATTGACTCTTATGATACAGAGCTGCAAGACTGGATTAATTCAACGCTTAAAGGCGAAGTGAATGGACCAACTGCTTGGGATGGTTATGTTGCGGCCGTTACTTCAGATGCTTGCTTAGAAGCAAAAAAATCAGGAAACATTGTTCCTATTTCGTTAGGTGAACGTCCGGATTTTTATTATAAAACGTTAACCGCAGCCGGCAAACTGTAAGCGTAAAAACGTTTTGCTTACGAAACAGCTTAATTAAAACTTAGGGGATGGACACGTCTAGTGTGCATAAAAGAAAGGGGAGTTTTACATTGCGTTTAGCATATGATCCGTCACATTACCGTGATAATACAAGTTTAAAAGATACGATTGATACAGTTGCAAGATTAGGTTATGAATACGTAGAGTTATCTCCGCGTAAAGATTTTATTTGGTTTTATGAATACCCAAAAGTTGATAAACAGCGTATAAAAGACTTAAAAAGATACTGTGCCGATGCTGGTGTGAAAATTTCTTCTGTGCTTCCGGTGCAGCAGTGGTCTTCACCAAATGAGCAGGAACGCGAAGCGGCAGTAAGGAACTGGAAGCGTACAATTGAAATTACTTCTGAGCTGGAAGTAGATTTAATGAACAGTGAATTCAGCGGCGACAAGAGCCGGCCTGTTGAAAGCGAAGCGGCTTTTGTTAAATCGATGGAAGAGCTGATGCCGATTTTTGAAAAAGAAGGAATTAAGCTTAACCTCCAATCGCATCCAAATGATTTTATTGAGTTAAATACAGAAGCTATTGCAATGATTCGTGCGCTGGATAAAGACTGGATTAAATTAGTTTATTCTGTTCCTCATGCTTTCTTTTATGACGATGGCATTGGCGATGTAGCAAAGCATATTGATGAAGCAGGTGATTTGCTTGCACACGTTCTGATTGCTGATACGCTTAACCATAAAGCAGCGTTTGGACTGCGCTATATTGTAAATCCGCCTGATGCGAAGGTAACGATTCACCAGCATTTAAATCCTGGTGAAGGAGAAATTGATTTTGACGCACTGTATCGCAAATTGAGAGAAATTAATTTTGACGGCATCGTAACAAACTCTGTATTTGCCTACCCTGATCGACCAGAATGGTCAAACGAAGTAACGTTAAAGTCAATTAGAGAAGGATTAAATATTAAAGAAGGCCTAAACATTTAACGTGATTGACTGAAGTGATGCGAAGCATAAAAAGATATGTTTTGCATCACTTTTCATGGTTTATGCTTGAAAGAAGATCAGAACTTGTGGGCATAGCTAGTTTAAAATAGTCTTAATTGTTCTATTCGGCCCCCATCATGATGATAAAGAGAGGCTTTATTATGCTAGTAATGTATAATAAAGATAGATGCAAAGCGGATAGAACTTTTTATTATAAAATGTTAATTACTACAGATAAAGGTGAGTGAACGTATGTCAGTTAAAATGAGTGATGTGGCCAAACTAGCTAATGTAGCTCCAGCTACTGTCTCGCGAGTTCTTAGTCAGCCCCACCTAGTAAGCAAAGAAACGCAGGAAAAAGTTTTAAAAGCCATTGAAGAATTAAATTATCAGCCCCATATCATCGCAAGACAGTTCAGAAAAAAAGAAACAAAAACCATTTTAGTAGTTGTTCCTGATATTACCCACCCGTTTTTTTCTGAAGTTCTTAAAGGAATTCAGCATACGGCCATTAAAAGCGGCTACCGAGTGATTTTAGGAGACACAGAAAATGACATTGAGCGAGAAGGAGAGTTTGTTGATTTATTATTCCAAAAGCAAGCGGACGGCATGATCCTTCTAACAGCCCGCATGGATAAAGACAGAATTGAACAAGTCTCCAGACAGTTCCCTACGGTTCTTGCGTGCGAGTATATAGATGGCTTAGATATCTCTACCGTATCTATTGATAATATTAGCGGCGCGCGAAAAATAACGGAGCATTTAATAAGCCTTGGGCATACGAAAATCGCGCACATCACGGGCCCTATGAATGTTATCTTAAGCCGTGACCGATTAAAAGGGTACCGCCAGGCGATGATTAGTCACGATTTACCCGTGGATTCCGCTTTTATTCAAGAAGGAGATTTTAGCTTAGAGTCCGGTTATCATCAAATGATCAGGCTATTATCGTTAGAGCAACGACCAACTTCTGTATTTGTTTTTAACGATGAAATGGCGATAGGAGCGATAAAAGCGGCAAAAGACAGCGGTTTAAAAGTGCCTGAAGATATAGCTGTAGTAGGGTTTGATAACTCAAAAATGTCGGATATCATTGAACCTCATATTACAACGATTGAACAGCCTAAATATGAAATTGGAAAAAAAGCGATGGAATTATTGCTTGGGTTAATGAGCGGAAAAGCGTTAGAACAAAAAAAGTTTGTATTAAAAGATGAACTAATCGTACGCGAGTCTTGCGGAAGTAAATCTACAGTGAAAAATTTTATCCAGCTTGAAGGCTCAGCTAAGAAAATTAACTAGTGCTGTTTAAACGCTATGCTATGATGTTTTTTGCTGAGAAGTAAACAAGAGAGACCATCATTTTTTTCTTCTCTTGTTTACAGCAAAGCGGAAGGAATAATCTGATAAAAAAGAGAAGGTGGCTTGAGTGAGAATTAAGGGAACAGTATTTAAAAAAAGAACATATCCAAAGCATCACTATAAAAAAATGGATCGCCTTTCTTTTTTAGAGGTGAAAGATAACATCTCCTTTGATGGCGATGTGCTGAAAATCCTTCCTGTTCTTAGTCAAAAATCAATGGAATGCTGGAATATCGGAGATGAAATTGATGTGGAAGGTGAAATGAAGTACATTCGCATCATTACTTCATTAGGAAAACTCAGCCTTCTGCCTGTCCCTGTGTTTATCGTCAAAACAATTAAAGAAATAAAACCTTCTCCGATAACTAGTTAAGTTGTCAGCCATAAAACTGCTGTTCATTATCATACACTATGTTTGCATTTTAATAAAGATTAAATTCTGAAATTTCTTATAAATCACATATTTATTCAAATCTATTTTTAAAAGGAATTTCCGCGTTCTAACCAGAAAAATAATATATATCATTTTCTGGAGGAATACGATGAAAGAGATAAAAAGGTTAGAACCGCTGCAAGCAGCTACACAATTCATTTTTAAACATTACCCTCATTGCCAAGGTGCATTACTCGCCGGAAGCGTAGTGAGAGGCGAAGCTACACATACGTCCGACCTTGATATTGTTATTTTTGATGAGAATTTCACCTCTTCTTTTAGGGAGTCACTCATTGAATTTGGGTGGGCAATTGAAGTTTTTGCTCATAGTCTGACTTCATACCAAGCCTTTTTTAAAAGCGACTGTAAGAGGGCTAGACCGTCACTCCCAAGAATGATTTCCGAGGGAATTATTTTAGTGGATAATGGGATTGTTCAGTCTATAAAAAAAGAAGCTGCACAATTACTAGAAAAAGGTCCGGAAAAATGGCCGGAAGAGACGATTAGATTAAAAAGATATTTTATAAGTGATGCCTTAGATGATTTAATCGGTTCTTCAAATACAGGTGAATCACTTTTTATTGCTAACACGCTCGCTTACATAACGCATGAATTTGTATTAAGAACGAACGGTCATTGGATCGGGGATTCTAAATGGATTGTACGGTCTTTGAATAACTACAATAAAAGCTTTAGTAAAGAGTTTGTGGAGGCATTCGAAATCTTTTATAAAACAGGGAGTAAAGTTAAAGTAATTCAACTAGTCGATAAAGTGTTAGCACCCCATGGAGGCCGGCTGTTTGAAGGGTTTTCCTTGGGGAAAGAATGATAAAATCAGTAGCAGAGAGCTTGTTATAACCCCACTACTATTTCTTGCTAGTAGTGGAGTTGTTTTTTAGAAATATTTACGTATGCTTAAAGAGTTTGTCCGTTATCGATCGTAAACACTTGGCCGGTCACGGACTCTTGTTTTAACTGAAACAGAATAGCATCTGCGATATCTTCGGGAGAAGAAATGCGCTGAAGAGGTAAATTTCCCGCAAGCTGATACATTTTGTCTTCGTTGCCAGACCACCACCTTGTGTCGACTGCACCAGGAGAGATGCAGTTTACTCGAATATGTGGTGCCAGTGCAATCGCTAACGATTTCGTCATCGTATGAATTGCTGCTTTTGTCGCTGCATAGGGAATAGACGAGCCGATTCCAGTTGTACCCGCAACGCTTCCTACATTAACAATCGCCCCTGACTTTTGCTTTTTCATATGTGGAACGGCTGCTTTTACACAGTGAAACATACCTTTTACGTTTACATCATATAAGGAGTCCCATACGTCATCAGTTGCAGACTCTAAGTCATTCATGGGGATTTGAGCTGTAATACTAGCGTTATTCACTAATCCATCTAACCGTTCGAATTGTGCAATGGTTTGATCAATCATATTATTAACTTCGTGCTCACTGGCTACGTTCGCTTTAAAAGCAAACGCAATGCCTCCTTTTTCAGCAATCTCCTCCACAACTTTTTTCGCTTCTGTTTCTGAGGAACTGTAGTTTATCACAAGTTTTGCCTCTCTATCTGCTAACTTTAAAGCCGTTGCTTTGCCTATACCAGTGCCGCCGCCCGTAATAATAAATACTTTATTTTTAAAATTGTTCACTTCTATAAACCTTCCTTTCTCTTAACATCTTTTATTATATCTTCGATCAGAAAAAGGATATAATAGGTAATACTAAGAGCGGTATCATTTAAAATGATATCAACGGAGGAATTGAAATTGGAAAGCCAAGACTTACGAATTTTCAAATGTGTGGCAGAAACAAAATCACTATCAAAAGCTGCGGAGGTATTAGGATATGTTCAACCGCATATTAGCCAGCGGATTAAAAATCTAGAGGAAGAATTAGGCACCAAATTATTGATACGTACAAATCGTGGAGTTACGTTAACAAATGAAGGGGAAGCTTTGTTTAACTACGCCCAGCGTATTTTACTGTTAATGGAGGAAGCTAAAGCAGAAGTTAATCCGAATAAGTTTAAAAGATCCTTGATCATTGGTGCCTCGCAGACGGTTTCTGCTACTAAAGTTCCTTCTTTATTCTCATCTTTTCTGAAAGAACATCGGGATATTGAAGTTAAAATAAAAACAGATAGAAAACAAGTCTTGCAAGAAATGCTTTCGTACGGAGAAATTGATGGACTTTTTCTTAGCGGTACCTATAACGAGGCTCAGTTTGAAACGGTTTATCACTATGCAGAAAAAATGGTGCTTATCTCACCTCTATATGAAGCTCCAGAAGAAAAAGACCAACCAACGCTACTCATCAATAGTGATGGAAACTGCATCTATAGAAACAGACTATTAGAGTTTTCAAAAGAACATCATCTACATAAAGCCAACATCATGGAATTTGATTCATTAGAAGCTATTTTACAAGGCGTTCGTGATGGACTTGGAATGAGTGTAGTCCCCGCTAGTGTAGTAAAATCTCGCGGTGATATGAAAAGCATTGAATACCAAGAGCTTTCAGAAGACGTTCATATTGATTTTGTAGTAAAGAAAGGGAAGCAGCGCTCTCAAAGTCTTAAAAAGTTTATTCATTTTTTAGAGAGTTTATAAATCAAGTTTTTATCTTAAGTTCAAATCTATATGATTTGAACTTTTATTTTTGTCTACATTGTGATTAAATGTTACTCCTTTTAAAATCTACTTTGATATATTGAATATATGTTTTTTATAGCAGAATACTCGTCATGATTTGAAAGATAAATGGATGATATGCCAGGGACTTGTATCTTGGAGGCCGAAATAGTTTATATAAAAACAAAAGGAGTAGATTCTATGAAGGTTTCCTTTTCAAATTCTATAGAAAATGTTGAGTGGTCGAGAATGAAAGAAATTTACCGCTCTGTCGGGTGGAAGAACCATGATGAAGAAAAGGTTAAAAAAGTATTCCAATCAAGCAATGTAGTAGCGGTTGCTTATGATGAAAATAAAATAGTAGGGTTCGGCAGAGCTCTTTCAGACGGTGTGTTTAATGCTGCTATCTATGATGTTGTGGTTGACAAGCATTATCAGAATCAAGGAATTGGACAGCAAATTATAGAAAACCTGCTTGCTCAGCTTAATGATATTTCATGCGTTCATCTTGTTTCCACAGCGGGTAATGAAGAGTTTTATAGAAAAGCAGGATTTCGGAAAATGAAAACAGGCATGGCTCGTTATTTAAAACCTGCTTTAGAGGAAGAATATTTAGAATAAGTTATGTGTTAGATTGTAAACCAAGGGACATTTTAGAGTATGTACCAAATGAATAATAAAGAGAACGTAGAAAAATCTAACGTGTTCCCTTTTGGGGTGCAAACATTGCAAATCACCTCACACTTTTTGTCACCAATATTAATATAATTCTCAATGGAATTCTCTAATTAAATAAATCAATAAAAGCAGAGAAGGGACAGTAATTAAGCTGCCCCTTCATTTTAATTTCACTACCTAATCCTCATGGTTGAAGAAATTTGTTGTCTTTTATTATTGATGGTCTTCGTCGCTTTTGTACTCCAAAATATCACCTGGCTGACAATCCAAAGTCTTACATATTGCTTCTAATGTTGAAAAACGAACCGCTTTTGCTTTCCCATTTTTCAGAATGGAAAGATTCGCCATAGTAATTCCAACCCTCTCTGAAAGCTCCGTTACGCTCATTTTTCGTTTTGCTAACATCACATCAATATTAATAATAATTGCCATATCCTCCACCTCAGACCGTCAAATCATTTTCTGATTTTATGTTAATCGCTTCTTGCAAAAGCCTTTGGAGAACAGCAGCAAAAACTGCGATAACCAACGAAGCAAAAGGAATGACCATCCCAACAAATATGAGACCTGGGGCATCGTCTTTATCTGCCACGAGATAATAGACGGGCAAACCTAAGACATGCAAACTACAGATAGAAATGGCGCAGTATTTGATTCCCATTAAAATTCGAACAGACAATTCAGAGAAAGCAATGTTCTTGTCAATATAACTCAACAGTTTAACAGCTTGATAAAGGGCGAAGTAAAAAGGTAATGTTCCTCCATATAAAAGGATGAAAATGATATATTTTATGGAATGAATACCTAAGAAATCCGCTACCGCATCTGCCAGTTCAGGAACTAGAAATATGCACAAAGTGAGAACCAGAATTCCAATGAGAATAATTGCTATCTTCAAAAATAATGTAGTTGCTATCTTCATAAAAAACACCTCTCCTATATTTCGAAATGTTAATTGTTTTTTGGCTGTGAATCCATGACATTCTTTATAGGTTTTTGAAACACGTCCACAATGGCTGCGATGATACTTGTTGCCAAGATGCCCATTAGACCTAGAGATATTGGACCTGCTGCATCATCACCTGTGAATTGAGCATGCGCCCTTAAATAAACTATTGCTAACAAAATAAACAAAATGACAGTAAAAGTGCATTTTTTTATTACCTTCAAAGATTGAAGAGATAACTCAGAGAAAGCGTTATTCTTCTCGATATAGGTTAAAAGCTTAAAAGCTTGATACCACGCCACAGAAAACGTAATACATATTCCATATGTACATACCAAAAGTGGATATAACGAATAATCACCAGGACGCTCTATAGCATCTCTTCTGGCTGCTTCAGGCAACAAAAATATACATGCGGCAAGCACTGCAATTCCAATCAGAAAAATTATTACCTTTAAGAAAGTGGTAGAACCTCGTTTAACATTCATAAAAAACACCTCACTTATTTAATAATAATACGAATTTAACATATAATTTATCGTTTTACAATAAATTATTATCGTTTTTTATTATATTATTGTTGTTATTGAAATATCCTTTTAATTTTAAACAAAATAAAAAGCATTTCTCAATACAAAGAAATGTTCTTACTTTAGAATGTTAAATTTACAACTTGTTCAACAAAACTTCCAAACAGTTTAATAAAGTGAATCAACAACGAAAGATATCAGAACCTACTTAAAATAAATAATATCCTTAAAACTCACTAAATAATTCACGGTTAAATTCAAATAACTATTTCCATATTGGAGAATTTTTATGCGAATTCCTGCTTGAATTTAAGGGGAAATAGCAAATATAGAAGTAATACCAAGCAAATAAAAAAACATGAATTCACGCTAAAAGTGCATTATGAAATTAAATTTTGCCCCTCGGAAAAGAATCCGTAAATAAAAATCTATGTCCTTTTTTCTTTTTGATGTTGAGACTATGGAATCTGTATATTTCTATTTAATAATATATGGTATTATTTTCTTTAGCTAGGAGGTATTTGAAATGAGTATTCCAAAGGAAAATAAGCCGATTTTACTGACAGTTATTTTGATGGCGGCTGCGTTTGTTGTATTTTTTGCAAATTGGCTGTTTCCACAAAATTCAATTTTTCCAAATGAAACCGGTGATTTGACTATGCCGCTGTGGCTGTTTTTCGCGATAGACGCTGGCTTTATTGTGGCATTAGTTTTAGGAGTCCGAACGAAAAAACCGAGCGTTGTGTGGTTTAGCATTATAGCAAACAGTATCTTTTTTATTTTGCTTTCTGGCTTAATTTTTTTACTAGCAATTGCGAATGGCATTTCTGAACCGTAAGCTTATTATTTTTATTAATGGATCGTTGCGCTTGTAACGTTTTTATCGTTAGCCAGTTCGTTTCTTTACTTTTACTTGTTTGCTTATTTGTTTGGAAGACGATTTAGTAAAAAAATTGAACGGCCTTTTAACGAGCTGATGACGGCCGCGAAAAACATTCAGCATAATAATTTGGATTTTTCGCTGTCCGTGACTCAAGACGCAAAAGAATTAAGCCAGCTGCTGCATGCCTTTGAAGAAATGCGAAAAGAATTAAAGCAATCGCTAGCTAAACAGTGGCAGCTAGAAGAAGACCGCAAAGATATGACGGCTGCGATTGCACATGATTTACGAACGCCTCTTACAATTATTCACGGTCACACCGAAATTTTAGTAGAAGGAAGCAAAAAGGACCCAGAGAGGCTTAGTCGATATTTACATACGATCTACACAAATACACAGCGTTCGATTCAACTATTAAATCAGCTGCAAGAAGTATCAGTCATAGAAAATCCAGGCTTTGCCGTAAAGAGTGAGCCTATTAATATCAACACATTTGTTCATGAGAAAGCAAATGAATTTCAGCTTTTATGTCAAAAAAAAGAGATTACATTTGTGTCGTCGCTTAGTAAAACAGAAGGGCCAAACCAATTTTACGGAGATCCTCAGCGCATTTCTCAAGTGTTAGATAATATCATCACAAACTGTATTCGCTACACGCCTGAACGCGGAGAAATAGTTTGGAATATCGTGATTCATCACAACGAAGTAATCTTTGAAATACATGATACGGGCCCTGGGTTTACACTATCCAACAAAGAACAGCTGTTTAAAAAGTTTTACAGAGAAGATGCGTCGAGAACAAGCGGGCACGGAAATTTGGGACTAGGTCTTTATATTGCTCATTCCATTGTGAAAAACCACGGAGGAAGCATCACGGCCGATAATAAAGAGACGGGAGGAGCGTTGTTTAAGATTGTTCTTCCGGTGGGGAAAGAATAAAACCGTAAAAAAGAACCCTCCAAAAGGAGAGCTCCAAAAAGGGTAAGTAAGAAAGAAATGTATATGTTCCTTTGGGGGGACTGCATCTGTACAGTAAAATTTATACCCGGTATACCTCTATTGAAACGTTGAAAAATAATTCAATAATAGAAATGAATAGTTGATAATATGCTTTATAATCTATAAAAAAGACTGCAAAGCGGTTGTATACCGCACCTTGCAGTCTTTTTCGATTTTATTTATTTAAGAAGTCTCTCATAAATCCATTCACTTTTTCTGGCTGCTCATGTTGAGGCGCATGTCCCACACCGTCTAAGCGGTGGATCGTTACATTTGGAACGTACTCTTCAATGCCATCTAAATTACTGTTTTCAAACGCTTCGTCCGCATTTCCCCATACAATTAAAGTCGGAGACTGAAATACTTTATGCGGCAAGGCTACAGGTTTATGAACGCGCTCTTCAAATGGATAAAGAGAAGAAGCACGGTAGTAGTTAAGCATGGATTTCATTGCATTTGGCTGGTTCCACGCCTCTACATATTTAGCTTCTTCTTCTTTGGTTAAATAGCCTTTTTTAATGCCCGGCTCCGTCAGCATTTTTCTTAATTTTTCACTATTATTCGCGAGTAGCTCATCTTGAGAATTTGGCTGTTGGAAAAAGCTCATATAGCTGCTGGCTTCTCGTTGAGCAGGATTTTCAGCAAGCTCTCTTATAAATGTATAAGGGTGCGGTGCATCAAACATCACTAACTTTTTGACATACTGGGGATATGTATAAGCAAATGCCCATGCAACAGCGCCGCCCCAATCATGTGCCACTAACACACACTCTTTTTCATCAAACGCTTCAATCTATGCTTTCATTGTTTGAACGTGTAGGACTGCACCCCATTAATCCAAGCGCCAAAGCTATCGTAATGGTCCCTGTTGTTATCTTGCTTATGCTCCTCATGTTGAAACTCCATTTCTATTTGTTTATTACTTACGTATAAAAACTATATCATATAAATGGAATATTTATCTTTATATACTATTAAATGTTACATTTCGTATAGATAAACTAAAAAAGTATTATAATGGAATTTATAAAAGTAGTGCTGAAAGAAGATAAATATAATAGAAAAAAATAACCATGTACTTATACTATTAATGTGACTTCTAAAGGAGGAAATCAATATGACTGGAATTGCCAAAACCCCCGAACCGCCTTATTATGCCGTTATTTTTGCTTCTGAAAGAACAGAAGGTGAGAAGGGTTATGGAATCATGGCAGACAAAATGGTGGAGCTTGCTTCTGCACAAAAAGGCTTTTTAGGAATAGAAAGTGCCAGGGACAAAGATTTAGGCATTACCATTTCATACTGGGATTCCTTAGAATCAATCAAAATATGGAAAGAACATTCAGCTCACCGCGCAGCACAGCACAAAGGGAAAACAGAATGGTATCAAAAGTTTTCGCTTAGGGTTTGTAAAGTGGAAAGACATAGCTTTTTTGAGATGTAGGGCGTATATGGTTGATTGTTTTAAAAAAGGGAAGAAGCCGTTATGTTTTATGGCGTTATAGGTTTTATAGCCGTTTTTATCACTTTATGTTCATTAGAAGTAAAGCTAAGAACGGTTGTCAAACAAAATGATAGAATCATTGAATTACTTGAGAGACAGAATAGAGAGTAAGAAAACGCTAATGAACTCACCATTTGTAATATCATCTCCTGACTTTAGCTAAGGGAGATGTTTTATTTTAAGTTTAATATCATAGAAATGTTTAGAAGTGCATAAAAAAAACCTCAGTAGGAGGTCTAGTTATTCCTTTTTAATAAAAGTACTTATAACAGGCTCATTTACTATCGTATGTCATCTAGAGGCTGTGTCAAAAGCTAATTATAAAGGGAAATTATATTTATCGTTTCACCGGGAAAAATTAGCTTAACTTCGCAATTTTATAATAAAATATTTCAGTTAATCACCGTATTTTTTTCTGTACATAAGAAATGTTATAAAATATACAACTGAAATTGTCGTTAGAAACATTAACGGCGAAATGCCATTGCCATCATAAGAACTTTTCCCTTGAAAAGTCCGATAAATGGACTCTACAACATCTAAAATTAGTACACCAATAACGATCATAAATGAATATGATTGAGCCTTCGTGTTGATAAACTTCTTTCTTTCGTCACCTTTTCGCGAAGATGATGAAACAAAAATCAAAATTCCGCAAACTAACAGGATGAATGAATACACAATTTTAACCCAATCCATTTTACTCCTCCTTATAATAAATGTAAAAAGTATTTTACATTTATTATTGTAGCATCAGTTCCAAAAATGTCAAACTCTTTTTACATTGTAAATTATTTGTATATAAAAATCGCTATAGAAGAGTGGATATCTTTAAATGGATTTTATAACACAATGTCATGTTATAAAGTGACTTAAATCAACTCCATTGGTAAAATGGAAGTAACAGGAATTTTCGTGTTTCACCAACTAAAAGTGAGGTGGGTTGTTTGGTTCTTCATAAAAAAACAGTTTCTTTTGTTGCTCTTTTCTTGTTGTTATTAGTGATAAGCTCGAATTATGGGTTATATCATTCTTCTTTTGGACTTCACTCGTTGCCTGGTGATTTCAACGGAGTAGTAGTAGGTTCTATTATAGACTTAAGCCTTGTGGCTCCGCTCTTATTTCTAGCTTGGCAGCGTAAGTTCAGTCTAAAGTACTTTATTGTATTAATGGCCACAGGCCTTATTGCTGCGCGTTTTATCATTCCAAGTGAATACTTCGCTTCTTTTCAGTCGGTTATGTGGCTAGGAGTTGGCATAGAAGGACTACTTATTTTGTTTGAACTTTCACTGCTATTTATGCTAGTTAAAAACGTACCGCCTATTTTAAGAAGGATTAGATCAAGCTCTTTACCGCTTTTATTTTCCTTTTCGCATGCTATAAACGAAAAGTTTCCCAAACAACCGTTTATACACGTACTGTGTTCAGAAATGCTGATGTTTTATTATGCGTTTGGAACGTGGAAGAAGCAGCCGAGTACTGAAGGGAATACGTTTACTCTGTATAAACGCTCAAGTTTTATTACGTTTCAAATTATGATTATTCATGCGATTGTCATTGAAACATTAGGTCTTCATTGGCTGCTGCATAATACGTCTATAATTCTTTCAATCGTTTTACTGATCCTTAATATTTATAGCATTGTTTTCTTCATAGGAGATATTCAAGGATTAAGGCTTAACCCTTTACGAGTGGAAGATGATTGTATATACATTTCGTTTGGCTTAGCTAAGCGTATGGAAATCTCTTTTAAAGATATTGAAGAAATAGTAGAAGACACTCACATCCTCCAACAAAAAATCCCTAACACCACGATTGAATTTATCGCACGCGATTTTGAAAAAGTTTATCCTGATCTTTTACTAATACTAAAGTCTCCAATTGAAGCGACGCTTTTTATGGGAATCAAAAAGAAATATCAGCAGGTCGCCATTCGAGTAGATGATCCTCATGTGTTTAAAAAAATAGTTAAAGAGCGTTTGGAGAAAGCTCAGCGGGATGAGTTAATCTAGAGTTCTAGAAAGATAAGGCCTTATAGAGATATCTATAAGGTCTTTTTGCTAATGATTAGCTACCGGACATAAATAGTGAAGTGTTAGCTTTATTTTAGTAAAATGGAAGTAATAGGTAAAGTGGTAAAGGGGGATAGGATATGGGGATTTTTTTTAGAGGACAAGAGAAATATTTAAACTCTGTAGAATGGTTATCTAAAAACTCAATCCATTTAAGCGAACCGACTGAATGTACGCCTCAAGAGTTTGAATTTCTCCGTCATATCGTAAAAGATAAGCGAATTGTGTGGTTAGGGGAAAACGGCCATAACATAAGAGAACATAATATGATGAAGTCAAAAATAATAGAATTTCTACATAAAGAAATGGATTTTACCGTACTGGCATTTGAAAGCGGCTTAGCCGAATGCTTCAGCGCTAATGAGTTAAAGGAAGAGTTTACAGATGAAGACTTTTTAAAAAACGCGATTTATTCTTTATGGGCAACAAAAGAAAATCTGCCTTTGTTTCAGCTAATGAAAAAATCAGATTTAAGTTTAATAGGAATAGATATTAATCCTTCTTCTAATCCTAATCTTTTCGTAAAATTTGTTCAGCAGCTGAGTTCCGTAGTGTCTGAAGACGCGATAGAAAAGATAGAATACATTGAAGCAGGCGTGTATAAATGGTACTACCAACTAGGGCAATATAAAGCGAGAAGAAAAAAAGTTCCAGCAGAAATGCTACATGAGTTTGCAGAGTTTAAAGAAAAAGCAAGCGCAGTCATAGGAGATTTAGAAGCCTCTCTACATGAAGAATACGTTTTGCGTCTTGAAAATCACGAGCTTGTACGTCAGTTTAAAATAATCCTTCGCTGCCTGCAAAATCGCTTGTATTTTATAAACCATTTTCATAACAACTACCGAACACATAAAAAGGTAAGAGAAAAACGAATGAAGGAAAATTTAGAATGGATTTGTCAAGAACTGTACCCTAATGAAAAGATTATTATCTGGGCACATAACCTTCATATTTTTAAACAATACAAAACGTTTACAGGGTTTGAACCACTAGGAGCAATTGTCTCTAATAAAATAAAAGAACAGTCTTATTACTTAGGCTTATTTATGTATAAAGGTGAAATACATACGGACACGGGACAGCCATATAAAATAGAGAAGCCGCCTAAAAAAAGTCTAGAGGACTATATGCATCAAGTGCAGTCACCGGCTTTATTTACGGATTTTTCACAGCTTGAAAAAAACTCAGGCAACAAGTGGATATTCACTAAAACCATCTTTTTAGAAAGTGGTACCATGCCAACTTTATTTGTACCGCGTGACCAGCTAGACGGTGCTTTACTTGTTGAGTCTGTTTCTCCGCCCGAGTATCTTAAACGCAAAAAAATAAATAAGAAAACGTAATGAACAAAGAGGTCATGCACATTGAAAATCTATAAATTCAGCAAAGAACATGGCAAAAAAGTAGAAAGATATCAGTCGCATTTAGCCACTTACGTAAAAATGGCACAAACAAAGGAAGCAGCTACCATTGGCTGTATGTATATAGAGGGAGAAGGAACAGTAGGATATCACGAAGCGCCTATCGCTCAGCTGTTTATCGTAGTCGAAGGTGAAGGGTGGGTAACAGGAGAGGATCAAAGACGAATTCCGATTAAACGTGGAGAAGCGGCACTGTGGGAAAAAGGAGAATGGCATACTTCGGGAAGTGCAGAAGGCATGACGGCGATTGCCATTCAATCGGAGGTTTTACACCCCGAAGAATTTATGGAGGTGAAAGAACATGCTTAGATAGAGTTATCCAAGCATGCTCTCTTTTATAGGACTTTAAATTTTTTAAGCGCAAACTCAATTCCGTCTTCACCGGATTTCTTCGTAACAAAATCAGCGGCGCTTTTTAACGTATCAGATCCGTTGCCCATCGCAATTCCAAGGCCGGCTAATTCTATCATATCAATATCATTTTCTCCGTCTCCAAATGCGATGGCCTCAGATTGATGGATGTTAAAATAATGTAAAACCTTCAGGATAGCTACCGATTTTGTGATTTCTTCTTGAAGAACACTTACGACAAAAGGGTGCCACCTTTTAAACAGTAAATGAGGAAATCGCTGTGCATACTGCTCGGTAGTTTTGTCATCGGCATACAAGCACATTAAATAAATGTCTTCATCATAAATACGCTTATTCATTTTAGGATAATCATTGAGAGATAACGTTTCCTTCAGTGCTTTTAAAATATTGTCATCTTTAATCCCGTTCATGCTGAGCTCTTTTGTGTAAAATGAAAGACCGTGATTTTCTGATGCTGCGTATTCAAAAACTTCGCGCGCAACGTGCTTATCCATGGACAGCTTATGAATAACTTTTTCATTGTGTACAGTAAACGCTCCGTTCGCGGTAATGAGCGTATCTATACCTAATTCTCTAATTTCTTCACAGAGAGATAAAGGCCTGCCTGTCGCGGCTACGACTTTTAATCCTTTAATTTTTAGGCTTTTTACAATCTCTCGAGTCTTAGCGGAGATCGTCCCTTTTTCGTGGTGCGTAAGGGTTCCATCTACGTCAAAGAATACAATTTTATAGCTCATCGTAATCTCCTTATTTAAACAGCTCGATCTTTTTTTGCATTTACAAATAATAATGCACAAACTAAGATAGCTGCCGCATATAAAAACGCCGAAACAACTGGTTTATGTAAAAAAGCAGTATGGTTGTATGAAGAGTCATACAAATAAAGAGCGGCTAAAAATAGAAAAGGCAGTAGTTTTTTCATGCTGTCACCTCCTGGTTTTATTATACATATTTTCCTTGGATTTGTATGTAATCTTAGTGAGAGCGATAGAATAATAGTATTTTACATAAGCAAAGAGAAAGAGAAGTGACGAGTATGACTGTACATCACTATATAGGTTCTCCTTATGAATTACCGACAGGAAGCTTTGGCATAAAAGAAAAGTTGGTGACTTTATCCGAAGTTTCTTCTTTTAATCGAAATCCAAAGAAAGAAAAGCTGATTACAATCTATGAAAAAGAAGAAGATGCGTACGGTATTAGTATCAATTACTTAACCGACGGGTACAGCGATATAAAGCATGTATTCACCTTATCATATATCTACGAATTATCTTGCGATGTGCACCCTAAATCCATGAGAGAGCTTTTTACATATATTGAAGAACACCTTATAGAGGGCTGTCATATCGAATTATATTCTTGCTTGGACGGTGATGAAGCGGAAGAAAAAGATTCAAGTCTAGATACGAGTATTAACTTAAAAACCCTGTATTTTGGAAAACATTATAAATTAGACAAAAAGAAGTACATCTATGAATTAGCGGAAATGTTTACATTTGAAGATAAACAATTTGTAGTGGTGGTGAAATGAGTGGGTTAGCCTGTAACTTTTGGGTAAGAGTTATAGGCTAACCAGTTTAAGCAGACTGATATTTATAAAAAAGGCTTGATATATGGAAGGCTTAAACCAACGTAAATAACAAATGACATAAGCAAGTAGCAGCCCATAACACTTCTTCTAACTGGTTTAGAAGCTTTTTTGAGCCAGCCCCAATGCTTATCATCATGGTCGAAGATGAAGTAATCCAAAATGACAGATAATGTGATAATAACAGCAATTATTAATAAGCCCATATGTATCCTCGCTTTCAGTTTATAAAGTATTTCTTACTTTGCAATTTACATTAAAAGCTATAGGCGTAGTAACAATAAAACATAATAAATGTTTAGCTTTCAAGAGCTTGATCTTCGGATAGTCGAAAATCAAGCTTTTATTCTTTAATATAGAAATTTCAATAATCCTATCTAAACCACGATTTTCTTACATTTTTTAATTTGCCTGTTTTATTCATAGTCAACCGTCGTCCCCGCAAACATAAACGTAATAATTCCTAATACAAAGAACAGCTGAGAAATTACGCCTACTATACTGCAAATCAACCCGGCAATCGCGAGTCCTTTACCGCCTTGATTGGAAGCAGCTATTTGATTTGATGCTTTTTTGTAGAAGATAATGCCAATAATACCTGTAATAAACCCGATGATTGGAATAAAGATGGATACGATGCCTAGAGTTAGAGAAACAATAGAGTTGGTGTTTATTTGAGGTTTTGTATTAGTTTCCAATAGATTCACTCCCTATTAATTATATTTTTTGATTATACCATAAAAAGGAATAATATCCTTTTTACTAATAAAAGTAGAAATTTTTAGAATTATATGTGTCCCAGTATATTTTCTATACGTCATTTCATCAAACGTATAATGACATGTATAAAAAGAAACCTACTTTTTTGACTCCTATAAGGAAATCGGTTTTGCGGGCTACCTTAGATTAAATGTGCTTCACAAGACATTTAACCTAAATTAAGGAAAATATGATACAATAATCCATAAGGGTGTGAATAAAGTGAAGAAAAAGGATCTTTTATAGGAGATCCTTTTTTATTTGTGATTTCGCTAAATAGGTAAGGCAAGAATAGTACAGGCAGATGTTGTCATACACATTACGGTCATAAAAAATGAACGAAGAAGCAATAAAGCCTTATGTTGTCACCGAATTTTTGTAGTTTACTAGTTATAATTGGTAAAGAATGGTCGTTTTTGTAAATAAAAGGTGATGTTTCGTATCATCAAAACGGTTAAATCTTTGATTTTTATGATTACACCTAACTACTAATAGAGAAAGTGAAGTGAGCAAATGACAAATCTTTTAGAAGTTAGAAACATAGCAAAATCGTTTGGTCAAAATGAGGTTTTAAAAGATGTTTCATTTCATGTACCCCCTGGATCAATTGTAGGATTTATTGGTGACAACGGAGCGGGGAAATCAACGACGTTTAAAGCAGTACTAGGATTAATTTCGAGAGATAGCGGCACTGTAGAAATATTTGGTGAAGACAATTTGAATAAAAATGCCACGATTAAAGAAGATATTGGAGTGGTATTTGATGCGATTAATCTGCCGGTTTCTTTAACTATCAAACAGCTAAACAAAGTCTTCAAAAGTCTATTTAACTCTTGGGATGAAGCCGATTTTTACCGGTTGATTCGTTCTTTTTCACTGCCAGAAGATAAAAAAATACATACGTTTTCACGAGGCATGTCGATGAAATTATCTCTAGCTGTAGTGCTGTCTCACCGTGCTAAATTATTGCTGTTAGATGAAGCGACAGGAGGACTGGATCCTTCGTCTAGAGAGCAAATATTAGATGAATTAAAAGCATTTGTCAGCGATGGCAACAGCGGAATATTACTTTCGTCTCACATTATGAGCGACGTCGAAAAAATCGCGAGTCATCTTGTTGTGATTAAAAATGGTGAGGTTTTATTAAATGAAGAAAAAGAGAAAGTTTTTCGGGAGTATGCAATTGCCGTTATGAATGAAGAACAGCTGAACTTACTTCCAGAAGATATAGTCGTGGCAAAAAGAACGTATGATAAATCTATCCGCGTACTAGTATCAGATAAGCATCAGCTGCCAGATAGAACTTTAACTGAACCGATGTCGATGGAAGAACTAAGCGTGCTTTTAACAAGGAGTGAAAGATAAATGAGAGGTCTGTTGTTAACGAACTACTACCTCATTCACCGAAGCTTTTTGACGTACACAGCGCTCGCCATAGTTATTTCTGCGGTCATCTTTTATTTTGCGGATCCTTCATTTTACCGTATTATAGCGATGTTAATTATTTTATTGATGGCAATGCCAGCGCTTGAAGTGATCAAATTAGAAAGTAAGACCGGCTATGACAAATACGTGCTTACTCTTCCGGTTAGTCGAAAAAATGTGGTGCAAAGTCACTATGTTTTTTACTTTTTAATTGTCGTCAGCGGAACCATCCTATCCTATGGTGTTTTTTCAATGTATTCGCTTATTTCCAAGAGTGCAGTAGAGGATATAGTAAATATCGTTTCGTTTGGTACATTTATCGTACTTTTTGCAGGTGCACTTGCTTATCCGCTTCTTTACGTATTCGGGGCAGAGAAATCTGACGGAATAGTACTTGGAGGTGGAATGGGCGGCCTTTTCGTTGCGATTGCTTTACAGGGAGCTGTTGGTTATTTCGTCGAGATATTAGCGGCATCAAGCTTACCGATCGCTTCTTCTTTGCATGTTCCTATCTTATATACTCTTTTTGGGATGGTAATGTATATTGCTTCTTACTTTATTGCGCTGTCTATCTACCGGGAGAGAGAATTTTAGTATGAATTGTTTTTAAAGTAAATACTACAAAGCGTTCTTCAAGGCTATTTATCAACAAATACTTCAAACAAAAAACAGCCACAACATTTGATAAACTAAGCAAACAAGGTTTCAAAAATATAACGGATATGATTGGCGATAAAGCTTAACTTATGGGGATTTTTACAAAAGTTAATTGTGTCCTCTAAGCACATGTATTATAGTAAAAGATGCAGTTTTAAAATGTGAAAGGAGATTATATGGGGAATTTGTTTAAACAGGCTTCAAACGTATCAAAAACCGCTTTTCTTGCTACGCTGATTTTGTATGTCGTTATTATAGCGTCTTTTATTCCGTCAATTGTATTTGCGGGAGCTTTCTTCGCTATACTAATTAAAATAGCAGCAGCACTTTTAATCTTAGTAACAATCCTAGGAATGATTTATTCGCTCTTCATTAAAGGCGGTCAAAAATTTCTTTTTTTACTGTTACATGCCGCTTCTTTATTTATTGTTTTGTTTAGTATCTCTGCTTTTATGCTCGCTAAAAGCGCTGAGTTGACATAGTGAAGAGGAATTACATATGCAAAAAGGCAGGAGAAATCCTGCTTTTTTATTTTTGTACAATTTCAAGGTGGTTTGTATTTTCTGGAGAAACGCTGCTAACTATTTGCTTTTCCTTAAAGAGACTTGTTTAACAAGAAAAAAAGAAGGAAAAGGAAGAAAAAGGAGATGTTTTAATTTGGAAATATTCATAACCTTAGCAGCAGGTGTGGGGTTTCTTTTCTCTTTTTTATATTCATCCTGTTATAAGTAAAAGAAAGGGGAAACCTTTGAGTGAAAGTGAAAGCCAAAGCTATATATTGAGAGGAGTAGCTGTAGTCGCTCTTTTAGCCAGCTTTATTTTAGGAAGTCACTTTTTATAAAAGAATGATAGATACATAATGTTAAGCGCATCTCTCAATCTAAAAAAAATGCTTATAAATAAACGATGTACTAAGAATCTCTGCTGAAGGTGACGAGAAAAACTTACACATGATGTAGTGGGTCTAGGCAGGGCATAGAAAGGAGCATAAGATGATGAAATGGTATAAGCATCTGTTGATTCCCTTTGCTATAGGCTTTTTAAGCTTCGTATGTTTTATGATGTATAGTAAAGCAGCAGGAAATACGAGTCTTCAGCTAAACCAGGCGCTGTTTATTTCAATAGGTATAGGTATTGGTGCAATCCCAGTCTCATTTTTTATAGAGTACCAAAAGAACAAAGGAAATAAAAAGTTTCATAGCTAATCTATATACCGAATGCCCTCTAGTTGTTTATTCTGTTGAAATAGATGTGATGATCTGTTTATTTTTGCAAAGATTGGTATGTTTGCCTTCGTTATTTTACTGCATATTGCCTTTCGAAAACTGGTTTTTTATGCTCATGAAAAACAAAAAACATCCCCAAAAGAAGCAAGCAGGGTATGAATAGGAGGAGTTTTGATTATTTTGATCATCTTGTTATCTATCCTAAACCTTTTGGAGTTTTATTATGGTGATTAGATATAGAAGTAAAAGAATTGCCTCCTAGCAAGTAGGAGGCAATTCTTAATCGCTGTCTAGGTAAGATAGCTCCGGTTTTAGTTTAAGCTCATGCTACAATCATTTTACTTTCTTTATTAGGAAGGTTGAAAGTCTTAATTAATCTTTCATTTCTTTTTTCGAAGGTAAAAACATTTATCTTTAATTACTCTTACTATACAAGCTGAAATGTAGATGGTACTTATTTTAAAAGGGAGCTTTCTGTTGACTCGGAATATACCAAGTTTGGCATTGTAATTTCAAGGAAATGCTTAATTACTAATGCGCATGCACCCAATTCATATGCCTTTTTTCTAGTTGAGGAGATTAATAATTCACGGTAGTGACTTATAGAGGAAGAAAGGCTGCTCTTAATTTTTTGTATAGAATCTGGATATCGAGAAAGTAATTCACTATCGATAATTAAAATTTCAGGATTGTAGATATTAATGACATTATTCAAACCAATTGAAAGGTAATGAATAAAATTCTCCATTTCTTGATGGGTTTCAATATCTTTTCTATTAAGCTCTTCTTCAATATGTTTAAAAGACATATTACGAACTTGTTTTCTTTGGGAAAGGTTCTTTAAAAAGCTTGACTCAGATGCATATTTCTCCCAGCATCCTTTGTTTCCACAGGCACAAAGCTCTCCATTTGGTTGAACAATCATATGACCAATTTCTCCTGCATAGCCATCATGACCTTTAGATAATTTGTTGTTTATTAAGATTCCAAGACCTATACCTGAACGAAGCGTTATACATACTAAGTTATCAGATTTATGATGTGTATAAGCTCGTTCAGCAAAAGCTAGCAAATTTGCATTGTTTTCAAGATAAACATTCACCTTTACTGCTGCTTCTAAGTCTTCTTTTAAAGCAATTTCATGCCACTGCAACCTAGGGATGTAGTGAATAATTTCATCAGTGGTAACAAGACCATGTATCGAAATAGCTATACCAATCAGGCCGTATCTAGACATAAGACATTTATCTTTATATTCATTAATTTTTTTTACTAATACACTAAGTATATTTGAGTAATTTGTATCGTGTATTTTGACTTTATCTGAAGAAACTGGACGTCCAAGAAGATTAGAAAGAGTAAATGAGATTTGACCATAATCTAGATCAATTCCTAGTGCATATCCTGCCGTTTCGTTCAAAGATAACATTATAGGCTTTCTTCCAACGTTTGAATAGTCTTGCTGTGTCTCAATAATAATATCTTCTTCAAGTAGACTTGCAACTTGTGCTGAAATAGTAGCTTTTGTTAATGCTGTAACCTTAGACAATTCAGCTCGTGAAATCATTCCTGCCTCTACAATTTTGCTAATAATTAAAGATCGATTTAATTTTTTGATATAAGCTGCATCACCGTTAGGCATAAATATATCCTCCAAATTTTCGTTGACATTGTTTTTTATTATAGCATCTTCGTGTGGAAAAATATTAATTGTAAAATTTAAAATATTTAATTGACTGAATTTTGTATACATGCTAAATTATTTCTATAATTAATTAGTTTAGTAAACGAACAAATTAATTATAACAGAAAATGAAAGTGTTTACATATCCTTTTAGCCATAAAGTCAATTTTGTTTCCTTAGGAGGAAAATAACATGAAAGAGTTTTTAGCAGACGATTTCTTACTATACACACCTACAGCTGTTAAGTTATATAAATACATTGCTAAAGAAATGCCGATCTTTGATTTTCACTGCCATTTAGACCCAAAAGAGATTTTAGAAAACAAACAATATAAAAACCTTACTCAGCTGTGGTTAGCAGGAGATCATTACAAGTGGCGAACAATGAGAATGAATGGTATAGCTGAGCATTTCATTACGGGAGAAGCTAGTGATTGGGAAAAATTTTTTGCTTGGGCAGAAACGGTGCCCTCTTTAATTGGAAATCCTTTGTACCACTGGACTCATATGGAATTAAAGAATTTTTTTAATATTGATAAAAGGCTTAGCCCGGATACGGCACTTGAAATTTGGAACGAATGCAACGAAAAACTGCAAAGTGCTGAGTTTACACCTCAATCGTTAATTAAGAAATCTAATGTACGATTTATAGGGACTACGGATGATCCTACCTCTACTCTTAAATATCATCAATTGCTAAAGCAAAATTCTACGTTTGAAACAAAAGTTGTTCCAACCTTTCGTCCTGATGGAGCAATGTTTATTGAACGTCCAACTTTTCAGAGATGGATCAAGAACCTTGAACACGTAGCTCAGAAACAAGTAACATCTTTAGCAACTTTAATTAAAGCGCTTAAACAGCGAGTTGATTATTTTCATGATAATGGGGGAAGAGCAGCGGATCATGATATTCCTTACATGAAATACCAAGAGGTGACTCTAGCAGAAGCCGAAATAATTTTTACGAGACGTATGAATGACGAACTTCTTTCACAAGATGAGTTAATTAAGTACCGATCGTTTCTTTTAAAAGAACTAGGAAAAATGTACGCTCACAAACAATGGGTAATGCAACTACACATCGGAGCTATGCGAAACAACAATACAAAAATGAAAAACCTTTTAGGAGCGGATGCAGGGTTTGATTCAATTGGAGAAGCTGATATCGCACGAGGATTATCGAAATTTCTGAATGCGCTTGATCAAGAAGATGCGCTTCCGAGAGTCGTGTTATTTAATTTGAATCCTAAAGATAATCCTGTACTTGCCGCTATGATGGGGAATTTTTATGAAAATGGCGTTCCTGGAAAAATTCAGTTTGGGACAGCTTGGTGGTTTAACGACCACATTGATGGAATGGAGAGACAAATGAAAGATTTTGCTAACGTTGGGTTACTCAGTCATTTTATCGGTATGTTGACAGACTCTCGCAGCTTTCTCTCCTATGAAAGACATGATTATTTTCGTAGAATACTATGCAACTTAATTGGCGAATGGGTAGAGCAAGGAAAGGTTCCCAATGATTCTACAGTTCTGCAAGCGCTGATTGAAAATATTTCTTATTACAACGCAGAGAGATACTTTTTACAACGTTAACATGAATAAAGTTCTTTTTCTTATTACGGATAATTCTAATGTTACAGATTAAAAGAAAGGAGAGAAAAAGATGGGTATTTTGCAAGATTTATTAAAAGATATTCCTATTCCTAAAATGGCCAAGGTACAAGTGGCATTTGATGATACAAAAATTCATGACGTTCAACATGTATTAACGGAAAAATTAAATCAAGAAAACATAAAAAGAAGAATAACACCTGGAATGGAAATTGCCATTGCAGTAGGTAGTAGAGGGCTTGATCAAATAGTCGAAATGACAGCTACCACAGTACAATTCTTAAAAGGACTTGGAGCTAATCCTTTTATTGTTCCAAGCATGGGTAGTCATGGCGGAGCAACTGCTGAAGGCCAGCAAGAAGTTTTACGCCATCTTGGAATAACCGAAGAGAGTGTACAATGTGAGATTCGTTCTTCAATGGAGGTAGTGGAAATTGGACAATTATCCAATGGATTACCTGTCTTTGTAGATAAGCATGCTTCAAAAGCTGATGGAATTATCGTTGTAAATCGAATAAAACCACATACAGCTTTTCGCGGTCCAGTGGAAAGTGGTCTCATGAAAATGATTAGCATTGGTTTAGGAAAACAAAAAGGGGCAGAAGCTTGCCATCAACTAGGATTTAAATATATGGCTGAAAACGTTCCTGCAATGGCTAAAGTTATTATGCGAGAACTTCCTGTTCTATTTGGCATTGCTAGTATTGAAAACTCATTTGATAAAGTAGCTGTAATAGAAGTATTGCCGTCTGAACAAATTGAGGATAAAGAGACGAATCTACAAATTATAGCTAAACAGCTTTTACCGAAACTGTACTTTGATGAGCTAGACGTGCTGGTTATTGATGAAATTGGTAAAAATATTAGTGGGGATGGAATGGATCCTAATGTCACAGGACGCTATCCAACTCCATATGCTCATGGCGGACCGGCCGTTAATAAGATGGTTGTTTTGGACTTGACTCCCCAAACAGAAGGAAATGCAAATGGAGTCGGAACTGCAGACTTTACAACTCAAAGATTAGTAGATAAAGCAAACCTAGAATTTATGTACGCCAATGGCTTAACTTCAACAGTTGTGGCGCCTACAAAAATACCTACTACGTTACCTAATGATCGCCAAGCCATTCAGGCAGCTATTAAAACGAGTAATATATTAGACTTTACTCAAGTAAAGATGGTGCGAATTAAAAATACGTTAGAGCTAAGTGAAATTGAGGTTTCTGAGGCATTGCTAAATCATATCCATTCTCATCCTCATATGCAACAAAGTTCAGAGTTGTATTCTATATCATTTAATAAAGAAGGAAATTTTTTGAGAGTGGAGGACAGAAATGAAACAATTATTTGATTTAACTAAAAAAACTGCAGTCGTAATTGGTGGAAATAGTGTTTTAGGTTCATCTATAGCGATAGGACTAGCTAATCATGGAGCAACAGTTGCTATTGTAGGACGTAATTTAGAAAAAGCAGAAGATGTAGTGAAGGAAATAGAACGTAATGGAGGAAAAGCAAAAGCTTTTCAAGCTGATGTCAGTGCTCGTGAATCCTTAATTGAAGTAGCTAGTGCAATTGAAAAATGGTCAGGAGGATGGGATATTCTTCTTAACGCTCCTGGTAAAAATAGTGGAACTCCTTTTTTTGAGCTAGATATGGACGAATGGGATGATATTATGGATGTCAATCTAAAAGGGGTTGTACTTACGTGTCAAATTTTTGCTGAAAAAATGATCGAACAAAAAAGAAAAGGCAGTATTATTAATATTTCTTCTGTTTCTTCGACTACTCCGTTATCTAAAGTATTTACGTATTCTGTGTCAAAAGCCGGTCTTAATAGTGTAACGCAATTTTTAGCTAGAGAGTTAGCTCCGAACGGTATTCGGGTCAACGCAATTATTCCTGGATTTTTTCCAGCAGAACAAAATAAAAAATTACTAAGTTCACAGAGGGTAGATTCAATTATGGGACATACACCTATGAAGCGGTTTGGTAAGCCAGAAGAACTACAAGGAGCAGCTGTTTGGCTTTCTTCAGAAAAGGCTTCTAGTTTTGTAACAGGAACGCTAATACGGGTTGATGGTGGATTTGGAAGCATGACAATTTAAAAGTAAGAAGATTGTCAAAGACGGGAGGATAAGAACATGTTGGGCAAAAAATACGAGATTTTAACTTCTATTCTTCGAGATATGGAATCAGTTGTTGTAGCTTTCTCCGGAGGAGTCGATAGCACTTTCTTATTAAAAGTGGCTGTTGAAACATTAGGAAATGAAAATGTGATTGCAGTAACTGCAGATTCGGAGACCTATCCATCAAGTGAACTGGAAGAAGCCAAGGTGCTAGCAAGGCAAATTGGGGTAAGGCATCAGATCATTGAGACATCAGAATTAGCTATTCCAGGCTATTCGGAAAACAACAAAAATAGATGCTATTTTTGTAAAAGTAGCTTATTTGATCATCTGAAGCCAATTATTGAAGAATACCAATTTAAAACGATTGTATATGGTGCTATAGCGGATGATATGAATGAACACCGACCTGGCATGAAGGCTGCAAAGGAAAAAGGAATACGAGGACCTTTACTAGAGGCTAATTTGTTTAAAAAAGAAATTAGAGAGTTATCTCAGCAGTTAGAGTTACCAACTTGGAATAAGCCTTCATTTGCTTGCTTATCTTCTAGAATTGCTTACGGTGAGTATATTACGAAAGAAAAATTAACCAAAGTAGAAAAAGCAGAAGCCTATTTAAAAGAGCTAGGTGTTGGTCAAGTGAGAGTTCGAACCCATAAAGAGATTGCTAGAATTGAAGTGGAACCTCAGGATATGAACTTTATTATGGAAAAAAATAATATCATTACTAAGAAATTGAAGGGACTAGGCTATAAATATATTACATTAGATTTGACTGGTTATCAAAGTGGTAGCATGAATCAAGCTTTATCCAAAGTGGAATAGTGACACTAAACTTCACTGAATAAACAATCTAAGGTGTGTGACGAACAATGATAAAAGAAATTTTGAAACAAGTTCAGCAAGGGAAACTAACTGTGGCAGATGCTGAAAAAGAGTTAGCTACATATGAGGATCTAGGTTTTGCTAAGGTAGATTATCATCGAAAAAAACGTCAAGGTTTTTCAGAAGTAGTATTTGGTGAAGGGAAAACAGCCGAACAAATCATTTCTATTATTAAAGCGCTGCAACTGAAAGATAAGTCGGTGCTTGTGACGCGAATATCAAAAGAAAAAGCAAATCAAGTGCTTGAAGCATGCCCAAGTTTTGCATATAACGAGGTAGCAAAAATTCTCTTTTGGAAGGACTCGGATCAGGATTCTTTTTTTGAAGGATATATTGCCATTGTTTGTGCAGGAACCTCTGACTTGCCTGTGGCAGAAGAAGCTGCAGTAACTGCAGAAATACTCGGGTGTAAAGTTCGCCGTATTTATGACGTAGGAGTAGCTGGTATTCATCGACTCTTAAATAATATTGATGAGATTCAAAATGCTACTGTGACAGTGGTAGTAGCTGGTATGGAAGGAGCTCTTCCAAGCGTTGTTGGTGGATTGGTTTCCCATCCGGTCATTGCTGTACCTACTAGCATTGGTTATGGAGCAAATTTTAACGGATTATCAGCTTTATTAACTATGCTAAATTCATGTTCTTCCGGAATTAGCGTAGTTAATATTGATAATGGGTTCGGCGCTGCTTACAACGCTGCTTTGATTCACCGATTAATTCAAAAAGGAGCTAAACATAATGAGAACGCTTTATCTTGACTGCTTTTCAGGCATTAGTGGTGATATGTTCATTGGTGCACTTATTGATGCTGGAGGAGATTCAACTCTTTTAGAAGAGGAGCTTCAAAAACTAAATATTTCTGAAGAGTATAAATTGAGCTGGAGAAAAGTTGTGAAAAATGGAATCTCTAGTACGAAGTTTGATGTAGAACTATCGGAAACAGCTGATCACAAGTATGCTGATGGACATCAACATAATCATAAACATGAAGATGTCGACCACAATCACGAACATGAACATAGCGACCATCATCACAAGCATGAACATAGCGATCATCACGAACACAGCCATCACCATAGTCATCGTGCTTACCAAGATATTGTAAAGCTAATCGACGGAAGTCAATTATCTCAAGAAGTGAAAGAAACTTCGTTAAACATTTTTAGAAAAATTGGGGAAGCTGAAGGTCTTATTCACGGTATTTCTTTAGAAAAAGTACACTTTCACGAAGTCGGAGCTGTAGACTCGATTATAGATATTGTAGGAGCTTCTATTTTGATAAACAAACTAGAAATTCAAAAAATAAAATCATCACCTGTTTGTGTAGGTGCTGGTAAAGTACATATTGATCATGGGATTTATCCAATCCCTGCACCTGCTACTTTAGAAATATTAAAAGGTGTTCCTCTTCAGCAAAGCAATATAAAAAGCGAGTTAACCACGCCTACAGGTGCAGCTATTGTATCAGTGCTTTCAGAAGAATTCTGTACAGTTCCTTCCATGACAGTACAATCAGTGGGGTATGGAGCAGGAACAAAAGATTTTGAAAAACATCCTAATGTGCTCCGAGTAATTATTGGTGAGGAAAATTGAAAGTCTGAAGTATCCTATCTCAAAGTAAACAGGAACTAAAAGAAAGGAGAGACTATTTTGTCTTCACACATTCCTCCTAACTTGGAGCACATCGATCGTAAAATGATAAAAATGGAAGTGAATCTTGACGATATTTCTGGCGAATTACTGGGATATATTATGGACTTGCTTTTAGAGTCCGGAGCCAACGACGTCTTTTACACGCCTATTTACATGAAGAAAAACAGACCAGGTGTTTTACTTCAGCTGCTTTGTGCAGAGGCATATGTAGATAAAATAAAGGAGATTTTATTTCAGGAAACAACAACTTTGGGAATTCGCTATTATCCATTGTCGGTTCACCGGCTGGAACGAGAATTCCATAAAGTAGAAACCGAATGGGGAAGCGTTACAGTAAAAACCGGACTTATGAAAGGTGAAGTTGTACAAAGGGCACCAGAATTTGAAGATTGTAAGTTCATTGCTGAGACTTACAGCGTTCCTTTAAAAAAAGTATATGAACAAGTGTGGAAAGAGTTAAAGAAAAGAGAAAATTGATGCTTTAAGTTTGTGGGCTACTAACTTAAAAAGAGACATCTGAAAGGAGTGTGATAGATTTTAAATATTGAAACATCTATGTCTACTTTTTAATGAAAGGGTTTACAAAAGGGGATTGTAAATGGGAGAAAGAGGGGATAGTTATATGGCATTACCAGTGGTTCCAAGTAAAAGGCCAGTAGTTACGGTTTCTAAAAAGCTAACTTTCAAAGAAAAGATGTCTTATGGTTTTGGTGATATTGGTAACGGACTTATGTTTGATATGGGACAGTTATACCTTCTAAAATTTTATACAGATGTTTTGGGAATCTCTGCTTACTGGGGAGGGCTAGTATTTTTAATTTCTAAAATATTTGACGCGTTTGCAGATACAAGTGTTGGTGCATTTGTAGATTCAAGAACAAATATCTCAAAAAGAGGAAAGTTCCGACCTTTCATTTTATGGGGAACAGTTCCTCTAGCATTAATGACGGTCATCTCGTTTTTGGCTCCAAACTTTTCAGACACCGGAAAGATTGTTTGGGCATTTGCCACCTATATGGGATTTGGGCTAGCCTATTCATTTGTTAATATCCCATATGGTTCTTTGTCTGCAGCGATGACACAAGATCCAATTGACCGTGCATCTTTGGGTTCATTTAGAGCAATTGGTAGTCAGACAGCTCTTCTTATTTCAGGAGTAGTGGTAATTCCTGTTGTGCTACAGTTTGCTAATAAAGAAGTGGGGTACATCGTGGCTATATCTGTGATGTCAATATTCGGAATTTTGTTTCATTTAATTTGCTATCGTAATACTAAAGAAAACGTTATTAGAGCCCCAAGAAAAGAAAAGGTGCCTTTATCTAAACTATTCAAAGCATTGTTTTCAAACCGTCCTCTTATTGTATTGTGTTTAGCAGCGTTATTCATGATTGCTTCTTCCAATATTCGCAACGCTGTTCAGTTGTACTATTTGGAGTATAATTTAAAAAGCCCAGAATTAATGTCAATACTTTCCTTTTTAAGTATAGGGCTTGCTGTAGTTGGTTCAATGTTCATCCCAGCAATGGTAAAAAGAATAGGGAAGAAAAATACATTTATGCTTGGGCTTTTAGTTTGCATTGCCTGTGATGTTTTAAATTTTATATTACCAACGAGTACAGTAACGTTTTTAACTATTTTTTCATTAGGAAACTTTGCATTAGCATTTGCGCTTGGTCTACCGTGGGTAATGATTGCTGATTCCATCGACTATCATGAGTGGAATTCGGGAGAACGTACAGAAGGCATTGTTTACTCAACATACAGTTTCTTCCGAAAGCTTGCGCAGGCTTTGGCAGGTTTTATTCCAGGAGTTGCACTGAGCTTAATTGGGTACGTTCCAAATATTCAGCAGTCTTCAGATACATTGTTAGGTCTCAAGGGGTTATTATTTCTTGCTCCGGCGGCTCTTAATATTATTGGATTAATCATTTTATTTTTCTTTTATAACCTTACAGATAATTTATACAGTAAAATTGTTGCCGACTTGAAAGAGAGAAGCAGCTTTAACTAAAAAAATTTGATAAAAAGTATTTTGAATAGGAGCTACTAAAGACAATATTTATAAACTTTTATTAGGAAGCAGCTTGACACACTATTTTATAATACATGCATAGTAAAGGAGATACCACATGAGTATTAAGGAAAATTATCAATTTACTTTCATAAATGAAACTGATAACATTCTTCAATTTGAACTAGAAGAGAATAACATATATGCGAAAATTATGATACTTGAAACAGATATTATCAGGATTTTGTTTACAGACGGTGAGGAATTACAACTAGATAAAACTTGGAGTGTCGCACCCGGGCAGTCAGATGTTCCATTGGAGGGGCGCAAACGTTTGGATACAAGCGGTTTTTCACTACCAAGCTATGAGTTTAGTAATAATAACGGTGAATGCACCGTAGAAACTTCAGCGTTAAAGCTTAATGTTGATTTAAATGGATTTAAGATTAGCTGGTTTTACCGTGAGGATTCTGGGTGGGTGAATTTTGCGAATGACCGAAAAACTCAGGCGTATAATTTTGATGGTTCACTTGGTGAGGGGATCGTTCATTATTTAAAGCGTGATTTAGATGAACAATATTTTGGATTAGGAGAAAAGACAGGATCAGTTGATAAACATGGAAAGCGCTATCGAATGCAAGCAATTGATGCAATGGGGTATGATGCAGAATATAGCGATCCTCTTTATAAACATATTCCTTTTTACATCACAAGGCATAGAGAAACAGGATTCTCATTTGGGGTCTTCTATGATAATTTGTCCAGTTCAATTTTCGAACTAGGTACGGAACTCGATAACTATCATGAGCTATACAGATACTATCAAGCTAAACAAGGTGATTTAGATTACTATATTATTGGAGGCCCAAAAGTTAAAGATGTTACTCGGAAATTTTCATGGTTAACTGGACAAACAATCTTTCCACCGAAGTGGAGCTTGGGGTATTCTGGATCGACAATGAGTTATACCGATGCTCCAGATGCACAAATGCAGTTAAACGAATTCTTAAAGCTGTGTGAAAAACATGATATCTTATGTGATTCATTCCAATTGTCGTCGGGCTATACGTCAATTGAAGATAAGCGTTATGTATTTAATTGGAACCAATCAAAAATTCCTTCACCAAAAAAGATGGTAAACGACTTTCATGATAAGGGTTTACGTTTATGTGCAAATATTAAGCCCTGTTTATTAAAAGATCATCCCTTATTTAATGAGTTAAAAGAAAAAAAGATGTTTATAACAAATAGTCATAACGAAGAACCTGAAATGGCACAATTTTGGGATGAAATAGGTGCCTATTTAGATTTTACCAATAAAGAAACCTACGACTGGTGGAAAGGGCAAGTAAAAGAAAAGCTATTGGATTATGGAATTGATTCCACTTGGAATGATAATAATGAATTTGAAATCTGGAGTAAGGAAGCCATCTGTCACGGTTTTGGGAACAATAAAGAGTTTGAACTGATTCGTGCACTTCATCCACTGCTTATGATGAAGGCTTCCTATGAAGCACAGTTGGAACATAACCCTCAGTTGCGTCCTTATTTAATATCACGATCCGGCTCTGTGGGAATGCATCGTTATGTGCAAACATGGACAGGCGATAATCGCACCAGTTGGAAAACGTTAAAATTCAATATCAAGATGGGGATAGGGCTAAGTTTATCCGGTATTTATAATTTTGGACATGACGTAGGTGGATTTTCTGGCCCTGCTCCTGAACCTGAATTATTCGTAAGATGGATACAAAATGGAATTGTTCATCCGAGATTTACTATCCACTCTTGGAACGATGACGAGACAGTTAATGAACCTTGGATGTATCCTGAAGTTCTAGACTCAATTAGAGAATTAATTAAATTTAGAACAAAAATAATTCCATATATTTATAGTGAGTTGCGCGAAACCTCTAATAGCTACCATCCTATTATAAGGCCTACTTTTTATGATTTTGAACATGATGAAACTACCTTTGAAGAAAATGACGACTTTATGCTAGGCGATTCTCTGCTGGTTGCTTCCGTTGTTGAAAAAGGAAAGAAAGAGCGAGAAGTGTATTTGCCAAATAATCCTGGAGGATGGTACGATTTTCATGTTGGAACGTGGTATGAAGGGGGAAAAAAGGTTGAAATTCCTGCACCTTTACACTATACGCCGCTGCTAGCTAAGGCGGGAGCAATCATCCCGATTAATGAAGCAGAAGTAACTTTTTCAACGAAGAATATGGATGAAAGAGGATTTTTATTATTTCCTTGTAGAGGAAAAGGGAAATCTTCTTATAGCTTATACGAAGATGATGGGTTAACAAACGAATATTTGCACACATTTGCGTACATTCATGTTGATATGGAAACTACAGAAGATGAGATTCAAATAAACATTAACAAGGAAGGTTCTTATGAATTACCTTATAACCAGATTACGTTTCACCTTCCGGAAAAAGAGCAGCGCAAGCTAACTATCAATGGATTAGATCAAAATGTTGGAAAAGGAACATTTAGTTATAATCTGAGCTGTTAATAAATATAATCATTGACCCTATAGCTACTATAGGGTCTAGTTGTTTTTATTTCTACATTTATAGCGCAGTTGAGTAAAAAAGATTTATTTACAGCGATAAGTATCAAAAATTGTATGCCTAGAAGACTCTGTTTCAAGCCTCTACCTAGGTTCTGCGTGAACAAAGACTTCATTATTCTCTCAGTTTATAGCTCTTAAAGTCTTATATCGAGAAAATCGTACCGGTTTTACCTAGCTCTATCTAAAAAATAACTAAAAGAATAAATAGCAAGAATTTTTAAGAAAATTTTAATAACTAGCTAAGAAACTTCTAATTTCCTCTTTATTTTTTTGTAAGTTGTCTCCTTTAAGATAGAAGTAATCGAGTAGCCCACCTTATTTTGAACGAATGAAAGTTAAATAAGGTTGTATGACCAAAATACGAATGGGTAACCTCACTACTTAAAATGGAGGCTGATGTACACTTATGAATCTAGAGGTTTTTCGAAATTACTCCTTGCATCATTTGAAGAAAGATATACTATCGGGTATTGTTGTTGGCATTATAGCTATACCTTTAGGGTTAGGATTTGCGATAGCTTCTGGAATATCGCCTGTTACAGGACTTTATACAACGATTGTAGCGGGATTGTTAATTGCTATTTTAGGTGGATGTAGGTTTCAAATCGCGGGACCTACAGGTGCGTTTGTTCCTGTTTTATTAGGAATTGTGTTGCAATATGGCTATGAAAACTTATTAATTGCCGGCTTTATGTCCGGAATTCTCCTCATTATCTTTGCGCTATGTAAAGTAGGAGCTTTAATCAAGTATTTTCCGTCCTCTATTATTGTAGGGTTTCAGTCGGGAATTGCGCTGATTATCTTTAGCGGGCAGATTCCAAACTTCCTTGGGTTACACGCTATTGAAAAATATCAGTATTTTCATTTGAATATAAAAGAGATCTTTGGTAATTTACATTTCATCAACATCTATAGTATTGCTACGGCAGCGATATGCTTATTAACCATTTTAATTGTTCTTTATTTTTCACCTAAGTCGCTTGGGATGTCCTATCTACTCGGAATCATTGTATCAACGGGCTTGGCATCTTTTTTCTTTTCCAATCAGTTTGAAACCATTGGTTCCATTTACGGAGAGATACCTCGCCATTTTCCGGCCCCAGCGTTTCCAGATATAACAGTGGAGAGGGTGGTCACTCTTTTACCTTCTGCGTTTGTGATTGCTATACTTGTAGGGTTACAGTCTTTACTGACAGCTCGCGTTGCGGATGAAATGACAAAATTAAAGCACAGCAGCAAAAAAGAACTGATCGGTCAAGGAATTGTAAATATGGTAACGCCGATGTTTTCAGGTATTCCCGCAGCAGGAGAGATTGCAAGAACCGTTACCAATATTAAAAACGGCGCTTCCTCTCCAATTGCAGGCATCACGCATGCTATCTTTGTTTTGATTGTGCTGTTAGTGTTAGCTCCGTACGCTTCATACGTGGCGCTTGCCAGTCTTGCACCAGTTCTAATGGTCGTGGCATGGAATATCAGTAAAAAAGAACAGTTTGCAAAGGTGATAAAAGAAAAATCATTCCATTCATTGGTTTTACTTACGACATTTTCGTTAACGGTGTTTACAAACCTGACGATCGGAATAGCCGTTGGATTATGTTTGTGTGGTGCACACTTTATGATAAAAAAGAGCAAAGAAAAACAAAAGTTATTAAGAAAAACGAGTTAATTTTACTAAGTGAGATGAATGAAGTAATAGAAAAAGGCCTCTAAGATAGAGGCCTTTTTTTCTTTGGTGGAAAATTTTATAGTTATTGACAATCGTTATCACTGACGTATAATATATACAGAGTAATAATTGATAAAGATTATCATTATCAAATAAGAACAACGTGAAAAAGGAGAAGATTAAACTGAAGAAGCTATTTTTTATACCATTTCTACTTATACTGGCTATTATCGTGAGCGCTTGTGGAAACAGCGAAACGACAAACGGAAAAGATAAGGGAGATACTAAAAGTGAAACAATTACATATAAATCAGAAGCTGGACCTGTCAAAGTTCCTAAAAACCCTAAAAGAATAGTGGCTCTTAGCAACGGCCCTAATGTAATGTCTTTAGGAGGAAAGCTCGTTGGGATTGATGAATGGAGCAGTATGAACCCGCTTTTTAAAGAAAAAGTAAAGGGAGTAGAAGTAGTATCAGAGGATGATTTAGAAAAGATTATGGAGCTGAAACCAGACTTAATTATTGCTGGATCTGAAATGAAGAACATCAAGAAACTAAATAAAATAGCTCCTACCGTTGTCTTTACTTGGGGTAAATTAGATTATTTGAATCAGCAAATAGAAATTGGAAAGCTTTTAAACAAAGAAAAAGAAGCGAAAGAATGGGTGAATGATTTCCAAAAACGCGCAGCGGCTGCAGGAGAAGCAATTCGCAAAAAAATCGGTAAAGATGCGACTGTTTCTGTGATTGAAAGCGGCAATAAAGAGTTTTATGTATTTGGAAATAACTATGCGCGCGGAACAGAAGTATTGTATCAGGCAATGAAGCTAAACATGCCTAAAAAAGTAAAAGAGAAAGCACTTGAATCGGGTATCTATACGTTTTCTTCAGAATTACTTCCTGAGTTCGCGGGCGATTATATAATCTTGAGTAAAAGTACGGATGGCGATAATTCGTTTTTAAAAACAAGTGTGTGGAAGAACATACCTGCGGTTAAGAACAATCGTGTGTTCGAAATTAACACAAAAGCTTCGACCTACAGTGATCCAATAACATTGGAATATCTTTTAGGATTTTTCGAAAAATCGTTTCTTGAAAAATAATAGGTGAGATATATTTTTTATTCGAAAATTAGCCCGGTTCTACACGAACAAAGCTTAGATATAAACGGAATGGATACGCCCTCTATAAACTATTATTTCAATTTATAGGAGGCGTATTGTCCGTCTTCATTACTTTCCTTCAAACCAGCAGCGAGCGTTATCAAAAAGCATATGCTGAATCTGCTGTTCCGTTACGCCTTTTCTTTTTAACTCAGGAACGACTTCTTCTAATACAAAGCTCATCGACCATTTTGGAAAACGTTCTTCAATCACGCCTTCTGGAAACCAGTCCATTGTACAGCAGTAGTCTTGTGAGAGAAACATGCGGTTTGAATATCCTTGTTTAGCTAACTCAATAACCGTGTTGTTTCTATTTTCAGTTGAACATTCTCTTGTTAGGCCGTAGCGGTCCATTCCAATAAAAGCACCTTGAGTTAATATGTTTGAAATGTACTCAAGATTATCCGTATCTCCCGTATGTCCAATCAGAATTTGATTTGGATTAGCGCCTTCATCCAGTAAGATGTCAAGCTGCTTCAAGCCCGTACCGCTTGCAGGATGTGAATGCGTCATAATCGGCACGCCTGTTTTTTTATGAGCTCGTGCTACAGCGCGCATTACTTTTTCTACATCAGCCGTTACGCCAGGTGCATCCGTAGCGCATTTTAGAAAACCTGCTTTGATCGACGTGTTTTGAATGCCGACTTCAATGTCTCGAACAAACAGGTCTGCCATATAGTCAATGCTTCGAGTTTGAAAATGGGTAGGGATGTAGTTATACGTATAAATTCCTGTGGCTGCGACGATTTGAGTGTCTGTTTCACGGGCAATTCGTTCAATAAAACGAATATCCCGTCCTTGTTCCATCACCGTAGGATCACAGATTGTTTTGACTCCGAGTGCCTTCGCACGATTTACTTGTTCTACTGCTTTTGCAACTTCTTGTTCTTCATCATACAAATGAGGAAACTGCGCATGAACAGATTCAGAACGAACGCGCATATGTTCATGGATTAACGTTAGCCCTAGTTCTGACGTATGGACTGGGCCTGTTACCGAATTGATAAATGTCATAGTACGATTCCTTTCATCATATACCTGTAAATCAAACAGCGAGTGATTAGGTACAGTTTTAATATAATCTGTTTTTATATATAGACTACTGTTATAAAAAACACATATTGCATTATACAACATATGTGTTGTCTTACACAACAGGCGGGACTTTTACTCACTATGACAAAAAATCCTTCTTTCCAAACAGAAAGAAGGACTAGTTATATTGATGATTACCCAGCATTTACGCTGTAATTATCACCGTTTAATTTACGGAATTTCATATAGCTGCCAACTCTCCAAATGACAATATATATAAAAGCTAGTGTCATCGTTAAGACCGCGAAGTCTATGGAATCTAAGCCTTTGAAGTATTGGCTCAAAGCCATTCTTATAAAGATAATGGCGATAATCACATATTTAAAATTCTTATTTGGCTTTGAATAAATAAAGCCATCTTCTCTTACTTCATAGTCTGTTTGGCTAAGCATAATGAGTCCGAATATAGCACCTAGTACACCAGCAATCATCATTTCCCAGTATGGAGGTAAGTGAAAGGGCTGGCCTGGTATGTGCATCATCTGACTTAGACTAAGTGAAAATGCAATTAATATGAACAAAATAGGAGCTAATATACCAAGTCCATTCCTTTTAATGGGTCTATGTTTCCTTTTAACCCTTCTCCAAATAATGAATCCAATAAGAGCGATAACCAATATATAAATAAATAGCATTTCCATCGTCATGTTTCCTCCTTTTTTATTTCGATGTTCGTACAATCCACTATTTAGTATAAACAATAAAAGGATGGAGATAAAAGTGCATTCTTTCATTTTTACACATGAGAATTCTCATTATTTTTTATGACTGCCGTTTTAGTTTTTTGTATATGCTTCATTAACTGTTTATCTCTTTTTTACCATAATATGTTAGAATTATAGAAAGCGTAGTGTAAATAAATTTTGTTTACACGCTGTCATAGTTATAGAGGTGAATGAGTTGAGGTTAGGAAATCAATTGCAAAAGTTAAGAGAAGAACAAAAGATGTCGGAAGAAGAGGTTGCTGAGCAGCTGAGTGTATCGGTACAGCACATACATAAGTGGGAGAATAATAAAAGCTATCCTGACATTCAGCATCTTTTAAAATTAAGCGACATCTACGAGACGACTATTGATGAATTTATTAAAAAGGATGCCACATTACAAAACAGAATGAACATTCGTGAAGAAGAAAAAGAGGACGACGATGAACTGTTTCACCCAGGTTTTTATATCGGAATAGGTATTATGTTTCTTGGTACTTTACTTAGCCTGATTATCGGCAATCTTACAATTACGATGGTGTCCAATATCGCTGGAATGTTAATTACTTGTTTTTATAAAGATATCTTAAAACTTTTAAAAGACGTCAAAAAAGATTTTTATGAACAAGGATGAAATAGCAGAAAAACGATGAGGTGTACCAGGTGAAAGAATTGAATTTGAATTTTATGATCATATCTCTTTTATGTTTAGCCAGCTATTACTTATTTCGAGTGGTCGCATACTCTTTAGCGAGAAAGTATGTAGATAAAACGTCTGAAGGAAATGTTTTGAACTGGGCTGTAAATGTACTTGTTAGAGGCGGTAAAAAGATGGAGCTCAGTGATTATGTCACGTGGGCAGGATTTTGTGCGTTTTTGTACCTTGTATAATCACAGTAAAACAGTAGAAAGCCATCTCCTTATTTTAAACGGATAGAACGTTGCCTTAAACTTTACTCAGTACTTTCTACGAGCTCAAATGATAAAAGAGTCAGTAACATATAAAATTCTTAAAGCGAATAGTATAGGTTATTAATGAACGCTAAAGGAGAAAGTTGGTTTAGTAATGATTAAGTCAAAACTTTTGTGGAAAGTTATTGGTCTAGAAATCTTAGTCATTTTTTGGTTTGTGGTAAACGGTGCATACGTGAGCATGACGCATCCTACTACACATTATCTTCAGTTTTTAGGAATCGTTCCTTTGGCAATAGGAATAGCTTTTTATCTCACAAAAACAAAAAAGTGGCAGCATTTCTTCTCTTTTCAACAAAACATGTCGTTTAGAACGAGAATCTATTTTTAAGCGGTTATGCTTTCTATTTATGGAATCGAAAATCTACTTTATCTGTTTCTCATAATCAAGTTAGTGGCTAATTAAAAGAGGTTGAGACAAAAGTAGTTTAGTTGAAGGTGAATCCGAACGAGGGATGGAGAATCAAACTCGTTCGGATTTTTTTGTTATTGTGATGGACGTAGGTTTCGTTTATGTGGGTAGGTGCTTCTAGCGGTTGATTGGAGGGCATGGCGAAGACTCCTGCGGGAAAAGCGGAATAGGTGAGACCTCGCAGGAACGTAAGCGACGAGGAGGCTCAGCGGGTGCCCGCGGAAAGCGAAGCCTTGCACAGAAATCAACAGCGATGTAGCGAGTGACCTAAACTAGCTCATGTATCCAATTTGCTCGCCTTTAGATTGAATTGCTTTAGTTGTGTCTTACTCTCTTTTTAGTGTTTCGAAGCAGGTATTAATCTACCCAAAACTGAATAACTTCTATGGCTAATGTTACTACATTTAATTTGTTGGGACTTCATTAAACGCAAAAGGGGAGAACTATATGTTTGAAGAAAAAGTAGGGATTATTACGGGTGGAACGTCGGGGATTGGCTTAGCTACAGCGGAATTACTCGCAAAAGAGGGCATGCATATCGTGATTGCTTCTAGAAATAGTGAAAAAGGAGAAGAAGCTCTTTCTGTATTAAGAAAGTGGTCTCCTCACTCTCTTTTTATCAAAACGGATGTAACGAATAGTCAAGATGTTAAAAATCTCGTGAGCCAAACATACTCGACGTTTGGAAAAATTGATGTGAGCTTTAGTAATGCGGCTAACACGGAGGCAGCTTCTAATGCTACCCATGAATTCAAAGAAGAAGACTTTGACCATTTAATAAACGTTACGTTAAAAAGTGTATGGCTTTGTATGAAATATCAGTTGCAGGTAATGACCAAACAAAATAGCGGGGTCATTGTAAATACATCGTCAATGGACGCTATTTTATGTTCAGCAGGGACTGGCGTATATGCGGCTGGGAAAAGCGGTGTGATTGCTTTAACGAAGTCAGTTGCTCAAGAATATGGCCATCAACATATAAGAATTAACTCTCTGTGCCCAGGTGCATTTCGTACGCCTATGTTAGAAGAAAGGTTTTCAAATCTATCTGAAGACGAAAAAGCAAAGCTCAATGAATCCTATCAAAAGCTAAACGCGCTGGGCAGAATTGGTGATCCGATTGAAGCCGCAAAAGCAGTAAAATGGCTCCTTTCTGATGATGCTTCGTTTGTTACGGGTCAAAACATTATTGTAGACGGTGGGATTGGATTTAGGTTTGAGTAAGAATATTTACTCTTACTTGTTGTTACAAGCGTATTTATTTCCGTCCAAGAGGCAAAAAAGAAAACGGTGTAAAGTAAAAGAGAAACTGGCTGCTAAAGGCGGTGATGAAATGGCAATTGGAGTGGCATTAACAGTTTTAGTAGTAGGGCTTATGTTTGCAAGCGGACTAAGCCGAGGGAAAACAGCTAAAAGAAAATATATAGTGTGGGGAACAACGATTATATTGATCATAGCTCCATTTTTTTCATGGGTGGTTTCGGTTCTATATGCTATTAGTCAGGAAGAAGGTTTTGCAGGAGTTGCATTAATGATGTTATTGTTTCCATTTTTCTTCTTAGTAGGACTTGTTACGATGTTAATAGGAGTCTTTAAGAAAGAGAGTACTAATAAATCTATTTAAAAAAGAAAGAACCATCAAGAGTACAGCCCATAGTAATATGAATTAGGAACAACTAAAGTAAAATCTTTAATCTATTAATAAAAAAAGCCAATTCGTGTTAAATTCGAATTGGCTTTTGCATTTTTCGGAACGACTGTTGTACAAATACACCTTTGGCTAAAGCAAGAATCTCTTTTATTACTCTTCTGATTTTGAAGATAGCACTTCTTTTTTTAGAAAGAAGCATAAAACAAAGGCAATGATCGTAAGTACAAATGCGTAAGTATAGATATGCTGAAACGATTCAATAAATAAAACTTTAATTTTCATAAATAATTCTGGAGTAAGTCCACTTGGAATTCCTCCTGCTGCCAGGCTATTCATGTTATTTGCCATACTTTTAGGCAATTCATCGCCTAAACTGCTTAGATTTGACGTAAGTGTGGAAGATAATAGCGTCCCAAACATACTTACTCCGACAGTTGCGCCAATAGACTGAAACAATGGAACGGTTGCCAAGGCAATTCCTTTGTGTTCTTTTTCTACAGATTCTTGAACAATTAAGTTATCTCCACCGAACATAACGCCTAAACCAAGACCGGTGATAAAAAAGAAAATAATGACCTGCAGGGTAGTGGTACTAATATCTAATTTAGAAAATAAATAAAAACCGATAACAGGCATAATGAAAGAAATCACGAATAATTCGCGGTACCGAACTTTTGTTAATAGAAATCCAGAAACGATTGAGGTTGCAACAGCACCTACCATCATGGGCAAAGTTAAATACCCAGATTCTGTAGGAGTAAGGCCTAATACGTTTTGTGCAAAGTAAGGGAAAGATGAGAATGAGCCCATCAATCCACAGCCTACAGTAAAAACAAGCAGTGACAATACTAAAATATTACGATTTCTAAATAGATGCAGCGGTACAATAGGTTCAATCACTTTTGATTCCACCCAAATAAACAGTCCAATTAAAATCACGCCTACACATAGTAGCGAAACGATAAATGGAGAGCTCCACGTATACCCTTCGTTCTCGACTAAAACAGGCGTAATTAATAACGAAATGATTGCAGCTACTAGAAGAATAGCTCCTGCCCAATCAATTGTTACTTTTTTTCTTTCATGTACTTCTTTTAACCCACTTGCTAAAAAAATGACTGCTATTAATCCCACTGGAATATTCACGAAGAAAATCCAATGCCAGCTTGCTTGATCTACAAAAAAGCCTCCCATTAGCGGGCCTAAAAGCATAGGGATAAACATAACTGGTCCCATAAACGCTTGAACTTTTGCTCGTTGTTCAACAGGGAACAAATCACTCGAAATCGTCATGGCTAATGGCATGAGGCCACCCGCGCCAAGTCCTTGAATTCCTCTTCCAATTAAAAGCATAATCATTGAATGAGAAAGCCCGCATATAATGGAGCCTCCAATAAAGAAAGCCATAGAAGCGAAGTAGACTTTTTTTCGACTAAATAAATCGGCTAATTTTCCTAGTATAGGCATGAAAGCAGATAGAGCTAGCATATAGATGCCTGCAACCCAGCCATACATAGATAATCCGCCAAGATCACGTATAATCGTTGGCATGGCTGTATTTACAACTGTTTCATCAAGCTCAGAAAAAATAATTCCAATCATTAATCCAGTCATTACTAGTATTTTATTGTTTTTATTATTTAAAACTTGTTCTCCAACATTTGAGATGTTTTCCATATTGCGTTTCCTCTCGTGAAATTATTAGAAATGATCACTAAACAGCATGTGAATCATTTCTCGTTATTATCTCTATTAGTCTCTCGGGGATTTCGGTTTCTAAATCTCGGTGTTCTAAATTCAGCACCGTCTCCCCAAGGTCCGCGCCCAAAACTTCTTGGACCATGCTCTGGATCACCACCAAAAAATCTGTGGTGAGGTCCAAATCCTCGTAGGTCATTATGGCGTCGAAATTCTTGATTTTCATCATGACCTTGTTTTAACATTTCTTCATCTAAATAAGTATTTAACTTTTGCATTAAATGTGAAAGAGTATCCTGCTCTTCTTCTGAAAGAACATCAAAGATGCCTGAGTTATTGTCTTGTTCCTCCGTAGCCTCGATAGCTTCTAGTCCAGCTTCTGTTAGCTCAACGGAAAGTACTCGCCGATCTTTCTCAGATGGCGTACGAACAATGTAACCTTTTCTTTCTAACTTACTAAGTAATTCACCTATTGACTGAGGTCTCATATCCAGTAAGTACGACAGCTCTTTTTGTGTAGTTTTAGGCTGCAATTTTAATAATTTTAATATCCGTCCTTGCCCCCGGTGCTGATCACCTAGTGCTCCAGCATCTCTTCGATTAATAAAGTAGTGTCGCTGGTATCTTGCCAGCTGTCTCTGGAACCTGAAAAATTGATCAATCAAATCTTGCTCGTGTAAATATTCGTTATCTCTTTCATTCATGATAAAAGCCTCCTTACTAATTTAACGCTGCACTTATCTACATAAAAAATTTTATCCTTTTAATAAGATAGGAAGGATTCATTTGAAATAAAAATAAGGTACCTTATCAAATAATAAAGGTACCTTACTAAAATGTCAATTTCTTATAAAAAAGATACTTTGACAAAGTTAAACATATGCATAAAAGCTGTATATTCTATAGAAATCCCTTACTTGATTAAGTAAGTTTGCTAAAAGATATGATTACAAAATAAAGTGATAAAGCTAACTGTACTAAGTTAGCTTTATCACTTCATGGCGTTTTTTAATACGTTTTTCGATTTTCTCCATTGCTTTTTTGTCTTTTAATAATGCTTGTTTATTTTCTTTTACCAGCTCTTCAAATGATTTTCTTTGTTTAAACAAACTAACACTTCTTTCTGACTATCGTGTTTTTGAATCATGAGGGTGAATGTACTGTTATTTGTCCTCGGCATTAAAATGAAACGACTTCTCAGACTTTGCGATAACAACAGTAGCTAAAGAGTTTCCTACGACATTTAATGCTGAACGGCCCATGTCTACAAAGAAATCAACTGCTAATAATAAAGCGACTCCTTCTGCAGGTAAGCCAATTTCTTTCGCGGCAGCTAACAGTACAACGATGACAGCCGAAGGAACGCCTGCTAATCCTTTCGTCATAAGCATTAATAAACCAATGATCACAATAATTTGTTCAAGACTAAGAGGTAGGTTATATACATTGGCAAGAAAGATAATCGCTACACTAATATAGATGCTAGCTCCATCTAGATTAAAAGAATAGCCGGTTGGTAATACAAAAGAAGTGACAGAACGTGACACTCCGAACTTTTCTAATCGATGAATCAGCAGCGGCATAGAAGCCTCTGAGCTGCGCGTTGTAAACGTTAATAAAATCAAATCTCCGGTTCTTTTTAACAGTTCCTTGTAAGGGATACGGAAAATAAGTGCGATAATCGGAAACACAACAAATGCCGTAACGGCAAAAGATAAGTACGTAATACCTACAAATTGACCTAAAGAAAGCAAGCTGCCAATCCCGTATTTAGCCACGCTAAATGAGATAAATCCAAATACGCCAACTGGGGCAAACGATACCGCGTATTCGACTACTTTAAACATAGCTTGTAGCCATGCTTCAAAAAATGTAATAACCGGCTTCGCTTTATCTTCAAGTGATGTAAGAGCTAACCCTACAAAAATACCAAAGAAAATAATCGGCAACAGCTTTCCTTGTGCCATTGCTTCTACAATATTGCTTGGAATAATACTTAAGAAAAACTCTCCAAAGTCGATGCCTTTTGCTAGGTTTCCTAACGAGGAAGTATCCACTGCACCTACATGCATATGTCCACCTACATTTGTTACTTTAGCAATGAGTATTCCTAATATAATTAATACTGTAGTCACAATCTCAAAATAGAGAAGCGTTTTAAACGCTACTCGTCCCAGCTTTTTTGTATCATGCATCCCTGTGATTCCTAATACAATCAGTGGGAAAACAAGAGGGACAATAACCATTTGAATAAGCTGGATAAACGCTTTTCCTACTATTTCTAACTTTAAACCAACTTCTTTACTAACATAACCAACGATCAATCCAAGAATTAATCCGATAATTACTTTTAATCCTAAATTAAGCTTAAATTTCTTTTTTGCAGCCATCTGTCCAATTCTCCTTGTAGTGTAGTATTGTTTTTGCTTTAGTAACCTTTGAGAATTAGACAAGTACACATGCTATTATTATGCTTATTCACTATCGAAAGTGCGTTCACCTAAAATACCTCCTTAAAATATCTTTTTACATACTAAAACAATTATTCCTATAAGTAAAGTGTGGATTTTGTTTATTCTTCGGGTTTTTATCTAAAATTACTGGGTTTAATGTTAAAAAAAGTAATATAAGCAGTGTTAGAAAAAGCGTAAAAACCCTGATATTTTAAGGTTTTTACGCTTTTATTAATGATCTATAAAACCATGAATAAGTCATACCTTATAATTCTGATAAAAATACTATAAATTATATTTTATATATGGTATTATGTTTACAGAATTTAAAGGAGTGTGTATGATGCCGTTTAGTTATGTTTCTCACTTATATTGTCCTAAATGTAAAAATGAATATAGTCCAAAAGAAAAACATCAATTATGTGAATGTGGCTCACCTTTATTAGTAGCGTATGATTTAGAGAGACTGAAAGACAATCTAAGTCCAGAAGATGTCCAAAGCAGAGAACCAAATCTATGGAGATATCATGAACTGCTTCCAGTAGAAGATCCAGAAAACGTCGTTTCCTTAGGAGAAGGGATGACTCCGCTTATAAAAATGCCTAAGCTAGGTAAAGAAATGAACATTCAAAACTTATATATGAAAGATGAAGGCATTATTCCAACGGGCTCATTTAAAGCTAGAGGCGCCGCTGTAGGTGTGTCAAAAGCAAAAGAACTTGGCGTTGAACAGTTAGCGATGCCTACAAATGGCAACGCAGGAGCTGCTTGGTCGCTTTATTCGTCACGCGCTGACATAAAAGCAACCGTCGTGATGCCAAAAGATGCGCCTGTTATTACACGAAATGAGTGTGCTGTCGCTGGAGCTGACCTTTACCTAGTCGATGGACTCATCAGCGATGCGGGTAAAATTGTCGGTGAAGCTATTAAAGCCTGGGGTCTTTATGACGCTTCTACGCTTAAAGAGCCGTATCGAATTGAAGGTAAAAAAACAATGGGCCTGGAAATTGCTGAACAGTTTTCTTGGAATCTTCCTGATGTAATTTTATATCCAACAGGAGGAGGCGTTGGATTAATCGGAATCTACAAAGCGTTAAATGAATTAAAAGAGCTTGGCTGGATTAAAGGTGATCTTCCTCGTTTAGTTGCGGTACAAGCTGAAAACTGCGCGCCTATTGTAAAAGCATGGAATGAGAGAAAACAAGAATCTGAATTTTGGCCGGATTCTTCAACCATTGCCTTTGGTATCAACGTACCAAAAGCAATCGGGGACTTTCTTGTTTTAGAGGCCGTATACAATACAAATGGATGCGCGATTGCGGTGGACGAAGATAAGATTGTGGAGGAACAAAAAAAGGTTGCGCAGCTTGAAGGTTCGTTCATTTGTCCTGAAGGTGCTGCTACATTCTTAGCTGCACGCCGTTTAAGAGAAGAAGGCTGGATTAAAGAAAACGAAACGGTTGTTGCTTTAAATACAGGGCTTGGAGTTAAATATCCAAACACGGTAGATATTGAAGTACCTATTTTAGAGCGAAATGGCAGCCTTACTAAAAAATAAAATAAAAAAACATCCAAATAGATCTCCGACTTTAAGCAGTCTAAGCGGAGATCTATTTTTTAATTTGATCCTGTCCAAATCATAAATAGTAAATTCAAAATTTAGATTATTTTAAATATATTGACTTATTTTTGTTAGTAATCTATTATTCAATTAAACAAATTGATTTACTAGGAATTAAAGCTGAATGTAATGCTACCAGGCAACTGGGGCCGGACGATCGCTCAAGCGAATGGACTGGTCCTTTTTGTTTTTTAGAAATACGGCTATACTCTAGAAAATGAATTTGTCATAAAAAATGAAAAGCTCTCTTTTTAGGGAACTTACGAGGAGGACGTATCATGAGTACAGTTAGCAAAAGCGCAGCAAATTCGGTTTTAGAAGTACAGCCCATCGCTGGTCACATTGGAGCAGAAATAAAAGGAGTGCATTTATCTTCAAATTTAAATGCCGAGACACTCAATGCCATTAACAAAGCTTTGCTAAAGCATAAAGTGGTCTTTTTTAGAGGCCAAGGGCATATTGACGATGCTGAACAAGAGGCCTTCGCTGCGTTATTTGGTGAACCGGAAGCGCATCCTACCGTTCCGATAAAAGAAGGCAGCAATTATTTATTTGAACTTGATTCTGAACGAGGAGGACGAGCTAACTCTTGGCATACCGATGTAACGTTCATCGATACATACCCGAAAGCATCGATCCTTCGAGCTGTAGTTGTCCCAGAAGCAGGAGGAGATACAGTTTGGGCAAATACGGCCGTTGCCTATCAAAACCTTCCTTCAGAGCTGCGTCAGCTAGCTGATCAGCTTTGGGCCGTGCATACGAATGACTATGATTATGGAGGAAGACATCCTAATCGCTCACAAGAAGATTTAGAGCGTCACCGTAAAGTATTCGCTTCTACTGTATATGAAACAGAACATCCAGTCGTAAGAATTCACCCGGAAACGGGAGAGCGTACGTTAGTGTTAGGACATTTTGTTAAAAAAATTAAAGGGTTATCTTCTTCGGATTCAAATCATCTTTTTTCAATTCTGCAAGACCATGTAACAAGACTAGAAAACACGGTTCGCTGGCACTGGAAAGCAGGTGATATTGCGATTTGGGATAATCGCGCAACCCAGCACTATGCAATTAATGACTACGGAGAAAAGCACCGCGTTATGAGACGAGTTACTTTGGTTGGAGAAGTGCCTGTGAGTATCGACGGGCAAACGAGTATTACTTATAAAAAAGAAGAATGAAATCAGGTTCTATTTTGTACCAGCATGTTTCTTTCAAAGCAAAGGCAGGTGAGAAAAGTTTCGCACTTATAATAAGAAGAGGCTGAGACAAAAATCTTTTAGTTGAAGTGAAATCCGAAATGTTAATCAAAATTATTGATTAACATTTCGGATCTTTTTGTCATGGTGAACATAGATTTAATGTGTTTGGCTGCTTCTAGCTTTTGGTTGGAGGGCAAGGCGAAGACTCCTGCGGGAAAAGCGGAATAGGTGAGAGCCCGCAGGAGCGTAAGCGACGAGGAGGCTCACCGGCCGCCCGTGGAAAGCGAAGTCTTGCACGGAAATCAACAGCGTTGTAACAAGCAGTTCAGCTCATTTATCCCATTTGTTCGTCTTTAGATTGAATTGATTTCGTTATGTCTCAATGCCTTCTTATGGGTCTTTATACAAAGTGACACGCTACAAAATGATTAGAACCGACATCTTTGTAGTCAGGTGGAATATCTGCACATTTCTTCTGGGCAATCGGACATCTTGTCCTAAACTTACACCCAGAGGGAGGTGTAATCGGACTTGGTATTTCACCTTTCAAAATGATTTTTTCTCTTTTGATGGTTGGATCAGGTATCGGTATGGCAGATAAAAGCGCTTTTGTATAAGGGTGCAGTGGATTTTTGAATAATTCATCTCTTGATGCTTGCTCCACAATATTTCCTAAATACATAATAGCAACCTTGTTACACAGGTGCTCGACGACGCTTAAATCATGTGAAATAAACAGATAAGACAAATTTTCTTTTTCTTGAAGTTCACTAAACAAATTAATAATTTGAGCTTGGATTGATACGTCCAGTGCAGATACTGGCTCATCTGTTACAACAAATTCAGGGTTTAAAGCCATGGCTCTGGCAATGACAATTCGCTGACGTTGTCCGCCTGAAAATTCGTGCGGGTATCTGTCTATATGGTAAGGAGATAAACCGCATTTCTCCATAATCGACAAGACTTGATCTCTTACGTTAGTTCGAGAAGCTAATTTATGTTGAATCATAGCTTCTCCAATCGCTTCGCCTATTCTAATTCGAGGGTTTAAAGAACTAAAAGGATCTTGAAAGACGAGCTGTGACTGCAAACGGTAATGAATCAGCTCTTTTTTTGACAGCTTAAAAACGTTCTTTCCTTTAAAAAATACGTCTCCGCTTGTTTTATTATGAAGTCTTAAAATGGTTTTTCCTAAAGTAGACTTACCGCTTCCTGACTCACCAACCAATCCGAAAATGTCACCTTTTTTAATTGAAAAAGTTACTCCGTCCACCGCTTTTACTTGTTCGTTTACTGATTTAAATAACGTAGATTTGGAGGAGTAAAATTTTTTTAAGTTGTTTACTTCTAACAGCGTTTCATTCATTGATCTTTACCTTCCTTATAAAGCCAGCAGGCTGTGTAGTGGTCATTTTCTGAAATGAAGGGAGGAGCTTGTGTTTTGCAAATATCCATACAGTGTTCACAGCGCTCGCTAAAATAACAACTTTCTGTAAGGTCCGTAAGTTTTGGTACTTGCCCTGATATCGAATGCAGCCTTTGTGTTCGTTTGCCGATAACCGGCTTTGAGCGAAGCAGACCCTTCGTATAGGGGTGTTTTGGATTTTGAAATAGCTCAACTACCTGTGCTTTTTCTACGATTTTACCTGCATACATCACCATTACGGTATCAGCCATTTCAGCTACAACGCCGAGATCATGTGTGATAAATAAGATTGATGTACCAAGATCATGTTTTATAGTTTGTAATAGATCTAATATTTGAGCTTGAATCGTTACATCTAGAGCAGTAGTAGGTTCATCGGCAATTAATAGCTTAGGGTTGCACCCGAGTGCAATCGCAATCATAATCCGCTGAAGCATACCGCCGCTTAGCTCGTGCGGATAACTTTTTACTATTTTTTTAGCATTGGGTATCCCTAAAAGCGTAACAAGTTCAATGGCTTTATCATAAGCTTCAGCTTTACTGATAGATAGATGCTCTAATAGAGTCTCGGTAATTTGGTCTCCAATAGTGAATACTGGATTTAGAGATGTCATCGGTTCTTGAAAAATCATCCCAATGTCTTTTCCTCTAATTTTTCTCATCTCTTTTTTTGTTTTTTCTAATAGATTTGATCCATTAAATAAAATCATACCGTCTGTAATTTCCCCTGAATCAGAAAGCAGCTGCATAATGGATAGAGCCATTACGCTTTTCCCGCAACCCGATTCACCAACGATACATACCGTTTCACCGGGATTAATGGAAAAGCTGACGTTGTTTACTGCTGTAACCGTACCTTCTTCCGTATGAAAAGAGGTGTGTAAGTCTTTTAATTCTAGTAAAGGTGTATTCATCTATTCATTACCTACCTTTTCATTTTAGGATCAAGAGCATCTCTTAAACCGTCTCCAAGAAGATTAATAGAAATGACCGTTAAAAAGATGGCAGCGCCTGGTGGAATCCAAAGCCAAGGTCGCTTTTTAAAATCAACTAAATTATTAGCTGCATCAATCATATTTCCCCAAGAAGGTGTAGGGGGAGTGACGCCTAGTCCCAAGTAGCTTAAAGCAGACTCACTTAAAATAGCTCCTGCTACGTTTAAAGTAGCAACAACCAATAATAAAGGGAAAATATTAGGGATTAAATGATAAAAAATCTTTCTTTTATCGCTTAAACCTAATATTTGTGCGGCTTGAATAAAAGGCTGTTCACGCAGTGAAAGAACTTGGCCGCGAACAAGCCTTGCAAGTCCCGGCCAGCCAATTAAACTGAGCATTAGCATAATAATATAAATACGGTATTCAGAAGGCGTTTTCCATTCTGATAAAATAGCGCCCATGATCAATAAAAGAGGAAGGCCAGGTATAGACATCAATATGTCAGCTAGCCGCATCAGCACTTGATCAATGATACCTCGGTAAAAACCAGCAACAGCTCCTAAAACAGAGCCAATTAAAACGGATAGAACCATAGAAGCAATTCCTACAGTGAGAGAAATTTGACCAGCAAGCATCAAGCGGGTAAGTACATCTCTTCCGTACTTATCTGTACCTAACCAATGCTCTGCGCTTGGCGGATGATTCATTAAATTAACGTTTACGGTACTATTAACATAAGGAGAAAACAAAGGGCCAATAAAACTAAAAGCAATCATGGCAAGCAAAAAGAATAATCCGCTTATCGCTAATTTATTTTTTCGCAGCCGCATATACGTTTGTTTCCATAGTGATATTGGTTTTGAAACTGCGTCTTTTTGCGGCTGATCTGTTACTAATGAAGTTTCCATACAATAATCGCCTACTTTAACCGGATTCGCGGATCGACCGCTGCATATGTAATATCTGCTAAAAAGTTACCTATAATCGTTAAGAAAGAAAGTAGCATCGTAAAAGACATTAAGACTGGATAATCTCTAAAGCTTAATGCTTCGAGCTGAATTCTGCCCACCCCGGGCCAGTTGAAAATTTGTTCTGTTATAATCGCACCGGAAAATAGCCCGGGCAGTTCAAAAGCTAACAGCGTAATAGCAGGAAGCAACGCATTTTTTAACGCGTGCTTAAAAATGATAGAACGTTCTTTTAATCCTTTTGCACGTGCTGTTCGTATATAATCTTGCCGAACGACTTCAAGCATTCCTGTACGAAAATATCTGGTTAATGAACCTACGCTTAGAAGAGTCAAAATCGCCACCGGCAGTACCATATGTTTACTCACTTCTAGCAGATAAGCTAGCTTTGTTGTATTGCTGCCTGTATCAATCATCCCTCCGATTGGAAGAATTCCTAAATCAACAGCAAAAAATTTAATAAGCAATAAACCAATAAAGAAAGAAGGGAAGGACATAGCAGCAAAAACACCAAGTGTAACGAAACCATCGAACCAAGAGTACTGTTTTACAGCTGAAATAACCCCTGTAAATAGAGCGATTGTCCAGGTGAAAAATAGAGAAACTGCAGCTATAAGAAATGAGTTCCAAATGAATTTATTTAATAATGACGTTACAGGTTCTTGGTACTTTAATGAAAAACCAAAATCACCTTTTACTAAATCTGTAAACCACCTTACGTATCTTTCTAAAATCGGCTTATCAAGTCCATATAATTCTCGTAGTTCCTGAGCTCTTTCCGGAGTCAGTTTAGGGTTTGAATCGATATAATCCCCGGGCAATAAAGCAAAAAGAACAAAAATAAGAAAAGATGTTCCAATTAAAATAGGAATCATTTGTAAAAATCGATAAAAAATATATTGTTTCAATACGTGTTCCTCCCTAAAAGTGCCCGGGGGCTAGGACCAGGCACTATTTTTCACCTATACATGAAAGGAGACTTCACTCTTTAATTGAAAGGTTTGGAAGGCTCGAAGAAATCCCAGTGAAATTATCTGGATTAAGTCCACTAATGCGTGCATTATTAGCGTGAATGACTTTGCGGTAATTCAGTAAAATAACGGGTGGATCATCAGATAATTCTTTATACAGTTCATGGTAAATCTTTTTGCGTTCGTTAATATCCGTAGTGCTAACGCTTTCTTCTAGCAATTTATCTACTTTAGGATTTGAATAGCCTGCTGAATTATCAGGATGAGTCGAAGCTAAATCAGCGACTGCATCGTCAGGATCAGAAAGCATAGGTGTAGAAACGGCAGCTAAGTCGTAATCTTTTTTATTCAGCTTAGTCAAAAGCGTATTAAAGTCTAATACTTCCGGGTTAAATTGAATGCCGAGCGCCTTGTAATTTTCTTTTGCGATTGGAATAAAGTCGTCGTCATTTCTGCTTGTTAAATAACTAATTTTCAGCTTCGCTTCACCTTTAGCTCGTATTCCGTCTTTTCCGACTTTCCATCCTGCTTCATCTAATAGCTGTTTAGCTTTTTTGACATCATATTTATATTTGTTGATACCATCCTCTGTGTATGCCCATGAAACAGGAGAAACAGGTACATTAGCGACAGTGCCATATCCTTTATACGTAACGTCCGTAATTTTTTGACGATCAAGTCCGTATATCAATGCTTGTCTAACGGCTTTATCTTTCAAATAAGGCTTAGTATTGTTAATATACGCGTAGCTATAAGAGTTAGCGGTTGTCACTTTGATATTTGCAAAACCTAGCTCTTTAAGCTGCTCTACGCTTTCCGGTTCTGCTGGAAAACGGTCATAGTCTGTTTCGCCTGCTTCAAATAGCTGAGAAGTTGTTTCTGGCGTGGTTACTTTATAAATGAAATTCTTCACTTTAGGCGGGCCGTCATAATAGTTTTTATTTGCAACATAGCGTATTTCTTGACCGGGAATATATCTTTCCAGTTTATAAGGTCCAGATCCTACAGGCTTAGAGTAGAGCTTCTTTAAATAATCTAAATGACCGTACGTATAGTCTTTTCCGTAATAATCTTTTGATAGCACGATACCGCCTAGTAATAAAAGCGCTTTTGCGTTTACTTTTTCCGTTGTGATTTTAATTGTTAAAGGATCAACCACTTTGATTCCTTCTATTGTTTTTGCTTTTCCATCTTTATAGTCTTTTCCACCTTTAATTGTAGCGGCCGCTAAGTCACCCCATCCGTCATAAGCTGGATCGTGAAGAAGTGTTAATGTAAAAGCTACGTCATCGGCAGTAAGAGGGGAGCCGTTGCTGAATTTTAAATCATCTTTTAAGTGAAACGTATAAACAAGCTGATCATCTGAGATTTCCCAACTTTTTGCTAAAATCGGAATGGGTTTTCCGTTTTTATCTAAATCTACTAAAGGGCTAAAGATAGGACTTGTTGCGTTTCCATCCCAGCCGTTGTCGTAGAAATAAGGCAAAAAGACGCCTCCGGGAGCTGACATTCCAGCAATAAACGTATCTTTTCTTTCTAGCGCTTTGGCAGGAATATTTCCTGTGTTAGAAGCCTTTATTACCTGATCTTTTATTTGTTTAATGTCGGCCGTCTGTACAGCAGAAGTTGTTTCCTTATTAGCTTTTTCATCTGTGCTACTATTTAGTGCACATGCCGATAAAAAGCTAGCAAAAGTCATTGTTAACACTAAACCAGTCATTTTTTTCATCATTTTCCACCCCAAGTTATATTTTCTTTGTGCAAAACCAGTAAACTTTTTTATCACTTCCAGTTCTATGTATAATAAAACATGTAATTCTTATCGAAAAAGTATGTTTTATTTTATGATATTTCTAATATATGGGAGAGTCAATAAGTATCAAAGTGACTTCAGTTAAAGAAATATGACTTATCATAAAAAGTAATTTCTTGAAAATAAAAACTTAAAAACAGCACGCCGCACATTGTAAAACGTTTTCATTTATTATAGAAAAAATGTAAAAAAAGTATTATATGTAAATTATTGTTATAGTTGTGAATCTTTATATTCAATATAATACGGATACATTTAGGTTTAAAGTTTGTCTTAGGGGGTATTCGAAAAAGGAGAGATGGCATCTTTACATCCAGAGAAACAGCTTGGTGAGGAAGTTGAGTTCATTTGGCATATACTCAACTTGAAGAATATGCCAAAAGCCGCATTGTAAACCCGCTTGCTTTTACAGTAGAAGACCTACTTGAAGCCACGAACGATTATACGGAGAAAGGAGTTGAATTTCTATCCCTAGAACCCCAGCCAACTCTTAAAGTTTTATTCTATGGACCGAATCATCCATTGCTGCACTTGTTAGAACGGGCTTTATATTTATTTTTAAGGCTACATAATTTTTGTAATAGAAACAGTGTATCTATTACAAAAATAAAGCTTATATCTAATGAGTTGTAACAATAATTGTCAGATAACCTGAGTGGAAATTGCTACCAAGCACATTGTGAACCAGATGCGCTATCTTTAATGACAAATTACTATTTCAGTGACTGTAATTCCATCGAAAACGATCCCTATTTTAGGCGAAAATCGTTTTTTAAATAGCAATGAATTGTACGTTGAAATAAAAAAAGTTTATTTTGGTTTTAATTCATTTATTTGTTAGCGTTCCTTCCTCAGCATTTTTTGGCTTCAATCCCTTTAGCCATAACCTTTTTTAATATTTAACATCACATGAATAGTTTTCATTTTTTACTTAAAAATAAGGAGTGTTCCAACACATTTAAGTGTGAAATACAGTAAGTCAAATTTGACTTTACTACTCAGTCTTGTATAATCGTATACCGCGGAGGTGACGTAATGAAATGAAGTTTAATAAGAAAAAAATTAACGTCGTAGATATTGACAAAGCTAAAAAAAGCGTCTTTGCTACAGGAGTAGGAAACGCGATGGAATGGTTTGACTTTGGCTTGTATTCATATTTAGCCGTAATTATTAGTCAAAACTTTTTTAGCGCAGTTGAAAATGATCAGCTCAAATTAGTGTTCACATTTGCCACATTTGCGATTGCCTTTTTAATGCGTCCATTAGGCGGTGTTATATTCGGTAAAATTGGGGACAAGTTAGGAAGGAAAGTCGTTTTAACCACCACCATTATTTTAATGGCCTTTTCCACATTACTCATTGGGTTGTTACCTACATATGATCAAATCGGTATATGGGCACCCATCCTTTTATTAATTGCACGAATCATTCAAGGTTTTTCAACTGGTGGTGAATATGCTGGTGCGATGGTGTATATTGCAGAATCGTCTCCAGATAATAAGCGAAATGTACTTGGAAGTGGACTAGAAATCGGTACACTTGTTGGTTATATTCTTGCTTCACTGCTAGCTAGCTTACTATTTTTTATTCTGTCGGATAAACAAATGGCCTCATGGGGCTGGAGAATTCCCTTCTTATTAGGATTACCTTTAGGACTTATTGGTTTTTATTTACGAAGAAGTTTAGGGGAAACACCTATTTTTGAAAATGAACTTTCCAACGAAGACGAAGTTGAAGAAGAAAGCTTCCTCTCTATTTTAAAAAATCACAAAAAAGATGTGTTTGTTTGTTTCGTAGCCGTGGCTTTCTTTAACATTACAAACTATATGCTATTATCGTACATGCCTTCTTATTTAAATGAAATTATTGGTTTATCAAACACAGTTGGTACGGTATTAATTACGGCAGTTATGATTTTAATGGTGCCGCTTGCTCTTATGTTTGGAAAACTGAGTGACAAAATCGGAAACAAGAAAGTTTTCTTGATCGGTTTAGGTGGATTGAGCTTACTGTCAGCCTTTTCGTTCTATTTAATTAACTTAAATGGTTTAGTCTTTGTTTCAATCGGTATTCTTATTCTAGGTGTTTTACTTGCTACGTATGAAGGAACAATGCCAGGAACGCTGCCAACAATGTTCTACACAGATATTCGCTACCGAACATTAGCGATCACGTTTAATGTTTCAGTTTCTATCTTTGGAGGAACGACGCCATTAGTTGCGACATGGTTAGTTCACGCAACAGGCAATCACTTGGCTCCAGCGTTTTATTTAACCATTGTGAGCATCATCGGATTTTTCGTGATTTTATTCTTGTTTGCGAACACAGCAGGAAAATCACTCAAAGGTTCATACCCAACGGTTGCTTCTAAATCTGAATACAATGAAGCTGTTGAAAATCCAAAAGATTCATTATGGTGGCACACAGAGCAAACAGAAAAATAAAGTAAATAAAAAGCAGCTGCTACATTAACTGCTGCGCAAAATATGAACACTGAAAAAGAGTCTTCTCCTTGTATAGCATAGAGAAGGCTCTTTTTATCATTCAATAATTTATCCCATTCCCTGTATTTGCTATCTTTGATTCTGTATGTTACGATTAAGTTAATTATTTTTGTTCGGTATAAGATTGAGAGAAGAGAAATCTCTTCCATAGAATTTTTTATCTTAAGATAGTATGGTTGGACAAGGGTAGTAATACAAGCGTGGAGTATTCCACACCAGGAGGCACTATTATGGAACAAGGTACAGTGAAATGGTTTAATGCAGACAAAGGCTTCGGCTTTATCGAAATTGAAGGCGGAGACGATGTATTCGTACATTTCAGCTCTATTCAAGGTGAAGGCTTTAAATCGCTAGAAGAAGGTCAAAAAGTGACGTTTGATATCGAACAAGGCCAACGTGGAGCACAAGCTGCTAACGTTCATAAAGTAGCATAATTAAAACTAAAAAAGACTCCACATAGGGGTCTTTTTGCTTTGGATTTTAATAATTTAAAAAGATTACTTAAAAAATAAGTAAAGACATTGGAGACAGAATGCTATTAAAGAAGAGTTACCTATATGTAAAATCTCGTGTCGCAAAAAAATAGAAAAAACCCCCTTATGGTTATAGAACTGTATGCTTTAGGAGTACATATACGCCTGAAGGTATCAAAAATAACTAACCTTCGCTGGATTAGCCTTGAGAGATGCACATTATATTTCCCGATAAATAAAGTTAAAAATTTGATTATTTTTGATACGAGAGAGGATGAGGAATATGAGTATAAGCTTATTTTCTAATGGAGAAATTGTAAATATAAAAGCATCTAATGAAAGAGTAATCATCTTAAAAAGCCATTATGTAAAAAATATGAAAAGATACTCTTATACAGTGGATAAATATCCAAGTACGTTTTTCTTTGAAGAAGAATTAATGAAACATGAATAAATATTGATTTATAGTTTGGATTTTGTCTATACTGTGCTATACTGAATTTACCATTTGTATTACCGATTACTATTTTTGTATTAATAAGCCCTATTCCTCAGTGGATAGGGTTTTATTATGACATTTTCAAGGAAATGAAAAAGACAGACTCCATGGAGTCTGTCTTTTTATATTTATGATGGATTAAGCTTTTTGAACGTTAGAAGCTTGAGGGCCGCGTTGACCTTGTTCTACGTCAAATGTAACTGCTTGACCTTCGTCTAAAGATTTGAAGCCTTCGCTTTGGATTGCTGAGAAATGTACAAATACATCGTCTCCGTTTTCGCGTTCGATGAATCCAAAACCTTTTTCTGCGTTAAACCATTTTACTTTACCTTGTTCCATAATTGTTGCCTCCTAGTGTGACACGCACACATTGTGTTACTATCCTTGCCCAAATCTACAGACGAAAGTTATTTAACTTATCAATCTTTACCGAACAAAAATAATTCTTCTTAAACTTAACAGAAATAGGGACTTATTGCAAGGATAGAGTCTGTACAGCTAGAATTTCTCTTTTAGCTATGTTTGCACTATGTGAGCTAAAAAACGATACGTAAGCCTCCTCAGTTCAAATAAAGAGAATGTTTGTGGTACACTTAAATAGTAAAAAACATTTAAAAGTGAGGAATTATATGAACACAACTAAAAAACATCACAGGCCTAAGCGGCTAAAAATTGCTTTCCGAGCATTAATGGTCATTATCGGAGGAATTATTGCAGCTTACGGCTTAGAAACTGTCTTAATTCCAAACCATGTTTCAGATGGAGGGGTAACAGGCATTAGCATCGTCGCTTCAAACCTATTTGGCTTGCCACTTGGGGTTCTCATCGCCGTTATCAACATTCCTTTTGTATGGTTAGGATATCAACAAATTGGGAAAAGCTTTGCCATATTTTCCATCCTCGGAATTGTCTCATTAGCTGTCGGCACTAGCCTCATGCATCACACTCCAGCAATTATTGAAGGAGATACACTACTCGTAACCGTTGTTGGCGGTATTATCCTTGGGTTTGGAATGGGAATTGCACTTCGTAACGGCGGGGCCTTAGATGGCATCGATATGCTGGCCGTGCTGCTTTCTCGAAAACTGCCGTTTGGAACAAGTGATCTTATTTTGTTCTTAAATGCATTTGTATTTATTTTCGTTTCATTAGTATTTGGTCTGCAAGGCGCGATTCTTTCTGCAATTGCATACTTTATTGCATCCAAAGTTATTCACATCGTAGAAGTAGGGCTAAGCGGATCGAAAACCTTCCAGATTATTACTTCTCAGCCTGCGTTAATGGTAGAGACAATACGTGATCGTTTAGGTCGAAGCGCTACATACAAAGAAGCTTACGGCGGTTATTCTCATGAGAAATTTAAGGAAATCACATGCGTAATCAACCGCTTGGAAGAAAGCAAAATGAAAGAAATTATCAACGAAATTGACCCGACGGCTTTTGTTACGGTATATGACGTAGCGGAAGTTAAAGGCGGCAATTTCAGAAAGAATAATATTCATTAAGTTCATAAATCACTACATTTGTACGAACACTCTACAATAATCCACTTTTAGGCGGGGGTGTAGAGATAAGAAAAGCAGCGTGATGTTTTACATCGGCTGCTTTTTCGTATCATAAAATCCATTTGCCACAAGCCGCCTGTTATATAGCTAACTTTCTCAGCGGAGGTTTTTAAAACGTGATACTTTGAAAAAGTGAAGCGGTCAGAATTAAAGTAGATAGGGTACCTGCAGACATTAATGTGAGGATTTTTCCTTTGTTTTTCTTCTTTGAAGATTTGAGCATTTTTTGTGATACAGCATTCCATATTATAATAGAAGCAATTGCTACTAGTAAAAGCCACATATGATTTCCTTCTTTGTTAATGAATAAACAGAAAAAATCTCTGAACATAAAAGAACAGAGATTCAACAGAATGATGGTTCTTATATAATACAAAGGATGACTTTTCCTGTCTCAGAAAGGTCATCTTTATCGTACCATCACCAAGGACTCGGCGCTGTGCGTTTTCTCACAGCGGGGGAAGAAAAAATCTGCTATTGTATAGAGGTCGGAGTAAACTTTCTTGATTATGTACGCTTCTTTCATATGTATCGAACCTGCTGATCTCAGTCAGCAGGTTTTTTTATGTTATCACTTAGTTTTCATCTTTAAGCGGAAAAGGCCGGTTAATCTTTATGGACAAATAGACTTTATACCATTTTACCTATACGTAAAATAGGTTAAAATAAAGAGGTGAGGCATGGAGAGAAAAGAGTTAAATAAGAGGTGCGTAACATTATAATCACAATTTATCTTACAGGGTTATGACGGTGATTATACTAAATGGTGAACGTTGAAAGGGGATACATAGTTTTGAACACAAAATATCTAGATTTACTTGCACAAAAGTATGATACGGAAGAAAAAGTGGTAACCGAAATTATTAACCTTGAAGCTATTCTTCATCTGCCAAAAGGGACCGAGCATTTTGTCAGCGATTTACACGGCGAGTATCAAGCCTTTCAGCACGTGCTGCGAAACGGTTCGGGGAATGTAAAAGAGAAAATTAAAGATCTTTTTAAAAACGTATTATCTGACAAAGAAATCAATGAATTTGCGACATTAGTCTATTACCCTGAAGAAAAATTACCGTTGATCAAAGCACAGTTTCGAAACAAAAAGGAACTCTATCAATGGTATACAGAAATCATTGATCGTATGCTTAATCTTATTTCGTACGCTTCTTCTAAATACACGCGTTCTAAACTGCGTAAAGCATTGCCAAATCAATTTGTGTACATTATTGAAGAACTGCTATATAAAACGGATGAATTTACAAATAAAGAGCAGTACTACACGAAGATTGTTCAGCAGATTATCTCTTTAGGACAGGCTGATAAGCTTATCGTAGGCCTTGCTTATACAACACAAAGGTTGGTTGTTGACCATCTGCACGTAGTAGGGGATATTTATGACCGTGGACCTGAACCGGATAAAATTATGGATACGCTGATTAACTATCACTCCGTTGATATTCAGTGGGGAAATCACGATGTGCTATGGCTAGGCGCTTTTGCGGGTTCGAAAGTGTGTCTTGCCAATATTATTCGTATCTGCGCAAGATACGACAATCTAGATATTATTGAAGATGTATATGGCATTAACTTGAGACCGTTGCTTAACCTGGCGGAGAAATACTATGATGATAATCCTGCTTTTAGACCAAAAGTAAGCTCGAGTGACAAACTATCCGATCACGAGCGACTACAAATTACGAAAATTCATCAGGCCATTGCGATGATTCAATTCAAGCTTGAAAGTCCGATTATAAAAAGACGTCCTTTCTTTAATATGTCGGAAAGGCTGTTGCTTGAAAAAATTGATTATGATAAAAATGAAATTACGATATACGGAAACACGTATCCGCTAGAAAACAGCTGCTTTGCAACGGTTAATCCGGCGCAGCCTGATCAGCTATTAGAAGAAGAAGAGCAGGTAATGGAAAGACTGCTGCTTTCTGTGCAGCATTCGGAAAAGCTGGCGAGACATATGAAGTTTCTTATGAAAAAAGGCAACCTTTATTTGAAATACAACGGAAACTTATTAATACACGGCTGCATTCCTTTAGATGAAGAAGGAAACATGGAAAAAATGACGATTGAAGATAAAACGTATGCAGGCCGCAACTTGCTTGATGTGTTTGAACATTATTTACAAGAGGCTTTTGCACATCCTGAAGAAACGGATGATTTGGCAACAGATATGGTCTGGTACCTATGGACAGGAGAATATTCATCACTCTTTGGGAAACGTGCAATGACCACGTTTGAAAGATATTTTATCAGTGATAAAACAACGCATAAAGAGAAGAAGAATCCGTATTATTACTTACGGGAAAATGAGGAAGTCTGCCGAAACATCCTGGAAGAATTTAATCTAAATCCTGATCATGGTCATATTATTAATGGTCATACGCCAGTCAAAGAAATTGAAGGAGAAAACCCGGTCAAAGCAAATGGAAAGATGATTGTCATTGACGGCGGTTTTTCAAAAGCGTATCAGTCCACAACAGGAATTGCTGGCTACACTTTATTATATAATTCTTACGGCATGCAGCTAGTCGCTCACAAACACTTCAATTCAAAAGAAGAGATTTTATTAGAAGGAACGGACGTCTTATCCGTAAAGCGATTGGTTGATAAAGAACTAGAAAGAAAAATGGTTTTAGAAACAAACGTCGGAGAAGAATTGTTAAAAGAAATTTCTATTTTAAAAGATTTAAGAAAATATCGCTATAGTTAAAGATAAAAAAGAGCAGTATGCCCCTGGGGCTTCTGCTCTTTTTTGTTTAGCGGTACTATACCGTCATTTCCCAGCTCGACATTTCCAGCCAGTTCTCTTGTTCACGATAATCGGGCATGATTTTCCCGACAAGACGCCAAAAGGATCGGTCGTGATTCATGTGAACCATGTGGCACATTTCATGAACGACTACGTAATCAATGACGTGCTGCGGTGCCATTGCCAGCCGCCAGTTAAAGGTTAGCTGACGCTTAGAATCACACGTGCCCCACGCTTTTTTGCTATCGGAAATCGAAATGGAGCGCGGCTTTGTTTTAAAATGTTTTTGATAGGAGGAGATACTCTTGGTTACTAACGCTTTACATTGTTGATAGTAAAAGCGTTTGAGCGCTTGTTTTATCGCTTCATCGTCGTGCTGATTGACATAAATCTGAAGCGTGTTCGCTTCAAACAATACAGAATCCTTTGTAATGGTCGAATCGTGATGAATCTGTATCGGATAGTTTTTTCCTACATACAAAAAGCGTTCTCCGTGTTCATAGACTTTTTTCTTTGGTCCATGCGTTCTATCTTTCATTTCGTTTATTTTTTGCTGAATCAATGCCCAGTTGTTCTCTAATAACATACATACTTGTTCAGTAGACGTTCCTTTAGGAGCAAGAACTTCGACCGTTCCGTATCCGTCTACTTTAATCGCAAAAGAACTTCGGTTTTTATATCGTATTTCGTAATGGATACTCTGATTTGAAAAAGTGTGTATCATTTTATCCTCTATATTGTACGGTTAAGCCTCTTAGGAATTTTCGAGCAAAATTCTCTTTGCACGGTTTGTAATTTTTGTGGCCTTTTTTTCGTAATAAAGCACCTAATTCTGCTTTAGATACGCGTATTCCACCGTCGTCGAATACTTCTAACATCTCTTCACTGGTTAGGGACAAAGCAATTTTTACTTTCTTTAATAAGACGTTGTACATATTTTGATTGCTCTGAACCGGCGCTGGCGGTGCTTGCCCTGGTTTAGGGTCTTGTTTTCCTCTTTTAAAGGTAATAAAACCGTTTAAAAAAGAATCTAACATACCGTTACTGCACGAGATGTGTTCGTCCGCATGAACTGCATCCTCGTCTTCTTCGTCCGGTGTTCTCGTAAGGATCTTTAATACGTCTTCTTTTGTTACCTCTACTCCGCCAAGATTAAAGATCTCTACCATTTCTGTATTTTTTAAATCCAAGGCATATCGTAATCTAATTAAAATATCGTTATTATCCATTCTTGCTCCTCCTATAACTTGCTTGCTGTATGTAAAAATCATGACTGCCACAATCTGAACGGACTTGGTTAATATCAGTACAATTATAGTAACAGGTTCCGCTGGAATTCTAAGTTATTCCATTCATTTCTACAAACATATAACTTCTCATATTTATCAGCCTTCGTCAACTCTTGAAAAAGAACGATTTGCTCATATTATGCCCGAAGAGACTCTTTACCATAACAAAAATTAGGCGCCGCAGTCTGCTAAAGGAAGCAGAGGCAGCTTTCTTTTTTTAAGAACGTTTAGGACAATTTTTGAAGTTGGCAGATCCCTGTGTACTGCTAGAATGATATATCTTACTAAATAAATAGTTTTACGTATTTATTAAGTATGTAATTAGGAGTATGATAGTAGTAAAAAAAGAAAGAGGTCAACAAATGAATTCAACATACTCACCAAGAGAATCAACCAAAATCAAAGCTTTATCCATGCATGCGCTTTTTATCGCACTGACGTTTGTAGCGACAATGTTTATCAACATCAAGCTTCCAATTATGGGTAACGGAGGCCTCATCCATTTAGGCAACGTTCCTCTTTTTATAGCAGCCTTTCTTTACGGCAAAAAGACAGGAGCCATCGCCGGGGCTTTTGGAATGGGTTTATTCGACCTCATCTCCGGCTGGACAGCATGGGCGCCGTTTACGTTTATTATCGTAGGTGCAATGGGCTTTTTAGCAGGTCTTATCTCAGAAAAAGCACCTGGTAAAAGAGCACTTGTGAACACACTGGCAGTTGTTGCTGCGCTGATTGTAAAAATCGTAGGCTACTATTTTGCTGAAGTGATTCTTTATCATAACTGGATCGTTCCGCTTGGCTCTATACCAGGAAATGTGATGCAAGTTGTTATCGCCGGTATTATCGTCGTTCCGCTTGTAGGACGCTTAAAGAACAGAGCGGTACAGATTTAATCGCTCAATCGTAAGTCGTTTTACCATTATCTCATCCTTAAGTGATATACTTGATAGATATTCATCAAGTGAAAGGAGCGGAAAACACCATGAAATATTTAAAATCACAGATGAAGCAGCTCATTAAAGACAATCAGGAACTGCAAGGTAAGCTGAACGGACTGATGAAAGAGCACAGCCTTGAAAAAAACTTTGCTCTTAAAGCTCTGTACCATGCAGAAGTAGCTGAAGGTGGGAAATATCAGCTTGCCTATCAAGCATTAGACGCACCGAAAAAGTAATGGCCTTGTTGCTCATTCGTATATTTCTTCATTATAAAAAGGCAGCCAAATCGCGTATTTGGCTGTCTTTTTTAGCAAATAGAATGACATAGAATTATTTTGGGTTTTGCACAACTTCTTTCTAACTGCTTAAATCTTGATAAATAGGGTATTGAAAAATAAATGCTAGCGATCGTTCTAATTATATAAGAAAAGAGGAAAATAGCGATGACCGTATCTGCTTTAGAACAAGCAAAAGTAGAATTATCAAATGGAGAAACAGTAAATTACCGAATGAAAAAGGGCGGAAAAGAGGTACTTTTGTTAATTCACGGAAACATGAATTCTTCCCTTAACTGGGATGTGTTAATGAACGAACTTCCAGAACATATCACAGCTTATGCGATCGACTTAAGAGGATTTGGAGACTCCACTTATCATACACCTATTCACACAATCAAAGACTTATCAGATGATGTCAAACTGTTTGCAGATGCTTTAAAGTTGTCTGCTTTTACAATAAGCGGGTGGTCATTAGGAGGAGCAGTTGCTATGCAATATGTGATTGATCATCCGAATGATGCTAAAAAATTAATTTTATTAAGCTCCGTCAATATCAAAGGCTATCCGATTCCAAGAAGAACGTTTCTAGAACTGCCTATTCCTAACAACTTTATACAAACCAAAGAAGAAGTAAAAGAAGCATTTAGAATGGTAGAAAACGCGAAAGAAACAAAAAACACATGGTTTTTAAAAATGATGCTGCGTCAATTTTTATATACAAAAAATAAGCCGTCTGCTGATCAATTTGAAAAATATTTAGAAGAAACGATCAAGCAGCGCAACTTAATCGATATCAATTACGCACTCATGAGATTTAATATTTCAAACGATTTTAATGGTGTTGTGGAAGGGACAGGAGAGGTGGGAAAAATCACGATTCCGACTATGGTTATTCAAGGAGACGAAGATAAGATGGTTTCGACAAGAGATGCATCTGACATCGCGAAAGGCATAGGGGAAAATGCGACGTTAAAAATTATGAAAGGTGTAGGTCACTGTCCGTTGTTAGATGATTTAAGCAGTTTAATGGACTTATACAACACTAATTTAAGCAGGGCTTAAAAAAGTGAGATTTTCGCTGTTAACAGAAGTTTTATTATTGCTAGATGCAGCATGTTCTAAATCCACACAAGCAAAATGAGCTGCCTGCAAAATGCTTTGAGATGAACAAAGCCTGTTACCTTCTGAGGAAGCAGACAGCTAGTAAATAAAACAATCACAAAAAACGTAAGGTCTTTTCAAAAAGGCTTACGTTTTTTTATTGAGTGGACTTATTATATTTAATGTTGTTTTTCAAAATAAAGAAACAGATTGGTAATCCATTTTGATAGCAGTATCACAGCCAGATAAAATACAAATAAATGACCGTAAGTAGCCCATTCATGCAGCTGGAAAAAGCCAATCCCTGTTAATAGCGGTTTGAAAATAAAAGCAAAAAACAAACAAAGAGCAGTTGCATATACATAGTAATTTTTATGATGGTTAATTGTCCACTGATAAAGAAGCATAAAAGAGACAGGAATAAGCGAAGCATCTAGGCTAAAGCTTACGGGTATGATTGTGTTGATTTGGTAAGGATACGTCCACAGCCCGTTATAAACTCCAGCGGTGTCAATATAGTGAAACCAAACGTGCACGTTAAATCCATAAAACCCTAAGTGAAAGGCTTTTTTTCGGTCAATTAAAAAATAGAGAATGACTAAAGGTAAAATGAAAGCGCCCAAGGTAACCCAAAACTGCCAAGAACTTGGAGTGGAGTAGTGCTGCCAATATTCAGCCCACGTTTTGGCTAGATTTTCTTGTATGCTATGTATTTTTTTAAGATATTCCTGTTGGTTTGGTGTCAATGTAATCCATCCTTTTTAAGTAAGCAAAATTTCGTTACTTTTAAAATGCCCTTTTCTTAAGTTTTGGATACCTTTTCCTATTAAGATGTTCGTAACTTTCTGAGGAGAGATTATGCTTTTGATACATTAAGTGTAAAGTATGTAGTATTTCATTCTTTTATAGGCACTCCTCGGCTTTCCGCTATGCTAAAATAGTAGCTACAAAAAAGGAAAAATAAGGGAGAGTATAAATAGTCATATTTTAAACATAGTGATAGCAGTTTTGTGTATGATGGTTGGTTTAATGATTCTTTCTTTATCTCGGTCATTATCCGATGAATCAATGAAGCGGGTTCGGATTAAAGGTCTCCTTATCCCCATGTATTGGATAGCTAAAGGATGCTTTGGCGTATCGTTTGAGCGGTTTGTACGTAAATCGATGTATGTATTTGGAGTGATCTGCATGCTTACGTCGGTCTTGCTGCTCGGAGAGGCCGTTTATCAGCTCATCATTTAAAAAGCAGTTACAGCGACTGCTTTTTTTCCATTTTTATGAAACTTTTGCGCAGTTTTTACGTATAAAAGGTATCAATAAAATAGTAGAGAAAAGGAGTGGTTTTTTGTCTGAAGAAAAGAAAAAGACAGATTATCTAGGAATGGGGTTAGGGATGGGCGTTGCGATGGGGGCTTCTCTCGGTATGCTTATGGATAATATTGGGTTCGGCATTGCTATTGGAACGGCAATGAACCAAAGGAATAAAAAGGAATAAAGTTTTGAAAGAAGGAGTTCAGAATGAAGTATTTTGACGAAGCAAAAGAACTATGGTTAAACTATGTCCCGAGAAATGGGCAGTCGGATATCGTAGAAGGAGAAGTCATCCGGGCCATTGAAAAGCTTCGCTGTGAAGCTCAAGGCAACGGAAATGCCAATTGGGACGGCGGATTTGAGATGCTGGTGTTATATATACTAGACGTATTGAATGATCCGGACGTATTCAGCACAGCTATGTTAGCCGAAATAAAAGCCGATGTTCACACCTTGCTCACTTCGGCAGAAGATCCGTATTTAGAAGACGACGTATACGATCGTTTGACCGACCGCGTCATTGAGTGGCATATAGCCAAAGGCGGACCTATCAAACGAGAAAAAAATCCTCAATTGTATAGATAAACGTGAGAAAGAAGCTGTTTTAAACAAGCTCTTCTTTTTTTGAGTTTCTGAAGCTTTATTTAACCAACGGGTATCTAATTGCATCATGTGCTAAATAAATACATATAAAAAAGCAGCGGTTTACATCGCAACAGTGTAGCATAAGCTTCTTAAAAAATCGATTCATAAATGGTTAAATGTTTGCTGACCTCCATAAAAAGTTCATAACTGACGCTGTTGCAAACACGTATAGTATTATATCTTTTACTAAATAAGAGATAAAGGAGAAGCGCCGATGTATATTCCAAAGTATTTTAAAGTGAATGAGGAACAAATAATGTATGAATTTATTGAAGACAATGGATTCGCCACTTTGTTTTCGTATCATAATGAAAAGCCTTATGCTACTCATTTGCCCCTGATGTTAAACCGGAAAGAAAAAGCTTTATACGGACATTTTGCTCGTCCGAATCAGCAGTGGAAAGATGCTGAAAATCAAGAAATTTTGGTTGTGTTTCAAGGGCCTCACTGTTATATTTCACCTTCTTGGTATGAAACGAATCAAGCTGTACCAACATGGAATTATGAAGCTGTTCACGTGTATGGAACCATGAAAATGATTGAAGAACCAACAGAACTGCTTGGGCTGCTGAGAAAGATGGTGGAGAAATATGAAAGCCCGAACAGTACATATACACTAAATGACGTTGATCCTGCTTATATGAATGGTTTAAGCAAAGGAATCATTGGGTTTAAAATCGACATCAGCAAAATGGAAGGTAAACAAAAGATAAGTCAAAATCATTCAGTCGAAAGACAGCAGTTAGTCATAGAAAAATTAGAGCAGACATCTCGTGAAAATGAAACAAAAATTGCGGAGCTGATGAAGCAAAATGTGCAGCGCGTGCTTAAGAAGTAACCGCTGTTGGAAAAGATCAGCAGTTTGTTAAAGGGAAGATAAAGAGAAACTAACTATGTGTTTAGTTTCTTTTTTATGTTCACAACATTTTCTTGTTATTGACAAACAGCTGTATATCCTTTAAAATTATCTTTAATTAAAGATAATTAAATTAAAGATAATTTTAGTGGAAGTTAAAAAATTTATATATTATGAAAAGAGGCGGAGCAGATGGAATTGTTAGGGTTGCATCATGTATCTATTTTGACGGGGAAAGCTGAGAAAAACTATCAGTTTTTCACCAAAGTTTTAGGCATGCGATTAGTAAAAAAAACGGTTAATCAAGATAACACTCAGTCTTACCACTTGTTTTATGCAGATGGAGAAGGGACGCCAGGAACGGAAGTAACGTTTTTTGATATTCCGGGGCTTGCAAGAACGCATCAAGGTGCATCTGACATTTCGACTGTTTCGCTTCGCGTTAAAAGTACGGATTCTTTACACTTTTGGAAAGAGCGCTTCGAGCAGTACGGAGTGGAATATGAAGAAATAGCTAAACGAGCTAATCGTGATACGTTAGCATTTAAAGATTATGAAGGGACACGTTTGCTTCTTGTTGCGGACAACGGTGAAAAAGGGGTAAGAGCAGGCGTGCCGTGGAAGCGCGAAGACATTCCGTTAGAACATGCGATTATCGGCTTAGGACCGGTCACGCTAACGGTGGGTACGGCAGAACCAACTGTTGACGTACTGACAAATATTATGGGATTTCGCTACGTGGGTTCTTATCCATCTCTTGCAGGAGATCATAGAGATATTTTGGTTTATGCAACAGGTAAAGGCGGAAGCGGAGCCGAAGTTCATATTGAAACGAGACCCGATTTGCCGAAAGTTCGCTTAGGGCGCGGTGGCGTTCATCACGTTGCATTCCGTGTTCCAAATGAAGAAGAATACAATAAGTGGGCAAGTCGATTAAATGAAAACAGTCTGCCGAATTCCGGTAAAGTAGAACGATACTATTTTAAAGCACTTTATTTCAGAGAACCAAACGGCATTTTATTTGAATTATCAACGGACACACCTGGATTTGCGACCGATGAACCGCTTGAAACGATGGGCCAAACATTAGCGCTGCCGCCATTTTTAGAGCCTAAGCGCAAAGAAATCGAAGAGAAGCTGAGACCGCTAGATTTGGACGAAACGCTATAGAATTCTTAAGGTGCCTGCCGCCTATTAAGACATTAAAAAACTCCAGTATTAATACTGGAGTTTTTTAGGTTAACACTCATCGTGCCAGAAACCGCAACCACATGCACCAATAATAATGAGTAAAATAAACAGTACGATGATAATGGCGAAACCATTACATCCATGGTGAGGAACGCCATATCCACATTCAGGAACCACATATCCATAGTCAGGCATTGAATATCCGCAGTGTGGAATCATATGATCATAAGCAGGAGCTGTATAGCCGTGGTGAGCCATAGCAGGTGAGAACGGCATATTTTCATTAGAACTAAAAGGTGCGTTTACGTTATTATGCATTTTGATATCTTCCCTTCATTTATAAAGCTTTGATAACTTATTCATATGTTCCAAGGTCCTCATATGAAGCTTATTCACAGCCCAATTATGGTTGATTAACTATATTTTATGGTGAATGGAAATGAAGCAGTGAGTTTTACGATGCTTGCGGCCTTATAAGTTATGTCAGAAGGGAAGGGGTTTACCTGATTTTGATTGCATACCGCTGTTTCTAGAACGGGTTATGATGAACGTTTTGATTTTCTTAATTCTATATCGTATACGTACCCAAGCTTTCGATGGTTCATAACGTCTTCAGGGGTTGTATTCCAAGGATACATCGGATCTCTAAAGTTTTGACCAAATGGCCCGTTTTTCATCGGCTGATAGTTTTGATTGCGATGAACAATTTGCCATACAGCCCAAATACGATCCACATTTGCGTGGTGTAAAAAGAAGACAGGATCATTCGGAGCAGTAGGGACAACGCCCATCTGTCCGCCAACCCAACGGTGTACGCGATTGTGAAGCTGTGGCCCGTTAATAAATCCTTCAAGCTGATTACGAAAGCTGTTTTGGCTGGTCATATCCCAAGGCGGCGTGTCATATTGAGTTATTTTTAAAGCATCGAGCACATCATCTCGAGTAGGCAATGTAGGTGCCTCTTTAGTTGCTCCAAAATTACGTTTTAGCCCTCCAGAAGGATTTCCTTGTTCATCGATCGTCGTCCAGCGCCCAGCTGCAAATGGCCCGGTATCGACGATAAAATCTTTTTTTGGATTTCCGTTTCCTCCCATAAAATCTGCACTCCAAATTTGTGACTGTGAGGGATCCTGCAGCTGTGCGTCCGTTTCCCATTCCCAATAAGGAAGGGTTACTTCTGGATTGATTGATTGAAGGTCACGTTCGAATCGTAAAAGGTATTCACGATGCCACGGCAAAAAAGCAGAACTCATATGTGCTGCATTTCGATCGCTGCCCGGAGGAGTATGAAATTTACCTGCTGCACCATGCCAGGCTATATAGCGGTCATATATCCCTTTTTCCTTTAGTATTAGCACGGTACGAACAAAATCTCTTTTTTCCGTGTCGGTAAGCCGTAATAAGTTTTTTCTAACTCTGTACTTGTTACTCATTTTTTAACCTCTTTCTAAAAAAGAAGCAAGGGGCTGTTTCTTTTTTATATTTAGAATATGTCCAAGAGGTAAGAGTGCTACTGTAAATTTACAGAGACTTTTTTAAAGGTGTAAATCATAAATAGAGGTAAAATAATAAAAGCAGGCATGCGCCTGCTTTTATTCACTGCATTATTATTAATGACCAATTGGATACATGGTCGTTACGCTGTAGTCGTAGTCTTTGCCTCTGTAGTCAGTATACACAACTCTAACTTCTTGGTTTAAGGAACTAATATACTTTTCTTTAACGTAGTTGCCAGATTTATTGTTGGTGCCGTCGTCACCTTCGTTGATGACTTCTTCAGCAACAGACATCGCTTGTTTTTCATTTAAATACTTGCTGAATTGGCTTTTACCTTGGTAATTGTCAACGCCTGGTTTTTGCATATGCGCGACAATGTGGCAATATCCGTATTTATCATTTCCTTCTTGTAAGACAAGTTCTTTGCCGGTAAATAACCTGTCGCTTTGAGTCTCTGCAGAGCATTGGTTGCTTGATGTAGTGTCCGATGTGCTACTCGATGTGCTACTCGATGTGCTGCTTGAATTTTCATGCTGCTGAATGAGGGAAATGGGCGAATTGTTGGTAAATACAGCGATGAGAGCAATAACAAGTGCTACAATAGTGTATAGTATTTTGCTGTTTTTAAAAAAATCCATTTCTTTATGTGTCTCCTTTTTGAATCAACGTTAAAATCAAATCGACTTTCTTTTCTAGCTGATCAATTAAGTTTTGTTTTACTTGTTCTGATTGTAATAAAGCGCTTCTTAGTTCGTCCATATCTTTTTGCATATACGCACGGTTTTCTTTTTCTTGCTGCAGCTCTTTTTGAAGAGCGTGTATCGTGGACAGCAATTCTTTATCTTGGTTCATTTCTGCGTTCACCGCCTCTGTGTTGATAAAAAGCAACTTATGCCTACTATATAAAATACCACTATCTCCGCTGTAAATCGACTATTTGGATAGGAAATGAGTCCTCCCGGGTGAGGTTTTAGCAGGATATTGCTAGTTGAGAGGAGAATAGTATGGTTTACCGTAGGTAGATAAGCTGGGCAGAAAAGAGGGAAGAAAATGTTTCCGGAATTAGAGACAAAACGGCTGATATTAAGAAAAATTGTAGAAGATGATGCCGGTGAGATTTTAGAATGCTTTTCTGATGAAGAGGTGCTGCGCTATTACGGGCAAAAACCTTTAGAATCGATCAACCAAGTGAAGGAGATCATTAAGGGTTTTTCCAAAGGCTACGAAGAAAAGCAATTGATTAAATGGGGGATTCAGCTAAAAGGAAAAGAAAAGCTGATTGGAACAATAGGGTTTCAAGAGTGGTCTTCTGAGCATAAGAAAGTAAACGTAAGCTATGCTCTTTTTCCAGAGTATTGGAACAAAGGATACGCAACAGAAGCCGTTCATGAAGCGATTTCTCATGGCTTCAACGAACTTCAATACAATCGCATAGGAGCGATTGTATTTACACAAAATAGTGGATCTATCGCCTTGTTGAGCAAATTAGGATTTAAAAAGGAAGGGATGCTAAGAGAGTACATGTTCCAAAACGGCATCCCGTTTGATACATATGTTTATTCGCTACTGCGCGGGGAAGCCAAGATATAATTGTGAGCATAAAAAAAAGGAACATGAGGAGATGTTCCTTTTTTTGCTTACATTTTTTGTTAGAACGTACGTGCAGCTTCTTTAGCGCGAGCAATGCCGTCTTCTTTAATTTCTTGTGCTTTATCTGGCATTGCAGCCTGTCCTTCTACAAATAGGCTTCCAATAGAAGGAACCCCGAAGAAGTTCATCATAATGCGCATATATCGGTGACCCATTTCTAGTTCACCAGCAGGGCCGCGAGAGTAGATACCGCCGTTTGCTTGAATATGATACGCTTTTTTATCTGTTAATAGACCTACAGAACCTTCTGCTGTATATTTAAATGATTTTCCAGCTACTGCTACAGCATCTAAGTATGCTTTCATCACTGGTGGGAATGAGAAGTTCCACATTGGTGTAACAAATACATATTTGTCTGCTTGAGCAAATTGGTCACTTAACTCGTTTAAGCGAGCAACTTTGCGCTGTTCTTCAGGAGTAAGCGCGTCAAATTCTGCGCCGCTTCCAAGTTTACCCCATCCGCTGAATACATCGCCGTCGATGTGAGGGATATGTTCTTGATATAAATTAACATGAACAATCTCATCCGTTGGGTTTACTTCTTTATACTCGTTAATGAATGCGTCTCCCGCAGCCATACTGAATGATTGCGTAGCATCGTTAGGGTTTGCTGTAATATATAATACTTTTGCCATAATTCTTTTCACCTTTCTGTCTTCAATATATAAATGTTGTTTCATGAATTAAAGATAATGTGTTCGAAAACATCTACTACGTTATTAATAGTAACTTACGTAACAAATTTAGTCAAAGGTTTTTTATTTGGTTTTATCATGTTTAAAACTTTTCTTGCTGATAACATATTTTCTGTTTTTATGCGTAAACCCTTTTAAAAAAAGGATTTACACGTCTTACAGTACGATTTTAAATGTTATGATTTGAAAATAAATATCTTTTTTTGAAGGTGAATAATTTAAAAAAGAAAAAAGAAAAACATATATTTACATAACCTACGTTATGAATAGTAACAAAAAATAACGGCGTTTCATCTTTCCTTTAAACCTATTTTCAGTGCAAACCGAGCAGGAAGGTGATCATTATTTCAAGGGAAATATAAGGGAGGGAAGAGTAAAGAAAAAGACCTCGATCTGCTTCGAGGTCTTTTTCGTTTCTATTGAATTTAAAATGTTTTGGCCATTGAATGGGCTTTTTGGAATGCTTTTTCTTTAATTTGCGGAATTTGATCCGGGAATTTTACTTGTCCTTCAATAATAATGCTTTCAAACGCTTCAATGCCAAAGAAATCCATCATAATTTCTAAATAGCGATGACCCATTTCTCTTGCCATTTCAGGGCCTTCTGAATACACGTCTCCGCGGGATTGAATGTGTATCGCTTTTTTTCCTTTAAGCAATCCCTGAGCGCCTTCTTTTGTATATGTAAAGGTTTTACCTGACACGGTGATCGCATCAATGTACGTTTTCATAATCGCAGGAACCGAAAAATTCCACATTGGCGTGACAAAAATATATTTGTCAGCGAGTACGAACTGTCCGCCTAGTTCGGCTAATCGTCCCACTTTTAATCGTTCATCCGTTGATAAATCCTGAATGGAAGAGTGAGAACGAAGCTTTTTCCATCCATTAAATACGTCTGCATCTAAGTATGGAATATCTGCTTGATATAAATCTAAATGAACCACATCATCTTCTGGATGTGTTTGCTTATACACGTCGATAAATTCTTTCCCCACAGCCATGCTAAGCGATTCGTCTTCAGCTAAAGGGTGTGCAGTAATATAGAGAACATTTGCCATGATGCTCATCCTTTCTACGGAGTAATTTTAGTAACTGACATTAATCTTGGACCCAGCTTTCTGCCCACTGGCTAATCGGCCCTAATATTTTGCCTAGCTCTGTTCCTTTTTGAGTCAGCGAATATTCAGAACGAATAGGGCGGTCGGGAATAACATTTCGGACAACGATGCCGTGGTCTTCAAGCTCTTTAATCCGTTCTGTCAAAAGCCTTCTGCTTAAGGCTGGTATACTTTCATTTAATTCACTAAAGCGTTTAGGACCGCTCATAAGTACATAAATGATTAATCCTGTCCACTTCTTGCCAATCAGTTCGAAACTTTTTTCTACTTTAGGTTGAATATCTTTTGGTTCGTCCATATTACGTATCCTCCTTCAAACAATATGGATGAAAAATAACTTATGCATTTATTGTAACAGAAAAAGCATAAAAACATGTGGAAACTTTGGGTGAAGCAGGGTGAAATGAATAATTTCACTAGTATTTGTACCTTGCTTTTCACTTTTTGAAAATCTTTCACACATAGGCTTGTTACAGCATACGATGTACGAATTCATTTTAAGAAAAGGTGGTATGGCCATGGCAGGAGTTATTAACATCTGTAACACAAGAATTAATGGTATGGCGAGGAACGGATCGATGAATTTTGGAGAAGTTCTTCACAACGGACACACAGCGGATGTTAAATCTGTTGGAATCAACTCAACCTATGGAGACATTTCAGCTGCTTGTGCGCGAATGAAAAACACAAATATGGATGCAGATATATTTGATCAAACGGCTGTTGCGAATATTGACGGGGTATATGGAAATCAGCAATAGAAATCATAGAGATAAAGCGGCTTATAACAAGCAAAGTTATAAGCTGTTTTTTAATGTTGTTGTATAGTAGGATACCGTCTATTTACTAATGATAAGCGAATGTAAATGTTCGTTCTAATTATAATGATAGAGCGAATCTGTTATATACGCCTTTTCTAAAAAAAATTATATATTGTACAAGCACCCGGTCATTTATTGAATAGTATATAGAGGAAAAACAAAAAAGGATGATTAAAATAGACTTGTATGATTCCTATTACAACCGTTCTGATGGAAAATACTATATTAAAAAGAAAAGAATCTTAAACCCTTAAAAGAGTCTAAAAATAAAAGGGATAAAGTAGATAATCCATTATATAAAATGAGTATAAAAAATAATCACAAACACCCTATTAAAGTTAGCATCGTTATGCCCACTTATAATAAATATTATCAAACCTCTCTTTCGCTTTACGGTTTATCAAAACAAACGTTTCCTCAAGCTGAGTATGAAGTCATTTTAGTGGATGACGCTTCTTCCGATAATACGCCCAACATTTTTAAAGAAGCTGATGTCCCGTTCAAATTTAAGTATATCGGTATGAAACAAAATAAAGGGCGTTCCTCAGTACGTAATATAGGAATTAATCATGCTGAAGGAAATCTTTTAATCTTTTTAGATGGAGAAATGCTAGCGCCTCCTGCTTTTATTGAAAATCACTATAAACATCATGTGCATGAATCAAATCTCGTGGTTACCGGTGCCATGCATTATGAGGGAGTCTACACGTTTATTATGCCAGACTATAATGAAGATCAAGTGGCTCACTTGAAAGAACTAGTCAGCAGGGATCCTGAGTATAGAAGATTGTATGAAAACTATGAACAGACGCAGCAGCATTCAAATGTTCCTTGTCCTCTTGTAACAAAAGAAGATATTAATACAAACCGTTTTCAACGTGTATCATTTCCTAATCGTTATTTCCTTAACAGCGGGCTAAAACATTTCGGAGAGCGACTTGAAGGATTTACACTACCTTATATTGCATTTTTAAGTGGAAATGTATCAGTAAGAAAAGCGAACTTAAAAAAATCCGGTCTTTTTGATGAAACGTTTGTTGGCTACGGGGCAGAAGACTGGGAGCTTGGATATAGATTGTATAAAAATGGGGTGCAGTTTGTTTTAGATCCCTCTACGGTTGCCTATCATCAGGAACATGGGATATCGAAGCGGAAAGTGAAAGAGCAATGGGGCAATCACTATCGTTTTGTTAAAAAACATCCCAATATAGACGTTCTTATTCTATCTCTTGAATGGAAAGAGCTTCCGTTTATGCATATGCACCAAACACTAGTTGAATATAAAGAGCTGAAGAAGCGTTTTCCTGACGAATACAATGAACTTACACATGCTTTTCACGTCATGCTTTTTAGAATTATTGAGTATTTAAATAATGGACAGCCTGTGACGAAACTATATGAACTTCCTCCAGGCTCGGAAGAAAGAATAAAAATTCATCAGCAGCTTGAAACGCTGCGCCCCCGCGGATTTGACTACTTGGCGAGTTCTTTTGAACAAATCTATTACCTTTAGTAATTAACACTTTCAAAGAAAATATAGTATCGTCTCGTGAAAATCGTCTCACTGCAAAAACCCCTCAACTTACGCAAAAAAATTGAGGGGTTTATTTCTATATCTATTTTTTATATAAGGGGAGAACACATGAATCAAAATTCACCAAAATATGTTGCTTTAACGTTTGATGATGGACCCTCAGCCTACACCGTTGCTATTTTAAAAATTCTAAAAAGATATAATGTACGTGCGACATTTTTTGTCGTAGGTGCAGAAGCGGAAAAATTTCCAAGATTAATCCGACGTATTCATAGAGAAAAGCACGTAATTGGAAATCATACGTGGAGTCATCCTGATATTACAACTCTTTCTAAACGCGAATTATGGAAAGAAATCACTTCTACAAATGCTCAAATAGAGAAAATAATAGGTTGTTCTCCAAAGCTGTTTCGTCCACCTTACAGTTCGATAAATGATACAGCTCTTGCTGATATTAAAGAATTGGGAATGACGTCTGTTCTATGGAATGTAGATAGTCAGGATTGGCGTGAAGAAGATCCATTGGCCATATGCAAACATACGATTAAAAATCTACAAGAAAAGAATCTTATTGTCATGCATGATGGGGATCGATACGGCAGCGGAGCGCGAGACCAAATTGTTACTTCATTGCCGAAACTTATTAAGTATTTAATAAATAACGACTATCAATTTGTAACGGTTCCTGAATTTCACCGAGTGGCATTCAAAATTGAAGGATGGTCTTAAGCAAAAAAAGGAATACCCAAGAGGTATTCTTTTTTCTATTGTGAAACAAGATAAAATCGAGAAGGGTTACATGTGCTAATTGATAGAAAGACTAGGTAGAGAAAAGTATTTCACCTTATAGAGGAATTGATTGTTAGGAGATGTCTTACTTATACGTTCAATATAAATAAAATTGGTAAAAAATGAATCTTTTTAGAGCATGATTCGTACTAGTAAGTAGATACATAATTTTGATGAAGAAAAGAGGTAGTACATTGAAAAACAAAGGTTTGATCGCTACGATCATTGTGCTAGTGCTTGTTGTAATTTACGGAGTGAGCTCTTACAATAGTCTCGTTAGCGCAGAGGAAGATGTAGATAATAAATTTTCACAAATAGATAATCAACTGAAAAGAAGATCTGATTTAATTCCGAACTTAGTGGAAACCGTAAAAGGCTATGCTAAGCATGAGCAGGAAGCAATTGATTCGGTCACTCAGGCAAGAGCGCAGCTAGCGGGAGCTAAAACTCCTGAAGACAAAGCTGATGCTAATCAACAGTTAAGCGGTGCATTAAACCGCCTGCTCGTAGTGGTTGAAAAATATCCGGATTTAAAAGCGAATGAAAACTTCAGAAGCTTAATGGACAGTTTAGAAGGAACAGAAAATCGACTCGCTGTAGCGCGTAAAGACTATAACGATGAAGTTGCAAAATACAATAAATCGGTTAAGAGATTTCCTAAAAGCATGTTAGCGGGTACGTTCGGCTTTGAAAAAAAGCCATATTTTGAAGTAACAAATGAAGAAAAAGAAGCGCCGAAAGTTGATTTTGGGAGCGATAAGTGATGAAATTTCTTGCTTCGTTTGCTTTATTATTGTCTCTTTTATGTAATACGGTAAGCGTTGCTTTTGCTGCACCTGATATTCCAAATCCGGTAGGCGATATTTATGTTCAGGATTTTGCTCATCTATTAAACGATCAGGAAAAAGCTGATATAAATCAAATGGGCAGAAAGTTAGATGATGAAACCAAAGCTCAAGTAGCGGTTCTTACCGTGAATTCATTAGGTGATGCGGATGTAGAAGAGTACGCAAATGAAGCGTTTCGAAAGTACAAACTTGGTGATAAAAAGCTGAACAATGGCGTTCTTATTTTGCTCGCTAAAAAAGAACGAAAAGTTCGAATCGAAGTAGGATACGGGTTAGAAGGAGCCATCACCGATATCAAATCGGGGGAAATCATCGACTCTTATGCCATTCCTAACTTAAAAAATGGTAAATACGATACGGCGCTAGAAAGCACATACAAAGCTGTTTATAACCAAGTCGTAAAAGAGTATGATTTAGGAACAGATTTTGAACAAAAAGTACCAAAAGCAGATGCTCCCTCTGATAGCGGCGTTCATTTAACAACTCTTCAAACGCTGCTGATTGCAGCTGTTATTGTGGGCTTGCTTATTCTCGACTTCGTCTTTTTTAAAGGAGCGATTACACAATTTCTGCTAAACTTCCTTGTGATGTTTGGAGGAAGAGGCGGAGGCGGTGGCAGCGGTCCTCGCGGAGGTGGAGGCGGCAGTTCTGGAGGCGGTGGAGCGAGCCGAGGCTGGTAAAAAGATAAGAGTAAAAAGAGGCTGGGATAAAATTAGGTTAGTGGAAGGAAGATCCGAACGAGATGGATTCTTGATTGAGAATCCAACGCGTTCGGTTTTTTTATTTGTATGGTGAACATAGCTTTCATATCTTCATTCAGTTCCTTCTAGCAGTTGATTGGAGGGCAAGACGAAGACTCCTGCGGGAAAAGCGGTACAGGTGAGACCCCGCAGGAGCGCAAGCGACGAGGAGGCTCACCGGTCGCCCGCGGAAAGCGAAGTCTTTCACGGAAATCAACTGCGGTGTCAAAAGCGGTTCAACTCATGTATCCTAGTTGTACGTATTTAAATCGAATTAATTAGGTATGTCTCAACCTCTTTTTTGCTTTGTACAGTTATACCTTAAAAAATAGATTTTTTCCATTATATAAGCATAATCAGAAAAATTTAGGGAACTAAGAAAAAAGTTAGAGATTTACAAATAAAAAGGAAGGTTTTATATGAATACATTTAGATGGATAGCGGCAAGGAAACAGCTCTCTCCTCGTGCTTTTAAAGATGAGCTAAATAGCCAAATATGGTTTAGTCCCTTAATTTATGCTCTTTTTTCTGTCCTTTTAGCTGCATTGACGCTGTTTCTTGATTATTACTGTAAAGTAGGAGAGAAGGTTCCTTCATTTTTTTCAATCAACATGGATTTAACCAATACGTTAGTGAGTACGATTATGCCCGGAATTCTATCGATTACGACGTTTACCTTTAATTTAATGCTTGTTGTGTTTACATCATTTGCAGCTCAGTTTTCTCCTCGCGTGTTAAAAAACTTTGCTTCTTCTAAATCTACTCAGCGAATTCTGGGGATTTTTATAGGGAGTTTTTTGTATACACTTTTTGTTTTTTTATTTTTAAACAGCTCTCAAGTAGACGGATATTTTGCGATTCCATTTGTGACGACGGCGCTATCGGTTTTTAGTGCGGGCACGTTTGTCTACTTTATTAATCACTCTGTGAAGTGGCTGCAAGTAAATCATATGACTCAATCGATGAAAACAGCGTCCATAAAAGCAATTAAGACAACAATCCGCGAGGAACTGGAGATTCATCGAACGCAGTCTAGTCATAGCGAACAATTTTCCTTTCCAGAAGGAGAAAAAAAGCCGGTATGTATTCAAACATCTGGCTATATTCAAACAGTGAACTACAGCCAATTGATTCACTGCGCCAAAGAGCATAATTTAGTTATAAAAATGGAGCGTGAAGTAGGGGATTATGTGCTCAGCGGAACCGTATTATTTTATTATTGGCATAGAGATTCGACAGAGCAGGATGAAATGGATTGTACCGCCTTTCACCAATATATCCATGTAGGGAAATCTCAGACTGATATTCAAGATACTACGTATATCATTACGAAGTTTGTGGAGATGGCAGTTAAATCACTAGGGAATGATGATTTCAAAACGGCGGTTAACTCCATTCATCAAATTAGCGATATTCTTCGGGAAATTTGTGAAGCTAGTCAATTTTCTTCTTATTTAGTGGATGACAGCGGCGTGATACGAATGGTGATTCCTGATAAAAAATTTGAGGACTTTTTATATGATGGATTCGCTAATATCCGGCACTATGCGAGGCGGAATATTATCATTACGATGGAGCTGCTCAAAACGCTTGGAAATCTCGCTGAGGCCATTGGACCAGCTTTTTACGATGACATCTGGGAGTTTGCTGTATACATTTCTAAAGGCTTTGAAGAAGAGTATTTATTTGTTCAAGATAAAAAGTACTTTTTACATATTCTTTATGATTTAGCTATTTCTACAAAAAAAGAAGAGCAATATGAACAAATCGCCAAACAAATGAAGGAATAAAAAAGCCGAAGTCAGACGCTGACATCGGCTTTTTCTTTATTTATTTGAACGTTTTAAGATGCTTTTAGCATGTGAAAATGTATCGAAGCTTGCTTTTCCGTGATACGCACCCATTCCGCTGTCACCAACGCCTCCAAACGGAAGATAGTGAGATGTCATATGGTTAATTGTATCGTTAATAGAACCGCCGCCGAATGACACGCTGTTTAAGATGCGATCTTGGACTGCTTCATCTTCAGAGAAAAGATAAAGTGCCAATGGTTTTGGACGTTTTACGATTGCTTCAATTACTTCTGAGATTTCATCGTATACGATGACTGGAAGAATTGGTCCAAAGATTTCATCTTGCATCACATTGTCTTCCCATGAGATGTTGTCAAGAACAGTTGGTTCAATAAACAGACGAGAACGATCCGTTTTGCCTCCAAAAACGATATCTCCGTTTGTTAAGAAGCTGTTAAGACGATCAAAATGCTTTTCGCTCACTACGTGAGGGAAGTCTAGATTTTGTGAAACATCTTCGCCGTACGTGTTTGTTACGACTTGTTTTAGATTAGCTAGCAGCTCGTCTTTTACATTTCGTTGAACAAGAATGTAGTCTGGCGCTACGCAAGTTTGGCCAGCATTTGCAAATTTACCGCGCGCAATGCGTTTAGCTGCTTCTTCAATATTAGCATCTTCGTGTACAATTGTAGGACTTTTTCCGCCTAGTTCTAGTGTAACAGGCGTTAAATGTTTAGCAGCAGCTTCTGCCACAATTTTGCCGACCATTGTACTTCCTGTAAAGAAGATGTAATCAAAGTTTTCTTTTAGTAAAGCCGTGCTTGTTTCCACTTCACCTTCGACTACTGTCAAGTATTCTTCAGGGAAGTTTTCATTAAACATCTTAGCAAGAAGGCTTGACGTATGAGGTGTTAATTCAGAAGGCTTTAATACCACGCAGTTTCCTGCAGCAATCGCGCCTACTACCGGTGATACAGCAAGTTGGAACGGATAGTTCCAAGGTGCAATCACTAGTGCTAAACCGTACGGATCTTGATAAATATAGCTTTTTGCTCCGGCGTGAGTAGATGGTGTTTCTACTTCTTTTGGCGCTGCCCATTCTGCAAGATTCTTAACTGCAAAGTCGATTTCGCTTAGCACAAGACCAACTTCTGCACGTTTTGCTTCCATTTCTGGTTTGTTAAGGTCAGCTTTTACTGCTTTTAAAATGTCGTCTTCATGACGTACAACAAGTTCTCTTAATTTCTTTAGCGTTTCGATACGGAACGCAACGTCTTTTGTTTTACCGCTATTAAAGAATGAAAGCTGTTTTTTTGTAAGTTCTTGATAGTTATTCATTGGAAAGTCTCCTTTTACTTCACATTTTTAGCTCTTTATTTATTGAATAGAACTAGCTGCTTATTTCCAAGTTGTAACCGTATTGACCGGTAAACGGTAAGAAGCATGGCCTTCGCTTGCTGCTTTCCCGATTGAGATAAGCATAATCGGAAGATAACGTTCTTTATCTAAACCGAATGCTTCTGCGATTAATTCTTTTTCATATCCGCCGATTGGATTTGTATCATATCCGTGAGCGCGAGCAACAAGCATAAGCTGCATAGATACAAGACCTGAATCTATTAAAACGATGTCTTTCATATCAGCTTTTGGCATGTTTTCGTAAATCGGCTTGAAGAAATTTAGCTGCTGTTCTTTAATATCTTGAGGCATATAGCCAAGCTCTACGGCTTTGCCAAAAATTTCGTCTGCATATTCGACGTTGTTCATGTCACCAAATACAGCAATAACAGCTGAAGATGTATGAACTTGTTCGCTGTTAAATTTCGCAAGTTCAGCTAATTTTTCTTTTCCTTCAGGTGTTTCAATCACAACAAAGCGCCATGGCTGCATATTAACAGAAGAAGGAGCGCGCATAGCTTCGGTAAGAATTTCCTCCATTTCCTCACGGCTGATTTTTACTGAAGGATCATATTTTTTAATTGAACGGCGTTTTAAAGCAATTTCGTTAAAGTCTTTTGTAGTCATAGTCATTATTCCTTTCTTTTTAGGCGTTAAACTTATTTATTTTCATTTCCATATTTTTGATTGCGGGCAATTGTTTGATATATCAATAATTGATACATCAACAATATAATACATTGATTTAAGAATTGCAAGGGAAAAAGTTTAAACTTGTGAAAAGGTGTTAACTTAGAAGTGGGAAGACTCATTCTCCAGGGAACAAACAAATATGAGGAAAGTGAGAGATAAAAATAAATTATAAAAATGATCAAACAAAAAGTTTGACTACTTTATCTCTCTTGGTTACGATAAGTAACGAAAAGAAACAAAAGTGAATTTGTCTCTTTTTAAATGACATACAGTTTAAGAAAGAAGAGACAAAGAGATATTTCTTCTCTATTTAAAAACCTAAACTGTATTTATAATTAGTACAGTATAGCAAGACATATCACGCAGGAAAAGTAGGAGGACTTCAAGATGTACACAGATTTAAAAGATAAAGTAGTAGTTGTAACAGGCGGATCAAAAGGGTTGGGTCGCGCAATGGCCGTTCGTTTTGGTCAAGAGCAGTCAAAAGTGGTTGTAAACTACCGCAGCAATGAAGAAGAAGCGCTAGAAGTAAAAAAAGAAATTGAACAAGCTGGCGGCCAAGCAATTATTGTTCGAGGCGACGTAACAAAAGAAGAAGACGTTGTGAATCTTGTAGAGACAGCTGTTAAAGAGTTTGGCACATTAGACGTTATGATTAACAATGCTGGTGTTGAAAACCCGGTTCCTTCACATGAATTATCGTTAGAAAACTGGAATCAAGTAATCGATACAAACTTAACAGGCGCGTTTTTAGGAAGCCGCGAAGCGATTAAATATTTTGTTGAAAATGATATTAAAGGAAACGTTATTAACATGTCCAGCGTTCATGAGATGATTCCTTGGCCACTATTTGTTCACTATGCAGCAAGTAAAGGCGGTATGAAACTAATGACAGAAACATTGGCTCTTGAATATGCGCCAAAAGGTATCCGCGTAAATAACATTGGACCAGGCGCGATCGATACGCCAATCAACGCTGAAAAATTCGCAGATCCGGAACAGCGTGCAGACGTAGAAAGCATGATTCCAATGGGCTACATCGGCAACCCGGAAGAAATTGCATCAGTTGCAGCATTCTTAGCATCGTCACAAGCAAGCTACGTAACAGGTATTACACTATTTGCTGATGGCGGTATGACAAAATATCCTTCTTTCCAAGCGGGAAGAGGTTAATAAATAAAGCTGAAAGAAAAAAGACCTTGGGATATCCCGAGGTCTTTTTTGTATGCAACAAATACAGATTGAATTTACTAAATATTGAAACTTTTATTGAAGTATTACGTATATAAACTAACGACAAATAAAGGACGTGTTGATATGCTACCGGAAACGATTCAACAAAAAGTAGAGCAGTATAGAGGTTTTTATATCAGCTTAAAGAATGAACTCAAATGGAAAGTGGCAGATCACAAGCAGTTTATGGCTATCGCTTCTATGTATGTAGTGAAAGGCAAATCGCCTCAGCTTCAGCCTTATATTGAGTTAAGTGACTATATTAAAAATCAAGTAGGAATGTTTTCTACATTAAAATCATCGCAGCGGTTTACGATCGCAGCCATGCTGGATACCCGCTATGAGAATCCAAAAGAAACGTTTCATGAATTTCTGGATGTATATGATCAATTGGTACAAGGCGGGTTTACTAGAGGCGCATTTACGTATATCGCGGCTTCTGCTATGCTGTCGAATGAGTCGAGTCGAAGTCATAAAGAAATGGTTCGAAGGTCAGTAGAAATTTATCAAGGCATGAAAAAAAAGCATCTCTTCCTCACATCAAGCGGTGATGTACCTCTTACCGTTTTATTAGCTGAAACGAGCGAGTCTGTTGATGATTTGATGCATGAAATTGAACACTTTTATACCACATTGGCGCAGCATGGATTTAAAAAAGGAAATGACCTTCAATTTTTAAGTCATATTCTCGCAAACGATAAAAACTTACATGGAGATACCCTTATTGAAAGATGCCTAGCAGTAAAAGAAATCTGTGAATCGGCAGGTATGAAAGTAAAAGCAATGCATTACCCAGTCCTTGGCTTATTAGCACTGTTTGAAAAACCGGAAGCTGAAATTGAAATTATCCATGAAGTGGTAAAGCAGCTGAATGCAGATAAACTTTTTAAGTGGCAGAAAGACATCAATGTTATGCTGGCGGTTAATCTGGTTATCAGTGAAAAGCTAAAGGATTCTAGACTGGTCGAAACAGGCATCTATACAACGATTGAAACGATTATTCAAGCCCAGCAAGCGGCTATGCTAGCGGTTATTGCGAGCACTTCAGCGGTTGCTACTACGACTACTACTTGATAAATTAACCGGCTATAAAAAGAGGCTGGGACAAAAGTATGTTAGTTGAAGGGTGACCTGAACGATAAATCGGTCGGATTTTTTATTGGTAGAGGGAAGGTAGGTTTACTCAATTTAGTTACTTCTAGCTGTTGATTGGAGGGCAAGGCGAAGACTCCTGCGGGAAAAGAGGAACAGATGAGACCCCGCAGGAGCGCAAGCGACGAGGAGGCTCAGCGGCCGCCCGCGGAAAGCGAAGCCTTGCACGGAAATCAACAGCGGTGTCATAAGCGAGCGATCCATGCGATCTCATTTGTCTGTCTTTAGATTGGAATGATTTTGTTATGTCTTAATCTCTTTTACTTAAAAGTATAAACCTCGCCATCATCTGGAATAAAGACGCGGGACGCCATATCTTTTTCGTTGATAAAGCCTTTTAGCTCTTCTCTTGATAACGTCCAGTGATTTACAGCTTCCATATGGACAGAAACAATCGTAGCATGAGGGGCCGCTTTAAAAACTTGGTAAATATCTTCTTTCCCCATCACAAGAGAACCGCCTTCTAAAAATTGATTATCTCCGCCGTTTACGACAATGATCTCTGGTTTATGTGTATTGATCTCTTCTTCAACAGCGGAATACCATACCGTATCTCCAGCTACATAAAGCGTTTTTTCATTCTTATGTTTAAAAACAACGCCGCACACTAAACCAGTACGCTTTAAAATTTCTCCTCTTCCGTGTTCACCTTTTGTTTTGATTAATTCAACGCCTTCAAAAACCGTGTTTTGCGTAAGTACTTCTACATTTTTAAAACCAGCTTCTTTTACTACTGCGGCATCTTCTTCATTTTGAACAAACATTTTGATGTCTTTTGGCAACGCCTGTTTAGCGGCATCGTCAAAATGGTCTAAATGGAGGTGAGTGACAATAACCGCATCTACATCAGCAATAATTTCTTCAACGGATATCGGTAAGTTCACTAAAGGGTTGTTTTGATCTTGTCTGATCGAATTTGGGAAAGGAGGGTACGTGCCTTTCTCCGCTAACATAGGATCAATTAAAAACGTTTTTCCTCCGTATTCAACAATTAGAGTAGCGTTACGAATATGTGTAATCTTCATCTGTATCTCTCCTTTTTTTGATCTACGTATAGTTTATAGGATACTCTAGTTGCAAATACATAGATAAAATCAAGTCTTTTAACACTTTCACTTGATAAATGAAAGAATAGTAGTCAAAAGCAAAAAGAACCGAAACAGTGCTGTTTAGGTTCTTTTCAGGATTTCTTTTATCTCTTTATATATACGTACTTGGTTGCGTCCATGTTGTTTGGCAGCGTACAGGGCGATATCTGCTTTATTCAACAGCTCATCTAACGTTTCATTTTCTTGTTTTTCCGCTTGTGCTACTCCAAGACTTAGCGTAATAGAAATGGTTTCTTCATTAACCTATTTGATGAAATGTTAAAGTACGGAATTGAGCCGTTAGTGACGCTTTCGCATTATGAAACGCCGCTGGACCTTACGCGTAAATACAACGGCTGGTACAGCCGCAAGCTAATTGGCTTTTATACACGCTACGCAGAAACGGTATTTACACCCTATAAAAACAAAGTGAAATACTGGCTGACGTTTAATGAAATCGATGTGATTACCCATAGTCCTTATACAGGCGGCGGTATTTTAGTTGAAAACGTTCCAAATCAGTCAGCAGAACAAATTGCGTATCAAGGAGCGCATCATCAGTTTGTTGCGAGTGCACTTGCCACTAAGCTAGCTCACGAGATTATTCCTGATGTAAAAGTAGGGTGTATGCTTGCGCGTATGACAACGTATCCTGTGACGAATCATCCGGACGATATTTTACTAGCACAGCATAAAAATGACTTGAACTTATTTTTTACAGATGTTCAAGTGCGCGGAGAATATCCAAAGGTAATGGAGCGTTACTTTAAAGAGAACAACATTCAAATCGTAAAAGAAGTAGGGGACGATGAAATTATCAAACAATATCCCGTTGACTTTATTTCATTTAGCTACTATATGTCTCTTTCTGTCACAACTCAAAGTGAAGAAGAAAATATCCTAGGAAATATGATTGCGGGAAGTGTAAAAAATCCTCACCTTCAAACGTCCGATTGGGGATGGCAAATCGATCCGAAAGGACTTCGCTATACGTTACAAGATTTTCATAACCGTTACGGCAAACCGCTGTTTATTGTTGAAAATGGGTTAGGAGCTCATGACAAAGTAGAAGAAGACGGCTCGATTCATGATCCGTATCGTGTAGATTACTTAAGACAGCATATGGAACAAATGAAAGAAGCCGTCAAAGATGGTGTAGACTTAATGGGCTATACAGCGTGGGGACCTATTGATTTAATCAGTGTGTCAACAAACGAAATGTCAAAACGATACGGCTTTATTTACGTAGATCAAGACGATGAAGGAAATGGTACGCTTGAACGATCTAAAAAAGATTCCTTTTACTGGTATAAACAAGTGATTCAGACAAATGGAGAAGATTTATCTTCATCTCCAAAAGTCAAAGTTTCTCAGTAAAAAACACATGCCTGAAAACACGAGATGTTCCTTCATCTGCGTGTTTTCAGGCATATTTTAATTGGTGCACAGCCTATTTAAGTTCACCGTTTTACAAAGATACCACCTGCATTTTTTTCTGTCTGAAAAAGACCCAATCTGTAAAACCTATTTCTTTAAGGCGCTTTTTTACTAGTTCAAAGTCGTCTCCAATGCGCTCCGGGTCATGGGCATCGGAACCAAATGTAATGCGTACCCCGTAGCGCAGAGCTCTTTCCAAAATGTCGTCTGCAGGATACCAGCCTCCGCAGTCTTTGGTTTTGCCTGATGTATTCACTTCTATGGCAATATCATGTGCTGAAATCACTTTTAGCGTCTGATCAATGACAGCCGTCTCGATAGAAGAAAAAGAAGGGTAGAATCCTTTCATGGCATCAATATGGCCAAGAATCTGAAACATTCTGCTCCGGGCGGATTCTTCGATCAATTGATAATACGTTTCTTTCGTGCGCTGCTTTTCTTGCTGAGAAAGACCTTCCCAGCGCGTTTTATGAAAGATGCTGACTTCATCAACTTGATGGACAGAGCCGATTATGTAGTCAAACGGATATTTTTCATAGTAGCTACGATATATCTCCGCATGCTGGGGAAAGAAATCAGACTCTACGCCTAACAGCACTTCAATTTTTTCTTTATATTCTTCTTTTAGTTTCAAAATCTCAGCTACATATCCGGAGAATGCGCTTTTTCCCATAGCAATGTGAGGATACGGCTGGTCTTCTTCGCTCGCAAAATAAGGAGAATGATCCGAAATCCCAATGATATCAAGGCCTTTATCAATAGATGCCTCTATATAATCTCGAATCGTTCCGCGAGCATGTCCGCATCGGTCGTGATGGGTATGAAAATCAAATTTTAAATCAGCGTTCATTTTTCATCACCTCTGTTACCTTTTTATGTAGTGTATAAAATATTCTACAAAGAAACAAAGTATCCCCCGTAGAAATGGATGAAGAGAATATTTCTTGGCTTGCTGGTGAGTCATCTACTAAAAAGATTGTACAGAAAGAGGTTATTTTATTTAATTTGCTGCAAAAATTGACATGGAATCCATACCAAAAGTTACATTTGATTCGGCAAGCTAAAACGCATATACTACTCATACACGATCTGAAATAACGTTCAGGTAATCGCTGCATCATTTGATGTAGAGGAAAGTCCATGCTCGCACGGTGCTGAGATGCCCGTAGTGTTCGTGCCTAGTGAAAAAATAAGCTAGGGCAGCTTGGCTTATAGCTTAGCTGACGGCGGGAAAAACCACCTAAGTCTTTGGATATGGTCGAGTATCCCTGAAAGTGCCACAGTGACGAAGCTTTGCTGGAAACAGCAAAGGTGGAACGCGGTAAACCCCACGAGCGAGAAACCCAAACAATGGTAGGGGAACTGTCTCAAAGGAATCTAACGGAGAGACGGACGGTTACATGCGTAATCGTAGATAGATGATTACCGCCTGAGTACGAGATTAAAATCGTTTGCAGTACAAAGGTACAAAACATGGCTTATCGAACGTTGTTGAAACAGAGACTGACTATAAAATACGTAACCCAAACAAACCAGTGAGGTTTGTTTTTTTATTTGTTCTTTTTTAAAATTATAGCGCAAATGCGTTGATGGAGTGCTTGGATTTTCCTTATCGTAGCAAGAGGAATTAAGGTATATGTAAATACATATTAACTAAATTGCTGTATAGTTTACTTGTACTCACTAAACATGGGGAAAGGGAGAATATTCATGATTAAGAAAATGGAACATACAGCCATTATTGTTGGAGATATGGATGAAACGATTCACTACTACTCGGATATGTTTGGCTTTAAAGTTCGCCTTAAAGGCTCTACCGAAAAAAGAGAGATGGCTTTTTTGTATCTTGAAGAACAGCCGGGAATTGAAATTGAGCTCATTCGAGATATTGATCCGATTGGCAAGTATAACAAAAGTGGGATTGTTAACCACCTTGCATTTACGGTAGAGGATATAAATAAGGCGATTCAACATTATAAGAGCAAAGGAATTGAATTTTTATCATCGGAGCCTCAGCCAACGCTCGAAGGGGGACGTATGATTTTATTTCACGGACCTAATGATGAATTGCTGCAGTTAGTAGAACGAGTTAAACTCTAAAAAAGGTTACTTTAAGAGGTACATACAAGAAAAAATGTGTTTTAGATTCTCAAAAAAGACCTTTCTTTTATGGTGATAGAAAGGTCTTTTTGATGTGTAGTTACTATGATAGATCAAGTATCTTTTTAATAATTTTCTTTAACATTGGCAGCGCTTCTTGTCTTTATTGAGCTTTTTAAAAGAAAACCAGAAAGGATAAAAGCAATTAGTAAAAAAACAATAATCATATAAATCAAGCCTTTCCAGCCAAACATTGACCAAAAGACTCCTCCTAGCGTTCCGCCTACGCTTGAACCCGTGTAATATAGAAACAAATAAAGTGAAGAAGCCTGAGCTTTATTTGTTAAAGCGCGCTGACCTACCCAGCTGCTGGCAATCGAATGGCTGCCGAAAAACCCAAACGTAAACAAGCCCAAGCCAGCTACTTTAGCAAGTAAAGCAGGATCTAACGTTAAAACGACACCAGCTAGCGTAATCGAAAGGTTGATCATAAGTATTTTTTGTTTTCCGTAGCGGTCTACCAGCCTGCCGGTCCACATCGAACTAAACATTCCGATAATAAGAATTAAAAAGATCCAGCTGACAATCGTTTGGCTTAAGGAATAAGGGGTAGCGGTTAGTACATAACCGATATAGTTAAATAAGGCGACGTTGCTGCCTAACAGCAAAAAGCCTAAGCCGTATAAACAAACTAATCCTGGATCTTTAAGATGATCAAGCAGCGATTTCCCTAGCTTTCCAACCTCTAATTTACGAGATTGAAAGTGCTGTGAAGGAGGCAGGCTAATCCAAAAGATAACGGTCGCTGCTATACTTATAATACCAATTCCTGCTATTGCACCGTGCCAGCCGAAATACTCACTAAGCGTGCCGGAGATCACTCTTCCGCCAACGGCGCCAATTGCATTGCCGCTTATGTAGAGGCCCATTGCTGAACCTAGGCTTTTTGCTTCGATTTCTTCTCCTAAATAAGCCATTGCCACTGAAGGCAGCCCGGCTAGCGTAATTCCTAGCATTGTTCGAAAAAACAATAGAACGTGAAAAGTAGGACTACATGCAGTCAATAGGCATAACACAGAAGCAGCAAGCATGGAATAGACCATAACAGGCTTTCTTCCCCATACTTCCGATAACGAACCGAAAATAAGCATACTAATAGCCAAAGCTATGGTTGTAACGGAAAGCGATAGGCTAGAAGTCGTCGGAGAAATATGAAATTCTTTTGTGAACGCCAGCATTAAAGGCTGAGCGCAGTATAAAATCGCAAACGTATTAAACCCTGCTGCAAAAAATGCAAAGCTCGTTTTGCGAAAAACGGGCGTTCCTTTCTTTATGTAACTCATAGAGCAACCAGCTTACGCTTTCTCAGATGTACGATACGTTTCATAACAAATCCTTCTTTCTGCTAGAAAATGATGATTATAAAATTTTGTAGGAGCTGTATACAGCAGTCGTTAAAAGAAACTAAAAACATCCTCGAGTATGTTTCCATTTTTTATCGTAACACCAGCTATTTATAATGTATAATTCATTATAATCATATTTTTCATACATCTATGTAATGAATAGAACGGTTAATAAGGAGATGGTACAAAGTGGAGTGGCAGCAGTTTAAATACTTTCAAACGCTTGCACGTACGCAGCATATGACGCGCGCCGCAGAAGAGCTGTTAATTACGCAGCCTGCGCTCAGTCGTTCAATTGCTCGTTTTGAAGAAGAAGTAGGAGCGCCGCTATTTGACCGGCAAGGACGTTCCATTATATTAAATCAATATGGTAAAGTTTTTTTAAAGCGTGTAGATAACATAATGAAAGAATTTGATAAAGGACAGGAGGAAATTCAAGCGCTGCTAGATCCTGAAAAAGGGCAGGTGTCACTTGGATTTTTACATACGCTCAGCACAGATTTGATTCCAGATTTAATCGCTTCGTTTCGTAGTTTGTATCCTAAGGTGAATTTTCAGCTGAGGCAAAGCCCTTCTCACGTTCTTCTTGAGCAGCTGCAGCTGGGCGAACTAGATCTTTGTTTGATTGCGCCTATGGAAGAGAAATCGATCATCAAGTGGCAGCACCTTTGGAGTGAAGAGCTGTTTGTGATTGTGCCAAAAAATCATCGGTACGCTCGCTGTGAGAGTATCCCACTAGAAGAAATTGCTGAAGAATCATTTATTCACTTAAAAGAAGGCTTTTCTCTTCGTCTTACGTTTGAGCAGTTATTTGAAGAGACAGGGGTAAAGCCTCACATCATGTTTGAAGGAGAGGAAGCTGATACCGTAGCGGGACTTGTAGGAGCCGGCTTAGGAATTTCTATCCTTCCAGATTTACACGGAATAGATCAAAGTAAAATAGTGAAAATCCCATTAGCTAAAGCCAATTGCCACCGAGTAATTGGACTAGCTTGGATTGAAGGAAGATATCTATCACCGGCTGTTAAACAGTTTAGAAACTTTGTTTTACATAAATTCCATGAGCAGAAATAAAGGTGTTTCGTAGCCTAGACTTGTTTACAAACTCAGTCCTTTTTTCTTTTAAATAACCTTTTTAAAATTGATCTCTTTTTACCTACTACGCTGCTTTCTTTTGAAGCTTCTACTAATTCTGAAATGGCCTGCTGTTCACGCAAGCTTTTACGCAAAGATTGAATAAGCTGCTTATCTTTTTCCTGAAGAATTTGTTTTGTATCAGGCTCTTGTTGGGGTGAAGGCTGTACCGGCTGTTCGGGAGGTGTCGGCTGCTGGTCAGCTGCTTCTGCTGTGTTCTCTGTGTTCTCTTTGTCTTCGGCTTCTTCTAGAGACACGGCAGCTTGATCCTCGCTTGTAGTTAAAGAGAATTCTTTTTGCAGCGCTTCATTGATTTCTTCTGCTTGACAGCCCTCATCATAAAGCTGCTTAATTTTCAGTAAAACGGTCGCAGCCGCAGCTTCATATTGTTTTGGTCGATGATCCTCTTTTTGTATAAAGAAATATTGGAATTTATCTATATATCTTCTAATCGTTGAAGTAGGAATACTCGTTTCTTCAGATAACTCTTTTACACTAAGCCATTTTGTCATTTTCTCACCACTTTTTAAATGATTACTTATTCGTCAGCATCAATTTGAAATTGTACTAGTATCTACTGTTTATCTTATCATGTAACGCTTCTACGTACCTTGCTGTGTTGGTTTCTGTAACGTTTTTATAATCACAGTGTCATAAATGAGGTATAAGCTGCCACTCGCACAAAGATTTGTTAGTTGAAGAATAGGAAATAATCAGTAAGCATTTGTTTGGAGTATGTTGAACAATGATGAGCGTACTTCTTATTATTATCTTATAATGTTGCTGAAGAAAAATCGAGTGATTACTTCACTGTTTAATGATTATGGTAATGTTGTACTAAAGAATAAAAGGAGGGGCAGCATGAGTTTTACAGAACGAGCAGTAGCACTTATTAAACAAATACCATCCGGGAAAGTAATGACATACGGACAAATTGCCGGCCTGGCTGGTAGTCCGCGAGGTGCAAGGCAAGTTGTACGAGTACTGCATTCGATGAGTAAGAAACATAATCTCCCCTGGCACAGAGTCATTAATTCTAAAGGAGAAATTGGGTTTAAAGACGAAGAAATGTACGTTGTTCAAAAACTTTCACTTGAAGCGGAAGGGATACTCGTTTCTTCGCATGGAAAGCTTGATCTTAAAGTCTATCTCTATGAACCTGACGTGTATAAATAACAAAAAAGCTATCTGAAATAGATAGCTTTTTTTGTTATTTATGTTTTTCAAAAGCGAGCTTTAATCCAAAACCAATTAAAACGACTCCTGTTGCTTTATCCATAAAGCGCTGAACGCTAGGTGTTGTGAGCCATTTTCGTAAGTAGTTAATAAAAAAGACGAATACGAAAAACCACGTGATAGCAAGAAACGTATACGTTATGCCCATAAGAAGAAGTTGAAGCGTTACATTTTGATCACTTTGGACAAATTGAGGTAAAAAAGTTAAGAAAAACACCGCCACTTTTGGATTAAGGACGTTTGAGACAAGACCTTGACGAAAAGCAGACGTTTCTTTTGACTTCTCTTCTTTTACAGGAGAAGCTGTATCGCTTTTTTTAGAAAATAAAGAAGAGATCCCTAAGTACATTAAGTAAAGGGCTCCTGCATATTTTACCACTTCAAATGCCAGAGCTGACTGAAGAAGAAGAGCAGATAAGCCAAACGCGGCGGCGAGCGTATGAACTAAAGAGCCGCTTGCCAATCCTAACGCCATTTTATAGCCGCCCGTTTGTCCATCTGCCATCGTTCGTTTGGTGATAAGAGCCGTATCAATACCGGGACTCATAATAACAAACAATGTAAGAACTAAAAAGGTCAAGATGTCATTCATTTTTTTCTTCCTCCTTGCTGTGATAAAATACAACTACATTTTATTTATTAAATATAATTTAACATATTTCACTAGGTTTATTAAGTCTAATTTAATAAAATTAAATATAATTAAACATCTTTTACGGAGGAATCATCATGGAAAACATAGATATTGGAAAAAAAGTAGAGAAATTTCGAAAAGAAAAGGGGCTAAGCAGTCGAGAATTAGCCAAATTAGCGGAGATTACGCCGTCTATGTTAAGTCAAATTGAACGGGGATTAGCTAATCCGTCCATTTCAACGCTTAAAATTTTAGCTAAATGCCTCGATGTTCCTACTTTCAGTTTTTTACTTGAAGAAATAAACACCTCTCATTTAGTCGTACGGTCGAACGAGCGTAAAACGATGAAAGTAAAAGAGTTAACGTATTCGCTAGTATCACCAGACTTTACGGGAAATCTAGCTACGGCGATTATGGAAGTACCGCCGATGAAGTCCTCATCAGAATCTCCTTTAGCGCATAAAGGGGAGGAAGTGGCATATGTCTTAGAAGGAAAAATTAAGGTGTATTTGGAAGAGGAAGTATACGTGCTAGAAAAAGGAGACAGCGTCAAAATCCCTTCGCATCTGAAGCACAAATGGGACAATCCGTTTGAGGAGAAAGCGGTGATTTTATTCTCAGTTACACCGCCTGTTTTTTAAAATACTTACGGTTTTCATACTGCTCATCTTCAGTGTTAGCCACTTTTATTATATAAATGTGATAAAGCTATCATGTTCGTGGGGATAAACAATTGATAAAATAGCATTGTTGGGAATCTCTACCTAAGAGAATACATACTAAATACTTTTTTGAAAGGTGTTGAAGGGTAATGAAGACATGGAAAGAGATGTTTCGTACTTCAAAGCTTAAAAAAATGATGCCTGTACTCGCTCTGTCGTGCGCGGCGGCTGTAAGCTTTTCAAGCAGCGAGGTACATGCTGAAACGGTAAAATGTCAAAGACAAGAAACTAAGAGTGATCGAGAGTTTGCTAAGCTTGAAGAAAAATATGATGCGAATCTTGGCGTTTTTGCATTAGATACGGGTACCAATAAAACGGTAACGTATCATCCAGATGAGCGTTTTGCTTATGCGTCTACTCATAAAGCTCTTGCTGTCGGTGCACTTTTACAGCAGAAGTCAATCGAAGATCTCAATGAACGAATCTTTTATACGCGCGATGACCTTGTAAACTATAATCCCATTACAGAAAAGCACGTGGATACAGGCATGACTCTTCGAGAACTTGCGGATGCATCGCTTCGCTACAGCGACAATACGGCAGGGAACTTAATTCTGCAGCAGCTGGGCGGACCGGATGGATTTAAAGAAGCTTTAGAAAAAATAGGAGACGATGTGACGCTGCCTGAGCGCTTTGAACCGGATTTAAATGAAGTGAATCCAGGAGAAACCCACGATACAAGTACACCGAGAGCGCTCGCTACAAGTCTTCAAACGTATGTACTTGGACAGGCACTTCCTGAAAACAAACGTGCACTTTTAACAGATTGGATGAAGCGAAACACAACAGGGGATGCGTTAATACGAGCGGGCGTGCCGAAAAGCTGGGAAGTAGCCGATAAGACAGGCGCAGGCTCGTACGCGACGCGAAATGATATTGCCATCCTTTGGCCGCCAAAAGGAGATCCAATTGTTCTTGCGATCCTCTCCAATCGTACGGAAAAAGATGCGGAGTATAATGATAAACTGATTGCAGAAGCGGCTAAACAAGCGGTGAAGACCCTTAAAGTTACTCGGAAATAAAATTGGATAATAGTAGTTTAAATGTAAAAGAAAGATCGAAAAGATTGATAGAACATTCTATTATTAATTAGAAAAAATACAGGAAGGAAGTATCTCTTATGAAAAAGATTTTTCCAATTGTTCTATCTTTCGGTTTATTAACGAGCGTATCTTTTAGCACAGTTTCAAACGTAGATGCGGCAGCTAAATCTTACAAAAACTGCACGGAATTAAACAAAGACTATAAAGGCGGCGTAGCTCGTGCGGCCAATGTAACAAATAAAGGCGGCAAAACAAAGTACAAACCGTATGTGTCAAAATCACTGTATGATGCCAATAAAAAGCTAGATCGAGATAAAGACTACATCGCCTGTGAAAAATAAATACTAGCTGACTCATCCAAGCGCCTATTGTAAGCGCTTGGATTTTTTAATATCATCAACTTCTGTATGTTGCGAGCTGAGGTCAAAAATTAGTCAAATCGCACAAAATAATATCAGAAAATTCACATAAATAATAATGAACTTCCGTTGGAATTCGTATACACTATGTACATGTTAAGTTAACTTACATCTAATGTTAGAAGTCAGAGAGGAAACATCATAAAAAAGGAGTTGAGTATATAGTGTCTACAAATGCAACAAGTTCCGTTATAGAAGAGATGCATTCTCATCAAGATAGAAGTCTTGATCCGTCACTAAAGCCAAAAGTGGAAAGTGATCGAAAGCTAACTCCGATGTCCTATATGTTTATGTGGATTGGAGACGGCGTTAATTTAGGAAATATGACGCTTGGCGCAAGCTTAGTAGTAGCAGGTACTGCGGTATTAAATCTTTTTCAAACGTTTGTGGCAGCGATTATTGCCATTGGTATTATTTCTACTTTTTTTGTATTAAACGATCGAATTGGCTATAAGACGGGCATACCGTATGTGATGCAGCTTCGAATGTCTTTCGGAATAAAAGGATCCGTCATATCGTCTCTTTTACGAGGTATTCCAGCTATCATTTGGTACGGTTTCCAAAGCTGGACAGGCGGTACCGCTTTAAACGAAATCGGGAAAATTGTGAGTAAAGGGTCTTTTGACAATCTTGTTCTTTGCTTTATTATCATTCAGCTGCTGCAAATTGTGCTTTCTCTGTACAGCTTCCACGCGGTTAAATGGGTAGAGATGCTTGCTTCAATCATCATATTGCTTGGTCTTGTTTACGTATTTGGCGTTCTTTTAACTTCTCATAGTGAGGTAGTAGGGGAGAAGTGGATACATACAAAAGGTTCATGGGGACTTCCGTTCTTTTCTTTCATTATGATGTTTATGGGAAATTATGCAGCGATTTTTCTAAGCGCAGCCGATTACTCTAGAGAACTGAAGACAGGAATTAGCGACACAAAGCGTGGGTTCTTATACTTTACACCGATTCTAGTAGCCTACGGATTCGTTCTTACAATCGGGGCAATGCTTGCTTCTGCTACGGGTATTTCCAATCCAGTTAAAGCGTTCGCGGTTGTAGTGGATAATTCATATATTACCGTCGCTGTATCAGCTTTTATTGTGATTGGGGTTATTGCCGTAAACATGGTGGCGAATATTATTCCACCTACGTATGTGATTACGCTGCTGACAAAAGCAAATTATAAAGTGGCGGTGACCATTACTGGACTGCTTGCCTTTTGCTCGTTCCCTTGGGTGCTTGTTCAAGATTCGTCAGCTGCAGGTCTTGGGCTGTTCATTTTGATTTACTCTGCTTTTTTAGGTCCAATTGTTTCTATTTTACTAGTCGATTACTATATTTTACGAAAACAAAGAGTAAACGTAGAAGAATTGTATCAAGAAAAAGGGCCGTTTTCCGGCTACAATCCGTGCGCCATGCTTGCGATGCTCATCGGCGCAGGTGCTGCGTTTATCGAAGTCGATTTAGGCTGGATTATAGGAGTGGTAGTTGCAGGAGTTACGTATATTCTTTTAACGAAATTTGCTTTTAAACATTCAAAATTTAAAAAAGGAACCATCTTTGAATACTAACATTCCATCGATAAAAGCCTTTGCTTTCTGCAAAGGCTTTTATCGCGTCAGATTAAATCTCTTTGTCTAGTTTCCTAAAAAGTGGGTAAAGTAAAGAAGAGAAAAAAGTTACCTCTATTATGAGTTGCTTTTACAGGAGCGCATCTAATGTATCGCATCAATCATAGTTTAAAGGAGAGGGCAGAGTATGTATGAATTTAGAGTGTATACTCTTCGAGATGGAAGCGAAAAGGTAATCAAAACGCTGAAACATGAATCGTTTGCTGATGAAATTCAACGAGCGGGAATTAAGCAAACAGAAATTGCTCAAACACAGCTAGTAGATAAACCGAGATAAGGCATTTGCCTTTATTTTTACACGTTTTAAAAAAGCCGGATTCCTATGCCTTTACGCAGGAGTCCGGCTTTTTCTAATTTCTTATAGTTCTTCACCATTTGTTTCAATTACATGTTTATACCAGTTAAAGGAATCTTTTTTGTAGCGCTTCATTGATCCGTTTCCTTCGTTGTCACGGTCGACATAAATCATGCCGTATCGCTTTTTCATTTCGCCTGTTGTAAAGGAAACAATATCAATAATTCCCCACGGCGTGTAGCCCATTAAATCAACACTATCGTACGTCACAGCTTTTTCTAACGCTTCGATGTGCGATTTTAAATATTCAATTCGTGATGCGTCATGAATGGATCCGTCTTCTTCAACTGTATCGATAGCGCCAAATCCGTTTTCTACGATGAACAGCGGAATTTGATAGCGGTCGTAGAAGCGGTTTAACGTATAGCGCAAGCCCGTTGGATCAATCGACCAGCCCCAATCGCTTGACTTGATATAAGGATTTGCTACGCCGTTTGGCAATCCTCCGTTTACGATATCGCCTGTGTTATCAGCTTCAACGTCGCTTTTAACCGTTGTTGACATGTAATAGCTGAAGCCTAAATAATCCACCTTTCCGTTTCGTAAAATTTCTTCGTCGCCTTCTTCAAACGGAATACGATAGCCTTCTCGTTCGAACTCTTTTAACGCATAGCTTGGGTAGTAGCCGCGAACTTGAACGTCAGGGAAGAAGTAGCGCTGTCTCATTGTTTCTTCTGCTAACATCACGTCTTCAGGGTTTGAAGAATACGGATAGATTGGTACATGTGACACCATCGCTCCGATTTGGAAATTCGGATTAATTTCTTTTCCTTTTGACACGGCAAGAGCACTTGCCAGCAGTTCATGATGTCCTGCTTGATACATCACTTCTTTTGCGTTTTCACCCGGTTTTACAGAAACGCCGGAGTTCGTCCATAAGAATAGAGGGTTGTGTACGTCCATTTTGTTGTTGATTTCATTAAACGTCATCCAGTACGTGACTTTGTCTTTGTAGCGGTCGAAACAAACTTCAGCGAACTTCACAAAGCAATCTACCGTTTTTCGGCTTCTAAATCCGCCGTATTCTCGAGCCAAATGCAGGGGCATTTCAAAGTGAGACAGCGTAATAACCGGCTCAATGCCGTGTTTTAACAGTTCATCAAATACATCATCGTAGAATTTTAGTCCTTCTTCGTTTGGCTCAGCTTCATCGCCCTTAGGAAAAATACGACTCCAGCCAATAGACGTTCGTAAACATTTTAAGCCCATTTCTGCAAACAGTGCGATATCTTCTTTGTAGCGGTGGTAAAAATCAATTGCTTCGTGATTTGGATAGAATTTATCTTCTTCCACTGTTTCAGTGATTTTTCGCGCTACACCGTGCGCACCTGCAGTCATAACGTCTACTACGCTCGGTCCTTTTCCACCTTGGTTCCATCCACCTTCAAATTGATGAGCTGCTAATGCGCCGCCCCATAAAAAATCTTTTGGCATCTTTGTCATTGTTAGTTCCTCCTTATTTCACTACGGTAAATAATGTTTGATCTAGCCCGCTATTTTCAACATCTTCAACAATCACTTCGCGGTAAGCGCTTGAATTTGTGATAATAACCGGCGTAATGGTTTGTAATCCTTGTTTTTTAATAAATTCTTTATCAAATTCTATTAGTAAATCGCCTTTTTTAAATTTTGTACCGTCTTCTACGTGTAGCGTAAACGGCTTGCCGTCTAACGTAACGGTATCTAATCCAATATGAACAAGCAGCTCAACGCCGTATTCTGAACGAAGGCCAATGGCGTGCTTCGTTGGTGCTACCATGACTACCGTTCCGTCAAAAGGTGCATAAAGCTTATTATCTGAAGGATCAATCGCTAATCCTTCTCCCATCGCACCTGAGCTGAATACTTCATCGGGTACGCTAGAAAGAGGGATGACTTTCCCGCTAAACGGTGCGCTGATTGTTTCTTCATTTTCTTTTGGATTACTTACAGCTACTTCGTTTAAAGGAGCAGCAGCTGCGTCTTTTGCTGCATCTTCTCCGTAACCAAATACTTGAATAAGCAGAACGGGAAGAATGATTGCAATGGCACATCCAATTAAAATGCCCCAGATCGACATCGGGTAGTCCTGACTGATACCGTTTACAATGGTCAGCGGTCCAGGCAATCCTGCGTAAGCAAAGTAGTAAGGATGAAAGAAGCTTGCTACAACAGCACCAATAGCACCTGAAACGCATCCAAAGATAAACGGCTTTTTAAAACGTAGGTTTACGCCGTAGATGGCTGGTTCGGTAATACCGAATAATCCTGTTATCCCAGCTGATACGCTGACTTTGCGTGCTTCTTGGCTTTTTGCTTTTAAAATAACCCCAAGTACCGCTCCGACTTGAGCTACCACGGCAATTGTTTGATACGCTTGAAACGAATCTCTGCCGTTTAAATCAAAGTTTGCAAGCACCATCGGCGTAATTCCCCAATGTACTCCAAAGATAACAACAATTTGCCAGAAGCCGCCAATGATTGCTCCGGCCAAAGCAGGTACGTTTTCAGCTAAAAAGTTATAGCCATGAGCGATTCCATTAGCGCCCATCGTGGTAACAGGACCAATAAGCAAAATTGTTACAGGAACCATAATTACCATACATAAAAATGGGACAAACAGCGGTCTAACCACTTCATGAATGCTTTTGTTTAGGAACCTTTCAAGATAAGACAAAATCCATACTAAAAATAAAGGCGGTAAAACAGAAGAAGTATAGACCGTTTCGGATAGGAAAAGACCTAAAAACGTAATGCGGCTTCCGTCTGCAATTTTAGCCGCCATTTCTGCCCATGTTGGACTGACTAATGCCGCACAGCACGCCACTGCGATGTAGGTGTTGGTCTTAAAATGCTTGGATGCTGTGATGGCAATAAAAATAGGTAAAAAAACAAATGGTGCCCATGAAATGAAGCTTAATACTTGATATGTGCCCGTTTTTGCAAAGCTGTTAGAGACTAAGTTAATTAAAATTAACGAGCCCTGTAAAATTCCTGCTGCTGCTAGGATGTATACAAACGGGGCAAACACCGCTGACATCGTAGCAATCACACGATTTAAGATTGTTCCTTTGTTTTCAGATTGTTCCTCTGTGGTATCCAAGTTTACTAAACTAGCAAATTCTTCATAAACATCTCCTACGTGCTGTCCAATAACAACTTGAAACTGTCCGCTGTTTTCAACGACTGTAATAACACCAGGCATAGAAGACACCTTGCGTTTGGCTTCTGGCTTTGAGCGCTTTAACACAATTCGCAGTCTCGTAGCGCAGCGTGTAGCGCTTACGATATTTTCTTCGCCGCCTACCGCATCTAAAATGTCTGCTGCAAGCTTGTGATAATCTCTAATTTTCCCTCCCATATGTTCAACCCCCTTGTTGAGTATACGCTTTCAGTATAATTGTACCGATACAATTTATCAATACCCAAATAAAATAATAATTAATGAATAATTTAAGTTTATGGTATGGAGTTAGATTATGGTATAATCGTGTTATTCTTGAGACAAATTCAGTAAAGAGGTATAGCTATGATTAAATACCAACAAATTGCAATTGAAATTGAAACCTATATTGAAGAACACAAGCTTCAACAAGGAGAAAAGCTGCCGGTATTAGAAACGCTGATGGCGCAGTTTAAAGCAAGCAAAAGTACCGTAACAAAAGCCTTAGATCTGCTAGAGAAAAAAGGCGTTGTTTTTCAAGTGAGAGGAAGCGGCATTTTTGTCCGTCGCCATAAACGAACAGGCTATATTGGCTTGCTTTCCAATCAAGGATTTACGAGTGAACTTGAAGATTTTCAGTTAACGTCGGAAGTGATTGAGTTAGATGTACGAAAGCCGACGCAAGAAGCCGCGTTAAATTTAAACATAGAAGAAAATAGTGACGTCTATTATGTAAAAAGAGTACGGTATATTAACGGCCAGACGCTTTGTCTAGAAGAATCGTTTTATAATAAATCCATCGTTACGTACTTGAATAACGAAATTGTTTCTCAGTCTATTTTTCATTACATTAAAGAAGGACTTGGCTTAAAAATCGGGTTTTCTGATCTATATCTTCACGTCGGCAAGCTGAACGGAGAGGAAGCGAAGTACCTAGGATTAAAAGAAGGAGATCCTAAATTATTTATTGAAACACTCTTTCACTTAGCTAACGGCCAGCCGTTTGATTTTTCAAAAGTAACGTATAACTACGAACAGTCTCAGTTCTTTTTACAAGCAACGAGTCACGTTTTATAAAAAAAGTGTCCGTCTCTCAATTCTTGCAGGTGCTATGATTGGTTTTGTAGTTAACATAAGTTGTGCATTATTAAAGTTAATTAAAAATAAAGTGGAGTAAACTTATTCGGGGCGGTGGAGGTTTTGAGTGAAAGTATCATTATTCAGCCATATACGAGCAAGTATCAACAGCAAGTAGTGGATTTAATTCTTCATATTCAGCAGCAAGAATACCAAATTCCAATAACGGAAAAAGATCAGCCTGATTTGTTTGAAATCGAAAGCTTTTATCAACAGGGGAATGGAAACTTCTGGGTTGCTGTTTGCGACGAAAAAGTAGTAGGAAGCGTAGCTTTAATAGACATTGGCAGCCGTCAAGTAGCGCTGCGGAAAATGTTTGTAGCAAAGCCTTATAGAGGAGCAAACTTCAAAACAGCTCACCGGTTATTGCATACAGCCATCGCGTGGGTAAAAGAGCAGGAAGTGGAAAGAATATATCTAGGAACCACATTACAATATAAAGCTGCTCATCGATTTTATGAGAAAAATGGGTTTCAACATATAGAGAAAGAAAAGCTGCCTAAGAATTTCCCCGTGATGAACGTAGATAAAAAGTTTTATACATATAAGGTATAAGCTAAGCCTTTGTGCAAAATCATATCGGTTATTGTAATGAACGGTAGATATGAGAGCTGTGTTTGTAGCAAAACATATAAAAAAGACGGTCTATGCATATTAGATCGTCTTTTTATATAGCCTGTTTATAAGGATGGATGATAACCCAAACGGTAATGAACAGCTCAACGTTACAATGAGGATTCGCGGGAAGAGACTAAAAGCGGATATCCCGTCGCTTAGCAAAAATAAAGTTAATACGGCGAGTGCTCCAACGATACCGAAAAGAAGATATAGAATTAGTTCAATTAATATCTTAAGTGAATTTATGTATTTCATGATGCTTGTTATAGCTATTGAACAGGGGATGCCTACTATAATGATGAATGGAGTCGTAAGATACACACCAATAAGCAAAATCGATAGATAGTCTAGTATACCGGTATAGCCAAGGGAATTTAATTCAAATATTTCGATGCAAACTGCACCGCCGCATATCGATGAAGCAATAGTTGCAAGTATTTGTTTAATAAGCTTCACAGTCGTTCTGCTAGACGTACTTTTTTATCTAGAATAGCAATATAGTTTGAAAAATACTAGCATCTATTAAAAGAAAAGTGGATATAGGCGTTGGAACTGCTAAAAGAAAGCTTATACCTTAGCTTAATGACAAAAGCCGCTAGGTCAACGAATCTAGCGGCTTTTACTTTGGCAATGTCTCTTGATAATGAACTCTTTTTTTAAGTAGGAAATTGTCTAACTGAGCAATTAAAATCCCCGCAACCACAATAACAGAACCAATCAGTTCTTTAAGCGTAAACAGCTCATGCAAAAAGAGAACGGCAAACAGCGCAGCAAAAATAGGCTCTGTTGCAAAAATAAGTCCTGTGTGAGTAGGAGTTGTATAGCGCTGCGCAATAGCTTGACAAATGAATCCAATCGCGCTGCAAAGAACGCCAAGACCTAATATTGCAATCCATGATGATAAAGTAGTTGGGATGCTAGGGTGTTCAAATAAAAAGCTGCAAGTCAGTGCAAATAATCCAGCAAACCCTAGCTGTAAAATGCCGAGAGCAATTGGGTTTTCGTTTTTCGTAAACGTGCCGGTTAGCGTGATATGAATGGCATAACATAGCGCCGTTCCAATGCAAAGTAAATCACCAGCATTCATATGAAAGGAGTGCTTTAAAGTTAAAACACCTATACCAGTTAGGGTAGTGATAACGCCAAGCCCAATCGGCCAAGAAGGAAGCTTCTTCACTAAAAAGCAGTTAAGCAATGGAACAAAAATGACCGTTAAACTGACAAGAAATCCGGCATTTGAAGCAGACGTCATGCTGACGCCAAACGTGACAAATGAAAAAACGGAAAACAGTAAAAAGCCTAAAATAGCTGATGATCCAATTGTTTTGCGTGTGATTTGTCGTAAAGGCTTATAGAAAAAGAGTCCGGCAATAAAAAAAGCAATCAAACATCTAAGTGCAATAATAGTAAATGACCCGAGCGAACTCAGCCCCATTTTCATAAACACGTACGACATGCCCCAAAATACGTTTACCCCAATCATCATCATATTTGCTCGCGTGCGGTAACTCACGTTCAATCCTCCATTGTTTATAATATACTCACAGTATACAAAGGAATTTGATATTAATAAAATGAATCTTTATAATGATGAACGTGAATTAAATTCATGTTGAGGAGGGAGAAAATGAGCTTAGTAAAATATGAAATATTAAATAAAGTAGCGGAAGTGAAAAGCTTTACAAAAGCGGCAGATGCGCTGGCGCTCACGCAGTCAGCGGTCAGTCATGCCATTACAAATCTTGAATCGGAATTTGGATTTCTGCTTGTGAATCGAAACAGATCAGGTATTACCTTAACAACAGAAGGCGAAACGATGCTTCTTGCCATTCGGAAAGTGCTGCAAGAAAATGAAAAAGTTCATCAAGAAGCAGCCAGTCTGTTAGGTCTTGCAAAAGGAACGATTAAAATCGGTATTTTTAAAAGCGTGTCGACCAAATGGCTTCCTGAAATTATTCGGCTGATGGAAAAAAACTACCCTGAGATTCAAATTCAGCTCAAAGAAGGCGACTACCTTGAAATTGAACAGTGGCTGCTAAGCGGAGAAATAGACTGCGGTTTTATTAACATTACGCATTCAAGTCAATTTCATATTATTTCTTTAAAAAAAGACCGGCTTCTGTGTGTCGTATCGGATCAAAGTGCTCTATATCATCAGAAAACCGTTTCTTTTGAAGATTTAGAGAAAGAACCGTTTATTATGCCGACGTACGGCGGTTATCATGATATTAAGCAATTGTTTGAAGAACATGGCATTCAGCCTGACATCCGTTTTGAATTAATGGATGAAAGTGCTATTTTATCGATGGTTACGCATCACTTAGGAATTAGCATTTTACCTGAAATGCTTTTGGATTCGATCCCGCAGGAGCTGCGTGCGATTCCGTTTCAAGTAGACAGCTACCGTTCAATTGGTCTAGCTACTCGTTATCATCTTTCACCTGCAGCCAAAAAATTTGCTGAAACAACGCAAGCATGGCTGCAGGATTCGGATAAGTAGGAGATTATTTATAGAGCAAAATCGGTTAATTTATAAGACTCTTAGGAACTAAGCGCATCTTTGTGCTATAATAAAGCTATACAATTACCTATTAGTCATCATTGATGACTAATTTTTTTTGGAGGATAATATGGAAGATTTATTACAATTAAAGAACAAGAACTTTGTTATTATGGGAGTTGCCAACGACAGAAGTATTGCTTGGGGTGTTGCAAAAGCCCTTCATCAAGTAGGAGCAAACTTAATTTTTACATACCGTAAAGAACGTTCACTAGGAAAATTGAACAAGCTGCTAGAAAAAAATGAAATTCAAGCATCACTAATTGCTGAATGTGACGTGAACAGCGATGAAAGCATTGAAGCAGCGTTCAAGAAAATCGGAGAAGAAGCAGGCACAGTTCACGGAGTGATTCACTCTGTTGCGTTTGCTCACTCAGAAGATTTAAACGGTGAGTTCATCAATACATCAAGAAGCGGATATGCATTTGCTCAAGATACAAGCGCGTATTCATTTATCGCGGTAGCAAAAGCAGCAAAACCTCTTATGACAGAAGGCGGTTCTCTTGTAGCAATGAGCTACCTTGGTGCAGAACGTGCAGTTGAAGGCTATAACGTAATGGGCGTAGCAAAAGCAGCGCTTGAGTCTTCAGTAAAATACTTAGCATTAGACTTAGGGAAAGACAATATCCGCGTAAATGCGATTTCAGCAGGCCCAATTCGTACACTTGCAGCGAAAGGCATTTCTGACTTTAACCAAATTCTTCACCATGTTGAAGAAAAAGCACCTCTTAAGCGTAACGTAACGCAAGCAGAAGTTGGCGACATGACGGTTGTATTACTGAGCCACCTTTCACGCGGCGTAACGGGAGAAATCGTACACGTAGACGCTGGTTACAATATTGTAGGTTAATTCCTAGACACCTTCTTAAATGAGAAGGTGTTTTTTTGTGCCAAGTTCAGAAATTTAATGCCTTTTACTCTATTAAAATGATCAGTTCTTTTTATTCACAATTGAACTATATAGCTGTAAAGCGTACTTTTTTTATAACTGTCAATATGAATACATAAGAAATCAAAACGCCCATATTTAAGAAAAGATAAGCTCTAAATCAAAGAATGAACATATGATGTGGCAAAGGAAAAGGAGTTGAAGAAACATGCATCAAGGACAGCAGCATTATGTTCCATGGGAACAATGGCACAAACAGCATCCGCACGGCACGTGGAATCAATGGCATCAGCAACATCCCCACGTACCTTGGGAGCAGTGGCACAAACAGTATCCGCACGGCACATGGAATCAATGGCATCAACAACATCCATACACACCTTGGCATCAGTGGCATCATCAGTATCCGCACGGCACGTGGCATCAGTGGCACCAGCAAAATCCATATGTGCCTTGGAATCAATGGCACCAGCAGCATCCACACAGTTCATGGAATCAATGGCATAATATTTATCATCAAAGCTAATCAGCTTTTTAACATAAAAGGTCCAGTTCTCCTTAGGAACTGGACTTTTTGTGCGCAGATGGTGAATGGCGCAGTCAGCTTATTTTTTAGTGCTATAGACGAGCCCGCGTGGTGCATGAAAATGGAAAAGTATGTTTGTTCTATAGGGGAGGGGGTACACAAATAAAGCAGGTTAAAGAAAACATTCATGATTTCTAAGCTGTATAAAGTGGGTTAGTTCGTAGTAAAGCATCCATGTAAATAAGCAAAATTAAATATAATTTTCTCGCTTGACAATATACCTATAGGGGTATAATATAAGTCTTGTAAACAACATCAAATCGATAGCAAGGCGGTGATTGTTATGCTCTATATAGCAGTGTTGTTGCTTGCTATTTTATTTATTGCATACAGACGTTATTATCCTGTTAAAGGGATACAGTGCATGCGTGAATCTGAAGGGAAAGAACTTGGGCGAACGGTTGTAGATATTCGCCATTACCATGAAGTTCATGATTCTAAGGGGTTAGTTATTCCGTATGCTTACCTTAAACGCTTTTATTCAGAAATTCCACAGGGCAGCGTTCATCTAATTGCCGGAGATAGAGTGGAATTAAATGTAGGCGTAAGGTTCTTACGAAAAAGAGGTTTTCAAGTGCGCAGCTATGAGTTAGCAGCGTGTAAGTGTAAAAGTAAAGGAAAGAAAGGGGTATTCGATTATGGAGTATAACCAACAAGTGAAAAATCGCCTGCGCCGAATTGAAGGGCAGCTAAAAGGTGTGCTCAGCATGATGGAGCAAGAAAAAGACTGCCGAGACGTCGTGACTCAATTATCCGCTGCAAGAAGTGCTATTGATCGCACAATGGGAGTCATTGTGAGCAGCAATCTTGAACAGTGCGTCAGAGAGAGCCTTCAGCAAGGAGAGCCAACGGCAGGGCTAGTGCAAGAAGCTGTACAGTTATTAGTAAAAAGCCGCTAATTGTCATCACTTTATTAAAGTTGACGAATATAATTATTTAGTATAATATACCCTTACGGGTATATGTATATAAAAAGGAGAGATAAACACTATGAAAAGTGATCATGTATTAGATGCAAAAGGATTAGCATGTCCAATGCCAATCGTAAAAACAAAAAAGGCAATGGATACTTTAACAACAGGTCAAGTATTAGAAGTGCAAACGACAGATAAAGGTGCTAAAAGTGATTTGACAGCGTGGGCAAAATCAACAGGACACGAGCTTATTGATTTTAAAGAAGAAGGCAGCACATTTATCTTTTACATTCAAAAAGGCTAATTTTTTTTAGAATTAAATATACCCCATAGGGTAATAGGAGGGGCAACATGACTGAACAAAAGAAACGAACAACGATTGTATTATTTAGCGGGGATTATGATAAAGCAATGGCAGCTTATATTATTGCCAACGGAGCGGCTGCTTATGATCATGAAGTGACGATATTCCATACGTTTTGGGGATTAAATGCGCTGCGTAAAGAAGAAATGGTACCCGTGAAAAAAGGATTTTTAGAAAAGATGTTCGGCAAAATGATGCCGCGCGGTGCGGATAAAATGGGCTTATCTAAAATGAACTTTGCAGGTATGGGACCTAAAATGATTAAAAACGTAATGAAAAAGCATAATGCTCTAACCTTGCCGCAGCTTATTGAAATGGCGCAAGAACAAGATGTGAAGCTAGTAGCTTGTACGATGACGATGGATCTTCTAGGATTACAGGAAAAAGAGCTGCTAGATAATATTGAATATGCGGGCGTAGCGGCGTATTTAGCCGATGCAGAAGACGGAAACGTAAACTTATTCATTTAGACAAATCAAAGAACTACATTGTCGTCTGTCGTTCTGGAGGCAGAAGCGGAATGGCAGCTCGTTTTCTTGAGCAGCAAGGCTACAGTGTAACGAATATGACCGGCGGAATGATGGAGTGGAAAGGGGAAACGGTCTAATTTTTTTAGAGAAAAATATACCCCTACTAGTATTTGAAGCAAGGAGGAAAAAGAAATGATGCAAGCAAACTTCGCATTAGATGCAAAAGGACTAGCGTGTCCAATGCCAATCGTAAGAACAAAGAAGAAAATGAATGAATTAGAAGCAGATCAAGTACTAGAAATTCAAGCAACGGATAAAGGCTCTACGGCTGACTTACAAGCGTGGGCAAAAAGCACAGGTCATGAGTATTTAGGTACCGAGACAGAAGGTGACGTTCTTCACCACTTTCTTCGTAAAGGCGGTGCCGAAGAAAACATAACGCCCATTCCTGAAATTTCATTAGAAGAATTTGCGAAAAAAGTAGAGAATGAAGAACATCTTCATATTTTAGACGTTCGTGAAGTAGAAGAATACGATGAAGCTCATATTCCAGGCGTAGTTCATATTCCGCTTGGTGAAGTAGAAAAACGTTCGAATGAGCTAAATAAAGAGAATGAAATTTATATTATTTGCCACTCTGGAAGACGAAGTGAAATGGCAGGGCAAACGTTGAAAAAGCAAGGATTTAAACACTTAGTTAACGTGGTTCCTGGTATGCGTGACTGGACAGGTAAAGTAGAATAACCAATGAATCATAGTGAATTAAAAAATTTTGATGTTTTATATACCTAAGGAGGTATTTTAATATGACAGTACATGTTCTTACTGCAAAAGAAGTTACATCTAAAATTATTAATAAAGAACCGCTATTTATCTTGGACGTTCGTAATGAAAGTGATTTTAGCGATTGGAAAATTGAAGGTCATCAATTTCAGCATTTAAATGTTCCATACTTCGATCTTTTAGACGGAGTAGAAGAAATCTTAGAAAAAATTCCTTCTGATAAAGCAGTGTTAGTTGTCTGTGCCAAAGAAGGTTCATCGGTGATGGTAGCTGACATGCTTTCAGAAGCGGGTCTTACCGTATCGTACCTTAAAGGCGGTATGAAAGCGTGGAGTGAATATTTAGAGCCTGTTAAAGTCGGAGATTTAAAAGACGGCGGAGAGATCTATCAGTTTGTTCGTATCGGTAAAGGATGCTTATCTTATATGATCGTATCGAACGGTGAAGCTGCTATTATTGATGCGACGCGTATGGCGGATGTGTATATTAACTTTGCCAAAGAACTTGGTGTCACAATTAAGCATGTGTTTGATACTCACCTTCATGCAGATCACATTTCAGGAGGAAGAGTTATTGCTGAAGCAACAAATGCAGCTTACTGGCTGCCTCCAAAAGATGCAGAAGAAGTGATTTTTGACTACAAGGCGTTAGAAGAAGGCAGTGATGTCGTGATTGGTAACACAATGATTACGATTCAGCCTCTTTATTCACCGGGTCATACGATTGGATCAACTTCTTTTATCGTAGACGATCAATACTTGCTTTCAGGTGATATTTTGTTCATCGATTCAATTGGACGTCATGATTTAACAGGTATGGCTGAAGACTGGGTAGGCGATCTGCGCGAGACGCTTTATACACGCTATAAAGCATTATCAGATGAGTTAATCGTATTGCCAGCTCATTTTATGATTATTGATGAGCTAAATGACAACGGCAGCGTGGCTGAAAAGTTAGGTACTTTGTTTGCTGAAAATCATGGATTAAATATTGAAGACGAAGCAGAGTTCAGACACTTAGTAACAGATAATTTACCGCCGCAGCCAAATGCATATCAAGAAATCCGTGAAACTAATATGGGAAAAGTAAGTCCAGATGAAGAAAAACAGCGTGAAATGGAAATTGGACCAAACCGCTGTGCGATTCGCTAAGTAAAAAATTCAACTCAAACAAAGGAGAGAGAGAAATGGAATCAACTAAAATACTAGATGCAAAAGGGCTGGCATGTCCAATGCCGATTGTTAAAACAAAAAAAGCAATGAATGAACTTGAAGCAGGTCAAGTGTTAGAAATTCATGCAACGGATAAAGGGGCAAAAAACGATCTTGCAGCCTGGGCAAAATCTGGCGGTCACGAGCTTCTTCATACAGAAGAAGGCGACGTTTTTAAGTTTTGGATTAAAAAAGGATAAGAAATAATGGACGAAAAGGGTATCTCTTGTAAAAGGTACCCTTTCCTTATATGAAACGGAGCGACTATAGATGGATCTTACATTTATCATCACGCTTTTTCTTATTGGATTTATTGGGTCGTTTATTTCCGGTATGGTCGGTATTGGCGGGTCTGTTATTAATTATCCGATGCTGTTATATATTCCTCCATTAGTAGGAGTAGGAGCATTAACGGCTCATCTAGTCTCAGGTGCAGGAGCTGTTCAAGTGTTCTTTGCGACAATAGGCGGCGTATGGGCGTATCGAAAAAGCGGATTTTTAAACAAATCATTAATTTTATATATGGGCAGCAATATTCTAATCGGCAGCATGCTTGGAAGCTACAGCTCACATTATATGAGTGAACAAGGATTAAATGTTGTATATGGAGCTTTAGCTCTTATTGCGGTTATTATGATGTTTATTCCAAAGAAAAATTTAGATGAGATAAAAGAAGGCGAACTTCAATTCAATAAAGGATTAGCTTCTATTTTATCACTGCTTATCGGAGCCGTAGCAGGCGTGTTAGGAGCAGGAGGAGCCTTTATTTTAGTTCCTGTGATGCTCGTGGTACTTAAAATTCCAACTCGAATTACTATCGCAACTTCACTAGCCGTTACCTTTATTTCTTCCATTGGTTCGACGGTTGGAAAGCTGATAACGCATCAAGTCCCATTTATACCTGCACTTATTTTAGTTGCTGCAAGCCTAATTGCCTCTCCAATCGGTGCAAAAGTGGGGCAGAAAATGAATACAAAATTGCTTCAGTGGATCCTTGCCGGTTTAATTTTAGCAACGGCAATTAAGATTTGGTGGGGGCTGCTATAAAAAAAGCTATGGATTCCCATAGCTTTTTTTATAGTACTTCATCACTTTCCACAAACGTTTCAAGCGCAGGATGAAATTCTTTTTGATAGTGGTTAGACGGACATACTTTCACAACAGTAGAGCGAAGCGCATTGGATTTTGATGTATTTAACACTTGCTTGCATTTAGGGCATCGTTCATTAAACAGCAAATGAAGCCATTTCACTTCTTATCACTCCTGTATTAAAACCTTTAAATCTTATCGAGTTAATAAGGATTATAAAGTGTTTTATACGGAAGGTCAATGAAAAGGGAATCTCTTTAGGTGTTACTAAGCTTTTTTAGCTTACGCTGATACGCAAGGTAAGGAAGTCCTGGAAATACTAAAATTACTGTTGAAATCGCTAATAAAATCTCGCTTATTGTACCTAATGCTTCCGGAAGCCAGCCGTATAAGCTCATAACGTCAAGAAGCAGAAGAAACACCATAGCGGCAAGAATAGATAGCGCTGCTTTCCCTACGAAATGCTTTTCTCGTTTGTATCTGTCAATAATGGTCTCTATATCGGAATAGATAGGTTTTGTTCCCGGAGGTGCGCTGAAAATATGCATGGCATTCCCCTCTGAACAAACGTGCTGCCATCCAGCATCTTTAAAAAGCAGAAAATATTCATCATCTGCATTTTCCTGAAAATCCAGTGAATATTGAAGGTCTTGAGGCTCTCCTTTTTTAAGGTATATCCCAAAAATGCAAAACGATCTAAGAGCCAGCCTTTTTTCGCATAGTCGCTGAGCTTTTGTAAATCTTCTTGCTCTGCAAAAGCCGTTCCGCCGCTCATTATGTATTTTGTCTTTTTCATTTATAAACCTCCTAAAGCATCTTCAGCGTGTTTAATCATTTCTTTACGGCGCTGAATTTCTTTTTTTAAAAACTGAATTCCTTTTTCCGTTGCAACATACGTTTTCTTTTTGTCTTTGCTTTCGCTAAAAAGCGAAATTAACTCAGCTGCAAGAAGCTTTTTAATCGTGGTGTACATGGATGCAGGTCCAATCGAAAACTGTTGATTGGTCATGTCTTCAATGGTTTTCATAATAAGATACCCGTGTTTTGCTTCTATGAGGGACACTAAGATGTAGTAGGACGTGTCAGTAAGTTCCCCTGTCTCTAATGAATCGTTTCGCGGCATATTCAACCTCCTTATATCATTAAACGATATATCGTTAATTAATATATATCATTTAATGATATAAACAGTCAATAGAAAATGTTAAATTTTAGGTTTATGATTGCCTCATGAAGCGATTTAACGAGTATAAAAGGGAAGGAATCTTACAAAATAGTTTACTGAGATAAATATATTTGCATAAAAAATTAAGAATTTATAGAATTTATTGTTTATTTATTTGATTTTTATGTTATCCTTTTTAACATACATTAAATACAAGGCCATAATTATCGTACGACCTTTGATTTGTATTACAAATAGTGAATGAGAAAAATATGTACCGAAAGGAGAACGTGGCATCAAGAAGAAATGAAGAGTCAGAGAGCAAGCAGATGCTAGTTGTCTATTAAAAAGGCAGCTTCCAAGGCTTCCGCTTTAATTTTTCTGACTATTCGAATAATTAACCTGTCATTAAAAGTTTAAAATCTAGAAAAGGAATGATCATCAATGAAAGATAAATTTGCCCAACGAGCTAGTCTTGTAAAATCCTCTGAAACACGCGAAATTTTAAAAGTAACGGAACGACCAGAAGTGATTTCATTTGCAGGAGGACTTCCAGCGCCGGAGCTATTTCCCGTTGAAGCAATGAACGATGCGTGCCGCGCCGTATTAAATGAAGACGGAGCCGCTTCGCTTCAATATAGTACAACAGAGGGGTATATTCCTTTACGAGAAGCAATTTCTAAACGAATGCAGGACATCGGCATTGAGTCCACGGTTTCGAACATTTTAATTACGTCCGGATCTCAGCAGGCAATCGATCTTACCGGAAGACTGTTTCTTAATGACGGAGACGTGGTAATCTGTGAAAGTCCAACGTATCTAGCAGCCATTAACGTCTTTAAATCTTATAATGCAACGTTTGTAGAAGTGGACATGGACGAAGACGGAATGATCATGGAAGAGCTAGAGAAAAAGCTTCAGGAAAATCCGCATGCGAAATTTATCTATACAATTCCAGATTTTCAAAACCCTACAGGGCGCACATTAACGCGAGAAAGACGTCAGCGAATGATCGAGCTTGCGAACGCATACGACGTTCTAATTGTAGAAGATAATCCGTACGGAGGCGTTCGATTTGCAGGAGAAACGCTGCCGCCAGTTAAGCATTTTGATACAGAAGGCAGAGTTATTTATATCAGCACATTTTCTAAAATCTTTGCACCGGGTCTTCGGATCGGCTGGGTGTGTGCAGATGAAGCTTTTATTGATAAGTACGTAGCGTTTAAGCAAGTGGCTGACTTGCATACGGACAGCTTTGCTCAGCGCGTAACGGCTAAGTACATGGAGCTTTATGATATCGAAGAGCACATTCAAAAAATTAAAGCCGTATACAAAGAGAGATGTACCCAAATGTTATCGTGCATCGAAGAATTTTTCCCGGAGAATTTGTCTTACAGTAAGCCAGAAGGCGGATTGTTTATTTGGGTGGAACTGCCCCAAGGAATTGATTCAGCGCATATCTTTTCAGAATGTCTAAAAAACAACGTAGCCTGTGTTCCGGGAACTCCTTTCTTTCCAAACGGAACAAGAAACAATGCGCTGCGCTTGAATTATTCTAATATGTCTGCTGAACAAATCGTTGAAGGCATGAAGCGCATGGGAGACGTATTGCATCGTGAATTGACAAGGGAAACGACTGTTTTATAAAAAGAATGGAAAAATCAAATAAAGCAATATTATTGATTCATGAAATATACGGTGTGAACAATCATATGAAGTTTATGAAAGAGAAATTGTCTAAGTTAGAGGCAGATATTATCTGTCCTAACTTATTATCTAAAGACGCTCCTTATAGCTATGAAGAAGAACGAATGGCTTATCAAAACTTTGTTCAAAACATTGGTATTGATGAGGGTTCAAGACAAATTACTAACATGTTAATTCAACTAAAACAGGAATATGAAGAAGTAGGAGTTATAGGCTTCAGTGTAGGAGCCACAATATCGTGGCTATGTAGTGAAAACAATTTGTGTGACTTTGTGATAGGCTGTTACGGATCGCGTATTAGAGACTATATAAATAGACGTCCTGTGTGTCCAACTCTTCTTATTTTTCCTGCTGAAGAGCAAACATTTGATGTAGACTCTTTAATAAACTCATTAGAGCAAAAAAGAGAGCCGCTTTTGAAAATCAAAAAGTTTTATGGATTTCATGGGTTTATGAATCCTTTTTCAAAAACCTTTAATAAAGAATCAGCAGACCAAGCCTTCCAAACCATAAGTGATTTTCTCGAAAAAAACTTAGCTGATAACTAGGGTTATACTGAAAGTGATACCTTACAATAAGTAGAAACTGACCCTTTTTCAGTGCGTATACATGTATTAACATTTTCTTTAGACGTATCGAAAAGGAGCGAGATTATGCTAAAGTCAGTTGAACTTGTAGGAACAGCGGTAAAGCTAGTGCCGCTTGAAAAAATGCATGAGCAAGGACTCTATGAAGCTGCAAAACCGAAAGAAATTTGGGAGCACCTCCCGGTGAAAGTTCATAGTCTAAATGATATAAAACAGCTGATCAAAAGTGCTTTAATAGCCAAGCAAGAAGGAAGAGAGCTTCCTTTTGCTGTATTTGATATAGAGTCACATTCGATTGTAGGAAGCACGAGATTTTTAGATATATCGCTTCCTAACAAAAGCGTAGAAATAGGGTGGACGTGGTATCATCCATCCGTGTGGCGAACGCGAGTTAATACGGAGTGTAAGTATTTATTATTAAAATACTGTTTTGAAGAGCTGAAGCTTCACCGCGTTCAATTCAAAACGGATGTACGAAACAATCGGTCTAGAAAGGCTATTAAACGCTTGGGTGCCATGCAGGAAGGCATCAGCAGAAAACATATGGTTTTACCTGATGGATACGTACGAGATTCGGTTATCTTCAGTATAATTGACGACGAATGGCCGTTTGTCAAAAAGCGACTAGAAGGTTTTTTACATGCAGCCAGTCAGGGAAATAAAGAAAATGCCAGCAATTAATGGCATTTAAAGATAAAAAGCACAAGCTATAGCTTGTGCTTTTTATCTTTAAAGAGCTTCTTTAATAATTTTTTTATAGTAAAGAACAGATAAAATACCAAAAATAGAGTAGAGTGCAGTATAGACAATCATGACAATAATCATTGGTGTCCAAACCTCTGTTCCAAACAAGAACCAGCCGGATTGCACGGCAAAATAACTGTGAAGTAAGCCGATGACTAATGGGATGCCGAAGTTAAAGAGCTGCTTTATTTTAATGCCTTTCAATAAATCTTTTTCTGTGAAGCCGAGCTTTCTAAGAATGGTATAGTTTGGCTTTTCATCTTCACTTTCGTCCATTTGTTTAAAATAAAGAATGCAGCCTGATGTAATTAGAAATGCCAGTCCTAAAAAAGCAACAATGAACATGATTAGGCCCATATTTTGTTTTTGACTCACTGCCATTTCTATACGCGAGTTATTTAAGCTATCATCGCTAAATTTTATCTCTCCGAAAAGCTCATTTGCTTTTGGTAAGTTATCTTCATTTGATATGTCTATTCCAGTGTAGACAGAAGATTCTTTTTGAATAGAGGGGTCCGCATCCTTTTTTAGCTCATTAAATACGTGATCGTCTACAATCGCAGTAGGCAAACCGCCGCCTGTAAAATAAATAGGTAGAAGAAACTTTCGGTTTAATCCTACAAACTTTTGTGGAATTACTTTTTGCTTTCCTTTTAGCTCAATACGCCCCGAATCTTTAAAGGCCATTGTTTTTTGAAGCATATTATTATAGCCGGTAAACAAGGTTTCGTTTTGAGCTAGATTTATGCCATTAACTGATTTTTCACTGATCATTGGAATCGTCATAGCGGACGAATCCACCATCGGGCTTTCCAAATCATTTTCTAAGATGTTTTTTACGTTTGCTTTTACTTGGATGACGTCGATCTTTTTTTCCGTATATGCTATTTTCTTTCGATCCAGCGCGGCTTTAAACGAAGCGGCGTCTTTTGAATTATTGATAGCAAAATCGTTAGGTACATAGTCTCCAGCCGACTTTTCAGCAGAGTAATAGGAAATGTAGCTCAAACATAAAAAACCGATAGCAAGAGCGGATACGGTTGTAATAACCGTTAGTAATAACGCGTTTGATTTCATTCGAAACATAATCGAAGAAAGAGATAATACATCGTTAATTGACAAATAGCCTTTTTTGCTTTTTCGCATAAGATTTAATAAAAATCGAACCGAGCCTTTATAAAACAAGTAAGTACCTATGATAACTGAAGCCAAAATAGATATCATTGCGATTGCTAAAGCATTCATGCTGGTAAAAGAGCCGTCAAATAATTTGGCGGAAATGTAATAGCCTGAAGCGATAAAGGTAATGCCGAGAATCCCAATAATAATTTCAGCTATACTGATTTTTTTTAGTTTGCCTTCTGTCGATGAAGTGACTCGGAATAAAGCTAAAATAGTTTGTCTTTTAATAAAAAGGTAGTTCATCGTCATAATCAGCAAATAGATAGCGCCGAACACAATCAGCGTTTGAATCAAGGCTTCTTCAGAAAAATGAAGCTTGGCAATGCCTTTTGTATCGGTGATTTTAAACAAAATCATAATGACCGCTTTTGAAAACGAAAACCCAATTAAAATGCCGACAATCAGTGAGGCAAAATACAGCATAAAATTTTCAACGGTCAAAATACGGAAAATTCTTGTTTTGGTCATGCCAATTAGCTGAAATAAGCCAATTTCTTTGCTGCGTCGTTTGATGAATATCGTGTTTGCATATAATAGAAAGATAGAAACGATGGCTACAAGTAAAACGGAAGCCGCTCGAACCGCTGCGCCTCCTTTAATGGAACCTTTGGTTGCATCAAGAGCCGGATCATACTGCAGCGTTACAAAAGCAAAATATAAAGCTGCGCTGAACATCAGCGCAAAAACGTATAAATAATAGTTTTTTACATTCTTTTTGAAGTTTCGAAAAATCAGCTGATTAATGTTCATGTTGAACTCCGCCTAGCACGCCTTGAGTTTTCATAATATCGTCAAAAAAGGCTTTTTGCGTTTGATCGCCTTTGTACAGCTGCGTATAAATTTGTCCGTCTTTTATAAAAATGACTTTGCTGCAGTAGCTGGCTGCCACTGGGTCATGCGTTACCATCACAATACTTGCGCTTCTTTTGTCATTAAGCTCGGTCAGTTTGTTTAACAAATCGCTTGCCGCTTTTGAATCAAGTGCACCGGTTGGTTCGTCAGCAAAAATCATGCTTGGCTCATGAATAAAGGCTCTTGCAGCGGAGGTACGCTGTTTTTGTCCCCCGGAAATTTCACTTGGATATTTGTCTTTCAGCTCATAGATGCCGAGCTGTTTGGCTAGCGCGTCAAATTTTTTGTGAGCTACTGCTGAAGGAGTTTTCGCAACGGAAAGAGGCAAGAGGATATTTTCTTTCACTGTCAGCGTATCGAGCAAGTTATAGTCTTGAAAAATAAAGCCTAAATGTGTTTTTCGGAAGTTTGCTAACTGCTTTTCTTTCATTCTGCTAATTTCGTTTCCTTCAATTTTGATGGTTCCTCCGTTGATTTTATCAATGGAGGAAAGCACGTTCAGAAGCGTCGTCTTTCCTGAGCCTGAAGCGCCCATAATTCCTACAAATTCTCCTTTCATAATGGTAATATCTACGCCTTTTAATACTTCTTGTCTATTAAATTTATTTCCGTAGCTTTTATGAATATTAGTTGCTTCTAATATGTTCATATGTATTCACTCCTTTAATCTGATACGTTTATTATAGAAAAAGGGCTTTAGCTTTTCCTTTGATTCACCGAACAAATAACGAAAGCATGTGACATTTTTGTCACATGCTTTTCATATCCACAAAATCATTTGATTTAGGAAAGGCAAGTGTAAACGTTGTGCCTTCATTAAGAGCAGACTGCACGCCAATGTGAATCGAAAGAGCGTGGGCAGCTTTTTGAGCTAGATACAGACCCATGCCAGTGGCACGGCTGTCTTCATGCTGCGTAGTTGAGGTGAAACCTTTCTCAAAAATGCGCGGCATATCTTGAGGAGAAATGCCCCGTCCGTTATCTTTTACCTCGATGTATACTTGACCATGGTGCTCGTAGCTTCTAATCATCACATCAGATTCTTCACTGTACTTGACTGCGTTTGTTAATAGCTGTCTCATAATAAACGAAAGCCACTTTGCGTCACACAGTACACGTTCTGCCTGTAGGTCCACATCAAACCCAATATTTTTTTGCATGCACCAAGCTTGCAGCGTTTTGATTTCAGTGAAAATAAGGGACTCTAAATCCAGATGTTCAATATACATATCATTTTCGATAAAGAAAATGCGCTTTTGATGCAGCTGTTGATCAAGTAAAAAGTGAATACGGAGCCACTCGAACGTCAAGTTTGCTTTAACTTCTCGATTTTCTAAGCGTTCAATTATTAAATGCATTGCAGTTAACGGCGTTTTAATTTCGTGAATCCAAGCTAACAGTTCATCTTTTTCCTGCGTCACATGCAGCTGAGTTTGCACGCCATCTTTTTTCGCTTGTTCTAATTGTTGCATCAGATTTCGCTGAACAATCTTTTCAAAAGGACGCAGCGGATGAGAAAAAGTAGAAGAATCAAAGAAGTCTTCTTCATCTTTTAGCTTTTGATAAAATTTCGTTTCTTTGTGATAGCGGAAGACGCAGAAAATAAGAAAGATAATCGATGATAAAAACACGATATAGAGAATCGAAGACAGAGGAATAGATTCATCAATATACGCGATAAATAGCATGAAAAAATGTATGATAAAAAAGAAAAGAATCCAGCTTAGACGCTCGCGAATAAAGAGTTTAATCATAGCGTTCCTCTTCAATGGCTACGTAGCCTTGGCCGACTTTTGTTTCAATAAAAGTTCCCAGTCCAATTTCATCCAATTTTTTTCGCAGGCGATTGACGTTTACCGTCAGCGTGTTGTCACTGATAAATCGTTTATCTTCCCACAAACTATTAATCAGTTCATCTCGGCTTACAATCGTATTCTTTTTATGTATTAAGCATTTTAAAATAAAGATTTCATTTTTGGTTAAATCAATAGCTGTAGATTCGGTTGATACTTTATTTTTTTCGTAATCAATCGTTGCGCCTTGCCACGAAAGAAGGTTTACTTGCTCAACGCTGTAATTATACACGCGGCGGAGAAGGGCTTGTATTTTTGCTACAAGCACATCAAAATGAAACGGCTTTTGCACAAAGTCGTCTGCTCCAAACTGCATAGACATTACCATATCAGAAGGATGATCACGTGAAGATAGGAAGATGATAGGGATTTTCGAATGAGAACGAATCATTCTGCACCAGTGAAATCCGTCATACTTCGGCAGCTGAATATCCATAATAACCAAATCAGGTTTTACCTCGCTAAACTCCTGCATAACGTTACTGAAATCACGGATGCCGTAAACATCATAAGACCATTGCTCCAACCGCTCTTTCAGTTCGTTAAACAGCGTTACATCGTCTTCAATTAAAAGAAGTTTAAACAATAACACGTACCACGCTTTCTGTTTTTATACTTATTTTATAGCAATATCCTTTTATTTACCATATGTGATAGTAGATTCACCGGCGTTCTTTATAAAATGTGAAAGAATAGCTTTCGACGAGCATAGTTTATAAACATATATTGAACTCTAGCGAGAAAAGGAGAGCTGTTATGAAAGCAATGGTATGTACAAAGTATGGTAAACCAGATGTTCTTCAGCTTCAAGAAGTGGAAAAGCCTATTCCAAAAGAGAATGAAATACTGATAAAAATTTATGCCACCACGGTCACATCGGGCGACTGCAGAGTGAGGAGCTTTAATAGTCCACTGCTGTTGTGGCTTCCAATGCGAATAGTTTTAGGATTACGGAAGCCTAGAAAATCAATACTAGGTGTAGAGCTGGCCGGAGAAGTAGAAGACGTCGGAAAGAACGTAACGCGGTTCAAAAAAGGCGACCAGCTGTTTGCAATGACAGGTATGAAGTTCGGAGGATATGCGGAATATATCTGCTTACCAGAAAAGGGGACAATAGCCGTAAAGCCAGAGAATGTAACCTATGAAGAAGCCGCCTCTATTTCTTTCGGCGGCACGACGGCTCTGCATTTTTTTAGAAAAGGAACCATTCAAACCGGGCAAAAAGTGCTTATCTACGGTGCTTCAGGTGCCGTAGGAACTGCCGCTGTACAGCTTGCTAGCTATTACGGAGCTGAAGTGACAGGCGTGTGCAGTGCTAAAAATAGTGAACTAGTAAAGTCTTTAGGAGCAGACCGCGTCATCGACTACCAAAACGAAGATTTTACTGAAAAACAAGAAAAATACGATCTTATCTTTGATGCCGTTGGAAAAATCACAAAAAATCAGTGCAAGGCAGCGTTAGCCTTAAATGGACGCTTTGTTTCGGTCGAAGGGCAAGGAATTGCCAAAGTGCAGACGAAAGATTTATTACTTCTTAAAAAGCTGATAGAAGAAGGGCAGATTAAATCAGTGATTGATAGATGCTACTCTTTAGAACAAGTTCCAGAAGCTCATGAGTATGTAGAAACCGGACATAAGATAGGGAGCGTAGTCGTTACGTTAAAAAAGTAAAAAAGAGAATCTCTATAAAAGATCCTCTTTTTTATGATATTAAACTTTACTCTCCGCCTTTAATCCAAAGTTCAAGAGGAAGCCCTACAAGGTTCTTTCCGATCCATTCTCTGGCAATATTATTAGAAGGGCCCATAGCAATGCCCGCTCTGGCATCTCGGAACAAACGTTCAATAGGGCCTTTTTTATAGCCGTATCCGCCGCTTACATCCAATGCAATTCGCGTTGCTTTGTTGGCTACTTCTGAAGCGTGCACTTTAAATTCAGTCAGCGGGAGGGTAAGGACACCTTGTGCTTTTTGTTCAGCTTGTAAAATATCAAGCTGTTCTGCCAAGTCAATTTGCCATGGTTTTGTGCTTTCAATGAGGACTTTTGCTTCAGCAATCTGCTGGCGAATGACTTGATAGTCGCTAAGCTGGTTATTAAAATCGCGGTGAATCGTTCGCGTTGCATGGTTAACCGCAAGCTCTAGCGCATGTTCCGCTACTCCAAGCCAAGCAGAACCAAGGCCAATTAAATAAATAGGGGAAACGCCGTTTAAGACGATTTCTTTCCCTGTTTCTTCACTGCCTAGAAGATCTTCTTTTGGCACGTGTACATTTTTATAAGAAATCGGACCGCTGTGATTACCGCGAACGCCCAGCGCTTCCCATGGACTTGCGGTGATGCCGTCTGATTTTCCATCTACAATAAAAAAGCTAATATCCGTTGCTTCTTGTGCTTCAGGGCTGCGTGTTTGAACGACATAAAAATCAGCTTGCCCGGCGCTCGTAGTAAATGATTTGTCAGCATTAACTACATAATCTTCGTCATTTCGCTGCGCTTGACTGAAGTTGTACCACCAGTGTCCTCCTGAGGCTTTTTCACTTGTAGAGTACGTACCAATCAGCCCTTGGTCAATTGGTTGTAACCAACGTTTCTTTTGATCGTCATTTCCGTACAGCGTGATAGTTTGAATCGCTCCGACATGCATCACGTAAACTAAAGCAGTAGAAGCACAGGCTTTTGCAATTTCTTCAGCTACAATCGCAAAAGCCACGTGATCAAGTTCTAAGCCGCTGTATGCTTTTGGTACAAGAATATTTCCCCAGCCTGCTTTAATAAGCGCTTCTAAATTTTCTCGTGGAAAAACGCCTTCTTCATCTGTAAGGGCTGCATTAGGCCGGATCACTTCATCTACAAGAGAAGCGATTTTCTCGCGGATGGACGCGTAATAAGCGCGCGTTGATTGATTGTATACAGGACGTGCAGAAATTTCGACTGACATAACATACCTCCAAAAATTTTAATGTTTGTTACGATAAACTATTTACAATGCGCCCGCTTTTTCTTTTAGTTCCTGTTCTTTTTGTCTTACGAGCGGAATGATGGTTTCGCCAAACGTTTTGATTTCTTCTTCATAATGTAAAAAGCCTGTCAAAATAATGTCCACGCCGATTTTTTTCAGTTCGATAATTTGATTGGCGACTTGTTCGGCTGTTCCGATAAGGCCAGTTCGAAAGCCATCATTGTACTGAACTAAGTTTTCAAATGAAGAGTTTGCCCACATGCCTTCACCTTGAGGAGAAGCTTTGCCCGCGAATTTCACTTGACTTTCAAACCCTTCAACGGCTTCTTTATCCGCTTGTAGAACAATTTCTTTTAGCACTTGTTTTGCTTTTTCTTCTGTTTCACGGACAATGACAAACCCGTTCACGCCGAATTGAATATCACGGCCGTTTGCGTTTGCTTTTACATCTTCAATTTGGTTTTTTAAGTTTTCAATCGAGTTGCCGTTCATGAAATAAACGTCTGATACTCGGCCTGCCATTTCACGGGCGGCTTTAGAGTTTCCTCCTTGAAATACTTTTGGCGGCTGAAGAGGCTTTGGTTTTAGCGGTGCGTCATTTAATCGGTAAAAGTCTCCTTTGAACGTAGTCGTTTCGTTTTTCCATAGTTCTCGAAGCACGTTAATAAATTCTTCAGAACGGCGGTAGCGCTCGTCATGATCTAGCCATGGTTCGCCGTAGCCGTTAAATTCGCCTTTAAACCAGCCGCTTACAACGTTCACAGAGACGCGTCCGCTGCTGATATGATCAATAGTCGAAATGATTTTAGCAAATACGCCGGGATGCCATAGCCCCGGAAGAACCGCTGTAATAATGTTGATTTTTTTAGTAGTGGCAGCCAGTGCAGAAGCGAGAGTCGCAGCTTCTAGTTGATTTTCAGCTCCGTAGCTTGCAAAAAATCTAGTTTGCAAGAGAACATAATCAAAGCCCACCTGCTCGGCAATTTGCGCATACCGGCTGTTTGCTTCAAATGACCACTCTGTTTTTTGAGGAATGTTGGAAATGACAAGGCCTCCGCTTACGTTCGGGGCCCAATAAGCAAATTGCAAACTCATATGTAACGCCTCCTTAGTTAAGTAGTGAAAATAAATGAGCTGGGTAAAACATTCATCTCCTTAAATGCCAAAGGCTCTTATCTCGCTTCAAGTTGAAGAGAAGATAAGAGCCTTCAGTAGCCTGACAGGCGGTACGGATGCTGAATGTACATATAGTTATATCACCGGTTATTCCGATAGTCAAAGTGAGTTTTAAGAAATTTAAAAAGAATGAAATCGTAATTAAGTTTAACTAAAGAAGGAAGAGATCATCTATTTTAACCAAAAACAAACTTGACTTATAGGGATAGTGAGTATACTATTCAAATATGTTAAACTAATGAGAAATAAACATCTATTTTTTCTAAATAAATAGCCGTTTAAAAACGATCGACCAGACGACTGGAGATGCTTTGAACAATCAAAGCATCTCTTTTTTATTTGTCGTAAAAAGGAGGAAGTATACGTTGAGTGAAAAAAGAAAGCTGAAGCTAGGAGCAAATATTAAAGGACTTGGAAATACGACGGATGGATGGAGACATCCGGACGTAGAGCCTGATGCGAGCATTAATATTGAGTTTTACAAGAGGCAAGCGCGTATATTGGAAAAAGGACTGTTCAGCTTTGTCTTTATTGCGGATGGGTTAGCAATATCAGAAAAGTCCATTCCTCACTTTTTAAATCGTTTTGAGCCCATTACGCTGCTGTCAGCTATTGCTGCTTCTACGAATCACATCGGTTTAGTTGGGACGGTTTCAACAAGTTTCAGTGAGCCTTTTACCATCGCTCGTCAGCTGATGTCTCTTGATCATATCAGCGGTGGGCGAGCGGGATGGAACTTAGTCACTTCTCCACAAGAAGGGGCAGCGCGCAATCACAGCAGAGGATATCTTCCTCTTCACAGCGAGCGATACGAAATAGCAAAAGAGCATCTCGACGTAGTAAAAGGGCTGTGGGATTCGTGGGAAGATGATGCTTTTACCTATCAAAAAGAAACCGGTCAGTTTTTTGATCCAAAGAAAATGCATACTCTTGGATTTAAAGGCAAGCACTTTCAAGTTCAAGGGCCGTTAAATATTGCTCGTTCAAAGCAGGGACATCCGGTTGTGTTTCAAGCGGGTTCATCAGAAAGAGGAAGAGGATTTGGCGCAGAAAATGCGGATGCGATTTACACCAATGCACATACACTAGAAGAAGCGCAGGCATTCTATCAAGATATGAAAAATAGAGCAAGAGATCACGGCAGAACCCCTGAAGAACTTCTCATTTTTCCAAGTATTGATTTAATTATAGGAGATAGCGAGGAAGATGTAGAAAGAAGATATCAAGAGCTTGCCGCTTTAATTCCAATCGATCATGCCATTACATATTTAGCCCGTTTTTTTGATGATTATGATTTTCATCAATTTGACGTAAACGCACCGTTTCCAGAGTTAGGGGATATAGGAGCAAATGCGTTTCAGAGCACTACAAATAAAATTAAACAAGCGGCAGCTGCTAGGAAGTTAACGTTAAGACAAGTGGCACTTGAAACGGTTTTACCGCGTTCGCCGTTTTCAGGGACGCCGGAGCATGTAGCGAATGAAATGCAAAAATGGCATGAGCAAGAAGCAGCGGATGGATTTGTGCTTCGCCCGTTTATGAGCGATACGTTTCATCAGTTTGTGGAAAAAGTGGTGCCTATTTTACAAGAGCGTGGGCTTTACGATACTTCTTATAAAAGCGATACGCTGCGCGGAAATTTGAACCTTTCCGTTCCAGCCAATCGATATAGTCAAACAAAGGAGGAGTATGTGTATGACAGTCAAATTAATCAGTGAATACAGCGTCACAGAAAGCTTAAAAAAGCAGGTAATTGAGTGGAGAAGACATTTTCATCGCTATCCTGAATTATCGTTTCAAGAACACCGAACGTCTCAGTTTGTTGAAGATACGCTTCGTTCGTTTGGAAGCTTTATCATTACTCGTCCTACCCCAACAAGCGTGGTGGCTAGATTAATAGGAAAAGAAGAGGGAAAAGTGGTTGCGATCCGGGCGGATATGGACGCGCTGCCGATTGAAGAAGAAAACACGTTTGCATTTGCCTCGGTTCATAAAGGCGTGATGCATGCATGCGGACATGACGGTCATACGGCTATTTTATTAGGAGTAGCTTCTGTTCTTTCTCAGTTAGGAGATGAATTTAAAGGAGAAATCCGCTTGATTTTTCAACACGCAGAAGAGCTGCTGCCAGGAGGGGCACAGGAGCTTGTTAAAGAAGGCGCGATGGAAGGTGTGGATTACGTAATTGGCACGCATTTGAATTCTGGTCTTCCCATCGGAGAAATCGGCGTGCTTGCAGGTCCTATGATGGCTTCGCCTGACACGTTTAATATATCGATTAAAGGAAAAGGAGGACACGCCGCAGCGCCTCACGAAGCAGTTGATGCTATTGTTGTAGGAGCGCAAATTGTGACGAACCTTCAAACGATTGTTTCAAGAACGACCAATCCAATTGATAAATTAGTCGTATCGGTTACACAATTTCACGGAGGAACTACGCACAATGTACTTCCTGATAAAGTGGAGCTTAACGGTACCGTTCGCAGCTTTGACGCAGCTCTGCGAGAAAAAGTTCCGGCACAAATTGATCGAATTGTAAAAGGACTAACAGAAGCCTACGGTGCAGAGTACACGTTTACGTATGAAAAAGGGTATCATCCCGTCATTAATTCTGAAGAAATTACAAGGTTAATTGAAGAAACAGCTATCGAAGAATATGGAGAAGAACGTGTAAAGACGCTGTCTCCTAAAATGGGAGGAGAAGATTTTTCAGCTTATCTGCAGGAAACGGAAGGAGCATTTTTTAACATCGGAGCACGAAATGAAGAACAGGGCATCGTATACCCTCATCATCATCCGAAGTTTACGGTAGATGAAGACTCGCTTGAAATTGGAGTAAAGATGTTTTTGCGCATAACAGAAAAGCTATTGGCTCGTTAAAAAAAGAACAAGAACCAAATAGGTTCTTGTTCTTTTTTATGTATTCTTATTTCGTATCCTTATAATTCGTCGCAAATCCTGCTGCAATTAAACCAATCAAACCCAGCACTCCTACAATAACGGTTATGACCATTACGTGCACCTCAGTCGCCCTTAATAATACGCTTTCATTTGTTTAATTTTACCATGAGTCTTCATATGAAAGAAGCTTTTCTTTTAAAGACTCTAGCTTTTTAAATTTTTGATCATAGCTTTGCCGTTTTAACATGTCGTTGGTTATTATCAGCGCATCTTCTTTACGCCCTGCATACAAGTAGGCTTCAATGACTTCGTCGAATCCTTCTGAGTAAGGGAATTCTTCATATTTTGCTAGTTTAAATGAGGCGTCGTAGTGTTTCGTTGCTTTTTCGTATTGCTTTAGTTTTAAAAGCATACGCCCATTTGCTAAATGTAAATCTGCTCGTTCTAAATTGGTAAGGGTATGGAGTTCAATCCCTTGGTTGCGTATATCAAGGGCATCTTCATAGCGCTTTTTTTCTTCTAGCTCAAACGCTTTCTCATAAAAATGGTCAAACTTCGTTAGGGGTCTTCTTGATTTATAGAACTTGTAAATGCCGTATAGGATCAAAAGCAGTAACCAGAGCAATTTGTTCAACTCTCTTTCATCTCTGTATGTATAATATTTATATTAAAGGAAATTAAATTCAGTTGATAGATTTATTGAAATAAAGACGTTTGAGGGGGAATACGATGGTCATCAACCAGCGAATCTATAATGTAAAAGGACTTCAGTACATCATTCGCTCAGCTGCCACTAGCGATGCAGATGAATTGTCTCACCTAAGAGTTCAGCTAGACGGAGAAACGGAAAACTTAGATCGTGAACCAGGAGAAGGGTATATGAATAAAGGGGACTTTGAAGAGCTTATTAGTCGTGACACGGAAAGTAAACGAAACTTATTTTTAGTAGCGGTTGTACATAATGAAATTGTCGGATTTTCAAGGTGCGAAGGTAATGAGTTGAAACGATTTGCCCACAAAGTAGAGTTTGGCGTGTGCATCGCACAAGAACGTTGGGGATACGGAATTGGCAAAGAGCTTTTACAGCAGTCTATATTATGGGCAGATAGCGCGGGCATGAAGAAAATGACGCTGAATGTGCTAGAGACCAACAAAAAAGCGATTGATTTATATACAAAGTTCGGGTTTGAAATAGAAGGGGTATTAAAAAATGACAAGCTGCTGTCTGACGGCAAGTTCTATAACACAGTAGTGATGGGGCGCTTTGCATAGTCTTTTGCGAGGGTTTTTTATCGATTTTTAAAGAAAAAACACCTTCAAGGCTAATGTGCTTGAAGGTGTTTTGCGTTTCGCCTGTTTTACTAGAATGATAGTTAGTGATAGACCTCACTTTTTTTACTAAAGCTTTTATTGATTTCAAATCCTTGTTCTTCTTTTTCGACATCTGTACCAATAGGCTCCCACTTAATAAGGAGTGTCGCGACCAGACCAATAACGGGAACGATTGTAAGGACGAGAAACGTCGTATAGATCCCGCCAATTGAAAGGACAACCGGAAATAAGTAAAAACCTAAAATACTGCCGATACGCGTTGTTCCTTGCCCCCATCCAGAGCCCAGTCCTCTCAGTTCAGTCGGGTAAGAAAGAGTGGCCATTGTCATTCCTTGCGCTCCGGGGCCAAAAGATTGACCAAAAATAAATAAAGCAATAAATAAAATCGGCAGCGCAATAAAATGTGTATCGCCTGTGAGCCCCATCAGGACTAAGCTTAAAGAGCAAATGGTATACCCTGTAATGGCAAGTTTTCTTATGCCGACTTGTTCAGTTAGCCTTGATTGTGTAAAGCCGCCAATAATACCAAATAAATTAAAGAAAAGAGTACCGATAATTGCATAAATCATTCCTTTGCCAAAAATAAGCGTGGAAATGGTTGGGATATAGAAGCCAACGGCAAAGTACTGCATACTTTGAGTAGCCGTAATGATGGAAGCTAGAAATGTCCGAGCCCGATACTTTCCTTGGAAAATAGCTTTATAAGACAGTTTTTTTGAACGAGATAATGGTTCTTCTTTTGCATTTTTAGCCACCGTGACTTGTATGTCATAGGTTTTCTCTAATACCTTGACAGCTTCTTTAAGGGGAAGGTGATGAGCGGCCCACATCGGGCTTTCATCCATGTAGCGGTAGCGCAAAATTAGCACGATTAGTGCAGCAACAGCTCCAAATCCTACTGACCAGCGCCAAATATCCTCATGCTGCCCGAGCAGATAAAAAGGCAGAACAACAAGTCCAGTAACAGTTGCGGCCACGTACCACAGGGGACACCACAAGTTCACGTATTGACCTTTTTTCTTTAAATTGCTGAACTCCGCAATAAAGCTGAGCGCTACCGGAACATCTAGCCCTACACCTACACCCATTAAAAACCGAAAGATAAATAACCAAACTAGATCAGTCGCTAAAGCAGCGCCAAGAGCTGCGAACACCATAAAAAATAAATCAATTAAAAACATTTTGTTGCGGCCGAATTTGTCGGTGTAATATCCTCCTACAGTAGCCCCTAACAAAGCGCCAAAGGCCATAATAGCGGTGAGGCTTCCAAGACCCGCAGGAGAAAGGTTAAATTGTTCCTTTAATTGATCAGCTCCAATTCCGAGACTGGTAAAGTCATAGGCGTCGACAAAAATGCCGCCTAAAGCTACCAAAATGATTTTCCAGCTTTTAGACGTAACTGGATTTGAATTAACAAAGTTGATAATGTCTTGACGCGATTGAATTACGTGTGTGTTGCTGCTTCCCATTTCTTAACCTCCAATCTGCATATAACGAATGTTAAAAAGGACGATCGCCAATAATAGCCGCGCGCTCAGCTTTTCGGATATGAGGATAATAGTCCGATACAGCATAATGCTGTGTTGCACGGTTATCCCAAAAGGCAATTGAATTTACTTCCCAACGAAACCGTACTTGGTATTCTGGAACATGAGCTTGCCTAAACAAAGATTGAAGTAACTGTTCGCCTTCAGAATGTTCTAAACCTACAACATGAGTAGTAAAGGATGAATTGACAAAAAGCGTTTTACGACCTGTTTCAGGGTGAGTACGTACAATAGGATGTTCAACCGCTGGAAACTCTCGTTGAAAAGCCTTCAGTTCATCTGGTTGTAATAAATGAGCAAAAGAAGGAGTGAAGTCATGAATAGCCTTCAAATGTTCAATTTGTTTTTTTATGGACTCAGGCAAGTTGTCATATGCTGCAGCCATATCTGCCCAAAGCGTATCGCCGCCCACAGGAGGCACTTCAATTAATCGAAGTACTGAAGCTTTAGCAGGGCTTTCGCGGAATGTGACGTCTGCATGCCAAACATTTTCAGATCCTCCTTGTTTCTGATTTCTAGAGAATTGTACAATTTCTTTCGCTTGCTCTTGTGAAGCAGGTTTGTAAAAAGGGTGTACTTCAAGATCTCCCCATAGCTTTGCAAAAGCAAGATGTTGTTCGCTTGTAATTTCTTGATTGCGAAAAAAAAGCACTTTCCATTCTAAAAAAGCCCGATTTAATTCTTCTTGCACTTCTTTTGCAAGAGGCTTGGATAAATCTAGACCTTCGATTTCAGCACCGATAATCGGTGTGAGGGGCTTGATGGAAAAGAAAGTATAAGGCTTTTCTTCAACACCATCTGGCAACCGTTTTAACAAACGAGGACCTTCTTTTACCTCGCGGTTAAAAAACTGAAGAGGCCTTGGGTAGCTAGAAAGATTATTAGACACTGTGTTCATCTCCTTATGCTTGTTCTCTTATCTTTGAAATGAAAAACTGTCGCAGTTCCATGAACTTTTCGTGATATTGAAAAGTTCCTTCTTCGTAACGTCCCGACTGTAATGGATTTTGCGTATCTAAGACGACTCTTCCGGGCTTTGGGTGCATCACAATGATTCGAGTTGCGAGTTTAAGAGCTTCTTCTACATCATGAGTAATAAAAAAGATGCACTTTTTTGTTTGGTTCCAAATGGTTAATAAATGTTGCTGCATCGCTTCCCGCGTTAGCGCATCAAGAGCACTAAAAGGCTCATCCATTAAAATAACTTTAGGGTCTGTCGCGAGTGTTCGAGCAATGGCTGCTCGCTGCTTCATTCCTCCTGACAACTGATGGGGAAGTTTTTTAGAAGCAGACGTTAGATCAACCAGCTGCAGGTAATTTGCAACAAGCTGTTTACGTTCTTCTTTGGCGACTTTTTGCATCTTCAATCCAAATTCAATGTTTTTTTCAATAGTCAGCCAGGGAAATAGATTAGGATGCTGAAAAACAACGCCAACGTCTGGATTAGGCTTGGTCTGTTCATCTCCATGAATCATGACTGTACCTGTTGTAGGATGTTGGAAGCCTGCTAGAATATTTAAAAGTGAAGATTTGCCACATCCAGATGGCCCTAATACACAAACAAGCTCATGCTCATATAAAGAAAGATTAATATTTTGTAGTATGAGATGCTCACGTTTTGTTTGAGCATAAGCGAAATCAACGCTTTTTACATCGACGACTTTAGGCTTATGGACACGTTTAGGTCTTTCTTCAACAGCAACACTAGTTTTCAAATGTATCACTCCTTTTGACCGAGAAAGTATCCCTCGACTGACCGCAAGAGATACTTCCCGCTACTATTTAGAAAAATTATTTAGCAGTGCTTGTTGATACGTTTTTAAATCGGGAGAAGAAGGAATATCTTTTTGAGCTTCTAGAAAATCTCCTGTATCTTTTAACACATGCGCCAACTTACCATTAGATTGAAAGTATGCTTTTTGATCTGATTTATTTAGCCAGGTTAGCTGCTGCATCGTTTTTAAGCTTTGTTTTGGTGTTAAGTTCAATTCTTTAGCCAATAGTTCTGCTGATTTTTCTGGATTTTTGTGATAATAGTTAACGGATTCATTTAAGATCGAAATATATCCTTTCACAATATTCGGATATTTTTTAGCGAAATCCTCATGAACAATTCCAAATTCTCCTGTAATGCTTCCTTGCTTGGCTACTTCTTTGGATGAAATGAACACGTTTCCGTCAGCATGAATTAAATTTGTTTGCAGAGGCTGCCATACATACGCACCGTCAATATCACCGCGATTCCAAGCGGCTAAAATATCGGGAGACTGCATGTCTAATAGTGTGATATTTTCTTTTTTAAGATCAATGTTTTTGTTTTTTAACGCACTTAGTAAGCTGTAGTGGGCCGTTGAACTAAAAGTAGTGGCAATTTTTTTTCCTTTTAAATCCTCTAAAGATTTTATGTCCGCACCTTTTTTTACTACTAAGGCTTCACTTTCGCCGATAATATCATGTAAATAATACACTTTGTAAGGAAGTTTATTAGCCACTCCTATTGCGCCGGGCGGTGTTCCAACGAGTCCAAAATCAATGCTTCCTCCCGCAATGGCATTGTTGATATCTCGGCCTGACTCAAATTTAATCCATTTAATTTGAGTTTCTGGATATTTCTTTTCTAATGAGCCACGGGCTTTTGCTAACAATTCTCCATTAGGTGAAGCTTGATAGCCTAAACGTATTTCTTTCGGTACATCATTTTCAGAACCAGATGTAGTGCTTGAACAGCCGGAAACGACTAATATAAAGCATAGCAATAAACCAAGTATTCCTTTTTTCATCCATGTTCCTCCTAAGTAAGCTCTATTTTCCTACCCACGAAAAGGCTAAGCGTTGGTAAAAGCGAATAATGCTATCAATAAGTATAGCGATTAGACCCATGATAATAATGCCCACAAAGACAATATCACTTCGCATATATTTGCTTGCATCAAGTACCATCCAGCCAATTCCTGAAGTAGCTGCAACCATTTCAGCAGCGACTAACGTTGCATAGGTGATTCCAATGGACGTGCGTAGTCCTGTCACAATATCCGGCAGAGCAGATGGAAGAATGATGTGAATAAATACATTAAACTTTGATGCACCTAATGTTAGTGCCCCGTTAATTCGGTCCTGCGGTACGCGTTGTACGCTTGCAACTGTTGCGATAAATAGTGGAGCGAAGGCACTTAAAAACAGTAGTGCTACTTTAGATCCTTCATCAATTCCTAACCATAAAACAAGAAGTGCATAGTAAGCTAACGGAGGAAGCGGACGATAAAATTCAATAATTGGATCAAAAATTGCCAGTATGTATTTAGAGTAGCCACATATAATCCCAAGCGGAATAGCTGTAAGCAAAGCAAGCAGCAAGGCTGTAAATAACCTATACAAGCTTGCAGACAAGTGAGTAACAAGAGATGTTCCTTTGTATCCTTCTACTACTAAACTAATAAATGAATGCAAAACGCTCTGAGGCGTAGGTAGAAAAATTGGATCTACCCATTTAAGTGTACTTAAAAGCGTCCAAAGCAGGAGGATCATAAGTACACTCAGAAAAGATAGTCCTTTTACTTTAAATGATTTAGTTGCCACCAACGTGTTTTTCACTTTATCCCTCCTTTTTAAGTTTTTCTAAACAAAAAAGACTCTCATCTTTTAAAAAGAATGAGAGCCTCCAGTTGACTGGTAGGTTTTTAAATCCTATATGTTTAGTGAGATTAATTTACCAAAAAATTCATAGAGTTGTCAATAAGAGATAAAAATAATCGAAATAAATTCTAAGAATAACATAATCATTGACAATCCTAGCATAAACTTTTAATATATAATTAAACAAAGTGAATTACTTGGTATTAGTGATGCTGTACGAAAAAACGCGCCTACTAGGCAACTGGAGGCCAGACCATTGTGGTGAAACAAATGGACTGGTCTCCTTTTTATATTGAATGGGTATTATGGAAGAGTTGAATTCTGGAACAGAATAGTTGGTATAGATTTAGCGATGAGGAAAATAGTCGAGTGGATAATAAGTAAGGTTTTTCTTAATAAGGTTTTTGAGAGCGTAAACATTTTAAGAGGGGGATCCGTATATGACTGCCGACTTTCATTTTCATACTGATGTATTAATTATTGGAGGAGGCCCTGCTGGTGCATGGGCAGCTCTGCAAGCAGTTAAAGAAGGTGCAAAAGCTGTACTTGTTGATAAAGGATATTGCGGAACGAGCGGAGCAACTGCGCCTTCTGGTACAGGAGTTTGGTATGTAAAGCCTACTTCTGATGAACAGATGAAAGCAATGAAAAGCAGGGAAGCGCTTGGGGGATATTTAGCCGAAAGAAGCTGGATGAAACGAGTGCTTGATTGTACGTTTGAACAAGTAAATGAATTAGCTCATTTTGGCTATCCGTTTCCAGTAGACGAAAAAGGGATTTCTCAGAGAACGACGCTTCAAGGGCCTGAATATATGAGGTTAATGCGGCGGCAGCTTCAAAAAGCAGGGGTTCAGATTTTGGACCATAGCCCGGCACTGGAGCTTCTTGCAGATGAACACGGTGTCGCAGGCGCTTGCGGAATCAATAATCAAACGCAAGAAACTTGGAGAGTGGAGGCTGCTGCGGTTGTGATTGCAACGGGAGGGTGTGCATTTCTAAGCGGAGCACTCGGTACAAATGTTTTAACAGGAGACGGTTACTTATTAGCTACAGAAGCAGGTGCGGCGCTTTCCGGCATGGAGTTTTCAAATGCTTATTCGATTTCGCCAGCTTTTTCTCCAATCACAAAATCTGCATTTTATAAATGGGCTACATTTTATTATGAAGACGGTACAGTGATTGAAGGAGCCGGTTCTCATAAAGGACGTTCCATCATTGCCAGAACGTTAATGACCCAGCCCGTTTATGCAAGGCTGGACAAAGCGGATGAACGTATTCAAAAAGCCATGCGCTTATCACAGCCAAATTTCTTTTTATCATTTGATCGTCTTCATATAAATCCTTTTACTCAAATGTTTCCAATCACCTTGCGCTTTGAAGGAACCGTTAGAGGAACAGGAGGTATTCACATTGCAGATGAAACGTGCAGAACCGACATTCCAGGTTTATATGCAGCCGGAGATGCGGCAACGCGCGAATTAATTTGCGGAGGATTTACCGGAGGAGGCAGCCATAATGCAGCGTGGGCTATCTCTTCAGGCTGCTGGTCAGGAAAAGCAGCGGCAGCATTTGTTGTTAAGCAAGGGCGAAATGCCGCAAATCGACATGCCAAAGGCTTATCAGAAGCGTCAGGAATCACAAAGTCAGTAGCTTCTTCTGATGCAGCTGATACGAAAGAAATGATAGCATCAGTTCAACGCGAGGTCTTTCCATATGATCGAAACTGGTTCCGTTCAGAAGTAAGACTGCAAGATTCACTTATGAGGTTAAATGCAGTGTGGAATGAGTTGAAAAACGGAGTTTATGATAAAGAAAGAAACATCGTGAAAAGTCGAGAGCTTGCGGCCATGACGGCAACGGCGCGATGGATGTATACAAGTGCATTAGAAAGAAAAGAAACGCGAGGAATGCACCGGCGTGACGATTTTCCGTTTATGGATTCCAAGCAACACTACCGTATTCTAAGCGGAGGCGTACAGGAAGTCTGGGCGAGACCCTTAGGTACAAAATCTTCTAATCACGTAAAGGGGGTTATTTAATGATCGAGCTTCTTAGTGAAGACCGATGTATTAACTGCAATCTTTGTGTATCCGTTTGTCCAACAAATGTCTTTGACCGCTCTCGAATGGGAGGTGCTCCTTCCATAGCTCGTCAATCCGATTGTCAAACTTGCTTTATGTGTGAACTGTACTGTCCGGTAGATGCTTTATATGTGACGCCTTTAGCTGAACAAACTGTAGAAGTAAACGAACGGCATGTAATAAACCAGCATCTGCTTGGAAGTTACCGGGAAGCTGTAGGCTGGGGAAAAGGAAGAAAATCCACCGCTTCTTCCGATCAGTCACATATCATCTTAAATAAGAAATAAAGAAAAAAGAGCGGGCAAAGCCGCTCTTTTTTCTTTACTTTTGCGTTTCACGAACCCATTTGACAATATCATCAATGACATAAGAAGGAATGTTGGCTGAAACAGCATATTCATCGGGCGTGCTTTTTTCACCAGTTCCTTCTGTGAAAAAGTGGTTGAGCATTGGATAAAGCTTAAAAGAAGTGTTAGAACGCTGAGATAAGCTTTGTTTCCAGCCTTCAAAATCTTCCGTCGTTACTTGATAATCACGCGCTCCTTGTAAAAAAAGCAGAGGCGTATCCTGAGATTTTGCGACTTCTGCAGGTTGCCAGTGAGCTAAGTCATACCAAAAATAAGGCGTGCCAAGCAGGAATTCTTTTGGCGGCTGAGCTGGTGAAAAGCTTGGATCTTGTAAAATGGCAAACTGCTGTTGGAAAAAAGCAAGCTGCTCTTTCGGAAGCTGATTCAGCGATACAAGATAGGCAAATTGTTCAAGCATTAACTCTGGAAGTGTGCGGCTCGGTGCAGCAAGTAAAATAGAGCCGCGCACGCTTTTATCTGGCGTGTGATTTAAAATCCTGGGCATCATCATGCCGCCTTGACTGTGTCCTAGTATAAAAATATTGCGGCTGTCGATGCCTTTTTGTTTCGCCATTGCTTTGACTGCGAGTACGGCATCATCCGTTGTTTCATTGTCGACGTTTATTTTACTTTCACCGGACATTTTAGCTGCATGTTCGTATGTACGCTTGTTGTAGCGTAAAACGGCGATTCCTTGAGAAGCGAGTCCTGAAGCAAGATCTCGAAACGGCTTTAAGCTCATAAACGTTTCATCTTGATCAGAAGGACCTGATCCATGAACTAAAATGACAACGGGTACATTTTGATGCTTTGAGCGTGTTGGAAGAGTGAGCGTTGCTGGAAGTTCGTAAGGTGCTTTGCCGATTGAAAGCTGTTTTTCACTGTAATTCTTAGGGATGTCATAAGGCGGTGTAGAAAACGAAAACTGGCGCTCCTCCGGTACGATTCGCCAATCATCAATTTGCCGATTTTGACTAAATCGAACGGTTAAAGTAGCTGATACGTGTTCAAATTCAATTGGAATTTCTATATTTCTATGAACGGTATTGACCTCACCTTGTACAGATATACCAATCTTTTTTACAGAACCAAACTGAGCCGTTAGAGCTGACCACCATGTTTTTATGTTGTCTTCACTCATTTTGGACTGCAGGCTGCGGGAAAAGTAGCGCTTAGCTTCTTTTGCTTTGCCGTTCGCTACATTCGTTAAAAATGCGTTTGCTCGTTTGACTTCAATTTTTGCTGAATGATGAGCCGCATTTGCCACTGCTTCAGCTTGAACAGATGAAGTGGACATAGGGAGTACTTGAAGCCCGAGTGCTAAAGAAACAGCGAGTGGAAGGGCAGCTTTTACTTTTTTCATACATCATCCTCCTTGGCGATTCTTGTACTCTATCAGTATACCAATTTTAGGTAAAAAGAGTCATGTCATTCTAAGATAAAAAAAGCCGATGCGTTATGAATATGGTAAAATAAAGAAGTTATATTATTTAGAAAATTTAAATATCTAAAAAAGGAGGCGCTTTTATGAACTATGATCCGCATTATCATCCATATCCATCATCCCGAGTTCCCGTCTATGCTAAAAAAGGAATGGTAGCTACATCTCAGCCGCTTGCAGCGCAGGCAGGCCTTGATATCTTAAAAAAAGGCGGCAATGCAATTGATGCAGCAATCGCGACAGCTGCAAGCCTCACAGTGTTAGAGCCCGCGTCAAATGGAATCGGAGGAGACGCATTTGCGCTTGTTTGGACCAATGATCAGCTGTACGGACTGAATGCTAGCGGCCCTTCTCCTCAGTCTATTTCCATTGATGCATTAAAGGAAAAAGGATACAGAGATATTCCTAAGTACGGAATGATTCCCGTTACGGTTCCCGGTGCTCCGGCTGCTTGGGCTGCTTTATCGAAGCGATTTGGCAAACTGCCTCTTTCTCAAGTACTGCAGCCTGCTATTCAGTACGCCAAAGAAGGATTTCCGCTAGCGCCTACTCTCACGAAACAATGGAAACAAGCGTACGATACGTTCAAACGAATACATACAAGCGAAGAACTTGAGTCATGGTTTCAAACGTTTGCCCCAAATGGACGAGCACCAAAAGCAGGAGAAATGTGGTCATCCATCCACCATGCCCGTACGCTTCAGCTCATTGGCGAAACAAATGCAGAAGCGTTTTATAAAGGCGAGCTTGCGGATCGTATTGATGCATTCAGTAAAAAACACGGCGGCTTTTTATCAAAAGAAGATTTGGCTGCTTATGAGCCTGAGTGGGTGAACCCGATTTCCGCTCACTACCGTGGATATGATGTGTGGGAAATTCCTCCGAATGGTCAGGGGCTTATTGCGTTAATGGCATTAAATATCGTAAAAGGTTTTGAGCTTCAAGAAAAAGATGCTGTGGATACGTATCATAAACAAATAGAAGCGATAAAGCTTGCGTTTGCGGACGGGGAAAAATACATTACGGAAGAAGCAAAAATGAGCGTGTCTGTTAGTGAGCTTCTGTCTGATACATATGCAAGCTATCGTCGAAGCCTTATAAAAGAACATTCCCTGCAGCCTGAAGCGGGAGAACCTGTTGGAAGCGGAACAGTGTATTTAGCAACTGCTGATGAAGAAGGAAACATGGTTTCATTTATTCAAAGTAATTATATGGGCTTTGGTTCTGGAATCGTTGTGCCAGAAACGGGAATTGCCTTGCAAAACCGCGGCCACAATTTTTCAATGGATCCTGATCACGATAACTGTCTTGCTCCTAATAAAAAAACGTTTCATACCATTATTCCAGGGTTTCTCACCAAAAATAATGAGCCCGTAGGACCGTTTGGCGTGATGGGAGGCTTTATGCAGCCGCAGGGACATATGCAAGTTGTCATGAATACAATTGACTTTCATCTTCATCCTCAAGCCGCTTTAGACGCGCCAAGATGGCAGTGGAAAAAAGATAAAACGGTGCTTATTGAGCCGGCTTTTCCATCCCACGTGGCACAAGCGCTTGAACGAAAAGGACATAAAATTGAAGTAGCCGTGGATTCAATGGCATTTGGGCGCGGACAGATTATTTGGAGAGATCCTGAAAGCGGCGTGCTATGCGGAGGAAGTGAATCACGAACGGATGGATTTGTAGCTGGATGGTAACGTTTAAAAAAACACAATAGGTGGAGGAAGAAGCCCGTACTGATTAGAGTTGGGCTTTTTTCATGTCTCAACCACATGTATAAATCTCTTCAAAGAACTTAAAACTAAAACAAACATTTACGTATGTATGGATAACGTGAACTTAGGGGTTATGTACGGGAAATTTACATTAGACGCTGCTGCGTATCTTTATAAATTAACATAAGCAATAATTGAGCGTGGTGAGAACAGCCGTCTCAAGCTGCCAACTGACATGAAGGTAGGCTAACAACACTTGGTGAAAGGAGCGAAAAGGTGATGAGAAATAAAAAGTTTGAAGTGAAATTTTTACGTGTAATACTACTTATCGCCCTGGGGATTCTCCCTTTTTTATTTAGAAAACCACCGATTAAAGACTGGCTGCTGGCCTATGTATTTAACGCCTTGACAAATGGTATTATTGATAAATTTATTATAACTCACGGCCTTCTTCGATATCCAACTCGCTTATTGAAAAAACAGTTTAGAATTAACGTGTTGTTCGATTTTTTGCTGTATCCTATGATATCCGTCATGATTAATCAAGCTACGTATTACGATAAAGGGTTAAAAGTTTTATATAAAATTATGCTTTTTACGATCCCGATGTTTTTTATTGAATTATGGGCTGAAAAACGAACGAAGCTTATCGAATGGAAAACTGGCTGGATGTGGTACCACACCATTGCTAGCGTGACGTTAAAATCGTATCTTAATCGAATGCTGATTGGATGGATTCGAAAAGTTGAAAAGAAGCAGGAAGAAATAAAAATACAATAACAGAGGTTCTAAAAACGATGTTAGAGAGGTGAACAAAGGTGCATATTTCTATCCTTCTATGGCTGATTTTTCAAAATATCCAAAAGAAAACGTGGAAAAAAATTCACGAGCTTTATGCTGGGGGATTATACGTGAGTTTTTTTAATATTCTTTATTACTTTCTCTGTAACGATAAATTGCTTTGGGATTTTAAATCTTCCCATCTTTCACTAAAAGAACTGCGCGTGCTGCACCTTATCTTCATTACACCTCTTATGATTTGGTCGTTTTTAGCTACGTATCCGCCCACACTCGTCAAACAGGTGAAGTATATCGCAAAATGGGTATGTACAGCTTCATTTGTAGAATGGATTGGACTCAGGTGTAAAGCCATTACCTTTAGGCACGGCTGGCATTTAGGGTGGTCAGCACTTATTTACATAATGATGCTTATCTTCTCGAGATGGTTTCAAAAAAAGCCTTTTGCGGTCTTGCTGCTTTCGGTTTTAGCAACAGTGGTCCTCAGCGTTATCTTTAAAGTTCCAGTGAGCAAACGGATGCTAAAACATCCGCTGAAACGAATATTGACTCGGCCTTTAAAAGATCATGTGACTCAAGCTGTTGCGAATAAAGTAAAGCGAAAATGCCTGCTTCTCAAGCTGTTCTCGTAAGTTCCTGCTCTCTGTAAAGAGCAGGTTTTTTAGCTTACTGGAGGAATAACGTCCGTCAGCAGCAGAATAAAAAAATCAGGCCCACTCCGGTAAAGCTTAAAGAAGCAAGAAAATAAGCCGTCCAGCGCAAACGAAACGGATTATGTTCGATATTGGCTCCAGACATTAGCCTCATGGAATGAGTTTTATAGTGAGAATGAGCGCTGTTGCTTCCGCTGCTTGAAAACCAAAAAGTCAAAACTGAAAACAAAAGTCCGCTAAAAAACATAAGCGCAATAAAGCGAATAGACAAAAAAGATGAGCACGCATAGGTTAATCCAGCTTCAATAAGCAGGGGAATAACAAAAACAAGCTGAGTTTTCTTCAAAAAATCCCTCCCTTTTTTCTCTTTGTCTACTTTTCATTATACAATAATTTACATTTATAAAAAGTCTCAAAAATGCTTTTATTATGATATAATGGTAATAAATGTATGATTGAAAAAGTATTCAAAGTTCGTATGCATCACGATTATAAGCTCTTTTATAATGATGAGACTTACTATATACGCTGCGCTTAGCTTCAAGTGCGTAGAATAAAAGTGAGGAGTGTGTATGGAGTTAGGAGAGACTGTGATTGCGATACTAGCAGCGGGGGCATTTTTGTTATACGGCACGTTAGAGCTTTGGTTTGCGCCTCGTAATTCTTCTTTTTTTAAAGGGTGGAAGCAAAAACTAGCCGTCATTTTACCGTTATATGCGGTTACATTCGGCATATGGTTCGTGTTTTTTTCGTAACAAAAAGTCTTACAAAAAGGAGGAATGAAAGATGGAAATCAATTCATACCTCACTCGGTTTTCATGTATGCTGATGCTCATGTTTGGAGGATTATTTATTATACGGTATGTAAAAACAGGTGACCTTTATTTAGATCAGCTTCTTGTCTTTGGAGCGGGTTTTGTTCTGTTTATCGGCTCACTTATTTGGAAAAGAAAACATCAGCAGCAAGGAAATAGAAAAGCTTGTTAATTCTATAAAACTGTGACAGTATAAAACAGATAAAAAATGTAATCTCGTGACCGTACTATTGTTTACGAGCTGGTGGAGGAAAAGAAAATGAATGTACCTAATTGTCCAAGCTGTCAATCACAGTATACATATGAAGATGGAAGCCTGTTTGTCTGCCCGGAATGTGCGCATGAATGGGGACAAGATGAAAAAACAGAAAGCACGGAAGAGCAGCTTACTGTAAAAGATGCAAACGGTAATCTTTTAAAAGACGGAGATTCAGTTACCGTCATCAAAGACTTAAAAGTAAAAGGAAGCTCATCGGTTGTAAAAATCGGTACGAAAGTAAAAAGCATTCGTTTAGTAGAAGGCGATCATAACATCGACTGCAAAATTGACGGATTTGGAGCGATGAGCTTAAAATCTCAGTTTGTGAAAAAAGCATAACGATAAAAAAGTCAGGATGAAGAAGACTTTCATCCTGACTTTTTTTTATGCATTTTAACGGGTAAGGTGAAATATATAGACCATTTTGTCTATTTTAGAAGGAATTTAGCCCAATGTCCCGAACTTACATAAAGTGTATGAAATTTGGATATTAATGGAACGGTTGTCCGTTTCATGAAGTCAAAGGGGAGGGAGAAATGTGAAAAAGTTTTTAGCGTTTCAAATTTTAATTGCATTAGTAATCGGAGCTGTCATCGGGCACTTTTTTCCGGATTTCGGAATGGCTTTAAGGCCGGTAGGAGACGGGTTTATCCGCCTCATTAAAATGATTGTGGTGCCGATTGTCTTTTCAACCATCGTCATAGGTGCTGCGGGAAGCGGCAGTATGAAGCAAATGGGGAGTCTAGGGTTAAAGACGATTATTTGGTTTGAAATCATTACTACCATCGTATTAGGAATTGGGCTGCTGTTAGTGAATTTGCTAAAGCCCGGAGTAGGCCTCGATCTTTCTCATCTTGTTAAAAAAGATATTGGTGAATTGTCCCAGTACACCGACAAAGTCGTAGACTTTAAACAAATGATTTTGAACATCATTCCAACAAATATCGTAGATGTGATGGCAAAAAATGATTTGCTAGCCGTGATTTTCTTTGCTATTTTATTCGGTGTTGCCGCTTCAGGAGTTGGTAAAGCATCCGAACCTGCAATGAAATTTTTTGAATCTACGGCTAAGATTATGTTTAAATTAACGCAAATTGTTATGGTCACAGCGCCTCTTGGTGTACTAGCGCTAATGGCTGCATCTGTAGGGCAATACGGCATTGCACTTCTGCTTCCAATGCTAAAGCTAATTGGAACCGTCTTTTTAGGTCTTTTTATTATTTTATTTGTTTTATTTCCACTTGTTGGGTTTTTATTCAAATTCAACTACTTTGAAGTATTCAAAATGATTTGGGATTTGTTTCTTATCGCGTTTTCCACAACAAGTACAGAAACGGTGCTGCCACAGCTGATGGAGCGGATGGAAAGGTACGGATGTCCTAAGCGAGTCGTGTCGTTCGTTATTCCGTCGGGCCTGTCGTTAAACTGTGATGGATCTACTTTGTATTTATCCGTTTCATGCGTCTTTTTAGCACAGGCTTTTAACATCGATATGCCATTATCTCAGCAATTATTTATGATGCTTATACTGGTGATGACAAGTAAAGGAATTGCGGCTGTCCCGTCAGGTTCACTTGTCGTGCTTTTAGCAACAGCCAACGCAGTAGGTCTGCCGGCTGAAGGAGTGGCAATTATTGCAGGAGTGGACCGCATTATGGATATGGCCAGAACAGGAGTCAACGTCCCAGGCCACGCCATTGCCTGTATCGTCGTCTCGAAATGGGAAAAAGTATTCCGCACCCAAACGCCAATCCCGCCCGGATCTCACACGGAATCTCTATAAAACCAACCTCCGCTTTAGTCTATAGAGCGGGGGTTTTTTGTTAAAGTTTCAAAGGGGCAGATTAGATTTTCCATACTCATTCCTCCACAAAAAAGGGGCAGCAGCCGCTTTCGTTTAGAAAATCCCCTGTGCCGTTTTTTAATCACAGGGGATTTTCTCCATAAATGTTCACAAATCGTTCACTTACGAAGAAGGAAGATAAAAAGCTATACTAAGCCAAGTAAAAAACATGAAAAGGATGAGGAAAGTGCCAACAACTAAAAAAGAAAGTATGTATTTTGGAATGATGATGTGCGGAGGGATGGTGCTTGTGATGACGGTGTATAACATGTTAATGAATGACGTCATCGGGCATATCACGCTTGCAGAAGGTATTTTGAACTTGGTTATCACGTTTGTAGTCGCAATGGCTGTCGAAACTTTTTTCGTCGGTCCCGTAGCAAAAAAAGTAGCATTTTCACTGCCGTTTGATAAATCGAAACAGTTAAAAGTCGTGTTGATTTTGTCATCATGTATGGTGATCGGAATGGTGCTTTGCATGTCTGTATACGGGTTAATTACGATGTCACTTACAAAAGGTTTAGACGGAGAGCCGCTTCTTTCAAGCTATGCATTGATCGTTATGAAAAACTTTATCGTGGCATACCCGCTTCAGCTTCTCATCATGGGTCCTTTAGTTCGCGGACTGTTTATGAAATTTGTGAAAAAGAATCCGGCAGCTGCTTAAGCCAAAACCCTAAGAACGCCTATTTTCTTAGGGTTTTGTTATGCAAAGCTGTTTGGTAAGAAGAGAAGAAAGTCACTAAATGAAAAGTGATTTGGCGTTATTTATTTAGAAATACTTACTCTTTAAAACGTTTCAAAGTAATGCTCTCGGGTACACACAACATTAATGAGGAGGAGATAGTATGGAAGCAAAAGCAAAGAATGTTGTGGGAATATACGAAACGGAACAAGAAGCAGTTCATGCCGTAGAGAGTTTAAAAAAAGAAGGGTATGCATCGGAGGAAATTTCTATCATCGGCAAACATAAAAAGACCAAAAACGTTCAGAAAGAAACGAATACAAAAGCAGAAGGAGCAGCAACTGGAGCACTTACCGGAGGTACGCTAGGGAGCTTGACCGGAATATTAGCAGGTGCCGGCGCTCTTGCCATACCGGGAATAGGTCCAATTGTGGCGGCTGGTCCGATTGTAGCTACATTAACAGGTGCGGCAGCTGGTGCGAGCGTAGGAGGTCTGTCTGGTATTTTAGTAAGTATGGGAATTCCAAAACAGCAGGCCGAACAATATAATGATTCAGTCAAAGAAGGCAGCTTGCTTGTTTTAGTAGACAAAGAAGACTCAGATCATGATGGAAACCCGAAAGCTCCTTTAACCGGAATGATTTTATAGAACGTATGATATGTAGGAGAAATCTGTCGCAGTGCGGCAGATTTTTTTATGCACTGATTTAAACACATCAATTGAACAATAATATTCCATAACAGTTAAAAATATCAAAATATGTCATGGTGTATCGAATAATAATATGCCTTAAATTATAATGTAATATTATTGTAACAATAATGTATTTATTGTTTTATTTTGGGATTAAAATCTTGATGAAAGCTTTAATAGAAGGATTTACGCGCAAATTTCATCCAATAATTAACTGTTAATTATTATACGTAGTAGAATAATTTTCTAATTTATTTTCAGAAATTACTTTTTAGCAAATTATTCATGTTTGAAAGAGGGCTAAAAAGTATATTTCAAAAGTATGTTTACTTAAAAAGTTAAGCAGGTTCATTAGTAGCATCATTCATTTAGCTAAATTTCGAAAGGAGCTGCTAAAAATGAGTATTCAAAAAAGTACAGATAGTTCTAGTTTAGCAGAAGTGATTGATCGAATTCTCGACAAAGGGATTGTCATCGATGCTTTTGCCCGAGTATCACTCGTAGGAATTGAAATTTTAACGATTGAAGCACGAGTCGTTATTGCAAGTGTCGATACGTGGCTTCGCTACGCAGAAGCCGTTGGGTTATTAACCGACAAAGTAGAGGAAGAAGGGCTGCCTGGCCGAACAGAGGAGCGAGGAGCAGGGCTTAGCTTTTAAGTCTTTTAATCGTAAGAAAATTCATTAAATAAATAATAATAAGAGAAAAGAGGATGAAACATGTCAACAACTGATAACAATGTGCAAAGTGAAAAACAAGAAAATCAGCAGCAGGAAGAAAAAACGCAAAACTCTTTAAATCTTGCTATTTTAGGAGGCGTAGTAGGAGCGGGAATTGGACTTCTTTCAAGTCCTCAAACGAGTAAAAAAGTACTCAGCCGCTTAGGACAATCAGAAATTGTACGTGCGACAGGACAAGAGTTAAGAAGAAACGCACAGGATATTCTAACGCAGCAAGCGATGGGAGCATTAAGGCAGACGGCTACAGGATATCTTGAAAAAGACAATTTAAGCAAGCTGCTGGCACCTAAAAAGAAAAAAGATGATGCATCAAATGAACAGGGCGATTCGCAGGAAGAAGTCAGCCAAAGCGCAGAAATGGAAACGTCTCAGTACGAAGAGCTAAAAGAAGAAAATAAAAATATGAACGACCAGCTGCAGCGCATTGAAGAGATGCTAAACAAACTCATGGACGCGAAGAAGTAAGATATCCGTCCTGAAGGGGAATTTCATGGATAAAAAAGATGTGGAGAAAGCAGCCTTAAAAGCAGGAAAAAAGATCATCGATCATACGCCTGAACCTGTTAAGGAAAAGATAGAAGAAAAGGTTAAAGAAAAAGCGAAAGAAAAATTTGTCGAAAAAACTGAAGGGAAACTGCAGGAAAAAGCAAATGAAGCGTCAGAAAAACTGCAGGAAACAAAAGAAAAAAATGCCCAAAAGGTACACGGCAAAGGGGAAGACGCAAAAGAAAAGCTCCAAGACGTCTTACTATCAGTAAAAGATAAGCTTAGCGATGTGAAAGAAGCTGGAGAAAACTTTCAAGAAAAAGTTTCTTCTTCAGACGATAAAGAGAAGTCAAAAAATAAGCGGAAAATAAAAGGCGTAAATCAGATTAAAAAAGCAACGGATATTAAAAGCTCTACTAAGATTAAAAGTTCTAATGATATTAAATCATCTACAGATTTAAAAACAATGGGATCATAAGCGAAAGGAGAAATGAGATATGTCTATTCAAAAAAGTACTAATAGTTCAAGTTTAGCAGAAGTCATTGACCGTATTTTAGATAAAGGAATTGTTATTGATGCTTTTGCAAGAGTTTCTGTTGTAGGAATTGAAATTTTAACGATTGAAGCGCGAGTGGTTATTGCCAGTGTTGATACATGGTTACGCTATGCAGAAGCAGTAGGGCTTCTTCGTGACGACGTAGAAGAAAACGGTCTTCCTGAACGTTCAAATTCAAGTGAAGGGCAGCCGCGTTTTAGTATTTAATATGAAGTGGTATGGAACCTTCCTTTTTTGAGGGTGGTTCCAGCTTTTAGATCTAACTATTGGAGGCTACTAAAAATGGAAATTAAAAAAATTATGCAAGCCGTGAACGACTTTTTCGGTGAACACGTAGCTCCTCCTCATAAAATTACCTCGGTGGAAGCTACTGAAGATGAAGGTTGGAGAGTTATTGTTGAAGTCATTGAAGAACGAGAATATATGAAAAAATACGCCAAAGATGAAATGCTCGGAACGTACGAGTGCTTTTTAAATAAAGAAAAAGAAGTCATTTCATTCAAACGACTCGACGTCAGATATAGAAGCGCCATTGGCATTGAAGCATAAACGATAAGATGGCAGGAGGAACGTAAAAATGACCGTCTTAACAGACAAAAGGAAAAAAGGCAGTGGAGCTTTTATACAAGATGACGAGACAAAAGAGGTTCTTTCAAGAGCGCTGAGCTATTTAAAATCCGGCTATTCCATTCATTTTACAGGTCCTGCCGGCGGAGGCAAAACCTCTTTAGCGCGAGCGCTTGCTAAAAAGAGAAAGCGTCCTGTAATGCTGATGCACGGGAATCACGAGCTCAACAACAAAGATTTAATTGGCGATTTTACGGGATACACGAGCAAAAAAGTAATCGACCAGTACGTTCGTTCTGTCTATAAAAAAGATGAACAAGTGAGTGAAAACTGGCAGGATGGCCGATTGCTTGAAGCTGTAAAAAATGGCTATACGCTGATTTACGACGAATTTACTCGTTCTAAGCCTGCGACGAATAATATCTTTCTATCGATATTAGAAGAAGGCGTGCTGCCGCTGTATGGAGTAAAAATGACCGATCCTTTTGTGCGCGTGCATCCCGATTTCCGCGTCATCTTCACAAGCAATCCAGCTGAGTATGCCGGCGTATATGATACACAAGATGCGCTTCTCGACAGGTTAATTACCATGTTTATTGATTATAAAGACATCGACAGAGAGACAGCGATTTTAACGGAGAAAACGGACGTAGAAGAAGATGAAGCGCGCACAATTGTAACGCTCGTAGCAAACGTGCGAAACCGCTCTGGAGACGAAAACAGCAGCGGACTTAGCCTGCGGGCTTCGCTTATGATCGCTACCCTTGCCACGCAGCAAGACATTCCTATCGATGGAAGTGACGAAGATTTTCAAACGTTATGTATCGATATTTTGCATCATCCGCTTACCAAATGTTTGGATGAAGAAAATGCAAAAAGCAAAGCCGAAAAAATCATTTTAGAAGAATGTAAGAATATAGACACTGAAGAAAAGTAAAGGAGCTTGAAAACATGAGTGAAACAAACGAAACAGGTATTTATATTTTTAGCGCCATTCAAACGGATAAAGACGAAGAATTTGGCGCCGTGGAAGTAGAAGGAACAAAAGCTGAAACATTTTTGATTCGCTACAAAGACGCGGCTATGGTAGCAGCTGAAGTACCGATGAAAATTTATCATCCTAATCGCCAAAATTTATTAATGCATCAAAACGCAGTAGCAGCGATTATGGACAAGAACGATACGGTTATTCCAATCAGCTTTGGGAATGTATTCAAATCAAAAGAAGACGTAAAAGTTCTTTTGGAAAACCTTTATCCGCAGTTTGAAAAGCTGTTTCCAGCGATCAAAGGAAAAATTGAAGTCGGTTTAAAAGTAATTGGGAAAAAAGAATGGCTTGAGAAAAAAGTAAACGAAAATCCTGAACTTGAGAAAGTATCAGCATCCGTAAAAGGAAAATCAGAAGCAGCCGGTTATTATGAGCGTATTCAACTTGGAGGAATGGCTCAAAAGATGTTTACTTCCCTGCAAAAAGAAGTCAAGACAGATGTATTTTCTCCGCTTGAAGAAGCAGCGGAAGCAGCAAAAGCAAATGAGCCAACGGGCGAAACGATGCTTTTAAACGCGTCTTTCTTAATTAACCGAGAAGATGAAGCGAAGTTTGATGAAAAAGTAAATGAAGCGCATGAAAACTGGAAAGACAAAGCCGATTTTCATTACAGCGGTCCTTGGCCTGCTTATAATTTTGTGAACATTCGCCTAAAAGTAGAAGAGAAATAACGTGCTTCACAAATTAGTAACCGCACCCATTAACCTTGTAGTGAAAATCGGCGAAAAAGTACAGGAAGAAGCTGATAAACAGCTATATGACCTTCCGACGATTCAGCAAAAACTCATTCAGCTTCAAATGATGTTTGAGCTTGGTGAAATTCCAGAAGAAGCGTTTCAAGAAAAAGAAGATGAATTGTTAATGAGGTACGAAATTGCGAAACGCAGAGAAATTGAACAATGGGAAGAGCTAACACAAAAAAGAAATGAGGAATCCTAGATGGGAGAATTACTGTATTTATACGGTTTAATTCCAACAAAAGAAGCAGCAGCCATAGAGCCGTTTCCATCTTATAAGGGGTTTGACGGAGAACATTCACTGTACCCAATTGCGTTTGATCAGGTGACGGCTGTAGTTTCTAAGCTGGATGCTGACACCTATTCAGAAAAAGTGATTCAAGAAAAAATGGAGCAGGATATGAGCTGGCTGCAGGAAAAAGCATTTCATCATCACGAAACGGTAGCCGCTTTGTACGAAGAATTTACGATCATTCCATTAAAATTTTGCACCATTTATAAAGGTGAAGAAAGTCTGCAGGCAGCTATTGAGATTAACAAAGAAAAGATAGAGAATTCACTGACGCTGCTTCAAGGAAATGAAGAGTGGAATGTGAAAATTTACTGTGATGATACAGAGCTTAAAAAAGGAATCAGCGAAACGAATGAAAGCGTGAAAGCGAAAAAACAAGAAATTAGTCACTTATCACCAGGAAGACAGTTTTTTGAAAAGAAAAAAATAGATCAGCTGATTGAAAAAGAATTAGAGCTTCACAAAAACAAAGTGTGTGAAGAGATACATGACAAGCTAAAAGAATTATCGCTTTATGACTCTGTTAAAAAGAATTGGAGCAAAGACGTAACTGGCGCAGCTGAACAGATGGCGTGGAACAGCGTGTTTCTTCTCCCGTCTCTGCAGATTACTAAGTTCGTAAACGAAATAGAAGAGCTTCAGCAAAGGCTTGAAAATAAAGGCTGGAAGTTTGAAGTGACGGGACCATGGCCGCCCTATCATTTCTCGAGCTTTGCGTAAAGTGAGGAATTAACATTATGTCTCTTAAACAATCCATGGAGAATAAAGATATTGCTCTTATTGATATTTTAGATGTCATTTTAGATAAAGGAGTCGCCATTAAAGGAGACTTAATCATTTCCATAGCTGGCGTCGATTTAGTGTATTTGGATTTGCGGGTGCTTATTTCTTCGGTTGAAACGCTTGTGCAAGCAAAAGAAGGAAATCACAAACCAATCACTTCTGAACAATTTGATAAACAAAAGGAGGAATTAATGGATGCAACCGGTCAGCCAAGCAAATGGACGAATCCACTTGGATCCTGATCAAGCTGAACAAGGCTTAGCGCAGCTTGTGATGACAGTTATTGAGCTATTGAGGCAAATCGTTGAACGTCATGCCATGAGGCGGGTGGAGGGTGGAACGTTGACGGACGAACAAATTGAAAACTTAGGAATTGCACTAATGAACTTAGAAGAAAAAATGGACGAGTTGAAAGAGGTGTTCGGTCTGGATGCAGAAGATTTAAATATTGATCTTGGACCGCTAGGCAGCCTGCTTTAAGCGGTCAGTAGGAGGAACAGTATGGCAGTCGAACATAATATGCAGTCAAGTACGATTGTAGATGTGCTCGAAAAGATTTTGGATAAAGGAGTCGTTATAGCGGGGGACATCACCGTAGGAATTGCAGATGTCGAGCTATTAACGATAAAGATCCGCTTGATTGTGGCTTCGGTTGATAAGGCAAAAGAAATCGGCATGGACTGGTGGGAAAATGATCCGTATCTCAGTTCAAAAGGAGCCAATAACAAAGCGCTCGAAGAAGAAAATAAAATGCTGCATGAGCGGTTAAAAACGCTTGAAGAAAAAATAGAAACGAAACGTTAAAAACTGTACGCTACTTAAAAAATGGAGGGATTTACAATGGCAACTGAAACAAAATTAGATAACACACAGGCAGAAAACAAGGAAAATAAAAATGCGGAAAACGGTTCAAAAGAAAAGAACGGTTCAAAAGCAAGCAAAACAACAAGCAGCGGGCCAATCAAACGAGCGGTAGCAGGAGGCATCATCGGTGCAACGATTGGATATGTATCGACTCCTGAAAATCGAAAAAGTCTCCTTGACCGCATTGATACAGACGAATTAAAAAGCAAAGCATCTGATTTAGGAACAAAGGTAAAAGAAAAATCAAAAAGCAGCGTGGCCAGCCTGAAAACATCTGCGGGAAGCTTGTTTAAAAAAGATAAAGATAAATCAAAAGATGATGAAGAAAACGTAAATTCTTCTAGTAGCGAAACAGAAGACGATAACGTTCAAGAGTACGACGAGTTAAAAGAAGAAAATCAAACTCTTCAAGATCGCTTATCACAGCTTGAAGAAAAAATGAACATGCTTGTTGAGCTTAGCCTCAATAAAAATCAAGACGAAGAAGCGGAAGATACAGATTCCGACGAAGAAGAGAACGATGAGAACGATGAAAACAATGAAAACGAGCAGGACGATGAAAACGAAGAAGAAACATCTAAGCCACGTAAAAAGGATAAAAAAGAAGCTGAGGAAGAAGAAAGTGAAAGTGACGAAGACAGCGAGGAAGAAGAGGAAGATTCTCGCTCAAACAAAAAAAATAAAAAAGTAAAAACAGAAGAAGAAGACGAAGATGAAAGCGAAGAAGAAAAAAAGGAAGCGAAACCAAAAAAGTCAACAGCTAAAAAATCAAAAAATACAAAAGCAAAGAAAAACACGGACGAAGAAGATGATGAAGCAACATCTCTTTCTAGTGAAGACGATACAACAGCCTAAGACGTAAAGGAGGAAAGAAAGACATGAGTACAGGCCCTTCTTTTTCAACTAAAGACAATACGCTTGAATATTTTGTGAAAGCTTCTAATAAACACGGCTTTTCACTTGATATTTCATTAAATGTAAACGGCGCTGTGATTTCCGGTACCATGATTTCAGCAAAAGAATACTTTGATTACTTAAGCGAAACGTTTGAAGAAGGCAGTGAAGTGGCTCAGGCGCTAAGCGAACAATTCTCTTTAGCAAGCGAAGCGAGCGAATCAAACGGAGAAGCAGAAGCCCATTTTATTCATTTGAAAAATACAAAGATTTACTGTGGAGACAGTAAATCTACTCCTTCTAAAGGCAAAATCTTTTGGAGAGGGAAAATAGCAGAAGTAGACGGGTTTTTCTTAGGAAAGATTTCTGATGCAAAATCAACGAGTAAAAAGAGTTCATAAAAAACGGCGGGGTGATTGCCCCGCCGTTTTTTAGTGATGTGATGAGATGTGCAGCTTCTTTTTTCGATACATGAGCGGAGTCATCTTCATTTCTTTTCGAAACTGATTAATAAAATAGCTTGTACTATTAAATCCTACTTGATAGGCGACTTCCGTCACATTTGCTTCTGCTTGCTGCAGCATAACTAAGCTTTGCTGAATTCGATAGTTTAATACATAGGTCAAAGGCGATTTTTTTAACATTTTCTTAAAATATCGACAGCATTCAGAACGGCTCAATTGTCCGGCTTTGGCAATATCATCGAGCGTAATCTTTTCAGCAAAGTGCAAATGAATCCAATTGAGCATTTGCTTCATCCGCTGATTTTTGATCATTTCTTTTTCATTGTATTTCAGCTGCAACCCGTTAAGAGTTAAATTTTTCCACATTATGCTGAGTTCAGAGGCAATCTCTATTTCATAGTGGTGCGGCTGCTTATGAATCCATGTGTGTATCTTATGTATAGACTCTAACACGTTATTTCCCCAGGCTTGCTTTGGACTGATGAATAAATGTGATAGATTCGTTGCATGAATGTAGGGATAAACGTAATTTGTAAAAAGCTCTTGCGGCACAAGAAAATGAGGAGAAACATTTAAACAAATGTACACGCAGCCGGATTTGTTTATATCTTCAGTCATATGAAGACATCCGCTGTTAATAAACAGTCCGTAGCCTTGTTTTACAGTCACTGTTTTTTCATTTATTTGAAAAGACGCATCACCTTTTATAACGAATACAAATTGAAGCTCATCATGCCAGTGAAGAGGGATGTAGCCGTTTATGTGATCGCCGATCGTCGTTTGATAACATGCTACTGGTAGCTCAACGGTGCGATGGGTCGTTAGCTCTTTTAAGTTTTCATCAATTTTAAAATGGGCTGCTGGCATACATGGTCACCTCAATATATTTATATTTTTTAATGCAATATGCGTATTTTCCGCCCCGTTTTTCACTTATTATAACACTATTCTTATAATAAAAGTGAGGGATGAAAGATGAACGATCTCAGCAGAAAAAAAGGGTTCTTCTTTGTAACAACTGGAGCTATATGTTGGGGGATGGGAGGAACGGTTGCTCAAAAGCTTTTTCAAGAATTTGAAATCAGTGTAGACTGGCTTGTTTCAGTACGGCTTCTCATTGCGGGTTTTTTGCTGCTAATGATTTCATGTATAAAAAGTAATCGTTCTCACATACTTGGAGTATGGAAGAACCGAAAGTCAGCTTTTCAGCTCGTCGTTTTTGCCATAGTTGGTATGCTTGCCGTTCAGTATACGTATATGGCTTCTATTAAGCATGGAAATGCAGCAGTAGCTACGCTGCTGCAGTATTTATCACCGGTGATGATTATCATCTATTTGCTTTTGCGCAAGCAGTCTATATTTACGCGACAAGACGTCATCACTGTTTTGCTGGCACTGGGGGGCTGCTTTTTTTTATTAACAAACGGCTCTATTTCTCAGCTGTCTGTTCCTGTATCTGCCGTTGTTTGGGGAGTGCTGTCAGGCGTAGCGGCTGCTTTTTATACGCTGTATGCGGTGCCGCTGATTAAAAAGTACAGTTCGCTTGTCATCGTTGGCTGGTCAATGGTAATTGGGGGAAGCGTAATGAGCTTTATTCATCCTCCTTGGGAAGCGTCAAGCTTATCACCAATAACCTGCGGATATATTTTATTTGTCATTATTTTTGGCACGATGCTTGCTTTTTGGTTTTATGTAGAAAGCCTGCAAAGTCTTTTACCTAAAGAAACGAGTTTGCTTGGAAGTTTAGAGCCTTTAGCCGCTGTTATTACAACCGTTGTTTGGCTGAAAGAGCCTTTTGGTTTTTATCAATGGATTGGCACAGCTTGTATTATTGGATTAGTTCTATTACTCACACGAACGAAACAAACATCTTCTGAGACGACACTTTCAGCATAAATGGGGGCTTGCTAAAAGAAGAAGCAAACAAATGTCACTTTGCCGCCGAATCTGTAGAAACTCGTTTGACTTTTAAAATCTTTACATATTGAATAAACACTCTTTCTTTTGTAGAGACATTTAATTTAGCAAGTCTTGATGCGTCATCTCGGTTTTTAGCAGATTCTATCACAAAAGTTCCTTTGATTTTGGCTTCATCTTTTAGAACGGAATACTGTATTTCAAATCGTTTTGCTTTCGTTTTCTGCATAGTGATTGATAAGCTCCTTTGCCTGATAGATTAATGTATTGCTATGAAATAAGCTTCGATAAAAAGAAAGAAAAGAACGTAACATATACTACTAAATGAAATGCAGAGCGGCAGTGACTTTTATCACACCACAAACTAGTATTTCATCTTTTTACCAAAAAAGATAGGGTGTTTTACCGTCGTTGCTTATAAAATCTTTTATTCTTTCTGCTTGACCTAGAGTTAACTCTATGGTTTATCTTGTAGTAGTATCATTTCAAGGAGGGGCTTTATATGAAGTATCATACAATTGCTAATACTGACTTACACGTATCAAATTTAATTATGGGAAATATGCGTTTAACAGAGCTTTCTTTACAAGAAGCAGAGAAGCTAATCCGCACAGCGATGGAAGAAGAAATTAACTTTTTTGACCATGCTGATATTTATGGTCCTGATTATGTAGGACAATGCGAAGAGTATTTTGCAAACGCTATACAAATGAATTCAAGTCTTCGTGAGAAAATGGTGATTCAAAGTAAATGCGGCATTAACTCAGCGAAAAATTACTATGACTTTTCAAAGAAGCATATTATAGACTCTGTTAACGGCAGCTTAGAGCGTTTGAAAACAGATTACTTAGATCTTTTATTACTTCATCGCCCAGATCCGCTAATGGATCCTGAAGAAGTAGCAGAAGCGTTTAATGAGCTTCAAAGCAGCGGAAAGGTACGTCACTTTGGTGTGTCGAACCACAACCCAGCGCAAATTCAGCTGCTTGAAAAATACATCGGCCAAAAGCTTGTCGTAAACCAAGTGCAGTTCAGCATCGCACATACGCCAATCATTGACTCTGGTATTTCTTTAAATATGGGCATCGACCAAGCTGTGAACCGCGACAGCAGCGTGCTTGAATATTGCCGTTTAAATGATATAACGCTTCAAGCGTGGTCGCCATTCCAAAACGGATTTTTCGAAGGACCTTTCCTAGGCGATAAAGAGAAATTTGGAAAGCTAAACGAAGTGATTGATCGCATCGCAAGTAAATATAGCGTGACGAATACAGCGATTGCCGTTGCGTGGATCACAACTCATCCTGCAAATATTCAAGTAGTGCTTGGTACTACAAATATTCAGCGTATGAAAGATGCAAGTAAAGGTTCAGAAATCAAGTTAACGCGCGAAGAGTGGTACGATATTTATAAAGCCGCTGGCAACATGGTGCCTTAAGCGCTGCAGTTCTTAAAATAAAGCAGGTAACTCCGTTCGGATATGGAACGGAGTTACCTGCGTTTTACGATAAGTAACTACTGGTTAAGCTAGAAAAAGATTTAGCAGCAGCTCAATTATTTTTGTGACGCCAAGACCTAACAAAAAGGCAATAAAACCGCCAATTACAATGGTAAGCATCATGCGAGCAGTATTCATCGTATTCATCCTTTCAGGTTTAAATATATGTTGCTTGCTGCTTGTACAAAAAATCTGCAGCATAAAGAGCTCAATGAAGAAGACTATAAAAGAATAAACCCTCGAGATAACTAGAGGTCAAGACAAAATCATCATGTTTTTCTGAGAAGTTTAAGGTGTAGGAGGAAGCAGTATGACGTATACCATTTCACAAGTTGCAAAGAAATTGAACGTGACAATTTATACCATTCGCTATTATGATAAAGAAGGGCTTTTTCCATTTTTAGATCGTACAGCGTCAGGGAATCGTATTTTTAAAGAACAAGATATTGAATGGATTGATTTAATTTGCTGCTTAAAAAGCACAGGTATGCAAATCAAGGACATTCGGACGCTTATTGAAAACTGTACGCTTGAAAATGCCGTGCTTGATAAAAGTCTGCAAATGCTGATGGATCATAAAAAAGCGGTACAAAAAGAAATCGAAGAAATCTATCACAAGCTTGAGACGATTGATTATAAAATTAAGCACCTGCCGGAAATGTACGAGCGAATTGTTAACAAGCCTTCAAACTAAACAAAAAAGGAAGCATAAAAATGATCGAAAAAGTAGTACCTCTCACTGGAGAGAATATGCAGCAGTGCATTAACTTGTATATGAATGTATTTACAAAAAAACCTTGGAATGAGCCTTGGACAGAGAAATCAGCTAGAGAAAGGCTGACTGATTTACTGAACACACCTAAATTTATGGGTTATTTATTTTATGACCAAGGAGATTTGATTGGAATGATTGCAGGTCAAGCGAAAAAATCATACAGCGGTATGACCTTTTACGTGGCCGAGCTTTGCGTCAGCGCAAGCGTGCAAGGAAAAGGATATGGTTCAGCTATCTTAAGCCGGTTTGAGAATGAACTTCAAAGACACGATATCAACAGCTTGTATCTCTTGACGGCGACTGGAGGAGCTGCACAGGCGTTTTATGAAAGAAACGGCTATACTGTAAATGATCAGCGCGTTGTCTTGAAAAAAACGTTTGTTTAATGTTTAGCATCTACATAGAGCAGGAAGAGAGTTGCGGAGTGACTCTCTTTTTAATTAATCTTTTTATCTATTAATATGTAGAAGAAAAGGAACTATGAACAAGAAAAATAAGATGATGGGAAGAAGTAGACAAGAAACGGCAGATTAAAAAATCCATTTTTTTACGTTAGTCTTATTATTATCCGGTTCATAAGCACATTTAAAAACAGTGCCCATTATGTGGACACTGCTTTTTCATAATAAAGTGGAAAGCTAGCTTTTGGTAAAAAAATTAGTGGAAATGAAGCTGTTCATCATTATTTCTAATGATTAGCAACCGCCAAATCCTCCCCAGCAAGCACAGCCGATGATGATTAATAAAATGAATAATACGATGATTAAAGCAAAGCCACTGCCAAACCCGCAGCCGCCGCCGTAACCGTAACCGCCATAACCACAGCCACCATAGAAGCCCATATATTTCACCTCCAAGTTCTGAGTACATTTTTAACATATGCCTGAAATGCAAAAGTGCTCCAAAAATATCCAATGATTTCAATGAAAATAAAAAAAGATAAGAAAATAAGATGGACACGGTACTTTTTTTCACTTTCTACATAGGATGAATCATCCCAAGATCTCATATATGAGCCCCCATGTTATAACGAAGCAGGCTAATACCACTTCCTCCTTAGCCTGCGTACATAATGAAAAAGAAGCCGAAGAATTTTTTCTTCGGCTTCTTATTTTTTACTATGAAATAAACATGTTAGTACTTTCCGTATACCATTCTAAGTCAGGATCCGCTTCTTTTTGTATGTATTAGGTACTAAAGAGAAATCAAGCTCATTTTCATATAAACCTAGTAATTTGCTTTTTTTCGTAATTCTTTTCCCTTATTTTCAGCATAACCAAGATATTTGCCTAAGACAGCGAATAGGTAAATGCATATTCATGGGTGAAAGCAAAAACAAAAAAACGGAGGTTTCTCTTATGAATTCAGAAATGCATTTTTTACCTACTATGTATTCTCAAGATCATCATCAACTTCAACACGCAGATGAAAGGTTTATTGGCAGACCGTTTGGTTTCGGACGCCCGTTTGGCTTTGGCAGACCATTCGGCTTTGGCTTTGGGGGTCCATTTTTAGGAGGATTAGCAGGAGGGCTAGTAGCAGGCTCACTGTTATCACCATACGGCTATGGTGGCTACGGCTACGGTTACGGTGGTTATCCGTATGGCGGTTACGGCGGCTACGGCGGTTATGGCTTTGGCTGCGGCTGTTAAACGCAAGTAAAAGAAAAATCTCAGAAGAAGTATTTTTTACATCATTCTTTTCTATAAAGAAGTCTGTTTTGGAACGTAAGGCTTTATATCCATCCGCAGTTAATCAGAGCGTGCACCCCACTTAATATAAAAAACCATCTGGTGATTTTCCAGGTGGCTTTTGCGTGGAGTTTTTTATGTAGTGAAGAAGTTATATATTTACGCACTTACTGGAGGTCTGTGTCTAAAGCAGAAGATCACAACATGATGTTTATCAATACTTTAGTCGTCCACTTTATATGCTCATGGTATTAAGAGTCATGATTAATTCTATTGTATAGAAGATTAGTTTAATGAATGGCTTCTTTAATCACTTGACCTCTACGTTAATAACCTGCTTACTATTCTCGAAAAGCTTAACCCACATACTTTCATCCTGCTGCATGCAAAAATTAGCTTATATTGGGCATAATACAGAGAAGAAAGGAGGCGTTTGCATGGATTTATTATCTGGAAACCCTTATTGGCAGACAACTGTAGCGAAGCCGCCTGTATACCCATCTCTAGAGGAAGATATTGAGTGCGATGTTCTTATTATTGGAGGAGGAAGTTCAGGTGCACAATGTGCTTACTATTTATGTGAGCAGGGGCTTGATGTTGTGGTTGTTGATAAACGTAAAGCAGGGCATGGAAGTACAATTGTAAATACCTCTCTTATTCAATATTTAGGAGATAAATTGTTTTACGAATTAGTCAACACGTTTGGAGAAGAAAAAACAGTCCGTCATTATAAGCTGTGCGAACAGGCTATTACAGATATTGAGGAAGCAGCTAAAAAGCTTCCGATTAATGCAGAATTTATAAGAAGAGACAGCTTGTATTATGCAAGTTATGAAGAAGATATCACGAAGATAAATAAAGACTATTTTTATATGCAAAAGCATGGATTTGAAGCTGAAATCTTATCAGAAGACCAAATTGAAAAAGACTATGGATTTAAAAAACGAATGGCAATGCTTATTAAAAATGATGCAGAGCTGAACCCTTACAGCTTTACACTCGGTCTGTTAGAGTATGGAAAACAGCATGGGGTTCGGATGTTTGAAGAAACAGAAATTGTCGGTCAAAAGTTAGAAAAAGATGAAGCTGTGTTTTTCACTAAAAATAAATCACAAATCAAAGCTAAATATGTCATTATGGCAGGAGGCTATGAAAATCAAGAATTTAAGAGAGAGAAAAAAGCTGTACTCACAAGTTCCTATGCTATCGTTACGACTCCTGTAAAGGATTTTAAAGGATGGAAAAATCGAAATTTAATTTGGGAAACCGCTCGACCGTATATTTACATGAGAACAACTTCCGATAATCGGGTCATTATAGGCGGTCTTGATGAAAACACCATTGTGCCGCAAGAACGTGATGCCAAACTCGTTCATAAACGAGACAAACTTTTAAAAGAGTTCAATAAGCTTTTTCCTCATCTTCAAGTTGAAGCTGATTATTACATAAGCGCTTATTACGGAGGCACTCATGACGGGTTTCCCCTTATCGGAATATATGACGAAATGCCTAACTGTTACTTTCTAAGCGGATATGGAGATAACGGAACGGTGTATAATATGGTGCTAGCTAAAATCATAGCAGAACATATCACAACGAAGAAAAGCAGTGATTTAGAACTTTACATTCAAACGAGAAAAGTTTAATATGTGAGAAAATGGAAGGTTTTTAAAAAGCCTTCTTTTTTTTACATATATTTCTTGAAGTAGAGGAGAGACATAGTATGATAGAGGGTCACGCTATTTATTTACGCCCGTTAACTGTCAGCGACGCGCATGACAGCCTTCGGTTGCAAAAGGACAATCGCGGCTTTTTTGAACAGTTTTCTATGATTCGAGAGCATTCTTTTTATACGTTGGAAAGCCAAGTAGAAAAAATTCAGCGTCATGAAGAGAATAGGAAAAACGATGAAGAATACTATTTTGGTCTTTTTCAAAAAGAGAATAATAAGTTGATTGGCACCATTAGTCTTTTTCAAGTGCTGCGCGGATCTTTACAAAGCGCGTTTATCGGCTATTTTCTAGATCAGCATCATAATGGAAAAGGGTACGCAACAGAAGCTGTAAAAGTACTTGTTGGCTATGCGTTTGAAGAGCTGCATCTTCACCGCATTGAAGCCGGCGTCATGCCACGTAATTTGCCTTCTCAGCGCGTACTCGAAAAAGCAGGGTTTCATAGGGAAGGAATTGCTAGAAAAAATGTAAATATTAATGGCATATGGGAAGACCATCAAGTCTTGGCTATCCTTAACCCTAATGATGAAATAGAAGAAATAAACGAGTTCTTAAAATTTTGATATACGTTTTTACATTTAAAATTTATAATGAGAATAAGAGAATAGAACAGTCTATATTTAAATAGTAGGTGACTAAGGTAATGGAAGAGAGGAACATCAATGAAAAAGCCGTTTGGGATGTATTGCAGATGGCTAGCGAAGTAGTCGGAAGCAGGACGCTGTTTGTAGGGGTTTTCGACGAACAATTTTCAGTTATGAAAGCCTTTAATAAAGAAGGGGGCAGCCTTGTAGAGGATGGACTGACGCTGCCGTTAGAGCTTGCGGTATGCAACTTAGTCACGTGTGATGAACCCCTTGTTATTCCCAATACAATACGCGATGTTAGAACGTCTAATTTAGCCATCATTGATGGTGCTCGGGTAGGTTCTTATTTAGGAACACCTATTGTGCTAGAAGACGGGAGAATGTTTGGTACCTTATGCGCGGTCGATCCGGATCCTTATCAGTTTAGCGAAAGTGAAATTCAAGGGTTAAACCGGCTGGCTGGTATTTTGTCTCATATTATTTATAAAAATCAAGCGGCTGTTTTGCCGAAAATTGAAGAGAAAATTCTGCAGCTTGATAAATTGGCGCTCGTAGGGCAGCTAGCAGCAGGGTTAGCGCATGAGATTCGAAACCCGATGCAGTCGGTGCGCGGCTTTATCCAATTTCTATTTAATGAAAATGAACAGGCAGAGCCTTTTCAAAAAATTGTTCTTGATGAACTGGATCGTATGAATGAACTCATTAACAACTTCTTGCTTGTTACGCAGCCAACAGCGCCTAAAAAAGAAATCGTATCGATTGTAGAAGTTATTCATGATACCGTTGCTTTCTTGAAAAGTGAAGCTGCGCTGTATAATGTCGAAATGAACGTAAGAATAGAAGGAGCCATTCCGCTTGTATCAATCGATCCTGCTCAAATGAGACAAGTGTTTATGAATCTTTTGAAAAACGCCATTGAAGCAATGGAGAAAAAGAAACGCGGCGAAGTAAATCTTATTATCAAAGAATGGGAAGGTTGGGCTCTTATTGACATTCAAGATACCGGCTCTGGCATTCCGCTATCCATTATTAATAAAGTAGGAAATCCATTTTTCTCAACAAAAGATGGAACAGGCATGGGGTTAGGGCTTTCTATTTGTAAAACGATCATCAACGAGCATAACGGTAAGCTTGCGATTGAAAGTGATGAGAACGGGACGGTAGTGACGGTGAAGCTGCCTTTGACGCTTTAAGATAAAACAAAAAAGAAAGGAGAGCAAGCACTCATCCTTTCTTTTTTGCTGACCTTTTTAATATGCTGAACTGTCTTCAATCCAGTATTCATAGTCTTCCGCATCTTTTTTATTTAACTTTTTGCCGTTGATGTAAATTTTGTCCCATTCGTAAATTTGTTTATCCAAATAAACGTTAAACACAATGCGTACATGCTCTTTTTCTGTATAATCGTAGCCGGTAAATTGTACAACATGATGACGGCCTTCTTTTTTAATATAGGTCCATTTTGGATGATCGTTGTACGTTTCGAGCGTAATTGCTTCGTCGCCGTAGCGAACTACATCTTTAATATTCGTTTTTGTTGGTAAAAATGATAATCCCGCTCCGACTCCAAAAGTAATCACAAGCGCCAAGATGCTTAAACCAATAGCAATTCCGATGTGAGTGCCGCCTTTTATTTGCAGATAAGCTTCTTTCCGCTGCTCCGGCTGAGCTTCGGCTCGAGCTAACACGTTTTTAACATGCTTATAATACCAGCGGTTTGCACATAGCCCTGTAATAAGTGAAGCGCCGCCGAACACAATTGCATCGGACCACTCTGGTATGTCTACAAAGCACAAAAGGGAAAACCAAATTACTTCAATAAGCGATAAAATAAAAAAGTGCTTATACATTTTTCGGTATGCAAACCAAGCGCTTGTCAGAAAAAAGGCTGCCCAGTTCCACGTGTTGTTTTTAGCTGGATTGGCTGTTTTTCCCCATTTTAAATCATAATACGACGTATTCGTTCGAACTACTTTATGCTCTTCTTCAAAAGAAATGAGTTCATTTACTGCTTGTTCTTCCATTTAAAACACCTTTCGTTGGTTATAATCTATCATCTAAAATGACTCTATTATTATACATTATTTCTATTATTTTTCTATTCTTCCTTAAATTATTTTTAAAGTAAGAATATTTGTGCTATGGGTTTTTCAACAAGAAGTTTCATAAAAAAGAATAATATGGTAGATTTGAAGAAAAAGGAGCTGCTTGAGCATGAATCATTTAAAGAAAGCCCTGCACCAATCGTGGTCAATTCATTCAAGCACGAAGTGGACGGCTGATAATCCTTCTAAGGGACAGTGCGGCGTAACGGCCCTTGTCGTTCAAGATCTAAAAGGAGGATATATTTTAAAAACTCCGTGTAAAGAAGGCTGGCATTTCTATAATCAGCTTGATGAACAGCGCTGTGATTTTACACAAGAACAATTTCGCGAGCCTCTCCATTATGCAGACATTTTATCCAGTCGGGAAGAAGCGTTTATGGATACGAATAAGGAGCAATATGAGGCTTTAAAGAAAAACGTAATGACCTATTTTATACATGAAAATTTGCTTTAGAAAGGAACACATAAATGAAAAGTATTCAGTATTCCATTGTTGATGTATTTGCACAGAGAAAATATACGGGAAATCAGCTCGCAGTTTTTAAAGACGCAGGAAACCTTTCAGACAAAGAGATGCAGCAAATAGCTAAAGAAATTAATTTCTCTGAAACGACGTTTATTACGTCTTCTTCTGCAAAAAGGGAATATAACGTGCGAATTTTTACGCCTAATGAAGAAGTGCCATTTGCAGGACATCCGACGCTCGGAACCGCTTATGTTATCCGAGAAGAACTAGAAGAAAAAGATACAGAGGAGCTTATTCTTCATTATAAAGCAGGTCCTACGCCCGTTACATACGATGAACCAAAAGATGTGCTGTGGATGACACAAGGTCAGCCGACGTTTGGGAAAGTGCTTGATAAAAAGCGAGTGGCGGACGTGTTAAACCTTGATAAAGCTTATATCGACACGCGTTTTCCTGTTCAAGAAGTATCCACCGGTCTGCCGGTTATCCTTGTCCCGTTAACATCATTAGAAGCAGCTAAAGAGATAAACGTAGACAAAGAAAAATATTTCAAACTGATAGAAGACACGGAAGCAAAAGCAATTATGGTATTTTCGCCGGAAACCTATCACCAAGATCATCACTTAAACGTACGAGATTTTGCCGACTACTATGGTGTTCCAGAAGATGCGGCAACCGGCAGCGCCAACGGCTGTTTAGCAGCATATTTAGTTAAATGCGGCTATTTTAATCAACCAGCTATTGATATACGTATAGAACAAGGATACGAAATAGGAAGACCTTCACTGCTGTATGTAAAAGCTAGTTATGACGGAGAGAAATTTCACATTCAAGTAGGCGGAAAAGTAGAGATGATTGCGCGCGGTGAATGGATTTTGTAACAAGCTGTTCATCTGCTGTTCACAATAAGTTCTTATCCTAATAAAAACGCAATAGGACCACGGCGTTTGGTTACACTAGTAAACAGATAGATACTGAAAGAATAAATAATGGCGGCCAAAAGGCCGCCATTTTAAATGGTTGATAAAAGGAGTGGCAGAAGAAATGATTCACATTTTACTGGCGGATGACGATGAGCATATGCGGCAATTAGTTCGTCACTATTTGCAGCTTGAAGGCTATGTGGTGCATGAAGCAGAAGACGGTGAGGAAGCTTCGGGTCTGCTTGCTAAGCAGCACATTCATTTAGCGGTTGTCGATATTATGATGCCTCATAAAGACGGGTATGAAGTTTGCGAAGAAATACGCAGCTATTATGATTTTCCCATTATTTTATTAACGGCAAAAGATCAGCTGGAAGACAAAGAAAAAGGCTTTTTAGCAGGAACAGATGACTATGTGACAAAACCGTTTGAACCAAAAGAATTGATTTTCCGAATCAAAGCCCTGCTTCGCCGGTACGAAGTGGTAAATGAAAAAATGATCGTGCTGAACAACACCTCTATCGACCGAAAAAGCTATGAAGTGCACTGCAGCGGGCGACTGTTAATTCTTCCAATGAAAGAATTTGAATTATTAGCTCAGCTTGCGAGCTATCCAGGAAGAATTTTCACAAGAGAAGAATTAATTCATCTGATATGGGGAGCGGATTTTAACGGAGATAACCGCACAATCGATGTACACGTAAAAAGGCTGCGCGAAAGGTTTGAACATACCGATGATTTTGTCATTACGACGGTTCGAGGAGTCGGCTATAAGCTTGAGGTGAAGGCAAAATGAAGACGCTCTATTTGCAGATTGTCCTGACGACCATCGCTGTAATGGTATTTAGCAGTCTCCTAGCGTTTATTTTAGCAAACGTTTATTATCAGTACAGCTTAAAACCTTATAACGATCAAAAGCTTACGCGTATGGCAAAAGACATTGCGAGTTTTTACGAAAGCAATAGGGGCGTGGATCAACAAGCTTATTTACAGCATATTAGTAAATTAGGCTATCAAATATATGTGGTGGACAGCAGCGGACATGAGACGTTTTACGGACGGAAATTTAGAAATCAGCGCTTAGAAAAGAGTGCTGTCAAACAAGTACTGGACGGAAAAATGTATCACGGAATTGCAAACTTTCCTTCACAGGTGTTTGTGACGGGATTTTTTGATAATGAGTTAGCCAATACCATCGGCGTGCCGTTAAAAGGAGAAAGTAATAAGCAGCAAGCGCTGTTTATCCGCCCTGATATTCAGCTGCAGTTCGGGGAAATGCGCATTTTTTTCTCGGTTATTTTACTGGTGATGATTATATTAAGTATTTTATTTGTACTTATTAGTACGCGTTATTTAGTAAAACCAATTGTCAAGCTAACGGAAGCGACAAAACAAGTGGCAAAAGGAAAATACAACGTCGAGCTGTACGTAAAGCGCCGAGACGAAATCGGCGCGCTTGCTTCACACTTTTCCGAGATGGCTAAAAGTTTAGAGCAGCTTGAAGAGATGCGCCAAGAATTTGTATCCAACGTGTCGCATGAAATTCAGTCTCCGCTGGCATCCATTCAAGGGTTTTCGAAAACGCTCCGTTCTGCACATCTTTCTGATGAACAAAGAAATGAGTATCTGTCTATTATTGAAGAAGAAAGCCGGCGCATGTCGTCGCTCAGCAAACAACTGCTTACGCTTGCTTCACTTGATAAAGAAAGTCAGAATATCGACAAAATCCCGTTTGATGTTGCAGCTCAAATCAAGCAAGTGCTGTTTATGACAGAGTGGAGCTGGCGTGAAAAAGAGTTAGCTATTGAAATGGATCTTCCTTCAACGATGATTTCAGGCGATCAAAAACTGCTTCATCAAGTGTGGACAAACTTGATTACAAACAGCGTAAAGTTTACGGAAGAAGGAGGAACGCTGTCTCTTCGCGTGCAGATGGAAGACACGCATTGCCACGTTGAATTTCAAGATACGGGAATCGGCATGTCAAAAGAAAGCCTCCCGCATATTTTTAATCGTTTTTATAAAGAAGATAAAGCAAGAAGCCGGACGGAAGGAAGCAGCGGTCTTGGTTTAGCGATTGTGAAGCAAATTGTCGAAATGCACGGAGGTTCCATTCACGTTGAAAGTGAAAAAGGAAAAGGCAGCACCTTTCACGTTTATCTTCCGAAAATGTAATGAGCCGTTCATCTTCCATTCATTTTTTATTTTTATACTTTAAATAGAATTAAAAAAGGAGATGAAAGAAAGATGTTTTTGGCTTTACGTGAATTGAAACATGCGAAGCTGCGCTACTTACTCATTGGCGTGATTATGGTGTTAATTGTATGGCTTGTGCTTTTTGTATCAGGCTTAGCAAAGGGGCTTTCCTCTGACAATGCTTCAGCTGTTCAAGAAATGAAAGGAAATTACGTTGTGCTTCAAAAAGAAGCGGATCAGCGCCTGACGCGCTCTGTTTTATCCGCAAACAAAACAGAAGATATTCAACAACTAAGCGGCAAGAAAAATGCTGAGCCGCTTGGTGTGATGATGACAGCCGTTATAAATGAAGGAAAACAGAAAAAAATAGACGCCTCGTTTTTTGCCATAAGCACAAGCGGCTTTTTAGCTCCGAACGTAATAGAAGGGAAGATGATTACGGACGATGCGAAACATGAAGCCGTGGCGGACTCTTCGCTAAAAGAAGAAGGAGTAAAGCTAGGTGATACGATAAAAGATACGGCTTCAGGAAAAAGCTTTACAATTGTTGGTTTTACAAAAAATCAGTCGTTTAGTCACGCGCCTGTTATTCATATTAATCTTACAGAGGGGAAGACAATTGAAAGCACAGGTGCCTTTAATGCAGTGGTGTTAAACATGGACGATAAAAAAGCGCATGCTCTTCAAAAAAAGGGGTCTAACATTGACGTGATTAGTAAAGATGAAGCGTTAAAGGGTATTCCTGGCTATCAAGAAGAACAAGGCACGCTTTTAATGATGATCGCGTTTCTGTTTATCATTGGAGCTTTTGTATTAGCCGTTTTTTTCTACGTGATGACGCTTCAAAAAATGAATCAGTTTGGGGTGTTAAAAGCGATAGGAGCAAAAACAAGTTATTTAGCGCGGACGATTTTATCTCAAGTGGTTGTGTTAACTTTATGTAGTCTCGCTATTAGTATTGGACTGACATACGGAGTAGCTGCCATTTTGCCCGATTCGCTGCCATTTTACTTGGATTTATCGCTAATCGCAGGCTGTTCAGCGCTATTTGTAGCTGTTTCTGTACTGAGTTCATTATTGTCGCTGTATCGCGTAGCAAAAGTAGATGCGGTTGAAGCGATTGGGAGGGCCGTTTAATGAGTGAAGAAAAATTAGTTTTAGAGAATGTTAGCAAGTCGTTTGGAGAAGGAGAAAACGCTGTAGTCGTGTTAAATGACCTATCGCTGCGTGTAAAAGCCGGAGAGCTTGTGGCGATTGTCGGTCCTTCAGGTTCTGGGAAAAGTACCTTTTTATCTATTGCAGGGGCGCTGCTTTCACCGTCTAGCGGACGTGTAATTATTGATGGAGACGAGATTAATAAAATGTCTCCTGGGCAAATGAACAGCATCCGCTTGAAGAAAATCGGCTTTATCTTTCAATCGGCTAATTTAATTCCGTATTTAACGGTTCGCGATCAGCTTCTTCTTGTAACGGAACTAGAAGGAAATCGAAATAAAGAAGCGAAAAAAAGAGCGGATGATTTGCTTGAAAAACTAGGGCTTGCTCATCGAAAACATCACTACCCTGAAAGTCTATCCGGCGGAGAGCGTCAGCGGGTAGCGATTGCAAGAGCGTGGATGAATAACCCTGAAATTATCTTTGCAGACGAGCCTACAGCAAGCTTGGATTCAGAGCGAGGAAGAGCAGTCGTGCAAATGCTCGCAGATGAAGTGAAGCTAAGGGGCAAGTCAGCTGTAATGGTTACCCATGATCAAAGAATGCTGGATTTATGCGATCGCGTTGTGTGGATGGAAGATGGGAAATTAGTAGAATCAAATAGCGTGCAAGTCTAAAAAAGTGCTGCTCTTGTCAAGAGCAGCACTTTTTTTATGGTATAAAATTAAGCGATGGAGGCGTACTTTCTTGTTCTTCGTTAAATAAGTTAATCTCTCCTGCCGTTTCCAAACCTTAGCCTGCCGTTTTTAATGACGTTCCAGCAATTTCATTTTTCTGTCCCTGAAGCATCACTTCATCACTTGGCTCTCCTAGCTGCTGAAAAATTCCGGTCGTATGAATAATTTGACCAATCGTTTGAAGCACAATTCCCGATACGACTTGTTTGTCTCCAGGAGTTGGTCGTTCATTAAGAGAAAAGAGATTTGCAGCTCCAATCAACTCCATAATTTGACCGATTGTTTTTAAAGAATTTCCTGCAGCAATTAGCTCTTCAAAACTTACTTTGCTTTCTTCATTATGGGTATATTTGTCATCTCGATTTGGCGCCTCCATATGTTCACTCCTTTGTTAGTAGATGGGTTAGTTATTCATATTCCACTTCTGTAAAAAGCGTGTAGCGAAAATAAAACAACGCTATTTAGGAAGGAATAAAATAAGAAACAGGAAATGAAAGAGCCATGAAGAAATAATAAAAAGGTGATGAAATGATGAGAACATGGAAAACAGCCGCGTTTGGACTTCTCATGGCAAGCTTTACAGGATGTTCAAGCAGTGGATTTCTTGAAGAATCCCCGCCAAAAGCGTATCTCGAAGCAAACAACCATCTTTACGAAACAAAAGTCGGCACATACTGCTGGAAAAGCACGTGTGTGGATACAGCAGGACCTTCAGAATTATTAAAAACAGAAAAGCCTATTGAAGTAAAAGCAAATGAATCGCTATCACTTGTTATAAAACATGAAAGGCAGCCTAACGAGCGGCATATGGTACAAATACAAAACAAAAATGAAGTGGATGTATCTCTGAAAAAAATAAGATGAAAGCACCTTCTAAAGCGGGCACTTACTACTACTCATATTCAGTATGGTGGATGGATGAAAGCCAAAAAAATGTAGCTAATTTGTATTGGAAGTGAAATAAGGAGAGAGCCTATGCAAACCCCTATTATTCTCATTGGACCTATATGCGCGGGAAAAACGACGGTGGGTGAAAAAGTAGCAAAAAAACTAAAGATTCCTCAGTGCTCAATGGATGAAGTACGATTTCCCTACTATCACGAGATAGGATTCAGCAAAAAAACACAGCAACATATTCGAGAGAAACAAGGATTTCAAGGCATGTACGCCTATTGGAAGCCGTTTGAAGCTTATGCCGTTAAAAGAATACTAGAAGATTACAAGCACGCGGTAATTGATTTTGGCGCCGGCCACTCGGTTTATGAAGACATAAAGCTGTTTCAACAAGTGGAAAAGACCTTAAAACCTTACCAGTCTCTGTTTTTACTGCTTCCGAGTACTGACAAAGAAGAGTCCATACAAATATTGCAGCAAAGATTGCTTCAAATAACGGATGACAACGATGTTTTTGAACTTAACAAACATTTTGTAACGCACCCATCCAATCAAAAGTTGGCAAAGCAAACGATCTACACAAAGGAAAAGTCCGCAGATACCGTAGCGGAAGAAATTATTTTATCTATATAAAAGGAGTGAAAGCAATGATTAAAAAAGTCGGTCAAATTATGGTATATGTAAACGATCAAGATCAAGCGGTAAAGTTTTGGACAGAAAAGATGGGATTTCATGTTATGTCTGAACAAAATAATGAACAAGGTATGAGGTGGATTGAGCTGGCACCGGTAGAGAGTGCCGAAACAACCATTATCCTTCATAATAAACAGCTAATAGCAAAAATGCAGCCAGAATTAAACGTTGGGACTCCTTCACTGATGTTTTTTACAGAGAATGTGGATGAATTATACAGAGACTTAACAGCTAAAGGCGTAACGGTGGGAGAAATCGTATCTATGCCTTCAGGAAAAGTCTTTAACTTTTCAGACAGTGAAGATAATTATTTTGCAGTTATGGAAAACGGGAATAATAAATAGAGCAAAAATAAAAAACACCGGGAGCATAATATTGTCTCGGTGTTTTACGGGCAAAGCAGGATAAGTTACTTTTCATTTTCATCTGCTGATTGGCAGTAGCAATAATATTCTTTATAAATTTACTCCTTTTCTTCATTATTCAACGCTATGATTGTACAAATGTGTATTAAAATTCACTTTAAGTTTCTAGAATTTAATAAGCCATTTCATAAATCAAGGAGTAATGCCTCTCATGATAAAACTAATAGGGAAAAAAGTGTTGCTAAGAGAAGCGACACAGGAAGATGCTAATACGCTCTATTACTGGAAATATGAAGAGAAAAAACAAGAAGCGAAAAAATGGAATGCTCCTTACATACTAGAAGAAAGGCTTACGAAAGAAAAATATATGAATTCATTTGACAAAGAGCATGAGCTTTTTCCAGACGTTCCTCAACTCCTTGCGGTCATCATTGATGAAAAAGCTGTGGGAACAGTGAGCTGTTACTGGGTGGACAAATATACAGACTGGCTGGAAACTGGAATTGTCATTTACGACTCAGACTATTGGAGCGGAGGATATGGGACAGAAGCTTATGGAATGTGGATCAACTTTTTATTTGAGTTTACACCTTTGCATAGACTCGGCATGTCTACGTGGTCAGGCAATATCAGAATGATCAAAACAGCGGCAAAAATAGGTATGAAAGAAGAAGCAAGAATCAGAGAAGCTCGTATCGTAAACGGGGAATATTTTGATAGTGTCAAAATGGGAATTCTGCGAAGAGAATGGAACAACCGGATGAAGCAGAAGCTCTAATACCCTGTGTTCTATGCTTTCCTTGCATAGAATGCCAATCTCGCTGTTTTTCTATAAGTGTTTGCTTTTTGATCCATAATTGAATTAGGCAGTTTAGTTTGATATATCCTAATAGAGGGAACAGAGGGAAGATGGGGACGTGTGAGATTTTTATATAATTTAAAACTTCTTCCTTCATGAACGGAAGAAGTTTTTCTTATGTGAAATCATGTCATATGTCAAATCTAGCATGTATAAGATAGAAAAGAGGCAATATAGCCGTCCTCTCTCATACTACAAAAAAGTTATAGCCAAGCTGTGCGTATCTTTATGAAAGAATGCACTTATGGCAGAGAGAATGATAGTTGCGATGGAGGTAACTAAATGAACGTTGATGGAGAAAATAAAGTTCCTCATTTTTATTCACTGCGGTCTGTTTCGCAAAAATTATTTGAGGTTATTACCAAACAGCTGAATGTCAGTACAACGTACGTAACTAGAAGAGGAGAAACAGCGATGACGGTCCTCAGCTCATATAACGAGAAGGAAGAGATTATTCCTGAAGGATACAGCGTTGAATACGGAGGTACATACTGCCGCTTAATTATTATGAATGACGGAGACGTTATGCATACGGCAAATCTGATGAAGGATGCCGTTACAAGACAGCTAGAAGTAACGGATCAATTGCAGGTAAAAGGTTTTTTAGGTGTCACATTAAAAGATTTAAAAGGAAATGTATTTGGAACACTCTGTGTAATGGACAAGGAAGAAAAAGAATTTTCAGGAGAAGGCATTGATTTTTTACAATCAATGGCAGGTATCTTATCCCACATGATCGATCTGGATGAAACACGATATCAGATGGGATTTTTAAGCGTCCCAATTATTCCGATTACAGAAGGTGTTTCGATTCTTTCTCTTCAAGGTATTATTGATAAAGAGCGGGCGGATCAGATTATGACAGATGTGCTTCACGATGCAGCTCATAATGAAATAGATTACTTTATCATTGATTTATCGAAGCTGCTTTTGAGAGAAAAAGAGTTTCCGAATTTCTTCTTTAAAATGATTACAGCACTTCAGCTCATGGGTGCACAAGCAGTTATAACAGGTGTAACGCCAACATTTGCGAAAGAGCAAATTAAAAATCATGATTTGAGAAACTTACAGTTAAAAGTCGTGAAAAATATTCAACAAGCTCTTCAATGTGTAGGGTATAACTTAATCAAAACGTGAAGCAAGCCTTGGCTCTATCAGCCAGGGCTTATTTTTGTGTGCGTATATAATTCAATACGAAACGAAAAAGACAAGCTGGTATGCTCAGAAGCTGTGAAAGCATCAAATGCAGCATAAAGTGAATATAGATAAAGAATATAACTTCATTGAAGCCTTGCGTGATGATCATTACGCATCTTTTGATAGCCGTGGGAGAGGCCTGCGTATGGCTAACGATCTTTTTTGTTGTATGCAAGGGGGGAAAATACATACGAGCAAACTTCAAAGAATCTACAGAAATAAACGTGAATACGAAAAAGGAGAGAACGCTCCAGCTGACGTTAAACGTAGTTGGAATCCTTATGTTTATGGGGGTTTTGATAAGGTGGTGGACCGCACCATTTTCTGTCAGCAGGGACCTTCAAATTTATTATAATCAAGGTTTTCAAATGACATTGAACGAGCGTAAAGAGTTTCTTGCGTTCGTTTTATGCGCAGCAAGCGTGTATTTTAGTTTAGTAAACGTCTACTTTTTAGGCAAAACAGGTAGAAGACTAGTCTATACCGTTCTTGTTTTATTTGCTGTTTTTAGCCTCTATATGATGCTTACGCTTCTTGCTGTAGCCACGCATTAAAGGTGTGCGTGCAGCTCAAAAGAAAGAGCTCAAACTTCCTTTCTCCTTTAAAGTGTTTTACAATTTTTCTATGTAAAAAACAGATAGGTCTTCAAACATCTTCATTAGTTGAGCTTTCATATCACTTCCACCTTTTGATATTTTTCCCCGGCATATATGCAAACATTATGTATGCTTTTACTTTCATACAATTCTATCAAATCCATTAAAACAGTTTTATTTTCTAAATTCAACTAAAAAGTATTTCATTATTTTTCCATAAGCTAACCGAGATAAGCTGCTATAAGGTTTAAAGAAAAAATGAAAAAATGAAATGATTTTTTACGAGTTTTATATCTTGACGAAAAAATATTTCAGGAATAAGATAGGTTACATAAAGTAACGAGTGAAAAAAAAGTTACTTTTTAAAGATTATATTTTTCCTAACAGGAGGAAGAGATATGGAAGCGATGACTTTTGTTTTATTCGGTTCAACAGGTGACTTAGCGAAACGTAAAATTTATCCTGCACTCTATAATTTATTTGTAGACGGGAAAATTCCTAAATCAATTTCTGTTGTGGGACTAGGCAGAAGGGAGATGTCAGACGCTGACTTTCAGGAAAAAGTAGAAGAGTCTATTCATACTTTTTCACGTCGCGTCGAAAAAGATTCATCTCTTATGCAGCATTTTCTTTCAGCTTTTCGCTACAGCCAATTGGATGCAACGAATACTGAAGATTATAAAAATTTGTTAAATCTAGTAGAAGCACGCGAAGCAGAACTAAACATTCCAAGCAACCGAATGTTTTATCTCTCCGTTGCACCAGAATTTTTTGGTACGATTGCCGAGCATATTAAAGACAGTGGCTTAGGTGCTACAAAAGGTTGGAAACGGTTAATTATTGAAAAACCGTTTGGTCATGATCTACAGTCAGCTCGTCAATTAAACGAAAACTTAAGCAAAGCGTTTAAAGAAGAAGAGATTTACCGCATTGACCACTATCTTGGCAAGTCGATGGTGCAAAATTTAGAAGCGCTGGAATTCGCTAATCCTATTCTTCAATCATTATGGAATAACGAACATATTGCGAATATACAAATTACAGCAAGTGAAACGGTCGGCGTAGAGGAAAGAGCAAGCTATTATGACCATTCAGGAGCCATTCGAGATATGGTTCAAAATCATATGCTGCAAATGCTGATGATGACGGCCATGCACTTACCGGCTCGCATTAGCGCTGATGATATTCGAAACGAAAAAATAAATGTGTTAAAAGCACTTCGTCCGCTTGTAAAAGAAGATATGGATCTAGACGTTGTTCGCGGTCAATATGAGGCCGGAAAAATAAACGGGTCTTCAGTGGAGAGCTACGTAAATGAGCCCGGCGTATCACCATCTTCGCAGACGGACACGTTTTTAGCAGCCAGACTATATATCGATAATTCGCTTTGGAAAGGCGTTCCTTTCTACATTCGTACAGGGAAAAGAATGGCTGAAAAAGCGACGCGAATTGTTATTGAATTCAAAGACTCGTTAAAAGAGTTGTACTTAGACAAAGGAGAAACAACATCTCCAAATCTGTTAATGATTGAAATTAACCCGCATGAAAATATTACGCTGCAGTTGAACAGTAAAAACCCATTTAATCATGGTCATATTGAGCCTGTACAAATTAATTTTTCAGGTCAACAAGAAGGAGCACCGGAAGCATATGAGCGTCTTATTGCAGATGCATGTGCGGGAGATTCTACATTTTTTGCTCATTGGAAAGAAGTAGAGCTAGCTTGGGAATGGGTTCAGCCGCTTCTTGAAGCATTTGAGGAAAATACAGTGCCGCTTTATAAATATGCAGCTGGTTCACACGGCCCTGATGCATCAAATGCACTTTTAGAAAAAGACGGTTTTAAATGGTGGCTGGATGAAGAAGCAGCGAGCCAATCACGCGAAGTGCAGCCAGTTTAATACAAACAAAGCGAAAGAAGGATGACACATGAGTACCAACATAGACACACTTGCAGTTAATACGATTCGCACCCTGTCAATCGATGCGGTGAACGCAGCCAATTCAGGCCACCCCGGGCTTCCGATGGGAGCGGCTCCGATGACCTATGCGCTATGGGCGAATCACTTACAGCATAATCCGGCAAATTCAAGCTGGTTTAACCGAGATCGTTTTATCTTGTCAGCCGGGCACGGTTCAAGCTTGCTGTATAGCATGCTTCATCTAAGCGGATACAATGTATCAATAAAAGATTTAAAAAGCTTCCGCAAACTAAACAGTAAAACACCGGGACATCCTGAATTTGGCCATACGGACGGCGTAGAAGCCACAACAGGTCCTTTAGGTCAAGGAATTGCAAATGCAGTGGGAATGGCAATGGCAGAAGCCCATTTAGCGGCAAAATTTAACCAGTCAAAATTCCCTGTCATTGATCACTATACGTATACGTTAGTAGGCGATGGTGACTTGATGGAAGGCATCTCTTATGAAGCGATGTCCATGGCTGGCCATATGAAGCTTGGCAAACTTATCGCTTTATATGACTCCAACGATATTTCGTTAGACGGGGAATTAAATCTTTCGTTTAGTGAAAATATCCAAAAAAGAGCGGAATCTGCAAACTGGCAGTATTTACGTGTAGAAGATGGAAATGACGTAGATGAAGTCACAAAAGCAATCGAAAAAGCGAAGCAGAACAAAGAACAGCCAACGCTCATTGAAGTGAGAACAATTATTGGATACGGAAGTCCAAAAGTAGCGGGAACAAATAAAGCACACGGCAATCCGCTTGGAGAAGAAGAAGCAAAAGCAACAAAACAAGCCTATGGCTGGGAAACGGAAGAAAACTTCTATGTTCCAGAAGAAGTAAAAGCCCATTTTGAAATGCTAGAAGAAAAAGGGATGAAAGCAGAAGCAGAGTGGAACGAGCTGTTTGCTTCTTACCAAAAAGAACACCCCATGCTCGCTGATGAATTAGAACGTGCCATCACAGGCGAAGCGTTAATTGAAGTGAATGATATTTTAACATTCTCATCAGAAAAAGCGATTTCGACTCGTGTTGCAAGCGGAGAAGCTATTAATTATTTCACTAAATCTGTGCCATCTATTTTTGGAGGCAGCGCTGATTTATCGCATTCCACGATGACGGACATTAAAGAAGAAGGCCCTTACGCACCTGGATATTTCGGTAACCGAAATATTTATTTTGGAGTACGCGAACATGCAATGGGAGCGGCCGGTAATGGAATGGCCCTTCACGGCGGTGTGAAGCCGTTTGTCAGCACATTTTTTGTTTTTAATGATTACTTGCGTCCAGCGATTCGTTTAGCTGCACTGCAAAAGCTGCCGGTCACATATGTGTTTACTCATGATTCCATAGCAGTAGGAGAAGATGGACCAACTCATGAGCCCGTTGAACATTTAGCTTCTCTTCGTGCAATTCCAGGGCTTACCGTAATCCGTCCGTCTGATGCAAATGAAACAGCAAGCGCTTGGGCTTATGCGCTTCAGCAAGTGGAAGGTCCTGTAGCCTTAGTGCTTAGCCGTCAAAACTTGCCTGTATTTGAAGAAACAAAACGAAATATCAACGACCTAGCTAAAGGAGCTTACGTACTAACCGAAACAAACGATAAACCGGAGCTGATTTTCATCGCTACAGGTTCTGAAGTAGCACTAGCGGTCAGTGCTAAAGCTCAGCTAGAACGTGAAGGTACATCCGTACGGGTTGTGGCAATGCCTAGCTGGGAGCTGTTTAACAAGCAGTCAAAAGAGTATCAAGAGCGCGTCTTGCCTGAATCTATTTCAAAACGAATCTCTCTAGAAATGGGAATTTCACTTGGCTGGGAACGTTTTGTAGGACCAAAAGGAAAAGTGTTAGCCATTGACACATTTGGTGCTTCAGGAACGGGAGCTGATGTGATGAAGCTGTTTGGATTTACAGAAGAAAACGTAGTGGCACAAGCAAAAGAATTGCTAAAGGCTTAAATAAGAAGATGAAAAGATAAATAGAAGGAGCTGTTCACATGAAAGTAGGATTAGTTGGTTTAGGGAAAATGGGGATTAACTTAGGACAAAACTTATTGGATCAGCGTCATGACGTTGTAGCATTTGACGTAAATTCAAACGCAGTGGAACAAATGAAAGGGTACGGTGCTTCAGGAGTATCAAGCTTACAGGAGCTTGTTCAGTCACTAGAAACACCAAGAGTTGTATGGCTGATGGTTCCTCATACGGTTGTTGATTCTGTTATTAGTGAAGTGAAGCCTCTTTTAGCTGAAGGAGATATCGTAATTGAAGCCGGAAACTCTCATTACAAAGAGTCTATTCGACGCTATAACGAGTTAAAAGAAAATAAAATCCGCTTTATGGACGTTGGAACATCTGGCGGAATGGAAGGCGCTCGTAACGGAGCTTGTTATATGATTGGCGGAGATCGTGAAGCGTGGGAAATTGTTGAACCTATCTTCCGCGATACAGCAGTAGAAAACGGATATTTATATGCTGGAGAAGCAGGGAGCGGCCACTTTTTAAAAATGGTTCATAACGGCATTGAATACGGCATGATGGCTGCAATCGGAGAAGGATTTGAAGTTCTTGAAAAAAGCCAATTCGACTATGATTACGAAAAAGTGGCGAGAGTATGGAACAATGGATCTGTTATTCGTTCATGGCTAATGGAATTAACAGAAAATGCATTCTCTAAAGATGCTAAGCTAGATGACATCAAAGGAGTTATGAACTCTTCTGGTGAAGGGAAATGGACGGTAGAAACCGCTCTAGACCTTCAAACAGCTACGCCGGTTATTGCGATGTCTTTACTGATGCGCTATCGCTCGCTTGAAGATGATACCTTTACAGGAAAGGTAGTTTCCGCACTTCGAAACGAGTTTGGCGGTCATGCTGTGGAAAAGAAATAACAAGTGAAATAGTGGGTATAGTAAAAAAAACTAATGGAGGAATGAAAAAATGAAATTTTTTATTGATACTGCAAACCTTGACGATATTAAAAAAGCATACAAAGTGGGCGTTTTATCTGGCGTCACAACAAACCCTTCTCTTGTTGCAAAAGAAGGCGTAAAGTTTGAAGATCGTATTGAAGAAATTTTAAAAACTGTTCCAGAAGTAGAATCCGTTTCAGCAGAAGTGACGCCGGATGCAGAAACAGCAGAAGACATGATTGCGCAAGCAGAAGAACTCATTAAAATTAACGGCGGGGACCAAAATATTACGATTAAGCTTCCAATGACAATCGCTGGATTAGAAGCGACTCGCTACCTTGCTAAAAAAGGTGTAAAAACAAACGTAACGCTTATTTTCACTGTGAACCAAGCGCTTTTAGCAGCTCGTGCAGGTGCAACATATGTATCTCCGTTCCTTGGTCGCCTTGATGATATTTCAGAAGACGGCGTACAGCTTGTGGCTAAAATTGCCGAGCTGTTCCGCATTCAAAATATCGACTCTCAAATCATTGCGGCTTCTGTAAGACATCCGGATCACGTTACACGCGTAGCCCTTGCCGGAGCCCATATTGCAACTATTCCATATTCAGTAATCGAGCAGCTTGTTAAACATCCTTTAACAGAACAAGGAATTGAAAAATTTGCGGCTGATTGGAAAAACGCTGTTCAAAACTAAGTAAAAGATAACGAACGTGCGCATTCTAGAGAAGGAATGCACGCGTTCTTTCATAATATCCCTAAAGAGGTAAACATCATGAATACAGTAGACGCTAAGATTATTAAAACCCAATACGGTTCAGAGGTTTATGTAGATGACGTAGAGCATATTAACTTTAAAAGCCTTCATGCGCCGAAAGTTAATATGCCGCTCTATCGCATTGAATTTGAAATTGGCTACTTTTTATTAAAAGAACACAGATATTACGAGTACGAAAAAAACTATTTTTGGCTTGCAGTAAGCGAAGATTTTAGTAAGCTAATTATTCAAGAACCTGATATGGAGAGCTTATTTGGAGCTAAAAGCGAAGACGAAAGAAAGGCGACAAAAGAGCTTTTAAGTCAGTGGCTCATTCATACAGAGGCTTATAAAAAGCAATTAAATCAGCATATTAATGACTGCAAGAAAAGTAATAAAACAAATGAGGGCATAACGGCTGTTTTAGAAAAGTTGCTGCATATTTCAGCAGCAGACATTGAACAAGCCCCCATTGAGAAATTAGCTGCCTCACGGTCAGTTTAACTTAAAAAAGTAGGTAGGCATTCATAGCTGCACTAGAAAAAGATGCTTCGTTTAAAACGCGAAGCATCTTTTTTTCATTCTTTATAAAGAGAGGGTTTATCTTTAGGAAAGGCTCTTTTCGCATAGAGTATTTCCTGATAAGAGGTGATAAGATACTCTTTTAGGAGGCGGTTTCTCAATGATTAAAGACATCTATGCCACGCTTTCGGACTTCACTAAAGAAGAGCAAATTCAACTATTTAACTCTTTAACTCTTTAAAATTCCTATGTTAAAACGACTGTATTATTTATTCCGCTAAAGCCCCCGTTACTTGAATAACTTATACCAGTATAAAGTGGTTTCAATAGTAGGGTTATATGACTGTTTTAGTGTGTCAACTCCACCTAGTATGAATCCTTGTTTTACATAAAATCTGCATGCGCCAAGATTATCATCTTGTGCTTCCAAGGACATTCCTATAAGTTTTCTTTGTTTTGCCCACTCTTCTGCTTTATTTAAGAGCAACTTTCCGACTCCACTGCCTCTATAATCTTTTTTAGTAGCAATGTTTTCAATATAACAAAAGTGATTCCAATCCTTAATTATTCTAATCTGTCCTATGCAAGTATTATTCATATAAGCTAAAAACAAAGCTTTATCCTCTCGGTTTATATATTGGCTCCAATCAAGTTTGTCATCTGGAAAACGTGTTTCTCTAGTTTCATCAAAAAGAACTTCTTTATAAGACCACCTTCCTGATTGTAAACTGGGGACAACTCTGCCATATAGCTTAAAATAATCATTTGTCATATTGATATCCTCTATTAAGTCATTATTTAATGGAGAAATAATGAGTTTACTTTCACTACCCAATATTACACACTTCCTTTTATGATGTTTTGAAAATATTTTATTTAAGGATAAGTAAACCCTATCTTATTCAACATTTCTGCCCGTTAGCTGAATAAGCCTTTCTTTATACAATACTATAAAAAGGAAATTTTCCCTTGTTATAATTAAAAGCAGCAATCTTTACAAAAAGTGCCTTAGGAAAATAAAGGATAGTAATAAAAAACGACATAATTGTCGTTTTTACATTGACGAATCAATTTCAGGAGGTTACATTATATTAAAACGACAACGTTGTCGTTTTAATATAAGGAGGCTGAAATGATGCTTATTACGATGTTAACAACAGGAACGCGAGGAGACACCCAGCCTTTTATGGCTTTAGGATTAGAGTTGAAAAAGAAAGGATACCGTGTACGAATTGCGGCTTCAGAAGCTTATCAAAACTTCATAGAATCGTATGGATTTGAATATGCCATGCTTCGAGGTGATGTTTCTAAAGTTATAGAGAGCGGAGCAGCAGACGATGCGATTAATGCAGACAATCCTTTCAAATTTTTTTCAAGCTTAAAAAATGAAAAGATGATGGGTATGATGGTTAATATACAAAAAGATTTGCATAAAGCCTGCAAAGGAGCCGATGCAATTGTATATCATCCAGGCGCAGCAATTGGATATTTTGCTGCTAAAGAAATGGATATACCAAGCATTCTAGCGAGCCCTTTTCCAATGACACCAACAAAAGATTATCCAGCTCTAATTTTTTACGATCGCCCCCGATTTGGAAAAATATATAATAAGCTGACGCATCGTATTTTTGAATGGGGATTTTGGAAGATAGTAAGTGGTCCTTTAAAAAAATATTGGGTGCAGCAGTATGGAGAAGGACCTAACGATTTTTCATGTCCGTATCCAAAGCAGCGTACAGCAGCTAACCCAACCATTATTTCATCAAGTCCCACTGTATTTTCCGTATCTAAAGATTGGCCTGAACACGTTCATTCCTACGGAAATTGGTTTATGGACAGTGACCATAGCTATCAGCCGGAAGAGAAGCTGGAAAGGTTTTTAAAGGCTGGAGAACCGCCAGTTTATATTGGATTTGGAAGTGTTGGGGATAAAAAAAATGCAGGCGAAACGACTGCTTTAGTGATTAAAGCCTTAAAACTTGCCGGGAAACGAGGTATCATCAATACAGGAGGAAGCGGAATGAATCAGACGGAAGAGATAGCAGAAGACATTTTATTTGTAAAAGATATTCCTCATGAGTGGCTGTTTCCTAAAATGTCTGCCGTTGTTCATCACGGAGGAGCAGGAACAACGGCGGAAGGCCTTCGAGCCGGCGTTCCAAGTGCTATTATTCCTTATGGAAATGACCAATTCGCTTGGGGAAGAAAAATTCACGAGCTAGGAGCTGGAGCAAAAGCCATTCCGAGAAAAGAATTGACGGCTGAAAAATTATCCGCAGCCATTTCCTATACGCAAGTTAATGAAATTCGATCCAAAGCACAAGAAATCGGAAAACAAATCCGAGCTGAAAAAGGAGCCGAAAAAGCAGCTCAGGTGATTATTGATACACTCGAGACATTCGGAAATAAATAAAAAAGTAAGCGAGCGTGAAAAAAATGCCAAAAGTAAGGGAAGGATACGCTGAAAAAAAGAAGCAAGAGATTTTAGAAGCAGCCAAAAGAGTATGCAAGAGCAAACCGGTGTATGATGTAGCCATGCGAGATATTGTTCTGGAATCTGGAATGAGTCAAGGAGGCGTGTACAAATATTTTTCAAATCTTGATGAAGTATTTGTCGGACTTCTTAATCAAGAAAGCGTCAGCTATAAAGTAAAAGATAAAATTGAAGCCCTACTCCAGACAAAAAAAGATCCCTTTGAAGTGCTGCATAATTTTATTATGTATATTGGAGAGCATATCCAAGAATCGATGACAGCAGGAGGAGAAATTTACTTTGAACTAGTAGCGTTGTATTCAAAAGATCCTCAGCGTTTTATGAAAATTGAAGATCAGCTAGTTGAAGTATCTAACCTTAAATATATTCAAAAAAAGCTTCACGACTTTATCACGCAGCAAATAGAAGTAAAGAATTTCTCTCCGTCTGTACCAACAGATGATCTGCTAGCTTTTATGGCTACAACGATCAACGGAATTACACAAAATCCAGCGCCGGTTTACAACGTCGATGAACAGAAACAAGTTGCTGAGGCGGCAAACGTAGAACGCCATGTCAATACGCTGTCAATAGCTGTCCGAAAGCTATTAGGAGAATAAGTACAGCTGTAACATTAAAATGTGTCTTGTAATATTGCTAGCAGCATTAAGTATATTTTTAAAAAAGGTTTTTTCACTTCTCCGTCTCGCTTTGAATAGTTTTGCAAAAATTAAGCATAATACGACTGCAAACTATATTTAAGGAGATGGAAAAAATGAAAAAAGGACTTATCATTGCTTCTTCGGTTCTTTTCCTTTCAGGCCTAGCTGCGTGCGGAGGAAATAAGGACAATAACGCAATGGACAATACTCAAAATGACTTACGCAACACTTCTACAAACGACGGGGTTGATAACAATATCCCAATGGATAACACGGATCAGCCGACCAAGTCAGTTGAAGCAGCGCAAAATGTAGAAGATATGAAGGAAGTCGATGATGCATATGTGCTTCGCGATAATAATAATGCCTATGTAACGGTAGATCTAGCTGGAAATGACGCAGCGGACAACAATGATAAGGGCAAGGTCAACAACGTAACGTATAACGGCGATACTTACCATGAAGTTTCAACTGATTTTGAACAAAAAATTGCGGATCGTGTGAGAGAAGCAGATAGTAAAATCGACAAAGTATACGTAGCGTTTGTAAACACGGGCTTAGACAATATGAACAACAACAATAACGTACCTGGCGTAGATAAAAATGACAAGATGTATCGAGATGATGAAAAAGATAACAACCGTGATCCAGAAGATATTGTAGAAGATCCAAAAGATATGATGGACCGTAACAACAAAGATCAATAACATCAAAAAGGCCTCTGAATCACCAGAGGCCTTTGGTTCATTAACTAAGTTCAAGTAAAGAAATAAAAATCGGAAGAACACAGCAAGAAACGGCTGAAATAAAATCAAGCTCGTTCTGTTTTTTTGCAGAAAGCGTGAACTCCATCAAAATAATTGTCAGGATACTCATGAAAAGCGTTGCATAAAAAAGAAAATCGCGCTGACTTTCCACTAAAAACAACACCGCATTTAAAATCAAAATAACGGCATAAAGAAACTTAAGCAGCACGTGAAGCTGCATGCTGAATTTATTCTCTTGTTTGTAGCGCAAGATATAGACAAAAAAGAAAATAAATAAAGTTAATTGCCATGAGGCAGGAAGTAACTGCTGCCATAGATTGTCCAAGAAACTCATTCCTCCTATAAAACGATAATGCATATATGTATAACATACATTTTTATTTTAAAAGTGAAGAGTATCTTTAGGCAAGCACAATTCTACTTTTTTATTCTTTTTCTTATACAGACTCTTAACATAAAAAAAGAACGGTCGCGATGACCATTCTTTTTACTTCACTTCAATTAAAACCTTCGTACCGTCAGGAAACTCGTCTACTTGATGTGAGATCCAAGACCCGGCGCCTCGATTGTCTGAAGGCTTTACATATTCAATATCGGCACCGCTTCCGCCTTCTTCACAAAAGGCCATCGGAAACTCATCTCGGTCATAGCCGCTTTTAGTCGGAATGCCTTTTAAAGACTCACGGCGGTTTTCCTCAGCCCCGTCTCGGTCGATTGTACAAACAGCCGATTTTCCTTTATCGATTGCATGTTGAATGTGCGCTGCAGTTTCAGGGTAACGATCAGCAGGGAAGGTAATTACTTCATCGTAGGAGGTATTCGTTGAAGAGTTCTGCTCTAACGGATTTCCTTCAATCATAACAATAACGGCTAATACTAAAATTAAAATTCCAGAAACAATTTTTTTCAATCTGTAAAACTCCTTTATAAAACGTTTATCACTTTTATTTTAAAGTAATAAGAAAAAAATGTAAAAACATATAATGGAACTAGCTAGAATTCATAAGAAAAACATAAGCTCACGTACAGCTGCTAAACGTGAGCTTATGTCTAATGATGAGAGTGATAATGATGCGTTTCGTTTTCAGCTGGCTGCAGTGAACGTAACTCTTCTTTCGATAATTTGCCTACTGCGACTTGCTGAGTAGGAAGGATGTGTTCACCGCGCGCGTTAATATCGGTTTTAACATAATAAATACCATCCTCTTTAAAGGTTGTTTTTGCTTTATACATACTGCCGTCATAGTGCGCTTTTACTGTTTCAACTTTACGGGGGGCATCTTTTTTCCACACTTTAAACTGAACGCTTTTTGCATCATCCACCGTTTTATTTTCTTGAATCACATGTACTTCTAGTACTTGTATGCTCCGTGGTTTTATAGTTTCAGGAAGCATCACATGCGCAGACAGAGGCTTTGGCTGCTTGTAGAGCTTGTCTGCGTTACTGTTTACAGAGCACGCGGAAAGTAAAATCGTACTGAGTATGACCAATCCGGGTATTTTCCATTTGTTCATTGTTACTGCACCTCACATCGTTTCATAAATCATGCGTTTAAAAACCGCTTCAATGCTGGAATTCGTTTGATGACAAAGAAATCTAAAAGCCACACGATAACTAAGGACAGTCCAACTAAAGGAAAAAGGATACCAAGCACCACGATTATACACGTCACGATTCGCATTGCATTTCCTTCAGGAACTTTAGGAGCCCCTATGTTTTTAGCTGGTTTTCGTTTCCACCACAGTAAGGATCCGCTGATGGCGATACCAGCAATTCCGATACAAATAATAAGGCCCATAAGCTGATTCATAAATCCAAACTGTGTGCCTTTATGAAGCGTAATACCGAGTGCAATCAATTTGCCCATAAATCCATAGTTGCCGTACCGATAATCAGCTAAAACAGCTCCGGTATATTGATCAAGGTGAATGGTTGCTTCATCCTGAGCTCTTGGTGAAAAAACAGAGAGCGTATACACACCTTGGGGCTCTTGCGGAATGGAAATGGTGTAGCCATCGTGAATATGCTGTTCTTTTGCAATACCTACAATGTCATCAAGCGATACTTTTGTATATTGCTGAGCTGTGGAGCTTGGAACTTCTAACGTTTCAGCTCCCCAAGGCACGTCCGCTACATCTTTTGTTTGCACGGTTGAAGTAGGGGCACTGCCTACCCAAATAGACGGAGGGTACCCAACGCCTGCGTTTGTGGCGATTTGCTGAAACGCATTACCCCACAGTCCTGACCACGGAAGGCCTGTTAGTACGAGAAAAAGCATACCGGCTGAAATCCAAAAGGCCGGTACCGCATGAAGGTCTCGTGCAAGCACGTTTTTACCTTTTGAAAAACGAGGAATCAGTACGCCTTTTATTTTGTCTTTTTTGCGCGGCCACCATAAAAAAGCACCGGTTACAATTAAGACAATCGCCCAGCAGGCCGCAAGTTCTACGATACGATCACCGGCTGTTCCTGCCATTAGCTCTCCGTGGAATTCTTCAATTTGATTCATTAAGCGACTCGAATCATCTAATTTTCCTATGATGTGACCATTGTGAGGATTAACGAAAATCGTATATGTATGGTCTTTTAATGAGATTCCTACTTCTGAAGAACGAGTGGAGCGATCACTGGGCTTATACGTCAACACGTCAGCGCCTGGATACTTTTCCTTTACAGCCTGTACTTGTGCTGAAGGAGATACGGACTGTGACTGAGCTTGCACATGATACAAGTCGTGGTACAGTCTTTCTTCAACTTGAGGCTTGAATAAATACATGCCTCCAGTAACAGCTAATATAAGAAGAAACGGAGTAAACACTAAACCTGCATAAAAGTGCCAGCGCCATATAGCTTTGTATAGACCTTGAGAACGTGCCGTGCTTTTTTTAGTTGTACTCGTTGTTTCTTCGCGCTTTTCCTGCATCATTTTTTCCTCCTTTTTACTAACTAATGTGCTTTTATTATAGAAGGAAAGGGAGAATTAGCCATCACTCCTGAGAGTGATTGTTGGGACTTATAAGAGGAAGGTGCTTTTTCGTTTATTTCTTTTTCTTTTCATAATAAGGACCTAGACGGTCAATACGATTTGTCCAAATTCCACCTGAATAATTAGCCGGAAGGCGTTTTATGTCTTTGGTAGAATCAAATCCAGTGGAAAATTCGCTTCCGTTTCCGCCTACAATAATAGTCCGGGTATTGATGTGATCCATTCGGTTTAAAAATCGGTTTGGCCATCCCCACAGAAAAGGTCCGATCTTTTCAGGTATATGTAGTTCAGTGTTTTCGCATGCTTTAGGCACGTATCCGGTCCACCCGGTTGCTATATATGGAATAAGACAAGATTTCATCGTTGCTTTTGACATAACTTTTAGGTTGGGCATAGCTTTTTTCAGGGAATCAATAGGCTCGTCTCCTCCGTACACAGTGATGTTTTTTAAGCGTTCTTTAGAGAACTGTGACAAATACTTTGCTAGTTTTTTTCCTTCTTCAGGATCATTGCTTTTTACGTGAATAAGAAAAGATTCGTGCGGAAAGTATTTCATCACTTCGTCTAGAGAAGGCATAAGGTTAACTCCTTTGCCGCGAAAAGGATACGTTTTTCCTCCGTCTGCCGTGTAGCCGTACCCAATATCGAGCTTTTTTAATTCGGCCATGGTGTAGTCTCGGGTTACGCCCGTTCCGTTCGTCCGGCAATCAAGAGTCCAATCATGGAACACAGCAAACTGATTGTCTTTTGTAATATGAACGTCGAGCTCAACAATATCAGCTCCGTCTTTAAAGGCTTGTTTTATAGAAGGAATCGTATTTTCTAAAAAAGAATGCTCAGGTTTGTAGATGCTTTCCGCTGTACACGTATCGTTTTGAAGGCCTTTTATATTAAACGTTTGAGCTACGCCTCTATGAGCAAGAAGGAGAGGCTGTCCGCTTTTTTTTGTCCATAAAGAGCTATTGTTTATGTATACAAAAACAGCCATTCCTATCAAAATAAACCACACAGATTTTCGTTTAAAAAGCGCTCTTAAAAAATTCATGGCATCCTCCAGGTAGTTATTACATGTTAATTCTTACTTCTAAAAATCCTATAAGAATCCGGTATTATTTTCAATATTCAGACGATAATAACTTCATGATAGTTTTCAGATAATTTATAGAAAAATAAAATGTTTCACATCTACCAAGACACAAAAAAACAGCTCGTGAAAGCTGTTAGTTCATTAAGCCATTTTGAAACGCATAGCTTGTCAGCTGCACGCGATTTTCTAAATGAAGCTTGCTTAAAATGTTTTTTAAATGGCTTTTTACCGTATGTTCAGAAATAAATAAATGCGCGGAGATATCGCGGTTTGACAGTCCTTTAGCCACTAATTGAAGCACTTCAAGCTCTCGTGCAGAAAGGGGAGTGTCGGGTTTTGTAATGGACGTTTCCTGAGGAAACTCTTTTAAAATTTGAAACGCAATTTCTTTTGACATAGGAACTTCATCTAAAGCGAACGCACGCAAATAGTCGTACCACACTTCAGACTGCAGGTTTTTTAACAAATAGCCCTGTGCGCCTTTTTTCAGCGCATCAAATAAATCCGTAATATCGTCTGAAACCGTGATGACCACAATTTTAACGTATGGAAACCGAAACTTAATTTGTTTAGTTGCTTCTAAACCGTCCATAACAGGCATTCCAATATCCATTAACACGATATCGGGCATTAATTTTTCGGTCAGTTCAATGGCTTCTTGCCCGTTGGTTCCTTCGCCAACAATAATAAAATCTTCATATTCTTCTAAAATATCGCGAATGCCTTCTCTCGCATGAGCATGATCATCTACAATCAAAATACGAAACGGCTGCATTTACGTAACCTCCTTTTTAATACTAACAGTCGTTTGGTTCTGTTTTCGCTGAATAGAAAAGTCCCAGTTCATATCTTTAGCACGATCTTTCATAATTTGTAAACCAAGCCCGGCCTTGAGAGATTCCGAAGTAAAACCTATACCAAAATCTGTAATTTCACAAATCCATCCGCCAGCCGTTTCACTGGCTGTAATCCAGATTTTATTTGTTTTTGCATGTTTAATGACGTTCATAGCAGCTTCTTTCACACAGGCAAACAGCTCATTTTTTTCTTTTCTGGACAGCGTTGTTTCTGACAGTCTCCAATCTAAATTTACATCTAGTAAATGAGTATGTGTTAAATCATCGACGTATTGATGAATGCTTTCAGTCCAGCTTTCTGAAGTGTCTGAAGGAGAGTGCTTTAAATTTGTAATCGCTTGGCGCGTATCTTCATGAACATGCTGCAGAGTTTGTTTCATTCGTATAAAATCAGGATCCTGCTCTAAGTTGTTTTTTCTTCCGAACTTGTTCATTTTAACAGATAAGAGAAACAGCGACTGCGCAATGCCGTCATGCAATTCTCTCGCTAATTTTTCACGTTCAATAAGCGCAGCTTTCTTTTCTTTTTCTTGCCTTAGTTCCTCTTGTATTTTTTCTAAAATAGAAAATAAATAGCGGACAAACACAAGCGTGACAAAAAAGACAAGCAGCGGAGAAAGCACATTTCCCATATCCATTGAGATGTAAGGGAGCAAAAAGGCATGGCGAACATACTCCCAAAGCGCGATGGTCAGAGTTGGAAGAAGCAAAATCAGCCATTTGATTTGTCTATATTTCACGGTATCCCTTCTTTCGTCCATAAAATGTGTCTATATTTTATCATTTGAGCGGAAAATTACTAGAGGAAAGGAGAGAAATCACTCTTAAGAGTGATTAGTACCACCTGTAGCTGAACGGATAAAAGTAATGGAAAAAAGTCTTATCTGCAATATCATACAAGAAAAATTTTCGAGTGAATGGTATGGTTAAAAAGCTTAGTATGTGACAAGGAGGGGTCGATTGATGACAAAAGAAATTCGCACGGCGCACGTTGACGCCGATTTACATATTGAAGCTTACCGTTTTAAAGGAATTATGCAAAATTTCCCTGCTCATTTTCACGAGTATTATGTGATTGGATTTATTGAAGAAGGTCAGCGTCATTTAATTTGCCAAGGCAAAGAATACATCATTAACCCAGGAGATTTGCTGCTGTTTAATCCGTATGATGTCCATAGCTGTGAACAAATAGACGGCAAAGCGCTTGATTATCGCTGTATTAACGTGACGCCAGAAGTAATGAAAAAAGCTGTTTTTGACATTAACGGCAGTGAAATTCTTCCGCGTTTTAACAGCAGCGTGGTGCAAAGAAGTGATGCTGTCTCTAGTTTAAAAGAGCTTCATTTGCAAATTTTAAAGGGTGAACGTGAGTTTAAGAAAGAAGAGTTATTTTTATATTTGCTAGAAGAACTCATGCAGGATCATTCAAATCTTTCTTTTCTTTCGTCAGCCGTTGACACGTCTCATGAAATCACAACGATCTGCAGCTATTTGGAAGACAACTATACAAACAAGATCACACTGGATGAATTAAGTCAGCTAATTGGATGGAGTAAATACCGGTTGCTGCGCTCTTTCACAAAGCAAAAAGGAATCTCTCCATACAGCTACTTGGAAACAATACGAATCAATCAGGCTAAAAAACTGTTAGAGCAAGGAAAAAAGCCGATTGACGTATCGTTTTTAACGGGATTCAGTGATCAAAGTCATTTGACTCGATTTTTTAAAAGTCAGGTTGGGTTAACACCAAAACAATACATGAAAATATTTGAAAATGAAAAGAAAACAGGATGCTAGTAATAGCTTAGAAGGGAGAGAAGAGATGTGGATCATTTAGCTGCTTACATGCTGATGGCATTGGTCATGTCCATGATACCTGGTGCTGATACAATTCTTATCATGAAAAATACGCTTCATCACGGAGCAAAAGCAGGACGTTTTACCATACTCGGCATGGCTACAGGCCTCACGTTTTGGACATTAATTGCTGTGCTTGGCTTGTCTGTTGCTATTGCGCAGTCGGTGTATCTGTTTAACACGATTAAATACATAGGGGCAGCGTACTTATTTTACTTAGGCATCAAAATATTTCTGACAAAAAATACGCTCTCATTGGAGGCCATTTCAGAAGAAACAAAAACTGTAAAGTCTTCATCTAATCGCTGCTATAAAGAATCATATATGCAAGGGGCTCTTAGCAATTTTCTTAATCCTAAAACGGTATTAGTTTATATTACGTTTATGCCACAGTTTATTAACTTGGATGCACACACAAATCAACAGCTGCTTATGCTTGGCTTTATTCTGACGCTTATAGCGGTAGGGTGGTTTTTAATCTTGGTGTATGTAATAGATTACGTAAAAAAATGGCTTAAAAAACCGGTGTTTCAAAAAGCCTTTCAACGATGCAGCGGAGTGCTGCTGATTGGTTTTGGGATAAAAACAATAGTGTAATAGTGGTTAGTAAGCAAAAAAAGCTGGGATAAAAATATGTTAGTTAGAAGATCTGAATGAGTTTGATTCTTGATTGAGAATCAAACTCGTTCGGATTTTTTTATTAGTATGGTGAACATAGCCTTCGTATATTTATCCATTTACTTCTAGCAGTTGATTGGAGGGCAAGGCGAAGACTCCTGCGGGAAAAGCGGAACAGGTGAGACCCCGCAGGAGCGCAAGCGACGAGGAGGCTCACCGGCCGCCCGCGGAAAGCGAAGCCATGCACGGAAATCAACAGCGGTGTAACAAGCCACCGATACTAGTTCATGTATTCAATTTTATCGTCTTTGAATTGTATTGATTTAGCTATGTCTCAATCTCTTTTCTTAACGTTTAAAAACACGTAAACGAAACAATTTGTCGTGTATCGACACCGAAAATGGTCCAAAAACGTCCGTTCCATCTAAATCCTGCAACCGATCGCGGTCCTACAAAAATAGGAAAATACCAGAAGCTAGAGCCGTTTCTAAGCCATATAAACGTATTGCGGAATAGACAAAGAGAAATGGCTCCTGGGTCAACAGCAAATGGAGTTGCCGTTTGTTGAGCTGGAATAAATGCCGGCGGAGGGGAAGTTGGAGCTTGCTGCGGGTTAGGTGTAGGTAAACCGCCTGGTGGCCTGGGTGGACCGGCCGGGAGTTGAGGTCCAGGAAATCTTGCTGGGTAAGAATAAAAATCCATATAATTAATGTCCATTTTTTTAATCACCTCTATTTTTTATCACTATTTTATAAAGTATGAGAAAGCTGCCTAAAGGGATTGGGCAACTATAACGTTTTTTACATAGGTCTTTTTTACGAAGAAAAGTTTGGTTCTTAAGTCGGGAATAAATTCCTTCATGAACTCGATAAAAGCTGAATAGGATAAAACAGAGTGTGTTTTTAGAGGAGGACTTTTCATGGATAACAATCCAAAAAAGATGTTTACACCGGTTAAGACCTATCAACCTTTCCACAGTATCTATGATCCGTGCCGGCCGATAGGAGTTAAATATTATTCTACGCCGCCTCAATTATACATGGGATTTCAGCCGCCGAATCTGCAGCAGTTTTCACCGAAAGAAGCGCTAAAAAAAGGAACGCTGTGGCCGGCTTTTTGGGACTACTATGAAAATCCATACAAAGATAAGAAGAGGGATGAAGAATGAAAAATCTACCTTCGGAGTACTATCAGGATTTAGAAGAAATACAGGCGATTGATTTTGCACTGGTAGAATTAACGCTGTATTTAGATACCCATCCAAATGACCAGCAGGCTATGCAGCAGTTTAACGAATACGCGCAGCAGGCTATGCAGTTAAAAAGAAACTTTGAAACAAAGTACGGGCCACTCCAGCAGTATGGAAACAGCTATACCGACGGAAATTGGAGCTGGGGAACAAGCCCTTGGCCATGGCAAATATGAGCAGGTAAAGGCGGGAACTATATGTGGGTGTATGAAAAGAAATTGCAGTATCCAGTGAAAGTAAGCACGTGTAATCCAACGCTTGCAAAATATTTAATGGAACAGTACGGGGGCGCGGACGGAGAGCTTGCAGCAGCACTTCGTTATTTGAATCAGCGCTATACGATTCCCGATAAAGTTGTTGGATTACTAAACGATATCGGGACAGAAGAGTTTGCTCATCTTGAAATGATTGCTACGATGATTTATAAGTTAACAAAGGATGCAACGCCGGAGCAGCTGAAGGCAGCGGGATTAGCAGAACACTATGTGAACCATGATAGTGCACTTTATTACAATAATGCTGCTGGGGTTCCGTTTACAGCTACTTATATACAGGCAAAAGGAGATCCGATCGCAGATCTTTATGAAGACATAGCTGCAGAAGAAAAAGCAAGAGCTACATATCAATGGTTAATTGATATATCAGATGATCCTGATTTAAACGACAGCTTAAGATTTTTACGAGAAAGAGAGATTGTTCACTCACAGCGGTTCCGTGAGGCCGTGGAGATTTTAAAAGATGACAGAGACAGAAAGAAAGTCTTTTAACTAGTAAAAAAACATCCCCCTTGGCGAATGCAAACGAAAGGAGGGATGTTTTTTGTTGTGACTGCGTTGATTATACGCTAGAACTGCAGTGACAAGAAACAACCTTTAATTTCCCTTCAACATCTTTCCAAACTCGCGTATAGCTGTATTCGCCTCCGATCGATTCACCGGTTGCCAGCGACCCATTTAACGCTATTTTTGTAACGGTAACGGCAAGTTCTTGAAACAGTTTAATTTCTTGTTCCAACACTTCGATGCCCGCTATATCAAGACTTTTTGAACGATGAGCATTTATATCTTGCTCTTTTGACACCCATTGCCCAAGGTGATTCACAAAAATAAGCTCATCTGAAAGTAATTCTTCTAATAGCTCTACGTTATTAGAAAGCATGGCTGAACGAAGCATTTCCTCGTATTCTATAACTCTTGCTTGGTTCATTTTTTATCCTCCTTTACGCCTTGTGTAACTCTTTTCTATTTCCACGTTGCTTTTCCTTTAAACTTCTGCTCTTAATAAAATGTGTTAATTTATGTTAATAGAGGGGATAAGTAGACTAATTTTCTGTAAGCACAAAAGATTCTGAAAGACTCGGTTAATTACCTTTAAATGGTATAAAATTAGAATGAAAGAACCTTTTCTTTCCACTTTTTCAGTTATCTTTTTACTATTAAGATGCAGTTTTTTATACTTGTAATTGTAGCGGAATGAACGTTCATTCCGTTTTTGAAAAGAGGTGATAAAGTGGAATCTACTCCAACAAAACAAAAAGCGATTTTTTCTGCTTCGCTTCTGCTGTTTGCAGAAAGAGGATTTGATGCAACAACGATGCCAATGATTGCAGAGAATGCCAAAGTAGGAGCAGGAACAATTTATCGCTACTTTAAAAATAAAGAAAGTCTTGTAAATGAATTATTTCAGCAGCATGTGAACGAGTTTTTACAGTGTATTGAAAGCGGTCTGGCAAACGAAAGAGATGGATACCGAGATGGGTTTCATCATATCTTTGAAGGTATGGTGGCATTTACTAAAAACCATCCTCGTGCTCTTGGATTTATTAAGACTCATAGCCAAGGAGCTTTTTTAACGGAAGAGAGCCGCTTAGCATATCAAAAGCTGGTGGAATTTGTTTGCACGTTCTTCAGAGAAGGACAAAAGCAAGGTGTGATTAGAAATCTTCCTGAAAATGCGCTAATTGCTATTTTATTTGGAAGTTTCATGGAAGTATATGAAATGATTGAAAATAACTATTTATCTTTAACTGATGAACTTCTTACCGGTGTAGAAGAGAGTCTGTGGGCAGCACTTAGCAGACAATCTTGAAACTTAACAAGTGAAAGAGGGATACGATGCCAATTAAAGAAATGCCTCAGCCAAAAACATTTGGAGAGCTTAAAAACTTACCGTTATTAAACACAGATAAACCGATTCAAACTTTGATGAAAATTGCGGATGAATTAGGAGAAATCTTTAAATTTGAAGCGCCTGGCCGCGTGACGCGCTACTTATCGAGTCAGCGTCTAATCAAAGAAGCATGCGATGAATCACGCTTTGATAAAAACTTAAGTCAAGCGCTTAAATTTGTGCGTGATTTTGCAGGAGACGGTTTATTTACAAGCTGGACCCACGAAAAAAACTGGAAAAAAGCCCATAACATCTTGCTTCCAAGCTTCAGCCAGCAAGCAATGAAAGGCTATCATGCGATGATGGTAGATATCGCTGTGCAGCTTATTCAAAAGTGGGAGCGTCTAAATACAGATGAGCATATTGAAGTACCGGAAGATATGACGCGTTTAACGCTTGATACAATCGGTCTTTGCGGCTTCAACTATCGCTTTAACAGCTTTTACCGAGATCAGCCGCATCCGTTTATTACAAGTATGGTTCATGCACTAGATGAAGCAATGAACAAGTTGCAGCGAGCAAATCCAGATGATCCAGCTTACGATGAAAATAAGCGCCAGTTTCAAGAAGATATCAAAGTGATGAACGACCTAGTAGATAAAATTATTGCAGACCGCAAAGCAAGCGGTGAACAAAGCGATGATTTGTTAACGCATATGCTAAACGGAAAAGATCCAGAAACAGGTGAGCCGCTTGATGACGAGAACATTCGCTATCAAATTATTACGTTCTTAATTGCGGGACACGAAACAACAAGCGGTCTTTTATCATTTGCGCTGTATTTCTTAGTGAAAAATCCACATGTATTACAAAAAGCAGCAGAAGAAGCAGCACGAGTTTTAGTAGATCCTGTGCCAAGCTACAAACAAGTCAAACAGCTTAAATATGTGGGCATGGTCTTAAATGAAGCGCTGCGCTTATGGCCAACGGCTCCTGCGTTTTCCCTATATGCAAAAGAAGATACGGTGCTTGGAGGAGAGTATCCTTTAGAAAAAGGTGATGAACTGATGGTTCTGATTCCTCAGCTTCACCGTGATAAAACAATTTGGGGAGACGATGTAGAGGAGTTTCGCCCAGAGCGTTTTGAAAACCCAAGCGCGATTCCACAGCATGCGTTTAAACCATTTGGAAACGGTCAGCGTGCGTGTATCGGTCAGCAGTTCGCTCTTCATGAAGCAACGCTTGTACTTGGTATGATGCTAAAACACTTTGATTTTGAAGATCATACAAACTACGAGCTGGATATTAAAGAAACTTTAACGTTAAAACCTGAAGGCTTTGTTGTAAAAGCAAAATCGAAACAAATTCCGCTTGGCGGCATTCCTTCACCAAGCCGAGAGCAGTCAGCTAAAAAAGAGCGCAAAACCGTAGAAAACGCTCATAATACGCCGCTTCTTGTGCTATACGGTTCAAATATGGGAACAGCCGAAGGAACGGCGCGTGATTTAGCGGATATTGCGATGAGCAAAGGATTCGCACCGCAAGTCGCAACGCTTGATTCCCACGCAGGAAACCTTCCGAGTGAAGGAGCTGTTTTAATTGTAACGGCTTCTTATAACGGTCATCCGCCTGATAACGCAAAGGAATTTGTTGACTGGTTAGACCAAGCGTCTGCTGATGAAGTAAAAGGCGTGCGCTACTCCGTATTTGGATGCGGTGATAAAAACTGGGCGACAACGTATCAAAAAGTGCCTGCTTTTATTGATGAAACTCTTGCCGCTAAAGGGGCAGAAAACATAGCTGAACGCGGTGAAGCAGATGCAAGCGACGACTTTGAAGGCACGTACGAAGAATGGCGTGAACACATGTGGAGTGACTTAGCAGCCTACTTTAACTTAGACATTGAAAACAGCGAAGAAAATGCGTCTACGCTTTCACTTCAATTTGTCGACAGCGCTGCGGACATGCCGCTTGCGAAAATGCACCGTGCGTTTTCAGCAAACGTCGTAGCAAGCAAAGAGCTTCAAAAGCCAGGCAGTGCACGAAGCACGCGTCATCTTGAAATTGAACTTCCAAAAGAAGCTTCTTATCAAGAAGGAGATCATTTAGGTGTTATTCCTCGCAACTATGAAGGAATAGTAAATCGTGTAGCAACAAGATTCGGTCTAGATGCATCACAGCAAATCCGTTTGGAAGCTGAAGAAGAAAAATTAGCTCATTTGCCACTCGGTAAAACAGTATCAGTAGAAGAGCTTCTGCAATACGTGGAGCTTCAAGATCCTGTTACGCGCACGCAGCTTCGCGCAATGGCTGCTAAAACAGTCTGCCCGCCGCATAAAGTAGAGCTTGAAGTCTTGCTTGAAAAGCAGGCGTACAAAGAACAAGTGCTGGCAAAACGTTTAACAATGCTTGAACTGCTTGAAAAATATCCGGCGTGTGAAATGGAATTCAGCGAATTTATCGCACTTCTTCCAAGCATGCGTCCGCGCTATTACTCAATTTCTTCATCACCTCGTGTCGATGAAAAACAAGCAAGCATCACGGTCAGCGTTGTTTCAGGAGAAGCGTGGAGCGGATACGGAGAATACAAAGGAATTGCATCGAACTATCTTGCCAATCTGCAAGAAGGAGATACGATTACGTGCTTTGTTTCCACACCGCAGTCAGGATTTACGCTGCCAAAAGGCCCTGAAACACCACTTATCATGGTAGGACCGGGAACAGGCGTCGCGCCGTTTAGAGGCTTTGTGCAGGCTCGCAAGCAGTTAAAAGAACAAGGACAGTCGCTTGGAGAAGCGCATTTATACTTTGGCTGCCGTTCACCTCATGAAGATTATCTGTATCAAAAAGAGCTTGAAAACGCCCAAAATGAAGGCATCATTACGCTTCATACCGCTTTTTCTCGCGTACCAAATCAGCCAAAAACATACGTTCAGCACGTGATGGAACAAGACGGCAAGAAATTGATTGAACTTCTTGACCAAGGAGCGCACTTCTATATTTGCGGAGACGGAAGCCAAATGGCACCTGACGTTGAAGCAACGCTTATGAAAAGCTATGCTGAAGTTCACCAAGTGAGTGAAGCAGACGCTCGCTTATGGCTGCAGCAGCTAGAAGAAAAGGGCCGATACGCAAAAGACGTGTGGGCTGGGTAAATTAAAAAGAGGCTAGGATAAAAGTAGTTTAGTTGGTTGAAGGAAGATCCGAACGATGAGTCGTTCGGATTTTTTTATTGGTAGAGTGAACGTAGATTTCATTTATTTAGTGGCTTCTAACGGTTGATTGGAGGGTAAGGCGAAGACTCCTGCAGGAAAAGCGGAACAGGTGAGACCCCGCAGGAGCACAAGCGACGAGGAGGCTCACCGGCCGCCCGCGGAAAGGGAAGTCTTGCACGGAAATCAACCGCGGTGTCACATGCGAGCCATACGAATTCATTTCTTCCATTTATTCGTCTTTTGTCGCCGCCTCATTTTTATAGTGTCTTAGCGTTTCTTCTGCGTGATAGCAAATTTTTTCAATTAGCTCCTGAGGTTCTTCAATAAAAGCATGGGCCCCTAAGGTATAGAAAAAAGAAGCCATGTAGTTTAATTCATTTCCATCAGTTATTGTATCGATATAGCCATTCCCATCACGCGCCACCTTTACATGATTTTCAAGCCAAGGAACGCCTTTACACTGACGAACGCCTTCGTGCGTCAAGGTTACTTTTAACGAAATCGGCTGTGAGTTTACCGGTTCTGTTTCAAGCCATCCCTTTAACGTAAGAGACATATTTTCGTCTTTTTCTAAAACCTTTAACGAGTGAATACGATCCGCTCGAAATAATAACACTTTTTGCTTATCGCAGGAATAGGCAGGGCAGTACCATAAACCGTTATGAGCATAAATGCCAAGGGGTTTGACTTGTTTTCTTGTTTGACCGGTCTGTGAATCATAAAGAAATTCAACATATTTTCCTGCAAGGCTTGCTTCTAAAAGCTCTTTTAAATAAGGAGTGTCAAGGTTTCTTTTAGGATTCCAAAACGCAATATGAGCACTCATTTTATCTACTTTTTTCTTTGTTTCCTCAGACAGGTACACATAAAATTTTTGAAGAGCCGCATGAATTCCTGCATCAAACGGAAGGTCATGATAATACTGCAGAGCCTGATAAGCAAAAAAGATAGAGATAGCTTCTTCTTCCGTAAACAAAATAGGAGGGAGAATGCGATTTTTTAGCACTCTGTAACCGCCGCTCCGTCCTTTTTCACTGTAAAGAGGCAGTCCTAATTCACTTAAGTCCAGTAAATAGCGTTGAACGGTCCGCACGGAAAGACCAAATTCCTCCGCTAGTTCTTTTGCCGTAAACGTTCTTTTTGTATTAATAAACATGAGCATATCAACAAGCCGTCTAGACTTAGCCATTTATTTTCACCTTTTTCTTCTAATATGACAAAAATTGTCGTATTAAGATGATATCATACAGAAACAGTAAAGTTGAAAGGAGAAAAAGGAATGAAGAAAAAAATCGTCGTATATATTGCGGCAAGCTTAGACGGGTATATTGCAAGAGAAAACGGAGAGATTGACTGGCTGGAAAGCGTAGAAGGAGAGGGAGACAACGGCTACGAAGCGTTTTATCAAACGTGTGATGCGGTCGTTATGGGAAAGGCTACGTACGACCACGTGCTGAAGCTCATATCAGATTTTCCTTATCACGATAAAAAGTGCTACGTGTTTAGCCGCTCATCTCAAGGAAAAGATCAGTATGTAGAGTTTGTAAACGAAAGCGTAGCATCATTTCTTAACAACCTCAATCAAGATACGAAAAAAATATGGCTGGTGGGAGGCGCTGATATTCTCGCTGATTTCTTAACAGCAAAGAGGGTGGATGAATTTATTATATCGGTCATTCCCGTTTTGCTTGGGGCTGGTATTCCGCTGTTTAAACGAGGAATTCCCGAAATAAACTTGAAGCTGACTTATATGAAGCAGTACGGGCAAATTGCTCAGCTTTATTACGAAAAAGAATAAGCTTTTCGTAATAAAAACTCTTTCTGTAGTGTCAGTGTGCTCATCGTGTATTTAACATACAGCTATTGTTATTTTAAGGACAGTGACATCAAGACTGGCTTTTTTTCATAGTATATTTTTGGGGTGAGAAAATGCCAAGAGTAAATTATCGAGATTCAGACGTTGCTTTAATGGCAAGGATGATGAGAGCAGAAGCTGAAGGCGAAGGAAAACAAGGAATGCTGTATGTTGGAAATGTCATTGTCAATCGCCTGAAAGCAAACTGTTTAGATTTCAAGAATTTAAGATCCGTTCCGCAAGTTATTTATCAGGTGCAGGGTGGCAACTATTCGTTTGAAGCTGTTCAAAAAGGAAATGTATTTTATCAAAGAGCAAGAAGTGTTGAAAAAAGGTTAGCCAAAAAGAATTTGGATTATTGGAGAGAACATCCGGGGAAATATGCCCTGTGGTACTTTAACCCATCCGCTCCATGCCCTCCAACCTGGTACGATCAACCTGCTTCTGGTCAATACAAAAATCATTGTTACTATGAGCCAAAACCCGGAACATGCGCTAGCGTTTATAACGGGTAGATAGCCTGGGAAATATGCTGCATTCTGAAGGTTGGGCCTCACATCCGAATCTTTAGCTGCAGGAGACAAGGTAGTCGTTCTTCATATAATAAGAGAAAGCCCTCTTTTAATAAAGGGGGCTTTTGGTAATTGGTGCATTCATCATTTTGCTTCAAATTTTATGTTTTTACCAGCAGCAAATTCCTCTTGATTCTTCGTTTTTGTATCCTTCAATACCCAAGACGTCTTGATCTTACCTGTTGCTAAAATATCTTTGATTTGTTGATCGTTTAAGTCTTTTGTATAAAGGACAAATTCCCTTGTATAGATGTTTTTATTTTCTTGCTCTTCATCTGCACCGCTGCCAAACCAATATCTTATTTGCTGATCGTCTTTCATGTTATTAAAAGCTTGTTTATAATTAGGCAGCTTAACTTGAATATTCGACAGGTAATCCGTACCGCGTAATGTAAGAACCACATGCACTTTGCGAAAATCTTGTTTAGAGGGGCTTGTTAATTCGGATATTTCAACTTCACTAAATTCTTTTTTCGTCAGCGGTTTAACTGTAGTAGAAACAGAAACTTGCGGGTCTGAGTGATTTGTCGTAACTTCTTCGGTACTGCAGGCGCTTAAAATGATCACCGTTAAAAGAGCATAAACGAACCCCACTGCTTTTTTATTCATGCACGTTCTCCTTTGTCATTAATAGATAATGGTACTCATTCGTCGTATTCATTGTATTTACCTCTATTTGTTCCAATGTCCTAATCAACGAAGAAAATCGTAAAAGTATAAAAAAAGAAATGCCGAGGCATTTCTTTTTTCGTTCTATGAGTCTGGATTAAGCGAAGTATGCGTATACTCCGGCATACGCTCTTCTTTTTCCGTTAGCTGAGTATCGGGGCTTTGCTGCTCTTCTGAAATAGGAGACAGCGTAGGTTTTTGTTCATGATTCATGTTTGTTATTCCTCCTTATATAAAGTGAGCTGTTAATCAAGCGAAAGCAAATCATCTTGAATTCGCTGCGTTAAAGATGCCACTTGCTGCGTTAAACTGTCATTTTCCGCCTGGAGTTTTTGATAAGACTGATTTGCTTTTGAACATAGGTAAGGGTCTGTTTCCCACCAGTCCATGCCAATTTCTCTTGCTTTATCAATAGAAGCGACAAGCAGCCGGATTTTTATTGTTAAGAGTTCAACATCAGCAATTTGCACTTTAATATCTCCAGCAATGACAAGACCTTTATCTAATACTTTTTCCAATACTTCCACAATGGTGCCCAGCTGCCCGTTATGTTCCGCCGCCATTTTTTCACTCCTTGTTATAACACTTTTCCTAGGGGACCTAGATCAATATTTAAATCTTCATTTGTAAAGTTAAATACTGATTTTAGCTCCTCCATTTTGTTCTCTAACTTCATCAACGCCACGCCCAGGTCTTCGATTTGAGCGTCCGTCAGGTTTCCGCTGTCGACTCGGCGAATCGCATGTTTTTCAATGAGCTGCCGCAGTAATTCAATGACGGTTAAAACAAGCTGCGCTAGGCCTTGTTCAGCATTTTCCGCACTCAGCTCAATGCGACCGTTTCGTTTGAGGTTATTTTCCATTTCGCAACGCCTCCGTTTCCTGTTCAAGCTGCTGAGAAGAAATGATTTGACGATCATGAGAGCCTATCAGCGTTTCTACAGAAGAAATCAATACCCGCAAATCAAGATAGACTAAATCAATTCCGGCAATTGAAATCAATAAATCACCTTTAATGGCAATTCCTTTATCGAGGATCACATCTAATATATCAATGAGAGCGATGTCTTTTTGCTCGAGCGTTTGTTTTCGCAGCGATGTCATCCCGCATCTTTCTCCGAGCGCAGAGTGTCGATATGATAAGCAGGCCATGGTCCCGTTACTTCAATGTTCAGTCCCATTTTATTGTAAAACGTTTGCTTGTCGCTAATGGCTTTTAGAAACGATTCCACATTGTTCTTTGAAAGAAGGTAGATGCTGTTCCAGCACATGCTGTAGCTCTCGCCGGTTATTTTTTGACTCCAGTTATTTTTGATTTTATGATAAGTGGCGTAAGGACTTATCTCACTGTGCAAGTGATCACAAAGCGAAAGCTGTTCTTTTTCTGTTTCTTCTTCAATCAGCCTTTCTATCTTTTTACGTTCGAAAAACTGCCTGCCCGGAGGCAACGTAGTTATTTCTTCTTTTTTCTCTTGGATAGTTTCATTATGGGTTAGCAGATAGTTCTTTAAAGAATTCGTATGGGCATACACTTTTATATTCCATTCTTCAGATCTTTTTAAAAGCTGAAGAGAAGAGAGGTTTTTTTCTTTGTTATTGACAATACTTTCTCGACAGCTTTCCTTGCTTTTGTAGACCGTACAAAATTTCATGGGAAGAAGCGTGTAGTGACTTTGTAAGAAAAGAAGAGTCTCATGGTGATGCATGGCTTTGTCCTGCAGCCATTTCATATCGTGCTCGATCTTTTCTTTCAGCATTTCTTCCGAATAATCATCGCTTGGCAAGTCGCATACAAATGCGGTAATGTCATCAAAGTAAAGAGCATAGATAAGGTTGTTCTGATCCATGCCTTCAAGTGAAGGAAAGGGCATTTCCTTAGCTTCTTCGGTTGGAACTAGACCATATAAATAAATGAGCTTTTCCATCTTTTAACCTCACTTTTGTTTCTTCGTCATTGATTCCCATTTTTTTAATTCATATTCTTTTGCTGCTTCATACCTCAGCAGCAGTTCTTTTTCTTTTTCCATATATGCATCTTCTGGTATTTCTCCAAGCTCATACATCATTTGAAGATGAACGATTTTTTGCTGAATAAAAGAGACATCGTAAAGTTCTTTATCCGCTTCTTCGTTGATTTTCTGTCCGACTTTTACAATGAGCGTAACTGGAGACAGCAGCAGTTTATGAATCATACATTCTCTTCTACTTTTAGTTGAATATTAATAAAGTTATAAGCAGCCCACGGTCCGGAATATTTAAAATCGGCTTTGTGCTTCCATTTTTCATACAGGTCATTTACACGTTCATCAAACGCTGCTTCTTTTTCTCGGTCAATTAAAAAAGAAGCGTTCAAAAGCATCGTTTCGACAATAGGAGGGTTGAGTCTCGACGCTTCAGCTATCGGTTCTAAATGTTGATACAGCTCTTTATTACAGTCGTGCTGAAGCTTTAAAAAGAATTTCTGAGCTGTTTCTCCGTGCGCAATTTGTTTATAAAAATCAGCACTGGCAGAACGCGGGTTTCGTACTTGCTGCAAAGAAGAATCTTGATTCACTTTTTGTTTCAGCCAGTCCGGTTTCCCAATTACTTTTAGTCCGACTTCTATTTTTCCTTTTAACTGTGGGAAAAGGGAGGCGAACTGTGGATATAAGTTTTCTAACAGCATTTCAACATCTTGTTGACTATGAAACACGTTGCCAAAGCTGATTGGAATAACCGAATCATGCTCATTCATTACTTTGGAAATCACCTGCTGGTGCGCTGTGACGTTCTCTTTTGTAGGATGATAAATTTTAAGAGGAAAGGCAGCGGCCACTATAGCTGCATCTCGGTAATGAATGGTAAAAGTAGCTCTTTCCTGATGATCAATCGTGACGCTGCCAAACGTATGCGCCTCGGTGGCGGGAATACTGCAAAAAATATAAATGCCCGTTTCTTCACTCATCGATTTCTGTTTCATTCCTTTCCATTAAAATAATCAGCTTACTTCTCTGCTGGAGAGCTTCGATAGCGCAGGCTGGTGCGTGAAAAAGACGTAATGTTATGCTGCTTATTGACCAGCACTTCATAGATACCAAGCAGTTCATCTTTTGCATAGCGCCTCATATACTCCTGTTCTTCAAATGCTTCAAGTGTTATTTTCCATCCTCCATTTTGAATCGATTCATACGAAATAATTCGGTGAGGAGGAGCAACGTGTTCTTTAAAAAAATCAGTCACGGATTCCATGATTTCGGCTACTTTCACTTCTCAAATCCACCTTTATGAGTTTATAAATCTAAATCTTGTAAAAGGTTTAGCTGTTCAAGTTTTTTTCCGCCGTTATTCGAAGAAAGAAAATCTTCTCTTTCATTATGAAGCAGCCGAACTGCCTCAGCATACCTCAGCCATGTGTCCACACTGGCAATAACGATTCGAGCTTCGATGGTAATTAATTCAATACCAATAACGGAAATACGAGCGAATACGTCAATTACGACGCCTTTATCTAAGATGCGGTCAACTACTTCAGCTAGACTAGAACAATCGTTTGATTTGTTAATCGTCATGATGAAATTCCTCTCATGTTGCATAGTAAAATATATACGTTTGCTAATCTTGCTATTAATGTGCGTGATATTGTTAAAAATATACAAATAAAACGCGCATAAATTAAAAAATAGTATAAAATACCATGATTATTTTTGTTTAGATACGGGTAGAGTTAAGTACATTACTTTTATCCATTGATGAATGAAAACACATACATAAAACACAAAAGGAGTGGAGAAAGATGAGAAAAGAAGAGCAGCCGGTATTATCTGATTTTATTGAAAAGGACCAATTTGAGTTAAATTCATATTTAACTTCTTTATTTGAAACTACAAGTGAAAAGGAAGAAAAAAACGGTTGATAAGCTGAGAGTGTATAGGGCTACTTTCCATACGGAAAGTAGTTTTTTCATTTGTAAACTTGATATACTGATTGGATAAAGAGGTGAGAAAGGTGAACGAAAGAGACGTGGTTTCGAGAAGTATTTTAACAAAAGCGACGGGCTTTTTGGCATCTGGTTATACTCATAGTTTAAATCCGTATGCCGGATGTGCATTTTCCTGCAAATTTTGCTACGTGCGAGAACTGCCAATTCAGCGTTTTAAAGAGATGGAGTGGGGGACATGGCTAGAGCTTAAAGTCAACGCAGCTGAAGTCTATCAAAAAGAAATACAAAAACTGCGAAAAAAAGAGCAGCCGGTGCGCATCTTTATGTCTTCAGCGACAGATCCCTATCAGCCTGCTGAGCGTAAAGCAGGCATCACACGTGCCCTTTTAGAAACGATGATCAATCATCCGGCTGATTTTTTATTGATTCAAACAAGGTCGCCCCTTGTGACGAGGGATATTGATTTGCTTTTACAGCTTCAAAAAGTATGTGATCTTCGCGTATCGATGACTGTTGAAACGGACCGAGAAGATGTAAAACAAATTTTTTCTCCTTATGCTCCGGGGATGAAACTTCGTATGAACGCGTTAAAAAAAGTAAAAGAAAGCGGAATTTCAACGCAAGTAACCATTGCTCCAATGCTTCCTTTCACGCCTGAATTTCCTAAAAAAATAGAAGGAATGATGGACCGAATTTGCATTGATACCTTGTACTTAGGAGACGGTTCCTTAGGTAAAACGTCTAAAAGGCTAGGGATGCCTGAATTATTTGAGAAGTACGGTTTCCTAGACTGGTATGACAAAGACATTCATATCAAAGCCATTCGTTATTTTGAAAAATTTTATCCTTCTTCAATGATTTATCTTTCTCAAGAGGGATTTGCCCCATAAAAAAAGAAGGGCTAGAAGAACCCTTCTTTTTTTATATTAGTTTTTATACGTATCAAACATGTTCGTATCGTCAGGTACGTTTTCTAAATAGCTGATTTTCCCGTTTTCATCTAGCTTAGCAATATCTTTTCCCGTTTGAGTAAAGACGCTGCCAGATGCACGTTTACCGCATACTGCCCAAGGCGTTTCAAACTTATCTGTACCTTCAACTGCTTTCCAGCCTTCGAACATATGCTTAATATCAGCATTTTCTTTAAACACCATTTTCACAAACAGCTTCCAGTTTTCAATGCCTTGCTTTTCGTGGCCGTTTAAGACAAATACGATATCTTCTGAAAAAAGCCCCACTAATTCTTCAAATGCTTGTTCGCTTGTACGTGATTGATCGAATAAATCAAAATATCTATTTAAGTTTTCCATGATGATCTCCTTTGGGTGCTACAGCACCATTTTTTCTTCTACTGTTGCTTTTAGCATGTCCAGGTTTTCTTTTGGACATTTTTTGTGAATTTCATTTGTGAGCGTAGCAATGGTTTGCCGTTTTAAGATAGACTGCCACGAAGATTCGGCTTCTTCCATTAAATCGGATAATAAGCAAATATCTTTGTCTTTTAAGTTAAGCATATCGTGAAAAATACCGCTTGATGAGTAAAGAGACTGCTTACCTTCAATGGCTACGTATACGTCATAAATACGAATTTCTTCCGGCGTTTTCTTTAAGCGAAATCCACCTTTGCTACCAGGAACGGAAGCAAGTAAATCAGCGCTAACCAGCTTGCGAAGAAGCTTTTGAAAATACGTAGGCGAACCACCAAGCTGAGTGCTGATGACATCTCCTGGCAACACAGCTTTTTCAGGTAAAAACGTAAGCAGCAAAATGGCATACACCGATTGCTCAACGCCTGTTTTCATGTGCAAAGACATCATCTCCTGCTATATGTGTACAACGTGGATAATCATTATCTACGTTGTGCACATCATAACGCTTATGAATCAAAAAGTAAAGCAGTTACTTAATATGCACGTGATATTCGTGTATACTGTGAAAGAAACAGCAACAAAATACGGAGATGAGAGAATGACAACTATTGCAGATATCGCTCGGCTTGCAGGAGTAGCAAAAAGCACTGTATCCCGCTACCTTAACGGAGGGTCTGTGAGCGATGCGACGAAACGAAAAATCGAAGAGATTATTAAAGAAACAAACTATAGCCCAAATGCGTTTGCTCAAAGCTTAAAAGCGAAAAAAACAAATATCATTGGCGTAATTGTTCCGCGCATGGGTTCTTTTGCGACTTCCCGCACATTAGATGGTATTGACCAAGAACTTAGAGACCACCACTATCAAATGATTATTTCCAATTCTAATCAAGATTTAGAAAGAGAAGTCGAAAATATCTATACGCTGGCTAAGCAGAAGGTAGCAGGTATTATTCTTCTTGCCGTTCAAATCACAAAAGCTCATTTGGAAGCGTTCCGCACAATTTCAATTCCCGTTTTGTTAATTGGACAGCAGCATGAAGAAGTCCACAGTTTAATTCACCAAGACTACGAGGCTGCATGCGACATTGGAAGGTACATAGGAGAAAAAGGGCATAAAAAAATCGCTTTTTTAGGCGTAACCGAAAAAGACATAGCTGTAGGTGTAAAGCGAAAAGAAGGCGTAAAGCAAGGTCTTAAAGACAGAGATTGCGAGATCCGCTGTTATCAAACAAGCTTTAACATGAGCGATGCAATCGGGGCCGCTACGGCTGTGATGAAAGAATTTAATCCGTCCATTATTGTATGTGCGACCGATAACATTGCGCTTGGTACGTTAAAGGCAGCTTATTTAAACGGACTGCGCGTTCCTGAAGATGTATCTATTACCGGCTTTGGAGGCTATGAAATTACAGGTGTGATTCATCCCAGCTTAACGACCGTAAAATATTACTATAAAGAAGCGGGACAAATGGGGGCGCAGCGAATCATTAAGCTAGTTAACGGAGAAGAAGTCGAAAAGCTTACGCTTTCGAACTATGAATTAATTGAAAGAGAGAGCGTTGATAATCGTTTTACATAAAAAACGATTGACAGAATGTAGGAGATGCTATAGTATAAGTGGTGTAAATACAAACAAATAATTGAACGTATCTCCTAAAGGGGAGTAGCTTTAACAGCAAAGTCGTCATTACAGAGATTATCTCTCGGCTTTGTTGGCGACATTATGTTGTTAGCAAGACCTTTACCGCTTATTTGGTAAGGGTCTTTTTTGTATTTAATTATAAAAAGGGAGGAAAAGGCTCGGACATTTAAAGGAGAAACGTTACATAAAAAGAGAAGGTGGAGGTAACTATGGAGGAACTAATTGGCGTATCAGTGCAAGGTTTGCTGCAAATTATTTTTCTTGATTTAATTTTAAGCGGGGATAACGCAATTGTTATTGCAATGGCGGCTCGTAACGTACCAAAAGATTTACAAAAAAGAGCGATTTTAATTGGAACAGGCGGCGCGATTGGTCTTCGATTATTATTTGCGGCTATTATTGTCCCTTTATTGAAAATACCATTAATCGGAGCGGTCGGCGGTTTGATGCTAGTGTGGATTGCATATAAATTATTAGCGGACAATCACGATCACGGTGACAATCCTCAAGGTGGAGCAACGGTATGGAGCGCGGTTAAAACCATCATTATCGCAGATGCGGTCATGTCATTAGATAACGTATTAGCTCTAGCAGGTGTAGCTCACGAATTTGTCCCGATTATGATTGGTGTATTAATTTCAATTCCGATTATTATTTGGGGAAGTAGCTTTATTATGAAAGCAATGGAAAAATTTCCGATTATCATTTACGCTGGAGCAGCGATGCTTGCATGGTCTGCTGGAAAAATGATTGTGGAAGATAAAATTATCGGCGGATTTGTTCCAACTACAGCTTTACATCTCGCTGTTCAAGTTATCTTAACCATTGCAGTTGTAGGCATTGGGTACATGAAAAACAAAAAAATGAAAAAAGAACAAGCCCACGCAGCTTAAAAAAAGAGCGTACGGATCATCCGTACGCTCTTTTTTTATGATTCGGGGTAGTGCATAAGTAAAAAAAAGCTTGCTTCTTCTTCAGAAGAATTGATATAGCTGTGAGAGGTATTTCCTGAAAAATGCAGAGCGTCTCCCGAGACTAATTCATGTTCTTCATTTTCAAAACGAACCGTTAATTCGCCTTCTTTAATAAGTAAGTATTCATCTCCTAAATGAGTTTTCGCTTCGTGCACGCATCCGGGCTTTAATGTGACGATGTAAATTTCAAACTTTTTTTCCGGATGATAAGGAAAAAAAGAATACACTAAGTAATCACCTTTGTTGTCCGTGATGGGATCTAGCTGTTTTATGCTTACTTTCTGCACATCCGGGGTGTCTTCTTTCATAAATACAGAAAAAGAGACTTGAAGGCCGTTGGCGATTTTCCAAAGCGTGGTAACCGTGGGACTGGATTTACCTTTTTCAATTTGTGCAAGCATTGCTTTACTAACACCCGTTAATTCGGAAACTTGATCAAGCGTCAAATTTCGATTTTTTCGTAATTTAACAAGATTTTTAGCAATAATATCTTGAATCGCGTCCATTGTTGTACTCCTTTAATTATTATAAAGATAGTATAACATACTGTTGTTTAATATAACGTATAGATGTATAATATAGCAGAAAAGGAGGGAGTACGGTGATTGCAGAAAAAGCAGTACAGCAAAGAGAAAAAGTGGACTTAACGTTCAGACAAGGGGCTAAGGATTGTATCCCTACGCTACTCGGTTACATAAGCATAGGGCTTGCTGCCGGGATCGTTGGAGTGTCCTCGCATCTTTCCATTATGGAAGTTACTTTATTATCAGCGCTCGTGTATGCCGGGGCAGCCCAGTTTATTATTTGTGCACTGATGGTTGCGAACAGCTCGATTTCAGCTATTATTCTCACAACATTTATCGTTAACTTAAGACACTTTCTTTTGAGCGCTACGATCGCGCCTGAATTTACAAAATATTCGTTATTAAAAAACGTCGGAATTGGAGCCCTTCTAACGGACGAATCATTTGGGGTGTCTTCCAGTAAAATTGCAAAAGGTGAGCCAATTAATGACCGCTGGATGAATGGATTAAATATAACGGCTTACGTCAGCTGGATTATCGCCTGTACGACAGGAGCTATTTTTGGCCATATGCTATCAAACCCGGAAGCCTTTGGGTTTGATTTTGCCTTAACAGCTATGTTTTTAGCTCTGCTTGTTTTACAAATCGAAAGCGTGTTACCTTCAAAGCTTAATCATTACTTACGTTTAATTCTTTATATGGCGATTATTATGATTGTGCTGTCTTTTTTCGTACCTTCACATGTGGCTGTATTAATTTCAACGATTATTGTAGCGACAATTGGGGTGGTGACGGATAAATGAGTATCCACTACCCAACACTCATCATTATTTTAGGGTGTGCCCTTGTTACCGTAGTTCCTCGCATTGTTCCGTTTTTAGTTGTACGTAACATCGCGCTGCCAGAACCCGTATTAAAATGGCTATCCTATATTCCTATTTGTATTTTAACCGCACTTGTTGTAGAAAATTTTATCATTCAAGCAAATGACAGCGTAAAGATTAACTGGCCCGTCATTATCGTAGTCATTCCAACCTTACTGATTGCCCTGAAAACCAAAAGCTTATCCATCACCGTTATTAGCGGAGTTGGAATGATGGCGCTGCTTCGTTTTTTTCTTTGGTCATGAAAGCTCAAGTTATGCTCTTGAGCTTTTTTACTGTCTCCTTTACGTACGCTTTTTCATATAGTATGATAAGAGTGTAAATTAGAAGCCAATGAAAACAAAAATATAAATGAGGTGCTTTTATGAGCGGAGTAGTATCTAAATAGGAAAAATTAAATGAAATAAATTGAATAAGTAAGATGGGTATTTTTTTAAAAAATAAGGTACCCTTTGTTTGCTTATGAATTTATTTCACTGCCTATGAAGATACCTACAATGCTTTATAAAGGGTTCGGCATTTGTCGTCAGGGAGGCGTCTGTTTTTACAGAGCTTTCTTTTGTGATATGTGCCCTAGACGCCTGATTAACGCAAAAAGCTGTGGGATCACCACAGCTTTTTTTGTTTACCTTTTTCATTGCCTTCTAATAAATAGGTATCTTCATATGTGATGACAAATCATAGTGAGGAGAAAAACCATGAATACGATGACATTTGAAAAATTGCAGTATCATGAATTAAAAAAAATCGTAAAATCTCACTGCGTAAGTGAGCTGGGAAAACAATTAATGGATAAACTTCAGCCGAGCACATCTCTTAAAACAGTAAAAAACCGACTTAAAGAAACAACGGAAGCACGAAGACTTCTAGATGCTGAGAAATCACTTCCGCTATCAGGTGTCTCAGGTATAGGAAGAGTCATCGAAAAGCTTGAAAAAGGCATGATTTTAGAGCCCGAAGAGCTAATGCGCGTATCCGATTTTTTAAAAGGCTGCAGAAAAGTAAAACAATATATGGTGGATAAAGAATTTTTTGCTTCGCTCTTAAGTTCCTATGCCCATTCGATGAAAGAACTGACAAGTATAGAAGAGGAAATTAATTTTGCGATCAAGGCTGGAAAAGTAGACGCTGCGGCAAGCAAAGAGCTCAAGCGTATCAGAAGACATATAGAAGGAACGGAAGCTAAGATTTCAGAAAAGCTTGCGAAATTTTTACGAAACAGTAAAAACAAAGAGTATATTCAAGACTTTTTTATCAGTAAAAAAGGAGACCGCTATACGATTCCGATTAAGGCCTCCTATAAAAATCACGTTGGAGGAACAATTGTTGAAACATCCTCTAAAGGGTCAACAGTATTCATAGAGCCGGCATCTATTACAAAGCTGAATGCGGAACTAGCGATTTTGAAAGCAGAAGAAGAGGTAGAAGAATATCAAATTTTAGCGTCTTTAACAGGTTTAGTGTTAGAGAAGCTAGCTGATATTCATATTAATTTAGAGCTAATTAGCCAATACGACATGGTGTTTGCCAAAGCAAAATACAGTAAACAGGCAGACGGAATCGAACCTAAAATTAATGATTATGGATATATTCATTTAAAGGGCGCATATCACCCGCTGTTAACTGGTGAAATTGTTCCGCTTCACTTCGAAATTGGCGAGAATTATCGAAGCTTAATTATTACGGGACCTAACGCAGGAGGAAAAACCGTTGTCTTAAAAACGATTGGGCTACTGACACTCGCTACAATGTTAGGATTTCATATTACAGCTGATGAAGGAACAGAAATTGCATTGTTTGAGCATGTTTTTGTCGATATCGGCGACAACCAAAGTATTGAAAATGCGCTGAGTACCTTTTCCTCACACATGAAAAATATATCGGCTATTTTGCAAAAAGCAACAAACAATACGCTGCTCCTATTCGATGAAATTGGCAGCGGCACCGAACCGAATGAAGGAGCTGCACTTGCGATTGCGATTTTAGAAAAGTTTTATCATATGGGCTGCATAACGGTCGCGACTACGCATTACGGAGAAATTAAGCGTTTCTCAGAAATTCATCCTGACTTTATGAATGCCGCAATGCAGTTCAACAGTAAAACATTAGAACCGCTGTATCAACTGTTAATTGGAACATCTGGAGAAAGCAATGCGCTTTGGATTTCAAAGAAGATGAAGGTAGAAGAAGAGATTTTACAAAAAGCAAAGTTTTATATGGAAAGTAAATCGTATGATACAGAAGTCGTCAGAGAAAATAAAATAAAAAAACCAACTATTTTGAAGGAAAAGAAAAAAGACCGTGTTGAATACCAAATGGGAGATCGAGTCAAACTGTTAGATTATGAAAATCATGCGATTGTTTATAAGTCTAAAGACAACACAAACAATATAGTCGTACTCTATCAGAATGAGTTAATTGAAGTAAACGTTAAGCGAGTAGCTCTTGAAATCAAAGCTGCTGAATTATATCCCGAAGGCTATGACCTCGATTCGTTATTTATTAGCTATAAAGATCGAAAAGAGCAGCATGATCTGCAGCGAGGATCAAAAAAAGCATTGCGGAAAATTGAAAAAGATATACGCGAAAATAGATAAAGCAGAAACCCAGCACTTATAAGAAAGTGGTGGGTTTTGTTTTTATGTAGCTTCTCAAAACTACATAGAACAGATCTCCAAATAAATCTTAAAAGAATTTACATCACTTTTATAGTTGTTTATTGTTGTGGTTTTTTGTTGTTTTAACGTGTTATAATATGAAATAGTTATAAAAACAACATAAACAACAACAATCAACATCTAAAACACTTTCATTTTGTTAAGTGTAAAAAACAGCCTCAGATATAAGTGCACTCATTATTTTTACCGCTTTCGCCCATCGTAGGAATTCTCTACGAATGAGAAAACTATTTATCAAAAACATTGTAAATGGCAAATTAAATAACGAAAGGAAAGAGGAAAATGAAAAAAATCGAAGCTGTAGTATTTGACTGGGCTGGAACAATGATTGATTACGGGTGTTTTGCTCCGCTTGAGGCGTTTTTAGAGGTATTTAAAAGACATAAGGTAGAAATTACAATTGAAGAAGCTAGAGAGCCAATGGGCATGCTGAAAATTGAACATATCCGAGCGCTTCTTAAGATGCCGCGTATTCAACGGGAATGGAAAAAGGCACACGGATCAAAGTCAACAGAACAAGATGTTGCAAAACTGAATGATGAATTTGAATCAAGCTTATTTTGTATATTAGAAGACTTCACCACGCCTATTCCTGGAGCTGTTGAGCTTTCAGAGCGTTTGCGAAACAGAAATATTAAAATAGGTTCTACGACGGGATATACGAAAAAAATGATGGCGATTGTTGCGCCAAAAGCAAAAGAAAAAGGATATTCACCGGACTGTTACTTCACAGCAGATGATGTAAAAGCAGGCCGGCCGTATCCATGGATGTGTTACCGTAATGCCATGGAGTTAGATGTCTTTCCTATGAATCGTATCATAAAAGTAGGAGACACCGTAACAGATATGCAAGAAGGAAAAAATGCCGGCATGTGGACAGTAGGCGTGATTTTAGGAAGCAGTGAGATGGGACTTTCTGAAGAAGCAGAAAAGAATATGGATCAAAAAGAATTAAAAATAAAAATGGAAGAAGTGAGAAGCCGTTTAGAAGAAGCCGGGGCAAATTTCGTAGTGGATCGTATATCTGACCTTGATCAAGTGATTAATCAATTGGAACAACAATAAAGAGGAGGATTATCATGAAAAATCCATATTTGCTTTTAACTCCAGGTCCATTATCTACGACAGCTTCGGTTCGCGAAACGATGCTGAAAGATTGGTGTACATGGGATGATGAATATAATAATCTCGTCCAAGATATAAGAAAGCGTTTAGTCAAGCTGGCAACGGCGTCTTCTTTATACACTGCTGTGTTAATGCAGGGAAGCGGCACGTTTTGTGTAGAAGCAGCCATCGGAACGTTCGTACCGAGAGTCGAAGGGAAAATCCTGATAGCAGCAAATGGAGCTTACGGCTTAAGAATGGTTCATATGTGTGAAGCAATCGGAATTAATAACACTGTATATAAAGTAAATGAAACTGAGTCTTTTGATACAGATGTGATTGAACGAATGCTTCAAGAAGACGAAGACATCACTCATGTAGCTGTCGTTCACTGTGAAACGACAACAGGAATTTTAAATCCTATTGAAGAAGTATGTTGTATTGCTAAGCGCTATAATAAAATGACCATTGTAGACGCCATGAGCAGTTTTAGCGGTATACCCATGGATATAGAGCAGCTGCAGATTGATTTACTTATCAGCAGTTCGAATAAATGCATTCAAGGCGTTCCTGGATTCGGATTTGTCATTGCTAAAACAGATGAGCTTGAAAAATGTAAAGGAAATGCCCGTTCCCTTTCACTCGACCTTTATGATCAATATAAAACGATGGAAAAGGATAAAGGGAAATGGCGCTTTACCTCCCCAACTCATGTGGTCCGGGCATTTTATCAGGCGCTACTCGAACTTGAAGAAGAAGGGGGAGTCCAAGGTCGCTTTAAGCGGTATCGAGAAAATCAGCACTTGCTAGTGACAGGGATGAGGAGGCTAGGGTTTAATACGCTGCTGCAATCAAAACAGCAGTCACCTATTATTACATCCTTTCTTTACCCTACCTATTCTTTTTTTACATTTCAAGGATTTTATCAATCTTTAAAAAAACAAGGTTTTGTCATTTATCCAGGAAAAGTTTCTCAAGTGGACACCTTTAGAATTGGAAACATTGGAGACGTACATAAACAAGATATCGAAAGATTGCTAGAAGCGATTCATTCGACAGTGAAGAGGAAGGAGATTCAGCAATGAACGTGTTTAGGCGGTGCCGGCAAAATTTCTCGCGAATCAGTATAAAATTTAGCGTAATACTATCTTTCAAGAGTTAAAGAAGCAAGGTCTGCATGAAGAAAGAAAATATCATCTTTATATGAGCAAATTTTTTCGTAGAGTTAGGAGTGTAATAATGTGTCTTTATTGGCAGAACAACGTAAAAAAACAATTATAGATATGATTGAACATCAAGGGCAAGTCAAAGTAAACGACTTAGCGCACGCTTTTGATGTATCGACTGAGACTATTCGCCGTTATCTAGAAGAATTAGAAGGAGAAAAAAAGTTAAAAAAAGTGTATGGCGGGGCCGTGAAAATAGAAACAGAAATTGCTGAGCCGCCTATGTTTGAGCGAGAAGTCATAAGAAGCAAAGAAAAGAAAAAAATAGGGAGTAAAGCAGCTGAGCTGATAGAAGAAGGCAACGTTATTTTTATAGATGAAGGCAGCACGACCATGCACATGGTTTCGTCACTTGTCAATATTTCTAATATAACGGTTATTACAAATTCCTTTCCTCTTGTGACTATGCTAATCGACTACCAAAACAAGCAGGTTTTCAGCGGAGAAGTTATTTTTCTAGGAGGTCATGTAAGAAGCAAACATTTTCGGGCTTCTGGATCCCTAGCAGAAAGGGTTGCAAAAGAATTTTATGTAGATAAAGCCTTTATTTCAATTGACGGCCTTCATCCCGAAGCTGGGATTACGAGCTTTGACTTAGAAAAGTGCCTGCTGTCTAAAATCTTCATCGCTAATGCAAACCAGACCATTGTATTGGCTGATCATTCCAAGCTAGAAGTGAAGGCGAACTACAAAATAGATTCTTTAAAGCACATTGATTATATTTTATGCACTGCTTCTCTTCCGGAAACTTGGGGAGATTTGGACGCAAGCTGGATTAAATGTTAAAAATAACAAAAGGGGAATGTTTTATAAACATTCCCCTTTTGTTAAGTACTTAAAAGGTAAGGAGGTTTTTTTAGCTATATTAATAATCTATAGGTACAAAAAAACATCTTTCACCGCTCTAATGTACTCGAGAGATGCGTTTAATAAATTATTCGTTCGTTGGAACAGGAAGACTTTTGAGCATTGAAAAACAATAAGCCATTTTTTTTGCAAAATGTAAAGGAGGCTCTACAGATTGAATATGCAGATACATAAGGACCGGTTCTGTAAAAAGCCAATGGTTATGCAAAGCGCTTACGATAAGACCTTGCCGCGCAGCAGCTTCTGTAAAACGAGGGATTTCTTCTTGTAAAATAGCAATCTCAGCCAAGTTTAACGCGTTTCCCTGTGCGTCTATCGCCTCAAATGATACACCAACAGGAACGACAGAGCTGCTTTTTCGCCCTTGAACATGAGCTTGAAAGCTTCTTTTAAGCGACACTGAGCATCCTGTTGGACTAACTTTGCTTTTAGCGTTTAAAATCTGGCCAAACTGCTGACAAATTTCACTTGTAGTATACATTATAAGCTCCTGCCTTTCTTCTATACTCTTAGTAAGCTTTATGACATAAGAGCTTCACTTATGCAAACAGTGTTCTTATAAAAAAATCCCCTTCACGATGAAGAGGATTTTTTTATTATTCAGCATGCGATGAGCGTTCGTTTAACAAATTTTCATAAAAACGGGCAAGTGAAGCAGAAAGGTATGGAATAGACCATAAAAAGCCGATTCCTAGTGTAATAATACTTAATAAAAACCAGCCAAGAAAGCTTAGCAGCAGCAGGAAGTACTGTCCTTTGTAACCATTCATCAACCTGCGGCTTTCTGTAATCGCTTGATTCATCGAGTAAGTAGGATTGTCTTTACAAATATAGTACGTTTGTGAATATGCCAGTGCTTTGATAATTCCAGGAATCAGTAAAAGCAGTGACCACAGCATCACATAAAGAGTCATAAGTACATAAATCCCTAATGACTTTACATAAAGACCGAAGTCTTGGAATGTTTTGAACAAATGTCCCAATTGGACAGATTCACCTCGCGCTAAACCTAAAAATGCCCAGTAGTTCGCCATGAGAAGAGGCGAAAAGACAATAGCAAAGGCAGTGGAAATCCATGAGGCCGAATCAGATTCATCTTTCATCCAATTGTCATAGCCGCCGCTTGCCACAATTTCAAATGGAATAGGCAGAAGCGTATATACTCCGTACGTCACCACCGTTAGTAAAATCGCAAGTCCCCAGCGATTCTTTAAAGAAGCTTTAGCTTCTCTTTTAATCGTACCGATGTTCATGTTGTTCCTCCTTTAATGTTGCAAAATATGTACCTTTTTTGCTCGTATTAACATGTAAACCATGCACAATTGTTAATTTTGTATGAAATGAAAATAATAGTCAATAGGTTCTGAGGTGAAAAAGAAAGCTTTTAAGAAAAACACTATTATAGACAGATAGAAAACGATAAATAGGTACAAGATGTTTTTAAAGAATATAGATGTAAGAAAAGAAAGCACTATGTATGATTCTTTATTTCTCACAGTATTTATCATGGGGATTTTGGTGAAAATAACGCGTTATTTCTTTATAATAAGCGTAAGAGGAGATGGGAGGAGATGAGTAAAAATGGAGAATGCTATACAAACATTTTATGAGCTAGAATGTATACACTTAAAATCAGAAGTACGCACCTCTGCTGAAGAGCTTTCGAACATTCTTGCAGATGATTACGTGGAGTTTGGCAGTTCGGGCAGGATATGGAAGCGAAAAAATTACCATGACAATCATGTACTTTCGCCAGATGTATTTGAGATCTCTCATTTTCATGTAGACGTATTGTCTCCTGACTGCGTGTTAACTACATATCATCTTATGAACCATACCGCAGAAAAAAAGACGCTTCGCAGTTCTATTTGGCGAAAAAGAGAAGAAAAGTGGCGTTTGTTTTTCCATCAAGGCACAATGACAAACGGTGATCAATAAATAAGATTATTCGGTTATTATTATACTTTCCCTCTATTTGATGCTATGATGAAAGTATATTTTGACGTAAGGGATGTTTTAAGATGAGCAAAAATAATGTGAAAAAAGAAGTGTTTTCATGGATTAAGTCCATTGTTATTGCACTGGTTATTGTAGTGGGAGTTCGCCATTTTTTATTTGCGCCAACTACGGTTCACGGAGAATCAATGTCTCCAACGTTTGAAGATTCAAACCGCGTCATTTTAAATAAAATCAGTGATGTTGATCGCTTTGATATGATTGTGTTTCATGCACCGGATGCAGATGAAAATTATATTAAACGTGTAATCGGCTTGCCGGGAGATACGGTAGAAATGAAAAACGACGTTCTGTATATTAACGGCAAAGCTTACAAAGAGCCGTATTTGAAAGAATCTAAAAAACCTCTTGCACCTAATGAGAAATTCACGGAAGATTTTACGCTTCAAACGTTGCCTGCAACTGATGGCAAAGTGAAGGTACCGAAAAATTCACTGTTTGTAATGGGGGACAACCGTCCTGTAAGTCATGATGGACGAGCATTTGGCTTCATTCTACAAAAATCAGTTATCGGAAAGGTGCAGTTTCGCTACTATCCGTTAAATGAAGTAGGCGAACCGAAATAAAAAAAGGGAAAAAGGCTGGCGGAATTTAATTCGCCAGTCTTTTTTATTGGGTTAAAAGAACTGATTTAAAAAAAACGACTTGTTTTATACAAGTTAAACATCTTCTAATAAATTAGTAAATTAGACCTTGTTTTTTTCTTTGTTTAGGAAATGATAAGGGTGTTTAAAAAGGGACTTCTAGGTACCTATGTTACTTCAAAGTAAGAGTAGGTATTGATAGGTAAGTAGTTTTTATGGGTATACAGATATATGAAGACAAAGAAGCAAGGATTTTGGAAAGGAGCAGGTCAACATGAAAAACGTATTAATCATTAATGGACACGAGTATTATAAAAAGTCAAAAGGAGAGTTAAATCAGACGATTTTTAACGAAATGCAGCATTTACTCACTGATCAATTTGACATTAAAACAACGGTGGTTGATAAAGGCTACGAAGTAGAAGAAGAAATTGAAAAGTGGCTATGGGCTGATGTTGTGATTATGCAGACGCCTATTTACTGGTTCAGCATTCCCGGAAAGTTTAAGCAATATATTGATCGCGTATATATGGATAACATTTTTTTTAAAGGTTCAAATCAATACGGGCGAGGCGGCTTATTAACTGGGAAAAAATACATGTTTTCTCTCACATGGAATGCGCCGGAAGCTATTTTCGACAATGACGAAGCTTTCTATGAAGGAAAAAGTTTAGATGAAGCCATTATGCATTTGCATAAAATGAATCAGTATGTCGGTATGAGCCCACTTCCAACGTACACTATTCATGATGTAGTCAAACATCCAAACATTGATCACTACAAGCATAAATTAGAAAATCATGTAGCAGAAGTATTTGGAATAGGAGAGCATCATTGAACTACCCCCACTTAGCAAGCCTGAAGTGGGGGATTCCTAAAATCTTTAAAGACTTAGGAACCCTTCCCTATAAAAATCGATATCTACAAAAAACCTGACTAAACAGTCGGGTTTTTTTATTCACTTTGACGCAAAAATCGTAGTCAAAAACAGTTTTTCTTTTTCTTTCTGAGCACTAGCGGAATGTCTACAATGGTAAGGAAGAGTTAACCATCAAGTTGCACAATAATTGGACCAGAAGTGGTAATGAAAGCGTAAACATTTTGGTAGAGATCAGTGATAGAATAAATTTAAGCAAGGGGGGAGCAATTGATGCATCTAGATGAAAGGAGCAATTTAATTTTAAAACGAGTGGTTAGTAATCCTGGTATTTCCAATACGGAATTAGAGAGAAAGTATCATCTTTCACGGAGGCAGATTAGCTACAGCTTTACAAAAATTAATGACTGGTTAAAGAGTAATAACTATCCGAAAATTCAGCGAACGAACGGGGGGAAATTTATTATTGATCCTCTTCTAATGGAACTGTTTGCTGAAAAAGTCGAACACTCTGCTGGAAGTTATATTCCGTCTGAAAAAGAAAGAGCTCAATTGGTTTTGCTTATGCTATTAAGTAGCGAAGAAGAATTATCTTTACTTCATTTCTCTAGCTCGCTATCAGTGAGTAAGAATACGGTATTAAGAGATATGAAATATACACAGAAAATTGTAAATGGTTATCATCTTGAAATTGTTTATTCGCGAATGTATGGATACGACATAGTAGGAAGTGAGTGGAATAAAAGGAAGCTGCTTATTGAAGTACTGCGGACCGTCTATGACATGTATCAAGGCGAGACGTATATTCAGGCGTATACAGGAACTTCAAGAGAAGAAATTCAGAGATTAAAAGAGCAAATGGAAAAAGTAGAAAAGCGTTTAGCACTTCAATTTATCGATCAAAAAATAAAACTTCTTCCATATACAATAGCTATTTTGCTAAAACGAATTAAAAAAGGAAACTTAATTAAAGATTCTTATCATATCGACTATGAAGAACTGTCGGATACAAAAGAGTTTGAAGCTGCCGAAATTTTAATTGAAGATGCTGCTTGCATCCCAAAGGAAGAACGTTTATTTATTACATTACAATTGCTTACTTCTAACGTTCTATCCTCCCAGTTTTTAAGAGAGGAAGAAACTCTTGAATTAAAATCTTCATTAAAAAACTGCCTTGCGTTATTTGAGAAAAAAGCATGTATCACTTTTAAAGAAAAAGAGAAGCTGCTTCAAAAATTAGTGCTGCATATGAAACCAGCTTACTACCGCATTAAATATCAGCTAACTACTAACTATTCAATAATTGAAAAAGTTAGTGAAGAGTTCGAAGCCATTCACTACATTGTAAAAGACTCATTAAAGCCTTTTGAAACTTATATTGGCTGCTCTATTCCTGAAAGCGAAGTGATGTTTATTACCGTTTTTATTGGCGGACATTTAATTAACAGTGGCGAAACAATACAGCTTAAAAAGCGAGCGGTTGTTGTTTGTCCTAACGGGGTATCCATTTCACATTTGATGGAGCACACGCTGCGTGATTTATTTCCAGAGTTTTATTTCTACGAAGCTCTTTCGATTCGAGAATTTGAGCAATCAAAAGCAGAATTTGATATGGTATTTTCTCCTGTTCCTGTTCAGACTTCTAAGCATTTATTTATTGTGGAACAATTTATTACCGATTTTCAAAAGTTACAGCTTCGGCAGCGAGTCATTCAAACCATATTCGGTTTAAATACATCCGTGGTAAACATTGAACAGTTAATAAGTGTCATTGAAAAATACGCAAAAGTTGATCAGAAGTCTCAACTTCAAAAAGCACTGCAAGATTATTTTTCTCTCCAAGTATTAAACGAAACAAGTAAAAATCAAGAATACAGTTTAGCAGATTTAATTACACCCGAAACAATTGTGCTGCGCGATCAAGTGGAAAGCTGGAAGGAAGCTATTTCAATAGCCGCTGCCCCGCTTTTACATAAAGCTATTATTACTGAAGCTTATATTGATAAAATGCAGGAACAATATCCGTCTATGTCTCCACATATTGTACTAAGACTTAATGTTGCAATACCTCACGCAAGCCCTGAGGATGGTGTTCAAGCAGTAGGCATGAGCTTACTTAAGTTAAAAGAAGGCTTATTGTGCGGAGAGCAAAAAGTTCATTTTATTGTTGTTATCGCAGCTATTGATAAAAAGAAACATTTAAACGCTATGCTGCAGCTGATGAAGTTAGCGGAAATGAACGGGGTAATAAATGAGATGAAACGGCTAAATGAAAAATACAAAATCTATGAAATAATTAAAACGCACTCTATCTAATCATGGTACAGAATGTATAGCAAGGAGGATACAATCGTGACATTACAGCCTTTTTTAAAAGAAGAGTTATTGAAGTTAAATAGTGTATGTAAAGATCAAGCCGATATTTTTGAAATGGTGTACAAAGAGGCATTTGGCAAAGGGTATGTCAGTGAAAACTTTCTGACAAAAATTAAAGAAAGAGAAGCATCTTTTCCGACAGGCCTCCAAATAGGCGATTACAGTGTAGCAATTCCTCATACAGATCCAGAGCACGTTTTTGAACAATTTATTAGTGTGGTTACCTTACAAAAACCTGTATCGTTTTATTTAATGGATGATAATACAAAAAAAGTGGATGTGCGCATTGTGCTTCTATTAGGGTTAAACCAGCCTCACACCCAGTTAACAGTACTTCAGGAGCTGATGCAAGCAATTCAAGATCAGCAAAAAATAGAGCAATTATTACAGGCTGAAAATCAAAGGGATGTTCAAGCTATTTTTAACGGAGTTGAAAAAATTAGTACAAAAGGGGAGAAGTAAAATGAAAAAGTATACGGTATTAGTAGCGTGCGGAGCGGGAATTGCAACATCAACAGTGGTGTGTGAACGAGTAGAAAATTTATTAAAAGACAACAGCATTAACGCGGAAGTTGTGCAGTGTAAAATTGCCGAAGTAGCTTCTCGCCAAGAAGGAGCAGATTTAATTGTATCGACAACGATTTTACCCACAACGTACAGCATTCCAGCATTAAGCGCAACCTCCTATATCACAGGGATTGGCATGGAAGCACTGGACCAAAAAATAATAGATGCCTTAAATAAAACCTTTGCTAATTAATAAGTCGGAAAATTCAAAATAATAAATTAGGAGCTGAACAAAATGAAAAAATATACGGTATTAGTAGCATGCGGAGCGGGAATTGCAACATCAACAGTGGTGTGTGAACGAGTAGAAAATTTATTAAAAGACAACGGCATTAACGCAGAAGTTGTGCAGTGTAAAATTGCCGAAGTAGCTTCTCGCCAAGAAGGAGCGGATTTAATTGTATCGACAACGATTTTACCCACAACGTACAGCATTCCAGCATTAAGCGCAACCTCCTATATCACAGGGATTGGCATGGAAGCACTAGATCAAAAAATTCTGACGCATTTACAAGCATAGGTACCACGCGTTGCCTCCATTTTAGGAAATGACAAAAGAAAAATGAGGGATGGATATGGATAAACTTCTATCAGGTGTGCAAGCAGTATTAAATCTAGGACCTACAGTTATTTTACCAATTGCCATTTTTATCTTAGGCCTGTTATTTAAAACAGGAGCAAAAAAAGCGTTTAAATCTGGAATTACAATAGGAATTGGTTTTGTCGGCATCAACTTAGTTATTGATTTACTTGTAAAAAACTTAGGACCAGCAGCACAAGCAATGGTTGAACGATTTGGATTAAATCTAACTGTTATCGATACAGGATGGCCTTCTGCCGCTGCAATATCTTGGGCATCTCCCGTTGCAGCTATACTAATTCCTGTTTGCTTGTTTGTAAATATTATTTTGCTTTTGTTAAAACTGACTAAAACGCTTGATATTGATATTTGGAACTATTGGCACTTTATCGCTGCTGGTGCAACAGGATACGTTGTCACAGGAAGCTGGTGGTTTGCAATACTGTGTACCGTTCTGTATGAAATTGCTGTTTTATTTGTAGCAGATAAGACAGCGCCAATGGTTCAAAAATTTTACGGGTTAGAAGGAATTTCTCTTCCTACGGGCTCTACAGCTGCGTTTGGACCAATTGGTATTTTGGTAGGTATGGGTGTATCAAGGATTCCAGGGATTAAAAGGTTGAACGCAGATCCCGAATCTATTCAAAAACGTTTTGGTATTTTCGGTGAACCAATGATGATGGGTTTAATCTTAGGGTGTGTAATCGGTATATTAGCAGGCTATGACCTTGGTAAAGTTTTTCAAGTAGGTATTTCAATGGGAGCGGTTATGCTTTTGATGCCTAGAATGGTTAAAATCTTAATGGAAGGACTTATTCCAATTTCTGAAGCAGCTCGTTCTTTTCTTCAAAAACGATATGGTGATCGTGAAATATATATTGGATTAGATGCCGCTCTTGCAGTAGGACATCCATCCGTTATGGCTACAGCACTGTTACTTGTCCCCATTACATTACTTTTAGCTGTCATTCTGCCTGGGAATAAAGTATTGCCGTTTGGGGATTTGGCTACCATTCCTTTCTATGTAGCTTTTGTTGTGGGCTCATTAAGAGGGAATATTATACACTCTCTTATTTCGGGCACTGTTATGGTAGCGCTATCACTTTATATGGCAACGAATTTTGCAGATGTGCATACGCAAATGTTATCAGGAGCTCAGTTTTCTATGCCGGAAGGTGCAACACAAATTTCAAGTTTAGACATGGGAGGAAACTTATTTAACTGGCTTATTCTTAAATTCTCTCAGCTGTGGGCTTCTATTTTTTAAAATAGGCATAAACAGGAGGTAAGGCAATGAAAGCGGCTGTGCTACATGAAAAAAATAAAATTATTTATCAAGATATTGGGATTGATTCCTGCCGAGCGAATGAAGTCAAAATAAAAGTAATGGCAGCAGGAATATGCGGATCGGATACACACAAAATGACAAGCAGATGGAAGTATCCGCTGCCTGCCATTATGGGACATGAATTTGCTGGGTATATCGTTGAAAAAGGGGGAAAAGTAGTAGATTTGAACGTTGGAGACAGAGTAGCTGCTATTCCGTTTAAACCGTGCAGCGCATGTGAATATTGCCAAAAAGGGCAGTATTCACTATGCGAAAACTACGGAATGATTGGCGCGCAATCATTTGGCGGATTTGCTCAGTATGTCAATATTCCAGCTTCAAATGTTATCCAAGTAGGAGAGATGGACTTTGAAGAAGCAGCTATGATAGAACCTTTAGCAGTAGCGCTTCATGGAGTACTTAATATTCATCCGCAAATAGGAGACACTGCAGCGGTCTTTGGAGCAGGAGTCATTGGCATGCTGACGATTCAATGGTTGAAAATTGCGGGTGTAAAAGAAATCATCGCCATCGACATTTCTAGTGAAAAGCTTGCAGAAGCGAGGGCCATGGGTTGTGAAAAAGTGATTCATGCCCGTTATGAAAATGTCCTTGAAAAAATTAATGATTATACAAAAGGAAGAGGGGTGGATCTTGCACTCGAATGTGCAGGTTCCCCTGTCACTCAAGAGCAGTGCCTGCTCGTTACTCGTAAAAAAGGGAAGGTTGGATATTTAGGTATTGCTTATTCAGATGTGTGTTTATCTGAAGCAGCATTTGAGAGTATTTTTAGAAAAGAGCTTACATTGCAAGGTTTTTGGAACTCTTATTCTGCACCGTTTCCCGGGAAAGAGTGGAAAACAAGCGTTGACTTTATTTTAAATAGAAAGATTAGATTAAAAGAATTAATTTCTCATCGATTCAAGTTAGAAGACACGCAAAAAGCATTTAATATGATTATTAATCGAGAAGAAGCTTATGGAAAAGTGTTAATAATTCCAAATAAGGAGTGAAAAAAATGAAGGCAGTCATGAAGGTAGAGCCAGGCTACGATAAGATGCTGTTAAAAACAATCCCTGAATTAGAAGTTCAGAAAAACCAAGTGAAGATTAAAGTAGCGTATACCGGAATATGCGGTACGGATATTCACACGTTTACAGGTCAATATAAAAATTCCCAGACGCCGGTTGTGCTTGGGCATGAGTTTTCCGGTATAGTCGTTGAAGTAGGGGAAGCTGTAACAAAAGTAAAAGTTGGCGATAAAGTAACGAGTGAAACAACATTTGTGACGTGCGGAGAGTGTGATTATTGCTTAGAAAAAGACTATAATCTGTGCGCTCATCGAAAAGGAATAGGCACACAAATAAACGGCAGCTTTGCTGAATATGTTATTTCACGTGAGGAAAGTGTCCATGTGCTACCAGATGCAGTCGACCTAAAAGCAGCTGCTTTAACTGAGCCTCTAGCTTGCTGCGTTCATGCAGCTTTAGAAAAAACAGTTGTTAAAAAAGAAGATAAAGTATTAATTTTTGGTCCAGGTCCCATTGGTTTACTGCAAGCGCAAGTTGTAAAAGCACAAGGAGCGTTTGTTATATTAGCAGGTATAACAAAAGACCAGAAGCGTTTAGAGTTAGCTAAGTCTTTAGGAATCGACGTAACTGTAGATATCCAAAATGAAAGCTTAGAAGAAATTGTGCTAACCTATACAAAGGGATACGGTGTTGACAAGTTATTTGAGTGTTCAGGTGCTGTCCAGGCGTTAAACCAAGGGTTGCCTCTGGTTAAGAAAAAAGGAACGTTTGTACAAGTAGGGATTTTCTCCGAAAAATTAAACCTTTTAGATCAAGAATCTATCATTCAAAGGGAAATTACATATATTGGAACGCGTTCTCAGAAACCAAGTTCTTGGCATATTGCTTTGAAACTTCTTGAAGAAAAGAAAATTAATACAGAGAAAATGATCACTAAAATTGTACCTCTTGATTATTGGCGTCAAGGATTCGAAGCCGTTCTATCAGGTAATGAAATAAAAGTGCTTGTTCAGTCGTAGAAACGAACTATATAAATAATGTAAATCAGGGAGGGAGGAAGTGTGAAAGATACCCAAATGGAAGCAGGTTTATATTGTAACAGTTGCAAAGAAGAGCTTCCTCACCACGTTTATTATATTAACGGCAAAATTGTACGCGTAGAGTGTCAAGAATGTAGGCGTACAATGGTATTTAAAGTTGATGTTTTGAAAGAGTTCTATAAAGAGGTCTACAAGCGTGTCTTTACTAAACCTAACCGAGTATCAAAAGAATATAAAAAAGATATAAATAGATTTTTAACTGGAATTCCGATAAGGTTAGTGAGCAAGCCTTATCGTCTAATGAAAGATTTTAATGAATCCATGCATACTATTCACCGTTACAAAAAACGAACTGCTAGAAAATAAAGGGCGGGTTGCCTGTTGTTATAGCTGGTGCATCAATGCGTTTTTTCTAGCTACATAAAAAAGCTGCTTTCTATACATTAGATGTATAGAAAGCAGCTTTTTTACGTGACAGTTTCAAACTTCAGGGTGTGAGGTGGGATAGTTTTTGTTTACCCGTCTATATCTAAATAAAACAATCTAAATGATAATGAAGTAGAAATTATTTATTCCGTTTGTTTATAAATTGTTTAAATATAAGATGAAGCAGTTTAGCTTTGGAAAATAAGGGAAGAAGCATACTAACTTGCCTGTGTATATTTAGAAAAGGAGGGATAAAGATGTCGTTAGCTCATTTTGATGATATTTCAGAAATTTGCTATGCATGTGAAAAACAGCCTCTTGGGAAAAGACAAAAACGCATTGGCGTATGGACGGAAAAAGAAATGAGAAAGCCTGTTGAAGAGAGAGTAGAAAATCAGAAGGTGGTCGCACTTTCTCGTTAATGTAAAAAAGCCTTTAGCTCATCTAAAGGCTTTTTTACGTATTGGCGTTTGGACATGTGTGAAGGATCATAGAAGCAATCGTTATAAATCTTCTAGTCTTTGAACTTTTTTGCCTTCTATTTTATGCTGTTCCATCGTTTCTTTTAACTCTTTGTTCGCCGTTGTCATCGTTGTTTCATTTGTTACGCCCATAAATGACCAGCCGTGAGATTCAAGCCAGTACTTGAATTCCCGCAAAAACTCTTCCTGCGTTCCTCCCGTATGATAAAAAGCTCCTTGAATTGTAATAGCCGGTTTCTCCGTGTTATACGTCACATACATTTTATTTGCACACATCCAAATAGACCTCCTTTATTAATAAACAAACGTAAATTGACAAAGAAGCGCTGAACCATTCCTCAATAGTTACACTATTTCTCTATTTAACTGCTGTTTTCCTTTTTATCTCTGCGATTAATCATAATTAAATCAAGTTTTTTACAGAAAGAGGAATGTAAGTAAACAGATAAAAAGCTCGTTTCGCAATCAAATCGTCATATTTCTACATATTCTTTAAGGGTCATGTAAAAGTTGTAACATAATGAATGGCACTGTAAGAAACTTAATCCAATTAGAACAAATGTTACTGTTTTTTTTAATGAAAAGGCGAATCTATGTGCTAAGGTAATAACAGGTTCAAATTTTAGGAGGTAGTTTTTGTGAGTAAAAAACGTGTAAAAAAATGGGCAGTTGCTTCTGCAGCGTCTGTAGCATTTCTAGCAAGTCAAGGAACAGCATCAGCAGCAGCTTCGCACAAAGTCGTAAAAGGAGATACCTTGTGGGGGCTTGGCCAACAAAATGGGGTTACGGTAGATGAGCTGAAAGGTGCTAATAACCGCCAAAACGACATGATTTACGTTGGAGAAACATTAACGATTCCTGACCAGGGACAAGCACAACCTGCCGCTAGTCCGGCAACATCTGTACATACAGTAGCACAAGGCGAAACGTTATATCATATTGCAACACAAAACGGCATGACTGTGGATCAGTTAAAAGCTGTTAACGGTTTACAAAGTGATATCATTACCATCGGACAAACATTAAAACTTCAAGGAGAAGCACCGGCGCCGGCACAAACTGCTCCGTCTACATCGGTTTCTGCACAAGATCAAGATTTACTAGCTAGATTAGTAGAGGCAGAAGCAAAAGGTGAGCCGTACCAAGGAAAAGTAGCGGTAGCAATTGTGGTATTAAACCGTGTAGCTTCACCGGAATTCCCAAATAACATTCACGACGTTATTTATCAGCAGCTAGGAAACGGCGTATATCAATTTTCACCAGTAGCAAACGGAGCAATTAATCAGCCTGCATCAGAAGAATCAAAACGAGCGGTAAGCGAAGCATTATCAAACCCGCATGAAAACGATGCGCTGTTTTTCTATAATCCGAAAATCGCTGAAAGCCAATGGGTTGCAACGCAGCAAGTAACGGCAGTTATTGGAAACCATGTATTTGCAAAATAAGTAGATTTCTCTCAAATATAAACATATATTTCATATATATGTAATGTTGATGCAAAGAGTCTGCTACAGAAGTATCTTGGTTAAAGTAAAATCCAAACTATTAATATTAATAGTTTGGATTTTTAAGTCTAATTGAACCTTAAAATACCTTAACAGATCCATCTGTTAAGGTATTTTTTTGCTTAAATTTTGAGAAAACCATTGATTATTTAGAGAAAAATGATATGATAAAGAAAGTCAATTGATAATGATAATCATTTACATATGATGAAGGAGGAGATAACTAGACTTATAGAGGGAAGAAAGGAGTAAGGAAAGTTGAAGTTTTATCAGTTAATTCTTGTGTTTGCTGTACTATCGATTTTGTCTCTTTTTGTAGGAGTACAAGATCTGTCAGCGATGGATCTGTTTCATTTAACAAAAGAAGAAAGCCAAACGCTGTTTTTTAGTCGTTTTCCTAGGCTTTTGAGTATTATTATGGCGGGAATGAGCCTTAGTATTTGCGGATTAATTATGCAGCAAATTACGCGAAATAAGTTTGTATCTCCAACAACGGCAGGAACGATGGACTGGGCAAGGCTTGGTGTGTTGATTTCTCTACTAGTATTTGCTTCAGCAAGTCCTCTATTAAAAATGAGCATTGCTTTCATTTTCTCACTGGCGGGCAATCTATTGTTTATGAGAATACTAGACAGAATTAAATTTAACGATACGATTTATATTCCACTAGTCGGTTTAATGCTCGGTAGTATCGTAAGTTCCTTAGCTACCTTCATTGCCTACAAATACGATTTGATTCAAAACCTTTCTTCATGGCTGCAAGGCGACTTTTCGCTAGTAGTCAAAGGGAGATATGAACTTTTATACCTTAGTATACCGCTCTTAATAATTGCTTATCTTTACGCAGATAAGTTCACGGTTGCTGGTATGGGAGAAAGCTTTTCAATCAATTTAGGCGTGAAATACAAACAAATCGTAAACATTGGATTAGTCATTGTTTCGCTTATTACTTCGATTACGATTTTGACCGTTGGCATGCTGCCTTTCTTAGGATTAATCATCCCAAATATCGTATCGATTTACCGTGGAGATCATTTGCGCAAAAGCCTGCCTCATACAGCGCTTCTTGGAGCTGTGTTCGTACTTGCGTGCGATATTTTAGGCAGAGTCATTATTTTCCCATATGAAATCTCTATCGGGTTAATGGTAGGTGTAATAGGAAGTGCGATCTTTCTTTTTATGCTGATAAGGAGAGGTCGTTATGCATAACAAACATAAAATTATCATTCTCGCCGCGCTGGCCATTTTATCAGTGGCGCTGTTTATCAGCTATGATTTAGGCTACTGGCAGTACACGCTGCCGCGAAGAATTGAAAAAGTCGCTGCGATTGTTTTAACTGGAGGAGCCATTGCGTTTTCATCCGTTATCTTTCAAACGATTACCAATAATCGAATTCTAACTCCTAGTATTCTAGGACTAGATTCACTGTATTTATTTCTGCAAACGTTTATTGTGTACATCTTTGGCTCAACGAATATTATCATCATGAACAAAAATCTTAATTTTCTTCTTTGCGTTTCGCTGATGATTATCTTTTCGGTCTTGCTTTACATACTGATGTTCAAAAAAGCCGGTAAGAATATTTTCTTTATTTTACTGGTTGGAATTGTGTTCGGAACGTTATTTAAAAGCATGTCTTCATTTATGGAAATGCTGATCGATCCGAATGAATTTCAAATTGTACAAGATAAATCATTTGCAAGCTTTAACAATGTTAATACCGATTTGCTATACATAGCAGCCGTCATATTTATCCTGCTTGGCATTTACGTGTGGCGCTTTACATCCATTTTTGATGTACTGTCGCTAGGAAGAGAACATGCGGTAAATTTAGGGATTGATTATGACGGGCTCGTCAAAAAAATGCTGATTGTGATTGCCATTTTTGTCTCAGTGGCTACAGCGTTAGTTGGACCGATCACCTTTCTTGGACTGCTTGTTGTGAACCTTGCGAGAGAGCTGTTCAAAACGTACAAGCACACCTATTTAATGATGGGATCACTGCTGCTTAGTGTTATAGCCCTCGTCGGAGGAGAGTTTATCGTTGAAAAAGTGTTCACCTTCAGCACCACGCTGAGCGTCATCATTGACTTTGCCGGCGGAATTTACTTTATTTATTTGCTGCTAAAGGAGAATAAATCATGGTAGAAGTAACAAATGTCAGTAAAACATACGGAGAAAAAACCGTTTTAGAAAAAACATCCGTCGTGATTCCAAAAGGGAAAATTACGTCATTTATCGGCCCAAACGGAGCGGGGAAAAGTACGCTGCTTTCAATTATGAGTCGTCTCATTAAAGCCGACTCAGGATCAATATCAATAGAAGGAAAAAATATAGAGAATATTGACAGCTCAGATTTAGCCAAAAAAATGAGTATTTTAAAACAGTCCAATCAGCTGAATATCAGGCTTAGCGTACGTGAACTCGTAAATTTTGGCCGGTTCCCTTATTCAAAAGGCCGGTTAACAAAAAGCGATGAACAAGCGGTTGATCAGGCGCTGAGTTACATGAAGCTTGAAAGTATTCAAGATAAATACTTGGATGAACTGAGCGGGGGACAGTGTCAGCGAGCTTTTATCGCTATGGTCATCGCACAGGACACGGAGTATATCTTCTTAGATGAACCGCTCAATAACTTAGATATGAAGCATTCTGTTGAAATTATGAAGCTGTTGAAACGTCTCGTAGAAGACTTAGGCAAAACCATTGTGATTGTCATTCACGATATTAATTTTGCGTCTGTCTATTCGGATTACATCGTGGCGCTTAAAAACGGCGAAGTGATCCGTGAAGGCCCAACAGAAACCATCATTCAAACGTCTGTATTAAAGGATATATACGATATGGATATTCCAATCGAAACAGTTGGCGGACAGCGTATTTGCGTGTATTTTTCATAAAATTTATTCATGAGGTGACGAAAGTGAAAAAAGTGTTATTAATGTTTGTAGCAGTCTTAACTGCAATTGTTGTAGCCGCTTGCGGTAATCAAGGAGCAAAAGAAACAACAGGTGGAGAAAGTAAGCAAAAAGAGACGGTAACAGTAACCGATCAGTTCAATAAAGACGGAATTAAAATTAAGAAAAACCCTAAAAAAGTTGTAGTATTCAGCATGGGTGCACTTGATACACTAGATAAACTAGGGGTTGAAGTAGCGGGCTTACCAAAACAAGCGATTCCTGAGTATTTATCAAAATATCAAGATGATAAGTACGCAAATGTAGGTGGATTAAAAGAACCTGATTTTGAAAAAATTGCAGAGCTAAATCCAGACTTAATTATTATTCAAGGCCGCCAAGCAGATTCATTTGATGAATTCTCAAAAATTGCGCCGACGATTTATATCGATACGGACAACCAGCACTATATGAAGTCATTTAAAGAAAATACAAAAGTACTAGGACAAATTTTTAATAAAGAAGATCAAGTGAAAAAAGAGCTAGCAGCGATCGATAAGCAAATTGCAGATTTGAAAAAACAAGCGGACAAACTAGATAAAAAAGCGCTTGTAATGATGGCAAATGATAGCAAAATGACAGCGTTTGGTCCGGGTTCTAAATACGGATTAATCCACGACGTATTCGGTATCAAAGCAGCAGACGACAGCCTAGATCCATCGGCTAAGCACGGTCAAAGCATTGCATATGAGTATTTAGTTAAGCAAAACCCGGACTACTTATTCGTAGTTGACCGCGGCGCCGCAATTGGTGAAAAATCATCCGCTAAACAAATTGTTGAAAATGAGTACGTAAAAGAAGTCAATGCAGTGAAAAACAATCACGTTGTATATCTTGATCCAGGCCTTTGGTATTTATCTGGAGGAGGCCTTGAGTCAATGGCAGGCATGATTGAAGAAATCAAAGCAGGGATAGAGAAGTAATAGAGAAAAGAGAGACTGGAACAAAGGTATTTTAATTGAAAGTAGATCCGAATGATTAATCAAATCATTCGGATTTTTTTATTGTTGTGGAGAGAAAATTAGGTTTCATATCTGTAGCTGCTTCTAGCTGTTGATTGGAGGGAAAGGCGAAGACTCCCGCGGAAAGCAAAGTCTTGCACGGAAATTAACAGAGACGTAATCCATATTAGTTCATTTATCCAATTGGTTCGTCTATAGATTGAAGTGATTAGTTATGTCTCAATCTCATTTTTTAGTGAACATTTTTCTATCTGGCAGTGGTTGTGACTATAAAACGTTATAAACTGAACGAATACTAAAGAGCAAAGTGCAGGTATTTCCTTTTCTTTAGGTGTCTTTCTACTTATTAAATTAAGTTTATTAATAGGTGTTTTTATCCATTTTCGTTCTAGACGAAAAAAGGTACAAGTTTAGTGATTAATTGAATAGGGAGAGGGAACGGAAAAAAGAGGAAAAAATCTCTAAAAGGAATTTATTATATTAAAGGAGGAGTTAACATGTTTCGTCATCAAAAAGAACTGCAATTTGAAGTCAAAGTAGATCGCCCCGATCCGATGCTTGCTCGCCAGATTCAAGAAGTACTAGGTGGACAATTCGGTGAAATGACGGTGATGATGCAATACCTCTTTCAAGGATTTAACTGTCGAGGAGAAGAAAAATATAAAGATATGCTGATGGATATAGGTACAGAAGAAATTGGACACGTAGAGATGCTTTGTTCACTTATTAGTCAATTACTTGATGGAGCCTCTCCAGAAGATCAAGCAGAAGCTGCGAAAGATCCTGCAACAGCAGCTATCATGGGAGGAATTAATCCTCAGCATTTATTAGTGAGCGGGCTTGGTGGTTTGCCTACTAATTCAAATGGAGTTCCATGGAACGGTTCATATATCGTAGCAAGCGGCAATTTATTAGCAGACATGCGTTCGAACTTGCATGCAGAAAGCCAAGGCAGACTTCAAGTAGCTAGGTTATACCATATGACAAAAGATGAAGGTGTACGCGCGACATTCCGAAAAATGCTAGCGCGTGATCGCTATCACCAGTATCAGTGGATGGAAGCGATAAACGAACTAGAAGAAAAAAATGGAGTAGTTGTTCCTGCATCTTTCCCTCCTGAGGCTGAAAAAGAATCACAGCCAGAAGCTTATGAGTTTTGGAACCTTTCAGAAGGCGCTGAATCAGAAGAGGGACCGTGGGCTACTGGAAGTGCCCCAGACGGAAGCGGTGAATATGTATATATCAAAGATCCTGTAGCAAAAGGACAAGTTCCCAATCCGGAAATTCCTGATACTTCGTTGCATCATGATTTAACTCGTAAAAAAGTTTTCTCTAAATAAAAGAAAGAAAGACCCTCGATATGTTCGAGAGGTCTTTTTTTGCTTATAACAAAGGGTGTTATCCACGTGTTTCAATGACGTTGTCTTTTGACTACCCAGAATAAAAAGACCGCATATGGAAATAGTAGTTATGTGCACATGTTAGAAAGATGGCACCACGGAATATGTTAGGAAGAAAAGCAACAGGTACTGTAAGTGAAAAATCCTATAGCGGACAAAAATCTACATAAGTTAGTTCAAAAACAAGCAATGTCAATAAAAGGAGTGTTTGATATGTATTATTACAAAGAAGGATTAATCAATGGCATTAAACCGGATAAGCCCGATCCTGCGGCCGCGAAGGTACTGCAAGAAGCCTTAGGCGGGCAGTTTGGTGAAATGCGGACGATGATGCAATATTTCTTTCAAAGCTCTAACTTCAGAGGAAAAGAAACGCAGTATCGCGATTTAATGAAAGGTGTTTTTTTAGAAGAAATTGCTCACGTAGAACTCGTTCAAAATACTATTAATGCATTGTTAGATGAATCTGGCGGAGCCGGGGTAGGAAGTCAAGGTTCAGATCAGGCTCCTCTTGATGAAGCCGTAAAACATGCTAATCCTCATCACTATATCATGGGCGCTCAAAGCTCACTGCCAGTAGATGCGGGCGGAAATCCATGGAACGGCTCGTGGGTTTATAATCACGGAAATCTAGTGGCTGATTTACTGAATAACGTTGTATTAGAATCAACCGGTGTTTTACAAAAAACAAGAATATACGAAATGAGTTCTAACCAAACGTTAAGAGAAACGCTAGGTTTCTTAATTGTTCGAGATAATGCTCATCAAAATGCGTTTGCAAAAGCTCTTGAAACATTAGGCGTGGACTGGGGAAAACTATTCCCTGTACCAAATTATGATATTAACAAATACCCTGAATGCAGAAAGTTTGTCGAGATGGGGTATCATAACACGCAATTTGATTTTAGGTTAGATCCGCACCGAATGGGAGAAATATTCCAAGGGCAGACGCCAAGCAGAAATGGCGGAGACTTGAGCGTAACACCTCCACCGGAAGCTTTTCCAGTCCCTCATTTATCTGAAATGCCAAATGAGCATGCTCCAGGTTTAGGAGATATGAACGCATAAAAGTATGTGAATCGACTTTAATTAAACAAAGCTAAAATAAAAAACATTGACTGGGAGCTAGTAGTCAATGTTTTTTTATTTGCTTTAGCGAAATTCTTTCATTTGTCTAGCGCAAAGCACATCTCGCCATTCCTGTAAGCGCATGATAAAGGGCTTTTTTACATCTGTTTGTGAATTTATTTGTTTTTTACAAGAAGAAAAGGGAATACTTTCTTTAATCGCTTGTGATAGAAAGCTAATAAGGGGTATGCTGCTATGAGTAACCAAAAAGATGAATTTTTATTTAAACGAGAGCTCTATCGCTTAGTACAAGAATACAAACGCTGTAAAGTTGAAGAAATTAGACGGGCAATTAAAAAGGATATTCTTCTTTTGAAGAAGGTTATAAATAACTAAAATAGATAAACACCGGCAAAAAAGCTCATGTTAGTTAATAAATGAGCTTTTTTTGCTGCTTTAAACTTGTTCAAACGAATTAGTATGTCTATAAATAGTCTCAGGAAGATTATGGACCATGTTAAACAGAGCTAACGCAGTTGTTTCTGGTTCCTCATAACGATAAATGATATCGTTTTCAATGTCGCAGATTTGAAAACTGTTTAATTGTTTTGAATAACTTAGTGTAAACCTATTGGCAAGAGTATGAGTAATGTCGCTATCTCTATAATTTACTAAATTTGCTATCATGTGCTTAATTTCAGTTAGGTTCATCCACCAAGTCACCCTTTCATGTTATTGAAGTTATCATACCATGTACAGGTAGTTTGAATGCTTTTTTTTACAATTTGTAACAACAATTTTCAAAATGAAACATAAAGGTAATAAAAAGTTAAAACGAGCAGCTTAACGCAAGCTGAACATTTCCTATGAGGGGGTAGGTTTTTCTTTGCAGTAGGTCAACTCCAACTTTTTATCTGCGATTTCTTTTAGCCCAATACGAATCATACTGAATACTAAAATCCATAATATAACCGTTAAAATTGTATGTCCAGCGGGCAAAATACCTAGTATAGGTGAGTCCCAAAGAGCGTGCATAAAAACGACAAGCAAAAATACACCGAGAAATTTTGGTTTTATCAACATGCTCCACTGAAATTTCTTATCTCCTTGGACGATGCAGACGGCAGCTCCAGTCAAGGCAGCCCAAGCTACATGTCCTCCAGGAGCAAAAATACTGCGCCAAAGTATTGTAGAATAAAGCATGTGAAAGCTGCCGGAAAGAAGTGCCCGTAAAGCATAGCCAGCGGTTTCAAAAGCAGCAAAACCAGCTCCTATTGCAGCTCCCAAGAGGAGTCCGTTAAGGATATATCTATATTTAAGATTGCGCACAAAATAAATAACCGCGATAACTTTAGCCAGTTCCTCGCATATTCCAATCACGATCACGTTTGTGTTATTTCCAAGAATATCATAAAACACAAGTGCTAATAAAAGTGAGAGGATTCCGCCAATAAAAACGACATAAACAATTTTGTAAATAGCAATATTCTGCGGAGCGTTCATTTCCCAAAAGAAAATGAGCGTAGTAAATGGCACTGCAAAAGCACCGACTACAATAAGACCGGGTATGAAGTTGATGTTTTCGAACAAGCTTACGCCTAGATATAGCCCTAAGTATGCGATAAGCGCAATAAGAAAGACCCTTGCAAAAAGCCAAGGCTTTGGCCATGTATTTACAACTTCTTCTATTTTAGGAGTCGTAAGTCCTGTTCCTACAATAAAAAGCCGTTCAGCTTCCATTTCACTGTGCTGTCGGAAGACTCGAGAGAATATATTTCGAAATTTAGGTTCAACCGAACGTTCATTTCTTGGTATTTTATCAACACGATGGGCAAACAAGTAGAATATGCTGTAGTTTTCATCACGGTCCACGATTTCATGGCCGCAATTTAAGCAGAATTTTACCCCTTCCGGATTAGAATAAGCGCAATGGGGGCATTTCATTTATCTTCCTCCTTTTTCTAGATACAAATCGTTTGACGCTTGTCTTATGACATCTTCTACATATATTATGTGAACTGATGAAAAAAGCATAAGAGGGGTTGATAGGTAATTTGCTTAAATAATGGAATGGTATGTATATAAAAGACAGAAGCTATTGCTAAAAGAGACCTCATGAAACCAAAAAAAGGCTGCGTCATAAGCCGAACATTCGACTTACAGCACAACCTTTTATATGATTGAAAATGTGGATTTAAGCCTGTTTTCTTTACAATGCTTCTACGCAATAAAAAAGCTTCCTGAAATAAAAACGATGACACCAATGACCATCATTAATATTTCGCGGTCTTTTTTTCCTGTTTTTTTATTAGCAGGAAGCAGCGATTTTGAAAGAGGCTTGGCAAAAATTATGACAAGCATGCAAACAGCAGCAAAGATGCCAAGCGCCACCTGAAAATTACCTTCAATAAAGACGCATGCCATTAAAAGTACAAGACTTATTTTTAGAAAAATTTTTGATAGGTTCACTATCAACACTCCTTTAGAACACTTAATACGAAAGACTTAGTGATTTTTTTATGTGCCTGTTGTTTTCTACGGCTTGAAGGAGAAAATGAGCGACGTCAGAACGGCTGATGTTACGTCCGTTTTCTGGTACGCTAGCTTCTCCTATACGATAATACGTAGTTAATGGACCGCTCGTTAACCCCATTGGCCGAGCAACAGTCCAGTCGAGTCCGCTTACCTTCAAGAGCTTCACGGCTTCGTAATGATCGCGAAGCACATTTTTTAAAATACGCTGAGCAAGCCAGCCCGTCATGCCTGGAATTTCTCCGTCGATTCCGGCAGAAGCCGTGTAGGCGATACGCTGAATTCCGTTTTCGTTCATACATTGAATCAGCAGATTTGTCGTTTCTACTAAAAGGGTAGAATGCCCTAGATTTTCGGTCCCAAGACAAGAAATTACTGCATCACACCCTCGCATGGCCTGACACACTTCATAATAATCAAGCACGTCGCCTTGTATGATGTGTACGTTCGCATGCGTTATCTTAAGCTTAGATGGATTTCTCACAAATGCTTTTACATAATGTCCGTTTTTAATCGCTTGCTTTATTAATTCCTGTCCGGTCCTGCCGCTTGCGCCAATCAAAAAAATGTTCATACGATCAACCCTTTCGTTTCAATGTAGGTAGTAAAAACGAAATTTTCTTTTACCATAACACATTTTTCTCGATTTAGCTTGTCAAAACATAAAAGCTGCTTACGAGATTCATCAAAGTAAGAGGTATCCTCTGTTCTTTTTTAAAACTTATGTCATAGACTGTCTAGAAAACAAAGAATTGTACGAACGGTTTATAAAGGTGTTTAATGCTATAGAAGCGAAAGGGTATTATAGGAATAAGGGACGAACAGAAGGGGCGATGCACTATGAAAAAATCGGTAAGCCGAGCACGTATCATCATAGTACTAATAGGTTTTCCGCTCATCTTTTTCATTATGGCGCTTGTGACGGGTGAGTGGCGATATATGACTTGGACCATTCCGCCTGCACTGATGTCATGTTGGACGGCACTCTTTGTATTAAGGAAGCAAGAAGAAAGATAACAGGAAATTTGAACTATTGCATCGAATTTATAGAAAAAGTATAAAATGATAGAAAGCTATAGTAAGAAAATTTAATGAAGGACGGTGTGAAGATGAACGGACAACAGTTATTGTATGGGTTGCTTACGTCTAAAGGCGATATCCTAAGAGCTGCTTATGTGTTATGTGACCACCGCATTTATACGGAAATGTCAGCACAGTATCAGCAAACGGAGCATACGGATTTTCAAGCGTCATTGGTAGAAGAAATGAAATTGCTTGAAAAACAGCCTGAAGTAGACATGCATCTGCATATTTTGCTTGAAATGGCGAAGTTTTTTGAACTTCCTGTTTCCCATGCTACAACAAATGGCGAGCTGTACGAGTTAAGTGATAACATTGGAAATTTGCTTGTATCTAAATACAATGAGCTGTTTTCAATTGCACGCTGTCATACGCTAGAAGACGTAATGCGCCATCAAATCCGACTGTTCTTTCATCTAATTGATTCGCAATACATGATTGCTACAAATCGTCAGCAAGCTGTGTTTCAGCAGCAGCTGATGAATTGGATTGAACAGCTGCCCCCCATGTATCAGGAAAGAATGATTGATGCATTAGGAGAATATCAGCAGGAAGCGCTTGTGAAACTGCTGCAAAAAAAAGGGACAATCGAGCTATACAAACAGCTTCCTCCGCACGCATACCCTGCTGTTTCAGGCCTTATGGCAACCGTAATGAGTATCTTTATTCCCGTTAATTACCCGCCAGCACTGCTATTTAGTATGAATGCGCCGCTGTTTTTAATGGCGAGCTTTGAAAGTCATGAAATTATTGCAAAACGCAAAGAAGCTGGAACTTTTTTACCGCTGTTATTAGTAGTTGTTCAGCTGATGTGGACGTACAAGCTTGAGCATCAGGATGAGCTGTTGAATTATCAGTCTCTGCTGATCAAGTGGTCATCTGTACACACAGGGTATCAAGATTACATGAAAAAGAAAGAGCAGTCACTGTTTGACCGTGAACGGTTAGACAGCTTTATTTATAAAACAGAGCAGTATGTTAAGCAGCTCCGCGCTACGGAGAAAAAGACGGTGAAGCAAATTGAAACGCTCAAAACAGCCATCCGCCATCAGCTTGATGAAATGGAGCTCACATCGTTAAACGGAGGGCTTGTGCTTCAAAAAATGATTGAAGAGCATGAATCATTAAAACAAGATGTAGAAGAACTGCAGCGCAAGCTTTCGATTAAAGGTGACTTCTTCTCTAAAGTAAGGCTGACGTTCCGTTCTGCAGAACGGGCCGTCAAAAGCAAAGTGAAAGAGGTAGAGCGTAAAAAAGTGCTTATGCAAATGACGGACTTTATTTTAGCAAATCGCTTGCCCGTATGCGTGGATATTCAAAATGAAATTTATGATTATCAAGACGAGCTGACGACGACTATTTTTCAAATTAATCAGCAGGTCGAGCTGCTTGAAGAAACAAAACAAAGCCGCCAGCTAGCCGATGCAAAAGTACGCCGCTATGATCAAGAAATAAAGCGATTTGAACGGAACTACTATGGCTTAAAAGAAGGAACCGTTGAAGAAATGGCACAGTGAAACTGGGACAAACATATTTTATCCGAACGAGTTTGGTTCTCCATCAAGAATCAAACTCGTTCGGATTTTTTCATGGTGGTCATGAACATAGGTTTTATGTATGTAATTGCTTCTAGCTGTTGATAGGAGAGCAAGGCGAAGATTCCTGCCGGAAAAGCGGAAGCAACGAGGAGGCTCACCGGCCGCACGCGGAAAGCAAAGCCCTGCAAGGAAATCAACAGCCATGTCAAGATCGATCCATACGAACTCATTCACCTCATTTGTCTGTCTTTAGAGTGGCGTAATTTAGTTATGTCTCAATCTTATTCTCTGTCTGTAGGAGCGGACAGCTGATCTTTATACTCATCTACATAGAGCATGCCGTTTGTTGACACAACTGCATACAGCACTTGGTTCAACTGAAGCTGACGATTTGAAAGCTCAAGGTTGATCCACTGTTCGGTATATTGAGATGTTAAATTTTTATGAATAATTTCTCCGTCCATGATGAGTTCTACTGGTAAATTCATTTCTTTAAACGGCTTAGACAAAACGTCCTGTTTGGCAATGTTTTGATAAGCAGTTTTCTTTAATACCGACAGTTTTCCGCTTACTTCTAAAACAGCAAATTCTACTTCAGCAATGTTGAATGTTCCTAGTTCTCGTAAATGCTGATTCAAGTCGTCAATAGAATATTTGACTTTTTTCATATTTGCTTCAAGAAGCTTTCCTTTTTCCATAATAACCGTCGGGCGACCTGAAATCCATTTTCGCAAGCGTCTGCTTTTTAAAGCTGTTGATGCTAAAAGAAAATGAATGGCCACAAGAAAAGCAAAAGAAGCGAACATCGGCAGAAATTTTAATTTTAAATCAAATCCCATATTTGCAATGAACGACCCAATAATGATGGACATCGCAAATGTAAAATGATTATTATGTGTGTTAATTTGTTTTCCAATCAGGAAAGTTGTAATGCTTAAGATAATAAAAGAAACAAAGGTTCTAAGAAGGGACATGAGAATGTCTTCCATAGGTTGTGATGTCACCTGCTTTCTCATAAATAGAAAGAGTATCTATCTCTATAGCGTTATCCATTTAAAGGATCGTTATACAAGAAAAAACATCAAGAAGAAGGGCGGATAATGCGTTCACATTCGGCTGCTTAAAAAGGGGCGGAAAGGCTGTAGGTAAGGGATCAAAGCAAACAAAAAGAATGTGCAAATTCCTTTGAATTTTTTTGGAGGATTTGTTACAATAAAGGTGCTTATTTTTGTTCGGTAAGGATAGTTCGAAGTGTTCGTCTTGACTTATTGTAAGAGCAGGAATAGAGTAATACACAATGTGTGGATTGTCACACAAGGAGGAAAAGAGATATGTTACAAGGTAAAGTAAAATGGTTCAACGCTGAAAAAGGTTTCGGTTTCATCGAAGTAGAAGGACAAGACGATGTATTCGTTCATTTCTCTGCTATCCAAGGCGAAGGTTTCAAAACTTTAGAAGAAGGTCAAGAAGTTACATTTGAGATCGTTGAAGGCAACCGTGGACCACAAGCTGCTAACGTTCAAAAGTAATTTTTTTTATAAAGTTTAAGCCGATCAGCAGAACGTTTCTCTGGTCGTTCGTTAAACTAAACTGGGAGAAGGCCCCTTTTATAAAAGGGGTCTTTTCTTGTTCGCTTTTTACACCTTGTTGACGATTTCTTTGATTTTGTAGAAGTATTCAATTATGAAAAAAACTAGTCACGCAGTATAAAAAAAGCGTATAATGAAATGATGAAAATAGGAATTGTAGAGCAGAAAGGATTTTAAAACGTATGAGCAACCAACTTCAAGAAACGATGGTCGATTCACGTCGTACATTCGCCATTATTTCTCACCCGGATGCCGGGAAAACAACGTTAACAGAAAAAATGCTGTTACTGGGCGGAATGATTCGTTCAGCCGGAACGGTTAAAGGAAAAAAATCAGGCAAGTTTGCTACATCTGACTGGATGGAAATCGAAAAACAACGTGGAATTTCGGTTACATCAAGTGTTATGCAGTTTGAGTATAAAGATCACTTTATTAACATCTTGGATACACCAGGACATGAAGACTTCAGTGAGGATACGTATCGTACCTTAACGGCTGTAGACAGTGCGGTCATGGTTATTGACGGAACAAAAGGGATTGAAGCACAAACGCTTAAACTTTTTAAAGTTTGCCGTATGCGCGGTATTCCCATCCTAACGTTTATCAATAAATTAGACCGTGAAGGAAAAGAGCCGCTTGAGCTGCTTGAAGAAATTGAAGATGTACTCGGTATTGAATCATACCCTGTAACGTGGCCAATTGGCATGGGGAAACGATTCCAAGGAACGTATGACCGTTTTTCAAAACAAATTGAAGTATACCAAGGAAACAAAGAGTCCTATTTTGCAGACTTTGACGGTGAAAATATCGACGATGAAATTAAAAAACACGTCGATGAAATGTATTTACCAGGCTTAGTGGATGATTTATCTCTATTAGACGAAGCAGGTAATGATTTTTCAATTGAAAAAGTAAAGCAAGGCCTATTAACACCTGTTTTCTTCGGAAGTGCGATTGCAAACTTTGGTGTACAGTCTTTCTTTAATTCATTTTTACAATTAACATCACCGCCGCAGCCTCGTGAATCAACGAATGGCACCGTTCAGCCTACGGATGAAAACTTCTCAGGTTTCATCTTTAAAATTCAAGCGAACATGAACCCAGCTCACCGCGACCGCATTGCGTTCGTACGCGTATGTTCAGGAAAATTCGAGCGTGGAATGAACGTGACGTTAGCAAGAACGAACCGTAAAATGAAGCTTGCGCAGTCTCATCAGTTCTTGGCATCAAGCCGTGAAACAGTAGACACAGCGTATCCAGGGGATATCATTGGCTTGTATGATTCAGGCACGTATCAAATTGGCGATACCATTGTAGGAGAGGGAAAAGTATTCGAATTTGATGCTCTTCCAAAGTTCCCGCCTGAACTGTTTGTAAAAGTTCGTGCGAAAAATGCAATGAAATCCAAGCACTTTGAAAAAGGGATTAATCAGCTTGTACAAGAAGGAGCCGTACAGCTTTACCGTACGCCGTTCTTTGGAGATTATATTTTAGGAGCAGTCGGTGAACTTCAGTTCCAAGTGTTTGAACACCGTATGAAAGGTGAGTACAATGTCGATCTTGAATTCACCCGCATGTCTCATAACATTGCAAAATGGGTAGACAAATCAACAATTGAAGATCGCATGCTAGATTCTCGGGTGATGCTAGTAGAAGATCGTGATAAGCATTCCGTTCTTATGTTTGAAAACGATTTTGTATGGCGTTTGTTCCAGGACAAATATCCATCTGTTAAATTCCTAGATCCGTTTAATCTATAAAAGAGTATAAAAAAAGGAAAACGATACATACTACTTTCATAAGTAGACAGTCGATTTTCCTCCTTTGCTTAAGAGTCAGTATTTACTGGCTCTTTTTTTAGTGAGCCACTGATTTTAAATTTAAAAGAATGACTCCTGCAATGATTAATACGATGCCAAATACCATCGTGAGACTGCCGCTTTCTTTCCAAATGACTACGCCAATCACAGCTGTCACAGCAGTTCCTACGCCAGACCAAATGGCATACGCAACGCTGAGTGGAATGTGCTGAAGCGATGTGGAAAGCGCATAGAAAGCAAGACCAAACCCTAATAAAACACCAAGGCTAGGCCAAAATTTTGTAAATCCGTTTGATGCTTTTAACATAGATGTACCAAATAACTCTGAACTAATTGCAATGGCTAAAAATAAATAGGCTTTCATCGAAAACCCTCCTCTGTTAATTTCCGAAGTTGTTGTTGAATCTGTTTTTGCATGTCTGGATCCACGGGTGCGAGCCCAAACATTTGACTGAACCATAATCCGTCAGCTGCTAAGCGCACAATGGTAGCAAGGACTGGATCAATGGCGTCTTGTTCAATGTGCTGCTGCCACTTTTCGTATTGCTTTTGAAAGTGCTGCAGGAGTTCAGGATTGGTTGCAATACCTGCAAGTAATCCCGCGCTCATCACTTGTTCACGCTGCAAATCATGAAGCGTCTCAGAGAGATAAGCCCGGCTCCATTTGCCAGGAGAATCGTCATGTTCAACTTGTACGTTTAGCCCGTCATCATATTTCTTTGTGACTGAATACAGCATTTGCTTAATCAATTCATCTTTTGAAGAGAAGTGATACAACAAACCGCCTTTACTGACGCCGGCTTCTTTTGCTACTTTTTCAAGCGTTAACTTTCCAACACCGTCGCGCTGTACAACCTGCGTAGCTGCAAGCAATATATCATCAAATGTAGACACATGAATTTCCTCCTTTTTGATTTTCCCTAGAATACTTTACCGTCTGGACGGTTTGTTTGGCAATACTTTTATTTCGAATTTCAAAAAAAATTTTTGTGCACACTAAAATATAAAGTATAAAAACAAAAATAAACGAGTAAACAAAGGGTTAATACCATTACTATATGAAGAAAAAGAAAAAATAAAGCCTGGGTATATGAAAGAAAGGTGTGAAGAAACAGATGAGGGATGTGTATCAAAGTTTTCAAGAACTATCACAGTGTGAACGAGCGGGAATTGATTACGAAATAGAATGTGTCATTCGCCGGAGAGAAATTGTCGTGCTTGCTATTCACGGAGGAACGATGGAAATTGGGACAGAAGAAGTAGCAGAAAAAATAGCAGAAAAGCTGAACGCAACGGTGTACGTATTTAAAACGCTGAAAACAGAAAATCCGTTTGAATTGCATGTTACGTCTGCAAACTACGATGAAGAAATGGCGCGTCATCTCGTTAAAAAATCAGCGGTCACAATTTCTCTTCACGGTGCCTACAGCGACGTCTGCACGACTTATATCGGAGGAAGAGACGAAGAGTTAGAAAAAGCGGTGCGTCATGCACTCTCAGGTTTTCCGATCAGTGAAACGCCCGTACATTTAAAAGGCGTTTCACCTCGAAATATCGCAAACGGCAATCAGCGGCATAAAGGACTGCAGCTTGAAATAACCACTCCGCAGTATGAACAATTATTGAAGGATAATCAGCTGTTTAACGAGTATGTGAATGCGGTAGTATCGGCTGTGAACTCAGTGATGTAAAGATAAATTCAACAGCTTCCTGTATATTGGCTGCAATAAAGGCTGCTTGTACGTCAGCCCATTTTTCCCGTGCATGTAACGTGTCGTGCCCAGCTCCTGTTAACACTAAAATACATTGTGCTCCTGCTGCACGGGCCGCTACGAGGTCTTTCCACCGGTCGCCAATCACGATGCAGTTAGCCAAATTTAAGCTGTGCTCCTCGGCTGCTTTTAACAGCATGCCCGTCCTTGGTTTGCGGCACGAACAATTGTCCGAATCTTCATGAGGACAAAGGTAAACATCATCAAATCCAAAAGCTAAAAGCTCAGAGATAAAGTCTGATTTCTTTACCTTTCCTTTTGCAATATCGGGCTGATTCGTAAAGGAAAACAACGGAATGTTTTGTTTCTTTATGTCTATAATCGCTTGTTTTGCTTGGGGGAATAGCTGAAAATCACCTGGATATTGTATTTCATTACTGCCGCCAATTGTTCCGTCTCGGTCTAAAAATATTGCTTCAATCATATTAATCACCTCTTTTTCTATCATAATATAAAACAGGATTAATTTGGTAAAAAATTTGTTTTTTGAAAAAAATCAAAGAAATATGACTGTCTTTTTACTTCTCATCATATGGATAAGTTAAATAGAAGTGGTGAGGAGGGGAAGACAAGTGAACGAAGAATCGTTTTATTCACCATTTATAAGCGAAGACGGAAAGAAAAAAACAATTGGAGAAATTGAGTTTTCAGATGTGCAGCGCATGATGGAAAAACATTTAGAAGAAGGCTATCAGCTTGAGTTCAAGCGCGAAGTAAGCTCAACGGTCAAACGGAAAATCCCAAATATCATCGCTTCGTTTGCCAATGAAAAAGGAGGGTGGCTTATTTTTGGCGTAGATGAAGACGACCATTCCATTAACCTGCTCGAGCGCAAGGAATATGAGCTGTTTATTAATAATATGCTTAAAGATGTCACCAATCCCATTCCTCGTATCGTTACGCGTTTTTTATCACCTGAAGATCACCCCAGGCAAGGTGTTTTTGTCATTTGGATTCCCGAAGGTCCGAACCCTCCGTACATGTCTTACGGGAAAATTTACAGAAGAATTGGAAGCGGCACATCTCCGGTTACGGAAATCGATGATCGCTATCATTTAGATCGACTCTATCAAAAATCCGAGGATCAAACGCAGCGAATAGAGGAATTTTGCACAAAAGAACTGTCTATCTATAACAGAAAATGGCCGATGCATGGGAAAAGCTATATTCATTACGGGATGTGTAATATGTACGTGCTGCCACTATATGATTTGCATTTAGTTGAACAAATGGAAGAAGAACGGTTAAAACAATATATTTTAAGCAAGTCTAGCGAGCCAAAACACTATCGTTTGGACGACGAGAGTACGGTGATGCTGCATACACCGTTTGTTAAAGCCTCTTATTCAGCGGAATCCATCATTTTTCGAAGCACAGATGTGATTGATGCGTATGATAAAACAATTGCGTGGGAGCAGTTTTATAACGGATCAGCTAAGTTTCATATTCCTATTCCGTACATGGAAGAATCAAAACAAATTCATGACGTATTAAAGTCAAGTATTTCAAGCTATATCGATGAGACGATTTTTGAGCAGTTTCAATATATAAACGGACCCTTTTTTCTCACATCTTTAATCAGCTGCATCGGCGGATACATTGATTGTATGATGGAATTAAAAGCAGAGCTGGAAGATATGATTATTGTGATTGACTTAGAGAACGTTCGAAACGATGTGCTTTACTTTCCGCATGAGCAATTTCAAACATTTTTAGAAGAAGAAGGGCTCGTCTTTTCAGATAAAAAGCAATACCGATTTAATCGATCATTTAAAACGACAAAATTGGGAGGTAATCTGGAGCTTCTTGCCTACGTTGATTATATCGTGACAGCGTTTGGCCTTTCAAAAAACCAGTCCATTGACTTTCTTAAACACTCATTAAATCAAGGATAAAATATACAATTTTTTGACAATAACTAAAAAAATGACAAAAGTGAAAAAAAGTATGATAATATCTTTCGTAAGTAATGAGCAAGTAAAGAAGAGAAAGGGGACTCTTTTTTACGGATGCCGTTGCTAGGTAGGGTTAAACATAAGGGGAGAAAAGGCAATGAAAAAAGCGACATCCATACTTCTAATTGTCCTAGCACTGGCTGGGTTAGGAGGAGTATGCGCTGCTTATTACCATTTGGAGCAGCAAAAGCAAACGGAAGAAATGACGTATGAACAGAAGTACATAACCGTAAGAAATGCATGAAAAAACCAGCCGATCGGCTGGTTTTTTTGGGTTTCAAGTCATAGTAAGTAAAATAAAGATTTTGCTTGTTCAGTTTTTTTAAACAACTCCAATGATGTATAGACGCAAAATAGAAAGCCAACGCTTGAAAAAACAAAAAACAAGCGGAGAAAAGGGCGTTTTTTTTGAATGCGAAAGTACGTAAAAACAACGAGTGAACATACAAGCAGTACGCTCATAGCAGCAAATCGAATCGCGAGGTCTGCTAAATCATCAACCGTACGCTGAAACAATTTTAGCGTTTCATCGTTCAAATCAGTCTCAGGAATGTTTGTTTTGTCTTGCTGATTTAACACCCCTACATCCCATTTTTCTCGACTATAATCATGAGAAACCGTGTAGTAAAACGGACCAAGCTTTTTTTCATCTGCACCTTCGTCAGCAAGTGCTGAAGCTGGATGCATGAATGCTAGAACAAAAAATAAAAAGCTCCACTTTCTCATTACCAAAGCCTCTTTCTAACTCAGACTATCTCCCATTATAAACCAAAAATTTTTATGTTTCCATCATCCCTCTTTCCTATTTCCATTTCTATATATAAAGTGAAAGGGGGAATAAAAGATGGCAGAAAAAATTCAGCATTCAAGCCAGCTTCGCTTAGTATTAGAACAAGGAATAAAAGAGGATGGAAAACCCGATTTAAAGACAAAATCCTATATGAACATTCAGCCTGGAAGTTCTGCAGATGCACTCATTACAGCAAGTGAAACCATTGCCAGCCTGCAGTCACTGCCGCTTGTTGAAATCAACGAAGTTGTCACGTTTTCACTTTTAAAATAAGAAAAGAGGTAGAGTATGAAAACTTTAACGATGCAGTTTTTGAATGAGTCACAAAAAGCAGTAAGCCTATCGATTGAATCACCAAAAGATACGTTAGACGCGGCAGCCATTACAGCAGCAATGAATGCGCTGATCGCAAGCGATGTCTTTACTTCAAGCGGCGGAGCGCTCGTTGCCAGAAAAGGCGCTCAAATCGTCGAGCGAAATGTAACCGAATTTACGATTTAAAAATGAGAGTCCTTCCACTTCGGTGCGAAGGGCTTTTTTAAAAGGAGAGAGGAAGATGACAGAGTGGTTTACGCTTGTCTCAGACGTTGGTTTTCCCGTTGTGGTGACGCTTTATTTACTTCACCGAATCGAAGCCAAGCTCGATACAGTTGTGCTATCCATTCAGCATTTAACCGATGAAGTAAAAAAGTGATTATGACAATTGTAAGGCAGTTGTCATGGAAAAGTTGACGGATTTGACACCTCACACTACAATTGGTAGTGTGAGGTGTCAAATATGAAAATTGAAAAATTCAAATTTAACGAAACCGGCCTTAATCGCTTTTTTGGCCCGCTTGAAGCAAAAATTATGACGGCTTTATGGAACGGAAGTGAAATGTCCATTAAAGATGTGCAGCACGTGCTTGAGAAAGAAAAAGCAGTTAACTTCAACACCGTTATGACCGTTATGAATCGATTGGTGGAAAAAGGCGTGTTGCAAAAGCGTTTAAAAGGACGTACGTCGATGTATCAGCCGATTCTTTCTAAAGAGGAATTTATCGACGCTCAGTCGAAAGAGTTAACGCACGAATTGATCGACGAATTTGGCTCGCTTGCTGTTACTCATATGCTTGATGCGTTAGAAGAAGTCGATGATTCACTGTTAAGCATGCTCGAATCAAAAGTCAAACAGTTAAAAAAGGATGAATAATCAATGAATCAAGGAATACTAAAGCGTTCTAAGCTTATTTTTAACCTGTGCTTTTTTATTGCCGTGACGTTGCTTATGCAAATGGGCATGTATGTGCTGCATTTGCTGTTTGGATGGAATTTATCATTTAACTTAATTTTACTTTGTAACAAAGTAGCCCACTTTTTCGGCTTGTTTTTTATTGAATACATGCTGAATGCGGTTATTTTTCATACGATGTTTGTACTGTTCATTAAAGCTGTAAAGCAAGTGATTCAAATGCGGAAAGTCCGTAAAATGATTACGAAGCTGCGAAATGAAACAACAACGGCTCACCTGCAAAAAGCGTACGGAAAGAATTTAACAGTTTTAACAACAGATCAGCCCATTGCATTAACAATGGGGTTGTTTACACCGCACATCGTTCTGTCTACAGGGTTGCTCTCAGTGCTTGATGAAAATGAACTAGAAGCTGTTATTTACCACGAGCAGTCACACGTTGCAAACAAAGATCCGCTCAAAACATTTTTACTAAGCACGCTTGCTTCTGCATTATGGTATATTCCGTTTATTAAATGGAGCCATAAACGTTTCAAAGTCATGCGTGAAGTGCTGGCTGATCAAGATGCCATTGTGAAAAATGGCACGTCTGCTCACATCGGCAGCGCCCTTTTGAAAATGGTTAAAACGGGACAAACAAGTCTTTCGTGTGCGCACGTATCGTTTGCTGATACGTCGGTTAATTATCGCATTCAATATATTTTAAATCCGGAAACGAAAATGCCGATGCAGCCTCCTGTTGTTTTAACGCTGACGTCGCTATACGTGTTTTTTATTTTGTGTGCGCTAATTTTTACAGCTCTAACAGCTTTGTAAGTTTGTAAGAGAGAAAGAAAAGAAGGAGATGAGATTGTGTCAAAAGCAAAGAAAAAGAAAAAAGTAACGCCCAATCAGCAAACGTCCTCGAGCAAGTGGATTTTTTGGGTGATTGGAATTATTGCGGTCTGCATTTTAGGGTTAATCGTCCTTTCTAATATGTCAAAGGGCGGAGGAGATGAAAGGGCCGCTCTTACATATGATAATCAGCCGTATCTTGGAAAAGAGTCAGCTCCGGTAGAAGTAGTAGAGTTTGGAGATTACAAATGCCCGGCTTGTAAAAACTTCACGGAATCCTTTTTCCCGCTGATTCAAAAAGATTATGTAGATACGGGCAAAGTCAAATTCTACTTTATGAACTATGCGTTTATCAACAATGACTCATCTCGTGCAGCAGAGTTTGCCGAGACGGTATATAAAGAGCTTGGAAACGATACATTTTGGAAATTCCATGAACTTCTTTATAAAAAGCAAAACGCAGCGGACGAAAAGAAAGATGTCTTAACGGAATCTTACTTAGAAGATACGCTGAAAGAAGTATCTAGCGATGCCGATGCGAAAAAAGTAGCGAGTGCATTTAAAGACGGAAAAGGAAAAGATGCGTTTGATCAAGATATGAAGACAGCCAATGATTTAGGCATCACAGGTACACCAACCATTTATGTAGGCGGTAAAAAATTCGAAGGAAAAACAATCGATGACTTTGATCAAATGGTCAAAGATGCGGCTAAGGAGAACAAATAATGAACAAGTCTTTGGTTTTCGGGTGGATTACAGCGCTTATCGCGATGCTTGGAAGCTTGACGTTTAGTGAAGTTCTTCACTTTATCCCGTGTGAACTTTGCTGGTATCAGCGAATTTTAATGTATCCGCTCGCGATTGTGCTAGGTATAGCCGTGTATCGGAATGATACGTTCATCTACAAATACGTCCTGCCGTTTTCGGTGATTGGTATGGCGCTTTCAGGCTATCATTATTGCCTGCAGAAGATACCGGCTCTTAAAGCATTTGAAACGTGTACAAGCGGTGTTCCTTGCTCAGGTCAATATATTAACTGGCTTGGGTTTATCACCATTCCTTTTTTAGCGTTTATTGCGTTTACCATTATTACGATTATGATGCTTGTTCTTCGCAAGCAGACGAAAAAAGCTTAACCTCGGGGTTAAGCTTTTTTGTATGGAAACAAAAAAAGTCCCGCTTACAAAAAGCGGGTGCAAATAGGGTACATCTATGAAAAATGATGAAATTGTTTTGACAAGAACAGTATATAAAAGAAAAGTGAAAAAACGGTGAAAAGAGAAAAGCTTTTTTAAAAAATAAGGGGAAAATATGCTTTTCTTATAAAAAAAGCCCCGCTCACAAAAAGCGGGGAATAAATAGGGGTCATTTATGAAAAATGATGAAATTGCTTTGACAAACTTAGTATACAAAAGAAAAGTGAAAAAACGGTGAAAAGATGGAAGCTTTTAGAAAAAATAAAAAAAGACCTGTTTTGGGGAAACAGGTCACTAGAAAGGGAGTAAAACTATGAAAAAATATGCTAATTGGCTTTACACATACTATCTTACCGCCCAATAGTGAAAAAACAGTGAAAAGAAACATAAAACAAAAAAAGACCTGCTCTGGGGAAGCAGGTCTTCACAAAGGAGTAAAACTATGAAAAAAATATGCTAATTGGCTTCGCAAGTACTATCCTATACCTTTATGGTGAAAAAATGGTGAAAAGAGAAACGGGATATAAAAAAGACCTGTTTTGGGGAAACAGGTCATTAGAAAGGGAGTAAAACTATGAAAAAATATGCTAATTGGCTTCGCAAGTACTATCCTATACCTTTATGGTGAAAAAATGATGAAAAGAGAAGCGGGATATAAAAAAAGACCTGCTCTGGGGAAGCAGATCTTCAAAAGGAGTAAAACTATGAAAAAAATATGCTAATTGGCTTCGCAAGTACTATCCTATACTTTTATGGTGAAAAAATGGTGAAAAGAGAAGCGGAATATAAAAAAGACCTGCTTTGGGGAAACAGGTCATTAGAAAGGGAGTAAAACTATGAAAAAATATGCTAATTGGCTTCGCAAATACTATCCTATACCTTTATGATGAAAAGATAGTGAAAACGATATTAGGATATAGCTCCTATTTTTCCATATTATAGATTCATTTCTCTTTAATAGGGTATACGTTCATTAGAATCGATATAAACTTAAAGAACTGCCAGGGAGGTATATATATGGAAAAGAAACACGAAGCAACTACAAATCAGCGCGTGGTTCACCGCGCTCGAAATAGCTGGTCAGGCTTTTTGTTTGGCGTAGGGTTAGTTGCTTTTATTGATGAAGCAGTGTTTCATCAGCTGCTTCATTGGCATCATTTTTATGATAAGTCCACAACGTCCGCTGGTTTAGTGTCGGACGGTTTGTTTCATGCATTCAGCTGGTTCGCTACAATTGCATCACTTTTTATGGTGGCAGATCTCAGGCGCCGGGGTGGCTGGTGGGTGAAAAGGTGGATAGGAGGAGTATTGCTTGGAGCCGGTGCGTTTCAGCTTTATGACGGGACCGTGCAGCACAAGCTTATGGGACTTCATCAAATCCGGTACGGAGTGAAGATTGCACCTTACGACATTGCGTGGAATGTACTTGCATGTTTGATGCTGCTTATTGGCATCATTTTAACATGGTTTACACGTAAACAAGGTGCACATCATGATTAAATATGAAGTATTGTCTCAGCTTTTATTAGCTCTGCCTTTTGCCGCTGCCTTTTTTTTATATATGTGGGCTGTAGCGTCTTCGAATGCGACGTATAGAAAATGGTCATTATATAGGACGTCCAGCTGGACACTTGGTATTTTATGCGCCATATCTTCTGTAGCAGGACCGCTCGCAGCCCGTGCTCATATGGACTTTACCGCGCATATGACGGGGCATTTGCTTTTAGGTATGCTAGCTCCGCTTTTAATGGCGTTAGGAGCACCTCTTACGCTGCTGCTTCGCACGCTTCCGGTTCATGCAGCCAGAAAAGTGTCAAAACTTTTAAAAGGACGGTTTGTTCGGTTCATCAGCAGTCCGGTGACAGCTTCTGTTCTTAACGTAGGAGGACTTTGGATTCTTTATACAACAAGTCTGTATGGCATGATGCATCACTCTTTTTTCGTGCATGTCGCTGTACATATTCACGTATTTTTAGCCGGCTATTTATTCACCGTATCGATGATTTCAATTGATCCTTCGCCGCATCAAAAAACTTTTACGCACCGAGCATCCGTATTGGTTCTTGCTCTTGCCGCTCACGGTATTTTATCAAAATATGTGTACGCTCACCCGCCTATGCACGTCTCGGCGGAAGGGGCGCAGCAAGGGGCTATGCTGATGTATTACGGAGGCGATTTAATCGACTTATGTTTAATTGTGCTTCTTTGTTATGAATGGTTTAAGCGGGTTCAAAAAGTATCTCTTATATAAAAAAACGCGCAGAAAGCATCATGCTTTCTGCGCGTTTTTTTAGTGAATGTTTCGTTTTTTAAAGCGTCCGCCGCGGACTTCGGTAATATCTGCAACGGCTAAAAAGGCAGTAGGGTCAAAATCTTCAACAATGGTTTTTAGCTTTGATTCTTCAAGGCGCGTAATGATGCAGAAAATCACTTTTTTATCATCGCCCGTATAAGCACCTTCACCGTGCAAATAGGTAACGCCTCGACCTAGACGCGCATTAATCGCATCGCCAATTTCGTCGGAATATTCACTAATAATCCAGGCTGATTTTGATTCTTCCAATCCTTCTACAACCGTATCAATGGCTTTAGCTGCAATGATATAAGCAAGGATGGAATACATGGCGCGGTCCCACGTGAACACAAATCCCGCTGCTCCTAAAATGAAGAAGTTGAAAAACATCACAATTTCTCCCACAGAAAACGGAATTTTTTTACTGATTAAAATGGCAAGTATCTCCGTACCGTCAAGCGCTCCGCCGTAGCGAATTACGAGTCCAATTCCAATTCCGAGAATAATTCCTCCAAAAACGGTAGCAAGGAGAACGTCTGCGGTAAACGCGGGGACTTCATGAAACATAGAAGTTAAGATGGATACAACCAGTATGCCAAAAATAGTGGAAAGGGCAAATGTTTTCCCCATTTGCTTGTACCCGATAAATACAAACGGAAGATTTAGTACAAAAAGAAAGATTCCTAGATTTACGCCAGTAATATGTGAAAGCATGATGGAAATACCGGTAATTCCTCCGTCGACAACGTGGTTTGGGACAAGGAAAATTTCAAGTCCTGTGGCCATGAGCAGCGCACCGATCGCAATGGCGACGGCCCTTCCAAATACCTGTCCCTTGGACAGCTTTCGGTGCTGAATTTTCGCTTTTTCGAGTTCTGTCATTTGCATGTCTCCTTTGATGCCTCATATGTATTTCTCACTTTAGAAAAGTGAAACTATTTTTAATTATACCTTACTATGCACAATTAGTGGGGATAGACGGCTTAATTACTTGTTTCACCATGTAAAAAAAGCCTGCTTTAGAGTCATAAGCAGGCTTTTTAAAGAGTAAAACGATGAAAAAAGATAGTTGGCTTCACGGCTTTAACTATATAGAAACTTGATGAAAAAACAGTGAAAACGCCGGCATGTGCGGTAAGAAAATCGGGGATACTAGTTAAAAAAGCCAAAAGGAGATGACGAAATGAGCGTGTGGATGATGTATAATCACTTGATGCATTCGCAAACCTTTTTAAGCAGCGTATTAATTAGCGGTATTCTTCTTGTTAGCGGAGGATTTGTGTACGGCAGAATAATGAGCAAAAAGTGAACCTAATATTGCCACGGATAGGTTGTTAATGGAAGATGCTCAATAGCTGCTTGGTTAATGTTATACTTGCTCCATAAGCTTAGCGTGGAGGTGTCAGCATGAGCAAGCATCATGATCTAACAGCATCATACGGAGAATCGTTAGTGACGTGTGAACATCAGTTTGAAGCTAGCTATTACTATCATCAAGTGCGCGAACAGTGCATGAATCATATTCATGAAATAAGCAAAGCGGTAGATGAATTCACCGTTGATTTTACAGATGAAAGCTTGAAAATATTAGAGCTTCTTTACTATGATCTAGAAGACAGCAATTGTTTTGACTATTTTTCGATGACAAAAGAAGAATTCGAAGAGTGCATGGGCGTATACTTTGGTGAAGTGGTTACGTCTACTATTGACGAAGCGCGCTGGGTTGTGAAAGAATATCCGCTTATGGAAAACAAGTATGTGACCGGAATTGAAAAAGGGAATCTTTCACTCATGTTTCCCCATGGATTTTTTAACCATAAAGAGCGTCATCCAGAGTGCGTTTTTACTCTTTATCATTTATATAAACAGCTGCAAAAATAGGAAAAAGGTGAACTTAAGTTCACCTTTTTTATTGTCCCAGCTTTATGGGAATATAAATATCCATTTCATATGTATCACTATATAAATTGCTGTGTATAGCTGTATTTACAATTTCAAGAGCAGGACCTTCAATCATGCTGTAAGGAGAGTTCGGCAGCCATTCATTCCAGATGCTGTTATACGTCGACCCAAGCGATGTAATGGGACCTCTGTGTTTAAACTGCAGGTATGTAAACGAAGGAAACGTATGAACGCTCATACCGTTTGGAATACAAGCCGTATCAGCCACTTCTGTCCCTGCAATATAAAAATAATTTTCTTTTTTCGGAGCCATGCAAATGCCTGTAACCATATGAGGTTCTTTTGAAGAGCTAATCATTTCTTTTTCTTTAAGTATTTGCTTCAAAAGATTCTCTTTTTGATACTCTCCGTTTTTTGCTATGCCTATCACTGAAAATCCTTCTTTATATACAACTTTACCTTGCATAATCCACCTCGAATTTTTCAAGCTCTAGCTTTTATTCTATCAATCATAAATTACTTTACCGTGATTGTAACATAATCTTAAGTAGATATCGATGCAGAAAATGGAACATTATAAAAGATAGCTTTTGTGAATCAAGAGATAGTTCTGGCAAGCTGATTAGTGGAGATTAGTAAACTCTTAGTCATGTTAAATAAAAGGAGAGTATATACTTTATTACCATGTAATTCATATTGGAGGTAGGAAGATGGGAGACGTAATTCAAGGTCAGTTGAACATATTTTCAGCACAGTCTCAAAACGTGCAGACATTGACTTATGGTTCGGAAACGAGCATTTTAAGTGTAGACGCTGAGACGAAAAAACCCAACCAAAAGATGAAAATAGACGGTTTTGCTACAATTGAATCAAGTATTCCCCTTGGATTAACTAGTTATCAATATGGAGTAACACTTAGAGTATATAGAAATTCTCAGCTTTTGTTTTCACAGAATTTACAGCAGGGAGCTGCAGCCGTTTTAACACTATCATTTACTCAGCAAAACGCTCTTTCTTTTACATGGGTAGATACAGTAACATCAATTGGTACATACACGTACTCAGTGAGAATAGAGTTTTTTAGCCGGTCTTCAACCGGGGTGACTGCTCAAACAAATACACGTGCAATTGCGATTACTACAGTAAAAAACAGCGCCAGAATTCTGGAGCTGTTTTTTACTGATGCAACACTTTATTTATATAACGTTTATGAAGAGTAAATCCGGGAAACTCCTTAATATAAGTCAAAATGGTAGTTAAACCAGTAGTCGTCCTGCACATTCTTTGTGTTTGAAGCGACAATATGCTCATGACCTTGTTCATCCGTGGCAATCCAATTATAGTTGATATCCATTTTAATCGGATACATATTGCCTTTTTTAAACAAAATAACGGGGGGAGTTACTTCAACAAACTCATTTAGTTTTTTAACAACATTTTCTTTACAGCGAATTAGCTCCATGTCTTTTTCTCCTTCGGTGTTATTGCACAATCATATTTTTTGCGTTGTGCACAATATATAATTTAAAATAACAAAGGTAAGTTTAGCATATTTTACAAAAAACAGAGAAATAAAAAGGAGCGATATCGATGAATGAACAAATTTTATTAGCAGAACGCCCAAAGGGAATGCCAACAAAAGATACGTTTAAATACGAAAAAATTGAAATGCCTACAGCGAAAGAAGGCGAGGTACTTGTTCAAACACTGTACCTTTCTGTTGATCCGTATATGAGAGGACGCATGAACGATACAAAATCATATGTTCCTCCATTTGAGCTAAACGCACCGCTTGCAGGCGGCATTGTAGCACGCGTAATGGAATCAAAATCAGATCGCTTTAAAGAAGGCGATATCGTGACGGGTATGCTTCCTTGGAAACGCTATTCAGCTGCAGAAGCAAAAAACTTACAGAAAGTTGATCCAGAGCTAGCGCCAATTACAACGGCTATCGGCGTTCTTGGTATGCCTGGTCTCACAGCTTACTTTGGACTGCTTGAAATCGGTCAGCCAAAAGAAGGCGAAACAGTAGTCGTTTCCGGTGCAGCAGGTGCTGTTGGATCTGTTGTTGGTCAAATCGCTAAAATTAAAGGCGCACGTGTTGTCGGCATCGCAGGTTCTGAAGATAAAATTGCTTATTTAAAAGATGAGCTCGGATTTGATGAAGTGATTAATTATAAAAAAGGAAATGTGAAAGAAGCGTTGAAAGAAGCGTGTCCTAATGGCGTTGACGTTTACTTTGAAAACGTCGGCGGAGAGATTTCAGATGCAGTTGTTAGCTTATTAAATAAGTTTGCGCGCATTCCGCTTTGCGGCCAAATTTCACTGTATAACTTAGAAAAACAAGATGTTGGACCGCGTGTTCAAACACCTTTATTAATTAACAGTGCGTTAATGAAAGGCTTTATCGTAGCCGACTATGCAGACAAATTCCCTGAAGGCATTAAGCAGTTAGGCGAATGGGTGCAGCAAGGAAAAATCAAGTACAGCGAAAACGTTGTAGAAGGTTTTGAAAATGTACCTGAAGCGTTCCTTGGTTTATTTGAAGGAGCAAACTTAGGAAAACAGCTTGTAAAAGTAGCAGAATAAGCGTAAAAAACCGTGCGGGGATAATCCCGCACGGTTTTTTTTACATCGTTGAAGCCGTTTGTTGTTTCGCTTCTTCTTCCATATGTTCACCAGTTCGTTCGATTGGCGAGCGTTTGTGATAGCGTCCAAGCAGTCCTGTCATGATGAAGATACCAATTAACGAATAAAGAACTTGAACTACACCGAATACCACTGTTGCAGAGCCTACAATCAACACATCTGTCAAAAGCATTGTTTTACCTGGATTAATGCCAAAGCGTTTATCAAGAAACACGCATAGCATGTTGATTCCGCCAAGAGAAGAGCCGTGGCGAAACAAAAAGATCAGTCCAATGCCGACAATAATGCCGCCCACAATCGCAGCTACAAGCGGATGCGGAAGCTCAAACGAAAAGTTGGCAGCTAATAAATCGGACATCACTGACATCAGGCTAACGCTGATGAAGCTTTTTATCGTAAATTGCAGCCCGATTTGCGTAAGAGCCATAAAATAAAATGGTAAATTGATGATAAAGAACAATACCCCAAATGAAATACCGGTTAAATGCTGCAGGACGATTCCAAGTCCTGCTGTTCCGCCAATAACGAGGTTAGAAGCGGTTAAAAATTGAATTCCGATGGCAACGCACAAACAGCCAAAGGTAATCCATCCCCATTGTTTTACGTGATTCATATCTCCATCCCCTTTTGTATATTTATACAATACTTTCGATAGAAAACACCGTCTTTTAATTCACAAAATCTATTTTACTATATATCTTTTCAAAAAAAAGCACTTTTGTGAGAGAATCTAACACAAGATTAAAAGTTAGATAATTCAGATTTATTAAGTTTTTTTGAAGCGAATGAGCGATAAACCAATATGTTTCTAAAAAAAGATTACAAAGAAAGAATGAGAAAAACGGATTTTGGAAAATGTATAAACAAATATTTGGATAATGGTTAAAAAAAGGGAGGAAACATTAGTTTAAACGAACAATTTTAACTAAAATTAAAATATAATTCGTATTTTCGTTGATTTTTTGTTTAATTTAGGTAATATATAACATTATTAGTATGAAAATATGTAGAGATGGAAGTGGATGCGAAATGAATAAGAAATTATCAGCGTTGACAGGGGTGGCTGTACTTGCTTTTTCAATGACAGCATGTGCCCCTCAGCAGGAAAAAGAAGTGTCTGCTGAGAAAAAAGAACCCGCTCAACACCTCGCTGATCAGCAAATCATGGCCGACGCTTGGTACCAAACATCCGGCGAAATGAAAGCTTTGTATTACCAAGGCTATAATACAGGAAAGCTTCGTTTAGATGAGGCGCTTGCAAAAAGTACCGATAAAAAGCCTGCCATTATTTTGGATTTAGATGAGACCGTGCTTGATAATAGTCCATTTCAAGCATCAGCAATCAAAACCGGCAAAGGATTTCCTTATAAGTGGGATGAGTGGGTGCAAGCAGCAAAAGCGAAAGCAGTACCAGGTGCTGTTGATTTCTTGACGTATGCGGATCAAAAAGGCGTAGATATTTACTATATTTCAGGCCGTACAACTTCTCAGCTTGAGGCAACAATTAAAAACCTAAAGAATTTACATATTCCTCAAGCAACCAAAGACCATGTGCTATTAACGGGTCCAAAAGATGAAGGAAAAGAAACGCGCCGTCAAAAAGTAGCGACGAATCATAATGTAGTCCTGCTGTTTGGGGATAATTTATCTGATTTTAGCGGCTTTGATAAAAAGTCCATTACTGATCGAAATAAGCTTGTAGAAGAGCAAAAAGAAGCGTTTGGCCAAAAGCTAATCGTATTTCCAAATCCAATGTATGGAGATTGGGAAGGAGCTATTTATAACTACGACTACTCAATTTCGGACAAACAAAAAGATAAGCTTCGCCGCGAACAGCTTCAGTATTTCAACTAAAAAAGAGATGGAGACATAACGAAATCGCTCCAATCAACAGCTAGAAGCACCTGCATTGAAACCTTTGTTCACCATCACAATAAAAAATCCGAACGAGGTTGATTCTCCATTAAGAATCAACCTCGTTCGGATTTCTCTTCAACTCACATATTGTTGTCCCAGCTTCTTTTAATCTTTTTACTATAGCTTGTCCAACTGATCCTGCCTTTTAAGAAAGAAGCCAAGGAGCATAAGGAGCTTGCTTCCACTCGTGTTTTAACATGCCATAAATCACAAGGTCGTGGTAATGATCATATAGGTATTCACCTTCTCTGCAAAGGCCTTCTTCTGTAAAACCTAGACGCGTAGGGATGGCTTTACTTTTTTCGTTATTAACGCCGCAGCGTATTTCGACTCGATGAAGGTTTAACGTATTAAATGCATAGTTCAGGCATCCGTGTACGGCTCTTGTCATAATACCTTTTCCTTGAAAATCATGTCCAATCCAATAGCCGAGACTTGTACTTTTGTTTCCCCAATTAATTCCGTGAAAACCAATCATCCCGGCGATTTCTCCGTAGTACCGAATGATGGCCTGGAACCCTTGGTTATTATAGTATTGAGCTCTCCATTCAGGGATAAGTTCATCATAGTCAGCAATACTTTGCATGCTATCTACCCATGGGAGCCATTCTTTTAGGTAAGGTCTTGACTCGTTAATAAGAGAAAGCAAGGGGAAAGCGTCAGTTGATTCAATCAAATGCAAACTAACTTCGTCATCAATTTTGTATTCAAACATACGAAAGCCTCCTGTGATGATGGGCCTGCTGAGATAAGCGTAGCGTGTAGGCAGTTCTAACATCTAGTTTTTCTTTATTCTACCACAAGTAACAGAGAGGAGAACGAGGAAGTTTAGGCTAAAAGCAAATAACGCATAAAGTCGATAGGATTTTAATGATTAAAAAAATTAATAATTGAAAGCACTTTTATCAATATTTTTACAGAAAAGAAGCATATACAGTGATACAATGGAAGAAGAGATAAGGCGTTGTATGTATACATACTTTATAACAAACATGATATTGGATTGATAAAAGCAGGTGGTAAAAACATGGATGTACAACTATTAATAACGGTATTTGCACTCGGGTTTTTCGGGTCATTTTTAGCAGGTATGCTTGGAATTGGAGGATCAGTTGTTTTGTACCCGCTGTTGCTATTTGTTCCGCCTCTTGTAGGAGTGGGAATGTTCAGCGCGCACGAAGTAGCTGGTATAGGAGCCGTACAGTCGCTGTTTGCGTCTGTTTCAGGAGCTCTTGCTTACAAAAAGGGCGGCTATTTGAATAAACCGTTAATTTTATATATGGGTATCAGCGTCTTAGTTGGCAGTCTCATTGGTTCAACGCTATCAAACTCGTTTTCAGAAGGAATGATCAATTTCATTTACGGCGTGATGGCAACAATTGCTGCAGGATTAATGTTTATGCCCAAAAAAAATAATCCAGCGGCCGATTCATTCGAAGTGACGTTTTCAAAACCTTTGGCAGCAGCTCTGGCGTTTTTAGTTGGAATTTGCGGGGGGATTGTCGGAGCAGGGGGCGCATTTTTACTTGTTCCTATTATGATTACCGTGTTGAAAATTCCTGTGCGCGTAACGATTGCAAGCTCATTAGCCGTGACGTTTATTTCGTCTATGGGAACAACATTCGGTAAAGTAATGACGCATCAAGTCCTTTTGCTTCCGGCGCTTATGATTATTGGAGCAAGCTTACTAGCAGCTCCAATCGGCGCTTTTGTCGGGCAAAAGACGAAGGTAGCGTCGCTGCAAGTTATCTTAGCGATCGTTATTACGGCGACTTCGCTGAAAATATGGTTTGATTTACTAATGAAATCTATTCATTAAAAAAAGCTGCCTTTTTAAGGACAGCTTTTTTATTTTGTTGTTGATGACACAAGGTGAGCGACTAAAATATAGCGTTCAGGTGCTGAACCAACGTAGTTAAATGGATAACAGGTGCTGACGGTTAAAGTGGCTCTAGGCTTTGGCACAATAACAGTCCGGTCATCCGCATCAACGATTCGTACTTTGTTCACTTTGTATGTGAAGGTGCCTGCTGCCGTGTTCACCACGAGCGAATCGCCTTCACCCACGTCGCCAAGCTTACGAAAAACCGTATCGCGATGTCCTGATAGAACAGAATTGTCGTTTTGACCAGGCAACACGCTTCCTGCAAAATGACCCACGCCTTTTTCTAATTCATCTTCGTTCGTACCGTGATAAATCGGCAGCTTAGCGTTTAATTTAGGAATATATAATTCTCCCATTAAATCACCGATTTTTGGCTGTTTCGGGTAAGACACATTTGACACTTTCGGCTTTTTTTCCGAGCTAGCAGTACGAGAATGTACCGCTTTTTTAGCTTCAACAGAAGAAGCTTCAGCAGAAGAGTCTGCTGTTGAAGAGTCCTTGCTTTTAGAAACTGAAGCTGCGGCTGGTTCTTCTGTATCCATTGTTTTAAATGCCAAATAGCCTCTTGCAAATTTATAGGCGTTTGTTGTTGTAAACCAAAGACCAAAGCAAATAACGGCGGCTAAAAGGGAAAGAACAATCAACTGCTTTTTGCGATTGATTGTTCTTCTTGTTTTTCTTGGTTCCATTTTATGCGCGTCTCACTTTGCGGAAAAGAACAAAGCCAGCTGCTACAAGCACTAATCCAATTAATGTATTTGTTACATAATTAGAAGCCGTTTCGGGAAGTTTTCCACCTTTAACGGTTTTTTGTACAGCGCCATTCGTTTGTTTCTTCACCGGTTCTTGTTTCTTTTCTACTGCTGGTTTTTGCGCTTGAGCTGGTTTTGCTACAGCTTCAGCAGATTTTTCTACTTCTTTTCCTGTGTCTGTGATGATATCAGAATTAAACATATCGCCTGTAATCACCATGTCTGCTAAAAATTTACCGTCTGTTGTATAAAGAGAAATTTTTAGACTTGCATTTTTTAATTCTTCTAAGTTGATTAAATCAGTAAGAGAAAGCGGTCTTTCATTTCCTCCTTGTACAAGTGCAAACTTAGCGTCTAAATGGAAGATTGATAGCATTTCTTTATAAATAGACATTAATTCAGCGACTTGATCAGCAGATAATTCTGTTGCTGTATCAAAATCTTCGAATGCCGCTAAGCGCTCGCCTAATTGATCTAAGCGGTTAAGCGTTGCTTCATTTGAAAGCTCATCTTCTAACGATGTAAAATGTGCTTCAATTCGATTTAACTCTTCTGAAGTTAAGCCTAATTCAGACTGCATAAACGATAGTAAGCCGCTTAAATCTTCTTCGCTTAATTCATCATCGTAAGAAGCGTCTTCTTCGTCATATGACTCATCATCTTCATACCAGTCGTCGCCCTCTAGATAGAAGCCAACATCCTCATATAAATCATCTAGGTACACATAATCGTCTAAGCTTTGGCCATTCTCTTTTAATAACGCATTTAAGCTTGTTTTGTCTAAGTCAAAATCTGCATATACATCTTGCACGTTATGTAAGTCAGCTGCAATTGGTTCACCTAAAAAATCTTCTAAATCTGCGATTGTATCGAAGTTTTCAAGACTTTCATCGTACAGTGAAAGCGAATATTCAACGTCGTCTTTGGTTACTTCAAAGCCTCGCGTTTGGCTTACCGATTTTAAATACTTGTTGAAATCTGTGTCAAATGTTGACGCTGCTGCGAATGAAGACGTTGGAAATACGCCTACAAACAGCAGAAATGATAATAGTATTGCCCCCAGTTTTTTCATCAATTTTCTCCTTTTTTTTACGTTTTCTACAAGATTATATAGGAAGAGTTATAAATTTACAATATATACTTATATTATATATAGCTTGAATATAGTGGTAATTTAAGGGATTTATAGAACTATAGATTTTGAGAATCCCGTATGAAAGGGAGAGGAAAGCCCCAGATAGAAAAAGGAGGAAATAAAGAAAAAGGTTTATAATTTTTTTGACAGAGGCAGAAATATAAAAAAGTACCAAAAAAGAACAGCACTTAGAAGCTGTTCTTTTTGAAATGATATGTAAGCCTTAGCATAGATAGTTGAAATTCGATACCGTTCCGCTTTAGAAAAAGGTGGTTACGAGTTATGATTTTAGTAAGGATAGTGAAGAAAAGTGAGAGCGCGGTTTTGTCAGCTCTATTTTGATTCCTTTTAGCCTTAAACGTTCTACAAACTGTTTGCGTTTTTTTCGCTTTTCATGCGGGGATTGATTCATATTTGCCTCATCCTCCATATTTAGTCAAGTAGCTAACATATCATTATCATAATCAAAAGATGACGGTTACACAATAAACATTCTCAAATATTCACAAAGATTTAAAATTTGTTACATTGATAGTGTACATGTACCCCATTCTCTTTTTTTATAACATCTCAATGTGCTGTTTTTAAATTGAAGTGTTGTAAATCCTGTCGCAGGCTAAAAAACGGGATTAAAAAAACGCGCTGACTTTTATATTTTGATTCGCTGTGCTTAAAAGCTATACTAGTAGTGCGTATAGAAAAGAGTAAACCGAATTTTTACATCTCATCTATTCGTATACAAAAAAGAAAGAGGGATTTTGATGAAAACAGAACAGCAGTATTTTGAAGAAGGAAAATCAATTCAAACATATATGAACGACATGAGTACATTAAAGGAGGAAAGTTTAGCTGTTTATGAACAATTTCAGCTTCCTAAAGATGGACTCGCTGACAAATTAAAGGCTCACAAGCTTCACTTCTTAGCAATTACTGAAGATTGGTGCGGAGATGCGATGATGATTAACCCAATCATTCGTAAAGTAGCTGAAGCTGCCGGCATCGATGTGCGCGTTGCACTGCGAGATGCAGACACCGAATTAATTGACCGCCACTTAACAAACGGAGGACGTGCCATTCCGATTATTTTAATTTTTAATAATGAGGGGAATTTACTGGGAAAATGGGGTCCTCGCGCTCCTGAAGTTCAGCAAATCGTCGATGAGCTTCGTGCCACGCTTCCTTCAAAAGAAGATCCTTCGTTTGAAGAAAAACAAAAAGAAGTCTTTTCTTCGTTACGAAGAAGATATAAAGAAGAACCGGCTCTTTGGTCGTATGTTTATAACAGCTTTAAAGAAACGGTATTAGCTGTTGTGAAATAACTTAAAAAAGCAAGATAAAATGAAGCGCTCATTTTATCTTGCTTTTTTTCTGGTTATTGCAACAAGATCGTTTGTATATCACTTTAATGGAAAGGCAGCTCTTATGAATGTTAGTGTTCAAATCGCGCACTTTTAATTGAGAAAACGTACAAAATTCTAAAAATAAAAATATTTTTTATTCAAAACGCGTACTTTTCAACTTGATGATGATATAATAACAAATAATAAATGAAGAAAGGGGACGCGTGAATGAATGGAAAAGCTTTTGGTCAGTATTTTTAAGCAGCATTTTTAGAGTTCAAAATGAATTTTATTTTTAAAATTTAATGAAAGCGCTTAATAACTAACTTCTCAGAAAATATAGAAGAAAGGTGTTAGATACATGAATAACTTACATAGAAAAATGGGAACGTTTTCTCTCATGATGGTCGGTCTTGGATCTATTATTGGATCAGGATGGCTGTTTGGGGCATGGAGAGCTGCTCAAATTGCAGGCCCGGCAGCAATTGCTTCTTGGATTATTGGAATGGTTGTTATTTTATTTATAGCTCTTTCTTACAGTGAACTAGGGTCTATGTTTCCAGAAGCAGGAGGTATGGTTAAGTATACGCAATACTCGCACGGCTCATTTCTTGGCTTTATTGCGGCTTGGGCAAACTGGATTGCAATCGTATCGGTTATTCCTGTTGAAGCGGTTGCTTCTGTTCAGTATATGAGTTCATGGCCATGGGAGTGGGCGAAATGGACAGGCAGTTTAGTAGAAAATGGGATTCTTACTGGAAAAGGCTTGGCTATTGCTACAGGACTATTAATCATTTATTTTCTTTTAAATTATTGGACCGTAGGCTTATTTTCGAAAGCTAATTCGCTTATTACCGTTTTTAAGATTGTAATTCCAGGGCTTACAATTGGTGCTCTTTTATTTGCAGGGTTTCACGGAGGAAACTTCTCCTCTGCAGGAGGCGTTGCTCCAAATGGATGGGCAAGCGTTTTGACAGCTGTTGCTACGTCTGGGATTGTGTTTGCTTTTAACGGTTTTCAAAGCCCCATTAATATGGCGGGAGAAGCGAAAAACCCGGGACGCTCTATTCCTATTGCGGTAGTAGGATCCATTTTAATTGCGACCGTGATCTATGTATTGCTTCAAATTGCGTTTATTGGAGCGGTAAATCCTTCAGAAATCGTAAAAGGATGGAGTCATCTTAACTTTAATTCGCCGTTTGCCGATCTAGCGATTGCCTTGAATATTAACTGGCTTGTTATTGTTTTATATGCCGATGCTTTTGTATCGCCATCAGGAACAGGTATTACGTATACAGCTACCACGTCACGCATGATTTATGGTATGGAAAAAAATAAATATTTGCCGAATATACTGGGACGAGTTCATCCGCTTTACGGAGTTCCGCGTCAAGCCATGTTCTTTAATTTATTTGTCTCATTCATCTTTTTATTTTTATTTAGAGGCTGGGGAATATTAGCCGAAATTATTTCTGTAGCTACATTAATTTCATATCTTACCGGTCCTATTACCGCTATGACGTTAAGAAAAACGGGGACCGATCTTTATAGACCTTTACGTATAAAAGGGTTAAACGTAATAGCGCCTCTTGGATTTATTTTTGCTTCACTTACTCTTTACTGGGCAAGATGGCCGTTAACTGGACAGGTATTATTTATTATTTTAATTGGTTTGCCAATTTATTTTTATTACCAAGCAAAATCCAAATGGAAAGGCTTTGGTCAAAACTTCCGAGCTGGCGTTTGGATGATTGTCTACTTATTATGTATGATGACAATCTCTTGGATAGGAAGTGAAAAGTTCGGGGGACTCAATATTATTAAATACGGCTGGGATATGGGTCTGATTGCAATTGTTGCACTTTTCTTTTATGCTTGGGCACTTAAAAGCGGATACAAAACCGAGTATTTAAAAGAAGCAATCGATGTTAATAATGAAATGAAAGCAGCTGAAGCACAGACTGCCTCAGCTAAAGAACAGATCATAGAAAAACAAATTAAATAAGTAGTAAAAATGAGGCTGGGACAAAAGTATTTCAGTTGAAGTCAAATGCGAACTATTAATTATTTGTTGATTGGTAGTTCGTGTTTTTTTGTTGTTATGTTGAATATAGATTTTATGTGTATAGTTGGTTCTAGCAGTTGATTGGAGGACAAGGCGAAGACTCCTGCGGGAAAAGCGGAAGGGATGAGACCCCGCAGGAGCGCAAGAGACGAGGAGGCTCATCGGCCGCCCGCGGAAAGCGAAGTCTTGCACGGAAATCAATAGCGGTGTCACAAGCAGTCCAGCTCATGTATCCAATTTGTTTGTCTTTAGATTAGATTGATTTAGTTATGTTCCAGCCTCTTCTTTTGTGGATAAATTTTATTTTTTTGAATACTAGATAGTAAAAAATGCTATAATGGTGGGCAAAATCATGCAGGGGGAGAACGACTTATGGATATCGTATCAATCACTTCTTTTTTAGGCGTAGCCGCTTTGCTTACGGTTATGCCTGGACCTGATAACTTATTTGTTTTAGCACAAAGCATATCAAACGGTAGATATGCAGGAATCTCGACTTCATTAGGGCTTTGTACGGGCTTGCTTGGTCATATAGCTGCAGCAACATTGGGTCTATCGGCCGTTATCTATCAATCGGCTTTAGCGTTTGCTATTGTAAAATACGCTGGAGCAGCTTATTTATTATATCTGGCTTATAAGACGTTTACAGCAAAAGATTCCGCTCTCGCTGTTGAAAACAAAGAAGCCGTTGAGTACAAGGTGCTATATAAAAAAGGAGTGATTATGAATCTGCTAAATCCAAAAGTTTCGCTTTTTTTTCTTGCTCTTTTACCTCAGTTTGTTAATCATTCAACCGGACACGCCACACAGCAAATGCTTGTTTACGGCGCTGTGTTTTTAGTTCAAGCGCTGATTATTTTTACGTTAATTAGTCTATTTGCAGGGAAAGTAGGAGAGTTTTTGCGAAAATCTCCGGCGCTGTCTAAGCGGCTTAATCTTGTGCAAGGCTCTATCTTTACGCTTATTGGCTTAAAAATTGCTTTCAGTGAGAAATAGCAAAAGATAAGACGGTAAACCTGCTTTTTATCTCTATTAAAAGGCGTGGACATAGGTTAGTTAAAGGGAGATCCGAACGATAAATCCAATTCGTTCGGATTTTTTATGTCTATAGTAAAAGTAGGTTTCATGTATGTAGTTGCTTCTAGCTGGTGATTGGAGGGCAAGGAGAAGACTTCTGCGGGAAAAGTGGAATAGGTGAGACCCCGCAGAAGTGCAAGCGACGAGGAGGCTCACCGCCCGCGGAAAGCGAAGTCTTGCACGGAAATCAATAGCGGTGTAACAAGCAGTCCAGCTCATGTATCCCATTTGTTCATCTTTATTTTGTGCTTTAAAACAGCAGAGAATACCTAGCAAAATCCAGCTTTTTTGAGTGAATATTCTCGAATGTTTTAAGGGGACGAACCCTTCTTGTCCAATCACATATATATATAGAATGAGAGATAAAACATCAGGCAAAGCCGGTGTTAATCACAAGTTCTTTCATATTATGATTGAAAGGAAAGGTTCACATGAAAAAAGTATGGCTAGATGCAGGACACGGCGGTACAGATTCAGGCGCTTTAGGAAATAATTTGCGTGAAAAAGATATTACGCTGCAGCTTGTACTACACGCGCGGGCGTATTTAGAACATAACTATTCCGTAGATGTTCAAGTAACCCGTTCAACCGATGTGTTTGTTTCATTATCAGATCGAGCGAACCGGGCTAATGCATGGGGAGCGGATATTTTTGTTTCTATGCACATCAATGCTGGCAGCGGTACTGGATTTGAAACGTATCGGTATCCGTCACAAGAGGGAAGTCAATCTTCTCTTTTACAAAAAGAGCTGCACACAGAGATTTTAACAATCATGCGGAAATTTGGGACGATTGCAGATCGTGGTTTAAAAACGGCTAATTACGCTGTACTGCGTGAAACAAATATGCCAGCTGTTTTAACAGAAAACTTGTTTATCGATACGACAGCCGACGCTGAAAAATTAAAAAACGCTACGTTTCTTCGGGAAGTGGGAGAAGCGCACGCGCGTGGAATTGCTAAGTATTTAAACTTACCTTCTAATCAAATTACATTCTATACCATTCAATCTGGAGATACATTTTATAGCATTGCAAAGAAGTATAATATCACCGTTCAGCAGCTGCAGGATGCAAATCCTGGCGTAGATCCTACAAAACTGCAAATTGGTCAGCAAATTGTTCTTCCTGTCACTACGTATACCGTACAAGCAGGAGATACGTTTTATAGCATCGCGAAAAAATACAGCATGACCGTTCAGCAGCTGCAGGATGCAAACCCCGGCGTAGATCCTACAAACTTACAAATTGGTCAGCAAATTATCATTCCCGCTGTTTAATATCTGTAAATAAAAAAGATGACACGGCAGCGTGTCATCTTTTTTATTTATTGAACTAATCTTACAAGCATATGGGCAAGGTGATGCTGCTGTTCTTTGTCTCCAACCTTCCACAGTTCGTGAAGCAGGTTTTCCTCTCGATTGCGCGGCTCTTCATGCTTAGCAAGGTAATCAGCTACTTTCTGAGCTGTTTTAGCCAGCTGTTCCTCATTCATCCCTAACTTTTCGCCTTTTGAGACCTTGTCCCCTAGATAACTTTTAAATCCTTCGAAGCTAGAGAGAATATCCTCTTTTTTCTCCTCGCTCATAGAATTAATTGCTCCTTCAACTTTTGCTGAATGATTTGCTTCTACAGAATTACTCATAGTTTTTTTTCTCCTCTCATGGTTATATTTGGGTGTTAGAAAGCATATTCCCTGAGGATTCAGTAAATAAACGTCCAAATGTGTTATTTTTACATTATGACATTTTACAAGGACTTAAAAAGGTGAGGTCAACCGAGAGTTTATCAACCAATAATAAAATGACAAAAAGACTTTGAATAAAGAAATCAAAGTCTTTTACTAATTTTTATTTTATACTGAAGCATCATACCTCGGGCGTAGGAGTAGGCGTAGCATAGCCTTCCTTATATTTATCATCGATTTCTTGGCGAATGTCTTCGATGCTTTTGCCTTTGCTGTAGTCTACTACAGCTTGAGCCGCTATTTCTAAACAGACGCCGCATTTTGTTCCGTGATCATCCCACGTCACTGCGCCGTTTCCTTTGTTTTCAAAGATAAAACAGTCGTAGTTGTTTTGATGATTAGCTTCTTCTCCACATCCGCAGTAGCAAGGAATGTTTTCTAGTAAGGTTTGATGCTTAGCAGCGGCTGCATAAATAAGCTGCATGTCTTCGGGCTTGTCATTCAGAAAAGAGGGAAGAGTTTCACTATTTTTTGTTTCTTCTCGTTTATCACCTAATGTGTGCTGCTGATGTTCTTCATGTTGTGTTGCTTCTGTACGTTTGCTGCCTGAACTTTCTTTACTTTCGTTTCCGCAGCCGGAGACCATGCTTGCTGCAAGGACAACTGTTATGACCTTTGATTTCATCATCAAAATGTTCATCCTTTCTTCAATTAAAGATAGAAAATGATATGTACATCCATCATGTGAAAAAGACATTATTCGTCTTTGAAGTCATTCATCAACTTTCTGCAAAATAATTTTCCGATACATACCTTTCAACATGACGCTTGAATTTTCCTTTAAGATAAGCTGATCCCGGCTTGCTTCAAACACATGTTCAAAAGAGAGTCCAATATCCGTTCCTAGTAATTTTACGAAAGGGCGGAATATTTTTTTAGCAAAAGCCGCTGATTTCTTTTTAGTTTCAAATTTATCAAAAATCAGGATAGTTCCCTTAGGCTTTACTACTCTTGTCATTTCTTTTAAAGCTTGCTCCGCATCAGGTACTACGCTAAGAATTAAGCTTGCTACAACTACATCAAACGAAAAAGAGTCGAATGTTAGCTGCTGAGCGTCCATTTGGTGGAAGGTTATAGATGGATTTTTGTATTTATCTTTTGCTTTTTGAAGCATTTCACTGGAATAGTCGATGGCTGTTACATTTACTTCATGAGGAATAAAAGCTAAATCTGCACCCGTTCCAACACCTACAAATAAAATGCGCTGTTCAGATGAAAAGTGGACGTCTTGAAAGACTTTTTTTCTGGCTTGATAAAACATCCCATTATTAAAAAACGCATCATAAAAAGGGGCCCAACACTTATAAATAAATTGATTCCAGCGGTTATTCACGTAAACCCTCCTAGAAAATAAGCTTTCCAACGCCTGCTGGAAAGCTTATGGATTATATTTATTTTCTCATTTTGAGTAAGCGAAGACTGTTTAAAATAACAAGTAGCGCTGCTCCTGTATCGCTTAAAACGGCAATCCACAGAGTAAGCCACCCTGGGAAGATAAAGGCTAAGGCAATGACTTTAACAATAATAGAAAACCAAATGTTTTGTTTGATGACAGCTAACGCTTTGCGGCTTAGCTTCATCGTATGAGGAAGCTTTTCTAAATTGTCTGCCATGAGAACAATATCAGCTGTTTCCATGGCCGTATCAGTACCAGCACCGCCCATTGCAATGCCAAGATCAGCAGTTGCGAGGGCAGGGGCGTCATTAATTCCATCTCCAACCATAGCCGTTTGATACCCTTCATGTTGAAGCTGCTGTATGGCTTTTACTTTGTCTTCAGGCAGCAAATCGGCGAAATAGCGGTCTACCCGCGACTCAGAGGCAATCATTTTAGCTGTTCCTTCGTTATCACCGGTTAACATCACAATTTGCTGCATTCCGTTTTGTTTGAGGCTTTCTAAAGCAGATACGGTTGTATGTCTGATGGTATCAGCTACGCTAATAATACCTAGAACACTTTTAGCTGTTCCGACAATAATAATCGTTTTACCTTCGTTTTGAAGCTTTTCAATATGAGACCAGCAGTGGGATAGAGGTGTTCCTAAATCTGAGAATAATTTTGCATTACCTGCGTAATAAACCGTTTCTTGAATTGTTGCCTGAACGCCTTTTCCTGTAAGGATTTTAAAATTTGATCCTTGTAAAGAATCGACTTTTTTCTCCGCTGCATAATCCACGATAGCACGGGCAATGGGATGATTCGAATAGTCTTCAAGCGTTTTTGTTATCGCTAAAAGCTGATTTTCTTCAGCAGCAAGGGAAACAACCTCTGAAACGGCTGGTTTACCTTCTGTTAGCGTTCCTGTTTTATCAAAAGCAATCGCATTGATTGCACCAGCTTTTTCTAAAAACGTCCCGCCTTTAATGAGCACCCCATTTTTCGCCGCGTTTCCAATCGCAGATACAATGGCGACAGGAGTAGAAATGACTAGCGCGCATGGGCAAGCCACAACTAATAATTCAAGCCCCTTGTAAAACCACTCACTCCATGCACCATCAAACAGGGGAGGGATGACCATAATGAATAAAGCTAAAATAAAGACGATAGGCGTGTAAATGGTTGCAAATTTATCAACAAATGCTTGAGTAGGCGCTTTTTTCTCCTGTGCTTCTTCCACTAAATGAATAATTTTAGAAATAGTCGTATCTTCGACTAGCTTTGTTACCTTAACTTCTAACGATCCGCTTTCGTTAATGGTGCCTGCATAAACAGCATCACCGATTATTTTATCAACTGGAATAGATTCACCTGTAATAGGAGCTTGGTTGATACTGGATTCGCCGTTTATAATTTCACCATCTAGCGGAATTCGGTCTCCTGGCTTTACGACAATCGTAGTGCCGATTGAAATATCTTCCGCTGCTTTTTTAATCAGCTGGCCGTTTTCTTTCACCCATGCTTCAGAAGGAGCTAAATCCATCAAACCTCGTATGGAGTTTCTTGTTTGTTCAATCGACCTTGTTTGTAGAGCAACACCTAAAGCAAATAGCCAAACGACCGTAGCACCTTCAAGCCACTCACCAATAACAGCTGCTCCAAGTGCTGCAACGGTCATTAAAACATTCATGTCTAAAGAACGGCTTTTAATTCCGTAATAAGCACTTTTAGCCGGTTTATATCCGCTAACAATCATGGCAATAGCGTAGAGTACAGTTGTCATATAAGAAGCAATTCCTGTATGAGAACCAATAAAACCTAATGCGATGAGAATACCCGAAAAAACAATCGGTCCATTTTGGCCTTTATGGTGCCGCGACTCAGCAGACTGCCTGCTGCTGGTTACTAAAGTAGCGGTATACCCAGCTTTAGATACTTCTTTAATAATGTCATCCGCTTCGTTATCGTGCTCAATTTGTGCTTTTCCCGTTGAAAAGTTAACGCGTACATCTTTGACAGCAGGAACTGTTTTTAAATGATTCACAATTGTGTTCGCACAAGCCGCGCAGTCCATTCCTTCAATCAAATACGTTTTCATTTTTTTATTTGATTGGATAGTCTCAATGTTAAACCCTAGTTTTTCTACTGAGCTTGGAATGAGTAACAGAGCTGACTCACTTGCTGCCGCTACCTGGAGCTTCCCTGTATTATAGTTGAGGGTTACATGTTGAATATCGTTTAATGTTTTTAAACTTTTTTCAATCGTCGCGGCGCAGGAAGGACAATCCATTCCATATACGCGGTATTCAGCCGTTTCTTCTATGTCACTGTCGCCTGATACTATATCGTGATCACTGCAGCAAGAATGCTGGCCTTTGTCGGTCGTTAACGCAATGGTATCTGAACAGCAGCTGTGACTGTGTTCATGACTCTTTGTGCCGCAGGAAGAAGGCTCTTCAGTAGATGCGGCTTCTGAAGAAGAGGAGCAGCAGGTCTTGCTTTCAATTTCTGGTGAAGAAGATCCGCTGCAGCAGCTTCCGGTATGCTGATGATTTTTTTTATCTTCGTGTTTCATTGTGTCCCACTCCCTATACGGTAAGAAAAACTTAAATGGTTACGTCTTCTTTTTTAGCAAACATGATATCAATTACTTGTTTAATATGTGCATCCCTTAAAGAATAAAAAGCTAACTTTCCTTCTTTGCGATAATTGGCAATTCCTATATTACGCAGCAGTCTTAAGTGATGAGAAGCAGTCGCAACTGTAGAGCCTACAATATTGGCTACGTCACATACACATAATTCCTCGCCTTTATACAGAGCCAAGACGATTTTAAGCCTCGTTTCATCTCCTAACGCTTTGAACAGGGCAGAAACACCTTGAACAGCTTCGGCATCGATAGCAGGCTTAATACGATTTACTTTTTCTTCATTAAAACAATAAATATCACAGCGGTCTTTTGGCATGATTTCCTCCTTCATTCAAACATTCAAATGATTGTTTGTTTATAATATATGTCAATTTTAAAAAATGTTCAAACATTTATTGATTATTCGGAATTTTTTTCTGAGCAAAACATAAATATAGAAAGTATGCCTATTAGTGTATGTACTCTGTACTAAATGGTGCGGGCGAAAAGAGAATGACTTTACATGCAGGCCAAAACAAAAAGCCACCCCTGTAGGTAGCCTTTTAATGATTTTAAAAATGATAGAAATAATGGAATATAGCTTAGACTTTGTTTACTTAATTAGCGTTTTAATCGGTTAAATAATAAATCTGCTGAATTATTTAACACCTTGTCCGACTCTTTTAATCGTTTGTCCGAGTTTTCTAAATAGGATTGAGCAGATAATACAACATCTAACGGATCCTTGACATTCTTCTTTTCGGTACATACTAAATGCCCTACACCATTTTTCCAATGAATCGTGCATTTAAAATTCACAAATGTATCATCGGTCGTTCTCAAACGCAAATGCCTGATGATGGGGTTAGGTGAGGAGTGCTGTGACAGCATCCACATTGCTTGTTTCCGGTCGTCTTTATGAATAATGCTCCACAGACTGGAGACTGAAGAAAAATAAGAATGTGCTTGACTAGAAAAATGAAGGATTTCACCTTCTTGATTTAATTGAAAGTAAGGAACGGGGATCCATTTAAGTATGTTACTTTCCATCATGCACCTCTCCCAACTTAAGTAATTCCTTTTACCATATCACAATTACCTAATATTTGTATGATTTTTATTATTTTCCCCATGCTTTTCCCCGTTTTAAGCTGTAAAAGCTAAAGAATTATTCAGTTTAAAACACTTGAAAAAAGAACATACGTTCGATAAACTAAAAATTAAAGGAGCGAATTCTATGCGACAGCTACTTCAAGAAAGCTACTCTTCAAAACGACCTGTTGAAATTATTTATATGGACGATAAAGGATGTTTGACACAGCGATTTATTATTGTGTATAAAATTTATCCTCAGAGCGTAAAAGCTTGGTGCTTACTAAGGAACGAGAAACGAACGTTTAAAATAGAGAATATCCTTTCATGCGGATTCAGCAATAAAAGGAAAAGCAGTTTTAGGCAGAAAGCTCACTCAATTTAAGAGGGGCTTTTTCATATCATTTCCTCTTATGGCGTGTGAGTTATTTTCATACACTATATCCACCAGAAAGGGGAATGAACATGACATTAAACCAAGGAAATAAAACTAAACACATCGCTAAAGGAAGAACGGAAAAAGATGATATGACAATGCAGGTTGAGAAAAAACAGCATGAAGCACAAAGTACCTCTTTGTCTCATAATAATTGTCGGGCAAACCTTGAAGGAGATTAATCTAAAAAAGGAAAGCTTTCGTTTCCGAAGCTTTCCTTTTTTGTGTATATCGCATTTTTAAGTTAACTCGTATTTTTCTGAGCCAATCACAATATAGTCTCTCGCTTGATAGATGAATTTTACCGATTTCTCACAAACTTCGTACGAATAATTTTCTAAAACATTGTTTTTTTGATTAATATATTGCATAAAAACGCTTTGAAAATAACCGTTCTCCACAAAAAGTTCCCCGGCTTTGCACAGCTTCTCATGTGCTTCTTCCAGCCATTTTGCAATTTGACTGTCGTTGTTAGCAAATGTAAGGATGTGTGCATAGTGACCTGATAAATCCGTCATATCCTCTTTATCCCGGTCAAAATAAAACACTTTTTCTTTTTTTGACTGCAGCCTTTGTTTATGCAAAGTGATATTTTTTAACAGTTCTTTTTCAACGTCTTCTTCGGGACTTATATAGATGGGGCAGGTGCCTGCTACCTCACCTTGATCTGTAAATAATACAACATAGTACAAATCAAACATCATATCTCTCCCTTCACGTGTTCATACTATCCTATCTCGCATCCTTCACTTTTAGAATCATTTTTCTGACGTTTGTGCAACATTGGTTCTAATGTATTACTCATAAGCGAACCTCAGTTTTAACGGGAAAGAAAAGGGGAAATGAAAATAAAAATTCTGCGTTTCTTCATTATAATAAGAAAAAACGATCTGTTTACTGGTATTTAAATCTTTTGAAAAATCAAAATAAATAATGATTGATTTCGTCACTTTATTGTGGTTTCATAATAAAGTGTAAAAAGACCATTTTTCTTTCAGAGAGAAATGAGATAGAGTGCTTCTGTGTTGATTCTTTCTTTTGAATATAGTATACATACAGGGGTATAGAAATTAATTGGGAGGAAAACATGGCGATACTATATATGAGCATAGGTATTTTACTTTTATTAATTTGTTACAGTTTTTATAAACGCTATGTGCCGGTGCAGGGAATAAAGAAAGTGACGACCGTCGACTGTGCTTCTACAACAATTTCGTATGTAGATGTTCGTCATTTTCATGAAATGAAACAAAACCCCTGTCAAAAAGCAATCCATATTCCGCTTCCTTATTTAGAGAGACAGCATGCAGAAATTCCATATAAAGAAGTGGTCGTAATTGTTCCTGACAGCATTTCCCGAAATTTAAGCATTCGGCAGCTCAAAAAGCATGGGTATCAGGTCAAGGGATACATGTGTGCGGAAAGATGTGTGTAATAAAAAGAACAGCAAATGACCTTTATGGGGTTTCCTTTTGGAAAGCTGTGATATATAAGCTGAAAGATACCTGTGTCAAAACGGGTATCTTTTTTTGTTATGAAGATGAGAAGGGGGGGCAGGGATCGGTTTCTTTTGGTTCAACAGCTACTGAGTCTTTTAGCGTATTTTTATGACAAAAGGTTTGAAAAATCCCTTTTGTGGTAAAAAAAAACGTAGTTCTCCTAGTGCATAGACAGAGGTTTAATAGGAAGTTATAATTTAGGCAATTACATAAAAGGGGAGTAAGCTAAGGAAGGTGAATAGATGTGCGAAAGATAAAGCGGTTGCTATTTCTGTTCATTTGTATAGCGGTTGTAATTGTTGCGTATGAGATGATTCGATATCCGATTGAAAACAATGCTGCAAGTGTGCAGCAGCATTTGCGAAATTGGGAGCATAAAGAAAGTATTGATGGTTCTGCAAGGATTACGCTGCAAGATTTTAAACGGGTTGATCACTCTAATACATACATAGCCTTGTTCTCCATACCTGGTGATAAAGAAGGAATGGCCGTATTGAAGCAAGGATGGAACAAACGCCTGCGTATTGAAGTCAGTACCAAAATGAGCAATTTAGTGGATTATGATGATATCCATACAAATAAAGGGACATATGCGCTGTTTACAGGAACAAATAGAAGTAAACAAATTGAGCGAGTAAAGGCGGCTTTGGTGCACGATACATATACAATTGATGCCGCGGTTCCAAAAAGTGATTATTTTGTGCTGTATGAAAAGATACCGAGTCATATTAAACATCCGTTTCCAGCAACGACAACGCTGCTAGATAAAGCAGGGGATGATATCACGGTTAAAGAATTTATGGATCAAGAGCTGCGTGAATAACACGCAGCTTTTTTCTATAATAAAAAGCTTTTTAAAAAAATTCACGTTTTGTTCATATTTTCGAAAGAAAGAATTTTAAGCAAAAAAATCAAATATTTGCTACAAAGTAAAAGGGAATTAACGGGCAAAATAAGTTTCATACAAGGCGTCACATTTTCTTTGAAAATTTGTCACAAAATATTCAATTATGTCGATGTGTATTGATATATCAATGTTGAAGCAAACATACAAAGCTAATTTTGCAGTTATTCCTAAAGAAATAGTTAAGAAATGGGAGCTAGATCCTTTTATTTACATTTATTCATACCAAATTATGTGATAGAATATCGCAAGGTTGAAGCACTCTAACCCCATTGGTACAGTCACTATATTAGAATATTTTTAATATAAAAAAATAAAGCAAAAGGGACGAAAAAAATGTCATTTTGTATTACAATAGTAGTGGCCTACAAATAAGGGGGAAGAGAGTCTGTATAAAAATGTCGTTATCTAGCGAAAGATAGCGCATTTTGAATGTTCATCAATATAGGCTTCGCATCATGTGTTGTTAGAAAGGAGAGTTTTAAGTGAAACCAAAAAAAGGATTTTGGAAGCTAGTAGGTTTACTATCTGCGCTTTCACTAGTATTTTTGAGCGGTTGTTCAAAGCTTGCTGTATTGAACCCGCAAGGTCCTGTTGCAAAAACGCAATCTGATTTAATCATTTGGTCTATGTGGATGATGTTGATCGTGGTTGTTGTCGTATTTGCTATTTTTATATTTGTTCTTGTCAAATATCGTGAAAAACCTGAAAACATGGACTATGAGCCACCTGAGCAAGAAGGTAACTTAAAGATGGAGGTTATTTGGACAGCATTCCCAATCATCATCTTAATTCTATTAGCAGTGCCAACTGTTAAAGCGATCTATTCTGCAGAAGAAGTACCGGCAGAATCAAAGGATAAAGATCCAATCGTGATTCACGTTACATCTGCAAACTGGAAATGGATTTTCAGTTATCCGGAACAAAATATCGAGACGGTTAACTACGTAAACATTCCAGCGGATACGCCAGTGAAATTTGAGTTAACAGCTCAAGGGCCTATGAACTCATTCTGGGTACCAGAACTTGGCGGACAAAAATATTCGATGAACAACATGTCAATGCCATTATACTTAGAAGCTGATAAGCCTGGTTCTTATATGGGACGTAGTGCTAACTTCTCTGGTGAACATTTCACTCAAATGCAGTTCGAAGTTCAAGCTCAAACGGACAAAGACTTCAAAGAGTGGGTTAGCGACGTAAAAGGCACAGCTGGTAAACTGACTGAAAAGAAATATGATCAAATCCTAAGCCCAGGCGTTGTTGGTCGTCAAACTTACAACGGTACACATTTAAAATGGATTGACCATGCAAAAGATGTATACATTCCTGGCAAAGAGCTAGAACGTGGTACAGGACATGATCACAGCAAGATGAAAGAAGACGAAAAAACGAGTAATGAAGAAATGGAAAACATGGATCACTCAAATCATGAATAACATTCATTTATTACACTAAATAACGTAATGATTGGGGGAAGACATAATGAAGCTAGATGAATTTTTCGTCACTGGCGAACCTATGATTTACGCTGCTGATGCAGCAATCGCTATGACGGTCATCGGTATCGTTTTTGTCTTAACATATTTCAAGAAATGGAAATGGTTATGGACAGAATGGTTAACAACAGTTGACCATAAAAGACTCGGTGTCATGTACATCCTTTCAGCTGTATTAATGCTTTTCCGCGGCGGAATCGATGGAATCATGATGCGTATGCAGCTTGCATTCCCGGGTATGAACATTTTAGATGAACATCACTACAACGGAGTCTTCACGGCTCACGGTGTTATCATGATCTTATTCATGGCAATGCCATTTATTATCGGACTAATGAACGTAATCGTTCCATTACAAATTGGTGCGCGTGACGTAGCATATCCGTTCTTAAACGCAATTAGTTTCTGGACATTCTTTATGGGAGCAATGCTATTTAACCTTTCTTTCGTAATCGGAGGAGCTCCTGATGCAGGTTGGACAAGTTACTTCCCGCTTGCAGGTAAAGAATTCAGTGAGGGCATCGGAAATAACTTCTATGCCGTTTCACTACAGATTGCTGGTGCTGGTACATTAATGACTGGTATCAACTTCTTTGTAACAATTTTAAAAATGCGTGCTCCTGGCATGACAATGATGAAAATGCCAATGTTTACTTGGTCAATCTTCATCACATCAATTATTATCATTTTCGCGTTCCCTGTATTAACAGTAGCGCTTGCACTTATGACACTTGACCGTGTATTCGGAACAGCCTTCTTTACAATGGCTAACGGCGGTCTTCCAATGATGTGGGCTAACTTATTCTGGATTTGGGGTCACCCTGAAGTATATATCGTTATTTTACCGGTATTCGGTGTCTTCTCAGAAGTTATCAGTACACATTCTCGTAAGAACTTATTCGGTTATAAAGCAATGGTTGTATCAATGGTCGGTATCGCATTCTTAAGTTACCTTGTATGGGTGCATCACTTCTTTACAATGGGTAACTCACCGTCAGTTAACTCGTTCTTCTCAATCACAACGATGTTAATTGCCGTACCAACCGGAGTTAAAATCTTTAACTGGCTCTTTACAATGTATAAAGGCCGTATCAAATTTACGACTGCGATGCTTTGGTCATTAGCGTTTATTCCAAACTTCGTAATCGGTGGGGTAACAGGGGTTATGCTTGCGATGGCATCAGCCGATTATCAATATCATAACAGTTACTTCCTAATCGCTCACTTCCACTATGTATTAATCTCTGGTACAGTGTTTGGCTGTTTCGCAGGTTTATACTTCTGGTATCCAAAAATTTTCGGTCACACGTTGAACGAAAAATTAGGAAAAATTTCATTCTGGATTTTTGTTGTTGGATTTAACGTATGTTTCTTCCCACAATTCTTCCTAGGTTTAGACGGTATGACTCGTCGTATGCAAACTTATGCAGACAACCTTGGCTGGAACGGATTAAACTTAGTTTCAACAATCGGTGCATTCTTAATGGGTCTTGGTTTCTTTGTATTAGTAATCAACTTATTATACAGTGCATGGAAAAACAAACGCGACACTGCAAACGATCCTTGGGATGGTCGTACACTTGAGTGGTGGACTAAATCACCAGTTCAAGCTTACAACTTTGCAGTAATTCCTCATGTGAAAGAAATGGATGCATTCTGGCACATGAAAAAACGTAATGAAACAGAAATTAAAGCAGAAGACTTAAAACCAATTCACTTACCAAGCAATTCTGGTGTGCCGTTTATCTCAGGTATTTTCTGGTTTATCGGTGGATTTGGCTTAGTATTTGAATGGATTCCAATGGCAATCGTTGGATTAGCAGGTATTTTTGCTTGTATGCTTGCTCGTTCATTTGATTATGATCCGGGCTTCTATGTAAAAGTAGATGAAATCAAGAAGGTTGAAGGAATTACAGGGGGTGACAAATAATGGCAGGACATTTAGATAAATCATTGCCGTTAGAATACCAAGAAGAACAAAGTCGCCTGAATATCCTTGGATTCTGGATTTTCTTAGGTGCCGAGATCGCGTTGTTCTCTACGCTGTTCGTAACGTACTTAACGTACCATACGCGTACAGCGGGTGGCCCTACTGCAGAAGAACTGTTCGTTGTTAAAGATTTTATGATCGAAACGCTGTTACTACTATTCAGTAGTTTCACGATGGGAATTGCCATCTTTAAAATGCGTAATAATGATTTAAAAGGACTTTTAGTTTGGTTCGTTATTACGCTTGTCCTTGGTGGAGGATTCCTTTTCTACGAAATTCGTGAGTTTTACATGTACGCAGTTCACGAAGGTGCAACAATGCAAACAAGTGCCTTCTTATCAGGGTTCTTTACACTACTTGGAACGCACGGTCTTCACGTAACAGTCGGTGTATTCTGGGCAATCAGTATTATTATTCAATTAGTAAGACGAGGATTAACACCAGTTACTGCTCGTAAAGTATTTATTATCGGTTTATACTGGCATTTCCTTGATGTTGTATGGATCTTCATCTTCACGCTTGTATACTTGAACGGATTGGTGGGATAAGACATGGAAAATAAACAAGGCCAAAAAGCAGGTTTTCCGCTTAGTCATGTATTTGGGCTTATCCTTTCACTAGCCTTAACATTCGCAGCGCTTGGTTTAGTAGTGCTAGCTGATCTATCAAGAAGCATTACGATGACTCTTATCATGATCCTAGCGTTATTACAAGCAGCAATGCAGCTAGTAATGTTCATGCACATGACTGAAAGTGAAAATGGTAAAGTACAGGTTGCAAACATTCTTTACAGTTTCTTTATTGCACTTTGTATCGTTGTTGGTACACTGTGGATTCTTGCAGCTCACTTTAACCATTAAAAATAAAACCACTTACTTCGGTAAGTGGTTTATTTTTTTTCATTCAGTTTATATTTCAACGTTTGATATTCTCCCGTGGGAACTTTTTTTACTACTTTTCCTTTATCATCTCTATAAACATTTACTTGTTCGTACACTTCAATTCGGTATCCGCCTCTTTTTTCTGTTTTAACATGAACTTCTTTGACCGACATGTTTAATTGTTCCGCCTCGCCTTCATCTGCAGAGGTTTCAACAGCTCCTCCATCAAGTGAAAGGTGAGATAAGCTGTCAAACGACTGCTGGGAATTGTTATCAACATAGCTTGTCACGACTAAAATGCCGGCAAAAAACAATACTAAAAAAAGCGTGCGGACTTTCATCTTCATCTTAAAACACCCCCGTAAACTGACAAACCAGCACGACTGCACCTAATATCCAAACGTAAATTGCAAACGTTTTTAATGAATGATGCTTTAAATAATTGATCATCCATTTTACCGCTACATAACCAAATAAAGCAGATGAAAGGGTGGCGACGAATAAAAAGAAAATGGAAAGCTGCTCGACTTCACCTGTGACTACATCTTTTAACTGAAGTAACACCGCTCCGCAAATAGCGGGAGTCGACAATAAAAATGAAAAGTAAGCGGCTGTTTCACGGTCTAATTTTCGCATTAACGCAGCTGCCATCGTTAAGCCCGATCGAGATACAGCAGGGAATATCGCAGCTGCTTGAAACGAGCCGATAAAAAACGCATCTCCGTATGAAATATGATCCATTTTTTTATAGCCATTTTTTACGGAATCACCAAACCATAACAGCAGTCCCGTCGCAAGAAATTCCCAGCCAATCGTTAAGCCAGATTTAGAAATACTGTCAAAATAGTCTTTGAACAAAAGACCAATCGCAACTGCAGGGATGGTTCCTATCACTAAAAGCCCTGTAAGCTTGCTAAAGGGATGACGAATAATATGCCATAGCTCACGCTTATAAAAGACAAACACAGCAAGCAAAGTGCCCATATGCAGCATCGTATCTAAATACAGTCCTGCATCGTCTAAGCCAAATAAGTGGCGTCCTAAATACAAATGCCCCGTGCTGCTTATCGGTAAAAACTCTGTAAGCCCTTGAATGATTCCCAAAATAAATGCTTCAAACCACGACATCTTATCACCTCATACAGCGTGTCCTTATTAGTAGTGTATAGAGGAAGTTCTGAGAACATGACAAAAACATGGAAGTATAGGCATTCATTTAGTGAAATAAATACATAAAAATAGGTCATAGTATAAGAAGAGACGACCATTCTTATCTCCATCTCATCCACAATGAATGGAAAGAGGTGCTAAAAATGATACGAAAATGGGTTGCTGTATGCGTCGTATTCGCTGCTTTTATTTTTCCGCAGGCAGTAAGTGCTGAACAGCCAAAAGTAGAGATATTTCAAATTGAAACGGGCAGAGTCGTTCGTTCAACGCTCAAACCCCCAAGTGTTCAAAAAGAAGCCGAAAAAAGTATTGCGTCCATTACTGGTTTATATAAAAAGGCAAGTCCGCTTCCTAAAAAAGGCTATCTTGTTAAAGTACCTCTTGATCCAGCCGTAAAAATTGAAAATAGTGCGGTCAACACGCTGGCAAGTGAAGTTATTTTTGTTCTTGAGCCGAATCAAAAGCCAATCATGATGGTATTTGACAATGAAAATAGAACCTATTTTTTTGAATTCACTCATGATTTAACTCTTCTCAGAAAAGCATTACAGCTATAAGTCATCGAAATGATGGCTTTTTTTTACATAGACAGTTGACAGTTTATTGTGATAAATGTAATATATTTAGAAAAGTCAGAAATAATAAGGGGGAGAATTATGTGATAGCTCTACGACCGTTCTCCAAAAAAGACTTTAAACAGCTAATGGATTGGATTCCCTCCGAGTCATTTATGGTGCAATGGAGCGGCTCTAGCTTTTCTTTTCCGCTTACTCCTAGACAGTTAAAACACTACATTCGATATGCAAATGAAGATGGTGCTTCTACCTATGCTTTTTCCGTCATAGATGAAAATGAACAGCTTATTGGGCATATTTCTCTTGCTCATATTGATTATTATCATAAAACAGGAAGAATTGGCCGAGTGCTGCTTGGTGAAAAGTATAGAGGAAAAGGGCTTTGCTCGCACATGTTTGAAAAAGTGTTAGCTTTCGGTTTTGAAGAACTGGGTCTTCACCGAATTTCGCTCGGCGTCTTTGATTTTAACGAGCGGGCGATTCAGTCCTATGAACGAATTGGCTTTACACGCGAAGGCCTTCTTCGAGATGTCCGGCTTGTAGATGGACAGTACTGGAGCTTAATTGAAATGAGTATGTTAGAAAGTGAATGGGCACAGCGTGATGTGCATCAAAAATCAAGCTAAAATCTACTAGTGAAAAGCCAGCTTCTCAACAAGCAGGCTTTTTTGACGTGTGCTTAAATTTCTCTAAAAAGGTATAAATTTTCATTCATTAAGGCATATAGAGAGTAAGTGATGTGTAAAGGAGACCGTATGAATGAAAAAATACAAAATAGGGATCTTAGCGGCATGTATTTTGCTTTTAGGAACCGCTGGATTTGGAATTGCCTATCAACAGCAAACATCTGCTAAAGAGCAGTCTCACTCGTTTAATGTACTGGTGATGGGCGTAGATGAAAGGCCGGGAGATACAGGCCGCTCAGATGTATTAATGGTGGTCAACTTAGATACGAGCCACAATAAAGCAAAAGTTATGCCGATCCCTAGAGATACACGCGTGCACATTGATGGAAAAGGAACGGATGAGAAAATTAATCATGCTTATCGATACGGAGGGATTCCTTTAACCGTGCGCACGGTTGAGAAATTCTTAGATATCGATGTCGATTATTATGTGAAAGTAAATATGGAAGGCTTTAAAGATGTAGTAGATGAACTTGGCGGAGTGAACGTTAAGAACCCGTTTCCTTTTGTGTTTGATTCATTTATCTTTCCTGAAGGAGAAAATGCGTTGAACGGCGAAAAAGCTCTTGCTTATGTTAGGATGAGACACGAAGATCCAAAAGGAGATTTAGGAAGAAATAATCGCCAGCGCCAAGTAGTGGAAGCTCTATTAGATAAAGGAATGAACATGTCAACGGTGAAAAACATTCCAAGTCTCCTCACGCTTGTAAAAAAGCATATTCGAACGAATATTGATATCAGCGATGCATTTACGATGTATAACATCATTAAGAATGGCCGGCCTGATTTCGAAACGGTAACGGTAAAAGGAGAAGGGCAAATGGTAGATGGTACATGGTATTATGTTGTCAAACCATCTGAAAAAAAACAGCTGAGCGCTATGTTTCAACAAACCAATGAATAAAAAAGAGGGCTGAAGAAATTCAGCCCTCTTTTTATTCACCAATTTCTTCTTGACGCTGCAAGCAGGAAATTTGTTTTTTCTCTGGATGGACACCAAATGTATAGCCCCACGTTTGCAATTTATCTAGAATGATTTCGTCTTTTTTAAAGCCAAAGATCATCACTACATCTTGGTTTTCATCTAAAAGCAAATACTTTTCATCTTTGCGCCACATCGTTAAGTTTGACGCGTAGAAAAGATTCCAGCCGTTATTCATGCGATGACCGGTTGCTTGGTTTTTATAGTTGACAATCATATTTCTTCCTCCATTAGTGAATCTTTCTAAAAGTAAAACTTCAAAGAATATTATAAACGTTCTATTCCTAGAAATCTATTATTTATCCTGTTGAGGGGAACTCGCCGTGATGTTTATAAAATACATGTGATAAAAGATTTAGTATATAAGGATATATTTGTATAAAACGAGAGTCGATAAGTAAGAAAACGGAGAAAAGGAGGGTCTAAAAGCGTATATAATTGAAAAAAATATAAGTTATCTAGCTTTAAAGACTTAAAAACACGCTTTTCAGACCATGGACATGCTTTTTCAAATTTCTACCTACAAGAAAGAAGGCAGAGGTGCGAAATGTGTAGGTGAATCTAAATGAGTTTACGGTAAACATGAGGCCCCAAAACGTGGTACATGCTAGAAAAGGGGGAAATTCAACGATGTCAAAAAAAGCGCTATGGATTAAAAATGCTTCGCAAGTTGTAACGGCCAAAGAAAATAAAGGTCCTTTAGCTGGAAAAGAAATGAGGAACTTGACGGTGATTGAAAATGGCTCAGTCTGGATAGAAGGAGATCAAATTGTGACCGTAGGTACAACAAAAGAGCTAGAACAAAAATATGAAAGGGAAAGAAATGACGCAACGATTATTGATGCTTCTCATAAAATTGTGACTCCGGGTCTGATTGATCCCCATACACACGCCGTGTACGCTGGCTCGCGTGAAGAAGAATTTTATAGGCGGTTTGAAAGGCCAACTTCTTACTTGGATTTATTAGAAGAAGGTGGAGGTATTCACTCCACTGTCGTTCAAACACAGGAAGAGTATGCGTACCGGATTTATCAGCAGAGTTATGAGCGTCTTACGTCTTTTCTAGCTCATGGAGTCACAACTATAGAAGTGAAAAGCGGGTATGGCTTAGAACTAGAAACAGAACTAAAGCAGCTGCAAATCGCTAAAATGCTGAATGATACGCACGCAGTTGATGTAGTAAGTACCTTTTTAGGCGCACACGTCGTACCTCTTGTATATAAAAAAGATACGCAGAAATACGTCAATTTACTTATTCACGAAATGATTCCTCAAATTTCTTCTTATAACCTTGCAGCATTTAATGATGCTGTATGTCTTCCAAATGCTTTTTCATTCAAACAATGTCAAGAAATACTCGAAGCCGGGAAAAGATATGGCATGCTTCCTAAAATACATGCCGACCCCTTTGAATACTGCAGAGGAGCGGAGCTCGCAGCAGAGGTAGGAGCGATATCAGCAGATTATCTTTTGTATGCTTCTGATGAAGGATTAAAGAAACTGGCTGAAAAACGGATCGTAGCCACACTTTTACCCGGGAATTCCTTATTTGTTGGAATGAAATGGCCAGATGCTAGAAAAATGATCGATTTAGGAGTTCCGGTTACTCTTTCTACAGACTGCAATCCAGGTTCATCTCCAACGACTTCACAGCAATTTGTGATGAACCTGGCATGTATGAATATGAACATGAGTCCTGAAGAAGTGCTTGTAGCCACAACTCTTAACGCAGCTCATGCTATTAATCAAGGAGATAAGATTGGGAGTATTGAAGCCGGAAAACAGGCTGACCTAGCGATTTTTAATGTCTCTAGTTATCGAACCCTTCAATATCAGTATGGCTTAAATCATATTGACTGCGTAGTAAAAAAAGGAGAAGTAGTTGTAGAAAACGGAAAAGTTTTGTAAAACAAGTTTATAGAAAAAGAGAAAAGGGTAAAGAATAGAGAATTTGTCACACATGCAAAGGCAGGGAATTTAGATATGATTACAAAACAAAATGTTATTCCATTACTAAAAGAAGCTTGCCCATCTTTTGAGCCAAGCGAAGAAGTGGACCTCAACGATAAAGACGAGCTGCAGCATGAATTAAGCCGTGTTGCGGGTCATTTAATCTCTCTTGAATATAACGGCCAGCTCCAGCGTGAACCGGACGTATTTGAAGCGATTGAACAGCTGTATATAGAAGGTGAAGCTGATGTGAAAGAAGCTGTTACAACGGGACTCTTTCAAGCAATGCATGAAATGATTATAGATCAGCAAATTAGCCCAGAAGAAATTGGAATGCTATTAAAACCTCACTCACTGAAGTGGTGGAAAACGATTGACCATTTTAGCGAAAACAGTGCTGAACAGTAAGGAAAAAGAACGTCATGGAAACATGATGTCCGTGACGTTCTTTTCTTTTACTGTTCTTTTTTCAGCTGTCTCTCTAAAATAAAAGGACCAAATGGAATAACCGACATAAGAAATGCAAATAAAGAGCGGCCGATTGACCATTTATGCGCGAATTTCACATGAACGACTGCAAGAGCGTACAGCACAAAAAGTGCACCGTGTGCTGCGCCTACAACTGATACAGCTTCGGGTATGCCTGCTGCATATTTTAGCGGCATAGCAATGCCAAGCAGCAGTAAAAATGAAATTCCTTCTAAAATTCCTACTAAACGCAGGCGACCGATTGGTGATGTAAGAACCATGTTTTCTCCTCCCGTAACGACGGAATAAATTTCTGTATCAATGACAAAAATGTACCATAGCGAGCTCTTCATATACAAGCATCATTTGTATCTGTCACAAAAAAGTCGGAAACGCTTTAATTTGCTTTATAGAAGTATTTTGTTTGAAAAACTGACCTACTCTTGTGATGCAAGGGATAAAAGAGCACACTACGTGTTGACAAGTTATTTTAATTATTTTATATGTATAGTATCGAAAACGTATGAGAGGATTTTTTACCATGACAAACCGAAAACAGCAGAGAGAGAAAATTTTAGATGCTGCTTTTGAAGTGTTCGGATCCAAAGGCTACTATGAAGCAAAAATGATTGATATTGCTAAACTAGCAGGTGTATCTAAAGGAACGCTTTACTTGTACTTTTCGTCTAAAGAGTCGCTTTATATCGCTGTGAACAATCGTTCGTTTGATGAGTTTTTGTATCATGCAAAGCGAAGAACGGATGAATGCCAAACATTTCATGAAAAGCTGTATTCAATTGCGAAGCATCACCTGCTCTTTTTTTACGAAACTAAAAAATATCCGGACTCTTTTTGGCAAGCCCCTCACCAAATGCCAGAAATGATGGGTCGCCTTCATCAATTTTTTGAGGATTATCACGGGCTTGTTGCTAAATTGATTGAAGAGCAGAAAATAAAAAATGCTTTCTTACACTCAAAAGCGTTTTGCAGCATGTTAAATGGGTATAAGATGGATATCGTTTCCGACGATGATATAACAGAAGAAGATATCATGAACTATGCGGAGTTCATTGTGAACTTATACATTGAAGGCTGCTATTTTGAGACCCAAAAATGACTCGTCGGTACTGGTTGATAATGGAGGGATATGATGAATACCAGCAGCACAGTAATTAATTTTTCATATTTTCAAGAACAAACCGTTACCAAGGTTAACACAGACAATACCCTGCCGTTTTCTCTTGGATTTAGTAAAGGTGGACTTGTGGCAGAATGTCCATGGAGACTAAAAAACAAACGCAGCATCTTGCTTGGTCAAGCGGACTGGAAATCGCTACATTCTGCCGAGCAGCGTCAGCAAGTCGAAGCACTGCTGCTTGGCCAGCACATTATCTCTATACAGTGGTATGAAGATATCGGTATACTTCGAATTACATTTTCTAATGGGTATGCGCTAGATATGTTTCACGACAGCTCTTTTTTTGAAGGTTGGGATTTATATGGTCAAGACGGCTTTTCTTTTATCTCGCTGCCAGGGGGAGCGTGCGACCATCAAATTTCAGTTTGTATAGACAGTTCATCAGCACATGAAAGGAGGTGAGTTTTTTTCACGAAAAACTGACCCGCGGGTACTCTAAAATTGTTTAAAAAAAATAAAACGGGTCTGCAGCTATTAAAGGATGAAGGCTTTTCAAATAACTTAGTTACGTAACGGAGGAAAAAGATGAATTTTTTGACGAGATTTAGTTTAAAAAATGCGGTAGCTGTGTTTATCGTTTCATTTTTACTTATTTTAGCGGGGCTATATTCATTTTCAAAACTAAAAATTGATTTACTGCCGAATATCGAATTTCCGCAGCTGTCCATTGAAGCAACGTATCCCGGGGCTTCTCCTGATGACGTAAATGAAAGCGTCACGTCGAAAATCGAAGACCAAGTGAAAGGAATTGAAGGCGTTAAAAGCGTACAAAGCGTATCGTATGAAAACGTCGGTATTATTAATTTAGAATTCCCGTTTAATACGGATTTAGATAAAGTTGAACAGCAAATTAACTCGTCGATAAAAGAATTAGATTTACCAGAGTCATCAAATGTAGACGTAAACCGTTTTTCATTTGGTTCATTCCCGATTTTCAACATTTCACTGTTTGCGAAAGATGATGCAAATCTTGAAAAAGTATTAAACGATGAAGTGATTCCTGAATTGAATAAAATTCAAGGTATTAACTCCGTCTCAGTTGGCGGCGTGAAAGAGGACCTTTTACAAATTACGGTCGATAAAGAAAAAGCAGCTCAAGCTGGCTTAACGCTTGATGGGATGAAAGAACAAATTAATCAAAAAGCTGTTTCATTCCCAGCAGGAACATTAAACGGAAAAGAGCTTCAAATTCCAGTGCGAGTAGAAGAAAAAGTTGCGACGATCGATGCATTAAAGAAAATCCAGCTGAAATCTACGACGAATCCTGAAGCAAAGCCTGTGAAGCTTGGCGATATTGCCAAAGTCGAAGCCGTAACAGAACAAGGCGAATATACACGCTATGACGGCAAAGATGCACTGTCGATGGCCATCACAAAAAAACAAGATGCTAATACGGTTGAAGTGGCGAGCGAAACGATGAAAATTTTGAAAAAATATGACGATCAGTTAGACTACGCAATCGGCTTTGACTCAGCTGACGGCATTGAAAAGTCTGTTGAAACATTAGTGCGCGAAGGATTGCTCGGAGCATTATTTGCGTAACTTGCCGTGCTGATTTTCTTGCGTAACTTCCGCGCTACGATCATTGCCATTATATCGATTCCATTATCGCTGTTAGTATCAGCTATTTTCTTAAACCAGCTTGATATTTCACTTAACATTATGACACTAGGCGGAATGGCTGTAGCCGTTGGGCGCGTAGTGGATGACAGTATTGTTGTGATTGAAAATATTTTTAGACGCGTTCGCCGTTCAGAAGAAGGCATGAGCAACGAGCTTGTCGAATCGTCCACAAAAGAGATTTTAAAAGCCATTACCTCGTCTACCATTACAACGGTTGTCGTATTCTTGCCAATCGGCTTTGTAGGAGGAATTACAGGAGAGTTCTTCTTGCCGTTTGCCTTAACAGTTGTTTTTTCACTGTTAGCATCTCTTCTTGTAGCGATTACAATCGTGCCGATTTTAGCAAAGTTTGCATTTAAAAAAGTACCGCCTGAAGAAAAAGAAGGAAAGCTGCAGCGCGGATATGCAAAAGCGATTGCATGGTCGCTTAATCATAAAATCAAAATTTTAATTTTATCCTTTATTTTACTGTTTAGCTCATTTGCACTTGTTCCTTCACTTGGCTTTACGTTTATTCCAAATGAAGAACAAAAAATGCTTCAGGCCAACGTTCAATTACCGGCATCTACATCACTTGAAAAAACAAACGATGTATCTTTAAAAATTGAAAAGATGTTTGCGGATCAAAATGAAATTTCAGATGTGACTACGGAAGTTGGATCACGCGACTTTTCAACAGGTGTAAAACGCCCGAACCAAGTTGGCTATTTCTTGAACGTAAAAGAAGGCGTGAATGTCGATACGTTTATTGATAAAGTTCAAAAGAAAATGGAAAGCATCACGAAAGAAGAATCGCCTAAAGCAACAGTTAATGTACAAGAAGCATCAACAGGAGGGCCTCCTACAAATAATAACGTAACGGTTGATTTATATTCTTCTAATTTAAATGACTTGCAAAAGGCAGCTAAGCAAGTGGAAAACCACTTAAACAAAGACAAACGTCTTAAATATGTAACAAATAACTTCTCAGATAAGCAAAAGCAGCTTGTAGTAGAAGTAGATCCTGATAAAGCCGCAGAGTACGGAGTATCTGGATTTCAGCTGCTTGGTACAATCTCCGACCAAACCAAACCAGTATCCGTTGGAGACTTAAAATTAGATAATACAAAACGAGCGGTTCAGCTTTCGTACGATAAAGACCTTAGTTCAGTAAAAGAAATTAAAGATCTTCAAGTATTTACAGAACGAGGGCCTGTGTTAGTAAAAGATATTGCTGACGTTCGTACAATTGATACGTTCACTTCTATTCAAAAGCTTGACGGCAAAGTATTTGCGCGAGTGGAAGCAGATATTAAAGGCGATGATGTTCAAGCTGTGACCAAAGATGTTGTAGATGGAGTGAAAAAGTTAGACTTGCCAAAAGATGTGAGCTTGGACGGTGGAGGCGGAAGCGACGAGACAGTGGAAGTCTTCCAATCTCTAGGTCTAGCTATTTTAACGGCAATCGGCCTTGTGTATTTAACGATGCTCGTTACGTTTGGAAAAGCGCGTATTCCATTTATCATTTTATCGTCACTCATTTTTGTGCCAATCGGTTCGTTAGTTGGTCTAGTACTTGCAAAAGAACCGCTGTCCGTCAGCGTCATGATTGGATTCTTAATGCTGATTGGAATTGTTACAACAAACGCGATTGTACTTGTAGATCGAATTACCCAAAATCGTGAACAAAAAGGCATGACGATCCGCCAATCCCTTATTGAAGCTGGGAAAACGCGCTTGCGTCCAATTTTAATGACGGCGTTTGCTACCATTGCTGCATTAATTCCGCTGGCGCTTACTACATCAAGCGGAACGCTGATTTCAAAAGGCTTAGCTATCACGGTGATCGGAGGGCTTGCGTCATCTACCCTTCTTACCTTAATTATTATTCCAGTGGTATACGAACTCTTCTTCGCAAAGCAAGTGAAAAGAGAAAAACAGCTGGAAAAAGAAACGACATAAGAACTATTTTCTAATAGAGGAAAATATGACCATAGACTATATGTTATAATAAAAGTACGTTTTAACCCCTTATATTATAGAAAAAGAAGCGGCGCTTTCAAGCGCCGCTTCTTTTTTATGTAAAGTCATTATTTACAAAAAATGATTAAATGTCTTGTATGGAGGGAAAGAGTGTTAACAGGAAGCTTTACTATATCATCGTAGAGTTATCTAAAAAACATACAAAGTACAGGAGTGTCGTTTTCGTGAGTTCAACAAAGAAAGTTGTATTTATCAGTTCCATTATCTTAAATGTCCTTTTCATAGGTGTTTTTGCTTTTTATGCAACAAGCAGCAGCGCGATGAAAAATCCGCTGTCATCTAAGGATTCGTCTAAGCAAAGCTATAGAGATAATCCTTATTACATTGAACGGACCACTTTGTTCAAGCAATTAAGTATTCCTAAAGAGTCAATCGTATTTCTCGGTGATAGCATTACCCAGCGCTCTGAATGGAGCGAACTTTTTCATAATAAGCAGATTGTCAATCGAGGCGTAGCCGATGATACAACAGAAGGGGTATTGCATCGTCTAAAAAGTATTACAGATGCTAAGCCAAAAAAGATTTTCTTAATGATTGGCATTAACGATTTAAATGAGCAAAAATCTGTAAAAAAAACCAAAGCCAATTACGCTGAAATTCTTGAACGTATTCATAAAGAATCACCGAATACAAAAGTCTATATTCAAAGTGTACTGCCCGTGAACAATAAAAAATGCGGCGACGCAGTGGACAATAAAGATGTTATCGCATTAAATAACTATTTAAAGCGTTTAGCTAAGAAACACAACGATTCTTACATTGACCTGTATTCGAAAGTATCTACACATAATCAGTTAAAAAGTAATTTCACGGTTGATGGTCTTCATTTAAAAGGCCAAGGCTATGCTATTTGGAAACAAGAGGTTCAGGCATACGTAAACCAATAAAAAAAGCGCTCCGAAAGGAGCGCTTTTTTTTAGATAAGCTCTGGTAAATGTTTTTTAGCATCGTATTCGACAAGAGCATCTCCGTTTTTGATGCGCTGTAAATAATCAGGATTTGAAATAAGCGGGCGGCCAATAGCAGCTACGTCGATCCAGCCGGCTTGCAGCGCTTTTTCAGCTGATTCAGGCGTTAAGTCACCTACGCCGATAATCGGTCCATCCCAGTACTTACGCGTAATTTCATAAAGATTTTGACCGTTTTGAACATCTTCATAAAAATCCAGCATAGACGGATGGATGATCTCAATTCCTGTTTCTTTAAACGCTTCTGTATACGTTTGAATAGCTTTTTCAGTGTCGTCCCAGCGGTAGTCTGGTTTATCAAGCTTATGAGGAGAGAAGCGAATCACAACGCGCTCTTTTCCAATGGCGTCGATAACAGCCGAAATCACTTCTTTCATAAACGTTAATCGCTGTGCAAGGTCGCCTCCGTATTTATCAGTGCGTTTATTAGACCAGTCTGAATTAAACTGATCGATTAAATAGCCGTGAGCACCGTGAATTTCAACGCCATCAAATCCTGCTTCAATGGCATTTTTAGCGGCTTGAGCGTACTGTTCTACAACTTCTTTAATATCTTCTTTTGACATTTCTTCAGGCTCTTCGTAGGGCTTGCGGAAACGAGGCACTTGGCCTTGTGCCGCAATAGCGGAAGGGGCCTGAGGCTTATGCCCATTGATTAACCCGGAATGACTCAAGCGGCCAACGTGCCAAATTTGAGCGATAATCGTGCCGCCTTCTTCATGAACAGCTTCTGTTACAGGCTTCCATGAATCAATTTGTTCTTGGGTATAGATACCCGGAACGCCAGGATTTCCTTTTGCGCGTTCGCTGATAACAATTCCTTCACTAATAATTAAGCCAATACCATCCTTTGCGCGGCGGCGGTAATAGTCTACAACGTCTTGACCGACTACGCCTGTCTCTGGATCAGCAAAGCATCTTGTCATCGGTGCCATTGCTGTACGAGTGTGTAAATCAAATGCTTCAATGTTTGTTGGTTGGAATAGTTTTTCAAATTTACTCATTTTATATTCAGCTCCTTAAGAGGAAAGTATAGCTGCGAACGTTTTGCAGCGGGTTCAGTTTATTGTAACAGGGGATTTGTTTTATCTTCAAACATTTCGACTTCCGAAAAAGTTCAGAAAAAAAAGCCGGCTGTCTTTACAGCCAACTTTTACAACATTAATGCTGTTTATTAGGAAGTTTTTTCTCAGGATGTCCAGTAGCTTGACCCTGCTTGTTTTTACGCTGCTTTTCTTGATTGTCATTCAGTTTTTGAACAAATTCATTTGTGTTTTCCATTATCCAAACCTCCTTTATGAACTTTCCCTGTTACTATAACCCATTGCACGTAAAAACATGACGCGAATCCGTTAAAAGCAACTTCATATGTGCACTGGTATATAGAAATCAACAGGAAAATCGTGTATACTGTTGTAAAAATAATGTTAATGTTTCGTGAGTTTATAATTTCTTATTCATTCATGAACAAGAAAAGGTGTTACGCAATGAGTGATTTTTTTAGCGGGAAAGAAATGTCGTTTATTTTGATTTTGACATTCAGCGTGTACATATTTGTCTGGAATGTGCCCCTTCAGGCGACAAATGCCATGATGATCTACTTTATCCTGCTGTTTTTGTATACAGTCAGTAAACTGCTTTTTTCTCCTCAGTTCCGACAATTTCCGCTTGTTAAGGTGCTTTTGGCCATTTTATTCGTTCTTATGCTGGCTGAAATAATCGTTGCTTACAGCACTCATAGCATAAAGATTACAGATTTAAATCATATTTTCGATTATTTTAGTCATATGGATTTGTATTCATAGTATGTACAGCAAACAAATGATTTACCACGATATCCTCTCCGAGTGCTGGCTGTGCTTTTTTATATTTTTTACACACTGCTTGCACAAGGAATGAGAAAGCGTACGTTCTTTGACCAAAAGATCAGGGGAATGCCAAATTTCTTTGAATAGCTCTGTTAAGATGCTTTCGCAAGCATGTGGATCTTTTTACTGCTGAATAGACAAGACGATACAAAAGCGATTCATATCGATTGTAAAGCTGATGAAGTGCTTCTTTCTTTCGGATTTTTATCTCTTGAATGAGTAAAAGATCATTGTTCATAACCGAGCCCCTTCGAAAATCAATTATAGTTCATTGTACCCTCGTTAAGATGAGTATAAACACCTAAAAAGGAGAGGCTTATGAGCGATGTAGTATCAAAAAAAACAAGGCAAAATATTCAACGAGATATCGAACAAGGGAACTTGGGGAAAGTGAGAGACCGCCTGCACAGTTTGCTCGTTACGTATCCAAATGAGCTGATAAACTTATTGTAGCTGGATGTGCATTGATTTTCCTTACAGTCGTCAGTTTACTAATCATTGGCGTATATACAGTTTGTACATGGCTGTTTTCATGAAGAAAAGGTGCACAGATGTGCACCTTTTCTTTATGAATGCTGCTTCACTACGTGATTTACAATTTTTTCGGCTGCAGCGGCGGGTCCAGCTGCCTGTTCGAAACTTACGTTGATTTCTTTTATCCCTTTCTTGTAGCGGTCGTCATGTATGACTTCGTCAACGGCACTCCTTAAAAGCGAGGCATTTACCGTTTCTTTTGCTAAGCGATACCCGGCGTTTAGCTCCACGAGCCTTTGAGCAACGAGCGGCTGATCTTTTCCGTGAGGTAAAACGACTAACGGTACGTTAAAATGAATAGCTTCATTTACACTGTTCATGCCTCCGTGCGTGATAAAAACGTCAGCTTCTTTTAACACGTCAAGCTGAGGAACATAGGGCGAAATAATAAAATGCTCTGGTGCTTTTCTTATCTTTTTAAAATCAGCCCGGTCTCCTGCTGCAATCACAACTTTTCCATCAAAGTCGCTAAATGCGTCGATGCAAAGGTTAAAAAAGCCTTCTACATCGTCGAGTACTGTTCCCATTGAAACATAAAGAACTTTTTCATCTTTTAGCTTTTCTAACGGAAAATCATGAGAGGTGTGACGCTTTGGAAAGCTTGGCCCAATAAATAAACAGGATTCATCAAAACGTTCATGAAGCGGCTGAAAAAAGCGGCTTGTGTATACGACCGTTAATTCGCCTTCATTGTTCATAAATTGAAGCAGATTTTTAGGTTCTACGCCAAACTGATTTTTGAGCAAGCTGAGCCCGTACTGAGCTTTTTCGTCAGGTTTAAATGGAACGTCTGAATCCGGATGCAGAGGCATCATTGCTAAGCGTTCTTTTGGCATTAAAAAAGAAGCAGATGATACAATCCCGGGAATTCGCAAATAATCACGTACTAATTCCCCTGCTCCAAACTTGTCGTAAAACACAAAGTCAAAGTCAATTTTTTTTGATAATGTATGAACAAGCTTCAGCGTATCTAAAGACGTTTGGATGTGGATATTTAAAAAGGCGTTGATTCCTTGAGCAGTTTCAGGCTTGATGGATACACCGCTTAATAAGTCCCGGTGAGTGTGTACGATAGCCCCGGCGTTTTCAAGACGCTCTTTAAAACGCTCGGCCGTAATGTAATGAACGGTATCACCTCGATCTGAAAAAGCTTTTACCATTCCAAGCGTTGGGTTTACGTGACCTTCAGCGGGAAAATTGATCATTAAAATGTTTGCCATTTTTTCACTTCACTTTCGGTAAGATTTCTTCAAGCGTAATCAAATATAAGGAAGTTGACAACTAATTTGGCTAGCGCATTTATCTTTTAAAACCTTAACTTTGTGTATAAAATGTGAAAAAATATAACTTTTTTCCTAAAAAATAACATCATTAAGCGGAGGTTATGGTAGAATTTTGAGAGCACTAGAGAGAAAGAATCATTTTTGGAGGTTGCTATTTTGAGTACGTTATCAACAAATTCAGAGCCGGTTTTAAAGCCTAAAAAGAAAAAAGAGTTTACTTACTTCACGCTGCTTCTATTTATCGTGTTAGGCTTTGGCCTGCAGATTATAGCCGGAATTGGAGTAGCTATTTACGATGAAGTTACGGGTTCAAATATGACGGGAATTTTATTAGAAGGGCCATATGCCCTGCTGGTAGACGCGGCGTTTTTTCTAGGCGTTGCGGTGCTGTACAGGCCTGTGCGCAGATTTTTAAAGCCTATGTGGAACGTCTCAGTATTAAAAGAAAGAAAAACGTATGTATATATTGTGGTAGGCTTTTTAATTGTAGCCGCGGTGCAGTACGTGATGCTTTCATTTTTAAACGTAGAAAGCGCAAATCAGCAGCAAAAAGATTTAAACCAAGGCAGTTTTAATCAAACGCTGCTTTCAAGCTGGATATTCTTTATAAGTGTAGCAGTCATTACGCCTATTAAAGAAGAGCTGCTTTATAGAGGTGTTTTATGTGGTTTTTTAACCAAACGCCATCACGTTTTTGTAGGCATTTTCGTTTCCGCTATTGTATTCGGTCTGTTACATATTGGCTTTCCGATTACAGCTACCGTCATGGGACTTGTCTTTGCCATTATTTATTATCGAACAAAATCTATTTTTCCATCTATGATTTTACATATGCTGTGGAATGGATTAGTGAGTATAACCGTCTTCTTTTAAAAGCCGCTTAAGTGGCTTTTTTATTTGGATAAAGATGCAGAATGCTTTACGCGAATTTTCCCAACAATTAATAATCCAAGAGGGTAAAATAGTCCAAATAACAGACTATACGGAATCCACGTATCTCTGTCCCACGTTTGTTCATATGGAATGCTTGGATACACGATAAGTGAAAATGTAACGGCAATAATGCCTAGCGGAAGAGTTAAAATTCGGTAGTTTTTTAATTCAAGAATTTGAGCGAGTCCAGAAACGGTCGCATAATAGTAGAGAGACGTTTTAAAATAAAGAGATAAAAACCACATAATAGCCATAATTACTTCAATATTTTTCAGAAAATCCGCAACTTCGATCCGTCTTGCAAGCTCATAGCTTGGATATAAAGCAATACGTGTATACGTATTTCCAAGTACAAGAATGCCAAGCAATAAGATAATAATCATAATGCCTCCGCCGATTAAGCTTCCCGTAAAAAAAGCGCGGTTTCGCTGATCTGGTTCCGCTACATGAGCAGGGAAAACGGTTAGCAATACAATAAAAGTGAGAGAAGTAATACTTGTAAATACCAGAATAGATCTGATAATAGGCTTAACGCCTACCTCTAACAAAGGCTGCAAATTCTCATAATGAATTTGAGGGAAGATCGAAAAAACTAAGATTAAGAACGGAATAACAAACCAAGGAAAGAGAATTTCAGCACAGCGGGCAATCGTTTCAATGCCAAGCCGAACGCCGACAATCACAATTCCCATAAACAAAATATGAACAGCAAGCATAGGTGTTTGAATAATAATGCGAGTTGTTAGAAACGAGCCCACGTAAAACAAAACTTGACTGCAAAAAAGAAGAGTAGAAGCGACAAATAAAAGAGATACAAACTTTCCTAGCCACTTGCCTAAAATGGCTTCGTTTAGTTCCATGAGCGTTTTATTAGGATAAAGGCTAGAAAGTTTGATATACATCCATACAAGAAAAACGCCTACACCTACGCCTAAAATAGCTGGAATCCATGCCTCTTGTTTAGAATCAGCCGTTAAGCTTCCAGGAACGACTAAAATGGTGTCGCCTAAACTATAAAAAATGACGAGTATTCGAAACTGTGCTGCGGATAAATTCATCTGACTATGCACATTGTTCACTTCCTTTTATTTCAACAGACTGAACAAAAAATCACTAAAAGGTTTTAATAAAAAAGCAATGCCGTCCCCGGGGTTAGGAACCTCCACACCGCCGTATTTTAAACTAACAATTAAAATACTTACTATGAACAAACTCCAAAAAATTTGCTTTTCTTTTTTACTGTTCACTTTTTTTAAATAAGGTATTTCTACTAAACAAACAGCTGCACAAAGTAAAAAAACCCCTAAAAATATAAGCATGTATCAACCTCAATTAGTAACCCTTTAAAAATGATGAAGGGATGTTAAAGACGCTTGTGTTTCAAATATAGTATGATCCAAAAAGGCTTGATTTATGAAAAGTAAGACTAAAGCCAGGGCAAAACCGTGTTATAATGACCAAGTTGAGCGTTATAATAGAAAAAACAGCATGATTACAAACAAGTAGATACATAACAAGGTAAGGATGGGAGAGATATATATGGCAGATGAGCTCAAAAAAATGCTAGATGACAAAGAAAAGGTGCAGCTTATTATCGCCGCTGTTGTCATGCTTGGAGGCCTGGTCGTTTTGTTAAAAAGCGTTGCAACAGGGCAGGCCATGGGTGAAAAATGGCTAGAAAGTCAAGGGAACGCAGACACGGATCTGTATCTTGAAACGATAAAAAGCTACATACATCTGTATCAAATTGTGGGTGGCGTCATGTTTGGAGGAGGCCTTCTCACGTTACTTCGTGCTAAACTAAAGAAATAAAGCGGCAGCAAAATAAAAGATCATAGTCCAAAAGAAGTGTCATATCTTTTTAATAACTTAAAAAATAGTGAAAAGGAGTTATGTATGAATAATGAAGAAAATACACCGGCTTATCATCTGTTTATGATGATAGGAGCGCTTGCTATGCTGATTTTTGGTGTTGTCGGTTTCTTTATTCAGTATCCTGCTACGTTAAGTTTTGTGATGTGTATTGGTGGAAGTATCATATTTTTGCTGCATTTATTTGAATATATGAAACCTAAAAATGAACTATAGCATCTTCAAACGAGGAAATCTAGAAGCAAAGGAAGATGAGAAATGCGGAAACACCGTACGTATGAAACGCTAGTTGATCTTTATCAAAAAAGCGCCAAAATTCATTATGAAATCGATTATCGAGATAAAAAATCTGTAAAAAAAGGCAATCGAGCTGCAGAAGATATGAAAAAAATTGCGCAGCTCATTCATTTATATTATCCAGGCATGCTGTTTGAATTTGCAACACTGCTGACGAATCCTACTTATCGAATTGACCTATGGGCTGCACATCATATTTTAGAAATCATGAGCTATTCACCAATGCTTGAGGACAACGCGCTTTCCGTCATTGAACGCTACGCCGACGAAAATGATTTTACAGCTTTAGGAAATCGCATGTGGTTAGATCAGTGGAGAGAAAAACAGCGCTAAAATTGGGCTAAGCAAACAAGAATAACCAAAAGGAAGATGGATATATGAGTTTATGTACATTAAAGAACGGTATAGGCATCAGCATTCGAGAAGCAGCACCGAAAGACGCAGAGAAAATGATTGCTTTTTACAACCGGGTAGGAGGAGAAAGCGATTTTCTTTCATTTGGAGAAGGTGAGTTTCTTACACCTCTTTCAGAGTACGAACTGTTTTTAGCTTCTGTAAAACAAGAGCAAAATGCTCTTATAGTTGTGGCTGAAAAAGAAGAGAAAATCATTAGTATTGCATCCATCACCTCGTCTCAAAACCCGCGTAATAAGCATGTGGGAATCCTCGGTATTGTAGTAGAGAAATCTTATAGCGGGCTAGGGTTAGGCAGACAGCTAATGATTGAGCTGATTGAATGGGCACGTACAAATAAACAAACAAAAAAAATCGAACTTGTGACGCGAGAAGATAACCAAAGAGCTATTTCTTTATACAAGCAGCTAGGGTTTCAAACAGAAGGGTTAAAAGAAAAAGACACCTATATAAATGGCGTGTACTATAATACAATGCTTATGGGTCTTCACTTATAAAAAGAGGCTGGGACAAAAGTATATTAAGTGAATGAAAATCCGAACGATGAATCGTTCGGATTTTTTCATTGTGGTGATGAACATAGGCTTCCTATAGGCAGATGCTTCTAACGATTTTGGAGGCTCAGCGGCGCCCGCGGAACGCGAAGCCTTGGACGGAAATCAATGGCGGCGGAACAAGCAGGTCAGATCATGTATGCCAATGGTTCGTCTTTAGATTGAATTGACGTAGTTATATCTCACTCTTTTTTTGTTTATTGTTTTTTAGCTTCCGCAAATACACTCATCGCCTCGTTCATAAATTTGGCTAATCCTTTTCCATAGCGATCAATGTTAGTTGTAAATCGCTCATCTTGCACATACATTTCTCCAAGACCTTTAAAGGCTTCTAATGAATATGTTCCAAAGTTCTCATTTAAAAATTGATACCATGTCGCAATAGCTTTTTGAGCTTCTGTAGAGGATGGTGACAGATCACGAAGCGAAGCTAAGTGAGTGTAGATACTTTCCCATTCGTTTGATATGCTCTGCTGTTCTTCTTGTGAGAAGCTTTGTACTTTTTCATTCGCTTCATCTACCCGCTGATTTCCCCAGCGCTTCCGTGCTTCTTCTTCATAGGGGTTATGCGAAAAATCCAGTCCTTTAAACCGCTCTTTTTCGTTCATTTCAATCGCTCCTTTTTCATATTGAATCGTTTTATTAATGGTTACAATCATTTGATCGAGCCGACTGCGTTTTTCAATCAGCATGTTTTTTTGCAGTATCAACGCTTCTGTGCGATTAAACGTCGGATCTGTTATAATCTCGTGAATTTGTTTTAAAGGGAAGCCAAGTTCTTTAAAAAATAATATTTGCTGAAGCATATCGAGATTAGCCGGTGAATAAAGCCGGTAGCCGGATTCACTAACGGCATCAGGTTTTAATAGCCCGATTTCATCATAATGATGCAGCGTGCGGACGCTGATTCCTACTAAGTCAGCAACTTCTTTTACTTTTCTGTTCATTCTTTCATCTCCCTTCTGAAATCTACTATAAAATATAACGCAGCGTAAGGGTCAATACTAAAAAAGAAATAATTGACTTTTAGTTTATATGCATTTATATTTAATTAGCATTAACTATTTATAATATGAAATAAATAAGCAAGCCTGGAGGAATAGATGTGACAAAAAGCAATCAGTATCTTGGAGAGATTCGTTCATCGCTTCAAGTGCTATTTGAAAAAATGCAACCTGAAATGATGGAGAGCCTAAATGAGCATGAGATGACTCCTACGCAATTATTTGTTCTTTCTTATTTAAAGAAAGTAGGGAGCAGCAAGGTTTCTCAAATTGCAGAACTCATGGATGTCAAACCGAGCGCCGTGACTCTTTTAGTAGATCGTCTTGAACAACACAATTTTGTTGTAAGAGAACATAATAAAGAGGACAGACGAGTCGTTGATATTACCTTAACGGAGTTTGGGCATCGCAAGCTTGAAGATGTGCTGAATGGTCGAAAAGCCATTATGGACCGCTATCTTTTGCATTTAACAGAAGAAGAGCTTTCTATGATGGCTTCTATTACGAAAAAGCTTGCAACGTCAGCTGCTTCTTATAAAGATAAGCAGCAGTAACAAAAAAGAGGAGAGACACACGATGGAAAATCAAAAAAATTCAAAGCGCACGCTCTTATTAATTGGGTTAATTATTGCGATGTTCTTTTCTGCACTTGATGGAACCATTGTCGGAACAGCTATGCCAAGAATCGTAGGAGATCTTGGTGGATTGAGCATGATGACATGGCTGACAACAGCCTATTTATTAACGTCGACAACGGTTGTTCCGATTGCAGGGAAACTCGCTGATTTAGTAGGACGCAGAGTAATTTATGTTACAGGACTTATTATTTTTATGGTCGCTTCTGCTCTATGTGGAATGGCAAATAACATGACAGAGCTTATTTTATTCCGTGCATTACAAGGAATTGGCGGTGGCGTTATGATGCCGATGGCAATGATTGTAATCGGTGATTTATTTACAGGAAAAGCACGAGCAAAATTTCAAGGAGTATTCGGAGGAATTTACGGCCTTGCTTCTGTCATTGGTCCACAAATTGGCGGATGGATTGTTGATTCACTGAATTGGAAATGGGTGTTTTACATCAACTTGCCGGTAGGGATACTCGCTACCGTTTTTATTGCACTGGGACTTCAAGGAAAGAAACATACGGGACCTGTTAAATTCGATGTAGCGGGTATGTTCACAATGGTTATCGGAGTAGTGAGCTTGCTTCTGGCCCTGAGCTTTGGAGGAAAAGACTACGACTGGAACTCTTGGCAAATTGTTAGTCTATTTACACTGGCTGTTGTTGGGATCATAAGCTTTATTATTGTGGAAACGAAAGCCAAAGAGCCGATTCTTCCGATGTATTTATTTAAGAACCGAACGTTTACGCTTTTAAATATCATTGGCTTTTTTATGAGCATCGGCATGTTCGGAGCCATTACGTTTGTTCCGTTCTTTATGCAAGGAATCGTTGGAGTCAGCGCCTCGGAATCCGGTACCATTATGACGCCGATGATGATTTCAATGATTGTAACAAGTATTATTGGAGGGCAGCTTGTTTATAAAGTTGGAATCAAGCCTCAAATCGTAACTGGTATGCTCATTATGGCAGGAGGGTTCTTCTTGTTAACAACATTAGACCTTCATACTAGCAAACTTGTTGCCACTTCTTATATGGCCATAATCGGTTTAGGAATGGGTCTTGTGATGCCAATTTTAACACTTGCTCTTCAAGAGAGCTTTTCAAAAGAAGAGCTCGGTGTGGTTACATCATCAAGTCAATTTTTCCGTTCAATTGGAGGAACGTTCGGTATTACCATTTTAGGAGCGGTGATGAATGCAAAATCAGGTACGCTTCTTACTGACAAACTCGTTCCATATTTAAACACATTGCCTGCTCAAGCAAGTGCTTTTGCGGACGGGTTTAAAAAAGCGATTGATACGAATCCTGAAAGTGTGCTGCAGATGCTGTTTAGCCCCCAAGCGCTAAAGAGTATTCCAGCTGCCCTTTCAGACAGCATTGTGCCAATTTTGAAGACCTCGCTAATGAGCGCATTGCACAGCGTCTTTTTCATGGGCTTAGCTTTTATTATTTTAGGAGCGGTATGCACATTGTTCTTAAGGCAGATCAAGCTTTCAAATAAAAAAGCCGAAGAAAAACCAGAAGAAGGCATTGCTGAAGTAGAGCCATCACGTTAAAAAAAGCGCACAAATTTGTGCGCTTTTTTCTATATTAACTAGTTGTTTCATTAGGCTTACGAAGAAAAGGGGATTGTTTAGACGTGTCATACGAAATTTGATCAAGCAAATACGTTAAATATAAGTTCAGTTCAAACCGATCTTCCGACACAAAATCTGTAAGCGCTTGCTTATTATCTTTCCACATGAGAATTCCTCCTTAATTTTACATACTAATGAATGGATTTAATATCAGAAAGCTGAAGGGAAACAACGGCTTCATTTTCGTCTTTTACGGATAGAATTTGCTGATGGAGATTTAAGTTGTGCACGCGGCCTTTGCACGTTTGCAACGTTCCATCTTTATAGTAAGAAACAGTTATCGTCCCACTTTTCGTTAATTCTCGTAAAAACATTCGAGAAGCCTCCTTAAAAAAGATTACCTGATTTAAAAGCCAGTCCTTTCATTTGAGATGAGCAAAAGGGAATTTTATGTACTGCAAGCTTCCCTTTATATTCTCCAACGTGTATGAATAGATCGAATAAAAGGTTGCTAGCCCACCTATAAACTGTCCTAAATTTCAGAATATACTGTCTTTTCCGTATAGTGTTTTTTAAAAGGATTAATGTTACATTTATTATGTAACATTCTGATGAGAAAGAAAACCGTTTCTACAAAACTTCTCTAAAAATTACAAAATATTCATATTCATGTGAAGGATGTAGAATGAACAAATATAGAAGTAACTGTGTTTATAAAAAACGTAACTACAGCTTCAATTATTAATGATCTTAATACTAGTTATCAATTATATGTATTTTACTAATTTATTCTTCTCCGATAAAATGCAGGTAGACGAATTTGATAAGAATTTTCTAATGATTTATATAATTAAATTTGATATAATCTATAGGAATAATAATGTATGAAGGGAAACATCATTGATTAATTAGACACAGGTATTAAATGTTGTTGAAGATGATTCGTAAAAGCATACATATTTAAATTATATATTTTTGTGAGGTGGACAGTGTTGCAACTTAAGGTAGTAAACAGCCCTTTTAATCAAGAACAAGCAGATTTGCTTAATCGCCTTCTGCCGACATTAACAGAAGCACAAAAAATGTGGTTGAGCGGTTATTTAACAGCATCTCAATCTACGTCTGCCGAAGGAACGCCAGACGTTTCTACAGCAGCGCCTGCTCAAACGAAACAGACAGTTTCAAAAGACGTAACGATTCTTTATGGATCACAAACAGGAAATGCTCAAGGACTTGCTGAAAATACAGGCAAAACGCTTGAAGCAAAAGGCTTTAATGTAACCGTATCTTCTATGAATGATTTCAAACCAAATAATTTAAAGAAACTTGAAAATTTATTAATTGTCGTAAGTACACATGGAGAAGGAGAGCCGCCTGATAATGCGCTATCTTTCCATGAATTTCTTCACGGCCGTCGAGCGCCAAAACTTGAGAACTTCCGTTTCTCTGTTTTATCGCTTGGAGACAGCTCATACGAATTTTTCTGTCAAACAGGAAAAGAATTTGATGTGCGCTTAGCAGAACTTGGCGGTGAAAGACTGTATCCGCGCGTTGACTGTGATTTAGATTTTGAAGAGCCCGCAAATAAATGGCTTAAAGGTGTTATTGATGGATTAAGCGAAGCGAAAGGACACAGCGCTTCGGCAGCTGTTCCAGCGGAAGCTCCTGCAGGAACTTCACCATATTCAAGAACAAATCCTTTTAAAGCAGAAGTGCTTGAGAACTTAAACTTAAACGGCCGCGGATCAAATAAAGAAACGCGACACTTAGAACTATCTCTAGAAGGTTCAGGTTTGACGTATGAACCAGGAGACAGTTTAGGTATTTATCCTGAAAATGACCCGGAGCTTGTGGATCTTCTTCTTAACGAATTCAAGTGGGATGCAAGTGAAAATGTAACGGTTAATAAAGAAGGAGAAACGCGTCCTCTTAGAGAAGCGCTAATCTCTAATTTTGAAATTACCGTTTTAACAAAGCCGCTTTTAAAGCAAGCAGCTGAGCTTACTGGAAACGATAAGTTAAAAGCGCTTGTAGAAAATCGCGAGGAATTGAAAGCATACACACAAGGCCGTGATGTGATTGACTTAGTTCGTGACTTCGGCCCATGGAACGTATCGGCACAAGAGTTTGTAGCCATTTTACGTAAAATGCCAGCGCGCCTTTACTCGATTGCAAGCAGCTTATCAGCAAACCCTGATGAAGTTCATCTAACAATCGGAGCGGTACGCTACGAAGCGCATGGACGCGAGCGTAAAGGTGTTTGTTCCGTCCTATGTTCAGAACGTTTGCAGCCAGGCGATACGATTCCTGTATATCTTCAAAGCAATAAAAACTTTAAGCTTCCTCAAGATCAAGAAACGCCAATCATTATGGTAGGACCTGGTACAGGTGTGGCTCCGTTCCGCTCATTTATGCAAGAGCGTGAAGAAACAGGGGCAAAAGGCAAGTCATGGATGTTCTTTGGAGATCAGCACTTCGTAACAGACTTCCTTTACCAAACAGAATGGCAAAAGTGGTTAAAAGATGGCGTACTGACAAAAATGGACGTGGCGTTTTCACGCGATACTGAAGAAAAAGTATACGTACAAAACCGTATGCTCGAACATAGTAAAGAATTATTCCAATGGTTAGAAGAAGGCGCATCTTTTTATGTGTGCGGAGATAAAACAAATATGGCACGCGACGTGCACAACATGCTAGTTGAAATTATCGAAACAGAAGGCAAGATGAGCCGTGAACAGGCGGAAGGTTACCTTGCTGAAATGAAGAAACAAAAACGTTATCAGCGTGATGTATACTGAGGATTGAAAGGAGATTTTCAACATGGTAAACAAAATTTTAAAAGCGCCCGAAGGTCCTCCAAGTGACGTTGAGCGCATAAAAGATGAAAGTAATTATTTGCGCGGTACATTAGGAGAAACAATGCTCGACCGCATCAGCTCAGGTATTTCTGAAGACGATAATCGTTTGATGAAGTTCCACGGAAGCTACTTGCAAGATGACCGAGATCTTCGTAATGAACGTCAAAAACAAAAGCTAGAGCCAGCTTACCAATTCATGCTTCGCGTCCGTACGCCAGGCGGTGTTTCAACACCAGAACAGTGGCTAGTGATGGATGATTTAGCACAAAAATACGGAAATGGAACGTTAAAGCTGACAACTCGTCAGGCATTCCAAATGCACGGAATTTTAAAGTGGAACATGAAGAAAACGATTCAAGAAATTCATGCTTCTTTATTAGATACAATTGCAGCTTGCGGAGATGTAAACCGTAACGTAATGTGCAATCCGAATCCGTATCAGTCAGAAGTGCACGCTGAAGTATTCGAATGGTCAAAAAAATTAAGTGATTACTTATTGCCTCGTACAAGAGCGTACCACGAACTTTGGCTAGATGAAGAGAAAGTGATCAGCACACCGGAAGTGGAAGAAGAAGTGGAACCAATGTATGGTCCGCTCTATTTGCCAAGAAAGTTCAAAATTGGCGTAGCTGTTCCACCGTCTAACGATATTGACGTGTATTCACAAGACCTTGGCTTTATTGCCATTTTAGAAGACGAGAAACTTGTTGGGTTTAACGTAGCAATCGGTGGCGGTATGGGTATGACGCACGGAGATAAAGCAACTTACCCTCAGCTTGCAAAAGTGATTGGGTTCTGTCGACCTGATCAAATTCTAGAAGTAGCTGAAAAAGTCATTACGATTCAACGTGATTATGGAAACCGCTCTGTACGTAAAAACGCGCGTTTTAAATACACGGTTGATCGTCTTGGATTAGAAACGGTAAAAGAAGAGCTTGAAAATCGTCTGGGCTGGAGCTTAGACGAAGCAAAATCTTATCACTTTGATCATAACGGCGACCGCTACGGCTGGGAAAAAGGTGTAAAAGGAAAATGGCACTTTACTCTTTTTGTTCAAGGTGGACGTATTGCTGACTTTGAAGACTATAAGCTTATGACGGGTCTTCGTGAAATTGCAAAAGTTCATAGCGGTGATTTCCGTTTAACGGCCAATCAAAATTTAATTATCGCGAACGTATCAACTGAAAAGAAAAAACAAATTAGTGACCTCATCGAACAATATGGACTAACTGACGGCAAGCATTATTCGGCTCTGCGCCGCAGCTCATTAGCTTGTGTATCGCTTCCAACTTGCGGGCTTGCTATGGCGGAAGCTGAGCGTTATCTCCCAGTTCTTCTTGAGAAAATTGAAGCAATTGTAGATGAAAACGGCCTTCGCGATAAAGAAATCACCATTCGTATGACGGGCTGTCCTAACGGCTGTGCACGTCCTGCTTTAGGTGAAATTGCTTTTATCGGTAAAGCACCGGGCAAATACAATATGTATCTTGGAGCAGCATTTGATGGAAGCCGCTTAAGTAAAATGTACCGTGAAAATATCAGTGAAGAACAAATCTTAAACGAACTGCGCGTCTTACTTCCTCGCTATGCAAAAGAGAGAGAAGAAGGCGAGCACTTTGGTGACTATGTCATCCGCGCTGGTGTAATCGAAGCTGTAACAGACGGCACGAATTTCCACGCATAATACGTATGAAGGGACCTTTCTAAACTTACAGAAAGGTCCCTTTTTTCTATTTTAATATTCTCTAACAAATACTGCTACTCCAAATACTCCTAATCTTTCAGCGGTAATTTGTTCAAATCCGTTATCAAGTAAACAATGTGCTGCACTTCGGTAGCGCTGACCTTGAGCTAACAAGCGTCCGCAAGGATTTGCGCTGCCGATTACCGTTGCTTCTACGACAGTACGAGGGGCTTGTCTATCCAAAGGATTTCGCTCTCACAGAATTGTCACCACATCCGGAGGACGTGGGATAGATACATTACCTGTGTGTTCATGCATAGCCATCACCTCCTTACACTATAGTAAATGCAAAAAATGGCAGACTGCTTGTACACACGCTGATTTTTATTAAAAAAGGCGTTCACCTATGCCTAACTCGGCTGATTTCATAGCAATGAGGTGATCAATAGAAACGGCTGGCAGAAAAAAAGAATGCTATAATGTAAAAGAAAGGAATTTTTATCAAGGAGGGAGAAACATGCAGCAAAAACGAGTAGTGGTTATTACAGGGGGAGCAAGCGGAATTGGCAAAGAAACTGCCTTAAAGTTTGCGCAAAAAGGAGACGCGGTGGTCATTGCTGATTATGATAAAGGGAAAGGAAAAGAGACCCTTCAAAAAATTGAAGAAGCTGGAGGGAGCGCTTTATTTGTGCAAACAGACGTCACAAAGTTTGAAGAAGTGGAAGCGCTGATTGAGGAAACTGTGAACCGCTTTGGGCGAATTGACGTGATGTTTAACAATGCAGGTATTGGACGCCCTACATCTATTTTAGATCAAGACTTAGAAGAATATCATCGTATTATTGACGTGAATCAGCACGGCGTTACATATGGGATTATGGCAGCGGGCAGGAAAATGAGAGAGTTAGGTATTAAAGGCGTCATTATCAATACGGCATCTATTTTTAGCTTCTTAGCCTCACCCGGTACCTATGCCTATCACGCAACAAAAGGAGCTGTTGTGATGATGACGAAATCAGCTGCGCTAGATCTCGCTAAATACGGTATTCGTGTCGTCGCCATTGCGCCAGGATTTGTTGATACGCCCATTATTCAAGGCTATAAAGACAACGGTATGATTGAAGGAATGAAAGCTAAAACGATGAGCAGGGAGCTCACTACACCAAAACAAATTGCAGATATGGTTTATTTGCTTTCCTTAGAAGAAGCGGGAGCTGTAAACGGCAGCGTCATCATGGCTGATGATGGGTATGCGGCATTTAAATAAAAGGAAAAAGGATTCTTTTTAAGAAAAGAATCCTTTTTTATTATGTAGTAGGCAGGGAACTATAAACAAACGTATCGTGAGCTTTTCCGTTTTGATACATATAGTTTTTTAACACTCCTTCTTTTTGAAACCCGAGCTTTTCAAGCACATGCTGTGATGCTTTGTTTTCAAGAAACACAACAGCTCCAATCCGCACTAGCTGAAGGGTATCAAAGCCATAAGCCATAACAGCCGAAGCAGCTTCCGAAGCATAGCCGTGACCCCAGTGCTGAGGGTGCAGCTCATAGCCAATTTCCGCGCGCTTATGCTTTTGGTTCCACTGATTAAATCCAACTGTCCCAATTAATTCTCCCGTATCGAGCCGTTCAATTCCCCAGCGCATGCCTTTTTGATTTCTGTAATTTTCAGCAAAAATATCAATCAGAACCAGAGCTTCTTGAATAGTTGTGAATTTTTCTTGCCCGTAATATCTAATAACTTCTTTCTGAGAGAAGCAGTCAAAAATAGTATCTGCATCGACTTCTGTTATTTCACGCAGTGTAGTGCGAGGTGTAAGAAGAATAGGAAACATACTTTTCTCCTTTCTATTTTATATAGAAAGATTTCGTCAGCTCAGAGAAAATACCTTTTATTTTATTTTTCTGTTATAAATTAAGTGGAAATACGAGCTAAACGACTGAGAAAAAGACAGGAAAAACTTCTAAATAACGCAAACAGTTGTTACATACTAGCACTAAAAACAGTATACTAAAAAAACAAATAGAGCTAGCTGCACGTAGAGCAGCTAGCTTTCCTGTAGGAAAGAACCTATTTTTTAGTTAACTGATTGCGATCTTCAATTTGAGGAGGCTCTTCAAGCCATCCGTTTTGAATCATAATTTTGCCGCCTTCTTTCGCTAAACTGTAAATGTCTTTTGCAAGCTGGAGCATCTTTAATGGCAAATCACTTCTTAAACTAAAGGCTCCTCCTAAAGCATTACTCCCCAGACCGAACGTACTCAACAGACTCGTATTGTACATCATCAGCTTATCTGAAAAAGGAGGAACGGTTGAATTCGTCGCTTTTCCGGCATGAGTAGCCGGGGGTTCTATGTAGCTATGGCGTAAAATATCACCTAGTTCTGTTTCAATTTTCTTCGAAAGCTTCATACCCCTGACAAAATGCTGCTGTGCTTCTTTGTTGTTGGCCACTTGAGCAAAACCAATCATCAGCTGCATTCCTACAAGATTTGTATCAACAGCATGTTGAATAAGTGACACTTCAATGGTATTCAGCGATCTTTTTTCGCTAAACCAGCTCAATCCGCCTATATAATTTTGTTCATGGACAAAATGGACTTCCTTAGGCATAGAAACGTATGGGGGTTTTGCGATGACACCCGTTTCTAACAATACTTGTGTGGATTGATTGTATATGTCCTGTGCTTCTGCTGTTGCCTCTACGAAGAAATTTCGGACATCTTCTCGGTAAGACATGGTCGAATGCAAAGCAAACAGTCCTGTTTCAATTTGAGACATTAAGCGTATATACATGACTTCGAACATGTGGTCATATAGTTTAGGAACTCCTATATTCACGTCATCTTTCGTAAAACCAATTGGGATAACAGCGCCTTCGTTCTCAAATATTTCTTTAATTCGAGCTACACGTTTTAAAGATCGGCTATAATATAGCTCAAAAAGTTCTTTGTAATCTTGTTTATCTTCCAGAAAATATTCTAGAAACCTCAAAATCATCGTTTTTTCCTGATAAGTCATCCATAAGTTAGCAAGCTCCGAGGACGTGAGCGGCGGAAGTTTTGATGTGCTCATTGTACACATTCCTCCTGAAAATAGTGATAGGTAAATATTTATAGCTTCATTAGTATTTCTTTTATTTATAGGAATATTCTTCTTTTTTATTTATAGGAATATTCTTCTTTTTTATTTATTGAAAAGCTTCATTAGCCGTTATTATAGTAAGATAATTGAAGGAAATAAAGCTTACCAACAAGTCAGTTGTATGATAACTGATATGAATAAAACTAAGTTTTTCTATTACTTTAAATAATTTGACAATTGATGTTATTCTTACTATTATGGAAACATAAGTTTTACATATATTGCTAGAGTTCGGCAACACATTCTCGCAGCACTATAAGTAAGGAGCTTACGATGAAGCACATTGTCCAAGCAACAGATCATCCTAGAACGAAAGACACATTAAAAGAAGATTTACGCAGGTTAGGCATAACACAAGGGATGACTATCATCGTTCATTCTTCGCTATCTTCATTAGGGTGGGTAAACGGAGGTTCAGTAGCCGTTGTTCAAGCTTTAATGGAGACAGTGACAGAGGAAGGAACGATCGTGATGCCGTCACAGTCGGTCGATCTTTCGGATCCATCAGAATGGGGCAATCCGGCTGTGCCAAAAGAGTGGTGGGAAACTATTCGGGAAACGATGCCTGCATATGATCCGGCCCACACGCCAACAAGCGGGATGGGACAAATCGTGGAAACTTTTCGAACGTACTCTGGCGTAAGAAGAAGCAGCCATCCAATGTATTCATTCGCCGCTTGGGGAAAGGACAGCGAAGACCTCTTAAGAGATCATCCCCTTGAATTCAGTTTAGGCGAAAATTCTCCTCTTGAAAGGCTTTACAAAAAACATGCCTTTGTTTTATTATTAGGTGTCGGGTTTGGGAACAATACTTCTTTTCATCTAGCGGAATATCGTATTCCATATCGAAACGTGATTCAAAAAGAGTCTCCAGTTATGGATGCAGGAAAGCGAGTATGGAAGACATATAAAGAATTAGAGTTTCGAGAAGAGCTGTTTGAAAAGATAGGTGAAGCGTTTATTGAAGCAAAAGGAATAAAAGCTGAAAAAATCGGTTCAGCACTTGCATACTTCTTTTCAATGCCTAAAGCCGTCGATTTTGCTGAAACGTATTTGAAAGCGCTACAGTAAGTGGTTGTATGCTTTTAAAGTTGTCTGTATATCAGACAACTTAACGTGAGAGCCAGCGCCCCCTCTGGAATCTAAATTAAACAAGCGCAGAAGTCATTCAAGCAAGATAGTTTACTTTTTATGTTCCTTGTTTCATAATGGCACTTGTCTGTGAATTTATTCGGTCAGGTTGTCTTACAATTATGGAGATAAAAAGCAAGTGTTAAATAAATTCATTAAAAAATTTAAATGTATAGAAAAAAAGGAGAGAATACAATTATGTCACTACGTGATCAAGCACTACATATGCATCAAGAAAAACAAGGTAAGTTAGAAGTTAAATCAAAAGTTGAAGTTCAAAACGCTCAAGATTTAAGCTTAGCTTACTCTCCGGGAGTAGCAGAACCTTGTAAAGAAATTCATGAACATCCAGAAACGGTGTATGATTACACAATGAAAGGAAACATGGTCGGCGTTGTGACAAATGGTACCGCTGTTCTTGGCCTTGGAAACATCGGACCTGCGGCTTCACTTCCCGTTATGGAAGGAAAAGCAATTTTATTTAAAAGCTTTGCAGGCGTAGATGCATTCCCAATTACACTTGATACAACAGATACAGATAAAATTGTTGAAACTGTGAAATTAATGGCTCATACATTCGGAGGCATTAACTTAGAAGATATCGCAGCTCCACAGTGCTTTGAAATTGAAGAGCGCCTGAAAAAAGAAGTAGATATTCCTGTGTTCCATGATGATCAGCACGGCACAGCAATCGTAACGGTAGCAGGACTTGTAAATGCACTGAAAATTGTCAATAAATCAATGAAAGACTTAAAAATCGTCTTAAACGGAGCAGGAGCTGCCGGCATTGCCATTACAAAGCTTCTTTATTCTTACGGTGTACGTGACATGATTATGTGTGATACGAGAGGTGCTATTTATGAAGGCCGCTCTCAAGGTATGAACAAAGTGAAAGCTGAAGTGGCTTCTTATACAAACGTAAACAAAGAAAGCGGTACGCTAAGCGATGTAATTAAAGGCGCAGATGTATTTATCGGTGTATCTGCAGCAGATGCATTATCTCAAGAGATGGTTAAATCAATGAATGAAGATGCAATTATCTTTGCGATGGCAAATCCTAATCCAGAAATCAAGCCAGACGCTGCAAAAGAAGCAGGAGCGGCTGTTATTGGAACAGGTCGTTCAGACTTCCCTAACCAAGTAAATAACGTTCTTGCATTCCCTGGAATTTTCCGCGGTGCATTAGACGTTCGCGCTACTCATATCAACGAAGAAATGAAAAAAGCTGCTGTTGAAGCAATTGCAGCCCTTATTACAGAAGAAGAGCTAAACGCAGATTACGTTATCCCTGGACCATTTGATCCTCGCGTAGCGCCAGCTGTAGCAGAGTCTGTAGCAAAAGCGGCAATGGATTCAGGCGTTGCCCGCATTACAATTGATCCAGCACGTGTAAAAACACATACAGAACAATTAACAAAAATCGAAAACTAATAACGGGTAAAAAAGCCCTTTGAAACGCTGTTTCAAAGGGCTTTTTGTTTTAAAGATCTGCTGTAACCGCTGTGAAATCTAAACGTAACACCATTTCATCTCCCATATGATGTACAATAAAGAGAAAAGAACCCAGGTTTTGTATCATAAAGGGAGGAACAAAGATGTACACCGTATTTTCAACATTTAATGTACCGGATGAAAAAGCTGAAGAAGTGATTGGAATTTATAAAAATCGTTCAAAATCAGTCGACGAGGCTCCAGGATTTGTAGACTTTCTACTTCTTCAAAACGATAAGCGAGCAGGGGAGCTCACCGTTCAGCTTACATTTGATACGAAAGAGAATTATTTAAGCTGGGTACGAAGCGAAGATTTCAAGCGTATTCATGATTTAGAGAAAAAGTACCCTGATCAAGAACTGGCAGCCGTCATCCCAAAAGTTTCTCAGTACAAAGTGGTGGCACGATGAGTTCACTTCCCGTTAATAAGATCGTCGAAAGAGTAACGGAGAAAATCTACGAGTTAGAACCTTCTTTGCTCGAAAAATTCGGAGAGCGCGGTAAAGAAAGATGCCATGAAGATAATCATTATCATATGAAGTATCTTGAGACAACATATAAGTTAGACAACCTGAAAATTTTTACGGACTATGCCTTATGGTTAAACAATTTACTCACAAGTAGAGGCATGAAAACACAGCATATTATTGATAATTTTAATTTTATACAAGAAGCGCTGTTTGAATTAGATAATTACGGTGATAAACAAGTACAGGCGTATGTGACTTACTTAGAAGAAGCAAATCATATACTGAAGCAACAGCAGCTTTAAAAAAGAGGCTAGGACAAAAGTGCTTTAGTTGAAGGGAAATCCGAACGGGTTTGATTCTTGTTAGAGAATTCAATCTGTTCGGATTTTTTCATGGGTAGGGTGAACGTAGGTTTCCTGTATGTAGTTATGTCTCACTTTTTTTGTTTTACATATGTATAAAGGTGGAAATAAAAAAGAAAAAGGAGAATACATATGCAAAAACAGCTAACAAAAGGAATCCTGTTCTTAATTACTCTATGTATGATTGGAAGTGCGGCAGCTTGTTCAGGTGAACCAGCTAACAAGACAAAATCTGATAATCATAAAGCGGAGGAAAAACTAATTGAAGACCGTCAAGAATTGACAAAGCTACAGCAGTATTCGAGCGACCCAGACATTAAAAAGGGGAAAGATGAAGATTTTGACTTGATCGGTACGTTAAAAAAAGACGCTGAAAAAGAAATGACGCTGAATATCGATGATCAACTCGTTAAAGTACCAAAAAGCTCTGGGATGGAAGTGGAAGGCTCACAGCTAAAAGATATGATTAATAAAGAAGTAGAAGCTGAAATTGACGCAGCTAAACAAGAAGCAACTAGTATTGAATTAACTCCAAAAGCAAAAGCAGATAAAAATGGCGTGTATGAACAAGATGGAGACGAACGTAAAATTGTAGGTGTTTTTATAGAAGAAAGTAACAAACATATAACGGTAAAAGTTCCAAACGGCAAAAAAACGTATCAAAAAAGCACAGACTTTGAAAAAGAAGAAAAGGGCAGTTTAAAAGAAAAGACGGTATACCTTGAAATCAACTCAGCTAATGAAGTAGAAAGTATAGAAAAAGAAGACCGTGAATAAATAAAGCTACAGTTCTTCTTTCCCTCCTTGCTCTCTTGACTTTTCCAACTGTGTCACTTAACGTTACAGTAGAGAAAGAAAAAAGGTGGTTTATGGAAGATGAACAGTGAATTTACCATTGCCGTGCACAGCTTAGTGTTCCTAGCAAATTTACCAGATCACCGAGCAAGCAGTGAATCGATTGCTTATAACATCTGTACCAATCCTGCACGGGTTCGGAAAATAATGAGTACACTCAGAAAAAACAACTTGGTTCGGACAAAAGAAGGGCTAGGCGGCGGTTATACTTTAGGCTGCAGTCCTGCTGAAATAAGTCTTGGATTGATTTACCGAGTTATATCAACAGGAACGCTGAAGCCTCACTGGTGCAGCGGCGACCCTGACGCTGACTGTATTGTGAAATCAAACATTCAAACAGTGATGGACGACATTTTTACAGAGAGTGAGCAAAGCGTAATCAGGCATTTAGATCAAATTACGATCGAAGACGTGCTGAAAAAAGTTAGAACTGCTCACTAAAAAGCACCTTGCTCATGCAAGGTGCTTTTGTTACGACTCTTCGGAAGCGGCTGTTTCAGCCGCTGCTGCTTTTAAGCCGTCATTTACTTTCCTTCCATTCTCTAAATACTCTGTTTTGAAGCCGCTTTTTAAAGCCCATGTGTAGAAGAGAAGAGAAACAACAACAATAATTCCCATATCCCATCCATATTTAATGACATTAAGGCCCCCAAACTTTTCGCTTCCAAGCCATGAAATAGTCATCATACAAAGTAAGTATACAACCATCCATACGCCGCCTTTGAAGTTCTGTCGAAAGCCTTTCCATTTAGCCTTTGCCTGATAATAAAAATAAATAGGCAGGCCGATTAAAATAATAAACAAAACTTGTCCAGTTAGCGGCCAGCGCGCCCAATATAGCGTTAATGAAGCAAAAATAAAGCCGAGCGGCGCAATAATGCTTAATCCTTTTAAACGAAGGGGACGATATAAATCGCTTCCAGTTCGTCTTAGCGTCATAACTGTAACAGGACCTGTAATGTAAGAAATAAGCGTAGCGACTGAAATAATTTCAGCAAGCACGCCCCAGCCCCGAAATAAAAACAAAAAGACAAGAGAAACAGCTAAGTTAAAAAACATGGCTTGACGCGGAACACCATAAATAGGATGAAGGCGTCCTAGAACACTTGGCAAATATTTATTTTGTTCCATACCATAAATCATTCGAGCAGTAGTAGCTGTATACGTAATACCTGTTCCAGATGGTGAAACAAACGCATCTGCATACAGGACAATTACAAGCCAGTTGATGTTAAGCGCAATGGCTAAATCTGCAAATGGAGAGTTGAAATTTAAATGACTCCATCCCTTGGCAATATCAGAAGGGTTTACCGCACCGATAAAAGCAATTTGAAGAAGCAAATAAATGACTGTAGCCACTAAAATTGAGCCTACAACCGCAATCGGAATAGCTCTTCCAGGATTCTTTGCTTCTCCAGCCATATTAATGGGGCTTTGAAAGCCGTTAAAAGCGAACACAATTCCAGACGTAGCAACAGCTGTTAGCACACTAGCCCAGCCGTTTGGTGCGATGCTGCTTCCAGAAGTGAAGTTCTCTCCGTGAAAGCCTACAAATAAAAGTGCTCCAATTGTAAGTCCCGGTATAACAATTTTAAAAATAGTGATTAACGAGTTGGCCTTGGAAAATAGTCCAACTGTCCAATAATTCAGTAAAAAGTAAATAATCAATAGCACAGTAGCGATAGCTAATCCTTCGCCAGTTAACGTTCCTTTTTCTACGAGGTGGCTTGTCCACTGTGCCCACTTCCAAGGCCATGAGCTCATATATTGTACAGAAGCTACTGCTTCGACTGGAATAACGGATACAATCGCAATCCAGTTTGCCCAAGCAGCAATAAAACCAATAAACGAACCGTGCGAGTACTGCGTATACTTGACCATCCCGCCAGCTTCGGGAAACATGGATCCTAATTCACTGTAAGAAAGTGCAATAAATAAAATAACGACCATTCCAATGACCCATGATAAAATAGCAGCCGGACCTGCAATTTGAGCTGCTCGCCACGCTCCAAATAACCAGCCGGAACCAATAATTGATCCAAGTCCCGTCATGGTTAACGCGAATGTTCCCATTCTTCGATGTAAATTGTTCATCTGACTAACACCTTTCATATAAAATAAGTCTTTCAATTAAACGTTGTTGCTTTATTATTATTATTCTGAAATCTTTGGTTGTCAACTTTTGTCGTTACATGCAGTTCTTGATACCTATTGATTTCCATTTATGCAGGACAGCTATCCTCAACCTTTCTGCCAAGGTAATTAAAGCGCTTTACTTTCTTTTTTATCCTACAGGAAACCCTACAGAAATAGATACAATCCGACAAAAAGTTATCAACTTCGTACCTTATGCACTAGCAATATGAAAAAATTAGGGGATAAGTGGTAGTTATATTCCCTAAATACGTGAAGAAAAAACATACTCCATAATAAAGCCCCCTTTGAATAGAGGAATAAATACCTTCAAAAGGGGGGAGAGTTGGAATTTTATCTTTCTTGATGTTTATACTCGAGTAGTTTTACGACGTTTTCTACATCATTTTCAGCAGAAAGTTCGTTGATATTCACTTTATAAATAAGCGTATCCGTTGCAAAAAATTCATCTTCTCCCTCGGGTTTTACTTTTAAGTTCAAGATTTTCACCCGCACAATATGAGTGAACTTACCGCCTTTGCCGGGCTGTATTTCACCCATTTGTATCCCGATATCATCTTTTTTAATCGGGCGAACTTTTACTTTTTTATGCTGTTTACCGTAAACCTTCTCATAATGAGAAGTAATATCTTGATGTACCCAAGGTTCAAGAGATTGATAAATAAAATCTTTTACAACAGGCTGACTTACGTGTGATTCTATATTTTCTTCTGGTATATTTTCTTCTGCGGAAATGGAAAGCGTAAAACAAAAAAAGACAAATGCTGCTAAAAATAAAAATTTTCCCACGAAAAAACCCACCTTACCTGTTCGTTTATGTAGCTGATTTTCTAGATCTGCCTCTTTATCTTTTGAACAAAGGCAGGAAGGTATGCACAATTTTTTTTGTGGAATTTACCTTATTTAAAATCAATTTAGTTTAAATAAAATATGTTCTAAATAATTGATTGAAAATTCAGATGTGGTTTACGTACAAAAAATAGCCAAGTGTGCCTTTACATAAGGACACTTGGCTATTTTCATGAACATTTTATGCTGCTGTTTTCTTATTGCCTTTAAAAATAAAATAAAGAGCTAATAGCATAAATGCTACACCAATCCAGCGAGATAGATCAAAGGGTACTTCCTTGCTTCCAAACCAGCCAAAATGGTCAATAATCATACTTGCAAATAACTGACCGATAACAGTTGAGATATTAGCTGCTGTTACACCAATTTTAGGTACAGCTAAAACAGTTAAAAATAAATAAGATGCTCCGAATAAGGCGCAGGTAAGCTGCCATTTAGGGACATCAAAAACAGAGAGAATGTTTCCTTGACCAAAGAATACAACGACAATCGTTAAAATCATGGCACCTGTCGCAAAGGTTAAAAAAGCTGTTTCAAACGTACCTGTTTTTTTACTTAGTGTACCGTTAATAGAAGACTGAGCGCTTAGCGTTAATCCTCCTATTAAGGTAAGTATCACCATCAATAAACTCATCGTAAAACCCTCCTAGAAAATAAGCACAAGCGCAATTCCCATACATACAATAGCAATTACGCGTTCTTTGTTAATTTTAATTTTGCTGCTGCCAAGCCAACCAAAATGCTCAATGATCATGCTTGTAATCATTTGGCCCACAATAACAGCAACCATTGAAACGCCAATTCCGATAAAGGGGATACTAATCACTAGAATTGTTAAATAAACCGTACCTAATAAACCGCCGGTTAAATTCCACTTAGGCGCTTTTAAGACGTAAGGTAAATCTCCCTTTCCAGCAAATAAAGTGGTCAGACCTAAAATGAGCGTTCCCATAATAAAAATATAATAACTGCTTTCAAGTTTTCCCACTGTTTTTCCGAGTTCTCCGGCAATAGCGCCTTCCATACTTAAAGCAGCGCCGCCTAGAACCGCAACCAAATAAACCAACAACTTCACATTTATCACTCCAACACTTCTTTATATTTGTATATCTAGAAAAATAGATATAGTGAGTGAAAAAAACTCGTTAAAGTTTTTTTCGTAAGAATGAAGAAAGCTCTTGAAGCGTTTCTTCATTTCGGCGATAGTATGTCCATTGACCGTGCCGAATTGACTCTAACAAACCTGCTTTTTGCATCATGGAAAGATAACTGGACACTGTGGACTGAGACAGCTGAGCTTTTTCCTGAATATCTCCCACGCAAACACCGCCTCTGCTGCTGACCTCCTTAGGCAAATGTGCTTGTTGGTCTTTAAAATGCTTTTCAGGTTCTTTTAACCACTCCAATATATTTAATCGAGTTTCATTAGATAATGCTTTAAAGATATCAATAGGTTTCATACTTATTATTTTATTCGTCACAGCTCAGATGTCAAATGTTCAAGTTTGCATTTTATAGCTAAATAAAAAGCGATGGGTTGAATTATAACAGCTGTGAACAAAAAGTCAACTTATAAAAGAGTATAAAGAAGAACGTTTTATTCGGCTGTTTTTCTACTTATATAATTAAAAAGCACCTTATTTTTTGAGTAGAACAGATGACATATTCCTTATTTTTTAAGGGGTAGTTTAGTAAAATAGAAAAAAGTGAATAACAAAAGAAGCTAGTCTATTTACTCAGGGGGAGGGCTGCATATGCAAGGGAAAACAAAACAAGTGCGCTTTCGTAATATGGTAGCGTATGGATTTGGGGATTTGTTTGGCGGAGGATCCTTTTTTATTATCGGCACATTATTTATGGTTTTTTTAACAGATGTAGTCGGGCTTTCTCCTGTAGAAGCAGGAACGATTGTAGCTCTTGGAAAAGTGTGGGATGCTTTGTTAGATCCAACCATTGGGTACATATCTGATCATCTTCAGACAAAAAAAGGACGAAGAAGAGTCTTTTTTCTTTTTGGAATCATTCCAGTTGCCATCACGTTCAGCATGCTTTGGATTCCTATTGAAGGTTCGCATATGTTCAAATACACCTATTTTATCTTAGCCTATCTTTTGTTTAACACGGCGTTTGGTATGGTGATGGTCCCTTACAACACGCTAGCAGCAGAAATGACTACAGATTATAGTATTCGTTCGAAAATGACGGGAATACGCATGGTCTTTTCACAAGGCGCTTCATTTTTAGGCGCTTTCTTTCCAAAACGAATCATTGATGCATTTCCAGGTGGACAAGGGTATTTAATCATGGGAATTATCTTTGGTCTTCTTTTTGCTCTTCCATGGATTTTTGTCTATAAAGGAACTTGGGATAGCGGAGAAGTAGTGGAACGAAAAAAGAAAAGCGGATTTTGGTTAGAATTTAAGCAGCTTTTTATCAGTTTTGGAAGTGCATTTAAAAATAAGTCGTTTAACGTGTATCTTGCCATGTACTTAGCATCTTACATTGCAATGGATGTATTTAATGCTCTTTTCTTTTATTTTATTGCCTATTACATGCTGCGCGAAGCTATTTATGCAGACACCCTAAGCTTTGTGCAAATTACACAAGTGCTATTTATTCCTCTTGTTACGTACATAGCCATTAAGTTAGGAAATAAATTAACTTATAACTTCAGCATGATCATCTGGGGAACGGGCATTGTTTTATTCAGTTTCCTAACAACAGATAGCTCGTTAGTTCTTATTTATTTAGCAGCATTTTTCTTAGGAAGCGGTCATTCTGGAGCGATTATGATTCCATGGAATGTACTGCCGTTCGTATCAGATGTAGATGAAATGATTACGACAAAAAGAAGAGAGGGCGTGTATGCAGGGCTGATGTCGTTTATTCGAAAATCTTCTCAGGCGCTTGCGATTTTTCTTGTTGGTGTTGCCTTAAAGAATATTGGTTATGTACCAAACGCCGAGCAGTCAGCGTCTACGCTAGCCGGCTTACAAAAGCTGTTCATGATTGTACCTGCTATTTTGATTCTCGCTGGAATTATCGCAACCATATGGTTTAAAATAAGTCCGGAAAATCACAAAATCTTATTAGCTGAAATTCAAAGAAGAAAAAAGGGAGGCCGAGCGAAAGACGTTACTCCTGAAGCGCAAGCGGTTTGTGAAAGTTTAACGGGTTATAAATACGAACAGCTTTGGAAAGACGTAACCATTTCAAAAGAAATTCGAGATAAAACGGTTGTTTAACCTTGAACTTCGCGAAAAAGCGCAAAATTTTCCGCGCAAACATTCGCTAATTATATCCAATAAGAAACTTCCTCTGACGTATTGCCTTTTGACAAGAAAAGAAATTCTCCTGTCTATCGACTCATTTTTCAGGTGAATTTTAGAAAGGAAGGATTTCTTACCATTAAAGATGTGCAATTTGGCACGTCTTGATAGGGTGGATTGTACAACTTATAATAAAACTATAAACTAGCCACAGGCGCTTTCAAGGCGCAGGTATAAATTAGAAAGAAGGAAGGTACAGTTTATGCCAATTCGATATGTTTGTCCACAATGCCAAGGAGCCGGTAAGAAATTTGGATTTATAAAGTGCAAAGTGTGCAACGGCGAAGGAAACATTATCATGTCTTCTAATGAGCCAGATCCAACTAAAAATAAAAAATTAAAATCATCTTCTAAACAAGACAAAGCAATGTAAGCTATTGCTAGTAAAGGTATGTATGAACCCCGCTTTTCTATAAAAAAGCGGGGTTTTCTGCTAGACAGACAAACGCTTTTCTTATGATACAATAAAATGAAAATCACTAAAATAAGGGATAGGGAACTGAAAGAAGAGGGAGATAGATGGAATACATCGCAAAACAATTTACGCCGCAGTTAGAACAACATATACATACAGTTGAAAGATCTATGCAAGAACTTCTCAAATCAATATATGCACAATATAAAGAAGCTTTTGAAAAAAAAGGGATGGAGCTTTCTGTAGGTGTGATCCGTGAAGGAGAAAATCCTTTTCAGCCCGGTTACCACGCCACTATTCACGTGGGTATTTTGGAAAAAGATGAGTTTTTAGACGGTCTTTTTATTCCTGTCTGGCACTGTGTACGCACGTTTTGGGGCATCCGTTCTTCGAGGAAGCTCCCAGGCAACAAGATAACCGGAGAGCTGGTGGAAGAAACAGAAGAGGAAATAACAAAAGAAGTAGTAGGCTATTTAGAAATGCAGCTAGAAGATTAGAAGCACCCTGCTTCTAATCTTCTTTAAATTGAAGAAGGTGCAGTTTCTTTTTCAATTTGTCTTTTAGCACGAATAAAAGCTGTCAGCTGCTGAATTTCTTCTTGAGATAGTTCCGCACCGTCAACCGTAATCGTATGAGTTTGAGGCGATGTTAATTCAATGGGTGCATCTGAAAGAGAATGAGGTTCCTTTTCCTTACCTAGCAAGTAGTCTGTTGATGTATCAAATAGTTCTGCGATTGTAACGAGTGCTTCAAGAGAAGGACGACGATAGCCAGATTCGTATCCTGCGTAGGTGCTTTTAGCAATTTCAAGCTGGTCAGCTGTATATTGAAGAGACCATTTTTTTTCTTTCCTGAGTTGAGCTAATCTGCTTAACATTCATGACGCTCCTTTGTAGGTGTAGTATGTAAAAAACCGAGGAATTCAGCTCGCGCGCAGATCTTTGTAATCAAACCGTGAGCTAATTTACATTTTTATTCATTATATCATTGCTGCAGAGAAAAGTGTACGCGAAACGAATAATTTTTCTCTTGATTTATTGATTTTTGGTTACTATAATTACAGGTGAAGTACGCGAAATGAATATAATTTATTTGATAGATTGTCAGGTTTTTTTACAAAAATTAAGCAAAGGGGATGTCGGTTTTGAAAAAACTATTATTGTTATCAACTGGTGGAACGGTCGCTTCACTTGAAGGTGAAAATGGACTTGTTCCTGGAATGGAGCCAGATCAATTACTAAGCTACATACCTGATTTAAATGAACACTGTCAAATTGACAGCAAATCTCTTATGAATCTTGATAGTACAAATATGCAGCCAGAATGTTGGATAGAGATGGCAAAAGCGATCGAAGAGCATTATAATGAATACGATGGTTTTGTTATCACCCATGGAACTGATACAATGGCCTACACATCGGCAGCTCTTTCTTACATGCTTCAGCATTCTAAAAAACCAATTGCGATTACAGGATCTCAAATTCCTATTTCATTTAGTAAAACGGACGCGAAGCGCAATATTGCAGATGCGATTCGCTTTGCTTGTGAAGAAACAGGCGGAGTCTATGTAGTCTTTGACGGTCGTGTGATTCAAGGCACAAGAGCAATCAAGCTTCGTACAAAAAGCTATGATGCATTTGAAAGCATTAATTATCCATACGTGGCGTCTATCCATGATAATACGGTGGAATATACAAAACCCGTTCGCTCTAGTAAAGAAGAGTTGACGGTTAATACATCTCTTTGTACGGATGTAGCAGTTGTTAAACTGTTTCCCGGCATTAAACCTGAATTTTTCGATGGATTAAAGGATGTATATCAAGGCGTTGTTGTTGAAAGCTATGGAAGTGGAGGTATTCCATTTCAAGTTCGCAACATTTTAGCCAAGCTTGTTGAGTTAACAAACCACGGTGTATCCGTTGTCATTACGACTCAATGTCTTGAAGAAGGAGAAGACATGGGCATTTATGAAGTAGGCCGAATGATTAATCATGACAGCGTCGTGCGCTCAAAAAACATGAACACAGAAGCCATTGTTCCTAAATTAATGTGGGTGCTCGGACAAACGAAAGACCCTCACCAAGTTAAAAAGATGATGGAAACGTCGATTGCAGAAGATATTAATTAAAAAGAAAGCAGGTACAGCTATGAAACAAGAAACAGCAGGATATCGTACAGAAGCTGATTTTCTAGGAGAAAAACAAATCCCAGCAGACGTATACTACGGTGTACAAACCGCACGTGCCGTAGAAAATTTCCCGATTACGGGTTATAAAGTACATGAAGAAATGATTAAAGCGCTTGCTATTGTAAAAAAAGCGGCAGCGCTTGCAAATATGGATACAAAGCGCTTGTATGAGGGTATTGGAAATGCGATTGTGCAAGCAGCTGATGAAATCTTAGCAGGTCAGTGGCATGAATACTTTATTGTGGACCCTATTCAAGGTGGAGCAGGAACGTCAATGAATATGAATGCTAATGAAGTTATTGCAAACCGTGCTCTTGAAATTATGGGAAATAATAAAGGGGAGTATGGTAAATTAAGTCCTAACAGCCATGTGAATATGTCTCAGTCAACAAATGATGTATTTCCAACGGCTATCCATATTTCAACGCTGAACTTATTAAATAAACTTCTTGTTACAATGAATGATATGCATGATGTGTTCAAGCGAAAAGCGCAAGAATTTGATCATGTAATTAAAATGGGCCGTACGCACCTTCAAGATGCTGTACCCGTTCGTCTTGGTCAAGAGTTTGAAGCATACAGCCGCGTGTTAGCGCGCGACATTAAGCGTATCAGCGCAACGCGTGACCACTTGCATGAAGTAAATATGGGGGCGACAGCTGTTGGAACAGGCTTAAATGCAGATCCTCGCTATATTGAAAATGTAGTCAAACACTTAGCCGATATCAGCGGTCTGCCGCTTGTGCATGCAGAGCATTTAGTGGACGCTACTCAAAATACAGATGCTTATACAGAAGTATCTGCAGCGCTTAAAATCTGTATGACGAATATGTCTAAAATTGCAAATGACCTGCGTTTAATGGCCTCGGGACCTCGTGCAGGTCTAGGAGAAATCAGCCTTCCAGCCCGTCAGCCTGGTTCTTCAATCATGCCAGGAAAAGTAAACCCGGTTATGGCTGAATTAATCAATCAAATTGCGTTTCAAGTAATGGGAAATGACCAGACGATCTCTCTTGCTTCAGAAGCAGGTCAGATGGAGCTTAACGTCATGGAACCTGTGCTTGTATTTAACTTGCTTCAATCAATCAGCATCATGAACAACGGTTTCAGAAGCTTTACAGATCACTGTTTAGCAGGAATTGAAGCAAACGAAACGCGCATGAAAGAATATGTAGAAAAAAGCGTAGGAATTATTACAGCTGTTAACCCTCACTTAGGCTATGAAGTCGTATCGCGTATTGCGCGTGAAGCGATTTTAACAGGAAAACCAATTCGTGAGCTTTGCCTTCAATACGATGTGTTAACAGAAGAGGAATTAGATCTCATTTTAAATCCATTTGAAATGACGAACCCTGGTATTGCAGGAAGTTCATTGTTTGATCGACAATAAAAAAAACGGCTTCCTTATGGAAGCCGTTTTTTTTATGAAAACATGTGATGAATGACGCGGCGCATTTTCTGAGCTGTTGCAGCCAAGACGTCATCTTTTTCAGCATATTGAGGAATTTGCGTATAAAAACCTCCGAAACACTCCTCTTTATATCTCGGAACGATGTGCATGTGAAAGTGAGTTAACTCGTTAAACATCCCGCCGTTTTGAGAGAGAGTAACTCCGTCTGGAACAAAGAGCGTCTTCACTGCTTTTGTCATTAGCTTCGCTGCATTCATCACGGCCAGTATGTGTTCAGTATCAAATTCGTCGATTTCCACTATATGTGTTTTAGGAAGAATTAAGACTTGTCCTTCGTTAAATGGCTTGTGATCTAATAGGCACGTCACAAACGAATCTTCAAATATCACATGCGATTTCTCTTGGTTATTTGCTAATCGACACCCTAAGCAATCTATACGTGGATTCACCATCATACGTTCTCTCCTTTTTAAGATAACTAAAGTGTAGCACGAGAAGTATCAGGAGGAATAGTTTGAAATATACACAGGTATTTTTTCGCTTAGTAAAGAGAGCCCGGATATATGACCTGGGCTCTTTGTTTTGTTCTTTTTATATGGTTAGTTGTTTTATCTAAAATTTACCATGGTTTTAATTGTAAAAATAAAATCTTTACAGTATAATGATAGTGTAACAGTTAACTGTAACTAATAAGGGGGGATTGTTTGAATACATATACAGGAAAGCAAATTACGGAGTTATTAAATAATGAAGGTGCGGACTTGAACCTGCGTACGGTACGGTATTACACGCAAATAGAAATTGTTCCTCCGCTAGTGCTAGTAGGGAATAAGCGTGTCTATACAGATCAGCACGTTCACTACTTTCGAGCCGTTTTAACATTATCAAAAGCAGGTGAGTCACTAGCTTCCATTCAAAAAACGCTGTGTTCCATGAGTGATGAAGAAGTAAAAAACATCGGTGCGCAGCTCCCTCTTTACCAAAGCAAACAAATTCAAAATCAAGAAATGCATCAAGTCAATGAAGATGTGTTTGTAGCTATGAATCGAAATTTATCAGCGGACGTACGGCAAAAAGTAATTGAGTCTGTTACTCAAATTTTAAAGGATCATTCATCGCATGATTAAATTAGCTGTGGCAAAATCAGTGATGGAAAAAGAAGAAGGAATGAACCACCTTTGTATTACATTTGAACGTTCGCAAGTAAAAGTAACAAACATCACGATTGATATTCAGCTGCCCGAAGGTCTGTTTAAAACGACAAACTTAAATGGATACCGGGAAAACAAACAGGGGCAAATCGAAGTAAAACATATCGACGATGAACCTCTATTAATAGAGCTCTACACGGAAGAGACTGTTTTATATCCACAGGCAGAGATTGCAGTTGCTGTGACTTACCGCGATGAAACCTTGCATATACAGCAAGAAAGGCATTCACTAATGATTAAATTTACGGATGAAGAGTTGATAGGGGATTCATTTTTAAATCATGAAATCAGTGCAAAAGTGAAAAAATTTGCTCGTACTAATTCAGTGGAAAGAGGCGGTCACATGAACTTAACTCCATATGTAGTAGAACAAACAAGCAAAGGAGAGCGTGCCTATGATATTTATTCAAGGCTGTTGCTCGACCGAGTGATTATGCTCACAGGTGAAGTTACGGATGAGGTGGCTACTAGCATTATTGCTCAGCTTTTATTTTTAGATGCAGAAAACCCAGAAAAGGATATCAGCATTTATATTAATTCACCGGGAGGATCTATTACAGCGGGCATGGCTATTTTTGATACGATGCAGCTTATACGTGCAGATGTAAGCACATTGTGTATAGGGCTAGCGGCATCTATGGGTTCATTTTTACTAGCGGGCGGTCAAAAAGGGAAACGTTTTGCTCTTCCTAATAGCGAAGTGATGATTCATCAGCCGCTAGGAGGAGCAAAAGGACAAGCAGCTGAAATTGAGATTCGAGCGAAGCGTATTTTGCGGTTAAAAGACCACCTAAATGAACTGCTGTCTGAACGAACAGGGCAATCGCTGTCAACGATTAAAAAAGACACTGATCGAGATACATTCTTTACAGCGGATGAAGCAAAAGAATATGGCATGATTGATCAAATTTTAGTTCATCAATAAGGAGGATACCGTGTGGAAAAAACAAATCGTTATTCAGTAGAATATGAATGGGCGAACGTGATTTTTTATCAAGAAGTAGAAGCAATGACTATACAAGAAGCAAAAGAGCGAATTCAACATGCAAAAATAAACGCCGCTATTCGCGCTGTTCATGTCATAGAAGATGTCGAATCGTAACGAAAAACTGGATCCTTTCGGGGATTCAGTTTTTTTGAGCAAATGAAGCAGGGATTTATATGAAGAAAGGAGAATGCAAAAAGAGATTTAAAAACGAGCAGCTGGTAGCATCATTCAGCAAGAACATCTCATTTCAATTACACAAAGAAAGGTAGATGTAAATGAAAAAAGTATGGTCTGGATTAGTTGTTCTCATTGCTATTTGTTGGGTGATAACAGGATGTCAGCAAAGCAGTGCTTCAAGCGGTACTGTTGAACAAAAGCTCGTAATCGAAAAATACATAGCCGATAATCAATATGGCCATGCGGTTAAAATGAAAGATCAAAATCAAGTACAGAAAGTGCAGCAGTGGTTAAAAGATGTATCATGGAGAGAAGAAAAAGCTGAAATGATTCGAAAACCTAACTACATTCTTCACTTTGAACCGGTGGAAACAAAAAAGGATATAAAGGTACAATCTTATCGGATGTGGGTCAACTTAGGAAACGAAACCGTTGAATTAGCTACAGATACACACTACGCACAGTTAAAGGGCAAACAAGCAAGATCATTTATTGAATTAGTAGAGCCCAAATAGAAAGCAACTATAGAACAATGTCCAATGAAAGCTAAAACTGCACTTGTTCATATTGGAGCTACCTTCACCGATATGCTTGATGATCTCGAAGGCACAGGGCTGCTCCTTACTAACGCGCTTGATATGAGGGTGTAGAAGTATTAAATGTGAGAGGTGACAAGCAGCCATTTTTAAATGTAGCAATAAAGAGTTACACTTACAGGTAGGTTCATTGTTAAAACATTTTGCTATAAGAAGTAAGGGAAAAAGAGAAATCAAGACGCTGATTTCTCTTTTTTATTCAGGCATGTCGATGATTATTATTTCCGCGCATTTTGCGTAAAACAAAACTCACAATTAAGACTAAAATAACAGCACCAATAATAGCAGGAACAATTGCGAATCCGCCAATCTCTGGACCAAAATCTCCAAAAATTAGAGAGCCTAACCATGCTCCAATAAACCCGGCAATGATGTTTCCGATAATTCCACCTGGAACATCTCGTCCTGTCAACGCACCGGCAAGCCAGCCGATAAGTCCTCCAACAATAAGCGTCCAAATAAATGACATATACCTAACCTCCTTTTTATAGGGAATTCCTTTTCAGTCTTTCCTAAAACACACTTTGTCATGCGACATGCTTGCTGCATACCCTTTTACATTTTTTCATCTATTTATCATATATGCTAAGATAGCCCAACATTAAATTGAAGAGTTATGTATGAGAATCCACTGTGAAAGTAACGATAAAATGAAGGAGAGAAGTTCAGCTCGTGTACGTTTTAGATTCAATTTAGCTCATTCTATTCGTAAAAGGGGACATCCGGTTCATTTTTTAAAGCTTTTTCCCTTAGTTTTACTTTTTTTAACGGTATTTGTGATATCATTTTAAGTAAACAAATTCTTAACGGGAGAACAATATGGAGTCATTATTATTAGATAAAAAGCTTAAACACATTACGAATTTAATTTTAGAAAAAAAAGAAGAGTTCTCAAAACAAAAAAAATATGAAGAAAAAGATATTCAACAACAACTAGAACCGTGGCGCGTTCATTTAATTCAAATATATGCTGATTCTGTCTCAACAAATGATACCAAAAACTTTGAAGTACTTGAGGAATGGGGAAGAGAAGTAGCGAATTTACTCGTTGTCCTTCAGCTTCCGTTGGATGTAGCATTAGAAGAAATCAGCTATTACCGAAATGTTATCGGAGAAATTATTAAAGAAGAAGCAAAAGCTGAGACGTTTACGTTTGATGCCTTCTATCAAGTTATTTCTCGTTTCAACGTAGTAGTAGACAAGGCTGTACACTGGGTTAGTAAATCATATATGACGGACTTTGCAAACAAAATTCAATCCGCACGCTATGCAATTGATGAACTTTCAATTCCTGTGGTACGCATTACGAAAGAAATTGGCGTGATTCCTCTTGTTGGCGATTTAGATACAAATCGCGCTCAAATTTTAATGGAAAATGCGCTTCAACACGGCAGCGACTACAAGCTAAATTGGCTGATTATTGATTTATACGCGGTTCCAATTATTGATACGATGGTAGCGGACCAAATTTTTAAAGTAATCGGTGCTTTAAGATTATTAGGAATTCAAGTGGTTTTAAGCGGGATTCGCGCTGAAATTGCTCAGACGATGGTGAACTTAGGGTTAGATTTGGCTGACATTACGACTTTCAGCAGCCTTCACCAAGCAGTGGAATACGTTAATCAAGCGGACTAATACAACACAAAAGCCCATGATATGGTTACATACTCACGGGCTTTTATTGGTAGAAGAAAATTTGAAGTTTATTTAATAAAGCATCTAATGATTGACTAACTTGAAGTGTGTTAGGACTTGTCATTCCTTCACGGACAGCCGTTTGAATCATTAACGTTCGTGTCTGTTCGATTTCTTCTATTAGTATTTGGTACATGGATTTGTCTTTTGAGTGGGTTGAAAGCAGCATGTTAATTCCTCTTTTTTCTATAGTGATTATGGTTAAATTAACATTAAGAGGTTTATTTTTCAATATTATGAAATTAAAAATAGTAAATTTTAAGAATTTTTCATATAAAAAAAGAACCTCTTTTTCAACAGAGATTCTTTTTCTAATATAATAATTTATTAGGCATGTTTATGATTACCACGCATTTTTCTCATAATGAAACTTACGATTAACACTAAAATGATTGATCCGATAATAGCAGGAATAATAGCAAATCCACCTACAACTGGTCCGAAGCTTCCAAAGATAGCTGAACCTAACCAAGAACCGATAAAACCGGCAATAATGTTACCAATAATACCTCCTGGAACGTCTCTTCCCGTAATTAATCCGGCAAGCCACCCAATAATACCACCTACAATAAGTGCCCATAAAAATGACATAAATATCATCCTCCTTTTTAATGATGTATTGCTTATATAGGTTAGTACCCCACTTAAAAGAAAACTATTCATAGAATAGCAAAAAAAATAAAAAAAACTTGTAAAAGGATTTAAGAACTGCGATAGAGTCATAGAAAATAGACTAACTAGTATATAATAGAAAAAGGAACATAGTTTAGAAGAGAAAGGAGACATGAAGTGAAAATAAAAAATCAAAGCGATGTAGTAGAACAGCACTTGATTCAGCACTGGATGTATTTTCAGCATACGAAGAAATCTGTGAAGGTGGATACGTCAGAAATTAAATGGATTTCTGCATCTCCTTACAATCGGGGTATATATGCAGGAACCCGTCATATTGAGCCTGCGTTAGGGATATGCTCTCGGGAAGGGGAGGAACCTTTATGGATTGTTGGTCCATCTTCATATGATAACCTTGGGCCAGTTCTTCATAAAAATGGATTTGTTCCTTATGAAAAATGGATCGGAATGATTCAGCACATTCAAGAAAAAGAATACATACATACAGGAGTAGAAGGGTTTCAATGTAAGCGAGTGCGCACAGAAGCTGAATTGAAAGAATGGATAACGGTATACATAGACGGCTATCAAAAACCAAAAGAATATCAAGCTGACTTTCTTGAAAGGTTTAGGCAGCTTATGCAGCACACTGACCAATATCAGTTATATCTGGGTCTTTATCACAACCGGCCAGCTGTAGCTGGGTCTCTCTTTTTTTATGACGGTACAGCGGGTTTGTATTGTATCACTACAGCTAGACATATGAGGAGAAAAGGCCTGGCCACCGCATATTTGAAGGAACTTCTTACTGAAGCAAAAAAACAGGCGGATACGTGTATTTTGCATGCTACAAATGCAGGAAAGCCAGCCTATGAAAAACTTGGTTTTACAGCGGTTAACGAATTTGATGTATATAGATGGAGAAATAGAGATAGAACATAATGTGCTGCGGTTTGTGAGAAAAGAGACAAATTTCGACAAATTTTTAAAAAAGTGTAGCTTCCACTTCGTTTTTGGTGTATCCTAGGAAAAAGCAGCAGCATGAGCTAGTGTTGTACAGAGAACACAGATAAAAGGAGTCATTATGAAACATTTTTTTAAAACGAGCACGTTTTGGATAGGTTTGGTTATCGGAATCGCGCTCACATTTGGAGGATATTTTACTGTTACTAGTATTTATGATTATTATTTAGGACGAGAACAGCTGAAAGTATTGACTGCCTCTCAGAAAAACCTTCAAACTGCTTTTAAAGAGTATAATCAGCTTATGTCCGAAAAAAAAACCAAAAAGCAATTTATCAATGAACTCGATGATATTTCAAATACTATAAACTATGAATATAATGAATTAGCTTCCCTTGATCCTACGATGAAAACGATGTATAAGCATACGGGCGTCATCGATGATATGGAACTGATGATTGATAATATCGATAGCATTTATGAATTAACGATGAATGATCACAAAGACGCAACAAAACCGCTTCAAACCTACGTATCTGATTTAATGGAATATGTAGAAAAAGATATGAAAAAAGAAATAAGCATGCTAAGTAAATAGAAAAAAACAGCTGTCTAAACAAATAGGCAGCTGTTTTTTTGTTGATTATAAAAGGAATCTTTTGGTTGCAGGCGAAAGATTATACTAAGCACCCACTCACTTACGTGCACCACGTTTACAAAAAAGGGAGGACATAGTATGAAAAAAGTGGTGGTTATTCTATTTAGTTTGTTTTCATTAGCCGCATGTCAGGTTCCTACAGCTGAAACGCTTGAAGATCCTTATCCACCCGCTATAAAAATAATAGCGGAAGGCAAAGAAGCCATCATCAAGCCTTTATTTTTTTGCTGGACCGAATGTGAAGCTGATTTTGGCGAACGAAAAAATTTTAGACCAATTGTTATGAAAGATAGTATTCCCGTCTCTCAAGGTGGTCAAGTGTCCATTAAAATAGATGGTAAAAAACCTAATGCGCTTTATTACAAACAAATTCGCAATCAGTCTATTTACGAAAACATAGTAGAAAAAAAGGACATAAAAAAAACATCTGCTATTACAGTAGATTCTGCCTCTCGCAGTGATCGGTATATACTCGTAGCGGACTGGAAAGATAGCAAAGGAAAAAAGTTAATCGGGCGTGTCTACTATACCCCAGTAAAATTTGAAACGCCATAGATATGGCTCTCTATACTGTAATAGAGAGCCATATGCTTAACTAATAGAATTAAGTGCTTGTGCAAGAGAAGAAGTAGTTTTAACATGTTCAAATGAAAGCCCTAAGCGAATGGCAGTTTGAGAAATTTCCGGTCGAATTCCAGATAAAATTGTTTGCACACCAATTAAACGAAGAGCTTTTACCAAATTAAAAATCTCTTGTGCCATCATCGTATCAATCGTAGCTACACCGAGCAGGTCAATACATAAATGTTCAACGCCTTTTTCCGAGCATTGCTGAAGCGTATTTTCTAAAATAAACTGACTTTTGACCGTTCCAATATCCCCCACAAGAGGCAAAAGTGCAACTTTGTTTTGAAGCATGATGACAGGAGAACTTAATTCATTAATTAACTCTTTCTGAGCGTTCAGCTGTTCTTGCGTATTTTTATGATATTCTTGAATAAAGATATAAATAGATAGATCAAAAGCTTTAACAATAATGTCATACCACATAAATATCTTATCTACGCTTACCTCATTCGAATGCAAAGAGATAAACTTCTTTAAATAATTAACGACAATTTTTTGTGAATTAAAATATTCTCGAATAATAAAGTGAAGAGGCGTACTTAAATGCTTTGGATCACGTGCTAGTTCTATCGACCACTGCTGAAAATCTGAAAAAAAATACTCCTCATCCTTTATAAATACGTCAAATAAATGCTGAAAATAATCTTGATTTTGCTGCTTCAGTTCTTTCACAATTGCTGGATTTTCACTCGAATAGACAGAAAACTCATTTTCATCGTCGAGCTGATTGTACCAGTCTTCAGTTAATTGAAGAGAATGTTCTTTGAAAAAATGATATAAGTCCTGATTTTTATGCATGAAGACTCTCCTTATATATGTATAGTCTAATTGATTTATAAATAAAGGCATAAAAGCATCCCCTGATCTAGAGTGAGGATGCTTATAAATAAATCCATTATGAAGCGCATTTATTTTCCTATACGCCTTATTTTCCCTAACTGTATACTCTCAAACCCAATTTATAAAAAAATAAACATTTTTTAACTAGCATATTCATGCATGTTAACTATTTTTCATAAAGAACCACTTCTTATGCTTATAGCTTTAGCTTCGGCAAGGCATCTTTAATGCTTTGATAGACTAAAATAAAGGACATATCATCTTCTATAGTGCTCATATGTATGGCCATGTCAGGAGAAATTCCTGTTAAAACAAGCTGAGTTCCCATGAGCTTCAGCCAATTGTAAATATTAAGAATATCACGGCCGAATGAATCATTAAATTGCGCTAATCCTGAGACGTCTAGGATTAAATAACGATCTTTGCTGCTTGTATTACGCGCGGTGAAGCTATTAAATAGCATTTCTATACGCCGTTCGTTTAACGTTCCGATTAATGGAAGAACAGAGATTCCTTCCTCTATTGGCACGATAGGAGTGGATAGCCTTTCCACTTCTTCCAAAGCCTGCTGAAGCTGTTCCTGGGCTGTAATTTCTATTGTTACGTCTTTTTGAACACCGATAAAGTAGTATTTATCTTCTTCTTCTATATATGTTGGGTCAATCGTTAGCTGATTATGAAAGAAAGAGCCGTCTTTTCGATAATTAACAAGCGTAACAGAGACTGACTGATTGCGGCTGATAGCGCTGCGAATTTCATCAACGTGGTGCGGGTTTGTAAGAGGACCTTGTAGAAAACGGCAATTTTCCCCTAATACTTCTTCTTCCTTATAGCCGGTCATAAGGGAAAACCCTTGATTGAGGTAAATAATTGGGTTATCAGGCAAAGAAGGGTCTGTCACGATAATACCAGATTGTGAGCTATGAAGGGCTTTATTTAAAATGGACCATTTTGAATCTTGAGCTTCAGGTGTAGTCAATGCATTCCCTCATTCCTTGGAATTTTTATAAAAATATTGTGACATAAACACGTCAAAAAAACAATTTTCGACGCGTTTGCTTCTAGAGAAAGAATGAAGATAAGGAAAAATATGTTATAATAGTTTCAGGGGCAAAGGGAGTGTGAACAAACGTGATAACCATCAATTTATTTAACGTTAGTTTCTTTGTGATGGCGCTAGTAGGCTTTATTCTCATTTTTTGTTTGCGGCTAAAGTTCAAGCGGCCACTGTCATTATTTAAATGGTCTTTTTTGTTCGGAACGATGCTGCTGTCGCTAAGTTTATACTTGTTTATGGCGACCAGCCAATATATTCATTTGATATGCAATACAATCGGCTCAGTTATGACAGCGCTCTATCTTATCAGTATTATGGTCGGAGCAGAAGAGTCATAAATACATATGTTTGAAAGTCTATTGAAAGTAGAAAAAAGTAAAGATGCATAAAAGAGAAAGAAATGAACTTACATTCTTTTAGCCAAAATGATAACAACTGGAAAAACACCTCGGTACAAAATGCCGAGGTGTTTTTTCTAAATAAAAATAAAAGGGAAAGGAGAATATTTAGAGAAATACTAGTCATATTTTACTGAGTGTAGTAGAATAAAAAGTTATTATTCTATTTTTAGGTTGTTGCTATTGGCAACATGTGTTAGTCTAAAAGTGGTATACATTTTAGGCGATCTTGAAAAAGAGAGACGAGAAGCTTTTATTCAAGTTTCTTAAAAGCTTTACGTTTACTGAGGTGAAACAATGAAATCTCAAGTACAAAAATTTGTAGGCTATTTATTAGCTGGTGATCAAGACAGCGCTTGGGAAATTGTGCTAGAAGAAATCCAACAAGGAAAGAACAGCCTAGATATTTATGAAAATTTAATTACAACCGCAATGCGAGTAACTGGAGATATGTGGGAAGAAAATATCATTTCTGTAGCTGATGAGCACGTCGCCACTACGACATGTGATTATGTGCTAACTCGCTATCGCTTTTATAAAAAAATTCAGGGACACGCTTCAGACATCGCTCCAAAGGCACTGCTTCTATGTTTGGAACAAGAACAGCACTTTATTGGTTTAAAGATGGTGGCTTTATTGTTTGAAGAACACGAGTGGAATACTCGCTTTTTAGGGGCCAATCTGCCTCTGGAATACGCCGAGAAAATGGCTATGGAGTGGAAACCACAAATGGTAGGATTATCTGTCAGTATTCCTTATCATATTGAGAGGCTTGCTGAATATACCAAAACTTTGGACAAATTAGAACCAAGACCAACTGTAATGGTAGGAGGGCGCTTAGTTTCTCAAATTGATTTCCGTTCCTACTGTTCTGAGCATACACGCCTAATTCCGGATCTTCACCAACTAAATAACTGGTTAATCAGTTATCACAAAGGAGTGGAAGTTAATGTCGATGCTTGAATATGTTCCAATTCCTTACTTTTTAGTGGATACTGAATTTAATATTTTGGAATGGTCGCAACAATCAGGTCATTTATTTAAGCCTTCAGCTAATTTTTTAGATCTTGTAGACGTATTTAGTCAAGAAAAGGCGAGAAAGTTTTTAAGCTTGCGCCAAAAAGATTCTCGAGAACTGTCGGTAGACGAACCCCATGATGAGCAAACGCTTGTCCAAAGCCGAGGCCAGGCTATTCAGAAAGTAGAGCTTGTGATGCAAACCAATGATTCGCCTTATTCACTGTTTGAATGCTTAATTCAATGGGATAGTGATATAGGTCATTTAGTTTGTATTCGCCAAGATGAACGTATACAAGAGCTAACGAATCTTGTTCAAGACCATCGGAAACGATTAGCAGATACAGATTTTGAACTGCTTGAACAAAAAGAACGTCTTGAAAAATCATTACAAAAAATTAAGCAATTGTCCGCTTCTTTTATTAAATTATCCTCTAAAGTAGGACTTATACCTCTTTTTGGAGACTTAGATACAGATCTTGTAGCTGAAAATACGTGCATTTTGCAAAACTTTGCGCATGAAGGAAATTACACCACGCTTCTATTTGACTTTGGAGGCTTAGATATATTAACAACCGAAGGAATTCAAGCTTTTGCAGGCTTTATGCAGTCCTTCTACCTTATGGGTATCACATGCTACATTATCGGCATGAAGCCTCACCATACGGCTGCTTTGAAAAATAGAACGTTTGGTGATCAAATTATTTATATGAATAATCTTAGTGAAATTATTGCTGTGAATAAAAATGTGAGTTAAAAGAGTGGAGGAGAAGAAAGAATAACTTTCTTCTCCTCTTTCTGTATACACTTCTTCGCTTACAATTAAACATTCTTTTTATATTTCAGCTGAAAAGATAGCATTAAGACGTTGAAGTCCAATGTTCAAATCAGTATCACTAAGAAGGGAATAGCTTATTCGAATGTAAGCATGAGGAGGTTTGTGAACGAAACAAGCTTCACCAGGTAAAAAGCAAACATTATGCTCCTGGGCTTTTTTTAATAATGCGAATGTGTTTACATTTTGCGGCAGTTTTAACCATAAGTTGAAGCCTCCTTTAGGGACTTGGAATTGAACGTAGTCGGAAAGAGGCGAAAGCAGGTCGCTTGCATGATCTCTTCTCAATTGCAAAGCGATCCTCAGCTTTTCCATATGCTGTTTCATTCGCTCAGTGCGTAAGAAAGCTAGCACAGCTTTTTGAGTTAGTAAGGGACTACCAATATCCATCAATGCTTTAACCGCATATAGCCAATCAAATACAGAACCTTGTGCATAAAGTAATCCAATTCGAAGTCCTGGAGCCAAAGTTTTACTAAACCCCTTCAAGAACAAAACATGCCCATTTTTATCAAACGTTTTGATCGGTGGAGGCACTGATATATCATCGAAATAAATCTCTCCAAACGAATCATCTTCAACAATAAAAAAGTGATACAATTCGGCCAAATCAACTAGTTCTTTGCGGCGCTGTCTGCTCATTAGTATACCTGTAGGGTTTTGAAAAGAAGGGTTTACGTACAAAAGCGAAGGCTTTATTTTTTGGCAGACTTCTTCTACTAAATCAGATTGTATTCCTTCTTCATCTAGTTCAATTGAAATGACGTTAACACCTTTATTGGTGAAGACATCAATTGCAGCTCCGTAGCATGGACTCTCTACTATAACCGTATCCCCTGGCTTTAAAAGCGTTTGAGCAATTAAATCAATACCTTGCTGAGCGCCACTTGTAATCATGATTTCATGAGGATCAGCTTTTATTCCTTGCTCTCTCTGTAAATAAGAAGAAAGCTCTATGCGAAGCTCACGATCTCCTTGAATTGGACCGTATGTGGCTAAAACAAGCTCATTGGTACGTAAAAGACTTTGCATTTCTTGCGCTAAAAACTGATTAGGAAGGAGACGAGGGAAAAGAATAGCCTGAGAGAAATCATAATATTTACGATCACGATTTAAGCTATACTGAGAGCGCGTGATATTTACGTTTAATTCATCTTGCCATGAAAAATTATTTAATACCTTGGAAGAACGTTTAGTAACCCCTTTAACAAAAGCTCCTTTTCCTGACTGTATTACGATTAATCCTGATTTTTGTAAGAGCTGATACGATTTTCGTACCGTTAATAAGCTTATTTCTAACTCTTGTGATAGCTTGCGTAAAGAAGGGAGCTGATCACCAGGTTTTATCATGCTCGTTTGGATGCGATAACGAATCTGCTCATAGATTTGCTGATAAATGGGGGTAGAAGATTTTTTATGTACATTAAATCTCATTGTGTCACCTAACTATTCTTTTTCTTTAGTTAACCTCAAAATAAGCATGGGCGCAACTGGAAAAACAGCAACTGTTATAGTCAAGGTTTTACTGTTATACTTCCTTTCTTTTATACTCGTGGCATGTTTAAAGGAGGAAGATATATGATTATTATTAATTACGTACTTATCTGTTTTATTTTCGGCACGACATTCTTAACTATTAAATTAGGGATTGAAGCAGGAATGCCTCCACTTTTCTCAGCTGGAACTCGCTTTCTTTTAGCAGGAATATTAGTAATCTCGTACTTTGCATATAAAAAAGACGTTCGACGCTCGTTATTACTTTCAAAAAAAGTGATGATAGTAGGGTTTTGTTTGACCTTTATGACATTTTCAACACTCTATTGGGCAGAACAACATGTGACATCGGGTCTTGCAGCTGTTTTATCTGCTACTGGCCCAATGATGATATTGCTTATTCAAGTGATGCAAAGAAAAATGGAATTAAAAAAAGAGCAGTTATTCGCTTTGCTTCTGGCTTTTACCGGTGTTATTTGCATTTCACTTCCAAATGTGACAGCCACTATGTCTTATTCGCGGACGTTAGGGTGTATCATTATCATAGTAGGAGAAGTATTTTACGGCATAGGCAGCAATTATTCGAAAGCTTTGTTAAATAAACTAAAAGAAGTATCACCGTTTTTAATTAACGGTATTCAAATGTTTTACGGGGGAATATTTCTACTGGTGCTATCTTTATGTACAGAGCAGATCCATGTTTTCACTATTATGCCTTGGAACGCAGTATGGTCTATTGTATATTTAATTTTTGTTGGTTCAATTGCTGGACACGGCTTATATTATTGGCTAATAGCCCAAACAAATCCGGTTTTTCCATCTACGTGGTTGTATGTATCTCCTTTAATCGCGGTGTTAATCGGTTATGTAGTCTTAAATGAAGCTATCACGCCTTCTATTATTGGCGGAGGCCTTCTTATTTTAATAGGAGTGTTTATGGCCAATCGTGAAGCTTTGGGAGTACATTTTTAAAAAAGGTGTGCTATTCAAAAAGCAGCTGTAAAACAAGTCGCCATTTGCTGACTTGTTTTTAGTCAATCGGATGACAAAGAAGATTGAAGAAGATATCAAAGATGACTAAAAACCTCTTCCTAATGAAAGAAGAGGCTTTTTTGTTAAGAGTTTGCTGACATCGTATGAGACGGTAAAATGATATCTTGGTCGACGAGAAAGGACAAAAGTTCTCGTGTAGCATATGACATATAGCGATCTTTTTTCAAAATGATCCCGAGCTCCCACATTGGAGTAGGGGCGGCAATTGGAATACTTTTAATAAAGGGATTATTGATTTTCGGAAACACGGACTTTGGTAAAATAGCAATACCTAATTCAGAAGCAACTAGTTCAATAATCAAATCCCATTGAGAACTTTCGTACGCTATTTTTGGATGAAAACCCGCTTGAATGCACTCATGAATAATGCGATCATGAAGAGAGAAATCTTTGCTGAACAGAACAAACGGCTCTTCTCTAAGCTCGCTCAAAGCAACAATTGATTTAGCTGCCAGCGGATGCTCATGATGAATGTATAAATTAAACTCTTCTTCAATAAACGGATAGATGTGAAAAAGAGGGTTTTGAATAGGCAACACGATAATGCCAAGGTCTACTTGTTCGTTTTCTACAAGTTCGACAATTCGCTTTGCGCCAAGCTCCACAAGCTCTAATTTCACCTGAGGATGTTTTGATGTAAAGTTTTTTGCAATCATCGGGAAAACAACAGTCCCTACTAAAGGAGGAATTCCTACTTTAATATCTCCTGTAGGCAGATTCCGTAAATCATCTAACAGAGCATGCAGCTCGTGAAGAGTGGATACCAGCTTTTGGCTTTGCCCATACACAATCTGTCCTGCATCGGTTAACGTCAGCTTTCGAGTAGAGCGATCAAAAAGATCTACGCCGAGTTCTTCTTCTAGTTTCTTTACAATTTTACTTAATGCTGGCTGAGACAAGTGAATTGCAGCTGCTGCTTTCGTGAAACTTTTTTGATTAACTACTTCCATGAAATGTTGCAGTTCTCGAATATCCATAAATTCTCCTCACTAGTATTCTTAGTTTTCATACTATTTATTCTATTTATCTATTTTACTTATGATTCAAATAAATGTAAACTCTTACATAAGGAAGTGAATAGGGATTCATCTAAAAATAGTACATCAAATTCCTCTAAATACGTTAGAAACCCGCATGTTTGTAAGCGTTAACAAAAAAGCACCCTCGAAGAAAATCCTAGAAAAATATTTTTTTCTCCCGTAAAACAAAGCCGCGAGCGCAGAAATAACAAGTGTTGAAATGTTCATTTTGTATACTGTTCTGACAATTAAGAAAGAGGAATAAAATGGTATAGTGCACCACTAAGGTGAGTCTATTCATTCTGCAAACGAGCCGTACATAGAAAAAAGGCCTGTTTGTTAAAAATAATTGGGGGAGTGGTTGAGATGACATACGTTAAAGGACTAGAAGGAATCATTGCAGCTGAAACAAAAGTAGGGCATGTTGATGGAGAGAAAGGTCAGCTGATTTATCGCGGATATTGGGCAAAAGATTTGGCGATCAATTATTCTTTTGAAGAAGTTTCTTATTTAATTTGGAACGGCACGCTGCCAAATCATGATGAGTTAAAAGCATTTAAACAAAAAATGGTGACTCATCGTACGCTTCCAGCTAATATTGTTGCGTTAATGGACTGTTTGCCAAAAGATACAGAAGTGATGAGCGCGCTTCGCACATGTATCTCAGCATTAGGAGACCCTTCATACAGCTGGCCTCCGACAAAAGAGCAGGCGCTTGCGATTACAGCGGTAACACCTACCATTATTGCCTATTGGTATCGTAAAATGAATGATTTAGAAGTAGTAGAACCTAACGAGCATTTGGATCATGTAGCAAACTATTTATATATGATTAACGGGGAAATTCCAGATCAAAGTTTGGTTACTGCGCTGAACGCATATTTTGTTTTGACAATTGAACATGGGATGAACGCCTCAACCTTCTCATCACGCGTTATTTCATCTACCGAATCTGACATGGTTTCAGCTATTTGCGGAGCAATTGGCGCGATGAAAGGTCCGCTTCACGGAGGAGCTCCTTCTGGTGTTATTACCATGTTTGATGAAATTGGAAGTGAAGAGAATATTGAGCCTTGGGTTCGTAAAAAATTAGATAATAAAGAGAAAATTATGGGATTTGGTCATCGCGTTTATCGTACACATGACCCAAGAGCAGAAGCATTAAAAGAAGTATCGAAACAAATCTCAGGAGACAACGGGCTATTTGATTTAATTGTTAAAATTGAAGATAAAACCATTGAATTACTCAATGAATACAAGCCGGGTCGAGGCATTTATACCAATGTAGAATATTTCGCTGCAGCGGTTATGAAAGCGGTTGAGCTTCCGTCTGAACTATTCACACCAACCTTCACAGCAAGCCGTGTAGTTGGCTGGACAGCTCATGTCGTAGAGCAGTCAGAAAATAATCGTATTTACCGACCTCAGTCTGCGTATATAGGTTATACGCCAGTTGAACAAAATCAATAAATAAACTCGGTTTCACATAAAAAACGTCGGTAGATCCGACGTTTTTTTCATATGGTTAAATATATTCTTTTTGAGAATAAAATCGCTTTAATAAATAGAATAATCCGACTGCTAAGCATAAACTTGCTGCAGCTAAGCTAGAGGTAATCATGGCGTGCTCACCTTCGGTAGGGGTATGTGAAAGTTTATAGCTGCTGTAGCATAAGAGAGCTGTGATACATAAACAGCAGGAACTAATCAATCCATAACGCTTTTTGAAGCCAATAATAGATAGTAATACAATCAAATAAATTCCGCTCACCATCATCATAATTGGAAACTGAGGGTGGAATTTAATTGTATATAACAAATAATCGATGTGAGAATAGTGATGAACCGCCGAGGACTTTGTTAGCCCTCCGGTCAAACTAGCTGATAAAGGTCCTTCAAGCATCGAAGAGCCGTTATACCAAGTAGCGACTGAGGAAAGTAAAAAAACAAAACAACTTGCAAATAGCTGCGTCATGCATTTTATTGACACGTATAGAAAGCTCCTCTCAATAACCATCTTTTGTTAATACAAGTCCGAAAATTATTATAGCAGGTTTTGAAAGTAAAAAAAGTACTATTGGAATGGTTTCATAAAACGTTCATATTTGAAAAGGTTTGTTTTTTAAAGAGAAAGGGAAAAAAAGTGAAACGGAAGATATGAATAGAGGAGAGAGAAAGATGAAAGCAGCAGTGATTTTGAATCCAAACGCAGGAAACAAAAAATTAGTAAATGAAATTGACTTTATATGTGATCGGTTAAACACTGCATTTGAGACGGTTACTTTATATAAAACAGAGCAACCTGGAGATGGTGCCGATCTGGTAAGAAAATTGGAAGGCAAAGCGGATGTCATTATTGGAGCAGGAGGAGACGGGACAATTTATGAGCTCATCAACGCTCTTGCTCCGCTGCAGCAACGTCCTGTATTTGCTATTTTACCTGGAGGAACGTGCAACGACTTTTCGCGTGCAATTGGAATGAATCAAAATCCTTTAAAAGCGGTGGAGCAAATTATAGAAAAGCAGACGGAGGCAGTGGATGTTGGAAAACATGGCGAAGATTATTTTTTAAACTTTTGGGGAATCGGCCTCGTAGCTGATGTATCTGAAAATATTTTAGAAGAAAATAAAGAGAAATTTGGTAAGCTCTCTTATTACATGAGCGTAGGTAGAACTTTAAATCAAGCAGAGCCTTTTCAATTAAAAATGACGAGCGAAAAAGCTTCCTATGAAGGAGAAGCTGTTATGGTGTTAATTGGAAACGGTCCCTTTTTAGGAGGAACTCGCGCTATGCTAGGAAACAGCTCATTTCAAGACGGATTATTAGATGTATTCGTTATTAAAGAAATGGGAATCGAGCCGGTTATGGCATGGTTACAAACAAGCCCTGATGAGGAACAGCTTAACCCTGAAAGCAACCTTATGCATTTTCGTGCAAAAGAAGTTCATATTGAAACTACTCCTGAAAAAACGGTAGATTGTGATGGAGAAAAAGAAACGACGACACCTTCAACGATTACGGTTCTCCACAATCACATAAATATGATAGTCGGAAACAGATAAAAAAACGCTGGAAGTTCCAGCGTTTTTTTTATGAAGACAGCCATCGCGGAGAAGTAAAGAGCATAATCATTATGCTGCTCATCGTAATAACAAGCATGGAGTAGCAAAAAGCAGTAAATCCGATAATATGTAAGCCCACTATCATAATCGTACTGTCTAAGATAAAAATGGTTATTCCTATATTGATTTTCCATTTTTTTGATACAATAATGGCAATTAAATCAAGCCCGTCCGAACTGATGCCGTAGCGAAGCATCAGTCCTATTCCCATTCCTACGAGTGCGCCTCCAAGCAGTGAGCTAAAGAGCAAAGGAAGCTCCAGCGTGCCTTCGAGAATAGACAGCCATTCTGTCATAAAAAAAGAAACAAATAAACCTATACTTCCATAAAAAAAGTTTTGACGATGACGAAAAAAAGCATATAAATAGACAGGTACGTTCAAAAAGAAAATGGACATTCCGATAGGAGTTCCAAACACATAATATACGATAAGCCCAAATCCTATAAGTCCACCGTCTAGTAAGTGATACGGAGCAATAAATCCGTTTAGCCCTAGTCCAATTAATAAGCTGCCACAGCAAATCGAAACCACTCTCGAAAAAATATTCCTCACCCTATACGTTAAATTTTAATAGGAGTAATCGTTCATCTATATATATGGCAAGCTTGGGTTATTTAGAAGTAAAAAGAAAATTATGTAAAAAGTATTGATTCTATAACTCTGATATTCTATAGTTAATCTAACTTCGTTTTCACGACAATTTCTTGATTTTTTACGATACTGTTTAACTGTTTGTATTTTTAATATATAAAAAAGTTGTGTTCGGTAAAAAGCATACGATTGTAATAAGTCGATAAAAGCAAGCCGCTATATAAAGGGGTTGATTACGTGTAGGATTCTCTTTCTTTTCAGTCATACTAAAAAGAAAGAGGGATTGTCGTGAAAAATCGTTCCGTAATTTTTTTATGGTTTGGTCAAAGTCAAGCCAATTTAGCAGATGTATTATATATTGTTGCGTTAATCAGCATTCTTTATGCTCAAAATAGTTCTCCCGTGCTGCTTTCATGCATTCCGTTTACCATTACGACTGCTAAGTTTTTGAGCAGTTTTACTGTGCCTTTTCTTATAGATCGCTACAGGGCTAAGCGTATTCTTGTTGTGTCTCAGCTGTTAAAAACCAGTGTTTTGTCTATGTTTTTCTTGTGGCATATGTCGCTTATCAGCATGCTGTGCTGCGTGGCGCTTATTGCTTTTTTCGATGGGTGGGCAGCTCCGGTTCAAAGCTCTATGCTTCCTCATTTAGTAGATAAAGAGACGCTGTTGAAATGGAACAGTATGTTTAATGTCACCGATCAAACGATTCAAATTGCAGCCTATCCGCTTGGAAGCTTTCTGATCATTAGCTGGGATGCTACTGGCCTTTTATGGCTGTCATTTTCGTTATTCAGTTTGTCAATCGTATTTATGCAGTCCATTCGCATTAACGCTCATTCTTCTAAAACGAAGCAAAAACAAGGGTTAAAAGAGGGATGGAAGCTAATTTGGCATTATCCGCGCCTGCGGGTTTTATTAGTCATGGAGGTTTTAGAAGGGATGGCTGCCGGCGTTTGGGCATCAGCAATTGTCTACGTGTTTGTGAAAGAGATATTAAATAAAAATGAAGCTTGGTGGGGATATATCAACAGCAGTTTTTTTGTTGGAACGGTTCTTGGAGGTTTCGTTTTGTTGAAGATTTCAGTTGAACAAGAGAAAAGTCTTTATCATATCGTAACATTAGGCAGTCTTTTATCAGGTTTCTTTACATTATTGTTCGGAGTGATGCCTGCTCCTTTTCTTTCACTTTTACTTAGTTTTGCTATTGGTATTGCCCTTCAAATAAGCGCTACGTGTTCTTACACGCTTACACAAACGGCCGTTCCTTTAGAAAAGCTTTCTAAGGTACTTTCCGCTACGCTTAGCGTTTCATATGTGACGTTTGGGCTTTCGGTGCTGCTGCTTGGAGCTGTTGCTTCGCTAAATGTGACGGCGGCGTTTCTAACAGCAGGAGGACTGATTGTAATCAGCGGCTGTGTAGGTTTATTCTTACGAAATTATGCGCTTGCTAACTAAAAAAGGTTGCTATTTGCAACCTTTTTTAAAACATTGTATTTTCTCTCCTCAACCATAAGCCGTATAAGGTTGTTTGCTTTAAATATCCCTTGTGTAAAAGTAGGGAGCTTTTCACGAAAACGAAAGGAAAAAAAGTATGGTTATCGAATTATGTTAAGAGCGTTGAGCTAAAAGGAGTGATTAAATGGTTGTCATTCGACAGGCGGTTGAAACTGATCGAGAGCGACTGGCTACGTTAATGCAAGAATATATAGTAAAATTCTGTGAGCAGCCTGCCCCTTCCCGGAAAGCTTTAACTTTACATATTAAGCGCTTATTGAATAATCCTTCCTATGGTATCCAGTTTGTTGCTGAATTGGAAGGGAAACTAGTAGGTTTTGCGACGGTGTACGTATCGTGGAGCACCTATTATTTTAAAGAAACAGCCATCTTAAAAGACTTGTACGTATCTCCTTTAAACAGAGGAAATAAAATTGGTGAACGTTTGTTTAAGATCTGCCTTGCCTATTCTCAAAAGTATGAGTTTGCAGGTATGACCGCTGAGTGCAGCAGTGAAAATAAAGTTGCTCAAAACCTTTATCAAAAAATGAACGGTAAAGAAAATGCAGGGGTTCAATACCGTTTTTTTTAAGAGAAGTGCAGCTTTTACTTTTAAGACTTCTACTAAATGGCAAAAATATGTTATAGTATGAAAAGTGAAATTGATGAAAATGTCGGTGGGCTATATGTTAGATGATCGTATCAATAGTAGGGGGAAGTTGGACTAGCTGTTTGAAAGGCGGCCATCCTATTTTTAGTATAGCCGCAAGGAAGGAGCAGGACCTTGAAAAAAAATCCAATCTTAAACGCGTGGAAAATAGTAACTGCAACGAGCGGTTTTTTACTTGCGCTGTTTATCTTTAAAGTCCGAAAAGGAAGATAACCATATAAAGAAAGCTCCTCGATTGAGGAGCTTTTTATGATTTAAGAATAGGAAACGTCAAGGGAGTCACTGTTGATAAAGAATCTCTGTAAGAATGATAGGTGAAATAATGACGTGTTGGACTATAAATAGTCATGTAAAGTAAATAATCATATTTCGTTTCCATATAGAAAAAAACGCCGTCTACGTGGAGTGTATAGAAAGAGTACGACATCCCGAGCAGCGTTTGCTTTTGTACGCTTGTGCTTGGGTTTTCTTTAATCCATTCATACAGTTCAAACGCACTCACTCCTGGTGATGATTGCAGCGTATGTACTTTGTCATATAACTTATCAGATACATCGGAAACCGACTGTTTTAATTGGTGAAATAAGTTGGACATTTGTTCTTTCATTGTGGTGAGCTCCTTTACGGGTAGTCAGCTATTAGCATGCTCAAAGAAATCCACGCTTATGTATAAGTTAGTGGATGGCTGATTTGAATTTGCCGCCATGCGCTTCTTGGGTATCCATAATGGTTGTAAATGCATGCGGATCTATTTCGGAAATAATGGTTTTAAGCTTGGTAATTTCTAAACGCGTCACAACTACGTATATGACTTCTTTTTCTGTACCTTCAAATCCGCCTTTACCGTAAAGCTTTGTAACGCCGCGTCCTAGACGATGTGTAATAGCATCTGACAGCTCTTCGTAGTGATTTGAAACAATAAAGGCTGCTTTTGTTTCATCAAGACCCTGAATAATCGCATCGATTGTTTTAGAAGCAATATAGTACGTAAGGATCGAGTACATGGCCTGTTCCCAACCTAGCACAAACCCTGCCCAAGCAAAAATGAAGATATTTAAAAACATCACAAATTCGCCCACAGAAAACGGGATTTTTTTTGTTAATAAAATACCTAAAATCTCAGTTCCGTCTAACGCTCCGCCGTGACGAATGACCGTTCCTACACCTGCTCCTAACAGTAGCCCGCCAAATACAGTAGCAAGAAGCGGTTCAGATGTTACAGCTGGAACATGGTGCAATTGAGATTCTACAATGGATAAAGCAACAACTGCAAACATAGATGAAAAGCAGAAGTTACGACCAATTTGTTTGTATCCACTATATAAAAAAGGGAGATTAAAGATGATGATAAGCAGACTGAACGGCAATTTCGTTAAGTAAACTAAAATTAGAGAAATACCGATAATACCGCCATCAATTACGGAATTTGGGACTAAAAATAATTCGATAGAAACGGCAGCCAAGGAAGCCCCAATTAACATCATAATGTAGCGATAAATGAGCCGACCTGCCTTTTCCTTTTTGTGCTGTTTCGTTGTCATAAAATCTTTCCTTTCAAAATACTGCCTATACGCAACTCTTACTAGTATAACTAAGTCTTGGGAACTCTATCCAATTATCTACTTTAAAAAAGACTAGCCAGAATAAACAAAATCCTGTTAAATTAAACGGTAGACATTTGCTGAAATAAAGGAGCTGTACATATGATAAACGTTTATATTCCAGCGCTTCAAACAAGCGCTGGCGAAAAAGCGGCACGCTATATTGATACACTAACCAAACCGATAGGAAGCCTTGGAAGACTCGAAGAAATAGCAGTGGAATTAGCGGCCATGACCGGGGAAGTTTTTCCGACAGTCACGCCGCCAGGAGTCCTCGTTTTTGCAGGCGATCATGGAATTGTAAAAGAAGGAGTTTCAGCTTATCCGCAAGACGTAACGGCACAAATGGCGCTGAATTTTTTGCAGGGAGGAGCAGCTATTAACGTGTTTAGTCAGCAAATAGATGCACAGTTCAAACTGATTGACATCGGCATTGCTTCTGACCTTTCCCATAAGGACCTTGTACAACGCAAAGTGAAGCTGGGGACAGCAAGTTTTTATAAAGAAGACGCGATGACGCGCAATGAGGCAGAACTGGCTGTTCAAGTCGGATATGAAGAAGCTGAAGAGCTTATTGCCCAAGGAATTAAATGTTTGATTGTAGGAGAAATGGGCATCGGAAATACTACGTCAAGCACGGCTATTTTAGCTGTATTGACAGGAGAAAAAGTCTCTAAGCTTGCGGGAATGGGCACAGGGATTTCTGATGAACAACTGCGCCACAAAGTGAACGTGATTGAAGAAGCGCTGCAAAACAGGCACATTAACCCTCAGGATCCGATTGATATTATTAGTAAAATAGGGGGTCTTGAAATTGCCGGGATGACAGGTGCTATGCTGGCGGCAGCTGCTCACCGTATTCCTATTTTAGTAGATGGTTTTATTTGTACAGTTGCAGCCCTTCTAGCAACAGAAATCAATACACAAGCAAGAGACTATATGTTTGCTAGTCACGAATCTGTTGAACAAGGCCATGCGTGTGCAATGAAGCTTCTTGGCAAGAAACCGCTCCTCAACCTCAATCTTCGTTTAGGTGAGGGAAGTGGAGCTGCTGTTACATTTCCGCTGCTGCACTCGGCTTCACTGATGATTGCCAATATGGCTACGTTTCAATCTGCTGGAGTGTCTGAGAAAGAATAAACCTAAAAAAGACATGGAAACAAAACCATGTCTTTTTTCTTTATTTTATAAAAAAATCTTATATTTTTAACATCATAAACCAATAAATGCTAAAGCTAGCACCTGTTAAAATAAATGATCCAATAATTAACAATACCAGTGCAACGCGTCGTTTAATCGCTTGAATTTCTCTATCTTTTGGCAAACGTCCCATTGGTCTTCCTCCATTATGTAAATATTTCACGTATTTTCCTATTTTACTCCGCTTTAAAAAGAGAGAACATATGTCAAAGTTACTAAAAACTAAATTATTTTACAAAAAAATTGTATCCCCATTACAGCAGGGCAAAGAATACGTATTTTTTCAGTTAGAAAAGGACTGCTCTAAAGGTTTACTTACATGGCAACAACCTTTATCATATAACTGACTATACTATGATGTTATCCAAAGTTGGAAGAAATCTCAATAAATGTGAGTGTTATAATTACATGATAAGAGTCAGAAAATTTTAAAAAAGAGTGTGAGCAAACAATGAACGGTATGTTGATTATTCGGAACGGAGCTCCTTTTTATGAAGGAGCTTCCGTGCCTATTCCAAAAGATAAAGCCTGTATTATCGGACGAAGCAGTGAAGAATGGGAGCCTTATCTGGCCTTTCAAAGTGCTTACATTTCGCGCAAGCATTTTGAAGTAACGTACGAAAGCAATGCCTTTTTCATTACAGACTTGTTTAGTAAACACGGGACAAAAGTAAATGGAGAAGAGTTACAGCCTGGAACCCCTCGTTTATTGAAAGAGCAGGATGTCATTACCTTAGCAAATGAAGAGGCAGCTTTAGTATTTAGAAATGATGATATGGATGCAACCCTCGATTTAGGACCTTTGCTAAAACAAATAAATAAGCCATTTTACACATTAGATCCAATTTTGCAGAAAGTAAAAATAAAAGAGGAAACGTATATTCTGTCAGATAAAGAATACGCGTGCTTAGCTTATCTTCTAGAATACAACAATCAATTTGTTTCAAAAGAAGCATTAAAAAAAAGCGTTTGGCCTGAACGAGTAGAGTCAAATGGAGAAATTCTAGTAGCAGCGGAAGAGCTGAATGCGCTGATTTACCGGGTTCGCAAAAAAATAGGAACATATTTAGAAATCGAAGTGATTCGAGGAAAAGGATATTGGCTGCACTTTAACGAAAATGGACGTGAATAGAATCACGTCCATTTTTCAATCTCGTTTTACAGCATGTACACGTATATGTTTAGCTTCTGCTAGCCAAGATCCATTTTGAAATAGTTTATCTTGCATTCGATTTTCTAAGCGCGTAATGAGGACATTTTTAGTTTCTGTCGTCACGTGAGCAAAAAGAGGGGCTGCATTTGTTTCCAGCCAATTACGCAAGCCGTTTTCCCCTTTTAACAAGAAGGGACGGCTGTAGTGAATAGCCGTGGTGACTTGAAAATTCTGTGATTCCAAAAGAGAAGAATATTCAGCTACAGAAGGAAAGTACCATGGGAAATCTACATCGTTATAAGGGATATCAAACGTTTTAAATTGACGAATGATTTCTGTGAAAATTTCGTCCATGTTTCCTTTTCCCCAAAATTCTGCTACAAATCGGCCATTTGGTTTTAAAGCATTGTAAATGTTTTTAATGACAAGGTGAGGGGGATGGATGTCGTGTAAAGTTGCATTTGAAAAAACTGCGTCAAATTGTTCGTAATAAGGAAGGTTAAGGGCATTTAACTGTTCAAAGGATAAAGTTGGGTACTGATGACGAGCCTGTTCAATCATATTTTCAGAGCAATCGATGCCCGTTGCACGGACATGAAGCTTATTGAGCTGCGAAATAAATTCGCCAGTGCCGCAGCCAATATCTAAAATATGTTCGCCAGCTTGAGGAGAAAGAAGGTTCATAGCACTTCCTCCAAATGAAGAAACAAACGGAAGATGATACACTTGAGCAATTTTTTGTTGATTAACAGTTTGACTCATGAAGTGATTCCTCCTTTGTAAAAGATGATGACTATCGTTTTATAAGAAGAAACAAGCTTTGAATAGTAGATATGAAGTTATTGATAGAATTATACCATATATCTCACTTATTATGCCGAAAACTGCAAAGAAAAAGCGCACCAAACTTCTAGCTTGGGCGCTTACAAGCACGAACTATTTTATTAACCGAACTGAACAAATAGAGGAAGATCTGTATGACCCATCTCACGTACGTAGACGTATAAATTTCCTTTATGATGAATTTCATGGTCAATGGCCATTTGTAAGAGTTGACTTCCGGGAAGCTTTCTTCCAAACGCTGCAGTGGTGTCAATTGTTTTGTTTAAATCATCTTCGCTAAGTGAACGTAATACGTCTACTGTTTTTTGCGTATATTCAGCTGCAAGGTCCGATAATGATTTGCCGCTAAAATCAGCTTTTTGACCAAGTGGAGATAAATCACCGGATTTTACCACTGATGCAAATGCATAAAAAGATGTTAAAATATGCGTAGATAAGTCAAAAGCGGACATAGATGTCGGGGCAGGCTTGTATTCGTAGTGACCTGCTTCAATTTTGTTGATTAATTCATTAGTTACGTTTCGATGTGCTAAAAAGTGATGAGTAATTTGTTCAACTGTCATGATGAAAGGCTCCTTTATTATGTATTTCGCTTCTGAGTATAGCATCTGAAACTCAGAAAGCGAAGAAAAAACTTTAACAAAAAGAAAAACAGCTGCATATGAGCAGCTGCTTTTCTTTTTATTAGAAATTACGTTGTTTTAACTCTTCAAGTAATAACTCCATACCTTCGCGGCTTAAAGTTAATTTGCCATCTGCGATTGTTACGTTGTCAGAAGATACTTCGCCAGTAATCGCACAAGCACCGTTCGGCTCATATTTCTTTAAAATAATTCGATCTGTTTCGACAAAAATTTCAACAGGATCTTTTACATCTATTTCAAGAACACGTCTTAACTCTTTAGGAATTACGATACGACCTAAATCATCTACTTTTCTTACAATACCAGTCGATTTCATTTTTTAATCACCTTTACTTTTATATTTTATTGAGTACGCAAAATATTATTTTTGGAATTTCTAAGATGATTATATACTAGATAACCGCTAAATTTGTCGAAGTTATTAATATGTAAATGAACTGTAATATTATTGAAATATTATCTGTAAATACAAATCCTCCTACAATATGGAATATGTAGGGCTCTTTGTATGATATAGGAGATACAGGAATTAATTACATTTGACATACAATTTTTTTTATGTTTATGCAGCAGCCTGGGGGTAGGCTACATGTAAGCGTGGAAGCAAACAAGTTGAAAAAATGAAGAAAATATGATTAAATTTAAAAAGTAACTTGCTCAAAATAATTAAATCGTAATGATTACGTATTTCAAATAAAAAATTGATAAAACGAAAGGATGACAAAGAGTTTGGCTAAAAAATCAAAAGTTGTGAAAGAACAAAAGCGTCAAGAGATGGTAGCGAGATATGCGCAATTACGCCAAGAGCTGAAGGAAAAAGGAGATTACGAAGCGTTAAAAAAATTGCCTAGAGATTCTTCACCAACCCGCTTAAATAATCGCTGCCGTGTTACCGGTCGTCCGCGAGGCTATCTTAGAAAATTTGAAATGTCACGCATCGCTTTTAGGGAATTGGCCTACAAAGGACAAATTCCAGGTGTTAAAAAAGCAAGCTGGTAGTATAAAAGCCCTCATTATGAGGGCTTTTATTATTTATTAGCTGCAAAATATCGAGCAATTCCTTGGTAAATACCTGTAGATATTTGCTGCTGATACGCGTTAGAAGAAACAATTTGCTCATCGTGAGCATTTGATAAAAAGCCTAGTTCAAGAAGTACAGCACGCTGGTTGTTTTCTCGAGTAACATAATAATCTCCAAAACGAACCCCCATATCCTTCATAGAAGGCGCGTTTTCAGCCATGCTTTCTTGAATGTATTTTGCTAATTCTTTATCTTTGGCTTCACTGTAATAAAATGATGCGATGCCGTTTGCAGAAGATGAAGTAGAAGCGTTATAGTGAATGCTGATAAATGCATCTGCATGCTTTGCTTCACTAACGTTCACTCGTCCGCTTAGTGAGATAAAAGTATCGTTTGAACGCGTCATAAATACATTTGCTCCAGAATTAGCTAGGCGGGTTGCCACAAGTTTTGCTGTTGTTAACGCTAAATTTTTCTCACTCGATGACTTGCCTGAAGTGCCAGGATCATATCCGCCGTGCCCAGCGTCTACTACAATAATTTTATCTTTTAAAGCAGCAGATGAGGAAGGCAAACTAGCTGAAGTTGTAGAACCAGCCGCAGCTGTTAACCCTTTTGACACCCATGCTGTTTGACTTGCAGAGTACTGAATTTGCACCCAGTCATTCGTTTCGCCTACTTTTTTGAATCGTTCACCTGCTTTTGCTACACGAATGATTCCCGCACTTAAGCTCGGCTGACTGCGCAAATTTGAAGCTTTTGTAATTTGAATCGACTGGGCTGGTTGTGAAGACTGTCCAGAATCAGCTTTTAAATACTGACTCGCCACCCAGCCGGTTTGACCCGATGCCGTTTTAATCTGCGACCAAGCTCCGCTTACTTTTACCACCGTTACTTTTGAATTGCGCGATAAGCTCGTCACGATGGACGCGCCTGTGCTTGCAGAAGAACGAACGTTTAATGAGCTCGCGTTAACGACCGCTGACTGTGATGATGTGGACCCAGAATCTTTAGCTGGCGCAGAAGAAGCAGAGCCTGCTTGTAAGTACTGACTCGCTACCCAGCCGGTTTGACCCGATGCCGTTTTAATCTGTGACCAAGCTCCGCTTACTTTTACCACCGTTACTTTTGAATTACGCGGTAAGTTCGTTACGATGGACGCGCTTGTGCTTGCAGAAGAGCGCACGTTCAATGAACTGGCATTAACGACCGCTGACTGTGATGACGTAGACCCAGAATCTTTAGCTGGCGCAGAAGAAGCAGAGCCTGCTTGTAAATACTGACTCGCCACCCAGCCGGTTTGACCCGATGCCGTTTTAACCTGCGACCAAGCTCCGCTTACTTTTACCACCGTTACTTTTGAATTGCGCGGTAAGTTTGTCACGATGGATGCGCTTGTGCTTGCAGAAGAACGAACGTTTAATGAGCTCGCATTAACGACCGCTGACTTCGATGTCGAATTTGCGGTAGACGTACTGTTTGTTTGCGTTTTATTTATGTATTGAGATGAAATCCAAGCTTCTTTACCGCTATAGGTAATTTTGGCCCATCCTTTGCTTTCATCTACTATATCAACGGTGTTTCCCTTCGTTATTTTTCCAACGATAGCACCGCTTGTACTAGGCGTTGCACGTACATTTAACGATGTAGCAGTTACTTTGGCCGATTCAGCTGCATCTGCATCAATTGAGTGCAAAAGCAATGAAGAGCTTAAAAGAACAGAAGAAACGGCTGTGTACATGACATGTTTTTTACTCATTTTTTCCTCCTTGCAAATTACAAATTTCAACATAAGGTTATTGGTATACAAAGCATATATCGGCAAATAGTCCAAAATTTTGAGTGAAATCTACTATTATCTCATAATACCGATATTATCCATCATACTATATGTCGAAATTCAATTGTATAATGAATTTGAACTATCTGCCATCCTTACCGATAAAATTTTACATTAATGTAAAATATAATTATGTTAAAGGTGGAATATAGAGATATTAAAAGCATTTAGTCCTTTGTTTATCGACATTTTGAGGACGTGTTTTATACTAGAAAAAATGTAAAATAGTATAAAGCAGCCGGATGTGAATAGGATAGAGGAGAGATAGCAGATAAAATCGTATCTATCTTTTGGAGGAGGAAACATCCACAATTATGAAACATTTAGAATAAAAATAACAAAAATATATAAAATAATAAAAAGCCTGTCTATATTGCTGTAAAGCTCGTAGCATAAACTAAAAGTAAATAGTTAGAAAATTCTTTCTTTTTATTTTAAAACATGATACAGTATAAAAAAGTGAAAGGGTGGAAACTGATATGCGAAAGATTGTTCAGTATGAAACAAAGTGGTCGCTTTTGTATCAAATGGAAAAAGAAGCGTTGCTTAATACACTAAAAGACTTTTCAGTAGACATCGAACATATTGGAAGCACGTCCGTTCCAGGATTGGCAGGTTCACCAATCGTTGATATTTTAATCGGAGTCAAACGCGAAGAAGACATAAATGAAGTGCGGGCTATATTAAAAAATAAATCTCACGTATATGTAGCGGAAAAAGAGATGTTTGTCTTATTAAAAGAAGGCGTTCCAGCTGCACACTATCCTCCAATTATGACAGCTAAAAATGCCCGTAGGCTCATTCCACATGATGCTAGAAGAAGTCATGTGTATGTAACGGTCAGTGAATCTCCTTACTGGAACGAACGAATTAATTTCAGGGAGCAGTTACGCTCGAGCGAACGTGCTAGAAAAAAATATGAAGGTATGAAATACGAGCTTTCAAAACGATTGTGGAACGATATTTCTACCTATGAGTACAAAAAAGAAGAATTCATTCAGCGCAGTCTATAAAAAACGTCATTTCAATTGAAATGACGTTTTTTAATTAATTATCTTGTAAAACAATGGTCTCAAGCTTGTCAGCAGTATTTACTGCGAGAACCGTATAGTTTTTACCGCTTTGAAGATTTGTTCCAGGAAGACTTAGTATTTCTTTTCCATCTGCTGTGGAAACAGATAGATCATACGAACCCGGATTTACTACTTGATAACCTGAAATGCTTTTAAAAGACAGATCTTTAAATAAAGGAGCAGCACCTTTAGGACCTACGTTTACCGCAGGAGCATCAGGAGATAAATGAGCAACACGTAAGCTTGCTTTTCCATCCATTCCTTGCTTATTATTCGTGAAAGCCTGTAGTTCAAGATTTTCCGCTTTATTTACAGCGGCCACTGTATACGATTTTCCACCGTCTACAACAAGGGTAGCTTCGATGATGGAATCTTTTGTTCCTTTTGTCTTCGCTTCGTATACTTCTACTTTATGAGAACCGGCTGACAAAGGCAAGGAGTTGGAGACATCTTTAAACTTTGCTCCTTCTACTAAAGCTTTGTCATCCACAAAAATGTCTACAGCCGGAGCATCCGGTGAAGCATGAACGATGCGAACTTCTGCATTTTGAGCTGTTCGCTCATCTGCAGCAGGAGGTGTTTCAGCGGCAAATACTAACATGCGGCTAAGTGCCAAGAAGGCAATCACTGCTGCCATTACGAATAGTCGTTTCATCAAGTATCACTCCTTTTTTAGTATACACAGCTTTATGTAAAGAGAAGGACTGTGCAGTTGTTAGCGTACACTAAATAAAATCAACTATTCGTTTGTTTGTTAACTTTTGATATGTTTACTGAGATTTCTGACGAAAAAATCGAAGAATAGCCAAAATATTGTATAGAGCTGTTAAGAGCCATGTCAATAAAAAGCCTAGGCCAAGCCCAATATTGGCATCTATATACGTATGCGTGAAGTCGTCATATACGACGTAGGAAAGAGGAGCAATCGACAGTAAAAATAGAAGAAAAAACAAAAGCTTTTTCCATCTGTTTAAAGTGAAGGTTAAATAAAAGAAAAGGAAAGCGGCGAACAATAGAAGACCGTCTCGAATAGCCCAAGGCAAAACGCCGATATGTGGATTAGCGAGAAGAAAAGTCGGGACAATCGAAAGGAGGAAAAGGAGAGAAAGTAAAGTTACGTGAAGTGTGTGCTTTTTTGTAAAAGCCGGCACCAATAAAAACGCTGCGGTTGCACTTAAAAGAAAATTACAAATTAAAATAAACTCCATATCAACACCTCATTTATTGAGTATTACTTTTAGTCTATTCAGCACGCTGTTAAAGTAGATAAAAAAGCTGCGATGTTCATCGCAGCTTTTGGTTATTCGAATTTAAATCCTTGTTTTTCAAGCATCGCTCGAACTTCTGGATAATAAATGGTTTTGTAAATAGCTGATACAGTTTGTGACCAGTTGCGGTCATCAGCACCGTTTGTTCTCTTTTTCATATACTCTGCCATTTCAGCATCATAGTCTTGAATCAATGACTTCAAGTCGTGATTATAGCTTTCACGATGGTGCACAGCAGCTTGTGGCAATCGAGGCTTTTTCGCAGAATGATCTGACGGATGTCCAACCACAAGACCGCTTACTGGGAATACGTATTCCGGTAAATCGAGCAGTTCAATGACTTCTAGCGGCTTTCTGCGAATTCCTCCGATTGGGACTGTACCTAAACCGAGTGATTCTGCTGCAACTGTTGCGGCTTCTAAAGAAATTCCAGCATCAGTTGCCCCGACTAAAATTGATTCAAGTCCATCGGTTACGCCAAGAGGGGCATCGTTAAGTTCAGCTGCAATCTTAGCACGATTAAAATCTGCACAAAAGATTAAAAATAGAGGAGCTTGGTCAATCCACGCTTGGTTGCCGGCAAGCTCTGAAAGTTTTTTCTTCTTTTCTTTATCTTGGACGCTAATAATAGTTACTTGCTGTCCATTAATAGAAGAAGCGGCTGACTGAGCAGATTGAATAATCGTATCTAAATGTTCGTCACTTACTGCTTCGTCTGTATACTGACGGATAGAACGATGATCTTGAATTGTACGAATTGCTTCATTCATGATGCGTCATCCTTTCAAAGAAGTTATGATTAACCTTGTAATGTTTTTACATCTAAAGGTGCTACAAGTACGCCAGTTTGAGCAAATGCTACAAAACTTTGGAAGTGAGCTGATTTATTGTGTGCTTGAATTGCTTCTTCGCTTTTCCACTCTTCAATCATCATAAATGTGTTAGGTGTAAAAGCATCTTCAAATAGTTGATAGTTGCTGTTTCCTTCTTCTTGTAAAGAATGCTTAATTAGTTCTTGTACGTTTTCTAAAAATTCTTCTCTTTTTGCTGGGTTAACTTTCATTGAAGCTTGTAAATGAATCATGGGTGATTCCTCCTTTAATAATGATGGTGCTTTATATTATTTGTTTTGTTTTTAATCTTTCATTCAATTTACGATTAAAATGAAGATAAGTTCGAATATCATCGAACAATGAAACTATAACACCGATTAAATAACAGTGCAAGGAATTTAGTTCGAAAGTTATCGAACATTGATACACAAAAGAAGCTGTGTTATATTTTAAGCATGAGAAAACCTTATCAACCACCGAAATCTGAAATTAAATTAACGCCTATTTTACATGCGTTGAGTGATCCTAACCGGCTGCGAATTGTACAGTGTTTAGCGACAAGAAAGGAGCAGACCTGTTCGTATTATCAAAAATTAAATGTATCAAAATCAACGCTATCACATCATATTAAAGTACTTCGCGAAGCTGGAATTATCAAACTACGTATAGAAGGTACGCAGCACTATTATTCCTTGCGTTTAGAAGATCTTGAGGAATTGTTCCCAGGTCTGCTTCCTTCCATTATAAATATAGATGAGCAATTATTTTAAAAGCTGAACGATGTTTTGTTCAGCTTTTTTGTTCAAAATAAATGTGTGCATGCAGGCTGCACCCGGGATTAAAAGAAGAACGACAGTGAGGGCAAGTCGAGTTACAGGTTAAGTATTCATTAATTGATAGCTCATGTTTACATACTCCGCAAAGAATAGCTTTTTTATTAAACATAGCTTTTGGCCACCTTTTAATATCATGATCAGCATGTCCGTTATGACATTGATAGCATGGATAATATGTATTACAGCAATAAAATTTTATTGCGATAATATCTTTAGCTGTATGATAGTGCGTACAGCGCGTTTCGGAATCCACCGTATCACCTTTTACTGCAGGTACAGATTTGTTCATTATCATCACTCCCTATGAAAAGTATAGCATGCTTTTATACGCCTTATCATACATATGTAAAAAGAAAAATGCTATAATAAAACCATCGTTTTACATGTCAGATTGCATGCTAAAAAGATCAGATAAAAATTGATGTCAAAACAGATCGATTAAGTGAAGTAAAGAGAGGAAGAAAAAATGAGTAAGCAAGTTATCGTTTTTACCGGAGGCGGAACAGCTGGACACGTAACACCAAACATTGCCATTATGAAAGAATTAGACAGTGAAAAATGGGATATCCATTATGTCGGTTCTCACAATGGTATTGAGAAAGAATTAATTACAAAATTAAACGTTCCATATCATGCGATTTCAAGCGGGAAGCTGCGTCGATACGTAGATATGGAAAATGTAAAAGATGTATTTCGAGTAGCAAAAGGAGTTGGCGATGCACGTCGCGTGCTGAAAAAGTTAAAGCCTTCTCTTGTGTTTTCAAAAGGCGGTTTTGTCACAGTTCCTGTTGTAATGGCTGCTAAATCGCTAAACATTCCCGTGTTCATTCATGAAAGTGATTTAACACCGGGACTGGCAAATAAAATTGCGCAGAAATTTGCCACTAAAATTTTCACTTCTTTTGATGAAGCGGCAAACTATTTTCCAAAAGAAAAAGTGCAGGTTGTTGGTTCACCTATTCGAAAAGAATTATTTAGCGGAAGCGCAGCGAACGGGGAAAGCTGGCTTCGCTTTTATGATAAGCGCCCAATTTTAACCATTATGGGCGGAAGTTTAGGAGCACGTCGCATCAATGAAATTGTTCGAGAGTCCTTGCCTGAACTGCAAAAGAAATTTCAAATTGTACATCTGTGCGGAAAAGGCAATGTTGATACAAGCCTTGAAAAAGAGTCGGGCTACCGTCAGTTAGAATATGTAAATGAACAGCTTCCAGATGTTCTAGCGGCCACTGATTATGTGATTACACGCGGCGGATCAAATGCTATCTTTGAGTTTTTAGCCCTTCATAAACCGATGATGATTATTCCTTTGTCAAAAGCACAAAGCCGCGGAGATCAAATTTTAAATGCACAGTCCTTTAAGAAAAAAGGCTACTGTATGGTTGTGGAAGAAGAACAGTTAACAAAAGAAGTGTTTTTGCGTGAAGTAAATGAGCTTCAGCAGCAGGCAAGTACGATGAAGCGTACAATGCGTGAAGCAACAAAAACGGATGCCATTTCAATTCTTGTAAATGAAATTGAGAAAATGAGCTAAAAAAAAGGCTGGGACAAACGTACTTTAGCCGAAGTGAAAAACGAACCATTGATCAAGGTGTTTGATTAGTGGTTCGTTTTTTTTGTTAAAGTGAACGTAGGTTTCACCTGTTCAGATCCTTCTAGCAGTTGATTGGAGGGCAAGAAGAAGCCTCCTGCGGGAAAAGCGACGAGGAGGCTCAGCGGCCGCCCGCGGAAAGCGAAGTCTTGCACAGAAATCAACTGCGGTGTCACAAGCGGTTCAGCTCATGTATCCCATTTGTTCATCTTTAGATGGGCTACATTCAGTCACAACCTTTTTTTCTTCGAATCTATTATTTTAAAATAATGAATATACATAGAAAAATAAAGCTTTTAAAATTTCAAAAAATGTTGTTGACAGTAAATTTTAACAGGAGTAAGATTACTCTCATGAAACGTTCCACTGTGAAACGCTGAGTCTTTTCTGAAAGAGAAGGAAAGAGCGGAGGACCCAATTATCAGGGGTGAATCTCTTAATTGAGTAGGGTTACTTTCTTGACCCGAACCCGTCAGCTAACTTCGTAAGCGTTAAGAGAGAGGATGGTGTAATCGTGGTCGTTTTCTATAACAGCGGATAGTACGCTCCTTTCAAAATATAGGTGAAAGGAGCGTCAAGATGCATTTATCTAAGCAAATGATTCAATTGATTGAATACCGAGCAATGTGCGACCAGCAATCTTTTGATCTAGCAAACCGCTATTTGTCTACGTTAGCTAATCAAAGTTTTAAACGCAGCAGGAAAAACCATAATTAAGTCTAAAAATTAAATAACAAATATACGCTTAATCAATTATGAGCGGGGGACCCAATATTTTGTACGTATGTACTAGGGGTGAATCTCTTAACTGAGTAGGGTTACTTCCATAACCCGAATCCGACAGCTAACTCCGTAAGCGTTTTGGGAGTAAAAAAATTCGTGTCGATCACGGCTTATTTGTCGTGCATTAAACCGCGGAAGAGAACTCTCTTCTGCGGTTTTTTTAATGGGGAAAATAGGAGAGCAGGTTATGTCTGCACCGTAAAGAGGATATAGTAGGGCTTTTAAAACGAGAGCAACAATACGTGAGGATTAAACAATCAAAGATAACCTTTCGCAGCTAGCTCACTTGGGCGTGATGCTTTACGCACAGAAACAGTCACTACGCTTAATCATGGGTGGTAAGAAACAGTTAGGAGGGAGCAACTTGGATATAATCATGCTTGGAACGCTTGCCATATTAACAGCTGCTATGTACGGAATTATTTGCTGGTCGTCTCATGTAGTAGACGAAAGAGAGGAGAAGTGAACATGTCGTTCATTTTGTTAGGTATTTCAGTTCTCGTTTTAATTTATTTAGTATATGTACTGTTAAATCCAGAACAATTTTAATAAGCGGAGGAATAAAACGTAGGAATTTTTCTACTATCAGTTGCGCTGCTGCTTGTTTTTGTAGCGCTTATTGCAAAGCCCGTAGGTATTTATATAGCGAATGTGTTTTCAAACGATAAAAACACTAGCTTGGTAGGGAAGATAGAATCGGTGATGTTTAAAGCGGCAGGAATTAAAGGGCATAATCAGACGTGGAAGCAATATGCACTTGCTCTCGTTTTGGCGAATACGTTTATGATTTTTGTGGTGTATCTTATCTTCCGGTTTCAAGAGGTACTGCCGCTTAACCCAAGCCACATCAAAGGAATGGATCCGGCCCTTGCTTTTAACACGGCCATTAGTTTTATGACAAATACGAACTTGCAGCACTACAGCGGTGAATCAGGTTTGTCTTATTTCTCGCAGATGGCCGCCGTTGTATTTATGATGTTTGCTGCACCAGCAACAGCCCTTGCAGTAGCAATCGCTTTTATTCGTGGGTTGGCAGGGAAGGAAATGGGAAACTTTTTTGTTGATTTTGTGAAATCAATCACGCATGTTTTACTTCCTATTGCTTTTATAACAGGCATTTTATTTGCGTTTTTAGGTGTTCCTCAAACGTTAAGCGGAACGGTGACTGCCCATACATTAGAAGGGGCATCCCAGCAAATAGCAAGGGGACCAGTTGCTTCTTTTCTTTCAATCAAAGAGCTAGGCAACAACGGAGGGGGATTTTTTGGTGTCAATTCAGCTCATCCATTTGAAAATCCTAATGCGTGGAGCAATGTATTACAAATCGTCCTTATGCTTTTGTTGCCAACCGCACTTCCTTTTACGTACGGAAAAATGATCGGACAGCGTAAACAAGGTCGCATCTTGTTTATATCGATGAGTATGCTCTTTATTGTTATCTTAAGTACAGCGTTTGTAACAGAGTGGGGTGGCAACCCTAGACTTGATGCTTTTCATTTGAATGAAGCGAGCGGTTATATGGAAGGGAAAGAAGTTCGTTTTGGTGTCGGTATGTCAACTCTGTACGCCATCGTGACGACAGCAAGTGAAACAGGCGCAGTCAATGCCATGCACGATACCCTTACGCCTCTTACCGGGTTATTGACACTTGGAAATATGATGTTAAATACCGTATTTGGCGGTGTCGGAGCAGGATTTATGAATGTCATGATGTACGTCATCATCGCCGTATTTTTATCAGGTTTAATGGTTGGAAGAACCCCGGAATACGTAGGTAAAAAAATTGAAGGAAAAGAAATGAAGCTCATTGCCGTGACGCTTATTCTGCAGCCGCTGCTAATTTTAGGGGGAACCGCCGTAGCGCTCACTACTCATTTAGGAATGGAAGGTATATCAAACCCCGGCTTTCACGGGTTAAGCCAGGCACTGTATGAATTTACGTCGTCAGCAGCAAACAATGGATCCGGTTTTGAAGGACTCGGTGACGCAACTCCGTTTTGGAACATTTCTACGGGAATTGTTATGTATATTGGACGCTACTTCGGACTAATTACGATGCTGGCGGTATCGAGCTCACTAGCATCTAAGCAGCTTGTTCCTGAAACACCTGGGACATTTAAAACGGATACGTCTTTATTTAGCGGCATTTTAATTGGAACTACCGTTATTGTAGGGGCACTTACGTTTTTCCCGGTGCTTGTACTTGGGCCGGTTGCTGAGTATTTGACACTGTAATCAAGAAAGCGGAGGATTATAATGAATAAACGGAATTTTATGAATAATCTTGAATTAGATCGTAACAGTCACATTCAAGGTTCTGTAGATAAACAAACTTCATCGATTTTTATTCAATCAGTAAAGCAGGCTTTTATCAAGCTAAGTCCAAGAACGATGATAAAAAACCCTATCATGTTCGTAGTAGAAATCGGGTTTGTTATTACGCTTTTTTTAGCTGTTGTTCCAGACCTTTTCAGAGAAAGTGCAGTAAGCGCAGGCTTTAATATTGCCGCATCCCTCATTTTATTTTTCACAATTGTTTTTGCTAATTTTGCAGAGGCATTAGCAGAAGGACGAGGAAAAGCGCAGGCAAACTCATTAAAGCAATCGAAAGGTGACATTACAGCTAATAAACTTCAAAACGGGCAAATGATACAAGTTTCGGCATCGCAACTAAAAAAAGGAGACATCGTCGTCGTTTCACAAGGCGAGATGATTCCTGGAGATGGAGAAATCATTAAAGGACTGGCGTCTGTTGATGAATCGGCTATTACGGGTGAATCGGCACCTGTTATGAAAGAAGCAGGGGGAGATTTTAACTCTGTAACGGGAGGTACAAGAGTTGTCAGCGATGAAATTACAGTTAAAATTACGTGTGAGCAAGGTGAATCATTTTTAGATAAAATGATTTCGCTTGTTGAAGGAGCAGAGCGTCAAAAAACGCCAAATGAAATTGCGCTAAACACGGTTTTAACAAGTCTGACGATTATTTTCTTACTAGTTGTTGTGACGCTTCCTGTATTTACAAATTACTTACATTTTCAGCTCGACACGGCTATTTTAATTTCACTGCTCGTCTGCCTCATTCCTACGACAATTGGAGGATTATTATCGGCCATTGGAATTGCTGGGATGGACCGAGTTACTCAGTTTAACGTGATCGCCATGTCAGGAAAAGCAGTAGAAGCAGCTGGTGACATCAATACAATTATTTTAGATAAAACCGGCACCATTACGTTTGGAAACCGAATGGCTCATCAATTAACGACTGTAGAAGGCATAGACGAACGTGAACTTTACAAATGGGCGTTTGTTTCTTCTCTTTACGACGAAACGCCAGAAGGGCGCTCAGTTGTTGATTTTATTCAAAACCGTATGGGAGTAGAAGATCTTAGAAAAACGCAGGGAACATTTGTAGAATTCAAAGCTGAAACGCGAATGAGCGGTATTGACTTAGAGAATGTATCTGTACGAAAAGGAGCAGTGGACGCCGTCACGGCATGGGTAGAGTCAAAGGGCGGGAAGGTTCCCTCTGATTTGCAGCAAAAAGCAAACGAAATTGCAGGAGCTGGTGGCACGCCGCTTGCCGTCGCCGATGATGATAAAATCTATGGCTTAATTTATTTAAAAGACACGGTAAAACCAGGAATGAAAGAACGCTTTGATGAACTTCGTAGAATGGGTATTAAAACGGTTATGTGTACAGGAGATAATCCGTTAACCGCTGCAACCATTGCAAAAGAAGCTGGAGTAGATGAATTTATTGCGGAATGCAAGCCAGAAGACAAGATTCAAGTAATTAAATATGAACAGCAGCAAGGAAAGCTAGTTGCTATGACAGGTGACGGGACAAACGATGCCCCTGCGCTTGCTCAAGCTGATGTTGGCTTAGCAATGAACAGCGGAACCTCAGCTGCTAAAGAAGCAGCAAATATGGTGGACTTAGATTCTGATCCCACTAAAATCATTGAAGTCGTTTCAATTGGAAAACAGCTATTAATGACAAGGGGTGCCTTAACTACATTCAGTATCGCAAACGATATTGCTAAGTATTTCGCTATTATTCCAGCCATGTTTACCTTGGCGATTCCGCAAATGGAGGCTCTTAACGTAATGAAGCTGAATTCACCTCTATCTGCCGTATTGTCAGCGCTTATTTTTAATGCGGTCATTATCCCGCTGTTAATTCCCTTAGCCATGAAGGGAATTGCGTATAAGCCGATGAGTTCTAACGCCCTGCTGCGAAAAAATTTGTTCATTTACGGATTAGGTGGGGTATTGGTTCCCTTCATTGGGATTAAAGCGATTGACTTACTACTTTCATTTGTAATGTAGAGGAGAAGAAACGATGATACAAACAGAACGAATGGGAAGCATTATTGTTCGCTTAACAATTATGATGATAATTCTTTGTGGTCTTATTTATCCTGTTGTGATGACAGGCATTGCTCAGACGGCTATTCCAAGTAAAGCAAATGGCAGCTTAATCTATTCAAACAAGCATCAAGTTATCGGTTCTAAGCTGATAGGGCAGCAGTTTACGAGCAATGCATTTTTTCATGGCAGAGTCTCTAGTATTGATTATAACGGGGCAGGGTCTGGCTCGTTGAATTTAGCACCTTCAAATAAAGATCTTACGAACCGTATCGAAAGATCAGTAGCGGCGTGGAAAAAAGAAAACGAGGTACCAAAAGGCGGAATTCCAATTGATGCCGTCACAAATTCGGCTTCTGGACTCGATCCGGATATTACGCCACAAGCTGCATATGCACAAGTAGAGCGCGTAGCAAAAGCAGCGCATATTAACATCAACACGCTAAAAGAGCTGATCAAAGAACATACTCAGCAAGGAGCTTTTGGTGCAAAACGAGTAAATGTAGTAGAGCTAAATTTAGCTGTTCAACGAGAGCGCTAATTACATGCACTCGCTTCATGTATTGAAGCGAGTGTGATAAAGGGGCCTGAACAATGAAAGAAAAAGAAGCTCATCCATACTTTCGAAGAAAAACTCCGGAAGAACTATTGCGTGAACTTCATGATCAGAAGCGCGGAAAGCTTAAACTCTACATCGGTGCGGCGCCGGGAGTAGGAAAGACGTATAAAATGCTTCAAGATGCGCACGATTTAGTCAAAGAAGGCGTAGATGTCGTAGTTGGATATGTAGAAGCACACGGCAGGAATGAGACTGAGGCGATGATCGGAAATCTAGAAGTAATCCAAAAAGAAACCATTTTTTATAAGGGAAAAGAATTACAAGAGCTTGATTTGCTGGCGATTGTAAGAAGGCGGCCAAAAGTTGTAATTATCGATGAACTCGCTCATACAAATGTGCCGACAAGCCGCCATAAAAAACGTTTTAAAGATGTTTCTTACCTGCTCAACCAAGGTATTTCAGTCATGTCAGCAATGAATATTCAGCATATGGAAAGCGTACATGATCTCGTATATGCTGTTACCCAGGTAAAAGTTCGTGAAACAGTGCCAGATTTATTTATCCAGCAAGCAGATGAAATTCAGCTTGTGGATGTTACGCCAGAACAGCTGCAAAAGCGTCTTCGTGAAGGCAAAATATACGAAGTTCATAAAATTGAACAAAGCCTGCAGTCTTTTTTTAAGCTCGCAAATCTCCATGCCCTTCGTGAATTAACGCTCAGAGAAATAGCGGATGAAGTGGACGGTAAGCTCATTCATTCCCATGAAATTGGCGTAACAGGTATTTGCGAACGCATTTTAGTATGCATTCAATACAGTGAAACAGCTGAAAAATTGATTCGAAGAGGCTGGAGAATGGCAAACCGATTGAAAGCAGATTTGCTGCTGCTTCATGTTTTTACAGGCGAGCAAACTGAAAGGCAAAAAGCACAAATCAAAGAGTGGCAGGAATTTGCTGATCGCTTTCACGCATCGCTAATTGTTGAAGAAGCTAAAAAGCAAAAACCGGCTGCAGTGATTGTGAACGTAGCCAAGCAGTATCGCGTTACTCAAATCTTACTAGGGCAATCAGCGAGGACAAGGTGGGAAGAGATTCGAAAAGGGTCTATTGTGAATACGATTATGAGACAGACTCATAACATCGACATTCATATTGTTTCAGATTCAGCAAAGCAATGACAATAAAATGGATGTATAATAAAAGGAGAATATGAGTGAATATTGCGTTCTTTTTACTCCCCAAAAAAGAAGTCGTTACCCTGTCGACACAGTCAACTGTCCGTCAAGCATTGGAGAAAATGGAGTATCATCGCTACTCTTCTGTACCGCTCATTAACCAAAAAGGAGAATATGTAGGGACTTTGGCAGAAGGAGACTTGCTACGGAAAATAAAAAGCCTAGAGCATATAGAACTTCATGAGCTAGAACACCTACGAATTGAAGAGGTCCCAAGGCATCGCGATTATGAACCTATCACCATTAATGATGAAATGGAAAGTATTTTGTCACGCGCGTCTGAACAAAATTTTGTACCAGTTGTAGATGATCAAAATATTTTTATTGGACTCGTGCGGCGAAGAGAGATTATAGAGTATTGTATCTCTCAACTTTTTATACATGGAGAAACGCCTTTAAATGTGAAGATTTAGTTAAGTTTGCGTAAAAAACATAATTTTTACATAAAAGGTAGTCTCTTTTTATATAATTAATGTTATAATAAGAGATGTAAAGACGAAACTTGCGTAATGTAAGCCTCTAACATTTGTTAGAGGTTCTTTTTTTACATAACATAAAACATTTGATTTCAGTTCTTTCTATGATTAAGTTAGAATAAGTGTTAAAGTAAGAGGTTTCTTGCTTTTTTTCATAAGAAAAGTGAGCTGTACAAAGGAGACAAAGTATATTGACTACGGAAAAAACAAAAAGCGATCAATTACGCAGCATATTCAAAACTATTATCTTCGCTATCGCTCTAGTATTTATGATTCGCGCATTTTTATTTTCTCCGTATATTGTAGAAGGCGCTTCAATGAACCCAACGCTTCATAACGGAGAGCGTTTGTTTGTGAATAAACTGTCGTATTCGCTCCATGATATTCGCCGCGGAGATATTGTGATTATTAAAGATGAGGCTAAGAATAAGCATTATGTAAAAAGAGTAATCGGTCTGCCAGGTGAAAAAATCGAAATGAAAAAAGATCAGCTTTATATTGATGATAAAAAAGTAAGTGAACCTTATTTAAAAACGAATCGTCAAATTGCCAATAACATGGATATGGAGCTCACAGGAGATTTTGAACCCGTTCAAATACCTAAAAACGAAGTATTTGTAATGGGTGATAACCGTCTGTACAGTATGGATAGCCGCAACGGTCTAGGTCTCATTGATGAGAAACGGATTGTCGGAAAAAGCGAATTTGTATTTTACCCCATTAAAAAAATAAGAAAAACAACGTAAAAAGAAATGCCGGCGAAGGTATTTCTTTTTTTGTGCCTATGTCTACTCGGCTTCTAGATGGGCAAGCTAAGGAAAAAAGGTGTGAATTAATTGAAGACAGCCTATGAAAAATTATTTAAACATTTTAAATTTGTTGATGCTCTTGAGATGAAAAACCGATTAGCAATGGGACCTATACTCACATACGCTTCACGGGAAAACGGAGAAATATCCGATATCGATCTGACTTTTTACGAAAAACGAGTAGGAGGCGTCAGTACGGTAATTGTCGGCCCCGCGTTTATCACAGAAAATGGCCAAGTAGCACATGGTCAAATCGGCATTCATCGTGATCAGGTCATACGAAAGCTTCATCAACTAACTCAAATGATTCATAGGAGAGGAGCTAAAGCGATTCTTCAACTATCGCACGGGGGAAGAAAGTGCGTAGAAATGAAAAATAAATGGCAAGCCATTAGCCCAAGTGAAAAGCCTCATAAACGTAAAGGCAAAAAGCCTGTTCAAATGAACGAGCGCGATATAACTTATATTGTTCAAGCGTTTGGCGAAGCTACCACTAGAGCTATGGAAGCAGGATTTGACGGAGTGGAAATTGACGGAGGAAATGAATGTTTACTGCAGCAGTTTATGTCAAGGCAAGCCAATGAACGAAGCGATTCTTATGGGGGAAGCGCAGAAAACCGCTTCACTTTTGCACTTGAAGTTATTCGTGAAGTGACGCGTCGAGCAGCACATGCGGGCAAACCATTTATTGTGGGGTATACATTAGCGCCTAAAGAAAAAGGCTATTTAGGAAATAAAGTGGAAGATACATTTGAGTGGATTGATCGTCTTGTTCATACAGAAATTGATTATTTACATATCAGTGCTTTGCATGAATCTACCTTGGATAGTGAAGAAAAGCGTTCACTTCTTTCTTCGATTATTAAGCACGTCAATCACCGTGTCCCTCTTGTAGGTACAGGAGGACTTACGGCAACAGAAGTAGCAGAAGCTTTTGAGCAAGGTCTGGCTTTAATTACGATTGAACAAGCATTAGTCGTACAGCCAGATTGGGTAGAAAAAGTGATAAATAGCGACGAGCCTGCTTCTATGGATATGACGTCATTAGATAAAGATGTGAGTTTGCCTCCTGAAGTGCTGGCTCATTGGAAAGACATGCATAAAAACGACCGCCCTTATTAAGTGAGCGGTCGTTTTTATGTGGTTGACTTAACAAGAAGAATTTTATTTTACTGATACTATAACCAAGCAGCATACATAGACTAAAAGAAAAAATCAAAAACACAGTTGACTTCTAGGAATAGTTAGGATTACAATATAAACAACTTATTCATAAAACGGACAGCTGATCGGACATACCGAAGGCTTCTAGCAAACAACTGTTGGAGGCCTTTTTGTGCTTTCTAACAGAAGATGAAAGTGGAGGGACAACATGAAAAAGTTAATTACGTTTGCACTTATTGGCTTTTTAGCTCAGTTAATTGATGGATCACTCGGAATGGCATACGGGGTGACATCAACTACGCTGCTTTTAACGTTTGGAATTGCACCAGCTGTGGCTTCCGCATCTGTTCACTTAGCAGAAGTTGTAACAACAGCAGCTTCTGGTGTTTCACATATTAAATTTGGAAACGTAGATAAATCAATGGTGTTAAAACTAATTATCCCAGGTTCCATCGGAGCTTTTGTAGGAGCCTGCTTTCTAAGTAATTTACCTGGAGATGCAGTAAGGCCTTACGTTTCAACATTCTTATTGCTCCTAGGAGTTTATGTGTTATTTCGTTTTTTATTTACGTTTAAAACAAACGAAGAAAAGAGCACCAAACCTTTATCGACGAAGCAGTCCATTCCGTTGGGATTAATTGCTGGATTTGCTGATGCTACAGGAGGAGGAGGCTGGGGGCCGATAGCAACGCCTGTATTGCTAGCTAAAAAAGGCACAACAGCCCGGAAAGTCGTTGGAACCGTGGATACAAGTGAATTTGCTATTGCCGTCTCGGCTACACTTGGCTTTTTAATTTCTCTTGGCTGGGAGCAGGTAAACTGGTTCTGGGTAGGCGCCCTTATGATTGGCGGAATTATCGCGGCTCCGATTGCTGCATGGTTTGTTCGTATTATCCCGGCTCACTTGCTTGGTTCACTTGTTGGTGGATTTATCATTTTAACAAATGCTCGAACACTCTTAAACACATGGGTATCCAGCAGCTCAACTCAGATAGCTGTATATGCATTCATACTTATTGTGTGGGCCGCAGCGATCATTTACTCACTGTTACAAGGAAAAAAATATAATCAAAATCGAAACGTAGAAGTTTCGTAATAAAGAGGATGGAATAAAAGTAGCTTAGTTAAAGGAAGATCTGAACGCATTTGATTCTTGATGGAGAATCAAATGCGTTCAGATTTTTTTATGGTTAGAGTGAAGGTAGTTTCATGTATGTAGTGGTTTCTAGCTGTTGGTTGGAGGGCAAGGCGAGGACTCCTGCGTGAAAAGCGGAACAGATGAGACCCGGCAGGAGCGGCCGCCCTCGGAAAGCGCAGCCTTGTACGGAAATCAACAGCGGTGTAACAAGGGATCCATGCTAGCGTATTATCCCATTTGTTCGTCTTTAGATTGGGGTGATTTCGTTATGTCTCAATCTCTTTTATTATCTGAATTCCGTAAAATAGAGAAGCGTAGATATTTTTTTTGCGTCTTATGATACAATAGACGAGTTCATTCATGAGTGGGAATACTTTCTAACACATATAAAATTCATTGAATCGTCGAGGTGTGAAGAGTAAGTGGTCTATTTTATTTTAGTATTAGTAGCAGCTATCGAAGTAATTGTCTTATTGATTAATCGACCTGTATTTGCAAACATTCCGTATGTTCAAGTATATATTGTTCCTTTGTTAGTAGTAATTGTCATCACGATGTTGCTTTCGCGAAATCCAAAGAGATTTATGCGGTGGTTTAAACAAGGGCTTATTACGATTTCAGTCGTTGTGCTTGTATTCGTACCGGTTCTCTATGCCAAAAATCTCCCGCTGTATGGTTATAATGAAGCAAAAAAAATGCTTGCGCAAAGAGAACAGCTCTTGCTAAGTCAGTTCCAAAAAGGAAAATACGTATATCCAGCAAAAGACAGCCCTAAAAAATACCGTTATCTATTTAAAGTCAATCGTGGAAACGGCATGCTTGAATATGTATTCGACCCATACACAGGCGGTTATGAAGTTGTGACAGATGTGATAAAAAAATAAAGGTTTAGCTTATCTAAAGCTAAGCCTTTTAATATGAGAAAAATTGAAACTTTTTGAAAATCTGTACGTATTTATTAAAGAACGTTCACAAAAAAGTCACAAAAGGAGTTGCATAATGGGAAAGTTAGAATACCGACTGCTAAAGCCTAATGATACATTTGTATCTATTTATCACTATCAATCTATTGAACTTGAACAAATTTTAGCAAGAAGAGAATGCGAATTTTTTGTTAAAGAAGGAGTAACGTATAAACAAACTTCATCTGCAGTCGAAGATGATATACATATTATTTATGTAAAAGAACATGAACATGGACCGAAAGAGCAAGCAGAAGATGATCACAGAGAGATTACATTAGAAGTCCGCGAACTGAATTCTCTTCGAGGACATCCGATTTTATTCGTCTCTTCATTTCATACGCATTTGGACGTATTAAGCTATATCGGAACAGTTTATACATACTACAATGGATGGGAATGGGAAAGAGACTCTGCGGAAATTGATGAAGATCGCAGCGTGTACAGTTTATATGTAACAAAAACAGGCGTAACGTATGAAGGGGGAAAGGCGTAATGTCAAAAACAAAAAAAATGATGGCCGGGGTTTTGACCACAGCTTTAATGACATCGCTCGTTGCCTGTGGTTCAACTGATCAGGCAAGACCAGCTAAACCGAAAGATAAATCGTGTGACAAGTGGAAATGGGATGAAGATACCCAAACGTACTACTGTTCAGATTCTTCTTCTTCCCACAGCGGCTCATATTATCACGGAGGCCGCTACTACGGCTCTAAAAAACAGTTGACCTCATCATCGGCCTATAAATCATTTAAATCAAGCAGCTCGTATAAATCTGGAATTGGGAGCGGCTCTAAAGGCGGTTTTGGCGGGTAATGCATAAAGAAAAGCGAGAAATGTTTTATAAAGAAATTGAAGATTTTTGGCACGATTTATACGGAACAGAGTATGCTCTTTATGACGTACATATAGAGTCTTCTCATATCATTGATTCTATTAAAGAAGCTTCAAATCAAATTGGGGAATTATTTTTTAAAACTGCACCTTTACTTTGTTCGTTAGATGATCAGACGCTTTTTTCTTTAGGATTTCCAAAAGACAGCCTCCCGTACCTACGACTGAAAACGATGGAAACAGAAAGTGTGATTTCGCGCCTTGATTTTGCTGTTACGACTGATCAAATCAAGCTTTTAGAACTAAATGCGGATACGCCTACGTTCATTAAAGAATTATTTCATGTAAATGAGTTAGTCTGTCGTCATTTTCAAGTGCAAAACCCTAATAAGCTTGAGGAAGAAAAGCTTGCTTTAGCATTAAAACACGCCATTTTTGAAGCTTATAACGAGCTCGATAGAACGAACTATCCAAACGTCGTTTTTTCTTCTCATGATACACATGAAGAAGATAAGCTAACGACTCTTTATTTAATGAAGCTAGCCGATGTAGATGCTACATACGTTCCATTATCGCAGCTTCGAATTGTCCCTTCCTCTACAGTGGAAGAAGGTGAACATATAGAAGCGGGCGTGTATGATCAATATGGACAAAAAATAGACGTACTTTATCGCCAAACTTATCCGCTTGAACATTTAATTGAAGATGAAGATCCGAGCACGCATGAAAAAGTCGGACACATGCTTTTAACATTGGCACAGCAAAAAAAAGTAGCCATAATCAACCCGCCTTCTGCATTTTTACTGCAGTCCAAAGCCGTGCAAGCACTCATTTGGGCTTTGTATGAACAACATCACCCTTTCTTCACTAAAGAAGAGCATCACATCATTGAAACGTACTTTTTACCAACGTATTTAGAAGAAGATCCATTTATTGAAAGAAAACAAGCATTTGTGAAGAAACCATCTTTTGGTCGTGAGGGAGATACCGTTGAAATTTATAATGAAGATGGAATCAAAATAGACGAAGATCAGCATAAAACATATCAAGAATACACGGCTGTGTATCAACAGTTTATTCCATTGCCAACTGCAACGATGAAGACTCAAACGCAAACAATAGAGGCTCATATCATGTACGGGTGCTTTTTATTAAATGGAAAAGCAAGCGCATTAGGAATACGAGCTGGAAATCAAATTACGGATAACGAATCGTATTATTTGCCGATTGGATTAAAATGAAAAGGGGAATAAAAATGACACAATGGATTGATTGGGCTAGTATAGGGAGTTTTTTATCTCACGTAGCGGTAGGGTTAGGGCTATTATTTATCGGAGTTATGGTATTTGAACTAACAACAAAGTTTAATGACCGTGAACTCATAAAAAAAGGCAATGTGGCGGTTGCTTTGAAGTTATGGGGAAAAGGAATAGGGCTTGCTATTGTCATTTTTACTGTATGGAGCAACAGCTTAAATTTGGTAGATGCAACTCTTTGGGGAGTAGTAGGTATCATTACTCAAGTAGTGGCATATTGGGTTATTGAATTTATCATGACGCCTAAAACGAGCCTAGCCAAAAAAGTAGAAGAAGGAAATGTAGCGGTTGGAGTAACTCTTTTTGCAGCGTCGGTTGCCGTCGGCCTTATTGTGGCCGGAAGCTTAACATATTAAAAGAAGGCGATTCCTGTTTTACGGGGAATCGCTTTTTTTATGTCCAGATTGCTCGTGTTCACTTAGTAATAATGTACGTGTATTTTCACGATCGGCACGAACGATTTTTTGCTGTGTGTAAAGCGGAATGACAAAGAGCAAAATAAATAAAAAAACATAGCTCATTTTTGTTATCCTCCCATGTAAATTGTAAACGCCTGCTAATAGTGTGTGACAAACAATACGTAAATATAGCATATTTGATTGGATGAACTGGAAAAAATTGAGGGATACATAAAGAATATAATCTTACCTTCAACAAAAACTAAAAGCAGTATAGAGGCACGTCTTTTATTAAGAAAGGAGTTGGGAAAAGTGAAAAGGTGGCTCATTTTGTGCTTAATGATTATAATCGCAGCTGGATGTGGACGCCCAGATGAAACGTCTCAACCGAGCATTTTCCTTATACCAGAAGGGTACAAAGGATGGGTTATGGTCGAATATGACAAAGATAACGGAAATCCCAGCAAGACAGAAGGAGACTACATTGTATTTAAAGTAAATGACCAGGGAGTCGGGAAAACCAAAACGCTTTTAAGCGGCGGCGGCTGGGCAAGAAATAAATATTTCTATGTAAATAAAAATGGAGAGCGAAAGCAATTGAAGCAGGGGAAGATGATTCATGGAACGACTCAAGGTAACAAAAATCATACGGTAACCTACTTTTTCGTCGGCACCGCAAAAGAGTTCGATAAGGCCGGAGACTATCGAAGAAAACTTACCGAAGAAAGTTCTTCGTAAAAAAAGAAACGTTGCCTCTTCGGCAATGTTTCTTTTCTATCTTCATTTGAATGTGCAAAAGACGGTGTCTTTTAAACGTTGAATTTCGTTTAATGCTTCTTTCTGCTTATGAATTACCCAATCTGGCAATGAATGTTCAACCGACAGCTCGTCGAAACAAGCCCCGCATGTTTTAACTTCAATATAAGATTCAATATACTGAAGGTGATCTAAGTTATAAGCCCAAAGTCGACGTTCAGGGCATATCGTTTCTAAGTAAAGCGGAAGCTGAAAAAAAGGATCTACTGCTTCAGAAAGTTCTAACGGTCCTTGGCTATCAGCATTGGTTACGTCTAGATAACCGCAGTGAGGACACGTGCATGAGTGCGTTGACCCGCTCAATTTTTTATCCAGTTTTACAACTCGCGCACATAGTTCGCAGTTTGGACATTTTACTAAGATAAAATCAAGGAACTTATCTAAAAATTGTTGCTGTATTACTTGCTGATTTGTCATTTTTTGTACCTCTAACTGTCAAACTTTTTTTAGTTACGAAAATAAATCATGAAACCTACATACTATTCATAACACATGATGGGGGTTAAAACAACAAAAACCCTTTTCGACAGAAGGGTTGTATGATATAGTATGACAAATCAGAATAAATAAAGAAAAATGGTGAGAAAAAATGAGTCAAAACGAACAATGGACCTCAAAACTCGGCTTTATCTTGGCATCTGCCGGTTCCGCGATTGGAATCGGAGCCATTTGGAAACTGCCTTATGTAGCCGGAACAAGCGGAGGAGGGGCCTTTTTTTTACTGTTTATCTTGTTTACAGCAATTATTGGTTTGCCGCTTTTGCTTGCTGAATTTGTACTAGGTAGACATACACAAAAGGAAGCAATTCGTGCTTATGATGCAGTTGCTCCCGGTTCTCTATGGAAAGGAATCGGGTATTTAGGTGTGATTACATGCTTCATTTTATTATCTTTCTATAGTGTAGTAGGAGGATGGATTTTACAATATATTTTTGCAAGCGTCACGGGTCAGCTGAATGGAGTAAGTGACTACGGGAGTTTATTTAACTCGACCATTGCTAATCCAACAAGTGCTGTTATCTCTCAATTTGTTTTTCTTCTTTTAACAATTGTTGTAGTCGCAAGAGGCATTCAAAATGGTATTGAAAAAGCAAACAAAATTTTAATGCCTGCTCTTTTTATTTTATTTATTATTATCATTATTCGTTCTTTAACATTAGACGGGGCGATGGAAGGCGTATCTTTCTTTTTGTATCCAGATTTTTCAAAGCTTACATCCCAAACCATTTTGTTTGCCATGGGACAAGCATTCTTTTCGCTTAGCGTAGGCGTTTCAGTTATGGTTACGTACAGTTCGTATCTATCTAAGCAGCAAAACTTGCCAAAATCGGCTATTTCAATTTCAGCGTTAAATATTTTGATTTCTTTACTAGCAGGACTGGCAATTTTCCCTGCGGTCTTCTCAATGGGTGTAAAACCGACGGAAGGACCAGGTCTTTTATTCATTGTATTGCCTTCTATTTTTGAACAGCTTCCGTTCGGAATTGTGTTTCAAACTTTCTTTTTGGCGCTGTTTTTATTTGCCACTTTGACATCTGCGTTTTCGATGTTAGAAATTATTGTTGCTTCTTTAGCCAAAGGAGAGCAGCACAAGCGTATAAAGCTATCTTGGATTTCGGGCTTGCTAATCTTCGTGGTAGGAATACCTTCAGCGCTATCGTATGGTTTATTAAGTGACGTATCGATCTTTGGAAAAAGCATCTTTGACGCTTTCGATTTTCTTGTAAGTAATATCCTTATGCCACTAGGTGCTCTTTTAATCGCCATCTTTGTTCCTTGGAAAATGAAAAAAGATGTGCTAATTGAAGAATTTAAGCACGGTTCAGCGAATGTGAAGCGCTGGTTCTCTTTATGGCTTCTTGCTATTCGATACATTGCACCTGTTTTAATTATCATTGTATTTCTTAATATGCTAGGCTTTATCTAACGAAAAAACGCTGTTAAAACGCTTGGTTTTAACAGCGTTTTTTTGAAGGAAGAGGAGGAGTATGATGCTTGATTTCTTGTATGATATGTTTGTAGGGGCAGGGGTATTTATTTTATTAATAATTCTGTTGCTAGTAGCGAGAACGTCAGGGAAACGCAAGAAATAGGCGGGTATAATTCCCAGTGTAAAAACCCCAAAAAAGACTAACACCACAGAATTAAACTATGATAATATATTATCCTATGAGCATAATCAATGCTCACATATGTTGTGATGAAGCGTTTTTTTAGAAAGAGGGATCATCTTGAGTGGAGAAGTTCTTGTCAAGATTTTATCTCAAGCGTATGAACAAAAAAAGACATTACCAATCGTCTCATTCTCGTCTTTTTTTGAACAAAAAAAGGTGGGCTTTCGTTTAAATAACGATGTGTCCGCTGATATTATCTACCATACGCTTATGTGTATTCAGAGAAAAACGTGTGTCCAAGATGTGTTAGTGGAAGTACTAAAAGTTGATAGTCCAAACAATGACGGGGCATTTTCTGATTGTGTATATATTTTAGCAAATGGTACAAAACAGCAAGTGAAAGAATGGGTTCAACCCTTACATCCTAAAAGAGTGAAACAAGGATATCAGCACGGGACACCCATTGATGCGCCACAGTTAAAAAATGACTACCACGTGTTTGCCGTTACTTGGTCATAAGCGTTTAACCCAAAAAACATCCTGCTGTCGCTGCAGGATGTTTTTTGTTAATAAGGATGAGCATCGTGACCTTTTTCATTAGCTTCTTCTACCGCATCAGCAGCTTTGTTGCTTCCTAAGGGTGAACCGCCTTCTTTTGGCAATTTCCCGTATGTAGGAGTCATTTCTGCTCCCATTTCAATTTCTAGGGAACCATCATCATGCATCAGAAGACCAATGCCATTTGCTACTCGATTGCCGTAGTCAAAATCACATTGAGTTAAAAGCTCAATCATCTTTGTTTGAACGGTATGGTGACAACATTTTAAGCCGTCTACTAAATTTTGAATAAGCTCATCACGTTCCCAGTCCTCTAGTAAACGATAGCGTTCACCAGCTTGCTTAAAGTCATTTGTACGATCAATTTTTTCTTTTTTTACATTTCCTTCAACATAAGGCTGATGAGGTTTTGGATGGTCATGCGCTTCTTGAAGACCTCCAAGAGAAGAAGGCTCGTAATTCACGTGCGGGTTCTGACCTGGAGCAGCATCTACATGATAGGCCATTTGACCGTCGCGTTGATTTGTTGCTACATGTTTTTTCGGCGCGTTAATAGGCAGCTGCAAGTAGTTTGTTCCCACCCGGTGACGCTGCGTGTCGGAATAGGAAAACGTTCTTCCTTGCAGCATTTTATCATCAGAAAAATCTAGCCCGTCTACAAGTACACCCGTACCAAATGCGACTTGCTCCGTTTCAGCAAATACGTTGCTTGGATTTTTATCTAGGACCATTTTACCTACTGGGAGAAATGGAAATTGGTCTTCCGGCCAAATTTTCGTGTCATCAAGCGGATCAAAATCCAGTTCAGGATGCTCTCCATCTTCCATGATTTGTATACAAAGTTCCCACTCGGGGTAGTTACCGCTCTCAATCGCTTCATACAAGTCTTGAGTGGCGTGACTGATATTTTTAGCTTGAATTTCTTCTGCTTGCTTTTGGGTCAAATTTTTAATTCCTTGTTTTGGTTCCCAATGGTATTTCACAAGAAACGCATCGCCATCTTTGTTTACCCACTTATATGTATTAACACCGGAACCTTGCATTTGCCGATAGTTAGCAGGTATTCCCCAAGGTGAAAATAAAAAAGTAATCATATGCATAGCCTCAGGGGTGTGAGAAATAAAATCAAAAATACGCTCGGTATCTTGACGGTTTGTCACAGGATCGGGCTTAAAAGCATGAATCAAATCAGGGAATTTAATAGCATCGCGGATAAAAAATATTTTAAGGTTATTTCCTACTAAGTCCCAGTTTCCGTCTTCTGTGTAGAACTTTACAGCAAACCCCCTTGGGTCTCGCATTGTTTCTGGAGAGTCCTTTCCATGAGTTACGGTAGAAAATCTGACAAAAACGGGCGTCTGTTTGCCTGCTCCTGAAAAAACTTTTGCGCGGGTGTATTTTTCAACGGGCTCGTCTCCAAGCTTTCCGTACGTTTCAAAATATCCGTGAGCTCCCGTTCCCCGGGCATGAACAACACGTTCCGGTATACGTTCACGATCAAAATGCGAAAGCTTTTCAATCAGCTGGTAATTTTCAAGAGTAGCAGGTCCTCTGTTGCCTACCGTTCGAGAATTTTGGTTATCACGAATGGGGTGACCTTGACGCGTCGTAAGCGTCTGCTCGTTTTCTCCTGCTGCATAGCGTTGGTCTTCCGAGTCACCTGATCCGCTAACATTTGTACCATGAATGCCTTTATGGCTCATAAAATAATCCTCCTTGTTTCAAACATAACAAGACTATTTTTTTCAGCCTTCGCTTTTTTATTCATTAATATGGAAACAATATAAATTTTTAGAAGAAAAGCTGTTTTACTAAAGAGGGGAACAAGTCCGCTAAACGAATAAATTTTAAAAAAGTTTCACATTTCAAAAAAAAATAAATTGTTTTTTTTGAAATATAAAGATAATGTTACGGGTGATTTTTTACCTATTATTAGTGTAGGAAAAGGAATAATATTGGAATATATTATCTTTTTTGTCGAACTTATTAAGTGTTAAACGACAATAAACTACGACAATATACACCATACAGCTGCGCTACTGTCGTTTCCTGTAACATAAATGTAATATTAGTGATGTTATTTTGTAATAATGTGTTGTTACAATGTAAACGTCTTATAGATTAGTAGATTATGGCATTGGAGGAACCTTTTTTTATGAAAAAGTTGATATATTCGTTAGCGTTATGTGGATCTTTAACAGTAGTACCTACAATTAGTGAAGCTGCTTTAGGAGATGCTACGCTGCACCCAGGAACAAGTAATTCAGATGTGAAAGAATTACAGCAAAAATTAAAAAACAAAGGTTATTTTACATACGGTACAACAACAAACTATTACGGTTCAATCACGACTAGCGCAGTAAAGTCGTTTCAGCGTGCAAATGGTTTATCTGCAGATGGTATTGCAGGTCCATCTACATTTAATAAGCTGCTAGGAAGCGGAAGTTCATCAATTAGCTCAAGTTCATTGCTGCGCGTTGGTTCAACTGGACCAAACGTACAATCTTTACAGCAGCAGCTAAAGAATAAAGGTTATTTTAAAGGAACTACGACTCAATACTTCGGTTCAATTACAAAAAATGCAGTAATGGCATTTCAACGTGCAAACGGACTGTCTGTGGACGGAATTGCGGGTCCAGCTACGTTAAGCAAATTAAAAAATGGCGGTTCTAGCGCTTCAACTGGTGGTTCTAGCTCTAGCAGCTCAACTATTTTACGTCAAGGTATGAAAGGTTCAGCAGTAAGCAGCCTTCAGCAAAAACTAAAAAATAAAGGTTACTTCTCAGCTGGTGTAACAGGCTACTTTGGCTCAATTACAACAAGTGCAGTAAAATCATTTCAACGTGCAAATGGTTTATTAGTAGACGGAGAAGCGGGTCCAGATACGCTGAATAAATTAAATTCAAGCAGCTCTAGCAGCTCAAAACCTTCAACATCAACTGGAAGCAGCACAAGCTCAAGCTCAGCTTCAAAAGTTATTTCATATGGTAAACGTTTTATGGGAACACCTTATGTTTGGGGTGGAGCTGCGCCTGGAGGCTTTGATTGCAGTGGTTACCTTAACTATGTATATCGCAATGCAGTAGGTGTAAGTCTTCCTCGTACAGTTGCTAGCATCTATCAAACTGGTACGCGTGTAAGTTCACCTCAGCCTGGCGATATCGTTTTCTTTGAAACGTACCAACCAGGAGCTAGTCATGCTGGAATTTATATCGGGAACGGTCAATTCATGCATGCAGGTTCTTCAACAGGCGTGACAATCACATCACTAAGCAACTCTTACTGGTCAAAACGTTACTTAGGAGCAAAGCGTTACCTATAAGAGTGTAACAAAAAGGAGTAGTTGCAGAACTATTCCTTTTTTCTATGCAACATAAACGTAAAAGTAGGAAATTTTTGCGCGATTTGGTATGATAACTAGGGAACAAACAAAAGGAGTGTATAATATGGCTATTGTAGATGTAACCATTATTCCGGTAGGTACGGAAACGCCAAGCGTGAGTCAGTACGTAGCTGATATTCAAAAAGTGTTGGCCAAGCATGAAGATGAAATTACATATCAATTAACCCCTATGAATACATTGATTGAAGGGGAATTAAGCACGCTGCTAAAAATTGTTCAAGAGATGCATGAAGTACCTTTTGAAAATGGTATTCAGCGCGTATGTACAAATTTACGAATTGATGATCGCCGTGATAAAGAAAATCATACGATGGCTGGGAAATTACAATCAGTACAGTCTAAATTAAAAGCAAAATAAATAATATGTAATACAATAAAAAACGCTTGAGTATCCACTCAGGCGTTTTTTATTGTATTTATACTTAATTAGCATGCACAAGAGAAAAAATTTGAAAAGCTACGCGCAGCCGAAGGGTTTCCTCTGACGTGTGAATAGGTCTTTTTAATAATTCTTCGCATTTTTCAATTCGATAGATCACCGTGTTCCGGTGAACGAATAACTGCTTAGCAGTCTCTGAGATTTGGCAATTGGAATTTAGATATGTTTCAAGCGTGTCAAGTAAGATGGAGCGATCTTTCTTGTCGTACTGCAGCAAACCTTCTAATGTTTGAGAATAGTAATCTTGTAAATCGTTTGCTGGAAGCAACCTCAGCAGTTCTTTAAACTGTTTTGGCTGATAAAATTGAATAAGCTTCGACTGATCTTTAAAATGGATGGTTTCAAGAGCTTCAACAGCTTCTTTATATGAGTCAGCGATTGTAAGTAGGGATTGGCTTTGGTTTCCAACTCCAAATGACATTCGCTTATCGTAGTGACGGTAAACAGCTTCCTGCAAGCGATGCAAGCATTCTATAATCATAGGTTGAGAATGAGGTGTAAACAAAAGAATATAAAGATTGTCATAGAAAAACAAAACGGCCTCTGTATGACCTGTTGATAACTCATATTGAAGGAGCTCATAGATCATATCATCATCGCTGTAAGGCGTGAATGTAGAGTGGATTTTCCCGACGGCGCAAATATAGCTGTTTCCTGCTGATAAGCCCATCATCTGTGCTTGAAAGGAAGCATCTTCAAGCGTTTTATAATAATTGTTAACAAGCTGATTGAAAAAATCGTTTTTTCGTCGCCGTTCAGCTTCATACAAAGCCTGCTGTCTCATCATTTCGAAGGATAAAACGTTTGTCGCTTGTTCAATCGTTAGGAGCGCTGAATCGGATAAAGAAACTTGGTGTTCAATAAGTAAATAACTGTACTTTCTTGTATGAGTAGCAATCGGAAAAAGCGTAACGGTTTTTTTGGTGTGTAAAAAGGAAAAGGTTGTATATTTTGACGTTCGTAAAAACAACTGCTTAGCGCCCGCTATCGCTTCTTCCATCGGGAGTGAAAAAGGTTCGCGTTTGTTTGTATAAAAGAGTTCATGGCCATGGGTATCAAAAAGGGCAACGTGAGCATTGCATAACGTTTGAATAGATTGCATAATTTTCTCAATGCCTTTTCCTTGTAAGATGTACGAGGAAAATAGCTGATGTGTGACCATCGCTTGCTGAAGCTCGGCTGTTTTTTTATCTAAAATAAAGCTGAGAGATTCGTTAATAACCGCGCCTAACGTTTCGTCCGTTTGGAAATCGATGATCGGAAAGTGAAGTTCATCAGCTAGCTGACAAATAGAAGCAGGCACGTGTTCGAAAAAGCGCTTTGTTTTGATGGCCAATCCTGCACATTTCTTTTTAGCCATTCCTTCTACAAGTTTTGCTAAGCTTTCTTCATGTTCTTTGAAGTGATAACCCGTTGTAATTAAAAATTCTCCTTCTTTTAAAAAAGATAAAATATCGGGTGCATCCATCATATTGACGTTATGTACTTTGCGGGTGACTCCTTTTTGCCCGGCTACTACAGTTGCTTTTTCATAAATTGGAATGCGTAAAAGAGTTTGTAGTTCCATTATTTATTACTCCTTTTGTTAAAAATTCTCACATTTACCTGCGCGTATCTTTATCTATCTTTTATTTTATAAGAAAGTTTAGTTAAAATAAATAAAATCTTCAGAAAAAAATGTATAAATTGTTAATGAAGAAGTGTATTCAATCCTGTAAGATAAAATAAATAACATATAATGTTAGAAAAAGTGACGTATATAAGACTTTGTATATTTAGTGATAATAGCCAAAAAAACACTAAATCATTGTAGGAAGTGTTAATGAAAACAATCAGTCATTTTCTTAAAATGAAGATAGCAGGAGGGATAGCAATGGTTGCAGATATGACGGGAAAATCTAAGCTTTGTCAGCAAATCGAAGAAAACGTTAGCTGGTTGTCACAGTTTGGGTTAGATGAAAAAGAAGGCGTTACGAGGCTTTTATATACCGAACAGTGGAATGCAGCTCAAAAAGCATTGGAAGAAAAAATGAAGGGACTTCACCTCAAAACGTATTACGATGATGTAGGAAATTTATTTGGACGGTTGCAAGGAACGGGTTCAGAACAACAAGTTATTTTAACAGGATCCCATATCGACACCGTGATAAACGGAGGAAAGTATGACGGGGCGTTTGGTGTTGTGGCAGGTATCATTGCTCTGCAGTACCTATATGCGCATTACGGCTCCCCTACAAAAACCTTAGAGGTCGTATCACTTTGTGAAGAAGAAGGTAGCAGATTTCCTCTTACGTATTGGGGATCAGGTAATATGAATGGATTACACAGCAAAAGTGATGCAAAACATGTTATAAATAAAGAAGGGGTTAAGCTGGATGACGCAATGAAACAGCTTAATTTCGGAAAAGGCCTCCACAGCGAGCCATACCGCACGGACATCGCTTCTTTTATTGAACTGCATATCGAACAAGGAAAGCAGCTTGAAATGTCTCGTTGCGATATCGGAATTGTTTCTAGTATCGTCGGGCAGAAACGATTTACAGTATCTGTTAAAGGTGAAAGTAACCATGCGGGCACAACCCCGATGAACATCAGAAAAGATGCATTTTATGTGAGCTGCAAACTTGCTAAAGCATTTATTGAATTGAGCGAAAAATATCATAACGCTTTATACGTAACGGTTGGCAAAATTACACTTTCTCCAAATGCACCGAATGTAATACCAGGATATGTAGAATTCACGGTCGATATAAGACATCATGAATATGAGGTTTTACAAGAGGCAGAACGAGAAATGAAGGAAATTATAAAGCGAACAGCAGGGGATTTAGAAGTGAATATCGACTGCTGGATGGATGAAAAACCTGTCGCCATGAGCGAAGAATTATCTGAACTTTCCAAAATTATTTCCTCGGAAAAGAATATCTCCTCCCGAGAATTAGTAAGCGGTGCAGGACACGACTCGCAGGTATTCGGACGAAGAGTTCCCACATGTTTGTTATTCGTACCGAGCCAAGATGGAATCAGCCATTCCCCAAAGGAATTCACCAAAGGAGAACAGTTAGAAAAAGGAGTAAAGGTCTTAATAGAACTATTATATAAACTTGCCTACTAGGAGGAATTTGACATGACTATAACAAAACAGCTTCATACACCGCCGCGTACGATTATGACACCCGGACCCGTAGAAGCAGATCCCCGCGTATTAAGAGCATTAGGAACACCTATTTTAGGTCAGTTTGACCCCGCATTTACGCACATTATGAACGAAACGATGGAAATGCTTCGTGAACTATTTCAAACCAAAAACAAATGGGCTTTTCCCGTTGATGGAACGTCTAGAGCTGGGATTGAAGCAGTTCTTGCAAGTGTAGTTGAGCCTGGAGATAAAGTATTTGTCCCGATTTTCGGCCGCTTCGGCTATTTATTAACGGAAATTGCCGAGCGCTACGGAGCTGATGTACACAATATTGAATGCGAATGGGGAGAAGTGTTTGACCCTGAAACAGTTATCCATGAAATAAAAAAAGTGAATCCGAAAATTGTTGCAATGGTTCATGGTGAAACGTCTACAGGAAGAATGCAGCGGCTTAAAGAAATTGGTGCTGCATGCCGCAACCAAGATGTTTTATTTATCGTCGACGCAGTAGCCACTATTGGCGGTACGGATGTAAAAGTAGATGAGTGGAACATTGACGCATTGATTGCAGGTACACAAAAGTGTTTATCTGTTCCGTCGGGCATGGCACCTATTACGTACAATGATCGTATTGAAAAAATTATCATGGAACGCAAAAAAGTTGAAAAAGGAATCGCAACAAAAGCGGATGCTCAAACTGTTCGTCTGCGTCCCAATATTATCAGCAACTATTTCGATTTAAGTCAGCTTCAAGACTATTGGAGTGAGCGCAGGCTAAATCATCACACGGAAGCAACGTCCATGCTCTATGCTTTAAGGGAAGGGCTGCGCGTTATTTTAGAAGAAGGATTAGAGGAAAGATTTGCAAGGCATCGTCTCCATGAAAAAGCACTTGTAGCCGGTATTAAAGCAATGGGATTATCGTTATTCGGAGATGAGCATTCAAAAGTTCCAACCGTTACTTGTGTTTTAATTCCCCCAGGTATTGACGGAGAGACAGTTCGTTCTACGCTTCTTGAACAATTTGGGATTGAAATTGCAAGTTCTTTTGGGCCGATGCACGGAAAAATATGGCGTATCGGTACAATGGGATACAGCTGTCGAAAAGACAACGTTCTATTTACATTGGCTGGTCTTGAAGCAGTGCTTATTCGAAACGGGGCAAGCGTGAATGCAGGTGCTGCTTTGCAAGCAGCATTAGAAGTTTACGAGGAAGAAGTAGCGTTGTCTAGCCTGTAGAGATTCGTTTTATTCATCATATAAAGAAAAGAGGAGATTTTCTATGAGTGAATACTTTTTTACACACCCCTATGCATCGCAGCGTACGTGTACGTTTGGAAAAAACGGAATGGTAGCAACCAGTCAGCCTCTTGCTGCTCAAGCGGGTCTTGAAATGTTGAAAAAAGGAGGCAATGCGGTAGATGCTGCTATTGCCTCCGCGGCTTGTTTAACGGTTGTAGAGCCTACGTCAAATGGAATTGGCGGAGACGCATTTGCTCTTGTGTGGATAAATGAAGAGCTATACGGACTCAACGCGAGCGGTCCTGCTCCTGCTTCTATCTCTATTGAGGCTCTGCGTGCCATGGGGATAAAAGAGATGCCCGCTCGCGGTTTTGTTCCTGTTACGGTCCCAGGTGCCCCGAGTGCGTGGGTAGAACTGTCAAAACGCTTTGGGCGGCTATCTTTAAAAGAAGTGCTGCAGCCTGCTATTTCATATGCACAAGAAGGGTTCCCAATCTCTCCGATTTTAGGGTACAATTGGGAACGAGCGTTTGAACGATTTACACACGCGTTAAAAGGTGACGAATATAAGCACTGGTTTGAGACGTTTGCCAACAATGGATCAGCTCCTAAAGTAGGGGAAGTGTGGCGATCACCGGACCATGCTGCTACGCTGCTTGAAATTGCCGAAACGAATGGAGAATCTTTTTACAGAGGGGATTTAGCTGATAAAATAGCAGCTTTTTCGAAAAAATACGGCGGATTTTTAGCAAAAGAAGATTTAGCAGCTTTTAAAGCAGAGTGGGTGAAGCCAATTTCAACTTCTTACCGAGGATATGATGTGTGGGAAATTCCGCCTAACGGCCAAGGCCTTATTGCACTTTTAGCTTTAAATACGCTAAAAGGCTTTTCTTTCGATGCCAAAGATTCTGTCGATACATATCACAAGCAAATTGAAGCCATGAAGCTAGCGTTTGCAGATGGACAAAAATTCATTACAGATGCTGATAAAATGACAGTAGCAGTTGAAGATTTGTTGAATGATTCTTATGCAAACAAGCGCAGAGGACTGATTGGTGAAAAAGCGCTTATTCCCGAAGCCGGACAGCCGTCTCATAGCGGCACGATCTATTTAGCGACAGCTGATGGAGAAGGAAACATGGTATCATTCATTCAAAGTAATTACATGGATTTTGGCTCAGGACTTGTCGTACCTGATACGGGCATATGCCTGCAAAACCGCGGGCATAATTTTTCGTTAGACCCACAGCACCATAACCGATTAGAGCCAGGAAAACGGACCTATCATACCATTATTCCAGGATTTTTAACAAAGAATAAAAGTGCTGTAGGTCCATTCGGTGTAATGGGCAAATTCATGCAGCCTCAAGGACATGTGCAAGTCGTCATGAATATGATTGATTTTCATCTAAATCCTCAGGCAGCTTTAGATGCACCAAGATGGCAGTGGATTGAACATAAAAAGGTTCTTGTGGAAAAAGAAATGCCTTCACATATTGTAGAAGCATTAGAACGCAAAGGGCATGATATTCATGTGGCTACGAGCAGACATACGTTTGGAAGAGGGCAGATTATTTTGAGAGATGAACAAACCGGCGTATTATACGGCGGCACAGAAGCGCGAACAGACGGAGCGGTCGTTGCTTATTAGATCACAGAGAAAGGAGCGCGAGAAATGCGACAATTGGATATTTTTATAGCGTTTTTTCGCTCAGGTATGCTCGGCTACGGAGGAGGACCTTCAGCTATTCCACTCGTAAAAAAAGAAGTGGTCGATACGTACAAATGGATGGATGACGATGAATTTGGCGATTTGTTAGCAATCGCCAATACGCTGCCTGGGCCTATTGCTACAAAGCTGGCTGGATACATCGGCTATCGAGTCGGCGGTATTTTGGGTCTCGGGACAGCTTTATTTGCAGCCGTTATTCCAACCGTTTTTTTAATGGTATTGCTGTTAACAACTTTAACGCAATTTAAAGATCAGCCGTGGGTTATGGGCATGACCAAAGCAGTTGTTCCTGTAGTGGGAGTTATGCTCGCGGTTATGACGTGGGACTTTTTTAAAAAATCAACATCTGGTTTAGGGTGGACGCCAGCTATTATCTTACTGATTATTAGCTTAGGATTAATGGAATTTGCCCATATCCATCCAGCGGTCATTATTATTGTTCTTATGGCGGCAGCTTGGATTCCGCTAAAACGAAAAGGAAAAAAAGGCGAAAGTGCTGAACACAAGCAGAAGAGGGAATCGGTATGATTTATATTCAGCTATTTATGGCGTTTTTTGTTTCAAATATTTTAGGCTATGGAGGCGGACCTGCGTCGATTCCGCTTATTCAAAAAGAAGTCGTAGATCGCTACCATTGGCTTACCGTCAAAGAGTTTAGTGAAATGCTGGCAATTGGAAATGCGCTTCCTGGTCCGATTGCAACAAAAATGGCGGGGTTTATCGGATATCAGCAGGCAGGGATTTTAGGCTCTGTGATTGCTCTTTTTGCAACGATTGCTCCATCGGTTTTACTTTTAGTTATTTTACTTCGAATATTATTTAAGTATAAAGATTCGCCAAATGTTAAGAAAATGACGAACTACATTCGTCCCGTTATCGCCATTTTACTGGGCTTGATGGCGTATGAATTTTTTATGAATTCATACGGTGATTCAGGTATATGGCAAACTTTATTTTTAGTAGTAGCCAGCTTTCTTTTATTGGAAAAATTACGTGTGCATCCAGCGTTCGTTATTGTCGGAGCACTCGTATACGGAGCTGTTTTTCTTGCTTAAATGAAGCTCTCAAATAATGAGAGTTTTTTTGTGTAAAAGAGACGAAAAGAGGGGAAGTCATGGTTGAAAAAGCAGCGCTAGAAAACGTTCAGGATTTGGTTAAACTGCGAATGTTGCTCATGAAAGAACTGGGAGAATTAAACGGGAACGAGGAGCTGTTTCAAAAAGATACAGAAGAATATTTTACTGCAAATATAAATAATCCAAATAGCTATACGGCTATTTTAAAAGCGGATGGAGAAATTGTATCAGCAGGAAGCATCGTCTTTTTTATACGTCCGCCTTCACCGAGTAGCCTCCAAGGAAAAGAAGCATATGTTATGAACATGTATACAGCTTTTGATCACCGAAAGCACGGCTACTCTTCAGCTATTTTAAAGCATTTGATGCAGTACTGCCAAAAAAGTGGTGTAAATCGAATATGGTTAAATGCTTCTTCCGCTGGAAAAAGCTTGTATCAAAAACATGGGTTTATTGAATGTGAATCTGAAATGGAATACAAGTTTGAAAAAAAATAGAGCAGCAAAACTCTTGATAGAGATGGGTTTGAAGGAGCTATGGTTTTTAAAAAATAAAAAAAATTGATAAAAAGTGTTGACGAAGATAAAAAAACCATTCATAATACAAATCAACATCACACAACATTACACACAACTTGGAAGCGACAAACAGTTTCAAACGATCGGAACTGATTATCCAAGTACACATACATAGTCAATACTGAGCGTTGATAGGAGCACTAGTAGAAAAAATTTCCCTGTAACAGAGAGCTGACGGTTGCTGCGAGTCAGAACACAAATTTTTTCGAAGTACATTCCTTGAGCATCTTTTCCGAGTAGGAAAAGACGGCCTGGCCGTTATTTTAATGAAGAGGCAAGCAAAATGCTTGCAACTAGGGTGGTACCGCGAATTTTCGTCCCTACTGACTCTTAAGAAAAATCTTAAGGGTGAGTAGGGACTTTTTGTATTTCGGTCCATTATAATTTTATATCCATTACAAGCGATGAAAAGAGCATAGTAGCAAAATCTTCCCTGTATTCAGAGAGCTGATGGTTGGTGCGAATCAGTACAAAAGAGATTGCGAATTACATTCTTGGAGCTTTCTTTTGGCGATAGTCAAAAGCGGCAATAGCCGTTATCTTAATGAAGAGGCAAGCAATGCTTGCAATTAGGGTGGTACCGCGATCAATTCGTCCCTACTGATACAATCAGTAGGGACTTTTTGTATATCCGCATAAGCGGCTGTGTAGGTGTAAAACGGATTTTTCAATACAAACTAAACGAGAAGATCCGTTCAAGGTTATAAAATCAAAGGAGGATTTTTAAAATGACAAAATCACTAGAACAATTACGAGGACAAATCGACGAAATAAATTTAGAAATTTTAGAATTATTAAATAAACGCGGTGAAATCGCACAAGAAATCGGAAAAGTAAAAGGTACACAAGGTGTGAATCGCTTTGATCCAGTGCGTGAACGTAAATCGTTAGATCAAATCTTAGCTAACCATAATGGACCATTCGAAGCTTCAACAATTCAGCATATTTTCAAAGAAATTTTCAAAGCAAGCTTAGAGCTTCAAGAAGACGATCACCGCAAAGCACTTCTTGTATCTCGTAAAAAGAAATCTGAAGATACAATCGTTGACATCAACGGTACAAAAGTAGGACCTGGAAATTTAGAATTTGTAATGGGACCATGTGCAGTAGAAAGCTACGAACAAGTAAAAGAAGTGGGCTTAGCCCTTAAAGAACAAGGCATTACGTTAATGCGCGGCGGAGCGTTCAAACCACGTACATCACCTTACGATTTCCAAGGTCTTGGAGTGGAAGGGTTAAAAATCTTACGTCAAGTAGGCGATGAGCTAGGCCTATCAATTATCAGTGAAATTGTTTCTCCTCAAGATATTGAAACGGCTCTAGACTACGTAGATGTGATTCAAATTGGTGCACGTAACATGCAAAACTTCGAGCTATTAAAAGCTGCAGGTTCTGTAGACAAACCGATTCTTTTAAAACGTGGATTGGCAGCAACAATTGAAGAATTCATTAACGCTGCTGAATACATTATGTCTCGCGGAAATGGAAACATTATTCTTTGTGAACGCGGTATCCGCACATACGAACGTGCAACACGCAACACATTAGATATCTCAGCTGTTCCAATCTTGAAAAAAGAAACGCATTTACCAGTTGTAGTAGACGTAACGCATTCAACAGGACGCAAAGACTTATTATTACCATGTGCAAAAGCAGCGATTGCTATCGGCGCAGATGCTGTAATGGCAGAAGTTCATCCAGACCCAGCGGTAGCACTATCAGATTCAGCACAGCAAATGAACATTCCTGAATTCCACAAATTCATGGAAGAATTAAAAGGTGCAGCAGTAAAATTATCTTAATTTCATAGTGATACAGTGATAAGAAACTAGTAGCAAACATTTCCCTGTCTCAGAGAGCTGACGGTTGGTGGAAGTCAGTACACAAATGTGAGCGAATTACACTCTTTGAGTACTCTTTTACAGAGCGGTCAGCAGATCGTTAACAATTCGAGGTGGCAAGCAATGTTTGCAACTAGGGTGGTATCGCGAGAAAAACTCGTCCCTATGACATAGGGGCGAGTTTTTTTATTTTTTATAACAGAAAGGAATCGATAATATGAGATATTTAACAGCAGGAGAATCGCACGGACCTCAATTAACAGCGATTATTGAAGGAGTACCGGCAGGGCTTGAATTAACAGCCGAACATATTAATGAAGATTTAGCAAGAAGACAAAAGGGACATGGGCGCGGACGCCGCATGCAGATTGAAAAAGATCAAGTTCAGATTAAAGGCGGGGTTCGCCACGGTGAGACGCTTGGTTCACCCATTGCTTTAGTCGTTGAAAACAAAGATTTTACTCACTGGAGAAATATTATGGGTGCTGATCCAGTTGATCATGATGAAGAAGTAAAGCGACAAATTACAAAACCTCGTCCAGGTCATGCGGATTTAAATGGAGCGATTAAATACGGTCACAGAGATATGCGAAACGTATTGGAACGTTCATCTGCTCGTGAAACGACGGTGCGAGTAGCCACAGGCGCAGTTGCCAAACAAGTACTAAAAGCTGTAGGCGTAAATATTGCGTGTCACGTGCTTGAAATCGGCGGTGTGAAAGCTGAAAAAACGGCATATGAGTCACTGACAGAACTTCAGGAAAAAACAGAAGCGTCACCTGTTCGCTGTTTAGATGAAGAAGCAGGACAGAAGATGATGAAAGCAATCGATGATGCAAAAGAAAATGGAGACAGCATTGGTGGCGTAGTGGAAGTAGTAGTAGAAGGAATGCCTACTGCAGTGGGAAGTTACGTGCACTATGATCGTAAGTTAGATTCAAAGCTAGCTGCTGCTATTATGAGCATTAACGCGTTTAAAGGCGTTGAAATCGGCGTAGGCTTTGAAGCAGCTCGCAGACCGGGAAGCGAAGTCCATGATGAAATTCTATGGGATGAACAAAACGGCTATACGCGTAAAACGAACAATGCAGGAGGTTTAGAAGGAGGCATGACAACAGGGATGCCGATTGTTGTGCGAGGCGTCATGAAACCTATTCCTACCTTATACAAGCCGCTGCAAAGTGTAGATATTGATACAAAAGAACCATTTGCTGCAAGTATTGAACGCTCAGACAGCTGTGCAGTACCGGCGGCAGCGGTTGTAGCAGAATCAGTGATTGCTTGGGAACTAGCATCTGCTATTATCGATCAATTTGGGGCAGATCGAATTCAGTTAATTCAAGAAAACGTAAAAAAACATGAAGAATACGCAAAGCAATTTTAATGAATAGAGGAGAATGAAAGGTGAAAACACGTGTATTACTTATTGGCGTCGGCCTTATTGGAGGATCATTAGCGCTAGCTATGAAGAAGCATCGTCACGTCACAGTCGTTGGAGCTGATATCAATACAAATGAAGTACAAGTAGCCAACCAGCTAGGTATCGTTGATTATGTAGCTGAAGATATAAAAACAGAAGCAGCCCAAGCAGATTATATCGTGCTTGCTACTCCAGTAGAGTACACGACAGCATGGATACACGACCTTTCTACTTGGAAGCTTAAAGAAACGGTTATCGTAACGGATGTCGGAAGTACCAAAGGTGAAATTATGAAAGCAGCCGAAGCGCTGAATAAGAAACGTATTTCATTTATTGGGGGGCATCCGATGGCTGGTTCTCATACGAGCGGTGCAGTCAATGCACGAGCGGATTTATTTTGTTCGGCGCGCTATATTTTAACGCCGTTTGAAAATGAGCAAAAAGAAAAAATAGATGCGCTTATGCATTTGCTAGAGCCTACAGGTGCACAATTTGTACCGCTTGATGCAGCTACTCATGACCAAATCACTGGAGTTGTCAGCCATTTACCTCATGTGATTGCGACCAGTCTTGTAAGACAAGTAAAAGGATATTCAGCACAGAATCATCTTGTCACGGAAATGGCAGCAGGCGGTTTTCGAGATATTACGAGAATTGCTTCAAGCAATCCTCATATGTGGAGAGATATACTAAAACAAAACCGTTCTATGCTTTTAACATTGCTTGATGACTGGATGAAAGAAATGGAACAAGTAAAACTATTAGTAGAAAAAGGTGACGGTCACGAATTATTTGATTACTTTTCAGATGCCAAAGAATTTCGTGATTCGCTTCACGCATAAAAGGAGAGACATATTGTGACAGTAAAAGCTTTACGAGGAACGATTCAAATTCCAGGAGATAAATCCATTTCTCACCGCTCCGTTATGTTTGGTTCAATCGCAGAAGGAACAACAACGATTAACGGGTTTTTGCCAGGTGACGATTGCCTTAGCACCATTTCCTGCTTTCAAAAACTAGGTGTAGATATTCAAATGATTGATGAACAAAGCGTCGTAGTCAAAGGAAAAGGGATACAAGCTCTAAAAGAGCCATCTGATATTTTAGATGTTGGAAATTCGGGCACAACGATTCGCCTTATGATGGGGATTTTAGCAAATACACCCTTTCATTCAACATTGATTGGAGACGAATCCATTGCCAAACGCCCCATGAAGCGTGTGACCGGTCCGCTTCGTGATATGAATATTCATTTAGACGGTCGAAAAGATGCTAATTTTACACCGCTTGTTATTCGAGGTGGGCAAGCAAAAGGTATACACTATACATCTCCCGTTGCAAGCGCACAAGTAAAATCAGCTATTTTACTTGCTGGACTGCAGGCGGAAGGAACAACTTCTGTAACGGAACCGGCTAAATCACGTGATCATACAGAACGTATGCTAGAGGCATTTGGTGTTAAAGTCGAAGAAGAAGGCTTAACGGTTTCAATTGAAGGCGGTCAAACGTTAAGAGGAACGCATGTAGAAGTGCCTGGTGATATTTCGTCAGCTGCATTCTTTTTAGTAGCGGGGGCTATTATTGCAAACAGCCGCATTGAAATTCAAAAAGTTGGGATGAATCCGACTCGAACGGGTATTTTAGATGTGCTTTCAAATATGGGCGCTTCGATCGAGACAGTCAAAGAAACAAAAGAAACAGCGGAACCCTATGCAGATTTAGTTGTAGAAGCTTCTCACTTAAAAGGTACAGAAGTAGGCGGAGACTTAATTCCACGCCTAATTGACGAAATCCCAATTATTGCACTAGCTGCCACACAGGCAGAAGGAATCACGGTTATTAAAGATGCTGCAGAGTTAAAAGTCAAAGAAACAAACCGTATTGATACGGTAGTGAATGAGTTAACCAAAATGGGAGCTAACATTGAAGCAACGGAAGATGGAATGATTATTCACGGAGGTACAAAACTTCACGGAGCAAATGTAAACAGCCACGGAGATCACCGTATCGGTATGATGCTCGCTGTTGCCTCTTGTATTGCAGAAGGGGAAACAATTATTGAAAATCGTGACGCGGTATCCGTCTCTTACCCGCAGTTTTTTGCTCACTTAGAGTCTTTACAGCAGTAAATTCCCTTATTATGTTAAAATAGCAGTTTGAAAGTTATAAGGAATTTATAAAATTAAAACCAATGACTCTATATTTCGCTGGAGAAATCCGATATAATCATTACAACACCTCTAGTATTAAATAGAATTTGGTGAATGATTATGTTTTTGATGATTGTCTACATCGGGGCCATTTTATTTTTTATAAAAATGTTTATGGATCGAGATTTTATTTGGTTTTTGTTCCTATTGCCATTTTTGATGTTTGTTATGTTTTTTGAAACAGACTATCTTGATCATGTCCCTGAATCTGGAAGGTTAATTATCTTTACGTTTTCTTTTTTAGTCATTTATGCAATGGTTTTGGTGTATAATCGATATTTTAGAAAAGAAGGATGTAAAGAGTAAACTCAAATGTGAATCCATTGATAATGATAAAAAAAGCATGCCCTACGGCGTGCTTTTTTTATCGCTTGAATTGACATCCACTGGCGTAAGCGGCTTTTTAGCAGGGCCTTCTACCACAGATCCGTCGTAAGAGAAACGAGAACCGTGACAAGGGCAGTCCCACGTGCGGTCACCAGCGTTCCAATTCACTTCACATCCTAAGTGCGTGCATGTAGTATCGACGCAGTGAAGCTTCCCTTGAGGGTCTTTATAAGCCCCCGTACGTTTGCTGTTTACATATACGACCGACCCTTCATCATTTTGGAGCTGATCCAGTCCTTTTTCAGGCATTGAAAACTTACCGGTAATAAAGTGTTCAGCCACATCAAGATTTTGACGAAAGAAATGCTTAAGGCTAGGGTCTGCATAAAAACGAGATGGATTATACAACTCTGCATATGGGTTGTCTTTTCCGGTTATTGCATCTCGAATAATATGTGCTGAAATGGTACTATGAGTCATTCCCCATTTTTTAAATCCGGTGGCAATAAAGATATTTGGCTTGCTTTCTTTAATGGGACCGATATATGGAATTTTATCAAGCGTAAATAAATCTTGTGCAGACCATTTATAACGAAAATGTTGAACATTAAAATTTTCTTCAGCGAACCTCTGAAGGGACTCATAGTGGAACATAGTATTAATTCCTTGTCCAGCTTTGTGGCCTTCTCCACCAATTAAGATGAGTTCTTCTCCGTCAACTTTTGTTGAACGCAGCGAATGAGTAGGCTGATCAGCACTTAAATACATGCCTCCAGGGTAAGCTTTTTCAACTTTTGCTGCTAACACATACGAACGTTTGGCATACATGCGCGTATAGTAAAAGCCCGCTCCATCATAAAATGGAAAGTGTGAACACGCCACTACGTATTTGCAAGAAATTCGATGTCCGTCTCTTGTGACAACGGTGGGCGATGTGCTTTCTTCTACGTCCGTTGCTACGGTGTTTTCAAAAATCAATCCGCCGCTTTCTGTGAATTTTTTTACTAAATGAAGCAGATATTTTAACGGATGAAACTGAGCTTGATCTTTCATAATAGCTGCTGCCCTAATATCAAAATTAAAAGGAAGCTCTGTTGCAAATTCACACGGAATATGTAATCGCTGATAGGCTCGAAATTCTTTACGAACTCGATGATCAAACTCCAGCGTTTCTCCATATAAGTAAGCATCTTGTACCGAAAAGTCACAGTCAATGTTCTCCGTTTGAATTAAGTTTTTCATAAACTGCAGAGCTTGTTCGTTTGCTTTATAATACAGCAGCGTTTTTTCTTCGCCAATGTGTGAAAGCAGTTCATCGTAGATAACGTCATGCTGAGCTGTAATCTTTGCTGTTGTGTGACCGGTTGTACCATTTAAAATATTATCAGCTTCAATTAACGCCACGTTCAGTCCTTCTTTTTGTAATAAATAAGCTGTTGTAATACCGCTAATACCGCCTCCTACTACTACAACATCAACTTTTCGATTTTCTGAAAGAGATGGGTATGTTGGAAACTTTAAATGATCGCGCCAGTAGGGCTCAGTATCCTTTGGGATATTTGCCAATTTATTCACCTCCATATGATAAGTCTTATTTTTACCATAGTTTTCTAAAAAATGTATGCAAAATAAAGGAATCTACTCTAATAGCATCTCTTCGCTATACCTATTTAAGCAAAGGAGGGGAAAGAGTGATTACAATCAGCCTTTGTACGATTGTTGCGAACGAAGCAGAGGTTAAACGAAAATATTTGCTCTTCAAGATTCTTCTTTTTCAACGTGGCTTCCGCACCTGCACCTTGCCATTTGCTACGAAAGAATTGGTGAATAAAAAGCAAAGTATGAAATAGTAAAGGTTACAGATTTAAACATGAAGAGCAATAAATTCATATAAATGATAGGGAGCATCATATAATAAAAGTATAGAGGCTTAATTCGGCAAAAGGTATTTAAACATCAAGGTCCAAATAAAAGGGCAAACGGCATGTTTGTCCTTTTTTCATGATTATAGTGACAATTTTCATATATAGTAATAAAGTATATATATAGCAAAAAAATCCCAAATTTTAAGAAGATAAAAAACGGCTTAAAACCAAAACAAGTTGTACTCTTGGAGTATGTAGAACGTGCAAAAAAACGAAATAATATGTAGTATTGTAATACAGGACGTAATTGGGAAGAAAAATGAAAACGTTGACAAAAAGAGGAGGGGTACCATGTTGGGTTCACTACCTAATGTTATAAATACGTCAACGCTTGTGTCTTCAAGTGAACAACAAGAAGCGTCATCTGAATCATTTAAAACATATACTCATAAAGGGAAAAAATTCAAGGTCTATTTACCTAAATCCTATCATATTTTAAAATCTTACCCACTAATGGTTATGCTGCATGGATGTACACAAAATGCAGATGATTTTGCGATAGGCACGCAAATGAATGAGCTCGCCGACGAAAAGGAATTTATTGTCGTATATCCACAGCAGTCTTCTAACTCAAATATGAATAAATGCTGGAACTGGTTTGAACCTCTTCATCAAATTAGAGGGTTTGGCGAGCCAGCTATTATTGCAGGGATTGTAAAAAAAGTCCAAAACATGCATTTTATTCAGAAAAATAAAGTGTTTATTGCCGGTCTGTCAGCAGGAGGAGCAATGAGCATCGTTATGGGGGTAACGTATCCAGAACTGTTTGCTGGAATAGGTGTGTCAGCAGGTATCGAATATCAGGCGGCTCTTAACGTATTTAATGCGTATTCTGTCATGGCCAGTAAAGGTCCTTCCCCCGTTAAACAAGGAAGAATTGCTTATCAGCAAATGGGAAAACGGGCAAAGCCACTGCCGCTCATTGTATTTCATGGTAACGCTGATTCTACGGTAAATGTAGCCAATGCAGATCAAGTGGTTCACCAGTGGATTACAACGAATAATCTTGCTTATAACGGAAGAATAGATGGATGGATTCAAGATAGCCCGGTTAAAACGAGAGAAGAAAAAATTCTCTTTGGACGGGATTATACAACATATCGCTACGAAAGCAGTAAGGGAGAATTGGCTATTGATAAATATATTATCAATGGAATGGGGCATGCATGGTCAGGAGGGAATTCAGCCGGCAGCTATACAGACCCTAAAGGCCCCAACGCTAGTCGAATCATGTGGGACTTTTTCATGAGTCAAAAAGTATAAACAGAGCATATAATGAGGTTCAGTTGCGTTCTTATCGCAGAGAAGAAGAGCTGAAAGTAGCTCTTCCGGCCCTTATTAGTATAAAGAAGCAGCTGCAGGAGCCATTATTTTAACTAGACGTGTTTTTCTAAAAATTAGGATTTGATTATTTAGAAAACGGGTACTGTAATAAAGAAAATAAGAAGCCAAAATTACATAGCTTAGGATTGACAGCTTATAGTTGTAAATGTAAGATAACTGCGAGCTGCATTTTGTATGATTAAAACATTAAAATAAGCCGAAAACTGAAAAAATAAATAGAAATTGTAAGATGAGCGGGTAAGGAAAAGGAGATTAAAAAATGAATATTGCATTTTTCTTAGTACCAAAAAGTGATGTTGTAACACTAAATATTCAATCCACATTAAGACAGGCTCTTGAAAAAATGGAGTATCATCGCTATTCTACAGTTCCGCTGGTTGACGATGATGGTAAATATGTGGGCGTTCTTACTGAAGGAGATCTTCTTTGGAAGTTAAAAAGCCTAGGAGACTATCGCTTTCAAGATACGGAAAATATTAAATTAACAGAGATTGACCGCTATCAAGATTATAACCCAGTTGCTATATATGATGAAGTTCAAAACATCCTTTCAAAGGCAATTGACCAAAATTTTGTTCCTGTAACGGATGATCAAGGGGTATTTATTGGAATTGTGAGAAGAAGAGAAATTCTAGAGTTTTATGCAGAAAGCGCAAGTAAAGTGAAAAATCAAATATAAAAAAAGCCATCTCTAGATGGCTTTTTTTCTTGTCTTATCTCCCCCGTACATACTCCTAAAAACAGGCTTAGGTCATGGCCCACAGCAATGCACTTCCTTGTACTAGTTTACATAATCTATTTATATAGGTATAAAATTGCCTATATAAATCTTATTTATAGATAAGGATGGTTTATGTGAGTTACAACAATAAAAAGAAGTGTTGCTGGTGTTCTAATCAGTATTATTACAAAACTTCTGGCTATGATCCAAGAAGTAGCCATGAAGGAAAATGCTGTCATAACGATTATAAGCATAACGATCATTGTCCTAAACATGATGATGATCATCGTTCTGGACATAAAAAATGCCATCATGATGGCAACCATGGCGGAGGTCACGGCGGTAACCATGGCGGAGATCATGGTGGCAACCATGGCGGAGGTCACGGCGGTTGTCATGGCGGAGATCACGGCGGCAACCATGGCGGAGGTCACGGTGGTTGTCATGGCGGTAATCACGGTGGTTGTAAAAGACGTCGCTGCTGTTGGGGCTGGGTGTTTTAATTTAATAAATAATTGAATTAAAATGAAGCGTTGATTTAGCAGAAAGAACTCAAGAAATTGAGTTCTTTTTTTGTAAGTTGAAACTTATAAACGGTATACTTCGTATATATAGTAAGAGCATTTTGGAGGAGGAAAAAAAATGTTTAAAAAAATGTTTGCTAAAATTGGAGTTGGAGCTGCCAAAGTAGATTTACGACTAAATGAAACGGCCTATACGCTCGGTCATGTAATTGAAGGAGCTATTATCATCCAAGGTGGAAACGTTCAGCAACATATTAATTTAATTGATGTTGAATTTTGGCTTGAAGTTCAAATGAAAAGCGGTCAAATGCATACACATCGTGTGGAAAGCCTGCGCGCAGCTTCTTCATTTACAATTAATGAAGGCGAGAAAAAAGAAATTCCATTTACATATCATTTACCTTTGGATCTTCCAATCTCTGCGAGCAACGTTAGCTATTTCTTTAAGACACACTTAGATATTGAAGGGGGAGTAGACTCAACAGACCGGGACCCTGTGCGCATTAAAGCTCCAAAAAGCTTATATCAGCTAGTAGAGGGCTTTGAAGCACTTGGGTTTAGAGAAAAACATCATTCCGGAAAATTTAACGGATACAAACAAGAATTTTCATTATTTCCTACAGACTTCTTAAAGGGATATGTAAATGAGGTTGAGTTTGAGGTAGCCATTGAACGAAAAGGTATCCGCGTGCTGTTGGAGCTAGATTTGCCTTCTTTCGGCCGAGAGAGGGAAATAAAAAATGAACTCTTTTTTACAAATGATGAACTAAGCCAGCCATCTACTATCGCTCGTTTGCTGGAAGAAGCGATGGAAGAGATGATGGAAAATCCTCGAGACTATGAGTATTATAAGCCTTCTCACTATGATCAGCATTCACACCACCCACGTATGAGCGGGTTAGGAGGAGCAATGGGAGGCTTTGCAGCCGGTATGTTAGGCGGACTGCTCATTGAGAATTTGATGGATGATATGTTTGAAGACTCGGCGCTTGGTGAAATTGGAGAAGATATTGAAGAAGCCGGGGAGGATCTGTTGGATGGAGATTTTTTTGATGGAGGAGACGATTGGTAAAAGGGATTTTGAATAAATAAAAAGGATGATTAATGATGATCATCCTTTTTTTCTTTCTTCTTTCTTTTTTTTACTTCTATATACTTAATGTGAAAATCCTCTATAATCAGAACTTTAAAGTAAAATTGCTCATGCTGAATGATATCATTTTTGGTCACATCAAACTTTTCGGTTAACACCCACCCGGCAATGGTATCTACTTCTTCGTCGCTAATATCCGTACCGAGTAAATCATTTACTTGGCTAATGAGCATTTTTCCGTCAAGAATATAATGGTCGTCTTTAATTTTTTGTACATAAGGAATTTCGTCCGTATCAAACTCATCTCGAATTTCTCCCACAATTTCTTCAATAATATCTTCTACTGTAACAAGCCCAGCGGTTCCGCCATACTCATCAAAAAGAATAGCCATTTGAATACGTTCTTTTTGCATCTTTACAAGCAAGTCATGAATGGGTACGGTTTCAATTACTTTAAAAATAGGCTTGACGTATGACTCTAACGTATTGGTGCCGTCTTTTTCGTTGAATACAATATCATTATAAATTTCTTTGATATTAACGAGACCGATTACTTTATCTTTATCCCCATCTTCAACAATTGGATAGCGCGTATATTTTTCGACATTTGCGATTTGCAAAAAAACCTCTACGACGTCGTCTTTGGAAGCACTCACAATTTCCGTACGAGGGACCATTACTTCTTTAGCTAAACGATCGTCAAAATCAAAAATTTTGCTCATATATCGATATTCGGATTGATTGATTTCACCGCCTTCGAAGCTCTCAGATAACAAAATGCGCAGCTCTTCTTCACTATGAGCAGCTTCATTTTTTGAAATCATCGTTATACCAAAAATCTTGGTCAACATACGAGCTGATCCGTTTAATATTTTAATGAACGGATACATAAGTTTGTAAAACACGATAATCGGTTTTGCAAAGTTCAGCGTAATTTGTTCAGCCATTTGAATAGCAAACGTTTTAGGAGCTAATTCCCCCAAGACAACATGTAAAAAAGTAATAACAACAAATGCAATGACAAAAGATAAAATACCAGCAAGCGGTTCATTCGTATGGAAGGTAGTAAAAAGAGGGTGAAGCAACCGATCTAGCGTTGGTTCACCAAGCCAACCAAGCCCGAGAGCCGTGATGGTGATACCAAGCTGACAAGCGGATAGATATTCATCTAGATGCGTAATAACGTGTTTGGCAGATACAGCTTTTTTATGTCCTTCTTCTAGAAGCTGATTGATTTTTGAACTTCTTACTTTTACAATAGCGAATTCTGTCGCTACAAAAAAAGCAGTTAATGCAATTAAAACTGCGACTAATAGTAATTTTACGGCGATCATCAAAGTCACCACCTTGTACGTAAATGTATATCTTAAGTGTTAGCCAAAGTGGAGAAAACATGTATTAAATCGAGAAAAGAAAAACGTACATAAAAAAACTGCTTCTATCTTTAAAAAGAAAAAGAAGCAGTTTATTATGTTACATGTTCATTTAGGGGAATTAATCTTAACTTTACCATCATGGTCTATCACATATCGGTTCTACAGTTCAACTGACTTTTAGCAAACGTATTGCGAGTGTGTTATGACACCTCCTTTAACTGTAATCCGAGTATATATGATGCATCTCTCACTCCTTTCTATTAGTTAATTGTATTATAATACATAATTAATCAAAATACTACAAATATTCAGAAAATAATTCAAAATGCATAGTTTTTTGTCATTTTCTGAAATATACACACAAAACGAGATTGAGATATAACAAAATCAATACAATCTAAAGACGAATAAACTGAGTAAATGATCTAGTATGGGTCGTTTGGTAACACTGCTGGTGATTTCCGGGCAAGGCTACGCTTTCCCTCCAATCAACAGCTAGAAGCAACTCCAAACATATTAACATTAAACCTATATTCACCATACCAATGAAAAGATCCGAACGATGAATCGTTCGGATCTTCCTTCAACTAAAATACGTTTGTACCAGCCTCTTTTTAATTAATGCAGCTTATGGTTATTAGGCATCTGAGGAGAGGCAGTAGCTTTTGCAAAACTTGTGATCATTTGCTGCATATCTTCTTTTGCAAGCTGCGGCACTTGATAATAATGGTGTTTATTTTGATAAAGAGAAATTTCATAAGCCATTTCAATCCAATTAGGAACACTGTCTCCGAATATTCGGCGAACAACAGGATTTGTTATTTCTAAAGCGGTCATGGTTAAAAGAGATGCTTGAGACTTAACTAGACCTAGCATATGACCTGATATGCCTTTTTCATTGATTTCCTCAACGGACTGATTCGGCTTTTTAGGCTGCGAAGGCTTTAAGCCATAAACAAAGGTATGAGACTGCTTCATGTTATATACATGTGTAGAATCGGCCGGCTTTTGACCAGTAGAAAAAGCTTCTACGATTAAATTATATTCATTTAAAATAAACTGATATTGCCGATCAATGATATCAAGCAGCTCTTGTTCTTTTACATATTGCCTAAACATCATAAACTGATCCATTACATTAATCGAGCCGGCAAGTGTTTCATGAACGTCAAATAGTTCATGCCCTCCATGGTTCAATTGAGGGGGTACAGCTCCAGTTTGCATGTTTGTAGGAAGTTCGTGATTATTCATACTAAGTCCTCCTTAAAATCGGTATCGACTATAGTCTTTAAACTTCTTCAGGTTTTATACTCAAACTTGATTTATTCATAAAATGTTGCTCTACATAACTTAATTTACAACTAGTTATTTAATTAAAAGGTAAAAGTGAAAGGGTTTTATGAAAAAAAAGCGAATATCAATAACAATTCACGATCTATAGATAGGGGAATCAAAAAACATGAATGAGCTGCTGTCATACTCAAGTGAATTAAAACACGAAGCAAATCAACTGGTGGTATCCAATCATTTATTGGATCTGTTAAGAGAATACGGTTGTCCTCTCTCAGGGGAAAGTTTTGAGTTAAATGTCATGACAAATCGCCTCATTAATTTTTACGTAGGAAATGATGAAATGGATGAAGAATCTATTTTTCACATGGGGTATCAGCTTACAAAGCGTTTTAACCCTTATAAGATGATATTTGCTAATGAAAAAGATAAGTACCAGTGGAGTCTGTATATGATTCAGAAGGGAGAAGAGTGGAAGCTTGATATTTCCGTGCTTCCAGAAAATATCGTGAAAGGCAAAGTTGAGAAACAAGAGTTATTAAAATCACTTCTCACTGAAAAGAAGCGGGAATGCATTTTATTTTTCAAGCAGCAAAGCGGATATAATCGCTATTATACGAGTGATCATGTCTATAAGGCTGTACTAGAAGATGACATTCACGATGATATGTCTTTTTTTATGTGGCTGCAAAGACAAAAAAAAGTAAATCAACAAACGTAAAAAAGAGCCGCTTAGGCTCTTTTTATGCGTTTACGGATGTTTTTACAGGTAAAGCAGCTTTTAGCATCCAAATATGTTTTTCAATGTTGCCGATTGTTCCAATGAATAAGTCAGCTGTTACGTGATCGTGTGCTGCTTCAGCGTTTTCAACTGCATTTTTTAGGTTTTTAACAAGTAGCGTATAGTCATTAATTAAGGTTTCTACCATTTCTTCACTCGTTTGCTCGTTTCCATCTTCAGAAAGAGTAGCTGCTTGCAAAAATTGCTTCATTGTAGCAATTGGGCTTCCTCCAATGGCTAGTAATCGTTCTGCATATTCATCTATATAGTCCGCCGTCTCATTATAGAGTTCTTCAAATTTTTCATGAAGCGTAAAAAATTGAGGCCCTTTTACATACCAGTGAAAGCGATGTAGCTTCGTATACAATACGTTAAAATCGGCAATTTGTTGGTTCAATACGTTTTCTAAATTCATAGTTAATAGCCTCCTAATGAGTTGTTATTATCTTATATTTATATTATATCAAATATCAAATTAAAATCAATACTTATTTATAATTATTATTAAATAATAATCAGGGTGCTTTTAAATTATAGCTATTCTCTTTAAAAACTCTAAAGATATGATAGGATAGAGCAAGAGTATTGAAAGGAAGAAGGATTAGTTATGCATATTACACCAGAAGCAAAACAATTAATTAACAATATACTTGAAGAGCAGGAGATAACAGGAATTCGCTTGTACTTCAAAGGAATTAGCTGTGAAATCCCTAATATTGGGTTAGCTTTTGAAGAGCCTTTTGAAAATGATGAAATGTATGAAGTCGACGGAGTACAAGTAGCAATGGAAGCTTCTATTGTGCCTTATACAAATGAATTAATGTTAGATGTTCATACAACGCCGTACGGTCCAGGTTTAGCATTAGTTGGGGCTAAAGAGGCTGAGTAAAAAATTTATGTAAGAGAAGCTAACAGGTTTGTTGTTTGTTTTGGTAAACCTTGGTTTACTTAATTCAAACGTTAGTGAAATGGAGGGGGACCTATGCTTCTTTCTCATCATGTAACGGTTGAACAAAGGCAGCAAATCAAACGCTTTAAGCAGCAAATACAAGACGCAAAAACGCTAGATGAGCGCCGTTTGTATCAAGCCCAGCTAAATAAATTTGTTGAGCGCCTATTTATTGAGAATCGCTTGCAGCGCAGCGGCGAACAATAAAAAACACCTAGAAAAGAAGCCTTCAAAGAAGGTTTCTTTTTTTTAAGTAGATTATTATACTTTTAACTCTTGTAATTATTCATTTTCTTATATATCGCCCTTTATCTACTTGAAATCCGGTTTTCTGTATGAATATAGCACTAAAAACGTGTAAGTGACTATTAAATGAAAGCGCTTTCTGTTATAGTGAAGGTATAGAATTGTACTTGTTCACCTACAATGTTCATAAGGAGTGGTTTGTATGATTGAAAGAGGAAACTTCTTAATTGGTTTAGCGTGGGGAACATCTTTGAGCATACCTTTATGGATCGCCTTCTTTGGCTGGATAAAATTAGTTTGGCGCTTGCTTTAAATAAATAAAAACAAAAAAAGTAAAAAAACTTCAGTGGATATGCGCTGAAGTTTTTTTAAATAGAATAAATAGGTATTAAGAACTATTAAATAAATTATAATTTATAACGATAAGTAAATAAGACTACTATAAATATTATTTCTGGATTTTTTAAGATTCTAATGTTTTAGGTCTTATTACACAACGGAAAGCAGGAGTACAAATTGAAAAGCTATCGTTTAGTAAGTTTCTCTACCTTATGTATCTGTCTACTTGTTTTATTCATTTCACCTTTTCAAGATACATCTAGTGCGTCAACTGATAAATATCAAAATTTCAAGCAGCTCTCACAGCACGAGTTTTCAGCTAGCTATAAAGTGACGACCAAAGAAACAAAAAGCCCTGTCCTTATCTTTGCTCCACACGGTGGAGGAATTGAAGGGGGGACAAGCGAAATTGCCAAAGAGCTTGGCAAACAAAATGCTCTTTACCTATTCGAATCGTTAAAGTCGAAAGGGTCACGAGACCTGCACCTCACAAGCACTCATTTTGATGAGCCCACAGCGCGTAAGATGGTAAGCAAGTATGATAATGTTTTATCACTTCACGGGTATTCTGGGAACGAAAAACATATTTTTGTGGGGGGAACTGATCGGGAGCGTGCAAAAAAATTAACGCAATTATTAAATCAAAATGGATTTCCCGCGGAACTGATTACAAAAGGGCACGATGAGATTGCAGGCATTAACCCTGGAAATATTGCAAATAAAAATCGTACCGGGAAAAGTATTCAATTGGAGATTAGCCAACCGCTGCGAAGTGCTATGTTTCATTCATTCTCTTCAAAAGGAAGAGCTTCGTCTAAAACTCAAACTTTTTATAGGTTTACAAATGTGCTTTCTACATTTGTTTCCACTTCTTACTGAATCCAAAAAAGAATGCTTTCACAAGCATTCTTTTTTTATAAACTAGTTTCGCTACTCGTGACTTATAATAGGTTTCCAGTTAAAATCTTTTACATCTTGAACAGAGGGCTTTCTCACGTGCTGTAAGCTTTCTTTATTACACGCTCCATAAACTATAAAATTTTCCTGGGCTTCTATTAAAGAAATAGAGTTGGCTCCTAATTCGTTGGCATTCAGCTTTTGGTACGGATCGTCTTCCCAAAAACATATCTCACAAATATCATAGTCACCATCACTGTCTAACGATTGATAACCACAGCAAGGGCATGTATACTTTTTCATTGTTTCTATCCTTTCTGTATGGGATTTTAAGCTAGAAAAAAGTCAGCCATCTTAATTAACTATTTTACTATATTCAAGGATAATCTGAAAGAATATTCAAAAAAATTACAGCGGCATCTTCCCTAGGATTTGTGAACATTTTATAACGAATTGGTAATAGTTATTGTGAGACTGAGTAAAAAAGGAGTACACTTACTAGGAAAATAGATCGTGTTCGAAAACGTCTACATAAAAGCATTTTTGGATATGATGAAAAAAGAAAAAAGAGATAGGGAGTCATAAATATGAAAAAAATAATAGGTTTACTTTTAGCATGCTTTTTAGCTGTTCCGACAGTTAGTTTTGCTCATACACATGTGCAAACAACAGTGCCGGAAAATGGTGCAACTGTTACAGCTCCTCTAAAAGAAATTAAATTAACCTTTGAAACACACATCGAGAAAATCAGTACTGTAACCGTTACAAAAGATGGACAAAAAATTTCACTTGCATCGCAAAAAGTAGAGGGTCATGATTTAATAGCTTCTCTCGATCAGCCTCTTGAAAACGGATCTTACACAGTGAACTGGGAAATTGTAGGGGAAGATGGTCATGTAATGAAAGATTCGATTGCTTTTAAAGTAGATGTGAAAGATGAAGCGAAAGAACAGAATACTCAAGCAGCCGGAAAAGATAGTGAAAAAAAGCAAGACGCCACGCAATCCGAACAGCACCAAAAAAGTGCAGTAGCAAATGATGAAAAAACAGAGAACAATGATTCTTCATCGTTTTTTGTTATCATGATTATTGCTATTGTAGTGGTGGTTGGAGCATTACTCTTAATCTTCAGAAAGAAAAAGGCTTAAAAAGATGAGTATTTTGTTGCCTGTTTTTGAGTGGTTCACATACGTAGGTCTTTCCTTATTATTAGGATTTGCTGTACTGCAATATGTACCTCTTACAAAAAAGCCAACAATTTTATTATCAAAGCGATGGCTACTTGCAAGTGCAGCGGCTGTCGCTATTTTTTCGGTTGGAAATTCGCTTGAGATTATTTTATCTTTTTCAAAAATAAGAGGGTTAGGTGAAACAGTTCGTCTTGTATTATTGGAAACAAGAACCGGACACGCCTGGATCTTTGTTGTGCTGATTGCTATTTTATGTATGGTTGCTGTTTCAATAGAGAGCCACCCTCATATGTATACATTACTGACTGTAGCCTTGGTGGGAGGAATCGCCTATGCAAGTCACGCAGCATCCGCTTCTGCGCTTAGCGGCATGCTTTCTCATTCTCTTCATATTTTAGCAGTTGGACTGTGGGGAGGGGTGGTTCTGATTGTTGCCGCTTTTTCAAAAGAAACCTCCAATTGGAAAAGTTTCTTAAGCTGGTTTACTCCTTTTGCAATCGCTTGTTTTGTGCTTCTTTCATTAAGTGGGTTCATTTCGATGGTCATTATCATGGGGCTGTCCAACTACGTAAATTCATGGGCTACAGATTACGGGCAGTCTCTTTTACTAAAGCATATTACGATTATTCCGCTGCTTGCATTTGCCGTCATCAATGGCTTTCTTATGAAAAAAACGATAAAACATCCAGAATATAAGCCCGTGATGTGGATTCGAGCAGAAAGCATTATTTTGCTTATCATTTTTTTATTTACAGCTATCATGGTGACGCAATCGCCGCCAACTAATATAAGTCATATGGCAATGGATTCATCGATTCTTCCGTTTATCTATGGGAAACAAGTGACGCTCCCTCTAACGTTTCACGTAACGATTGTAGGAATCCTATTCTTATTTGTCGCACTGCTGTTTTTTGTGTATTTACTTGTTTGTTTTTACAAAAAGACAGTATGGCTTAGCGTATTAAGTGCGGGTTTGTTTGTTTTTGCTTTTTATATTGCGATGATGACAAGTATTCAAGTCTAAAAACAGTGAGAAATATCTCACTGTTTTTTTATTAGCCATTAAAAGCTGTGTTATCTCTCGGGCCTTTTCCCAGAGAAGGAGGCATCGGCATATGGGAATTAGAACCAGAGCTAGAACCAGAGCCGGACGTAGAGCCGCTTGGAGGCGATATATTTCCTACGTTTCCAAAAATAATGATCCCGCCAGAAATTGTTCCAATAGAAACAGATTTAATATAAACAGACATTCTTATTCAACCTCTCATCTAGTAAAAGAGTTCAGTGTACCATAGTATATGACCAGCTTGTCATTTTCGTATAGACGAGTTTGAAAAATAGGTAAAAGCTTAGAAGTTCAGGTTGAGAAAGGAAATGGTGTAAAATAAGATAGAACTTTGAAGGTAAAGTGTGTGGTGTCTACCTAAAGTGTGTATACCACCTATTAAAAGAATTAGAAAGGAACTAAGATGAATACGCAAAAAGGAATTCATTTTTCATTTAAAAAATTATGGTTGCTAACGACCCCTCCGACAGGAAAGCTACTCATTTCGTTTATACTGGCCTTAATTAATACCGGAGCGTCGCTTTCTATTCCTCTTGTCATTAAAGAAGTGATGGAGAAAATTGCAATAGGAGTCTCACCGCAGCTTATAGCAGGACTCCTTGTTTTATTTGCTGCTCAAATGGTAACAAGCGCAGTATCTCTTTATCTCCTTGCTCAAGTAGGACAAGGTGTTGTAAAAGAACTCAGACATAAAGTGTGGAACAAGCTCATAAAGCTTCCGGTTTCATTTTACGACCAAAATCGTTCCGGTGAAATGGTAAGCCGCATTACAAATGATACAACCATTGTGATGAATTTATTGTCAACAGAAATGATTGACTTTGTTAAAAATATTTTATCTATTATCGTTGCCATTGTTATTTTATTTACGCTTGATGTACCCATGACGCTCATTTTATTAGCGGTTATTCCCGTTATGTTTGTACTGGTTATGCCGCTAGCGCGAAAAATACATAAAATTTCACGTGAGCAACAGGATAAAATGTCCAAGCTTACGGCTTTTTTAGCTCAAATGCTGAGTGAAATCCGCTTGATTAAAGTATCCGGTTCAGAGAAAAAAGAAGTTGATTCCGGCTTACAATCGTTTCAGTCACTCTACCTCTTCGGTGTAAAGAGAGCTAAAATTGAAGCCATCATTACCCCGATTATTAGCACGGTGATGACCGCTGTTATGATTGCCATCGTCGGGTTTGGTGCATACCGGGTGAGTGAGGGATTTATCACTGCAGGAGAGCTGGTGGCTTTTGTTCTTTACCTTTTTCAAATTATGGTTCCGGTTGGTTCACTTACCCGATTTGTTACGAGCTTTCAGCAAACCAAAGGAGCTTCAGAAAGAATCTTTGATATATTAGCTGAGAAAGAAGAGAACTATGAAAATGGAGAAGTGCTTGAACAGGTAGGGAGTTTAAGGTTCGATAAAGTTGCTTTTCAATATGAAGATAAACCAGTATTGCAGGAAGTTTCATTTTCTGCTAAGAAAGGAGAAGTTACCGCTTTTGTTGGACCTAGCGGAGCTGGAAAATCTACTGTTTTTTCGCTTATCGAACGCTTTTATGAGCCTTCATCGGGGCGCATATTCTTGGATGGAACAGACAGTCAAAACGTCAACTTACGTTCGTGGCGTCACCTGTTTAGCTATGTTCAGCAGGATTCTCCGATTTTAGCAGGAACAATTCGAGAAAATCTCATTTACGGATTAGAGCGGCATGTGACGGATGAAGAAATAGAAGAAGCAGCGAAGTTAGCGAATGCTCATCATTTCATTCAGTCCTTTGAAGCTCAATATGAAACAATGATTGGAGAAAGAGGTATTAATCTCTCAGGAGGACAGCGACAGCGTATTGCAATTGCCCGAGCGCTGTTACGCAATCCTCAGTTTTTACTACTGGACGAAGCGACAGCTAGCTTGGACTCCGAATCAGAAAAGCTTGTGCAAGAGTCATTGGAAACGGTAATGAAAGAACGCACATCACTCGTCATTGCCCATCGTCTATCTACGGTCATTAATGCGGACCAAATTGTTGTAATAGAAGAAGGGCAGGTTACAGGAAGCGGAACGCATAAAGAGCTGTTAGCCTCTCATTCTTTTTACCGGCGTTTGGTAGAGCAGCAGTTTCAAACATCCCTATAGAACAAACAAAAAAAGACTGCTTTCAAGCAGTCTTTTTTTAGTTTATTTATTTAGCTTTTTGACTAATTCATCACCCATTAACTCAGAAGAAAAAGGATCTCGGCTTGTGACAATTTGATCATTTGCCCAAACGGCATATGCTTTTTTATCCATCTCAGGGATGTAGTTAGCCACTTCACGAAGTTCTTGTTCTAAACTGTATGGTAAAAAGGGAAGTACTTCTTCCGGTTCGATTTCATCAGGATAACCGGTTACGTCTAGTCCTTTAATTAACAGTTCATCATCGGATCCTTTCAAGAAAGCAAAAACAGAAGGTCCGTGACACTCAGCTGCTAAAATACCCCCGTTGTCGTACACTTTGTTCATAAGTGCATGCAAGTCCACATTTTTTGCTAAGTCAAACATAGCGCCGTGGCCGCCTACTACTAAAATAACGTCATAGTTCTCAGCATCTACTTCTTCAAGTTTCATTGTCTGATCCGCTCTTCCTGATTCATATAATTGCTTATACGTTCCGTCTGGATCAAAGTCTTCTGAAATACTTCGAACGTCTACTTCCGGCTTACCTCCAAAAGGTGAGGCTAAATCAACGGTGTGCCCTGCGTCCTCAAGCTTTTGCAGCGGAGCAAATAATTCTTCTGCCCACCAACCTGTGTGATAATCTTTCTCTTCGTATCCGCTTGATAATACAGCTAACACTCTTGCCATGTTTATACCTCCTAAATAATGTAAAACGTATAGTGATACATATCATGTATTCATTGTGAACTGTACCCTATATAAAAAAACTTTAAACAATGGCAAGTTATGAAAAGGTAGCGTGAATCATAAACAAAACCAAAAAAGAGATAGCAAATTTAAGATGCCACTTTTTATCTGTACGCTTATAGCGCTTCACGCCCATCACGAGTAAACAAGCTAGAACAGCCATCGTAATAATTCCTGAAAAGTACGTAAAATTTGCTTGAAATCCTTTTATTAAAGCCATATAACCATGTAAAATAATCAAGGCTGTTGATATAAGAGCAATGGGAACGTGCCACTGACGAACGTACTTGGCTAAAAATTGGATAAGCGGTTTTAACTCAAAATTTCCTTTTTTTATGTGCGATAACGGTTTCCATTTTAATAATAAAAAAATAGGATAAATGGCTAAAGCTGCAAAGAAACCAATTCGTGCGATTGAACCAAGCTCTTTAAAATTCCCTTCATATATTTTAGAATCGAGCGGAAGGGAATGTTTATAAATAGGGATGTAAATAAGCCCTGCTACAACTAGTAAAAAAGAGATAGTAAAGATAAAGATCACTTTTTCACGCTCACTTTTATTTTTAATCAATGTCTGTAGCCATGATTTTTTAGCTGGAGATTTAGCTGAATTCATTTTCTTCCTCCTCGGAAAAAACTAGTTAATGTCAGTATGAACTTTTTTCCTTAAAAAACCTTTAAAAATCCTTCTTTTTTAGAAAAATTCATTTTTTTCTTTGCAATACGCGTTATAGTTAAACAAAGGGTTTAAAAAGGAGATGAATACATGAAAAAAAGAATAAGTATATCTATAATCAGTCTTTGTTTACTTTTAACGGCCTGTGGTCAGGAACCTGCTCAAAGCACAAATGCTGAGCAGCCAAAACCGTTGGACGTAAATCTTCAAGGCCCAGGGGCGTTACAGAAAAATGAAAGCGGTATCTACAAAGCCGAAGTTACATATGGAGACGAAAAAGTGAAAAATGATGATGTTGAAATGATTGAATTTGAAATAGAGAAAAAAGATGGCGAAGGGAAAGGGAAGATGTTAAAGCCTAAACAAATAGGAGAAGGTGTATATGAAATACAAACATCTTTCTCTGAGCCTGGCACATATACCGTGCAATCACATGTTTCTGCAAAAGGGACGCATAACATGCCTCTTATAACCGTTACGGTTAAATAAAAGAAGTCAAGGATTCTAATTCCTTGGCTTCTTTTCGTTTAGTATGTCCATTGAATTCCCATTCTACAAGGGGAAAAGGTTATTTGGAATAGGATGATTTTTTCTATCATCAATTAAAGTAATGCACTGAGCCAGCTGTTCAATTCCTCGTTTGATCGTATTCGTATTTACTTGTGAGATGCTTAATCGGAGAAGAGTGTCTCGTTTGTATTCTGGTAAAAAAAATCTAGAAGCATCATCAACATATATGTGCTGCTCGTTTAGCATGTGAACGATCTGTTTTGCTGTCACATGCTCAGGCAAACTAATGGATAAATAGAATCCTGAAGTTGGTTTAGAAAAGTGTGTATGAGCGGGTAGCAGTGAATCACATGCTTCTACAAGAGTTTGCATTTTGGTATGGTATACCTCTTTTATCTTTTTAAGATGACTAGTAAACATGCCGCTTTTTAAATAAATTTCAAGAGCACCTTGGGAAAGCGCTGAACTATTAAAATCTGAACTGAACTTATATCGTAAAAAGTTGCTATTCATTAACGAAGGAAGCACGACAGCAGCAATACGTAACCCAGGAAGAAAGATTTTCGAAAAGCTTTTAATGTAAATAACTCGTCCAGAAGGATTAAAAGAAAATAAAGGATCTGATTTTGCATCGGGATCAAGGTCGCCCAAAAAGTCATCTTCCACTATATATACATCGTATTTTTCGGCTAGCTCCACGATTTTTTCCTTCTCAAAATTTGTATAACAATGCCCAAGAGGATTGTGAAATCTTGGAATAATATAGAAAAATTTTATATCATTATTTCGAAAAATGTACTCCAAACGATCAAGATCAATCCCTTTCATCGATAGCTCGATCCCAAAAGCAGTAGCTTGGTGCAGCGTAAGAGACTCGATAAAACCGAAATAAGTGGGCTGTTCAATCAGGATATTATTTTTTCCATTTGGAAATGGCATAGAAACTAATAAGTGAAGAGCTTGCTGAGACCCGGATACAACAACTAACCTTTCAGCTTGAGTGAACACCTGTAGGTTCTGCAAGTGTTTCACTAACTGTACCCGTAATGAGTAAGAGCCTTGTTGATCAGAGTATGTAAAAAGCTCTTCTTTGTAGTGTTCAATCGCTTGGTTTATACAATGCTGAAATTCAAGATAAGGCATAACGTTTTTATCTGGACCAGCAGACAAGAAATCAATCACTTCATTTTCATTCGTCCTATGTTGAAATTCTGCCACAACGTAGTAGCCGCTTTTAGGAACAGAATAAATTAAATGCTCTTTTTCTAGTTCACTGTACGCTTTGATAACGGTATTCTTGCTGCACGAAAAATGTTGGGATAGTCGGCGAACAGAAGGGAGTTTACCACCTGCAATAAGCGATCCAGTTGCTAGGCCAAGCTTAATTTCTTCCATGATTTTCAGATATTTCAAACTCATAGGTCCTACTCCTTTAATTTGTACCCGTACAGATAGATAAAAGAATGATTTATTTTAGTAGTTGTCCTGCGCTATCCTTTTAATTATATCAGAACTTTTTTTAGAAAAATGGTACAGTTCTGAAAAATAAAAAGACAGGGGTAGGGTAAGATGCAAAAAGAAACGAGAGAGAAAATGGGCTTATTGTTGGGGTTAGTAGGCGTTATCTGTTTTAGCTTAACCCTTCCTTCTACAAGCATTGCAGTGGAGTATTTCGGAACGACAGTCGCCGGTTTAGGAAGAACAGCTGTAGCTGCTGTTTTAGTAGCTGTGATATTGATTGTACGAAAAGAAAAATTTCCTTCTCTTCGCCAATTTAAAAGTCTGCTGATCGTCGCTTTAGGCGCAGTTTTAGGGTTTCCTCTGCTCACTTCTTGGGCAATGAAATTCTTGCCTGTTTCTCACGGAGCGGTTGAACTCGCTCTTTTACCATTAGCCACAGCCGGTTTTGCGATGTTTAGAGGGGGTGAACGTCCTTCTTTAAAATTCTGGGTCTCAAGTATAATCGGTTCGGCAGCTGTTATCGTGTATGCTCTTCACCTCGGATTCGGTCAACTGCAGTTTGCTGATGCAGCTTTACTAGCAGCGGTGCTGATACTTGGACTGAGCTACGCAGAAGGAGGGGGGTTAGCAAGAGAATTAGGCAGCTGGCAAGTAATTGCTTGGGCCATTATCATCGGTGCACCATTTTTTATGATTCCAGTGGGACTAAGCATTACAGCTGAAATGCTCCATGCGCCTTTACAAGCGTGGGTTAGTTTGATTTATCTCTCAGTAGTGAGTCAATTTTTAGCATACGTTGCTTGGTACAGCGGGATGGCTATGGGTGGAATAGCCAGAGTTAGCCAGGTTCAATATTTACAGCCATTTTTAATGATTCTGTTTGCAGCTCTATTTCTAGGTGAAACAATTACACTTTTTACTCTTGCTATAGCAATAATTGTTGTCTTTTCGGTTGTACTAGGCAAAAACGCTTCGGTGTCAAAAAAAGAAGTGCATCCACAGAAAATGGTGAATAAAGACGCTTAACTAATATGTGAATTTGTTATATTAAAACAACATGCTCTATTCCCGTTAGCAATCAGCAGGCTCATTGGGTCTCCTGTGTTCTCTATGCAAGTTTCAAGAGCCAAAAGATAAGAAATGAATGAATTTCCTATGTAAAAAAGGTATATAACGGTTTTTTTTTACATAGGTTGAACATTATACAAGAACTTGTACACCAAAAAATACAATTAGACAAATAATTCGTATAAAGCTTGTCATATACATAGAGAGAAGAGGTAGTGATGAAAAAGGACGGGAAATAGAGGAGATAACGAGATGAACACTTTTTTGAAAGGAACGTTTATTCTAGCAGGTGCTGCCTTTGCAGGAGAGTTAATTGAATTTCTTGTAAATATGGTACTTGCTAGAGAATTAGGAAGGGAAGGCATGGGCATGTACATGACTGTTCTTCCTATCATTTTTCTTATTGCCACCGTAGCTAACTTAGAACTGCCTATTTCTATTTCTAAATTTTTGGCTGAACATCATCGCAAAGAACATCAGCATATGATGAAGCATGCCACCATTTTTGCGACTGCTGTGAGCTTGGGAATCTTTTTTATTACACTGGCCGTATTAGCAGCCTTTCCATTTTTTAGTCACTATCATCCTTACTTGAAATGGGTCGTACTATGTTTCATTCCGGTTGTTTCATTTTCAGCGGTGCTTCGTGGATATTTTACGGGTAAAAATAATATGACGACTATCGCTGTGTCTAATTTTATCCGCAAAGCCTTTCAGCTAACGATTTTATTTGTTGTTTTTCAAATGCTTGCTTTCACAGATGTTAAAATGTCGCTGTTTATTGCGATTTGTACGCTAATTGGAACCGAAGCTGTTATTTTGCTTTATTTTTTTATCACGTATGTTACTCAGTTAAGTGTTTTATCAAGAGGGCACAGACCTCTGCTTTCTCCAAGTGAGATTCGGAAAAAGCTGTTAGGCGTCTCACTTCCGACCACGGGACTGCGTTTATTTAACGCGGTATGTAATGCTATTCAGCCGTTTTTAATCAAACACGCGCTCGTTTTATCGGGCATGACTTTAACCGGGGCAACGCAGCATTTTGGTATGCTAACAGGGGTAGCGATGTCGATCGGATTTTTTCCAGCTTTCTTTGCTCATTCTCTTTTAGTGGCACTAATACCTGCTGTATCTGAAGCTCATGCGAAAAATCAGGAAGAACAGCTTCAAAGACTTTTGACTCAAAGTATGCAAATGACATTTTTATATGGGATTCCGTCTATAGTGGCGATGTATTTCTTTGCTGAGCCGCTTACTAACTTGTTTTTTCATTCTACAGAGGCCGTGTACTATTTAAAGGCTTTATGGCCGTATTTTCTTTTTCACTTCTTTGCCGTCCCGCTTCAAGCTTATTTAATTGGACTTGGCTATGTAAAAGATGCTTTTTATCATACGATTTGGTCTCATATTGTATCTTTTTCCCTGATGTTTTTCTTAGGATCACAAACAAATATTGGCATGCAGGGAATTATTATCGGGATGAACTGTGGCGTGGTTGTCTTGACCGTTCTGCATTATGTAACGATTTGCAAAGTCATTAACGTTTCCTTTTTTTCACTTAAGCATAAAACGCATTTATCTTAAAAAAACCTCCAACAGTGAAGTTGGAGGTTTTTTGGTTACCAGTTATTCATAATTGAGCTAAACAGTGTAGCAGGGTCTTGTCCGCCGCCGCCTGATAAGTATTTCGTTGTTTGCGTAGAATTAGCATTATCAAAGCCAGCGTGGATAGAAACGACTGCATCATCGGTATACCCGACAAACCAAGCATCTTTGACATCGTTGGTTGTACCGGTTTTACCTGCAGCATCTCGTGAAGAACGAGCATTAACACCTGTTCCATAGCTTTTTTCAATCACATCCTGTAGCATGGATGTCATTGTATCCGCATTTTCTTCACTCATTACTCGCTCTGTCTGAATGTCTGGCTTTTTCACTTCACCGTCGCGCATCTCAATTTTTCGAATTGCGTACGGCTTAGTCATGACGCCTTTGTTAGCAAAAGTTGTATATCCTTGTGCTAACTGAAGGGGAGAGAACGTTGTGGTCGTTCCTCCCAGAGCAAGCCCTAATTTTGACTTATCGTCATCTTCAAGAGGAAGTCCAGCTTTTTCCATGAATTTTGCGCTTGTATCAATACCAATTTGTTTTAAAAGCCAAACAGCTGGAACGTTAAGCGAACGAGTAAGTGCTTCACGCATTGTCACATGCTTTTGATATTCACCTTCTGCGTTTTTAGGGCTATATCCACCGCCAAAGTCTTGTCGTTCGTCACTTAAGAGTGAAGTTGGTGTATAATCTCCAGTTTCTAAGGCTGGACCGTATACGGCTAAAGGCTTAATAGCTGAACCAAGCTGATAGCCGCTTGTAGCACGGTTTAAGCCGTTTCGCTCATAGCTGCGTCCTCCATACATCGCTGAAATTCCACCTGTTTTAGGGTTAACAGCTGAAATCCCAACCTCTACTTTGCTGTTGATGTCATCATCTCGGAACATATGATTTGCTACAGAGTTATTAATCGATTCCTGTAAATTAGGATCTAAATCTGTATAAATGGCATAACCACCCTTGTAAAGGTCATCAGCAGATACGCCATACTGTTGAGCAGCTTCGTTAATTACATAATCAATAAATGCTTGATTTGAGTTCGGTTTTTTAACCGGAATACTAGGCTTGACTACACGTTCGTTTAACGCTTGCTGATACTGAGTATCATTAATAACGTTTTGGTCATGCATCAGTTTCAATACAACGTTTCGTCGGGCTGTCGCTTTTTCTGTACTATTGCTTGGTGAATACGTACTCGGCGCTTTTGGCAGTCCTGCTAAAAGCGCAGCTTCGCCTACGGTTAAATCTGATACAGGCTTATTAAAATAAAGCTGAGAAGCTGCACCAATACCATATACACCGCTTCCGAAATAAATTTGATTTAAATATAATTCCAAAATTTGATCTTTTGTAAATTGTCTTTCTAAGCCTAGTGATAGAAACATTTCATCTACTTTACGTTTAATGGTCTTATCACTAGATAAGTAAAGATTTCTTGCTAACTGCTGTGTAATGGTACTTGCGCCTTCAGCTTTACTCATTGTTACAATGTTCTTAAAAAGGGCGCGGCCAATACCTTGTAAATCAATCCCAAAATGCTTGTAAAAGCGACGGTCTTCCGTTGCAACAAACGCCATTTTTACATAATCGGGAATTTCATTGCTCGAAACATTTTGACGGGGAACGGTTTTATACAATTCGTCAATCTTACGGTCATTTTTGTCATAGACTACCGTACTTTGAACCGACTGCAGTTTCGAGTAAGATAAATCAGCCGTTTGCTGAAATTGCTTTAATACATAGGTAACTCCTAGCATTACAATTAAAACAACGACTAAAAAGGCTAAAATAAATTTCCTCATGTTGGTTCACTCCACTAAGTAATAATTCCATGTTTACACATAGCTACATTCTTCGTCTTTACAAGGTCGTTATGTAAAGAATGCTAAAGTTTGTTGATCCATTCAATCTTTTAACAGAGAGATGGATGATAAAGTATTAACGTTCACAAGCTGACGCGCTAAGTTTAATAAAGGCTATTATTCAAGTGCAGGTAAGTTTTTAGGGTATAAGATGATTGACATAAATAGCTCTTTACGCAGTTATTTTTTGCTTACTCGCAGATGTTTCGTTTTTTTATTAAACTGAAACGAAGTGAAATACAATCATCTGAACTTAGTTTACCCATAAATTTGTGTTTGTCAAATAAAGTCGTATAAAGCACCATTCGGGGCTTTGTTCCCCTTTATGAAAAAACAAGCTGGTATTTTACGTTCTGTTTCTCATAGAAAAAAGTTGTTATAACACGTATAAGAAATAAGATTTAGTACGTTCGGGTATAAATGCTGATATCTGTTGAAAGTAACGAAATAAAGCAAAAATTAACTAATTTATCAGACTAGGGCACTTTTTATACGAAGGAGGACGGGCTAGTTTTAATCATTATCCACCTTTTGACGGGAGCACTTAGCTAAAAGTGGAATATTTCTTTCCCCGTTGTAAGTCAAACGAATTAAATACCTAGCTGCATATGAGCAATGGCTATATGAAGTTATTCAGTATTATGTGATACTGCCAGCAAAACATACAGGTATTTCTTTGACAGTAGTTCCTTTACAAATGCTTCGAAAGTTCTTATAATAAATTTATCTTTAATTCGAGATATTTAAAAGGAGTGGATATACGTGAAACATATTTTTAAAAAAGGAACGGACGAGACGAAACCGACTTTGTTGCTGTTGCATGGTACAGGAGGTACAGAACAAGATCTGCTTCCTGTTGCAGATATGATTGATTCCTCTTGCTCGGTATTATCTGTAAGAGGAAATGTACTAGAAAACGGAATGCCCCGTTTCTTTAGACGTTTACAAGAAGGAATATTTGATATAGAAGATTTAATTGAACGTACAACAGAACTTCATCAATTTTTAGACGAAGCGGCTGAAACATATTCATTCGACCGACACAACATCGTAGCTGTAGGCTACTCAAATGGTGCCAATATTGCAGGAAGTTTGCTATTTCATTATGAGAATTCTTTAAAAGGGGCGGCTCTTCTTCATCCGATGGTTCCAAGAAGAGGAGTTGAAGTGCCTAAGACGGACGCCTCTATCTTTATCGGCGCAGGCACAAACGACCCTATTTGCCCAGCATCAGAAACAGAAGAACTTTCTGCGCTTTTAGAAAAAGCCGGAGCAGACGTACAGGTGCATTGGGAATCATTTGGACATCAGTTAACACGAACAGAAATTGAAGCAGCTGAAAAATGGTATCGGTCAAAATTTTAATTTAAAAACTTTCCGCACTCGTGCGGGAAGTTTTTTTATTTTTAAAAAATAATGAAAGTTATCGTACAAAAGATAGTTATAAATGGTAAAAAGTACTTTTTTTACTGAATGAAGGGAAATTTTATGATATCATTTTATTTCCGGTATATCTTTGCAGAACAGCTATTTTTAGGTAAAGTATCAAGTTATTTTAAAATTCCTGGTTTCTATCACAAAAAAATGAAACCAAAGTCTGAGTAAACCGTTATAATAAATGCAGGATTTAAATTCAAAAGGATGGTTAAAAGCATATGACTCGTTTTTTTATTGTTTTACTTTTCGTTCTAATGGTTATATGTGTATATACCATTATTTCGCAAACCCTTTATCGTCGCTATCATTCATCAGTCATAATAAAAGGGGAAAAAAAGCATAAAATAGCTATAACATTTGACGACGGGCCTCATCCTGTTTATACACCAAAAATTTTGGACTTGTTCAAACTGCATGAAATGAAAGCTACTTTTTTTATTGTGGGAGAACTAGGGGAGAACCACCCGTCTATTTTAAACAGAATGATCGATGAAGGACATGAAGTAGCTATACATCATCATCGTCATGTGAGTGCATGGACGCAAACACCTTGGCAATTAAAAAGACAAATTCATCAATGTGCACAGGTTATAAAGAAAGTAACAAATCAAAAGCCGCTTTTTTATCGTCCGCCGTGGGGACATTTAAATATGAGCAGTTTATCAATGGCCAAGCCATATCACCTTGTGATCTGGACAGGAATCTTTCAGGATTGGACACTAAAAACAACGAAAACGGCATTAGTTCAAAAACTAATGCGTAAAGTAGAAGATGGAGCCATTTTTGTGTTACACGATAATGGAGATACCCCGGGAGCAGATGAAAAAGCACCTGAAATGACGATTGCGGCGTTAGAAGAATTTTTACCTTACTTAAAACAGCAAGGGTATGAAAGTATAACCATGCAGCAATTGATGAATCAATCGTAAATAGAGGAGCGAGCAGTGGACTTAACAATTATTTCTCAGTATATACATTCCTATGGTTATATTGTTATTTTACTTGTACTTTTTTGTGGGATTGTTGGAATTCCAGCGCCTGAAGAATCATTTTTAATATTATTAGGCATGTTTATTGCCAAACATCAGCTGAACTTATACGAATCATCTCTTTTTGCTTTTTTAGGTGTTATAACTGGAATGCTTACTGCTTACGGGCTAGGAAGGTATGCGGGAACCCCATTTTTTGATAAATACGGAAAATACGTAGGGTTAACCAAAGAGAAAATTGAAGCGGCAAGCGGCAGCTACCATAAATATGGGATATGGACCATTTTATTTGGTTTATATATTCCAGGCTTGCGTCAAATTAGCCCATATATGGCGGGAATAAGTCGCTATCCGTTTTTGCTTTATTTATTGTTATCGGTAGTAGGAAGTCTAGTATGGGTCCTTTCTTTTCTAATTCTAGGTTACTACGTGGGAGATCGAATTCATATTTCGTATATTATCATGGGCGCTGTAGCTTTTTTTGTCATTTATTTACTTATAAAAAGAAAAAGAAACCGAAAACGTCTTGAGAGGAGGGATGGTCAATGAGGAAGGTTTTATTCTTACCGCTTTTTCAGATGCCATCTGGTCATCACCAAGTAGCAGACGCCGTTATGGATGCCATCATGGAGCGTTTTTCGCACGTTATTTGTCAAAAAATTGATTGTTTAAGCTATTGGAGCAAACCGCTTGAACAAATGATTTCATCGATATACATGAAATGGATTTCTGTTTTTCCAAAGCAGTTTGAAAAATTTTATTACGGTCATGTATACAAAAAAAACGACCATACGATGGATGATTTTGTTGTGAAAAAGTGGCCGATTATCGAATACCATATGAAAAAATTAATTGATGCAGAGCAGCCGGACGTCATTGTTTGTACACACAGCTTTCCTTCCTGTGTATTAAGCGGGTTAAAAGAAAAAGGAATCATTGATCTTCCTATTATAAACGTATACACAGACTTCTTAGTAAGCGACGTATGGGGTAAAAATGGAATTGAACTTCACTGCGTGCCTGATCAGGATACAAAAGCGTTTTTACAAAACGTTCACGGTGTAAAAGAGTCTTCTATTTATGTAACGGGCATTCCCGTTCATAAAGCGTTTTTAAAAAGACGGATTGACCATCTCATGCCACAGAAACATATACTGATTGCCGGAGGGAATTCTGGCCTTGGAAATGTACGCAAAATGCTTCAGCAGCTTCCGCAAAACTGTACGTATATGTATTATGTGCTGTGCGGAAAAAACAAAAAGTTGTATCAAGAACTAATAAAATTGAACCACCCGAGAATTAAAGCGGTCTCGTATGTAAAATCGAGAGAGAAAATGAATGATTTATATGAGGGAGCAGATGCCATTGTCACAAAAGCGGGGGGAGTGACAATTAGCGAAGCCCTTCACAAGAGACTACCTATTTTTATTCACTCATCTCTTCCCGGTCAAGAACAAATTAACATTGAATATCTAAAAGAAAAAGAGCTGCTGATACCGCTTAATGATGCTGAAGCCTTTGAACAGCAGCTTAAGAACATTTTAGAAAATGATGTGAAACGAAACCGGTTGATAAAACGGATGGACGAATATGTAGACAGCTTAGAAGTAAAAGTAGATCGCGTGCTTGCAGATCACTTTAAGCTGTATCGATATGAGACAAGTCAAAATCAATTTTAAGCAGAACATTGGTTATTTCTTTTTACATTCGATAAACTAACTGTAGAGATAGCATCTGTAGAAGGTTAGATGAAGTAAAAGGAGATTATAATATGAACTCAGTTATTGAAACGATTTTAAATCATCGTTCTATTCGCAAATATGAAGACAAACCATTGTCGGAAGAGCAAATTCAGACGATTGTAGAAAGCGCACAGGCAGCTTCCACATCAAGCTATATTCAAGCGTATTCCATTATTGGAGTAAAAGATAAAGAAACGAAGCGAAAGCTTGCTCAATTAGCAGGAAATCAGCCTTACGTAGAAACAAATGGACACTTCTTTGTATTTTGCGCTGACTTTCATCGTCATGATGTCATTGCGGAAATGGAGAAAAAAGATTTATCGACAGCGCTCGAAAGCACAGAGCAGTTTATGGTAGCTATTATTGACGTTGCCCTTGCTGCGCAAAATGCAACGCTTGCTGCTGAATCAATGGGACTTGGAGCTTGTTACATTGGCGGTTTGCGTAACGAATTAGAAGAAGTAAGCAAATTGTTAAAACTGCCTCATCATGTAATCCCGTTATTTGGTCTAACGGTTGGACATCCAGCGGGTATTACGGATAAAAAGCCGCGCTTACCATTTAAACATGTGTATCATGAAGAAACATATGAGCCGAATGATGAGCAGACGAAAAAAGAATTAACAGCGTATAACGAAGAAATTTCTGCTTATTACAACGAAAGAACAAATGGCAAACGCCAAGACACATGGACTGGTCAAATGGCTGAAATGCTTTCCAATCCTAAGCGTATGTATATGAAAGAATTTGTTGAAAAGCAAGGATTTAACAAGAAATAAAAAAGCTGGGACAAAAGTAGTTTAGCCGAATTGAAAAACGAACCGCTGATCAAAATTTTTGATTAGCGGTTCGTTTTTTTTTGTTATGAAAAAAACTTAATATACCCGTTAAATGATCACTAAAAAAGAAGAGGCATAGCCAGCAATGGTAGAGAAATTTAACTATTTTAGTAAAAACAACAATAAAAAGCAGTAAAAAGTAGAAACGTTTCATCATATAGCCAAATTATCAGAAATATTACGATTGAATGTTCTGTTTTGTTAAGTTTTGTAATAAAAGTAGCACGGCTCTGTAACGGCTGTGAAATGTGAGGATGATATCATTCAATCATTGAGTAAATAAGGAGGTATTCTTAATGAAAAAATTTATATTTACTCTAGGAACAACAGCAATCCTTTCAGCAGGATTTGTAGGTGCAGCTTCTGCTTCTACAAGCGGAACGTATCACGTAGAAAAAGGTGATACGTTATGGAAAGTCGCTCAAAAGCACAGCGTGAGCGTAGACGAGCTAAAAGATGCAAACAACTTAACATCTAATATTATTTATCCAAATCAAGAATTAAACGTAGCTACTATAAAAGAAATGACGCACAAAGTTCAGCAAGGAAACACATTATGGTCCATCAGTCAGCAATACGGCGTGACGGTAGATCAAATTAAAGAATGGAACGGACTGAAGTCAGATTTAATTTATCCTGGCGAACAATTAAAAATTCAGTCTCCAAACGGTCAATCTCAGCAATCAAGCCCTTCAGTAGCCCAAGCTGCTCCAGAAGCTCAGCAAGCTCAAGCACCGGCTGAACAAACTCAAGAAGAACAGCAGCAAGCTCAAGCTGAACAAGCTCAAAAAGAACAACAGCAGGCTCAAGCTAGAAATTGCCTGAACTTCCCCTACTGATCTATCGGATTTTATAATGAGTATCCTTCCGATAAAGAAACTAATTATAA
>NZ_JBZVWT010000004.1:0-370335 GCF_058629175.1 Priestia sp. MDV22-iso46
TTGCATGTATTAGGCACGCCGCCAGCGTTCATCCTGAGCCAGGATCAAACTCTCCGAAGAAATGTTTGACTTGCTCATTTAAAAAATAAAAATTAACGTTGACGTTTGTCGCTTTGTTCAGTTTTCAAAGTTCAACCGCCGCTCTTAAGCGACTTTACTATCATAACAAGTTGAAACCTAGTTGTCAACAAGTTTTTTTATTTGTTTATCACTTCGATGTTTGCTTTAGCAGTTCATCTTAGCGACATTTAATAATATACCATGCCTTCTTTTATTGTGCAATAGTTTTTCGATATATTTTTAAAAACTATTTTTTTGCAAACGAAACGTTAGCCAATTAATAGATACTAGCATATCTAGAGCCATACTAGCATAATGTCTATTAAATCCTTATCCGCCAAGGAGGCGTTCACTTGGATACCTTAATTGCAGCTGCACTCTATTTGTCCTTTTGTATGTCTATTCTCTTAATTTCACTTGCTTATTGGGAATCAATTCAAATGTCTAATAAAGAAGGCAAAGTCAACGGCCTTTCATTTATTTCACTTTCAACATTCAGCATGATTTTTTGTTTGTTTACTTCATATTTTTATACCATTCTTTATTAACATGCGTTGTCTTCTTATAACAGGGAGACATTTCTTTATTTTATTACAATATTCGCATTCCGTATACTTACTTGTTGAAATCAATGTGATAAATCTAGTTCCTTCCCTTTCCTATATGCAGTGTAAAGTGAAGGAATTTGTCGAATGATTTTTTGGAACACTTCCTTTAAATTTGATAAACTACTTTTAGAAAACGCTTTCATATATACTTTAACATTATTCAAGGAGGAAACCAAATGAAACCATTGCTTGAATTAACGGTTGGAGAACTTTTAAAAGAAAGTACAAAAAAGTTTGGGCATCAAGAAGCGGTTATCTACTCTGAACAAAATATTCGCTATACGTACGCGGAATTTTATCAAGAAACCTCTCGAGTTGCAAAGGCACTTCTAGCCACCGGTCTCAAAAAAGGCGACCATATCGCTATCTGGGCTACCAATGTGCCGGAATGGTTGCTTCTTCAATTCGCAGCAGCTAGAATAGGCGCTGTTTTGGTTACCCTTAATACAAGTTATCAATCCTCTGAATTAGAGTATGTATTGAGTCATTCTGATACAACAGCGCTATTTTTCATTGATGAATTTAAAAGCACTTCTTATACGTCTATTATCACCAGTATTGAACATAATCTTCCCAAACTAAAACATCTTATAAACTTAAGTGGATCAAGCGAACATACATCTTGGAACGAGTTTTTAATGAGTAGCTTAATGGTATCGGATGAGGTTCTCGATAAGCATGAACAATCCCTACATATCCATGATGTTATCAATATGCAATATACTTCCGGAACAACAGGTTTTCCAAAAGGAGTTATGCTCAGTCACCATAATATAGTAAACAACGGCTTTTTAGTTGCTCAGTCTATGAAACTGACTAACGAAGACCGCTTATGCATCCCAGTTCCTTTCTTTCATTGCTTCGGATGTGTGCTGGGTGTTCTAGCATGCGTATCTGTAGGTGCTACTATGCTACCGATTATTGAATTTCAACCTGCCTCTGTTTTACGCACCGTAGAGAACGAAAAATGTACAGCTCTTCACGGTGTACCAACTATGTTTATTGCGGAATTAAATACGCTTGACTTTCATCAATATGATTTATCTACTCTTCGCACAGGAATCATGGCTGGTTCTAATTGTCCAGCAGAAGTAATGAAACGAGTCATACATGACATGGGCATCAATGAAATTACGATCGCCTATGGTCAAACCGAAACATCTCCTGTAATCACCCAAACAACCCCAACTGATTCTATCGAGCGGCGAGTACAAACGGTTGGCAAAGTTCATAATCATGTACAGATTCAAATTATTAATCCAGTTACAGGTAAACCAGCTTCTTTCGGAGAACAAGGAGAACTTTGTGCAAAGGGATATTTAACAATGAAAGGATATTACAAAATGCCGGAAGAAACAGAAAAAACAATTGTAGAAGGTTGGCTACATACAGGAGATTTAGCTACCATCGATAAAGATGGCTATGTAAAAATTACAGGACGTCTAAAAGATATGATTATTAGAGGCGGAGAAAATATTTACCCAAGAGAAATTGAAGAGTTTTTATATAGAATACCCGAGGTAGAAGATGTGCAAATTGTCGGTATTCCTGATCCAAAGTATGGAGAACGAGTTGCTGCATGCATTAAACTCAAGCAACATTCTTTTCTTACCGCTCAGGAAATCAAAGACTTTTGCAAAGGTAAGCTTGCTCATTTCAAAATTCCGGAACATATTTATTTTATAGACGACTTTCCCATGACGGCATCCGGCAAGATTCAAAAATATAAATTAAAAGAAAAGATCGTAGCGCTTTATAAATAATCAGATTTTTTTGAATTTAACCTGTCATTATGAAGAAAAGTTTACTATACTGATACATATCTGTTTTTCTTCTTTCATACAGATATAAACAACAATGTTTATTGAAATAGGTGAAAATAATGGAAAATGAAATGTTGCTCAAATTAGGTATTTCCGCTGTACTTGGTCTTATTATTGGAATTGAAAGGGAACTAAAACGAAAGCCTGTTGGTTTAAAAACATCTCTCGTAATTTCCATTATTAGCTGTTTACTCACGATTGTTTCGATTGAGTCTTCTCAAATCTTTAATAAAGGTGATCACATCACAATGGACCCGCTTCGTCTGGCCGCTCAAATTGTTTCTGGAATTGGTTTTTTAGGGGCCGGTGTCATTTTACGAAAAGAAAATGACAGCATCTCAGGGCTTACAACAGCGGCTATTATCTGGGGAGCAGCAGGTATAGGCATTGCTGTAGGTGCAGGGTTTTATCCTGAAGCTATTACCGGAGTTGTACTGCTCATCATCAGCGTTGAACTTCTTCCCTTCCTCATTACTATTTTGGGGCCTAGGCAACTGCGCGAGAAAGAGCTTATTCTTCAACTCAAGCTGGCGGATAAGCACAATATCTTTGATACAACTAATAGCATTAGAGAAAAGAATATTACAATTAAAAATATTCGAATCAAAGATTTAGACACCAATGAATTGTATATACGAATGAAAGTGTCAGTTAATAACCAGCGCCCTACTACAGAAGTGTATTACGAAATTCAAAAAATCAGCGGTATTCGAAGCATTGAAGTTGAAAATGTATAAATAAAAAACGGCCAATTGGCCGTTTTTTATTTATATTTTTCAATCTGCTGTAAAAATTCCCGCTGTTTTACTAGAGACAGCCGGTATTGATCATTGATAATTTCTGTTAATAACTCATGTTTACGGCTCTTTGACACATTCAATCTGTGGATAAGAACTCTGCATTCATACAAAAACTGTGTATACTGTGTGTAACTCTCATCATAATTTGAGGATAAGTCTTCTTTGATTCGTTTTGTCAACAAAGGACTAGCGCCATCTGTGGATATTGCTAGCGATAATCTCCCTCTAGAAAACTGTGCAGGAATCTGAATATTTCCATCGGAAAAACTGCTGGCCATATTAACCAACTGATCATTTTTAATATGCTGCTTAACAAACTTATTCACAGCTTGATCATTTGTAGCCACAACAATTAAAAAGACATTAAGTAAGTCTTCTTCTCCTACTTTTTTTCTTTTTACACGCAGCTGATCTTTAGCTTCCCACTCATTTATTTCGGCTGAAACAGTTGGAGCAACCACTGTAATGGCTGCTCCTTCTTGTAAAAAACCTTTAATTCTACGAGTTGCGATTGTCCCCCCCCCAACTACTAAGACCGAACGACCCTTTAAATCAAGCATAACGGTATACATCGTATTGATTTCCTTTGCTCGATAATAACGTTTTTACTTGGTGACTTAAAATGTGTGCAAGTCCATCATGATAACCTAGGTAGTTGGCTAAGATAAACTGCTGGGCATCTGTTGATAGCTGCTCCAATTCTTCCTTAATTTCGTTCATTAAAATACCGGTAAACAAAAGGTACGGAAGAACGAATACTTGCTTATACGAAGTTCGTTTAGCAAGGTGCAGGCCTTCTTTTAAAGTAGGAGAAGCTGCAGCTAAATAGCATGTGCTCACTTCTTTAAAAGCACCTTTCCCTTTTAGCAGTTGAGCTATTTCGTTAAAATCTTTTTTTACAGCAGGATCACTGCTTCCTCTGCCGACCAACAATACCATCGAATCTTCATGCTTATCCACATTGGTTTCCTTGATTCTCTCTACCAAGATATCAACAATTCGTTCGTCTACGCCGAACGGTTCTCCGTACAGCACTTCTACCTGGGGATAACGTTCATATACTTTGTGTATTTCTTCGGGTATATCATGCTTTGCATGCGCAGCTGTTAATAACAGAAGAGGCACAATTGCAATACGAGTAGCACCTTGTTCAATACATGCTTCAAATCCTTGTTCAATAGTGGGGGAAGCTAGTTCTAGGAAACAAACTTCTTGAATCGGTACATCTAGATTTTTTTTACATCTTTCAATAAAAGCAACTGCCTGATCAGCGCCTTCTTTTACGCGGCTGCCATGGCAAACATATAAAACTGCATCCATATAATCAACCTCTTTAGTAAGCTTCTTGTGCAAACGAATAGTAATGCTGTCCAGTCTTCTCAAACCAATTTAATCGGTCATGAAAATTCACAACTTCACCAACGATAATCATACTTGGATTTTCAATTTGTTCTTCTTTAACAATATCAACAATTGTACCAAGAGTTCCAGTTACAGTGCGCTGGTCCGCACATGTTCCCCAGTGAATCAATGCAATTGGCGTAGCTGAAGTTTTTCCGTGTTTCATTAACTGTTGGCAAATGTACGGTAAGTTCCGCACCCCCATATAAATTGCAAGAGTATCTACACCTTTGGCTAGGCTATCCCATTTGATTGCATCATGCTCGCTATCTTTACGATGACCTGCTACAAAAGCAAAGCTTGCGCTGTATTCCCGGTGAGTGACAGGGATTCCTGCATAAGCAGCGGCTGCGATGCCTGATGTAATTCCTGGAACAATTTCAAATGAAATGCCCTGCTGCACGAGAGCTTCTGCTTCTTCCCCTCCGCGTCCGAAAACAAATGGATCTCCGCCTTTTAAGCGCGTTACAATTTTTCCTTTTTTAGCGAATTTCACTAAAAAGTTGTTAATTGTTTCTTGCTTGAGGGTATGATAGTTCGGAAGCTTTCCGCAGTAAATGATATCTGCATCACTTTTAGCATACTCCAGCAGGTCCTTATTCACTAAACGATCATATAAGATAACATCTGCTTGCTGAATTGCTTTCAACCCTTTTAATGTAATTAAATCTGGATCTCCCGGTCCTGCACCGACTAGATATACTTTCCCCATGAATGCCTTTCACCCTTCCATCATTTCCACGTCTCCGCAGCGCTCCCACATTTTAATTTGAATTAGAACAGCGGACAAAGTCCGCTGTCATTTAGATAAATTTTCGGTTAGCTAAATATTCAATAACAGTTTGTACACATTCTTCTACAGACTGTGTGCTTGTATTAATTGTTAATTCAGGGTTAGCCGGTGACTCATACGGAGAATCAATTCCTGTAAAATCACGAATTTCTCCGCTTCTTGCTTTTTTGTAAAGGCCTTTTGGATCTCTTTTTTCACATTCTTCTAACGGACACTCCACGTATACTTCCAAAAATTCATTCCCCTCTAAGATCTCACGCACTTGAGCGCGGTCCTCTTGGAATGGAGAGATAAATGCTGTGAGTACCACTTGACCGCTGTCTACAAATAGTTTAGAAACCTCACCGATACGGCGAATATTTTCTGTACGATCTTCAGCAGAAAACCCTAGATTCTTATTTAAGCCGAAACGAACATTGTCACCATCTAATACATAGTTGCGAATATTTTTATCAAAAAGCGCTTTTGCCACTGCGTTTGCTACGGTAGATTTACCTGAACCCGAAAGACCTGTAAACCATAATACAAAACTGTGATGATTATTTTGCTCGCGTCTTTCCTCTTTTGTAATTCCAGCATCATGCCACGTAATGTTTGTTGATTTGTTCACTTCAACCGCTCCTTATTTTGAAGATACTTTTTGTTTTGCTAATCCTTTAATTAACACTTCAATTACTTCTTTACGGCTGAATGTGCTTGGTGGCACTTCTCCGTTACGAAGCATTTCACGTACCTTTGTTCCAGATAGAATCATATGATCTTCTTTGCTGTGAGGGCATGTTTTCGTTGATGCCATCGCTTCACACTTCTTGCAATAGAAGCTGTGTTCAAAGAATAAAGGTGTAATTCCTAATTCATCTGCTGTAAAGTTACTGAAGATTTTTTGTGCGTCATATGTTCCATAGTAGTCACCAACACCAGCGTGGTCACGGCCTACAATGAAATGTGTGCATCCAAAGTTTTTTCGAACCATTGCATGGAAAATAGCTTCTCTAGGTCCAGCATAGCGCATCGCAGCAGGGAAAACTGCTAAAGCTACACGATCGCTAGGATAATAGTTCTCTAAAAGTACTTCATAACTTTCCATACGGATATCTGCTGGGATATCATCTGACTTTGTTTCTCCTACAAGTGGATTTAAAAACAGGCCGTCTACAATTTCTAATGCCGTTTTTTGAATATATTCGTGCGCACGGTGAACAGGGTTACGAGTTTGGAATCCAACAACTGTTTTCCAACCGCGTTCTTCAAATGCTGCTCTTGTTTCAGTAGGATCTAGGTAATACTTTTCAAAACGCGTTTTAGGTGTACGTTCTACAAGTACGATTGGACCTGCTACATATACATTTGGGCGCTCCATCATTTTTTTCACGCCAGGATGAGCAAGTTCTGCCGTGCGGTACACGTTCTCCGCTTCTTTTTCTTTATTTGGCGTATATACTTCAGAAACTTCTAAAACACCATACGTTACGCCGTTTTGAACAAGTTTTACTTTGTCGCCAATGTTTAATTCTTTAGCTTGCTCTTCTGTTACAGGAAGAGTGATAGGAATACTCCATACTGTTCCATCTGCTAAACGCATATTTTCAACAACTGATTGATAATCTTTTTCTCCTAAAAATCCTGTAATTGGGCTGTAAGCACCAATTCCAATTAGTTCTAAATCACTTAGGGCCATGTTATCTACTTCGATTTCTTTTGTTAGTGACGTGTAGTCATATGTTGGTTGATATAAATTAATTAATTCTCCACCGTGTGCTTGAATTGTTGTCATTTTGTAAAATCCTCCTTAAATAATTAACACAATATAATAAAAAGCACTTGAATCACGCAGTCATTTTTTCTTTTTCCGACTGCAAGCTTGCTCTTTTTCTTCTAGTCGCTCTAGCTAAGCTTAGAACACCTGCTGTGGCAATACATCCGCTAGCTAGCACCACAAATGAATATAAGTCGCTTTCAAGTACTAATTTCACAAGAACATATGAGATTACGAGTGAAAATACAGGGGATACCACCCAAACCTTTAACATTTGAATGACCACTTCGCGCTGTTCTTTCGTGAATCCCGTTTTCGCTGCTCCTATTCCAATAATAGAAGACGTAGTGACCTGTGTAAGCGGTACTGGCAAACCAAACAGTGAAGCGACTGTGACAAGAGAAGCACCAGTACCCGAGATAATGCACCCTTCTCCTACAGAATAGCGAGTAATTTTTTTCCCGTTTGTTTCAATAACTCGGCCTCCTAGTAAAAGTGCTCCGAGCGCCACTGCCAATCCTCCTGCTATGACACCCGTTGTGGCATCCATTAATCCAGCTCCTACTAGAGGACCGACAGCATTTGCCACGTTATTCATTCCAGCTGAGAAGGCTTCAAAGAATCCCGTCGCTATAACTAAAATCGTTAAAACTCTTTTCCACTTTCCCTCTGCTTCTTTTTTATGCGCTCTGCGTTTTATCACTTTTCCAATCAAAAAAGCAATGACAAATGAAACTAGTGGAACAATAATCCAAAAAGACATGACAACTAAAAGTTTTTCCACATACAGAGATTGATAAGCTACGCCTACTCCAACAACTGAACCAACCGTTACTTCACTTGTTGATAGAGGAATACCAATTAAATTCGCGAAAAAGAGTGACAGCGTTGCAGCAGCCAGAATGATAATAACTAATTCTACTGATAGCAATTTTTCAGGTATGATACCTGAACTGATGGTTTTTACCACCTCGCCGCCTCCGATAATGGCTCCGAGCACAATACCTACAGCACAGATGAACAGGGCTACTCTTCGCTTTTTAATCGCACCGGAGCCGTATGAAACGCCCATAGCTGCTGCTGCACCGCTTGCCCCAATATTCATTGCAAAAAAAAGCGCAATGATAAAGGCAACATATAAAAGCATCATTTATTCAGCTCTTTCGTATTTAAGATTCGTGTAATCCGCATTCAACTTTTTGTGTACCTGCCCATCTTCCTGAACGTAAATCGTCTACATTGTAGGCAGGTGCGGTACAGGGTTCACAGCCGATACTTGGGTAGCCTTGATCATGAAGTTTGTTATATGGCAAATCATGCTTATACACATAGCGCCAAATTTCCTTCCAAGACCAATGAATTAACGGACAAACTTTCACCTTCTTGAATTTCTCATCCTTATTAAAGTAATTCGTGCTGGCACGAGACTCAGACTGCTCGCGTCTCAAACCAGAAATCCACGCATCATAAGGAGCAAGAGATTCTCTTAATGGAATGATTTTTCGAATTTGACAGCATAAGTTAGGCTGACTCTTCCAAAGCTCATCTCCATGTTTTTCAGCTTGTTCTGCAAGAGTTAAATCCGGTTTTTTCATATGAATACGTAAATCAGGGAAGCGTTCTTTAATTGCATCAATCACTTCATATGTTTCTTTAAAATGAACGCCTGTATCTAAAAAGACAATTTCAGCATCTTTTTTCACTTTTGAAATTAAATCAATTAACACGATCCCTTCGATCCCAAAGCTTGATGCATAGATAATTGAATCTCCGTAGGTATCATACGCCCACTGCAATGCTGAAAGGGCTCCTTTTGTTTCATCTTCACTGTCGAACTCTGGAAACGTATCACTCCAGTTTTCGTACGTATATAAGTCTGCCATTTTCTTCACTCCAATTCTTAGTTATCCGCGTTATCCAATAAAAAAAGACGGTTTTACCCACTAGAATTGGATAAAACCGCCTCTAGTGTGTCTAGTCAGCGAAACTATTTAATTCTTACTTTGCTTCGACATGCCCAAAGATTTGTTTTAAGTCGGGGGTTACAGTCATTGGTGTCCCTCCTCAAATTATCGCTTGCGCTATATCAAAATAAAAAGTCTTCCATATTGAAAGACTGGGTAGGCAATAAATTTTCACCTTATCTTTCAAAATGATACACACTTTGCTGGAATTAGCACCTTGCTAAGCAGGTTGCCGGGGTTCAACGGGCCAGATCCCTCCACCACTCTTGATAAGCATTTTTTAAAAATTTTAGCATATTTAGAATATTTGTCAACATTAAAAATCATATATCCGATAAGAAAACTATACTTTAAATTCACAGAAATATCTATACTTTTATTTAAAACAACATATGTAAATTTAAACCAAATGTGAACATATCAGTTTATAAAACGCTTTCTTTTTCTCCAACTTTTTATATTCTCTTGCTAAATAAAACACAAAACCTCTCTATAAAATTAATAAGGGATTTATAAGCTTTACGGATAATTCACCCACATTAGCACACATTACAGATAACACTGACTGACAGATAGGAGCTATATAAGATGGAGAGACAACCTTTTCAATTAGACGATACAATTAAAAATAATGTGCGAACATATTTACAGCAGATTTCAACTGAAGCCTCTAATTTAATTAAACATTTAGACACGAGTGATCATTGTATACTATGTGATTTTGAGGAGATGCGAAAGTTATTTCAAGATGTTCAAGCTACGGCTGCCTCTTATTACTTGCGTCATTACTTATCGCCTTATACATTTGAATATGCTGCTCTGTCCTTAGCTATTCATAACCTTTCTGAGAAACGTCACGGCGCTTTAATTGTCATTGAACGGGAACAAAATGTAGACCCTCTTATTCAAAAAGGAATGCCTATTCAAGCTCCTGTCAGCGCTACGCTAGTTGAGACGCTGTTCTATCCAGGGACACCCTTACATGACGGAGCCGTCCTAATTAGAAATAATCAGCTTATCTCAGCTGCTAATGTTTTACCTCTCTCGTCTATTATTTCAACGACCAAAAAATTGGGAACACGTCACCGTGCAGCCATTGGAATGTCGGAAAAATCGGATGCATTAATTTTAGTTGTCTCTGAAGAAACAGGCAAAATTTCGTTTGCACTTGATGGAAGCCTCTACCCTATTCACTCCAGCAAAAATATGATTTAAGAGCCCTTTCCTGATAAGCAGCCCTATATTGACTTCTATATCCTTTCTCTTTAATATATTTCATAGTTTTTACATACTATAGATACGGGTGATGCATATGACAATTTTAAAATTTGAACATGTAGGCGTTCAAGTAAAGGATATAGAAGAATCTATTGAGTTCTATACGCAAAAAGTGGGATTAGAGCTCATCGAAAAACTACCACATACCGATCCGTCTTTGAAGCTAGCTTTTCTAGGTTTAGAAGGCAATGTAATTGTAGAGTTAATTCAAGGGTATAACTCAAGCTTACCTAACGAAGGTAAAGTTCATCATTTTGCGCTGGCAGTAGACGGAATTGAAGAGGAGTTTGAGCGTTTAAAATCAGCAGGCGTTTCATTTGTGGAAGAAAACATTGTAACTTTGCCAAATGGAGCAAGATACTTATTTTTCTACGGTCCAGACAAAGAATGGATTGAATATTACGAAGTAAAAAGATAAAGATATCTTATACCTTCAGTGAAAAATGGTCATACTGTGGCTATGACTAATCACTGGAGGTTTTTTTATGATGGAATGGCTATTATTTCGACTTTTTCGTCGTTCTATTTTAGTGCGGCTTCTTTTTATTATCGGCTGCCTTGTTCTGCTTTTCGGCATGCTTATACATTTCCTAGAGCCGCAAACGTTTGGGAATGTGTTTGAAGGAATTTGGTGGGTTATTATTACAATCTCTACTATAGGGTACGGTGATTTTGCTCCGACCACTACGATTGGAAGGTTAGCTGCAATTATTTTAGTCCTGATCGGAACGGGATTTATTACCACTTATTTTGTTACGCTTTCTAAAATTGCTGTTTCCGCTGAGAGCGCTTATTTGGAAGGAAATTTAAAATTTTATGGAAAAGATCACTTCATCGTTGTTGGGTGGAATGAGCGCGCCAAACTCGTGTTAGAGTCTTATCGCGACGCATTTCATAAAGAAGACATTGTTCTTATCGACGACTCTCTGACTAAAAATCCCATGATTTGTGATCGCGTTCATTTTATTAAAGGAAGTCCCTCTCATTATGAAGTATTAGAACTTGCCAACGCTCGGTACGCAAAAAAAGTGCTGATTACTGCCGATCAGCATAAGACAGAAGAATATGCAGACATGAATACTATTGTTACGTTAGTCGCGCTGCAAGGATTGAACCCTTCTATTTACAGCATCGTTGAACTGTTAACAAAAAAGCATATTCAAAATGCACAAAATTTGGGGGTGAATGAAATGATTAAAACAAACGAGTTGATTAGTCAAGTCATGTACGAACATATTTTTGTGAAAAAATCAGAGAGTTTAAAAAAAGAATAGTTCCTTCAATTACTGAAGCAGCGCATCTTCTGCCTCTCTAATTAGCTCTTCTCCTAAGCTGATATACTTTTCTGGAAATGAAGCGTCTGCGTCTTGGGGTTCTGCAAACTGATTAAATGAAGCACTCACATTTCCATTGTGAACATCGTCATCTAGACCAATTTGATATTTATGTGAAAGTAAAAATGGCGTGCCAATCTGTACGGTTGTTCCTTTAGAATCCAGTTCTCCATTCGTAGCTGTAAACGGGATACGTAAAAACTGATAGCCGACTTCATCATTCATCTTATAGTCGAATGAACCATGGTCATAATCCCAATTCCCTCCAATGTTATACCCAAGCGGCTTAAGCGTTTTTTCTAATTCGTAAAGCTTGAATAATGCGCCCTCTAATCTTGAAGATAATTCAATCATGTTATCCCTCCTCTGTTTTAACATGTCCTCTTTCCAGCGTTTTATCCTTTATCTCAAAAGCAAAAAAGAGGTTGAGACATAACTAAATGAATCCAACCTAAAGACGAACAAACTGGATAAAGTAGCTCGTATAAATCGCTTGTGACACCGTGATGTCCGTGCAAGGCTTCGCTTTCCGCGGGCAGGCGCTGAGCCTCCTCGTCGCTTGCGCTTTTCCCCGCAGGAGTCTATGCCTTGCCCTCCAATCAACTGCTAGAAGGACCTAAACAGATGAAACTATATTCACCATAACAAAAAAAACGAACCACTAATCAAACATGTTGATCAATGGTTCGTTTTCCACTTGGGCTAAAATACTTTTGTAACGCCCTCTTTTTACTTACTTCAAACGCTTTTCTAATTCTGCTTTTTTCTCTTCAAAACCAGGTTTTCCAAGAAGAGCAAACATATTTACTTTGTATGCTTCTACTCCCGGCTGATCGAATGGGTTTACGCCTAATAAATAGCCGCTGATTGCACATGCTTTTTCGAAGAAATATACAACATATCCGAACGTATACTCATCTAGCGCAGGAATGTTCACAACTAAGTTTGGAACGCCTCCATCTGTGTGAGCAAGCATTGTACCTTGGAAGGCTTTTTTATTTACAAAGTCAACTGTTTCACCAGCTAAGTAATTTAATCCATCTAAGTCCGCTGCATCTTCTTCAATTGTTAGCTCATGACGAGAATCTTGAACTTGTACAATTGTTTCAAAAATATCACGACGACCTTCTTGTACATATTGACCTAAAGAATGAAGATCGGTTGAGAAGTTAGCAGATGAAGGGTAAATACCTTTTTGATCTTTTCCTTCACTTTCGCCAAATAACTGTTTCCACCATTCAGCAAAGTATTGAAGAGCTGGCTCATAGTTAATCAGCATTTCAATTGTTTTTCCTTTATTATAAAGAACATTACGAGCTACAGCATATTGATAAGCTGGGTTCTCTTCTAGCTCTGATGATGAGAATGCTTCTTGAGCATCAGCTGCCCCTTTCATCATTTGTTCGATATCAAGACCCGCAGCGGCGATTGGTAATAAACCAACTGCTGTTAATACTGAATAACGGCCGCCTACATCGTCTGGAATAACAAATGTTTCATAGCCCTCTTCATCCGCTAATGTTTTTAATGCGCCACGCGCTTTATCTGTTGTTGCATAAATACGCTTGCGTGCTTCTTCTTTGCCATATTTCTCTTCTAATAATTTACGGAAGATACGGAAAGCAATCGCCGGTTCTGTTGTTGTACCAGATTTTGAAATAACATTAATAGAGAAATCTTTATCTTGTAAAACATCCATTAAGTCTTTCATGTATGTTGAGCTGATGTTGTTACCAGCAAAAATAACTTGCGGAGTTTTACGCTGTTCTTTTGATAATGTGTTATAGAATGAATGCTGAAGCATTTCAATAGCAGCACGAGCACCTAAGTAAGATCCTCCAATACCGATAACAATTAATACATCTGAATCAGATTTAATTTTTTCTGCACTTTTTTGAATGCGTGCAAATTCTTCTTTGTCATACTCCGTAGGAAGGTCGACCCATCCTAAAAAGTCGTTTCCAGCACCTGTTTTCTCATGAATTGAATGGTGAGCTACTTTCACGGCATCACGTAAGTATGTAAGTTCATGTTCACCAAAAAATGATAACGCGTTTGAATAATCAAAACGAACATGTGTCATAGTCTGTTCCTCCATTAAAATATCTTTATTTTTCACTTTATCGAAACTGTTAGCTGAATTCAAGTGAATCCACTTACAATTTGACACAATCATTATAGTTTGTTGAAACTGCAATCATTGTATGTACCCTTTTATTTAACGATAAATTCAGTTGTGAAGTCAACTAATGTTCTTTGATTATAGGACGTAATTCATGCACGATTACGCAAATAATAAGCAAATAAAAAACGACTACAGAGTGGTCTTCAATCGTTTTTTATTTGCTTATCGGGTGGTGCAATATAGTTCATTTCACCTATCTTCACATATTGTCTCGGTTTATAAGAGGCTTTTAAAAGGGAAAAGTCTATTGATATGGAATTTTCAGCTTGGTTTTTAGAAGTGAGTAGCATCCTGTTTTCTTCTTTCATTTCCAAATGATTATTCAGCACAAATCCGCCCATACATAATGCGGTAAAAATGAGAAAACTGATGGTTATTTGTTTCCTATACATTTCCATCACCTCACTCTTAGAGTGACAATTTCGAGTGATTTTTATACGTCCAAAAAAATTTTTTTATGTTTTTTTTATGGATTTTGTGACGAGTTTCTATTTATTTAATAAGGTTTGAAAAATCCGCTGATACTAAGAAATAGCATGGATGCATGCATAATTAAATTATTATATAATCGGTTACAGAATTGAATATCACAAGGAGGTTTGTCTTTTGTCGTGGTTGCACTTGGTGATTTTATCGCCTTTTTTATTAGCCTTTTTTGTCCCCCTTCTGCATAGGAATTTCCAGCGTATTCATACAGGGTGGTTCGTTTTACCTCTTCCACTTGTGTTGTTCATTTATTTCACACAATATATCAGTGGTGTTTCTAAGGGGGAAACATATCTACATTCAATGAAATGGATACCTAGTCTGGGCATTAACTTTGATGCCTATGTGGATGGACTTGGTCTTCTGTTTTCTCTATTAATCACCGGAATTGGGACACTTGTTATTCTTTACTCCATTTATTATCTTTCTAAGACAAAAGAAGCACTGCATTCGTTTTATGTCTATTTGCTTCTTTTTATGGGGTCGATGCTAGGAGTTGTATTATCAGACAACCTAATGAGCCTTTACAGCTTTTGGGAATTAACAAGCCTTTCATCTTTTTTATTGATTGGTTATTGGTACAAACGAGAGAAATCTCAATACGGAGCCTTAAAATCTATGCTCATTACCGTATTCGGAGGACTTTCCCTTTTAGCAGGAATTGTGCTTTTATACGTTATGACAGGTACTTTTAGCATACGCGAAATTATCTCAAACGTAGATGTAGTCACATCAAGTCATCTATTCATTCCAGCTCTAGTCCTCATTTTATTAGGGGCCTTTACAAAATCTGCTCAGTTTCCTTTTCATATTTGGCTGCCAGATGCAATGGAAGCTCCAACCCCAGTGAGTGCATACCTTCATTCAGCCACAATGGTAAAAGCAGGAATTTATCTTTTAGCAAGACTCAGCCCTGTTTTCTCTATAAGCGCCACTTGGTTTTTTACTATTTCAATTATAGGACTAATTACACTGTTTTGGGGCTCGTTTTCAGCAGTAAAGCAACAAGACTTGAAAGGGATTTTAGCTTTTTCAACCATTAGTCAGCTCGGGATGATTATGTCACTTATAGGAGTAGGTAGCGCAGCTATTCACTATAATTTTTTAGACGATAATATCTACTTAGTAGCTCTTACTGCAGCGGTTTTCCATTTGATTAACCACGCTACCTTCAAAGGCAGCTTGTTTATGGTAGTAGGCATTGTCGATCATGAAACAGGCACGCGTGACATTAGAAAGTTAGGCGGGTTAATGAGCTTCATGCCTGTGACATTTACCATTGCTATCATCGGGGGATTTTCAATGGCGGGTCTTCCTCCTTTTAATGGATTCTTAAGTAAAGAGATGTTTTTTACAGGCATGGTAAACGTGACAAAAATGGATATGTATAGTATGCAGACGTGGGGAATTTTGCTGCCTATCATCGCTTGGTTAGGAAGTATTTTCACTTTCGTCTATAGTATGATTCTTGTCTTTAAAACCTTTACAGGCAAATACCAGCCCGAAAAACTAGAAAAGAAGCCGCATGAAGCACCAGTAGGGATGCTTATTTCACCTGTTATTTTAGCATCACTGGTTGTTATTTTTGGCTTTGCTCCTAATTTATTAGAATCAACCCTTATTGAGCCAACAATGGCCTCTATCGCACCTAGCCTGCTAGCTGAAGGTAAAGAATATCAAGTGCATATTAAATTTTGGCATGGCTTTACCCCAGAATTATTTATGACGCTAGGGGTCATCATATTTGGTATTTTGTTATTTATGACGATTCAAAAGTGGTCAAAAATTTATACACGATTCCCTTCTTCTTTAACGCTTAATAACGGCTATAATTATGGAATTAAAGGGATAGAAAAAGGGTCAACACGTATCATGAAAACATTAATGACAGGATTTATTAGAGACTATCTTTTAATCATTTTTACTTTCATAGGCATTTTACTTCTCGTGACGCTCTTTTCTCAGAATGCCTTTGCGATTGATTTAAAAGATACTGCTTCTATAGGCGTTTATGAAGCCATATTAGCAGTTGTAATGGTTGCGGCTACTATTACAACTTTATTGGCAAAATCACGCCTCACAGCCATTATTTCGCTCGGAGTTGTCGGGTATACGCTCTCTTTATTTTTCGTATTATTCCGAGCTCCTGACTTAGCTTTGACTCAATTAGTGATTGAAACTGTATCGGTATCCCTGTTTTTACTATGTTTCTACTACTTGCCGGAGTTTCGGAAGCGAAAAGTAAGGGTGAAGTTTCAGCTGCCAAACTTACTGGTTGCTCTTCTTGTAGGAACGACTGTTACACTGCTTGGCATATCAGCAAACAGTACGAAACTATTTGAATCGATTTCACATTACTTTATTGAAAACAGCTATGAAAAAGCAGGCGGCGAAAACATGGTGAACGTAATTCTTGTTGACTTCCGCGGATTTGATACATTATTTGAAATTACCGTACTTTGCATAGCAGCTCTTGCTATCTATGGCATGATTCGTCTTCGGTTAACAAAGGAGGAAGAAGAGTGAAAAAAAATGATTTGATACTACAAACCACAACGAAAGTAGTCACGTTTATTATTATCATTTTTGCCATTCATCTTTTCTTTGCAGGTCATTATACACCGGGGGGAGGGTTTGTTGGGGGACTTACTACCTCAGCAGCCCTTGTATTACTACTGCTGGCTTTCGATATAAAAACCGTATCCAAAGTCATCCCATTTGATTATAAGAAGGTCGCGGCTTCCGGACTGCTGCTAGCTATTTTAACGGGGCTTGGGTCATTTATTTTCAAAGTTCCATTTCTAACTCACACATATAGCTACTTTAACCTTCCCCTTCTCGGGAAAACATCTTTAGCTACCGTTGTACTGTTTGATTTAGGTGTATATCTAGTAGTAGTTGGTGTTACGATGACCATTATTCAAACGATTGGAGAGAGTGAATAGTGGAAATATTAATGTCCATAGTGGCAGGGATTCTATTCACTGCCGCTGTATACCTCATGTTATCCCGCAGTTTACTGCGAATTATTATTGGAACAGGTTTATTAAGCCACGGCGTTCACCTGTTGATTTTAACGATGGGCGGATTAAAAGGGGGGAGTGTTCCCCTTCTGGGAGAAAAGGCTTCTTCTTATACAGATCCTTTACCTCAAGCCCTAATTTTAACTGCCATTGTCATAAGCTTTGGCGTCACTTCTTTTTTCCTTGTACTAGCTTACAGGGCTTATCAAGAACTCGGAACAGACGATATGGACAAGTTAAGGGGAAATGAACATGACGAGTAATTTTGTAATCATCCCACTGCTTATCCCGTTTGTTGTAGGTGTTGTGCTCATTTTTTTCAAAGACAATATTAAACTTCAAAGGATAATCAGTGTTTTATCATTAATCACCACCACTGCTTTTGCTTCCTATTTAGTACAACTGGTTCAATCAAAAGGTGTTTTAACTCACGAGCTTGGGAACTGGAAACCTCCTTTTGGAATTATTCTAGTAGCGGACATGTTCGCGTCCCTTCTCGTACTTACTGCTAGTGTGGTAACACTATGCTGCGTTCTTTTTGCTTTTCATACAATTGGGGAAAAGCGTGAACGTTTTTACTTTTATTCATTTGTGCAATTTTTATTAGTAGGCGTATTCGGCGCCTTCTTAACAGGTGATATCTTTAACTTATTTGTCTTTTTTGAAGTCATGCTTATGTCTTCGTACGCTCTTATTGTAATTGGCGGTACAAAAGCACAGCTTCGAGAGTCACTTAAGTATATTTTAGTCAACGTCATTTCATCCGCTTTGTTTGTCATTGCCGTTGCTTATTTATATGCCGTAACAGGAACTCTCAACATGGCGGACCTTTCACAGCGAATTGCTGAGGCGAACCAGCCGGGAATTTTAACAACCATTGGCATGCTTTTATTTATCGTCTTTGCCTTAAAAGCAGCTTTATTTCCAATGTATTTCTGGCTTCCAGGTTCATATAGTGCGCCTCCACCCGTTATTATCGGGTTGTTTGGTGCTTTGCTCACAAAAGTAGGCGTTTATTCGATTTTCAGGACTTTCACTTTACTGTTTTACCATCATCCTGAATTTACTCATCAAATTATCGGCTACGTTGCGCTTTTGACTATCGTTGTTGGTGCAGTAGGCGCCATTGCTTATTCTGATGTAAATAAAATCTTAATTTATAACATTATTATTGCTGTCGGAGTCATAGTCTACGGAGTGACCTTGACAACAAACGCAGGTTTTGAAGGAGCTATTTATTATTTAATTCACGACATGATTATTAAAGCAGCTCTATTCCTTCTTGCTGGAAGCATCATTCGAATAACTGGAACAACAAAATTAAAGAAAATGGGTGGGTTAATTAAAGACTATCCGCTGCTTGGCTGGATGTTTTTTATCGCTACTATTTCGTTGGCAGGAATTCCTCCCCTAAGCGGCTTTATTGGAAAATTCCTTTTAGTTCAGGGCGGCTTAGAATCAGAGAGCTACACGTTTGTAGGAGTTTTACTAGTTTCAAGCCTGCTTGTTTTATATTCTGCCATTAAGATTTTCATGAGCTGCTTCTGGGGTGAACCTAAGCTTTCTTCTGAGCATGGAAAAGTATCCCTTAAAGGTATTCTATACCCATCCGCTATCTTACTTGCTGTTTCTGTCTTTTTAGGACTAGGTGCAGAAGCTGTTATTCCTTATGTGTCAACAGCCGCTCAAACGCTTATGGATCCTTCAATTTATATCCAATCGGTGTTAAAGGAGTAGATCTGCATGTCATTTCAACTATTATTAAACGTAATCATTGCATTCACATGGATGTTTTTGAGAGGGATTTGGACACTCCCTTCCTTTATTATAGGTTTTTTCTGGGGAGCGGTACTGCTGTTTGTTTTCCGCCGTTTTTTTCACAGGCGTTTTTACTTGCATAAAGTGTATGCGATCATTAAACTGCTGTTTATTTTCATACGAGAATTATTCAAAGCCAATATTGCAGTGACTAAGGACGTATTGCGCCCTAAATTAAATATTCAGCCAGCCATCTTTGCAATGCCAACCCGTCTGGAGAGTGAATGGGAAATTACCATTCTTTCTCTTTTAATTACGCTAACGCCAGGCACACTGGTGATGGATGTGTCAGATGATAATTCTACTATTTATATTCATGCAATCAATACAGACGATATTGATGACATTATTACAGATATTCAGCAAACATTCGAAAAAGCCATTATGGAGGTGAGTCGTTAAATGCTCGATATTTTTTTAAACGTTTCGCTCATTCTCATTTCTGCTTCAACTATTGGATTTGTTTATCGAGTGGTAAAAGGTCCGTCAACTGCTGATCGAGCAATGGCCCTTGATGCTATTGGAATTAACATCATTGCCATCACGGCCATCATCTCGATTATTTTTCGAACGCAGGCTTTTTTCGAAGTCATTTTACTGCTAGGCATCATAGCCTTTGTAGGTACCGTTGCTTTTTCTAAGTTTTTAGAGAAAGGAGAAGTGATTGAATATGAACGTGATCAGTGAAATCATTGTAGGAGCTTTGGTACTAATAGGGTCTCTTCTGACAGTTGTGACCATGATTGGGCTTATTCGCTTGCCTGATACGTATACAAGAAGTCACGCTGCCTCCAAAAGTGCTACCTTAGGCGTCCTGTTTATATTAGTGGGCTGCTTACTCTACTTTTGGATTGACACCGGCCACATTAGTGCACGGTTAATTTTAGCGATTGTCTTTGTGTTTATCACCTCTCCTATTGCTGGGCATTTACTAGGAAGAGCGGCTTATTACAGCGGAGTTCCTCTTTCTGATAAAACCGTTCGGGATGATTTGAAAACCAAACAGCAGAAAAAGCTTACCCATGATGAATAGAAAAAAACGCCGTGCGGTTTGCACGGCGTTTTTTATCGAGAATCTTATAAAGAAGCGCGTAGGATTGCTAGTACATCTTCTCTGTTTAATTTTTTAAATTTACCAAATTCACCTTTAGCCATTGCACGATCAGCCATAAGATCTAATTTGTCTTCACCAATATCATAATCAGCTAAGCGAGTTGGTGCACCTAGGCTTGACCAGAATTCACGAAGCTTATCAACACCTTCAAGTGCTACTTCTTTATCCGTCTTGCCTTCCGTATCTACGTTAAATACGCGTACAGCTACTTGCTTGAAGCGATCTACGTTCTCATCCATTACGTGTTTCATCCAGTTCGGGAATAAAATTGCCAATCCACCTGCATGTGGAATGTCATATACAGCTGATACCGCATGCTCAATATTGTGAGTAGCCCAATCGCCTTGGTGTCCCATTTGTAACATACCGTTTAATGCGATTGTCCCATTGTATAAAATCGTTTCACGTAACTCGTAGTTCTCTAAGTCGTTTAATAATTTTGGTCCCGTTTCAATAACCGTTTGCAGTACTCCTTCACACATGCGATCTTGAAGCGGCGTATTTGTTGCAGCATGGAAATATTGTTCAAATACGTGGCTCATCATGTCGACCATGCCATAAACTGTTTGATTTTTTGGTACAGTAAATGTATTAACGGGATCTAAAATAGAGAATTGAGGGAATGTTGCCGGACTGCCCCAGCCGTATTTTTCTTGTGTTTCCCAATTTGTAATAACAGAACCAGCATTCATTTCTGAACCTGTTGCTGCTAATGTCAGTACTGTTCCAAATGGAAGAGCTTCAGCTGCGAATACGTCGCGGTTAATGATGTCCCATACGTCTCCATCATATTTTGCGCCTGCTGCGATTGCTTTTGTACAATCGATTACGCTTCCTCCACCAACTGCAAGTAAAAATTCAATACCGTTTTCTTTACAAATATCGATTCCTTTGCGAACAGTTGTCAGACGAGGATTCGGCTCTACTCCCGCTAACTCATGTACTTCTGCATTCATGTCATTCAGTACATCCATTACTTGATCGTATAAACCGCTGCGTTTTACGCTTCCTCCGCCGTATACTAATAATATCTTTTTACCAAAGCGCCCTGCTTCTGTTTTTAATTGCTCTAATTGACCTTTACCAAAAATTAATTTTGTAGGATTATAAAATGTAAAATTGTTCACTATAAACTCCTCCTTACGAGCTTGATTACATGCATCATTATGAAGAACAACTTTTTGATTGTAAAGAAAATTGACTTCCTAAAGATTATTCCCTGTTGACTAGACGCTCAGCCCATCCAAATCAACGTTCATTTGTCTGTATCTTCCAAAAGTAAATATGCATATTTCCCTCAAAAAAAAGCAGGCTAATAAGTGAACTACAAAACAAGGAGGGTTCATCATGAGTGGTATTCAACGTATTGCGCTCGTATTAACGATTATTGGAGCAATTAACTGGGGACTTATTGGCTTTTTTCAATTTGATTTAGTAGCAGCAATCTTCGGCGGTCAAACATCTGCTTTCTCCCGCATTATTTATGGATTGGTTGGAATCGCAGGACTGATTAACCTAGGTCTATTATTTAAACCTTCTGCTGAAGTAGAGCGTACAGAACCTAGAACGGAACATTAAAAAAAGAAGGATAGCTAAGCTATCCTTCTTTTTTTCTTATTTCTTAATTAGATCTTCGCGGTTTGATTGCTCAATCCACTCTTCTAATTTTTCTTTTAATGTGTTGAATCCTTGAGTAGATTCAGTGTGAACTGTTGCTTGACCTTGACGCTTTTTAGCAGGTTTTTTAGGTGCAGAAGCTTCAGTTTTTTCTGGAGCTGGCTCAGTAGCACGAATAGATAAACCAATTTTACCAGTTGACTCATCAACAGATAAAACTTTAACGTTTACTTCGTCTCCTACTGATAAATGTTCGTTAATATCTTTAACGAAGCCATGTTTCACTTCTGAGATATGAACTAATCCTTGAGTTTCTTCATTTAATGCAACGAATGCACCGTATGGTTGAATTCCTGTTACTTTACCTTTTGTAACAGTACCGATTTCAAATTTTGACATATAAACACTCCTAGATACCTTATTATTTTCACCATTATAGCCAATTTAAAATTATAGCACAGTTCATAGATTGAATCAAAAAGTAGTTATACTATATTTATTATTTACCAATTTCGTCACAAATATAAACTAACACTACATTTCATCATAGCAAAAAAGATATTATATCAAACCGTCTATACGATATGACATAATATCTTATTTTTATTATAACTTATTTTCAACAAAACGGCTAATCCGTTTTATGGATTCTTCTAATGATTCCATTGAAGAAGCGTATGAACAGCGAATATGTCCCTCTCCGCCTTTTCCAAATACATTGCCTGGCACCACGGCTACTCGCTCTTCAAGCAAAAGCTGCTCAGCGAATTCTTCCGATGACAATCCAGTTTTCTTGATAGACGGGAACACATAAAACGCTCCTCCGGGAGAATGGCATTCCAGACCAATTTGATTTAATGACTTCACCATATAGTTCCGTCTTCTGCGATAGCTTTTTCTCATCTCTTCTACGTCATGCTGCCCATTTTGTAGTGCTTCAATTGCTCCATATTGTGCCATGGTAGGCGCACACATCATTGTATACTGATGAATTTTCAGCATTGCTTTAGCAATCTCAGTTGGTGCACATATGTATCCAAGACGCCATCCAGTCATGGCAAACCCTTTAGAAAAGCCAGAAATAATAATAGTTCGTTCTTTCATTCCTTCTAAAGAAGCAATAGATGTAAATTCTTCATCATATGTTAATTCTGCATAGATTTCATCCGTGATAACAAGCAAGTCATGCTTTATGACAATATCCGCAATAGCCTGCAGCTCTTCTTTAGAGAGTGAGCTTCCTGTTGGATTATTAGGAGAGCATAAAAGAAGGGCTTTCGTGTTGCTTGTAATGACTTCTTCAATCTGTCTAGGCTGCAGTTTAAACTCTGTTTCTGCCGTTGTTTCAATTGCCACAGGAACTCCTCCTGCTAGCGAAATTAACGGACTGTAAGACACAAAATTTGGCTCCACGACAATAATTTCATCTTCAGGGTTAATCAAAGCTCGCATTGTAATATCTAGAGCCTGACTTCCTCCAACGGTCACAATAATATCATCTTTATAATCATACGAGACGTTAAAATTTCTTTTCATATACTTCATAATTTCAAAGCGGAGCTCTAAAAGCCCCGCATTTGCTGTATAAGAGGTATATCCTCTTTCCAACGATAAAATACTCGCTTCTCGAACAGCCCAAGATGTGACAAAATCAGGTTCACCTACTCCAAGAGAGATGACGTTATCCATACTTGCTGCTAAATCAAAAAAGCGGCGAATACCTGAAGGTTTCAGCTGTTGTACAGTTGTTGACAAGCGCTCTTTCATTACGGAGACACCACGATTCTGCGATCTTCATCGCCTTGGTCATAGATGGTACCATCGTGCTTGTATTTTTTCATGATAAAGTGAGTCGTTGTAGATAAAACAGAGTCTAGCGTAGAAAGCTTTTCAGAAACAAAAAACGCTACTTCAGACATTGATTTTTCTTCAATAATAACAGACAAATCATATGCTCCTGACATTAGGTACACGGATTTCACTTCTTGAAAACGATAGATGCGCTCCGCAATCTCGTCAAAGCCTACTCCTCGCTTTGGTGCAACTTTTACATCTATCATAGCCGTGACGCCCTCATGTCCATCTACTCGTCTCCAGTTAATATCAGCTGAATATTGCACAATTACTTTTTCTCTCTCTAGCTTTTTAACAATATTAGAGGTTTCTTCAAATGTTAAATCCACCATTTTTGAAATACTATCTATTGAAATACGGCTATTTTTTTCTAGAATTTCTAAAATTTCTAACTCTTTTTCTTCTAAGAACACCGTGTTCCCCTCCTACAACGATTAAATTTTTTCACTTTTTCCATTATATCAAATTTAAACACATCTTTAATGTGAAATCTATACCGGTAATTGAGTTTCATTTTATAGATTGCTGGAAATTAGGACAGACTAGAAAGAAAAAGATGGAGTGAAACAAATTGACTGAATCTAAAATTACTTGTCACCAGCGTACTTTTAATGGAGTCAATGTTTACTACGAATGCCATAACTATCACCCTGATAAACCAGCCATTGTATTTATTCACGGCTTTTTATCATCGAGTTTTAGCTTTCGACGTTTAATTCCTTTATTTGAAGATACGTTTTCTATCATTACGCTGGACCTTCCGCCATTTGGGCGAAGTGAAAAATCGTTAACCTTTCAATACTCGTATAAAAATTTAGCCAGAATTGTCATCGAGTTGATTGAATATTTAAAGTTGAAAGATGTTGTACTATCGGGACATTCAATGGGAGGACAGGTTTGTTTAAACGTAGCAAAGTTAAAGCCTTCTTGCGTATCAAAACTAGTTCTTCTGTGCAGCTCAGCTTATTTAGGCCCCTCACATTATGGATTGGTCATGTCTTCTTATGTTCCCTTCTTTTATCTGTGGGTAAAAACGTGGCTGTCTCGCAAAGGTGTATTAGGCAACTTGCAAAATGTCGTATTTGATCATAAGTTAATCGACGAAGAAATGATTGATGGCTATACTGAACCATTTTTGGATGACCGTACGTTTATGGCTTTAACAAGAATGATTCGTGATCGAGAAGGAGACCTATCCTCAAAGGATTTGCAGCACATAAAAAAACCCAGTTTACTCATTTGGGGAGAAGAAGACCGGGTTGTTCCTTTGCATCTCGGACGTAAGTTAAAAGATGATTTAACAGACTCTACCTTTATCTCTTTAAAGGAAATTGGACACCTTTTACCAGAAGAGTGTCCCGACATTGTGCAATCTCATATGGTCGATTTCTTGTACGGTGAAAAAGCCCTGTCTCAATAATGACGGGGCGAGTTCGTATATTTCACACGAGGCGCTAACTTTAATAAAAAATTTATTAGTCGTGCTTCAGCAATTTTTTCACTTTCTTTATTGACTTCACAAGTTAACTTCGTTGACAAACGTATTAAAAATAAGCAAACTATTATATTAAAAAAGGGGGTACTTTTATTGTCTACTTATTCTTTTGATCAATTAATTAACCGTACAGGTACGCAGTCCGTAAAGTGGGACAAAACTGATCTTGTTTTTGGAGCAAAAGATGTTCTGCCTTTTTGGGTAGCTGATATGGATTTCCAAGCGCCGCCTAATGTTCTTCAAACCATTAATGAGCGTGTCAAACACGGTATTTTCGGCTACACTTCCCCTACTGAATCTACGGCAAATGCTTTATCATCTTGGGTAGAAAAAAAGCATCAGTGGACCATTGATCATGAATGGATTACATACAGTCCAGGAGTTGTATTTGCCCTGAGTATGGCTATCCAAGCATTTACAGAATCCGGAGATTCAATTTTAATTCAGCCTCCAGTCTATACTCCATTTTTTAACATGATAAAGGTAAATGATCGAGAAGTTGTTGAAAATCCGTTAAAACTTGCGGGCGATAAATACGAAATTGATTTTGCAGATTTAGAGCAAAAATTTGCAGAAGGCGTAAAATTAATGATTCTTTGCAGCCCTCATAATCCAGTAGGACGCGTGTGGACAAAAGAAGAACTGAAGAAGCTTGCCGATCTTTGTGAAAAATACAATGTATTAATTGTTTCAGATGAAATCCATTCTGATCTAATTTACCAGCCTTATAAACACATTCCCATTAGCATGGTGAGTGAAGATGCAGCCAATCGAGCCATTACGTGTATGGCCCCTAGCAAAACATTTAATATACCGGGACTTCAAGCTTCAGCTATTATTATTCCAAACGAGAAACTGCGCACACAGTATGTTCAACAACAGCAAAAACAAGGGTTTTCTAATTTAAACACATTCGGAATAATTGGGTTAGAGGCGGCTTACAGTGAAGGTGAGGAGTGGCTAGAAGCACTGCTTGTATATCTGAAGAAAAATGTAGATCTCGTGACGCGTTTTATAAGTGAAAACTTGCCTGAACTGCGAGTGGTTCAGCCCGAAGGAACTTATTTACTATGGATTGACTGCAACAAGCTGCATTTATCAGAAGAAGAATTACATGAACGCTTATTAGAAAAAGGGAAAATTGCCGTAGAAAAAGGCGAAAAATACAGTTCCACATATGGAAAAGGTTTTATCCGCTTGAACATTGGCTGTTCACATGAACAGCTTCAAGAAGGATTAAATCGCTTAAAAGTAGCTTTAACGTAAAAAACAGCGTTCTTTCGTGAGAAAGAACGCTGTTTTTAATGTTTTTTTGAAATAACTCCGCAGGCGATTCGCTTGCCAGAATTACCTGATGGCTCTGTCATTCCGTCATCACCTTGTTCGGTAATAACAAGGGATGAACCATCCATACGCTTAACGAGCGATGTCTTTCCTTCTTTTAACGTGACTTGAGGAACCATATCTGTTCCTGTATACGTCTGATCGTCTTCTACCACAATATTTTTCATATCGCCTAAATGCGGTCCTTTTGGATTTAACAGTCCGTGTTTCTTTTTATCAGGATCAAGGTGATTGCCCGCACTTTTAAAGTTAGGAGCTTTGCAAATTCCCATTTCATGAATATGTACGCCGTGTTCGCCAGGTGGAAGTCCGCTTAAATTGTACGTAAACTCAATTCCATCGGCCTGTTCTTTCAACTTGACTGTACCGATGCTATCTCCATCTGCGTTATAGACTTTGACTTCTTTATTGGATATTTCTTTTTCCATACACCCCGTTAACAAGAAAAAAGGCACGGTTCCAATGAGTAGTAGTTTTTTCATGTTGCCCTCCAATCGCATATGCACTAGCGAAAGTTTTAGATGTCTTTCCATAGATTGTCCAGCAACATATTATTTTAAACGCTTACATTTTATTTGCATTTCATTACAGTGATTTCTTATTATCCTGTTCTTTTAGCTTTGCTTCTAACTCCTTCGTTTTTTCTTCTTCTTTTTTCGAAATCTTAATGATTAAACGCCATACTGCAACTGCTGCTAGTACAAAAATCGCCATAGTAGCAAAAGCAGGAATATATTCTCTTTTATCTTCCGGAAAATAAAGCAAAAACATTAAATACATCATGTACAACATCCTTTCATAGAAACGGTAGAGGGTTTTGATTTATACTGGTGATAACAAACACTTTACTTAAAGGAGATCTGGCAATATGACATTTACAATTGGTCAAACCGTTACGGCACTTTATAAAACTGGGAAATACATCGGTGAAATTACACAAGTTCGAGACCTGCATTATGTTGTGCGGATTCAAGCTGTGTTAAAGCATCCAGAACAAGGTGACTTACATAACCCTGGACAAGTGGACGTACCTTTTTTTCACGAGCGAAAAGCACTTGCATTTCGAGAGCAGGCCAATATTCCTCAAAAAATGGTTCATCTCTATGAAGACAGCGTTCCCGATTATAAAAATTCACTAAAAAAAGCGCTTGAATTAAAGATAGCTGAACAACAAGCCAAAGATAGCCCTTTTGCTCAAGCAAGTATTGCCTGTTTAGAAGAGTTAAAAAAAGAGTACGGTATTCATTAAGTAAAAAGCCAAATTCACGTAGAAGTGATTTGGCTTTTATAATGCAAATTTATTTAATACTTTTGAAAAATCGATTCGATCTCCTATGGTCGTTGGCTCTGGTTTTTGAAGGTACCGCTTATCTTTTTCTACAAGCTTAAAGATATTGAGTGTGGTCATCGCATCATCAAGCGCGCAGTGGTGCTTTCCAGTTCCTTCTTTACCATACTCTTGCACAGCTTTCCAAAGGCCAGTTTGATTTTGATCTCCAAAAAAGCGCTTATACTCCATTGAAAGATCAATTTCTTTACCTGCAAAAGGAAATGGCACCTTATTTTTTTGACAGCACTGCCTTAATACTTTCATATCCATGTTCCCCCATGTAATAATCGTGCTGTGTTTATACATGCCCAGTCGCTGTACAAGCTGCTCTAGCGTAATGCCTTCATTTACTTGATTTTGTTCGATATGGAGAAATGATTTACAGCGCTCAGTTAATTTTGTAAAGTGTGTAGGCTGTACGTAAGAGGAGAAACGATCAATGATTTCTTGATTTTTAACAAACACCAAACCAACTTCAATGATTTCCGGAAAAAAGCCTTTTGGAAAACCCTTATACTCTGGCATTGTAAATTCAAAATCAATGAATAAATACTGAGAGTTCTTATCCAATATTATCACCCCTTTGTAAAATAAACCGCCCTACTATATTAATGCTATTATAGCACGATTGAACAATCGGAAGGTCTATTTTCTGTTCTTATTTTTAATATTATGAATATTCTAGTTGCTGAATAAAAAGAATACTTTACTACTACTATATTCTAGAGCATGTCTCTATGCGCAGGGTAACTGTCACGAATAGACATAATTTCGCTTATTTTTTTACCTATTTTTTCACTTTTTTATGTATCCGCTCTTCCAAATTCTCTTTAAACTCTAACATGAGTGTGTGAGGTGGCTCCTTCTCACTCCAAAAGCATACCTCACACCTTCTAGACTAAGCATTCTTATGTTTAAGCTTTAGGTAGAATAGCAAGCGTACATCTGGATATACAGATTAAATTCTCTTCTTCATCTTGAATTTTCACTTCCCAAACCGCTGTTTTTTTTCCTTTATGTAAAGGAACGCCTATAGCTGTAACGATTCCGTCTTTTTTCCCTTTGATATGATTGGCATTAATTTCTAAACCTACGCAGATTTCTTTTTCGAGATCTACACTTTTAATGGCACCTAGACTAGCCACAGTTTCAGCTAACGCCACCGATGCTCCTCCGTGTAAAAGCCCGAATGGCTGACGCGTTCGCTCATCAACAGGCATCGTCGCTTCGACTCTTTGTTCACTCGCACTAATAATCTCAATTCCTAATGCTTCTAACAGCGTATCTTTTGTTTTCATATCCATACCTCCCTTTGTATCTAGTATACAATAACGGTTTTGCTACAACATATACGAACCCTCTACATATACATAATAAAAATCCGTTTTCTAGGAGGATTCTTATATGAAATCATTTGCTCCCTTGTCTTACTATTGGCCACCGTACTACATGCCTCACCCTTATACATACAGGGTACCTAACTTACCTGAGGCGGACATCGCGACATTTCAGCAATCTCTTAAAGTTATTCCCTCTACCATGCAAAGCGCTACTATATTTATTCAAAGAGCTAATACTTCGCCAAATTTAATAAAAAAAATAAAAGCTGCTGCTCAAGAATCCAAAATGAGTGAAGTAAAAAGACTCATTCTTTCCACTGGTGTTAAGACAAAAATCGATGTTTTTTATACTCCAGACTATATTAAAATTACGTTTATTCATCCCGATAACCAATTTGACTGCTGTCACGTATCGTTAAATATTAGATGGTAAAATACAAGGAAAAAAGTCTTATTTTCTTCAAAAAAAGATGTACATGTTGTTTCGTTCCGAATATTATAATATATGCCATTTTTGTATGTAAAAACAAATTACACGATAATTGTATTTAGGATACAAATATGATATTGTATTTGGAAATATATTTTTTCTTTAGGAGGGATGACATGATGAGACATGTTACGCTAGTAGAAATTTTCACGCATCCTATCGCTCAAAAATATTTAACTCGATCTGGCGTTGCGCATGCTGTATCCGTCGCCTATCATGCGTTTCGTCTATCCGTACAGCATAATGTAAACCCCGATTTAGCTACAAAAGCAGCGCTGCTTCATGATATTGGCCACTACGAATGGTACACAAATGGTCAGTGGGATTATGAGAAGTATCGTCAAAATGATATTCACGCTATTAAAGGGGCTGAACGTGCACATAAATTACTCATTCGTTTAGGTGAGGAACCTCAGGCGGCAAAAGAAATTGCTTTAGCTATTTTACTACACACAGACTCATATTTGCCTGAAGGAACAATTCAACAACGCCCTCTTCAAAAAGTAGTCAAACTAGCTGATGAAGCTGATGAAGAGCCAGGCGGCAAACACCATTACCGTGAAATGGAATATAATCTGGCTGTAAAGAAAATTAAGGAGCTTGATAAGAAAGTGCTTGAACTTCTACATTCCAACCAATTTAAACAGTTAGGCTGACAGGATTAACTCCTTTCATAAGAGTTAATCCTTTTTATTATTTCTCCTCATAATTCCCTGCAAATTACTCATACTACTTATTGATTCTCATTTTTTGTTAGTTAGGAGGAAGAAGAATGTCTAAAAACGCTAGAGGTTACGTGCAAGATTCTTGCACATCATTAAATCAGGCAAAAGCAAGCCTTGAACAAGCTCTTCAAACAGTAGAGAAAGATTCAAATCGTGAACGTATTGAACAATCTCTTCAGGCTGTAGAGCAAGCATTAGGAGCTTGTGACAGCACTGCTTCTACTCTTTCTCAAGCATGAAAAAAGCAGCCGGTTTTGATCGGCTGCTTTTTTTCATTATAGGGCCTCTATTTACAAGATAACCGAGGCAATCCACCCAAAAATAATAAGTGGAATGTTATAGTGAAGAAAAGTTGGTACACACGTATCCCAAATATGATCATGCTGACGATCGACTGCTAATCCAGATGTGGGTCCAAGCGTACTGTCTGAAGCTGGTGAACCAGCGTCTCCAAGCGCTCCCGCTGTACCAACAATACAAATCGTTGCCATTGGACTCATACCAAGTTCTAAGCAAAGAGGAACAAAAATCGTCGCGATAATTGGAATGGTAGAGAAAGAAGAACCAATGCCCATTGTCACTAAAAGCCCGATGACAAGCATAAGAAATGCACCTAGCATTTGGTTGCCGCCAATAAGAGCAACAGAGCCTTTTACAAGCGCTTCTACATCTCCAGTTTCTTGAAGAACTTTTGCAAAACCAGAGGCAGACAGCATAACAAATCCGATGAAAGCCATCATTCTCATTCCGTTCGTTAATACTGGATCTGCTTCATTCCACTTCAAAGCCCCGCTGAAGTAAACGACAACAATCCCTGCAAGCGCTCCGAAAATCATAGAATCTACTAAGAGCTGCACAGTTAAAGCCGCTACAATCGCAAGTAAAGCTACAATAATTCCTCTTGTTGTGTAACCTGTACGCTCCTCTGTGCCTTGGTCAATGTCAATGTCTTCATAAGTGCGCGGCTTGCGGTACGAAATAAACACAGCAAACAATAAGCCCACTACCATTCCTAAAGCTGGAAGAGCCATCGCCGTGGTAATATCTCCTTTATCAATTGTTAATCCACTTTCTTTGATGTTAGTAAATAAAATGTCGTGATAAATCTTACCGAATCCTGCCGGCAAATACATATAAGGTGTAACCAATCCAAATGTAATAACGGTTGCGACTAATCGGCGATCGATTTTTAACTGATTAAATACTTTCAATAGAGGTGGAATTAAAAGCGGAATAAATGCAATGTGAACCGGAATAACGTTTTGAGAAAAACATGAAATAATAAGGATGATCAATAAAATCAGTACTTTTGACAGTGACTTCTTTTTCGTTTCTCCTTCTTTCCCTACTATTTTTAACGCTAGCTGAACAACGGCATCAGGCAGCCCTGTCCGCGAAACAGCCATTGCAAATCCTCCAAGCAAAGCATAGCTTAATGCAACAGAAGCACTGTTTCCAAGACCATCTGTGTATATACTTACTGTATCTGTGAGGCTGATACCGCCAACAAGTCCTCCAATTAGCGCTCCGACTGCTAAAGAAAAGACAACGTTGATACGCAATAAGCTCAAAATCAGCATCACGAGCACAGCTATTAATACTGCATTCATTTTGAAACCTCCATTTTTCTTTTCACTTTATCTCATTAAAACATTAGAGAGATAAACAACATGTTCATTATATTAGGTATAGAAAAAAAGTCAATCATCTTACTAAATAAACGTTTGTTTAACTTCTCTACACCCTTAACAATATAAGGATTTTTCTAAGTAATCTTTTCTTACTAAAAAGAAAAAACATTATGTAAACATATTAAAAAAGAAGCATCATCGATGCTTCTTTTTACGTTTCTTTCTATCACTGCTATACTTTTTTCATTAATTGGCTTCAAATGAACAAACCATTGTAGCTAGTGTTCGCACCATCACGCCTGTTGCACCTGAAGGTCCTAACTCATGAGAAGCAGCGGATGTTGCAGTTCCAGCAATATCCAAGTGAACCCATGGTGTTTGCTCTGCAAACTCACCAATAAAAGTTCCTGCCATAATTGCGTGCCCCTCTCGTCCAGGAGAGTTATTTAAATCTGCTACCTTACTTCCCCGAACACGCTTTTTGTCTCGTTCTGTAATAGGCAGCTCCCAAATCGGTTCGCCTGTCTCAATGCTCGCTTTCGCTATTTGCTGCAATAAAGCAGAATCATTCGTCATTGCCCCAGTTGTATGTGTACCAAGAGCTACAATTACACCACCCGTTAATGTCGCCACGTCTACTAAATAATTTGCTCCGTGGTGTTTGGCATAGGAGATACCATCAGCTAACGCTAAACGCCCTTCAGCATCTGTATTCAGTACTTCTATTGTCTTTCCATTCATTGCTGTAATTACGTCATCTGGCTTAAAAGCACGCGCGCTAATAACGTTGTCAGTTGATGGAATGACAGCTACTACGTTTTGATGAGGTTTTAATTCTCCAATTGCTTCCATTGCACCAAGAACAGATGCAGCTCCGCCCATATCTGTTTTCATACCTACAATCCCGTCTTTAGATTTAATAGAGTAACCACCTGTGTCAAAGGTAATCCCTTTTCCTACCAACCCAATAACGTCTTCCCATTTTTCTTTTCCTTGATATTTCAGGACAATCATTTTAGGAGGCTCTGCGGAACCTTGATTAACTGCTAACAGTGCGCCCATTCCCAATGTTTCCATCTCTTCTTTTTCTAAAATTTCATATTCAAAACCATATGTATGTGCCATTTCTACTGCATAATTAGCTAAATCTGTAGCCGTTAGCATATTGCTTGGTAAGTTAACAAGGGTGCGCGCTGAGTTTGTTGCTTTTCCATACGTATATCCAACCAAAGCAGATTGTACAACGTCTTTGTAAAAAGAAAACAGTTCAATTTTCTCAAGCTGCTTGTCAGGTTCGTTTGATTTCTTTTTGTAGTTTTCAAACTCGTACATAGCAAGCTGTTGAGCTTCTCCTAATAAAGCTGCAGTTTCTTGCTCTGACCACACTCCTGTATCAAATGTAGAAAGGGCGACCGATGCGTTTGAAATCTTCGCTTCTTTTAACTTTTTAAATAACAGTCCAAAGCTCTCTTTGAGTCCATTTTTAGTTAGCGCTTGCTTTCGTCCGAGTCCCACAAAATAAAGACGTTTTGCTCCTAATTTTCCTAGTGTATGAATCGTTGATGTACGTTTTTCTTGTACACGTATATCCCCTTCTTTAATCAAATGAATGAGCTGTCCACCTAAAGCTTCATCAATTTCTTTTAGAAGGCCTTCAAATTGTTGGTTTTGATTAAATAACCCGATTACGAGCGCTTCTGTTTGATGATCAACACCAAATGTTTCTACATGCGAAAACATAAAATTCCTCCCTTTTACGTATAGAGATTTTATTTTTATTTATCATCTGCTTTGTTTAATCTATTCAGCAAGTGGAATATATATCATATTCACCACTGTTTTCATCTATATACATATGATAGCAGAAATACAATTTTTAATCACAGTTCAAAAACCTTAGTTTCACACATATACTTTCATCTACCGCTTTTTTCATCATACGGGTTTAGCTTTTCAGACATTTTAAGTTGAGGGAGGACGTCTCAATGGATTTATTCTCAAATTTTCCACTTTGGAGTTCATTAATCGCTATTTTCTTTGCTCAATTTATTAAGATTCCCCTTTCTTTTGTAGCTACTAAGAAAATAGACGGCAGCTTATTTTTTAGTACGGGAGGCATGCCAAGCTCTCACTCCGCAGCAGTAACTTCCTTAGCAACTGCCATTGGGCTAGCAGAAGGTCTTAAATCCCCCATTTTTGCTCTCTCCGCTATTTTTGCCATTATTGTCATGTTCGATGCTAAAGGAGTAAGAAGACATGCAGGAGAGCAAGCAACGGTTTTAAATCGTTTGGTTGAAGACTTTCAGCGCGCGGTAAAAGAGGCAAAGCTGTGGACGACCAATGAAGAAGACGAAAAACAAGTGAAGCTAAAAGAGCTGCTTGGACATAAGCCTATTGAAGTTTTCTTTGGGGCCTTAACAGGGATAGCAGTTGCTTTTGTAACGTATTATGTATGGCCATAAAACATAAGAAAACACATGAAGAATTCTTCATGTGTTTCTCGTTTATTTTACCTGCTGGCGAAAAACCTGCATCGACTTCTTTTCATTCAGCATTGTTAACTCTTCTTCAGTTAAGCGGCCGTCCCCTGATTTCACTACATAGACGTTTAATTCTTTTTTACCCCATATGTTGTACACATCGGAAACAGTCTCAAAATATAAATCAAGATGATTGCCTTTAATAGCCCCACCTTTATCTGCTACCACTCCATAGCCATAGCCCGGAATAAACAAGATCGTGCCGATTGGAAATATGGTTAAATCAGCAGCGATGGTTGAATACAAGTCACGTTTTACTTTAACGCCCGAATATGTAATACCATACCCTGGATGATTGGGATTTTTCCCAGTTGATTCGTAACCAGCTGTGTAACCCGTAGCCAATACATTCTTAGTTGGATAACGCGACCAATCAAATGCTTCTTCAATCGTCAGACGCTCTTTGTCATTGCTAGCCGCTTCAGCTCTTAGTGGTTTTAGAAATGATGGCAAGAGCCTTTCATTCATTAGAGGATGCCCTGTACGGTTTATAAAAGGCATATATTTGATGACTGTGGTTATTGGGACGCCAGTAATTGCTTCATATGTTGTAAACAGCGCTCCGACCAGTAGTAGGCACATAATGAATCGCTTTGCTATTTTTCCAATCATTGTGATTTCCACAACTCCTCTCACGAATCTATTTGTTTCCAACATAAAAACAAATTATTCGTTTGCGAGAAGAATTTACATTTAAAACATTTGGTACCCTCTTGTGCGTAAAGATTTAATGGTAATGCCTGAAGCTAGTGCACCTATAAAACCAGCCATTAAAATCGCAATGTCAGCTGTAGCTAAAGAGAGCACTTTTGTCCCTAGCTGCTGAAAGGAGTGAGCGGGATGTTGAATGTAATCAACCGCTCTTACATCATCAATAATAAAAATAAAAATCACGGGATAAATAATGGCCATAATCCAAGACATGCGAAGCAGCATATTCAATAAGAAACCGATTCCAAAAAACAAAACAAAAAACAACAAGATGGAGATAATTAGTACAGGCACACTCATTTCCATTGCTTTTCGCCTCCGTTACTCTTTATACTCTCAGTTTACTTAAGAGTAATGAAGGCGTCAATCACAGAAAAGTAAGTTAATACCAAAAAAGCAAAAGGCTTAAAGACCTTTTGCTTTTTGTTTTAAAAGAAATTAAATTTTCCTTTTTTCAATACAAGACCTGCTCCGCCTTGAAGGAAAAGCGAGCGATTATCAACAACTTTTTTCATAAAAGATGCGCTTGAACCAAATAGTTTTCGACCATATACAACGCCAATTGCGTCATCATGCCCTAACGAACATACCGTTCCTTTAATATCTGGTTTGAACTCGCTTAATTCTTTTTGACCTTTCATCAAACGGCTAATATTTTCAGCGCAGGTACCGCCTTGCTGCATAGCAATTTGAGCTGTTGGCGGATAAGGACGTTCTGTTTCAGGGTTAATCATTAGTGAACAATCTCCAATAACAAACACATCTTCATGCCCTGGTGCCAGCAAGCTATTGCTTACTTTTACACGCCCGCGCATGTTTTCAAATCCAGCTTTTTCAATCACGTGACTGCCTCGAACACCCGCAGCCCATACAACTGTTGCTGATTTGATTTCTTCTACTTGGTCATCTTTTGATACAATAATCCCTTCTTCTGTACACTCTTTAATCGCTGTTCCGATCTTGAACTCGATTCCTTTTCGTTCTAGTTGTGTTACCGCATATTCTACAAGTTCTGGATCAAAACCTGGCAAAGCCGTAGGCGCTGCTTCTACACAAATAACGCGTACTTTTTCACGCGGAATATCAAACTCTTTGCAAAGCTGAGGGACTCGATTTGCTAATTCTCCCACAAATTCAATGCCGGTAAAGCCAGCACCCCCAACAATAATTGTCAGAAGTTCGTCTCTTTTTTCCACTTCATTGTTGTACGTCGCAAACACATAATCAATATGCTCACGAATTTGACGTGCTGCATTAATGCTCGTAATGGTAAATGCATGTTCTTTTAAACCTTTAATTCCGAAAGTTTCTGCTTCATACCCTAAAGCAACAACTAAATAATCGTACGTTAGCTCACTGTTTTCAAGAAGAACACGCTTTTCATCTAACTTAATATCTACGACCGTGTCTTTGATAAATGTAACCTTATTTGTGTTAATTAAATTTTTAACAGGAACACGAGAGCGATCTTGATGAATTGTACCTGCTGATACTTCATGAAGCCATGTGGTTTCGTAATGGTAATCGTTTTTATTTACCAAAACAATTTCCGCATCACTAGCACCCAGTTTCTTTTGTAAATTAACAATTGTCATAATGCCGCCATACCCGGCACCCAAAATGACGATTTTAGGCTTTTTCATAGGAATGTCATCCACCTTTTTTAGTTATAGTCACAAGTATGTCTTACAAATATAATGATAAGAGCAATTTTATTTGGTTTGCTTTTTTATGTTAGTTTGAGCAAGAACGATCATCGCTATCCATTTATTATTCATATAAGAAAAATAATGTGAATCACTTCACGTTCTTTTTTAAAAAAATACATTTTTTCTGTTTCAAAAAAATGTAAGCATAAGTCCTAGCTTGATTTACACAAACATCTTATGCTTTTTTAATCGGTTTTTCAACCCTTCACTTTGTATTTACAAGCTTTTAAATTTTCAATTACTTTCCTGTATACCCAGTTTTATATTTGACCAAAACGTGTGGTTATGTTAATGATTACAAATACTGATCTTTAAGTTGAGAAAGTTTCTCAAACATTCCAGCGTGTTTTAATGATATTTTATAATTTACTATGCTATCATAAAGTAGAATATGCATTGGCACAGAACAATCTAGAGGTGATTATAAATGAAAGAAGATAAACAAGTATATGATATTACCATCATCGGAGGCGGCCCTACAGGCTTATTTACAGCATTTTATGGCGGTATGCGTCAAGCGAGCGTAAAAATTATTGAAAGCTTGCCACAGCTTGGTGGGCAGCTTTCTGCTTTATATCCTGAAAAATATATTTATGACGTAGCTGGTTTTCCAAAAGTACGGGCTCAAGAATTAGTCAATAACCTAAAAGAGCAAATGGATCAATTTAAACCTGCAGTTGCGCTAGAGCAAGCCGTAGAAAAGGTAGAAAAACAAGCGGACGGTGTATTTCGATTAACTACTAATTCTGAAGTCCACTATTCAAAAACAATTATTATTACGGCTGGAAACGGTGCATTTAAGCCCCGTAAAATCGAGCTAGAAAACGCAGAACAGTTCGAGCAAACGAACCTTCATTATTTTGTGGATGATATGAATAAATTCAAAGGCCGCAAAGTACTAGTATGCGGGGGCGGGGATTCTGCTGTAGACTGGTCTCTTATGTTAGAGCCGATCGCAGAAAAAGTAACGTTAACGCATCGCCGAGACAAGTTCCGCGCTCATGAACACAGCGTAGAAAACTTGCATAATTCATCAGTTGATATTAAAACGCCTTATGTACCGGTTGAATTTATTGGCGATGACCGTATTACACAAGTTGTGTTAGAAAACACAAAAGGTGAAGAAAAGACAGTAGTAGACGTAGATGATGTTATTGTAAACTTTGGATTTGTTTCTTCTCTAGGTCCAATTAAAGAATGGGACTTAGATTTAGAGAAAAATGCAATTGTTGTTAACTCAAAGCAAGAAACAAACATTCCTGGCATCTATGCAGCAGGTGATGTCTGCACATATGATGGAAAAGTAAAACTCATCGTGGCAGGATTTGGCGAAGGTCCGACTGCTGTTAATAACGCTAAAGCATACATTGATCCAAAGGCTCGCTTACAGCCTATGCACAGTACGTCAATGTTCTCATAAAAAAAGCAGGCTCTCGCCTGCTTTTTTCATTGCTGGATTGGTGTAACCATTCGATGAATGATTTCACTCATCATTTCCGCATCACTGCTTATTAAACAGATTTCATAAAAGGAATGGTTTCCTTCTTGACTAGTTACGCTCATCCTGTAGGCCTTCAAACCTTCGAGCTTGCTTAAATATTTTACTACCTCTGATTGACCGGCAATACGTTCAATCAGCAGAATATGCTCTCCTTCAACTGCTCCGTAGCTTTCAGCCAGAGAGGCGTTAGCATTTTCATAATAGCGAATGTAAGGTTCAGAATGGTTAAGAGGCGCAGAGGACGAGTTTTGATAACAGGCTTCACCTGAGGAAAAAGGCAAATGTTGAACAAATAAATGCGATTCACTGAAGTGAATACTTTTTGCATCCTTAGACTCCATTTTCCTACTTTCAAGTTTTAACCAGTTTATAAACCCCTTCCATAGAATAGGCAGGGTGTTTTTTTTGCGAAAACTTCCGTAACCTCCTACTTGTTCCGCGTCGTAACGAGTCGCATCTATCAAATCCGTTCATCTCCTCTTTTTTATTGAGTATAAAAAAGACTGATTATTCAGTCAACATGTTTGGCAGATGATGTAACATACAAAAATTTCTCATTAAAAAAGCTTTCTTCACCAGATGAGGTGAAGAAAGCTTCTTTATAAAAATATATTTAGCACTCTTCAGGAGCACCTGCGTTGCTTGCTGTACGGAAAGAAGAGCCGCAGCCGCATGCTGCAATGGCGTTTGGGTTATCAATTGTAAACCCTCCGCCTAGCATAGATTGCTTGTAATCAATTTTTACATCTTTTAAAATTGGAGCACTTTCGCTATCTACAAGAATCTTAATGCCATGTTGTTCAAACAGCGTATCGTTTTCATTTACTTCGTGAGCAAAACCCATACCGTAAGAAAGACCTGAACAGCCTCCTCCATTTACATTAACACGTAAATAAGCATTTTCTTCTTCATGTTCTTTCATCATATCTTTTATTTGAAAGCTTGCAGCTTCTGTAATTGTTAGGATATCTTGACTCATTTTTAAACAGACCTCCTTTTTTGTTTAGTATACGACGAAATGGCTGTGACGACAAATCGTCTGCTTCTTCATTTTTTAATAATAATACGTGCCGTCACAAATCACATTGGCTGGACCTGTCATTAATACATTGCCTTTATTTTGCCAAACAATCGTTAAATCTCCTCCAGCGAGGTGTACGACAGTAGGAGCATCTTTTTTCGTCTTCTCATTTAACACAGACGAAACAACAGCAGCGCATGCTCCTGTCCCACATGCTTGAGTGATACCCGAACCTCTTTCCCATACACGAAAGTTCAGCTCTCTTTCGTTCACTACCTCGACAAATTCAACGTTCACTCCTTCTGGAAAACGCGAATCTTTTTCAACCACGGGTCCTAATGTAGTAAGAGGCGCTTGTTCAATATCATTTACGTAAAAGACGACGTGAGGATTTCCCATTGATACAGCCGTCCCTTTTAACCGTTCTTTTCCAAATTCCATCTCTTCATTAACGACCTGGTCTTGGCTTGCTCCCGTCATTGGAATTTGTTCTCTAGCTAAAATAGGCGCTCCCATATCGATTGTCACTTCTGGAACTTCATTTCCCTGCGGATGCACCGTTGCTTCTACAACTCCAGAAAGCGTTTCGATAAAAAATCTTTCGCTTGTTACTAAATTATGTTCATATGCATATTTAGCTACACATCTTAAACCGTTTCCGCAGTTTTTTGCTTCCGAGCCGTCATTATTAAATACGCGCATTTTTACATCTGCACGTTCAGATGGACAAATAAGAATCATTCCATCCGATCCAATTCCCGTATAAACATTTGAGACTTTTACAGCAAGCGGTGCTAACTCTTGCTCTTCTATATGTTCTTCAAACATATTTACGTAGATATAGTTGTTGCCAAGTGCATGCATTTTTGTAAACTGAAATTTTTTCATATTATCACCCATTATTTTTTTATGTAGCTCTAGTATAAAGTGATTCTCTTTTGTACACAATAATATTATCCCCCGTTTTTTTAGCTCCTTAATCATAAAGATTAAGGGGTTTTTTATTTTGTCCTCCTTTGGAGTATTAAAAAACAAAAGAAGCATTATGATTGTAAAGAGGATGGTTAAAGCGCAGATATTTGCGCAAAAACGCATAAAAAAGCACGGCAAGACAGCCGTGCTTACATCATCTATTCTATTAGCCTCATGTCCCTCTTCTGATAAAAAGAGATACGACAGCGGGGATAGTTTAAAACATTGGGTTTTCTTCTAAATGAATGTAAATATTATCTACTAACTGTTCAGGTGTTTCCGCTGTAACAATCTCTCCGTTTACCAAGGCAAATAAAGATTGTGAACATTTCCCGCAATAACCTAAACATCCGTATTCAATAATATCTAGATTTGGATCTTTTTCAAGCTTTTCTAAAGCTGTTTGAGAACCACTGGCTAAATTGCTAACGCAAAATTCAATAATTGGCTGTATCACGTTTTTCACCTCTCTACTATTAGTTTATCCTATCTCCTTTCATTTCCAACGTCAACTTTGGAAATTCACGTTCATTTTGCGCACGCTTCTTAGCTTCACAGACTTTTTCAACAAAACGTATAAATAAAGCTTTATTACAGGGATAGCTTGAAATTATGTTGAAACATATTGTGGTTTTTTATTAATTTAGTTATACTTTTATGTATAGAAAACCAAACGAGGTTATATTAAATTATTATTTAAGTAAAATATGTTATCTTATATAGCCTTTCATATCTTTTTGGCAACCATCCTTATTAACGGTAATTTGTACTCTCCTATTCTTAAAAGCAAGAATAATAGAGAGAAAACAAAAATGCATGAAGCTAAAGGGGAAATTCACATGAAGAACCTTGTCATACTGGGCGGCGGATACGGTGGTATGCGCGTTTTGCAGCGCCTTTTTCCGAATCAATTGCCTAACGATGTAGAAGTAACGCTTATTGACAAAGCACCTTATCACTCACTAAAAACTGAATTCTATGCACTTGCAGCTGGAACAATCTCTGATCAGCATGTTCGTGTTGCTTTTCCTGAACACCCTCGCTTAAAAATTCGCTACGGCTGTGTAAAACGCATAGACCTGGAAGAGAAATGCGTCTATGTGGATGATCAAATGATCGCTTACGATGACCTGATTGTAGGACTCGGATGCGAAGATAAATATCATGGAGTTCCCGGAGCTCTTGAGCATACATACAGCATTCAATCCATTGATGCTTCACGAGCAACTTATCAGACATTAAACAACTTGCCGGCCCACGCTACTGTTTCAATTGTAGGAGCTGGATTAAGCGGAGTAGAACTAGCAAGCGAGCTAAGAGAAAGCCGCCCGGATTTAAAAATCATCTTATTTGACCGCGGTAAATTAATTTTATCTGCTTTCCCAGAACGTTTAAGTAATTACGTTCAAACTTGGTTTACTTCAAACGGTGTTGAAATCGTAAATAGTGCTAATATTACAAAAGTAGAACCGAACATTCTTTATAATCATGATGAGCCCATTCAAAGCGATGCAATCGTGTGGACAGCAGGTATCCAGCCAAATAAAGTGGTACGCGATTTAGACGTAGAAAAAGATCCTCAAGGACGCGTCGTATTAACGAAATACCATAACTTGCCTGACGATGAAAATGTCTACATTTTAGGTGATTGTGCAAGCCTACCGCATGCACCAAGTGCTCAGCTTGCAGAAGGTCAGGCTGAACAAATTGTGCAAGTACTTCTTCACCGCTGGAAAGGCGAAGCGCTTCCAGATGAATTGCCAACTATTAAATTAAAAGGCATACTTGGTTCATTAGGCAAAAAGCATGGATTTGGCTTAGTTGCCGAACGTCCAATTACAGGACGCGTAGCTCGATTATTAAAATCAGGTATTCTTTGGATGTATAAACACCACAGTGGATAAAATAAAAGCCGTTAGATGACTGACAATCTAACGGCTTTTTTCATTATGATGCGCAGAAACCATACTTCTCCATTTCCTCAAATACGCGCTTTAATTTCGGATTGCCTTCCCCAACAATTTCTCCATTAATAACCACTACAGGATAGAATAAATCTTCTTCAATCACACGCTTGGCAAAGGCTGCTTTTTCCGGATCCGTATGCGGCTCGTTTATATCTACATATGTGATAGCAAACGGTTGGTTCGGATATTTGCGAGAAATCGCTGCCTCTAGCCAATCATAGGTGTCTTTTGAAGACGGCAGATTAACACAGCTTGCACAAACAATTTCAGCTCCATAAATACACACTTCTACCTCAGTTGATTGCATAGCACATCCCCCTTGAATCTTTACATACAAACTGTACGATTATTCACACTTTTACTTCATTATGAATACTATTTTACACAAAACTGATTCATTGCACATCTTTTTCTTTTAAGGTAACATTACGATGTATACTCCGATAGATTTTTCATGAAAGACCGTTTATAATAAGAGTAGAAGAAAGGAGTCGATAGTTATGTCAGAAATGCACGAGCAAGTTCAAGAAGTATTAGAAAAACTTCGTCCGTTTTTACTTCGCGACGGTGGAGACTGTGAGCTAGTAGACGTAGAGGATGGTATTGTAAAGTTACGTCTTTTAGGCGCTTGCGGAAGCTGCCCAAGTTCAACAATCACGCTAAAAGCTGGTATCGAACGTGCCCTTTTAGAAGAAGTACCTGGTGTAGTTGAAGTAGAACAAGTATTCTAATCTCTTTGATTTTATTATAAAAGCAACCTCCCATTTTATTGGGGCTTGCGAATGAAAAATCCTCATTCAAATGAATGAGGATTTTTTTATTAACTCGTTGTGACTTCAGCTTCTACAAATACACCTTTGCGATCAATTTGTAAAACATCTATTTCGCAGTTCGGCAGTAAAGCATACATATGTTCAGCAATCGCTTTTCCTTTTCCTTTTGGTGCTAAACATAATACACTCGGACCGGCTCCGCTTAGTGACACACCGTATGCGCCCAGAGCTTTTGCTTCTTTTCGCACAAGAGAAAGCTCTGGCACGAGCCTCATACGATAAGGTTCGTGATATAAATCTTTCTCCATAAATTCGCCTACCAGAGGTAAATCTTTATTTAACAGGGCCGCTACTAGCATGTTCCCTATTGCCCCAGCTTCTACTGCGTGGCGATAATTAATATCCGAAGGCAGCACATCACGAGCATCGGTTGTTTTTAATTCATATTCTGGAATAGCCATCACGATATCGACATCAAATTCAGGTATTTGAGCAATATATGTTTCATTTTCATGATGGTAACCAACAACGATTCCGCCGTAAATAGACGGGCTGACGTTATCGGGATGTCCTTCCATTAAGCTGCTGATGCGAAGCTTTTCTCTTTTTGATAAACGCAAGTCACACAGTACATTAGCCAGCTCGATTCCAGCTACGATAGCCGATGCGCTGCTTCCAAGTCCCCTTGCTAATGGAATGTTGCTCCAAACAGAGACCTTCGCACTTGGAAGATCAATGTTAAATTGACGAGCCACGTCTTGTGCCACTTCATACATTAAGTTATCTGTACCTGTAGGAATACTTTGCACTTCTTTCGTTTCAGGGATAAAAATCCATTCCTCATGACGCTCTACTGTTAATCTTAAGTAACGAGATAAAGCCACTCCAATGGAATCAAATCCTGGCCCTAAATTAGCAGAGCTAGCTGGGACCGTAATGACAAAACGCTCATTTTCTAGCATGAAGCAACGACACCTTGGATATACTCAAATACCTTTTCTTCATCATTTGGTAAAACCACTGGCTTTACATTATGAGCATCGATTGCTACGTTTGGATCTTTTAATCCGTTACCTGTTAATACAGCTACAACCGTTGAACCCTTTGCAATTTTACCAGAAGCTACATCTTTAAACACACCAGCTATTGAAGCGCAAGAACCTGGCTCTGCAAATACACCTTCTTTGCGTGCAATTGTACGATATGCTTCTAAGATTTGTTCATCTGTTACTTCATCAATTTTTCCGTTTGATTCTTTTGCTGCGTTTACAGCATAATCCCAGCTTGCTGGATTTCCGATTCGAATAGCCGTTGCAATTGTTTCTGGATTTTCGATAACTTGATTACGCACGATCGCGGCTGCACCTTCTGCTTCAAACCCGTGCATGTGAGGAAGAGACGTTTGGTGACGCTCACTGTATTCTTTGAATCCTTTCCAGTAAGCTGTAATATTCCCTGCATTCCCCACTGGGATAGCTAAAACGTCAGGCGCTTTTCCAAGCTGTTCACAAATCTCGAAAGAAGCTGTTTTTTGCCCTTCAATACGATATGGGTTTACAGAGTTTACAAGTGCAACCGGTGATGTTTCACTCAGCTTACGAACCATAGAAAGCGCTTGGTCAAAGTTTCCTTCAATTGCTACAATTTCTGCACCATACATAACAGCTTGAGCTAATTTCCCCATCGCAATTTTTCCATTTGGAATAACAACGATACAGCGCATGCCAGCGCGTGATGCATAAGCTGCTGCAGCTGCGGATGTGTTACCTGTAGATGCACAAATAACCGTATTACTTCCTTCTTCTTTGGCTTTTGCTACAGCCATTACCATTCCGCGGTCTTTAAATGACCCCGTTGGATTTAACCCTTCTACTTTCACATGTAAATCAATGCCTAGCTCTTTTGATAAATGAGCGAGATGAATTAAAGGTGTATTTCCTTCATGTAGTGTAAGCATAGGTGTTTTCTCTGTTACAGGTAAAAACTCTTTATATTCAGCTAATAGACCTTTCCACATCATACTGTGCCAACTCCCTCTACGCGGTAACTGCTTTTTACATTTTCTACAATTGGTAAATCCCGAAGCTGCTGAAGGATTTCCTCATAATCTTTTTGAGATGTTTTGTGTGTAACAACAACAATCTCAGCTAATTCGCTTCCTTTCACAGGAAGTTGAATAATTTTTTCGAAGCTCACGCCACGCTCTGAAAATAGTGTTGTTAATTTTGCAAATGCTCCAACTTGATCTTTAACATGAATACGTAAGAAATGCTTCGAGAACATTTCATCTTCTGCTTTTAACTGTTTTGGATACTGAGGCGTTACCGCACTTTTACCATTCACACCTAAACGCATGTTTTTCATAACACCTACTAAATCTGATACGACAGCAGTGGCAGTTGGCAGGCTTCCTGCCCCCGGTCCATAAAACATCGTTTCTCCAACAGCTTCTCCGTATACATATACAGCATTGTACTCATCGCTTACTGAAGCAAGAGGATGTGTGTCTGCTAAAAGAGTTGGCTGAACACTAACTTCTACATTGTCGCCGTCACGATGTGCATATCCAATCAGTTTCATCGTATAGCCTAATTGTTTACTATATTGCAAGTCTTCTTCCGTTACTTCTGTAATACCTTGAACACGAACATCGTCCAAGTCAATTTTCATTGAAAATCCTAGTGTAGCCAAGATTGCCATTTTGCGAGCAGCATCTAAACCACCTACGTCAGAAGTGGGATCCGCTTCAGCATATCCTAAATCCTGCGCTTCTTTTAACACTTCATCATAAGCGCTTCCTTCTTTTGTCATTTTCGTTAAAATGAAGTTTGTTGTACCATTTACAATTCCCATCATTTTGGTAATACGATCAGATGCTAATCCATCTGCTAATCCACGAAGAATTGGAATACCGCCTGCTACACTTGCTTCATAAAATAAATCACAGTTATTTTCAGAAGCTACTGTTAACAATTCTGAGCCGTAAACTGCCATCAAATCTTTGTTTGCCGTTACAACATGCTTTTTATTACGAAGGGCTGTTAAGATATAATCTCTTGTTTCTTCAACGCCACCCATTACTTCAATGACAACGTCAATCTCCGCGTTATGTAAAACGTCTTCAACATTCGTTGTTAATTTATCTTCACTGATTTCTACGTCACGTTTCTTATCAATATCTTTAACTACTACTTTTTTAACTTCTACAGGACACCCGACTTGATGACTTAATTTATCCTGATGATTTTCAATAATTTTGACTACTCCGCTTCCTACCGTTCCTAACCCTAATAATCCTACTGAAATACTTTTTGTCATATTCCTCACCTCTGTGTTCTTTCTACGTATACATTTGTTCTCTTATAGAGGACATTATAGACCTTATTTTTCTTTTTTACAAGGTTTACTTGCCATCTTTTCTCGTAAACTCGTTAAAAAAATTGGTATATAAAGATAAATGTAAATTTTTAAAATATTTCATTTTATTATCATAACATGGCTCTCACTGTTTTTTAATAAAAAAAGACAATTTCACCGAAATGAAATTGCCTTTTTCTGTTATGATTTTTTCGCAAACGCTTCTTTATTTACAATTGTAATGGGAGACTCATTTGTAAGTACTGCTTTAATGTTTTTAACACATAAAGAAATCATTTCCGTGCGCGTTTCGATACTCGCACTGCCGATATGAGGAAGAGCTACAACATTAGGCAATTGAAGAAGAGGGTGAGAAGCAGAAATAGGCTCTTGATCGAATACATCCAAGCCAGCTCCAGCAATTTCCCCGGATTGAACCGCATGTAACAATGCTTGCTCATCAACCACTGCTCCTCTTGAAGCATTAATAAAAATCGCAGTTGTTTTCATCTGTTCAAATGCTGAAGCATTAAATAAATGTTTGGTTTCGTCCGTTAACGGTGTCAAACAAACAACAAAATCAGATCGTTCAAGCAGCTCATTTAACTCACAGTAAACTGCATTGAGCTTTTTTTCTGCTTGAAGGTTGCGGCTTCGATTGTGGTACAAGATTTCCATATCAAAACCTGTAGCACGTTTCCCAAGCGTCTCTCCAATTTTCCCCATTCCAACAATACCTAATGTTTTATGATGAACATCTCTACCCGCTAACAAAAATGGACTCCAGCTTTTCCACTGATTTTCTTTCACATATCCAGCAGCTTCTACTAAACGTCTAGCTACACTCATTAATAAACCAAACGTTAAATCTGCTGTTGTATCAGATAAAACATCGGGGGTATTAGAAACGATAATTCCTCGTTCAGTTGCCGCTTCTACGTCAATATTATCAAATCCGACCGCCAAGTTAGCTACAAGCTTTAAATGAGGAGCTTGGGTAAGCAATTCACTGTCAATACGATCTGAAAGCATTGTTAATAGAGCATGTGCGTGCTTAGCTTTTTCACAAAGCAGCTCATGAGGGACTGCCTCATCTTCTTTATCCCACATTTCCACATTCGCTACTGCCTTTAAAGGTTCGATTAATTCATTCGGTATTTTTCTCGTAATAAATACAAACGGCTTGTCCATATGTACGTCACCTCTTTATCCTTTTTAAACTGCATGCACAAAAACAAAATAGAAAAACAGGTTTGGATTATCCAACACCTATTTTTCTATTTTATCATATTCTATAGTAATCGCTTTTTAATGAATCCATGTTAATTCAGGAATGTGATAACGAGACGTTGAGATACCCACCGACTGGTAAAAGCGCTTCAGAAAAGCTTCGTAGTGAGAAGAATGAGCTAATACTCCTTCCAGCTTCTCATAATACTTTTGTTTTTGCCGCTCATCTTGTACACTGTAATACCCTTCAATGACCTCAAAATAATGAACGGGAAAAAGAAGTCTAGCATATAACAGTCTCCATGAAAAAGAAGAAAGCGGATTTACCTTTTCGTATTCACTTAAAAACTGATGCATGTGCCTTTCATCGACAGCGTATGTTAATAAATATTGTTCCCTTATATATTCAGCTATATCTCTGCTCGGATGATCAAAGACCCAATCTGCTGGGAGCTTGTAAACGTAGTCTTCCCCCCATGTTTTTTGCCCGAACCGATGATGACAAATCGTCGCAGCGTCAACTGAACGAGGCAAATCGTCAATTTCCGTGTCTACTAGGTATTGAATAGCATTTTCCGTTAATCCTAGGTAATAAGGAAAAGTTTCTAAAAAACGTTTTTCCATCTCTTGATTAGGCAAAGCACGTAATCTTCCATACCAAAATTGCTCCATCTGGTCGAGACGCTTCTCCCACATGGACTTCCATTGCCCTAGCCGGTTTGCTTTTTCCACTTCATAAGGAAATAGCCTCCCTTTTTGATGAAAAACAGCTAGCTCGTGCCCAGGTGAAAAGTTGGGGTTTTTCTCTTCCGCAAGACAGCGGCAAATGATAAATTTTTCAGTTTCAGTTTCTGTAATCATTTCACCATTCAAATTAGGCATAAATGTTGCCACATGGCGATCACCTTGGCCCATCAGAAATTGACTCATTTGATATAGTTCATTTAACTCGTCTTGTTCCATTTGCTTTACATTAATGATTGTATATAAAATATCTCGATACTGGAAACCTTCAAATTTACCAACGGGCATAAATTCATTTGGACGTAATCCGTAATGCTCATAAATGGTTTGTATCATTTTAATCCCTCTCTTCATTCATTCAAGAAATTATATGATGGAAAACAACATTACTTGTCATAATATTTACGGAGGAATGAATAGATTAGAAATACACCATTTATAGTTATTTACTCCGGGTTAGTAGTATGAAACAACTTTAGACTTAAAAATATATAGAAAACAGGTGATGATACTTGGAGAAAAAACATACACAAAGTGAGTTAGAAAAAAAAGCAAGAGAATGGTTAATAGAACGCGGCGTGGCTCTTACAGACATTGCTGAACTGGTCTATTACTTGCAAAAAAAGTATCACCCAAACTTAACAATTGAAGACTGTTTATATAACGTTGAGCGCGTCATTTCTAAACGAGAAGTTCAAAATGCTATTTTAACGGGTATTCAACTAGATGTCCTCACAGAAAAAAAAGTGATTGAGCCGCCTCTGTTGGATATTCTTGAGAAAGACGAAGGTTTATACGGTATCGACGAGATTTTAGCATTATCGATTGTAAATGTGTACGGATCAATCGGCTTTACCAATTACGGGTATATTGATAAACAAAAGCCGGGTATTCTAGAACGATTAAACGATAAATCGACTGGAGAGTGCCACACTTTCTTAGATGATTTAGTAGGCGCAATTGCCGCTGCTGCTTCTAGCCGGTTAGCGCACCGGGCTGCCAGTCAAGAATAGGTTAAAAAACAAAAAAAGCTGTCAATTGACAGCTTTTTAAATTCTCTCCATCCACTCTTTTAGTGAATCTACCGTATAAGTTGGCTTTTTCTCATATCCTTCTAGTAACTCTCTTGTTGTTACCCCTGTATGGACTAATAATGCATCTAAGCCTGCATTCATCCCTGCTAAAATATCTGTATCATAGTAATCACCAATCATGATTGTTTCTTCTTTTGGCGTACCGATGACTTCAAGGGCTTGCTCCATAATAATACTTTCTGGTTTGCCAATAAATACTGGATTTGTTTGAGTAGAAACCGTAATAACGGACGTGATAGATCCATTACCAGGCAGTAAGCCTCTTTCAGTAGGAATCGCAATATCTCCGTTCGTTGAAACAAAAAAGGCGCCGTTTCGAACGTTTAAACATGCTTTTGCTAATTTTTCATATGTAATTTCCTGATCCAAACCAACAACTACGAAATCCGTATCTTCCTCTTCAATGGTAAATCCTTTTTCAAGCAGCGCATGTCGGATTCCTTCTCCACCAATTACATAAGCTGAAGCGTTTGCTTTGCGTTCGTGTAAATAATTAGCTGTTGCCTGGCTCGTTGTAAAAACTTGCTCTTCTGTTGCAGGAATGCCAAATGCCTCTAGCTTTTCAGCTACTTTATCAGGCGTTTTTGTAGAGTTGTTTGTTACAAATAAATAAGGAATTCCTTTTTCCTTTAATTTAATAACAAAATCACGCGCCTCGGCAATTAGCTCTGTTCCTTTGTACATTGTTCCGTCTAAATCAATCAAATATCCTTTATATTCCTTCATGTTGTGTGATCTCCTTTCAAGTCTCATACTTGAAATCATAGCTTATTTTTTATACAACTACAACTTGCTTGCCTTTAGTTACGAAAAGCAGACACAGGCCCTAACTCTGTCTCTAGATATGTCCTTACGCGCTCTGAAAATGCTGCCAGTACGTCTTTATGCTGCATCACTTTTTGATAAATATCCTGATGATTAACATCCACATATTCTTGAACAAGGGTTTTACGCAATTGAACGATCTCTTTTAATGGCGTTTCTTCCTCTTTTTTAACCACTTTCTCATCAACTAAAATGTCAATGATATCGTCGTAACTGCCTGGATCTCTCATAATAAACCCATCAATCATTGCATTTCCTACATCTAAAACGTTTTCAATTAAAAGGTGTACAATTCTCTCTAATGCCTTTTTCTCTATTTCTGTGTTCCAGCTCGAATGCTCAGCAAACAAGCGAACGTGTTCATCAAAAAAAACAAGCGTGGCTTCTATTTTTTCACGATCTACAAAGTACATATTATTTCCTCCCTAGTTGTCAGCTCTCTATAAATCTTTTTCATAAACAAACGGGGTTCCTGTTCTATTTTATCATGACCCATTATCCATTTGATAAATTCATTTTTGTTTTTGACCTTATTTGATATGATACAAATACAACCTATGAAAGGAGTATACCTATGAGCGAACGCTTTTATCTATATGACGATGTTGTATCTACAAAGACCCGATTTGTCAGCTTTATGGGCGAAAACCAACGATTTGATTTAGCTATTATCCAAACCGACCGTTATTATGGCAAACAAGTTGTTCTTGATATTCAAGGAGGACGCTTTGCCATCATTGGACAAGATGACCTTGAAGAACCAAACTATCTTGAAGAAGTATTTAAATTAAACAGTGAAGACGGTCAGGAACTTCGCGAATTTTTATATGAAATCATCTAAAAAAAAAGGCAGCATGAAGGACAATTAGTGTCTTCGGCTTGCCTTTTTTTACTTATGGACTTTTTTTAAGACAAAATACGCACAGCCAAAATTACAATATTCATGTAAATAGTCTTGAAGCGTACTAATCTTCGTATCATACGTTGCCTTTTGATTTCGGTCATCAAAAAAGCCTCGCAGCCGAAGCTGATTGTATCCCCAATCTCCCACAATATAGTCATAGCGGCTCAGCACGTCAATAAAGCGACCTCTAAACGCCTCTTCATTAAATGCCTCGCGCTCATCTTTTAATACTTCATAACAAATATTATTGATACAGACCATTGCTCACACCTCTTCTCTTAAAATTTACCATACCATAATTATGATGATGAAACCATCAATTAACATGAAATTTTTCACGTATAAGCAGCACTCTAATCCTGTAGGAGTTTTATCGGTATACCTACTGATCTTTTATGCTCCACATGAAGGTTCGCCGGTTTACCTGGCGTACGATATTTAACTACAGGAGGTGGAAATGGTGAAGAAATCTATTCTTGGAATCGCTTTGATAACAAGTATTTTAACCATTGGCTGTCAAAATAAAAACACAGCTGAAAATGAAAATTTATCACCAAACAACCCAGATGCCATTAATGTAAACGAGCCTAATCATTATTATAATCCAAATAATAATAGCGGCACAAATTATGGATATGTTCGATACACTAAAAACACAAATGAACAAAATTCCAATATGAACCAAGTAGGAACATTTAATCGAGAAGAAGCAGCCGACAATATTAGTAAACTGAGCACCGCTATACCAAATATTAAGCAAGCCGCTACGCTAGTAACCGATAAAGATGTGCTTGTTGCTTATAAAACAGATGCTAAAAACCGGAATAACGCAGCCGATCAGGTAAAACGTACAGCTATGTCTGTAGTTCCTCGTTATTATCATGTATACGTCTCAGATAATCCGAAACAGATGGACCAAATCGAAAATATCAGTGAAATGAATACGCAAACGAATGATGCTAGAAAACGAATCGATGCTGTTATTCAACAAATGCTGAAATCTCCCCAAGGGCGTAAAATGAACGGCGGAGAAGATGCAAATGGAAGAGAGAAAAACGAATTGAATGAACCGATGACGGACAAAGATATGGTGGAATAAACAAAAAAGGTGATGAGCATATCATCACCTTTTTTACCTTATTTGCTTTCTTGCGCTTTGTTTTTTGCAGCAGCGTTAACTTGCTCATCTGCATGGTAAGAAGAACGTACAAGAGGACCTGCTTCAACATGGCTGAATCCTTTTGATAATGCAATTTCTTTTAGCTCTTCGAACTCATTTGGATGGTAATATTTTTGAACTTTTATGTGCTTTTTAGTTGGCTGTAGATATTGGCCTAGCGTCATAATATCTACATTATTCGCACGCAAATCATCCATCGTTTCAATAATTTCTTCTTTTGTTTCTCCTAGACCAAGCATGATACTTGATTTCGTAGGGATATCCGGCTGCATTTCTTTTGCACGGCGAAGGAACTCAAGAGAACGCTCATATTTAGCACGAGCACGAACACGAGGTGTAAGGCTGCGTACTGTTTCAATATTATGATTTAAAATATCAGGACGTGCGTCCATTACAATACGTAAGTTCTCTTCCACACCGCCCATATCAGAAGGCAATACTTCAATTGTTGTGAATGGATTTTTACGACGAATCGCACGAATTGTTTCAGCTAATACGCTTGCTCCTCCGTCTTTTAAATCATCGCGAGCTACTACTGTAATAACCGCATGTTTTAAGTTCATTAGCTGAACAGAATCCGCTACGCGTTCTGGCTCTTCTAAATCTAATTCTGTTGGTAAACCTGTCTTAACCGCGCAAAAACGACAGGCACGTGTACATACTTCTCCTAAAATCATAAAAGTTGCCGTACGACGAACAGCCCAACACTCATGAATATTCGGACATCTTGCTTCTTCACAAACTGTATGAAGGTTTTTCTCACGCATCATTTTCTTTAAGCCTGTGTAATTTTCGTTTGTGTTTAGCTTAATCTTCAGCCACTCGGGTTTGCGGACATGCTCTTCTTTTGTTGCCATATTATCAACTCCACCAATCTAGAAAATGTCTATAACCTATATGCTTAATTTTAACTACATATTAAAAACATAACTATATGTCACTTTATCATAAAAAAGTGAGATTCGACAAGTTGTCTGCTCTTTATTTTCCTCAGTTTTCTTCTATTTCCCATTCAAATGTGTGCGTTTTCATCCTCCGTATAATTTCCATTTATCTTCTGAATAAAATTCTTTAAAAAAGTTTTGAAGCGATTTCCATTAATTAATATTTATGAAATCTTTTTTCTCGCTGCAAACTAGTATTACACACTATTTTTAGAAAGGGGGAAACACGATGCGCAAAACGATTATCTTACTTTTTATGTTCATGTCTATATTCACAGGATGGCACCACGTAACAGCTGAATCATCAGCAGATCAAGAAAAAATACTTATTCAAAAGAGATTAGAGCTGTATAAACAAATGGAAGCCGCTACTACGATTCCTTGGTATTACTTTGCAGGGATTGACCAGTATGAACGAAATATTCGACGCTCCCATAAAGATATTCCAAGAGAAAAAGGCTCGATCGCCATTTACTATCCTCCAGAAAAATGGTCAGGTTCTTTAAATCCGAATTTGGAAGATACAAACCCACTTACTATTTCTCTGCTCGGGGGAATGGGCAAAGATGGGAACGGAGACAAAAAAGCAGACCAATTTAATGATGAAGATATGCTTTTTACAATGGCAGATTATATTCGGACGTTCGGGGTGTCCGAAGACTATATTAAAATTGCGCTTTGGAACTATTATCACCGGGCTAAAGCAGTTGATATTATTTTAGGGAATGCCAAAATTTTTCGCCATTACGGTCGCATTGATTTAAAAGGTTCTTCATTTCCGGTGCCTCTCCGTGCGAACTACAGTTACAGGAGTACATGGGGAGATGCGCGCGGCTGGGGTGGCAAACGAATTCATGAAGGAACAGACATTTTTGCAGATTACGGAGTTCCAGTAAAATCCCCTTGCTATGGCATTATTGAGCTTAAAGGATGGAATAAATATGGAGGCTGGCGAATCGGTATTCGTGACCTTCATAATAACTATCACTATTTAGCTCATTTAAGCGGATTTGCAAAAAATTTAAAAGTAGGACAAATTGTAGAACCAGGAACACTCATTGGCGGAGTAGGAAGTTCCGGTTATGGACCTCCTGGAACTTCTGGGAAATTCCCTCCTCACTTGCACTATGGAATGTATAAAGATAACGGCAAAAATGAGTGGTCGTTTGACCCATATCCTCAGTTAAGAACGTGGGAACGAAATGATCGTTTAGAACTAAAGAAAAAATAAAAAAACAGGAAGCTGATGCTTCCTGTTTTTTTATCCTGATGCTTTACTTTCTTTTGCTTTTTTCACAGCATGAGCAATACTTGCGGCCAAGCCGCCCCATATGATGACCATCCCTACAACCATCATTGTCATTGAACTTCCATCCATTATTTAGAAACCCCCTTCTCTTTAACTGACAAACGAAGCGTCCCATCTTCCCATCGTGCAAAAGAAAAAGCAATTCCCAAAATAACAGCAAGAGCTGCCACACCCCAACCAAAAGGACCTACAAAAGTCGTTGCATACTGTTCGTAATTTTCCGAAATATTTTTCCGGAAGTTATCAAACATCATGTATCCAAGTACAAGTGGTGTAACTACTCCTAAACATATTTTCCACCATGAACCGATTCGGATATCAGAAACTTCGTTTGCATGCTGCTGAAGGCTGCTCAACTGCTTAAATACCCAAGCAACTAATACAACTTCTACTAAGCCTGCTAGAGCAACTCCGAAGTTATTAATAAAATAGTCGACCACATCTAAGAAATAAAGTCCTCCTTGTGTTGCAAATAATAGCGAGCAAATTGAAGCGATTCCTCCACCTATTAATACAGATTTTGTACGTGAGATAGTAAATTTATCTTGAATGCCTGCTACGAAGGTTTCAATAATTGAAATAAGTGACGTTAATCCTGCTAATGTTAAGGAAGCAAAGAATAACATTCCAAACAGCTGTTTAAACGCTGGAAATTCATTAATAATTTGCGGGAAAACTACAAAGGCTAGTCCTACCCCTCCCTGAACTACTTTATCGATTGGGATACCTTGCTGAGTAGCCATAAAACCTAGTGCGCTAAACACACCGATTCCTGCTAGTAATTCAAACGCTGAATTACCAAATCCAGTAATAAACGCATTATTAGTTAAATCAGATTTCTTTGGAAGGTAACTGGAATAAGTGATCATAATAGCAAAACCAACAGATAAACTAAAGAAAATTTGACCATATGCTGCGATCCAAACCTTTCCATCTCCAATTGCGCTCCAGTTTGGTTTAAAAAAAGCATGCAGACCTTCCATTGCTCCGTCTAACGTAACTGCTCGAATGACAATGATTAAAAATAGAATAATTAGTGTTGGTAGAAAGATTTTGTTTGCGGCTTCAATTCCTTTTTTGATTCCTTTTAATAAGACACCTAATGTCACAATCCATACAAGTACAAGCGGAATTAAAACGTGTAATACGAGGCTTCCTGTTTGTCCTGGTGCTTCAGCTAACTTTAAGTAATCTCCATATAAAAACGCTTCCGTATCGTTTCCCCAGCTTAACTTAAATGAAAAGATAAAATACGACATTGCCCACGCGATAATGACGGAATAGTAAACCGAAATAAAAAAGGAAATAGCTACTTGCCACCAGCCTAGCCATTCAGCCTTGGGGCTTATTCTTGCTAATGATAAAGGAGAGGAACCTTTATATTTATGTCCAATAGCAAATTCCATGATTAAGATAGGAATTCCTGCCGTCAACAAAGCAAATAAGTAGGGGAGAAAAAATGCCCCTCCTCCATTTTCATATGCAGTGGCTGGAAATCTCCATATATTCCCTAGTCCAATTGCTGAACCTGCTGCTGCTAAAATAAACCCTGCTCTTGATCCCCACTGCGGCCTATTTTCCACTGTAATTCCCCCTCTTTTCCTCTCCCTACTCTCTTTTTATCATAGATCAACGATAATTTTTATAATTTTTAGATTATTCTTTCTATAACTTCCTATCTCAAATTATAGAAGGGAGAAGATAGTATGTCAAAATATTTTTTATAGAAAATTCAGACAAATGTTCCAATGAATAAAAGCAGATATGAAAGTATTTTTGAACTTCCGCACCTGCTTTTTAAATAATACTTTATCACGTTAATATAATATTGTTAATTTTTCTTCGGAAGTTCAATTGCCGGAGAAGATGAATTTCCACCGTTAAAATAATCAGGAACATTTCCAGGGATAACAGTTCCTCCTACAGGAATTGTAGCCGTAACGGTTGTTTTTCTCGTTGCAAACGGGATAATGATTTGCATGTTTACTTTTACTTTGATGGATACTTCAAGAAACGCATTATTTATTCCATATTCCTCGATTTTTCGCACTACGTCTGTTTGAACGTCACCAATAGCATGAAATTTAACCGGAATCAGCGGACCTAGATTTCCAAGCAGCGCATTATTAGTTGCTTGCCCAAGAGGAACTTGGTATACAATTCCTTGATTGCGCAGCTTTTCATTTTTTTCAATACGAATATCTGTTGGAAGTTCAAGTGCATCTAAATTCCCTTTCTCTGCCTCTTTTAAATTAGCTTGAACAAATGACGTAGTCTGAGCTCTAACCCGATTTACAAGCGCTGTGTCAATTTTGGCTACTTGACCGTTAGGTGTAGATTCAACTTTAATAACATCTACGTCCAGTTGATCAAGTACCTGTTTATTCACCGCTTTATTAATAACTAAAGTTGCAATCTCTTTTGTTTGTGCTTCAGCATATTTCATTAACGTCGGTTCAATCCCTCTATTAATTAGCCATAATCCTACCCCTGTGGAAAGCATAAAAAAAAGAAAGGTGAGCAACAGAACGTAGCGAAAAGGAAGCGGGCCTTTTCTTGTTAATTTCCGACGAAGTTTAACCAAAAAAAATCCCTCCTTACAAGCTATATGTATGCATGTATAAGGAGGTTCACGCTTCTTTTAAAAAGTTTTATCTTAAATTCCCCACTATATTAAAGCATTTTCAATAAAGCATCTTTGCCAATTGTTCCTTTAAAAATTCCTCTTTTTTCAGCTTCAAGCGTTACAGATTCAAGAGGCGCTTCAAGAAGCTGCTCAATTGTACGTACACCTACAGCTCTTCCAGCTATTATTTGACGATCAGCTAATTTATCATTTAATAGACCTACGTCTAGTGCTCCGCACATAATGTACCCTTTATCTGATGAGATTGTTAACAGAGTTGTTTTTGGCAGCAATACGGTAACTGCATTAAACGTATGACCTTCAATTACGATAGGCGCTAAGGTAATCATAGTAACTCACTCCTTTCTTAATCAATTTATGATTTTGAAAGAAAAAAGTGAGGTTTTACATATACTTTTCTACCTATTTGACGTTTATATTCCTTCTTCCTTATTTATATAAACTTTTATAGGACTCAGTGCTAAAATTCATTAAAAAAATCTAATTGTTTAGGAGCTAAATTTTCATATTCAATATTTAATAAACTCATGAGCTGTTTGGCATTATGTACAGCATCTCCGCCGGAGTTATTATTAAATAACAGGTAAATGTCCTTCGTTTGTTTTTGCAGCTTTTCAAGCCGTTCTTTCCACTCTAGGAGCTCTTTTTCATTGTAACGATACAAAAACCTTACTGCTCGCCAATTGCCTTCTGCGGGCTTATTCCAACCGTGTACGTTTCGTCCGTGAAAACGGATAAGTGTTTTCTGTTTATCTGTAGCATGAATCACAATTGGAATAGATCCTTCTCCTGCCTGCGGTTCATCACAAATACCGTGAATCCACTTCTCTTGTTCCATAAACGTCAGCGTTTTATCATAGAAAAACGGCTTAAACCAGGATTGATTTCGAAACTCAAGCGCTACTGGCAAATCTCCAAACTTCTCGCGGCTATATCTCAAATAGGCTACATTTTCTTTTGTACAGTCAAACCAGGGTGGCATTTGAAATAAAATCATACCAAGCTTATTCGATGTTACGTAAGGCTTCACTGATTCTAAAAATGCATGAAACATTTCTTCTTTGCTATCAAACGGATTTCCTTCTCTCATATGCCCTGTCATACCTTGATAGGCTTTTACCACAAAACGAAAAGATTCCGGTGTATCGTTCACCCATTTTTCTACATTTGATGTTGGTTGAATTGCATAAAAAGATGAATCGACTTCAACAATTGGAAAATGGCCTGCATATACGGCAAGCTTGTCTCTTGATGAAACCCCCGCTTCATATAATGAATCATGATCTCCCCAGCCTGTGACTCCAATATAAATCATGCCACTCCTCCTCTATGTTCTTAGCTTCGCTTTTCTTTATTTTAATACAAACGATACAAAAAAACTCGTTTGCATAAACAGCAAACGAGTTTTGATCTATTATTAACCGATTGAACCTTCCATTTCAAATTTGATTAGACGGTTCATTTCTACTGCATATTCCATCGGAAGCTCTTTTGTAAATGGCTCAATAAAGCCCATTACAATCATTTCTGTTGCTTCTTCTTCAGAAATACCGCGGCTCATTAGATAGAATAATTGTTCTTCAGATACTTTTGATACCTTCGCTTCATGCTCAAGTGAGATGTTGTCATTTAAAATCTCATTGTACGGAATTGTATCAGAAGTTGATTGATTATCCATAATCAGCGTATCACACTCAATGTTCGCACGTGCACCTTCTGCTTTACGGCCGAAGTGTACGATACCGCGGTATGTTACTTTACCGCCTTGTTTTGAAATTGATTTTGATACGATCGTTGAAGATGTGTTCGGTGCTAAGTGAATCATTTTTGCACCAGCATCTTGGTGCTGTCCTTTACCAGCAAGGGCAATAGATAATGTCATACCACGTGCACCTTCACCTTTTAAGATAACAGCTGGATATTTCATTGTTAACTTAGAACCGATGTTTCCATCAATCCATTCCATTGTTGCATTTGCTTCACAAACCGCGCGTTTTGTTACAAGGTTGTATACGTTGTTCGCCCAGTTTTGAATTGTTGTATAGCGGCAATACGCATCTTTTTTGATGATGATCTCTACAACGGCACTGTGAAGGGAGTTTGTTGTATAAACAGGTGCTGTACAGCCCTCTACATAGTGAACGTGTGAGCCTTCATCAGCAATAATTAACGTACGCTCAAACTGTCCCATATTTTCAGAGTTAATACGGAAATAAGCTTGTAATGGTGTATCTACTTTTACGCCTTTTGGTACGTAAATGAATGATCCACCAGACCAAACCGCCGAGTTAAGTGCAGAGAATTTGTTATCCGTTGGCGGGATAACTTTTCCAAAATGCTCACGGAAAATATCTTCGTTTTCTTTTAGCGCCGTATCCGTATCTTTAAATACGATACCTTGTGCTTCAAGATCTTCTTTCATATTGTGATAAACAACTTCAGATTCGTACTGAGCTGATACACCCGCAAGATACTTTTGCTCTGCTTCAGGAATACCTAGTTTATCAAACGTTTGTTTAATTTCTTCAGGAACTTCATCCCAAGAGCGTTCAGACTTCTCAGATGGTTTTACGTAGTACGTAATTTCATCAAAGTCTAAGCTTGCCATGTCTCCGCCCCACTGTGGCATTGGCATGTTGTAGAAGTGCTCTAGAGATTTCAAACGGAAGTCAAGCATCCATTGTGGTTCCTCTTTCATACGAGAAATTTCTTCTACGATTTCTTTTGTTAAACCGCGTTTAGAGCGGAAAATTGATACGTCTTTATCGGAAAATCCATATTTATAATCGCCGATTTCTGGCATTTTTTTAGCCATCTTTTATTACCCCCTACTTGATAGGATTGGGAATGAATGAAGGTCTTATTTTTGTTCGTTAAGACCTTTTTCCATCGCTTTCCACGCTAGTGTTGCACATTTAATACGCGCAGGAAATTTTGCTACACCTTGAAGTGCTTCAATATCTCCTAAATCTATACTATCATCATACTCTTTACCTTGCATCATGTCAGAGAAGATATGGGCCATTTTAAACGCTTTGTCTACTTCTTGACCTTTAATTGCTTGTGTCATCATTGAAGCTGATGACATTGAAATTGAACATCCTTCACCTTCGAACTTTGCATCCACCACTTTGCCGTCCTCTACTTTTAAAGAAAGTTCAATGCGGTCTCCACATGTCGGGTTATTCATATGAATGTTCACAGTATCTTCATTCAACGTTCCACGATTACGCGGGTTTTTATAATGGTCCATAATTACTTGACGATAGAGAGTATCTAAATTATTAAAAGCCATTTGTAAAATACTCCTTCGTTTTTATTAATGATGATACCAATTTATCTACTTCTTCTTCCGTGTTATACAAATAGAAGCTTGCACGTGCAGTAGAAGATACGTTTAAATATTTCATCAGCGGCTGCGCACAGTGATGACCTGCACGAATCGCAATTCCATCAGCGTCTACTACTGTTGCAACGTCGTGCGGATGCACATCTTCAATATTAAACGTCACAACACCCGCTCGCTCTTTCGGTCCGTAGATCGTAATTCCATCTACTTGCGATAAGCGATCCAGTGCATACTGCGCTAACTTGTGCTCATGTGCTTGAATATTATCTAAACCAACTTCTTCTAAGAAATCAATCGCTGCACCTAAACCAATTGCACCTGCAATGATTGGCGTACCCCCTTCAAATTTCCAAGGAAGTTCTTTCCACGTTGATTCGTATAGGTTTACGAAGTCAATCATTTCGCCGCCAAACTCGATTGGTTCCATTTTTTCAAGAAGCTCTTTCTTTCCATAAAGAGCGCCGATTCCAGTCGGCCCGCCCATTTTATGTCCAGAGAAAGCAAAGAAATCACAGTCTAAATCTTGTACATCCACCTTCATATGAGGCGTACTTTGTGCACCATCCACAACCATTACTGCACCGTTAGCATGTGCAATTTCTGCAATCTCTTTTACTGGGTTAATTGTACCCAATACGTTAGATACTTGCATGATCGATACAATTTTGGTGTTGGATGTAATCGTGCTTTTTACCTCTTCTAGTGAAAGTGCATGATCTTCTGTTAATGAAATATATTTTAACGTTGCACCTGTTTCCTTGGCAACTTGCTGCCAAGGAATGATGTTGCTGTGATGCTCCATATAAGTAATCACAATTTCATCACCAGGTTTGAGATTAGCACGGCCATAGCTTGCAGCTACTGTATTAAGAGCTGTCGTTGTACCGCGCGTAAAGATAATCTCTTCCGTTGATTTTGCATTAATAAACTTACGAACCTTTTCACGAGCGCCTTCGTATCCGTCTGTTGCTCTTGTACCAAGCGTGTGAACACCTCGGTGTACGTTTGAGTTATATTCTTTATAATACTTCTCAATTGCTTCAATTACAGCAAGCGGCTTTTGTGAAGTTGCTGCACTGTCTAAATAAACGAGTGGGCTGCCATTTACCTCTTGGTCTAAAATAGGAAATTGTTTACGAATATCAGAGATATTCATTATCGAACTTTCCTTTCAATTAAATCTGTTAATTGCTTTTTAACCGTTTCGATTGGCAACTCGTTTACAACTGGTGCTAAGAACCCGTGGATAACTAGACGTTCTGCTTCTGTTTGCGGAATACCGCGGCTCATTAAGTAGTAAAGCTGAATTGGATCTACGCGTCCAACAGATGCAGCATGCCCTGCTGTTACATCGTCTTCATCAATTAGAAGAATTGGGTTTGCGTCTCCACGTGCTTTTTCACTTAACATTAACACACGAGATTCTTGCTCAGCGTTTGATTTAGACGCACCGTGTTCAATTTTACCGATACCGTTAAAGATTGAAGACGCGCTTTCTTTCATAACGCCGTGTTTTAAAATGTAGCCTTCAGAATGTTTTCCAAAATGTACGATACTTGTTGTTAAGTTTTGAGACTGTTCTCCACGTCCAACTGTTACCGTTTTTGTATCTCCATATGAACCGTCGCCCATTAGATACGTTGTATTTTCAGAAACTGTATTTCCTTCACTCATTAAGCCTAAAGCCCACTCAATGCGACCATCTTTGCCCGCTACGCCGCGGCGGTTCACATAAGTAGTTGTACCTTTAGCTAAGTAGTCAACAGCCCCAAATGTTACTTTCGCATTGCTGTTAGCAAATACTTCCGTCACGATATTGACAACACCGTTTGACTCTTCAGCAGTAGCAATGTAGTTTTCTACATATGTTACTGAGCTGTTGTCTTCAGCTACAACAATCACATGGTTGAATAAAGCAGCTTCTTCATCTTCACGGACAAATACAGCTTGAAGCGGCTCTTGTACTTCTACATTTTTAGGAACGTATACAAATACACCGCCGTTTAATAACGCTGCGTTTAATGCAGTTAAACGGTGCTCATCTACTTTAACTCCGTCTTTCATGAAGTACTTCTCAACAAGGTCGCTATGCTCTTTAGCAGCTGTTTGAATATCTGTGAAGATAACGCCTTGAGACTTTAGCTCTTCTGTTAATGTTGAATATGCTGCTGTTTGGTCACGCTGAACATATAGATTTTTAACAGCTTCTGTATCAATCAATGCTTTAACCACTTCTGGAAGCTCGTCTACAGATGAGATTGTGCTTGCCTGTGAAGTGTGCTTGTCAAATGCAGTAAAGTTCCATTTCGAAATGTTTGTTTTATCTGGCTTTGGAAGTGCAAGATCTTCTGCTTTCGCAAGAGCTTGTAAGCGAAGATCTAGCAGCCAACTTGGTTCATTAGCTTCTTTTGAAAAGCTGCTGATGTACTCTTGATCAAATGGTAATTTCGTATCAATAGTCATAGAGATCCTCCTAACTCTTAAGCTTCTTGCTCTACAGTTTCGTCTTCAATACCTAATTCTTGTTTGATCCAGTCATAACCTTCTGCCTCTAGACGCTGTGCTAATTCTGGTCCGCCTGATTTTACAACGCGACCTTGCATCATAACGTGAACTTTATCTGGTGTAATGTAGTTTAGTAAACGTTGGTAGTGAGTAATCATTAAGCAACCAAACTCGCTGCCGCGCAGTTCATTAATACCTTTTGATACAACTTTTAACGCATCGATATCTAAACCAGAGTCGATTTCATCTAAAATTGCAATTCCTGGTTGAAGCATCATTAATTGAAGAATTTCATTACGTTTCTTCTCACCGCCAGAGAAACCTTCGTTTAGGTAACGCTGAGCCATGTCTTGATCCATTTCTAAGAAATCCATGTTTTTGTCTAATTGACGGATGAATTTCATTAGTGAAATTTCTTCGCCTTCTTCACGACGAGCATTAATTGCTGAACGTAAGAAGTCTGCATTTGTTACCCCGCTGATTTCACTTGGATATTGCATAGCTAGGAATAGACCTGCACGAGCGCGCTCATCTACTTCCATCTCAAGTACATCTTCGCCGTCTAGCGTGATGCTTCCTTGTGTAACCTCGTATTTAGGATGTCCCATGATTGCTGAAGATAATGTTGATTTACCAGTACCGTTTGGTCCCATGATTGCATGGATTTCGCCGCCCTTAACTTCTAAATTAACACCTTTTAAAATTTCTTTACCTTCAATTGCAACATGAAGATCTTTAATTGTTAAAGTTGACCCTGCCATATTAAAACCTCCAGTTATAGACGTATATAGTAAAAAACGATATACCTATATCTTTTTAATTATTCTCATTTTATTCTCATTACAATCTTATAACAAATGAAAACTTATAGCAACCTTTTGACCCAAAAGGTTTTAAACCATTATGTACGTTTTTCAAGACTAAATCCACTCATAAAAAAGTTGCCTTAAAAGACTCCATAGAGCCTTCTAAGACAAGCTTTTTTACCCACTTTATTTACTTAGTGCGTGTGGCTAGTCAGTTCTGAAATACACTCTTGGACAAGCGTAACGGACTGACTCATCGCTGCGCCTCCGCCAAATGCTGCTGACACTCCGCATGCTTCTAAAATTTCTTGCTCAGTTGCACCTTGATCAATGCAGCCTTTTGTATGATAAATCATACAGTACTCGTCTTGAGCTACTACGCTGATTCCTAACGCGATTAACTGCTTTTCTTTTTTAGAAAGAGAACCTTCTCCAAAACATGCTTCAGTAAACGCATTAAACGTTTTTGTTACTTCCGGCAATTTTTCACTAAATTTCCCAACACCCATTTTATAATCATGAAGTGCTTGCTCAGTTGAATGACGTGCTTCTTGCTGCATAACGTCAGCTCCCATCATCAGTAAAGTTTTCACGGTTAGTATGCGTGAGAAAAATAAGAGTTATTCGTTTTCCCGCATACAAAAAAAGCACTTGCCCAGAGTGGGCAAGCGCTTTTCTTCTATTATTTATTTACCGGCAGTACTCCGCCTTTGTATTTTTCTTTAATGTAGTCTTGAATTTCTTTAGAGTGAAGAACTTTCACTAAAGCTTTCACTGTATCTTTATTTTCGTCGCCTTTGTGAACCGTAATGATGTTTGCATAAGGGTTATTTTCTTTACTTTCCACTGCGATTGGATCTTTTACTGGATCTAAGCCAGCATCGATAGCATAGTTAGCATTGATAACAACAGCGTCACCTTCATTATTTTTGTACATTTGAGGTAACAATCCGCCTTCAACATCGGCTTTAAATTTTAAATTCTTCGGGTTTTCTACGATATCTTTAATTTGTGCATCTATTTTCTTTACGCCTGGTTTTAATTTGATTACGCCGGCTTTTTCAAAAATCGATAAAATACGTCCTTGCTCTGCTACTGCATCACGCATAATAACTGTGCCGTTTTTCGGAAGATCTTTTAAGCTTTTGTATTTTTTAGAGTAGATACCGATTGGTTCAATGTGAATGGCACCGGCACTTACAAAATCATACCCTTTTTCACCCTTGTGATCTTTTAGCACTGAATTCATATAAGGAACGTGCTGGAAGTAGTTTGCATCAATTTCATTGTTTGCAAGAGCTGTGTTCGGTAAGATGTAATCTTGGAATTTTTTAATTTCCAAGTCGATTCCTTGTTTTTCTAAAATCGGTTTTGCTTGTTCTAAAATTTCAGCATGAGGCGTATTAGATGCACCCACAACAATTTTCTTTTCATCTTTTGATCCATTGTTAGATCCACATGCAGCTAATCCTACTACTAGCGCAGATGTTAGTGCTAAAGCCGAAAGCCATTTTTTCATAATAAATAATCCTCCCTTTATCTTTTATCAATTTTTGCAGTAATCGCATCTCCAATAAGTTGGATAATAAATACAATAATCAAAATTAAGATCGTAGCAGCTAGCGTTACATCATTATGACTGCGCTGGAATCCTTCTAAATATGCAAGATTCCCGAGACCTCCAGCTCCAATCACACCCGCCATTGCCGTATAGCCGACTAACGCAATCGTCGTTACCGTCAAACCAGAAATTAAAGCTGGCAGCGATTCAGGTAACAGCACTTTAAAGATAATAGTGCTTGTTGTTGCTCCCATTGATTTAGCAGCTTCAATAACACCTTTATCAATTTCACGCAGACCAATTTCTACAAGACGCGCGTAAAATGGTGCTGCTCCAACAATTAGAGCAGGTAACGCTGCATTAGCGCCTAAAATACTTCCTACCAATGCTTTGGTAAATGGAATCAGTAAAACAATTAAAATAATGAATGGAATGGAACGAAAGATATTTACAACTGCTGACACAATGGCATATAAAGGTTTGTTTTGCCAAAGCTGTCCTTTGGACGTTAAAAATAAAAGCAAGCCTAATAAAATACCTAGAACAAACGTGGCTATAACTGAAATAGCCGTCATATATAGTGTTTCATTTGTCGCTTGAATAAAATCATCTAAAATAACGTTTGGAAATAGTTTCTCAAGCATTTGTCATTACCTCCACTTCTACCTGCTGCTCATGAATGTATGCAATGACTTTTTCAACTTCTGTTAATTCTCCGTCTAAATGAACGAACAACGTTCCGTATGAACCTGTTTGTGTATGAGAAATCTTTCCTTGCAAAATATTAATCGTTACATCAAACTGTTTTAAAATCGTTGTAATGAGCGGTTGCTCTGCTTTTCCGCCAACAAACGTCAGCTGAATAATTTGCCCGCTTGGATATAACTCCTGTACTTGTTCAATTGTTTCAAACGTTTCTTCTGGTTCAGAAATCTGTTGAACGAATCGTTTTGTAATCGGCTGCTTAGGTTTTCTGAATACTTCTAGCACTTGTCCTTCTTCTACCACTGCCCCATTTTCCATAACGGCTACCCGATGACAAATTTTACGAATAACGTGCATTTCATGAGTAATCAATACAATGGTTAACCCTAGCTTCTCATTAATATCTACTAACAGATCTAAAATGGAATCTGTCGTTTGAGGATCAAGCGCTGATGTTGCTTCATCACACAGCAATACTTTTGGGTTATTGGCTAGCGCTCGAGCAATACCAACACGCTGCTTTTGTCCACCGCTAAGCTGTGATGGATAAGCATTTTCACGCCCTTCAAGCCCGACTAGCTTGATAAGCTCGTCTACTCGTTTCATTCTTTTTTCTTTTGAGATCCCTGCTATTTCTAACGGAAAGGCAATATTTTCTCGCACCGTACGCGACCACAAGATATTAAAGTGCTGAAACACCATACTGATTTCTTGTCTAGCTTTTCTGAGTTTTCCGCCTTTAATTTTTCCAATATCATTACCTGCTACTTCGACCGTTCCTGTCGTTGGTGTTTCTAACCCGTTTAGCAAGCGAATTAAAGAACTTTTCCCCGCTCCGCTATAACCAATAATTCCGTAAATTTCACCTTGGTTAACGGTTAGATTCACATTATCAACAGCTGTTACTTGACCGCTTTTAGCCTGATAAATTTTTGTAACGTCTGTTAATGTAATCATATTTCTTCACCTTCTTTAGTAAAAACTTAATTATGTTAGGTTGCCCTATAGGATGAAAAAGCCGTAAAACAATTTTCCTCATTAAAAAAGCCTCTCTGCGCATGACAGAAAGGCTCGATATTTAATCCTTTCTCTCATCTTTCAAAGCGCATAGCTTTGCAGGAATTGGCACCATTTCAGTTAGTCTGACGGTTGCCGGGTTTCACAGGGCTCAGTCCCTCCACCTCTCTTGATAAGAGTTCGCAACAATTATTTTGTTTTTGGGAAATATTCATTCATTTATGAACATTCATGAGTGTGATTTTAGCATGTGTCAGATAGGCTGTCAACAGATTTTGTTCTTGGGATAATATCCCAAGATTTCAACAGCCCCAACGGTTTGCTCTCTTTCAATTTCTTCATTTTAAACAAACGTTTGATTATCGAAGCTCTTCAAGTACGTGCTCGATAGAATGAAACGCATAGAGTTTTTTTACCATTTCGCCATTTTTCACTTCAATCAAACAAGGTACACTTTCAATTGAAAATACTTCTGCTTTTGAAGGCATATAATTTAAATTGCTCATTCCGATGGTCACACCGGGCAGCATCGCTTCTGCTACGGTTAACATTTTTTTTGCCAGCTGACATGTCCCGCAAAAAGGTGTATGGAAAAAGATAAACGCTCTTTGTCCTTCTTTTAACTGATCGTCAAGCTGTTTTTCGCTCCATTCTTGCATGTTGCTCATTCCTTTTATGTTAAAAATTCTGCATTAACATCGATATTGGCACTCAGTAATACTGTTGCTATGTGATGTCTAGGGGCAGCAGCAACCTCTCGGTACATTTTATCAATATATAGATGCTCTGCTTCCGGAAGCTCTCGTTTAAATTGTTTTCTTAGCTTATTCCCTGAATCATCAGAGTCAACGAGTATGTATACCTCTTTGTTAAACGTAAAGTCAATAATTTCATCCAGCTTTGATAAACTAATCGTACCGTTTGTACAGATAATTTCAATTGGTTCTCGAATGATATCTTGGATACGTTTTTTATCTGATTTTCCTTCGACAATAATTACTTTTTCGATTTCAATTAGCCCCATTTTCATCACCCATAATCGTCAGTTGTATAGTAACATCATTTCTTTATGCTATACAATATTCGTTAATGTATCACAGTTCACCTGTTTTTTAAAAGAAATTTGCAAGAAAGAACTGTTTTAAAAGGCAGCTTAGGCCATATTGTTTCCATAAAACAAGAAAAACAGCGGCAGTTGCCACTGTTTAGCACCATCCTGCTTCTTCGTCGCAGTCTGTATATTTTTGCGTTTCACCTTGCTTTTGTACATCCGTATATTGGTAGAACTTATTATTTTCTTGCGAATACCCTTCTTCAAAGCGGTATTCATTGCCGCTTGTTCCGTAACTAACTTCACCAATTGGCTGCTTATCAACATATAATTTCATGCCGCCGTCATGAAATTTAGCTGTAACGCGATCTGTAACGTCCATTTTTTGTTTTTCAAACATAAAAAGACACTCCTTTAGCTTGTTTACTAATAGAGTGTCCAGTCAAAAACTTTTCATAAAGACAATTTATGGAGGAATATTATCCTTCGTTTGTCATTTCTTCGTATTGCTCTGCTGTCATTAGCTTGTCTACTTGAGAAGCATCAGACGGTTTGATTGTAATCATCCATGCTTCTTCGTATGGAGATTCATTAACAAGCTCAGGGCTATCGCTTAAGTTGTCGTTGACTGCTACAACTTCACCGCTAATTGGTGCATAAAGCTCAGAAACTGTTTTTACTGATTCAACGCTACCAAACGGCTCGTCAGCTTCTACTGTTGCTCCTACTTCTGGCAGTTCAACGAATACGATGTCGCCAAGCTCAGCTTGAGCGAAATGCGTAATACCTACGCGGACAACGTCTCCTTCTGTTTTTACCCATTCATGCTCTTCAGAATAACGCAAATCTTTTGGTGTACTCATCTTAATCCCTCCAAAATATGTATCGTAATTTGTTTATATAAAAAGCGCCTTCAACGTGGAGAACACTTTCTACAACCTAAAATAACTTCCTATTAACAGTGTAACGTAAAAGGTAAAAATTTTCTATTTGAAAACTTACTTCCATACGTCCTCAAACTGCTCTTCTTTGAAGCCAAGCGTTACTTTTTGTCCATCTGTTAGCAGCGGACGTTTAATTAACATGCCATCTGACGCAAGAATAGACAGAAGTTCGTCTTCACTCGCACTGCTTACTTTATCTTTAAGCCCTAATTCGCGATACTTTTTACCGCTTGTATTAAAGAATTTTTTTAATTCTAAGCCGCTGTTCTGATAATAAGATTGCAGCTGCTCTTTTGTTGGCGGGTTTTCTACAATATGAATTTCTTCATACGCTACTCCGTTATCATCCAGCCACTTCTTTGCTTTTCGGCACGTACCACACTTTGGATATGAATAAAAAAATAATGACATTTCGTCAACCACCCTTTATTTTAAGCTTTTTTCGTATTTTAACACATCCTTTATCATTTACCTAGATAGAGGCTTCTTAAACAAAAAGAAGCTCGCGAAGCGAGCTCCTTTTCCCTTAAACTGTAAACTTCTCTACTTCTAAAAGCGTTTTTGCAATCTCACGCTTTACGCTAATCACATTGATTGGTGTATAGCGCGTTAACTTGCGAAGAGACGAAAGCATGACTCTAAGCGTATCACCTTGTTCAACGCCAATTAACGTTTCTTTTGCATCTGCTTCAATTCGATTAAATGCTTCTTGGCAAAATACTTGCGTATATTTTACTTTCAAGCTGTTTTGATCTGCACCTGTTTTGGAAATTGCTTTTTCAGTACGTAAAACAGTGGATTCCATTGCATATACGTTACTAATCATATCGGAAATATTAACGAGAATTTCTTGTTCTTTCTCTAATTCTTTACCATACTTCTGTGCAGCTAGACCTAAAAGCAAGAGCGCAATTTTCTTCCCATTTTGCACAAGCATTTTTTCTTGATCTAACGGCTCATTTCCTACTTCCTGCGGCATAAGCATCATCAATTCTTCTTGAAGCGTTTGTGCTTTTTGAAGCAGCGGAAGCTCTCCTTTTAGCGCTTTGCGTAAATATGTGCCTGGTACTAAGAGTCGATTAATTTCATTTGTTCCTTCAAAAATACGGTTAATGCGAGAATCACGATACAGGCGCTCAATTTCATACTCGCTCATAAAACCATAGCCTCCGTGAAGCTGCACCCCTTCATCTACGATGTAGTCAAGAGATTCCGTGGCAAACACTTTGTTTAATGAGCATTCAATGGCATATTCAGCAATGGAAGCGGCAATTTGTTTTCCGTCTTTTTGCTGTTCTTCTGAAAGCTGGCCCATATGGTCTTCAAAAAGTCCTACCGTACGATAGACGGAGCTTTCAGTTGCGTACAATTTAGAAGCCATTGTTGCTAACTTTTCTTGGGTTAATGAAAATTTAGCAATGGGCGTTTTAAACTGCTGACGCTGGTTAACATATTGAGACGTAATTTCTAACGCACGTTTACCTGCTCCAACTGCTCCAACTCCAAGCTTATAGCGCCCAATATTTAAAATGTTAAACGCAATCACATGGCCTTTTCCAATTTCACCTAACACGTTTTCTTTTGGAACAAGCGCATCTTCAAGAATCAACGTTCTTGTTGATGAACTCTTGATTCCCATCTTCTTTTCTTCCGGTCCAACCGAAACGCCTGGGAATTGGCGTTCAACGATAAAAGCAGAAAATTTATCGCCGTCGATTTTCGCATACACCACGAACACATCAGCAAATCCGGCATTCGTAATCCACTGCTTTTCTCCATTTAACACATAGTGTGTGCCTTCGGCGTTAAGGCGAGCTGTTGTGCGAGCACCGAGGGCATCGGAACCAGAACCAGGTTCTGTTAACGCATATGCGGCTATTTTTTCCCCAACTGCTAAAGCAGGTAAATATGCTTGTTTTTGCTCTTCTGTTCCAAATAAGACGATTGGCAATGACCCAATTCCTACGTGAGCACCATGAGTGATGGAAAACCCGCCTGCTCGAGACATTTTTTCAGCAATTAAAGCGGAGGTAATTTTATCCAAACCGAGTCCGCCGTATTCTTCCGGTACATCTGCACCAAGTAACCCTAATTCACCAGCTTGTTTTAATAACTTGACAGAACGGTCAAACTCATGCTTTTCTAAATATTCCACTTGTGGAAGGACTTCATTTTCTACAAATTCATCTGTCGTTTTGGCAATCATCTTTTGTTCAGATGTATAATCCTCCGGCGTGTAGACACGGCTTGCATCGCCTTCTTCAATTAAAAAGCTTCCACCTTTAATCATTTGTTTTGTTCTATTTGACATGTTCATATCCCCCTTTGAAATGATTATGCTAACAATTCAAATACACCAGCAGCTCCCATTCCTCCGCCAATACACATCGTGACAATTCCAAACTGCTCATTTCGACGCTTCATTTCGTGCATTAAGCTAAGAGTCAGCTTAGCTCCGGTACAGCCTAATGGATGACCTAAGGCAATAGCGCCTCCGTTTACATTTACTTTATCTTCATTAATATTTAATTCACGAATAACGCCAAGTGCTTGAGAAGCAAATGCTTCATTTAATTCAAACAATCCGATATCAGAAAGCTCCAGCCCTGCTAGTTTAAGAGCTTTAGGGATGGCAGCTACCGGGCCAATCCCCATTACTTCAGGCGGAACTCCTCCAACTGCAAATGAGCGAAACTTAAGCAAAGGCTTTAACCCTTCTGCTTCAGCTTGTTCTTTATCCATTAGAAAAACGGATGCAGCTCCGTCACTTGTCTGCGAAGAGTTTCCAGCTGTTACGGATCCTTTAACCGAAAAAGCTGGACGAAGTTTCCCTAATACATCCGCAGTTGTGCCAGGACGAACTCCTTCATCTTGAGAGAACATCAGCTTTTGTTCACGGAGCTTATTGTTTTCATCCACTTTTCGAAGCGTCACTTCCACCGGAACAATTTCGTCGTTAAACTTCCCTTCTTGAAGTGCTTTTGCTGCTTTTTGATGGCTGCGTACAGCAAACGCGTCCTGGTCTTCACGTGAAATGCCGTATTTCATGGCCACTTGTTCTGCTGTATGTCCCATGCCCATATAATACTCCGGCGCATTTTCAACCAGCTGAACATTCGGACGCGCTACGTTTCCAAACATCGGAACAAAACTCATTGATTCTGCTCCTCCAGCTAACACTGCTTTGGCTTGCCCTAGCATAATTCGTTCTGCACCATAGGCAATACTTTGCAAACCTGATGAACAATAACGATTAATCGTTATTGCTGGCACCGTATAAGGCAAACCCGCAAGAGCGCCAATATTTCGAGCCATATTCAAACCTTGTTCTGCTTCAGGCATCGCACAACCAATAATTAAATCATCAATTGGTCCTTCGTATCCTCCTGCTCGGCGAAGAGTTTCTTTAACCGCAATGGCCCCCAAATCATCAGGTCTAACACTTGCCAGTGAACCTTTTTTTGCTTTTCCAACCGGTGTCCTAGCACCTGCTACAATAACTGCTTCTCTCATTTTTTCTCCCCCTTAATTACGCAGTGGTTTTCCTTTAACTAACATGTGCTGCATACGTTCTTGAGACTTCGCTTCTCCAACAAGGCTTAAAAATGCTTCTCTCTCTAAGTCCAGTAAATACTCTTCATCAACTTCCGAACCAAACGCTACACGTCCTCCGGCTAACACAAATGCTAACTTACTAGCAATTTTATAATCATGTTCTGATATATATCCTGAATACTTCATGGATTGGGCTCCTAGCAGCAACGTTGCATATCCTGTTTCTCCAACCACAGGAATCTTAGTTCTTACAGGTGGTTTATAGCCCGTGTCATGTAAAGCAAGGATTGAGTTCTTCGCATCATTCAGCAAGTGATCTCCGTTTACGCTGATGCCATCATGGCGGTTTAAAAAGTTTAGCTGTCTAGCTTCTGCAGCAGAAGTAGATACTTTTGCAGTAGCAATTGTTTCAAATGTTTTATTGGCAATTTGCTGGAGATCGAGCGTTACACCGTTAGGTAAACCATTTAGCTGTTTGATATAAAGCTCCTTATTACCTCCTCCACCAGGAATGAGTCCGACTCCTACTTCTACAAGGCCCATGTAAGTTTCAGCAGAAGCTTGGATTTTAGCTGACGGTAAGCAAATTTCTGCTCCGCCTCCGAGAGTCATCGCAAATGGAGCTGCAACAACCGGCTTTTCATTATATTTCACCTTCATCATTGCCTGTTGAAATTGTTTAATAACAAATTCAATTTCAAAATAATTGTCATCTTGTGCTTCCATTAAAATCATAGCTAAGTTAGCGCCAACGCAGAAATTTTTCCCTTGATTTCCTATGACCAGCCCTTTATAGTTCTTATTCACTTCTTCAAGAGACTGATTTAATAAGCTAATAATGTCTAGCCCGATTGCATTGTTAGGAGAGGTGAACTGCAGGCACGCCACATCATCTCCTAAATCAATTAAACTCGCTCCGCTGTTTTCTAAAATGACATTATTTTGAGAACGTAAAGATGACAGGTGAATCACCTTTTTATTTTCTTTTACTGCTTTATACTCATCATCTTCGTAGTAAAGCGTTTGACCTTCCATTTCTTTATAGAAGCTTGTAAATCCATTTTCCTGCATTTGTTTTACCCATTGCGGAACTGCTAAGCCAGACTGCTCCATCTTCTCAATTGACTTTTCTAAACCAATTGCATCCCACGTCTCAAAAGGACCCATTTTCCAACCAAATCCCCACTTCATAGCTTGATCAATGGCCACGATATCGTCGGCGATTTCATTTTTTAACTGTGCTGCATATACAAGAACGGGACTGATCACATTCCAAAGAAGCTGGCCGGCACGATCACCCGAATATATAAGCGCTTTCATTTTATTTTGCAGCCCTTTTGCCTGCTTGCTTAATTCGGTAGAAGCTGTTTTTAACTTCTTTCTCTCGACGTATTGAAGTGTACTAGGATCAAGTTCCAAAATTTCCTTTCCTTTCTTCAAAAAGAAGCCTTGCCCCGACTTGCTTCCCAGCCAGCCATTTTCCTGCATTTGTTTCATAAATAAAGGGACATCGAACACTTCTTTTTCTTTGCCTTCTACTTTGTCAAATACATTGTTGGCCACATGAATAAATGTGTCTAGTCCCACTACGTCTAACGTTCGAAACGTTGCGCTTTTTGGTCTTCCAATTAAGGGGCCCGTCACAGAGTCAACTTCTCCCACACTGTAATTACCTTTTAACATTTCTTGAACGGTCACAAGTAAACCGTACGTACCGATACGGTTGGCGATAAAGTTAGGCGTATCTTTTGCAATAACTACTCCTTTACCTAATACATCTTCACCAAACGTTTTCACATATTCAACAATTTCTGATTTTGTGTCATGAGTTGGAATGATTTCTAATAACTTTAAATAACGCGGTGGATTAAAAAAGTGCGTTCCTAAAAAATGCGCTTTAAAATCTTCTGAGCGTCCTTTAGCCATTTCGTGGATCGATATTCCTGAAGTATTTGAACTTACAATACTTCCTTTTTTTCGTACACTGTCAATTCTTTCAAACAACTGCTGTTTAATATCAAGACGTTCCACTACTACTTCAATAATCCAATCACAGTCGCTTAACTGCTGTAAATGATCTTCAAGATTTCCTGGAGTAATTAACGATAGTGATGACTTCGACGTTAAAGGCGCCGGTTTTTGCTTCGTTAATTTAGCTAGAGCAGTTGTACTCAACCGATTTCTCACTTGCCTATCTTCAAGCGTTAGCTGCTTTTTTTCCTCGTCTGCTGTTAATAAAGTTGGAACCACGTCTAGCAAAAGCGTTGGAATTCCTACATTTGCTAAATGAGCTGCAATTCCAGAGCCCATAACTCCTGAACCTAAAACGGCGGCTTTTTTTATGTTCATAATTATCCCCACATCCCCTTTAATATATTGAATGAATGATCATTCATTTTATGCGTAAAAAAAGAGAGTCACTGTTAATCTCTGTTTTTACTATAAAACATTTTTTAAATTTTCGCAATATATTCACAATATTATCTCTAACTATTTTTAATGTGTTTGGTTATCTTAATACACAGGAGGTGATTTTGTGAGCAAATTAAAGAAGGATCCATCGTCAGCAGGCGTAAGCGCAGCAAGCGTTAAAGGAAATGCTGGACCGGTCAATGAACCGCACGGACGCGGCAAAAAGACATCTCAAAACCAACAGTACACAAAGCATAACACTCAAGGACATTAACCTCAAAATCGAACATGAGTAATCGAATCATGTTCGATTTTTGATTATTTCTTACTTTGTCATCACGACCATTTCATTATTATTTTTTTACAATTCCTTTTAAGACAAATGCGACATTTGCAGGTCTTTCTGCAAGGCGCCTCATAAAGTACCCATACCAGTCCGTTCCATAAGGAACGTACACTCTCATTTTATATTGTTCTGCTACGAGCTGAACTTGCCTTTCTGATCGAATGCCGTATAGCATCTGAAATTCAAACTGATTCATTGAAATTCCATGCTTTTTAACAAACTCTTTTGCATACTGAATGATTCGTTCATCGTGAGTAGCAACTGCTGTGTAGTGACCGTTTAATAAGTGGAGTCCAATTATGTTTTTGAAGTTTTCATCTACGTCTTCTTTATCAGGAAACGCCACGTCTGCTGCTTCTTTGTACGCCCCTTTCACTAACCTTAATTTAGGAGCATAAGCATCTAATTCACGGACGTCACTTTCTGTTCGATATAAGTACGCTTGAAGCACCGTCCCTACGTGTTCATACTCATTTTTTAATTGTTTAAATAGCTTAATCGTCTTGCTGCATCGCTTATAGTCCTCCATATCAATCGTCACAAATACGCTATATTTTTCCGCTTCTTCAAGAATACGCCGCATATGATGAAGTGCCAAATCCTCTGAAATATCCAGTCCCATAGACGTTAATTTTAAAGAAATTTCTGAATCTAATCTTTCTTTGTGTATAAGGTGAATGGCCTTTATGCATTGAGCTGCAGCATGATCAACTTCAGCTTCACTTTCCACAAACTCGCCAAGATAATCAATCGTTACTTTTAATCCCTGTTCATTTAGCTTTTTTATCACACTAACAGCTTCATCGATGGTTTCCCCTGCAACAAAACGTGCTGCTCCAAAACGTAAGCCATAGCGCTTAGCCAGCTTTGTTAACTTTTTGCTTTTTGATAACAATAAAAAAAAGTTTCTTATCGTTTGTTCCAAAGCAACCCCCCGCCTTCACTTGTCATACGCCTCACAAAATTTATTTAATTATCATTAATTTTACCATTTTTTAAACTAGATAGATAGGCACCCTTTATTAACATATACATACAAAATCAAAAAGCGACCGAGAGCTTTTTGATAAAAAAACATCCATCAGCTTTGTGATGAATGTTTTTATTCTGGTTTTCGCTGTGACGCTCGATGCGCTTCATTCAGCTCTTTTATTTCCTTCACAATCTCGACCATTTCCGCTTTTGCTTCTGGATATAATTGATTCCAATGCTTTGTTAAAGGCGGCATGGATTTTGAGATATGGTTGTAAAGTGCCCACATTTTCACTTTTTCCTGCAGCTGTTCGTCACTTTGACCAACCATTAGTTCCGTATACTTTTCAATCAAACCGTCGAATTGCTCTTGAAAGGTTTTACTCATGCACAATCACTCCTTTCTTTGGTTTACAAATAACCGGACACGTTCGACAATAAGTCTTTTTATCTCCTGTTTGGTAAGACAAACAGCACGTTTGCCGACCTCTTATCTCCTGCTTTTGCTTCTCTACATATGGAGGAAGTGAACTGTACCTAGCAAACGGATTATGATGGTATGAACCAAAGTGATGACCCTCAGCTTCTTCCAACACGTATCGTAAATTCTTTTGTACTTGCACATTTTCTATTTCTTCATTTGCCAAAAGCAAATCATAAAGCCAGTGGATATAAACAGCTACGTTTTCCCATAGAGTCAGCTTCGAGATTTTTGTCACTTTACGCAGCGATGACCATATCGGCTCAATGTGATGAGCAAACAATTCATCAAGAAGTTCATCAAGAAGAATTTTCCGATTGTCCTCTGTTACTTCTTTCGTCTCAATTTCTGAGATAAACACTTTTGGGAGCCACATCGTTTCAGCGTCTTCTGTATGCAACGAAACATTTTTAGTCGATGCGTTTATCTTTTTTTGAAACACAATAAATGAATACAAAGCCGCCACCACAACAAAGCTATACCGCTTCGCTAACATGGAAGCAGCTGCTCTCAAGTTATCAGCCTCCATCGTCTGTTGAATCCACAGCAGCTGCATCCTCAGCGTGCTTTCGTCCATGCAGCTGGAGGGAGACAACCTATACAGCGAGTTATCTTTAAACGTACAGCGGAATTTTTCTGCTAACTCGCTTTGCTCTTTCTTATTGAGCATGCTGCGTTTCAACGCGCAGCTTATTCACAATACATCGTCCGCGCCCATGAGGAATACAAAGAGGCGTTCCAAATAACGGATCCACCGTCACTTCACAGTTCATATTAAAGACTCGCTGTACTAAATCGCAGTTAATGACTTCTTCTGGTCTTCCCTGTGCATAGATTTTTTTATCTTGAAGCGCCACAATATGATGAGCATAGCGGCAGGCTAAGTTTAAATCATGCAGCACCATTACGATGGTACGATTTTCTTTTTCATTCAGTTCAAACAACAAGTCCAAGATCTCAATTTGATGCGTCATATCTAAATACGTTGTCGGTTCATCAAGTAAAATAATATCCGTATCTTGTGCTAATGTCATAGCAATCCATGCGCGCTGACGCTGTCCTCCAGAAAGCGAATCAACTTGACGATCAGCCAAGTCTGCTAACCCTGTTGCTTCGAGTGCATTTTGTACTTTTTCTTCATCTTCTTGAGACCACTGACGGAACCAATTTTGATACGGATAGCGCCCTTGTTTAACAAGCTGAAGCACTGTCAACCCTTCAGGTGCAACAGGACCTTGCGGAAGGATTGCTAGCTGCTTTGCAATTTCCTTTGTCGGAAGAGAGGAAATTTTAGAGCCTTCTAGTAAAATAGAGCCGGCATGTGGCTTTAATAATCTTGCTAGTGAACGCAGCAGCGTAGATTTTCCGCATCCATTACTGCCGATAAAAACCGTAATCTCACCCTTTGGGATGGTAACGTCAAGCTCATCTATAATCATCGCTTCTCCATATGATAATGTTAGCGATTTTGTTTCTAACGAATGCATGCGAATCGCTCCTTCTACAAAGAATGCTATACGTTTCTTTGTTTGTATAGTAAATAAATGAAGTACGGTGCGCCAATTGCAGCTGTAAATACACCTGCTGGCACTTCGATTGGCAAGAAAAATGTTCGGCCAATTAAATCTGCTGCTGTGATTAAGATTGCTCCGATTAATGCCGATAGCGGTATTAAAGCTCCGAATGAAGAACCTACCAGCTTTCGGGCAATATGTGGAGCAAGCAATCCTACAAAGCTAATTCCGCCGGCAAATGCAACGGCGCTTCCTGTTAAAGCTGTACTCATCAGCAATAGTGCCAAACGATTTTTTTGAACGCGACTTCCAACGTTAGTCGCAATTTCTTCACCTAATTCTTGAACATTTAAATTTCGAATCATTAAAATCGTGATTATAACTAGCCCTATTGTAACAGGAACTAGTATGGAAACACTGGCCCAATTTGAGCCATACACCGTTCCTGTGATCCAAATATTTGCCTGACTAGCGCGATAGATAGGACCCATAATCATAAACAGCGTGGTCATAGCTTTCGTTAACGCTGTTAATCCAATTCCTATTAATACTAGTGTAATAGGAGAGACGCCATTTTTCCAGGCAAACACATAAAGTAAAAGCGCCACTGCCACTGCACCTAAAAATGCGCTAACAGGCATCCAATTAATACTTACGGTTAACGAGTTGCTTTTATCACTAAATAGTGTCAAAAATAACACTACACCGACTGACGCTCCTCCTGTTAATCCAATTAAGTCTGGTGAAGCAAGCGGATTTCTCACAAGCCCCTGCAAGATAGCGCCTGCAATAGCTAGGCAAATACCGGCACAAATGGCAACAATAATGCGTGGAAGTCTGAAAGATGTAACAACTAATCGTTCAAACTCCAATCCATGACCCGCTAAAATTTTAATCACACGAAGTGGATTAATAAATAAGTCACCCGTACCTGCACTCAATAAAAAGAGAGCAACAAGTGCAGCTGAAAATCCAATAATGATCAGAGCTGCTTTTATGTTAACCAAAAATGAAATTCTCTTTAAGCGAAGAGATAAGTATGTTTTCATGACGCCTTTGCCCCTTTCCTTGCCATATAGATAAAGAAAGGTGTACCAATAACAGCAGTCATGACTCCAACAGGGATTTCTTGAGGCATAATGACATACCTGGCCGCAACATCGGCTAATAAAATTAAGATCCCGCCGGCAACCGCACTATAGGGAAATACCCAACGATAATCTTGTCCTACAATTGCTCTTACAACATGAGGAACAATAATTCCGACAAAGCTGATCGGACCGGCTACTGCAACGGCTCCACCAGCTAAAATGGCAATAATGATGCCGCTTATAATTTTGACAAGAGCCGTTCTTTGACCTAATCCTTTAGCTACATCTTCACCAATCGTTAAAATATTAATTTTTGAAGCGATAAAAAACGTGACAATGATTGCTGGTACTATATAAGGCAGTATGCCATACAGCATTTCCACCTTGCGTCCTTGCACAGATCCAGCCAGCCAAAAGAGAACTTGATCAAGTGAAGATTCATCCACAGCCAGCAGTCCTTGTGTTAAAGAAGAGAAAAAGGCTGCAATAGCCGCTCCTGCGAGCGTCAATTTAATAGGCGTTAATCCTTCTTTTCCGATGGACCCAAGAAAATAGACAACCACTACGGTTAATGCCGCTCCTACAAATGCAATCCATGTAAAAGCTTGAAGTGAATTGACCGAAAAAATCATCACTGCAACAACAATAAAAAAGCTGGCCCCAGCGTTCACACCAATAATATCCGGTGAAGCAAGTGGGTTTTTCGTTAACGCCTGCATCATTGCTCCTGCAATTCCTAAACAAATACCTACCACAGCACCGATTATAGCGCGCGGCAATCGAATATTTTGAATAACTATGTGCTCATTCGAACCGTTAAACGCTTGAAAAGCTTCAAATGCTGTCTTGATACTTGTATCTGTGTATCCGAGTACGATACTTAATCCAATACAGATTAAAAGCAGCATGATTCCAATGATGAGCCCCATTACTTTCATTTGAACACTGCGTAGCATCATTTTCATTGCTCTCCTCTAAGATGATTCCTATATATATCTAACCTTTAGTTTAGGAAACATTGAAAAAAGTGTCAATGATTTTGAGAATCATTTTCAATTTTTAATTGACACCGCTTAAAAGTTAGAATATTATCTTAATTGTTAATGAAAATCATTATCACTCAAGAGGGGGAAGAGATGTGAATACATATTCTAAAGGCAAGTTGTCATATTTGTTATCCATTCTTACCATTATGACACTGCTTGTGCTGGCAGCCTGCGGTAATTCAAACAGCGCTGACGGCGATAAAAAAGAAAAAACGGAAGGTTCTGGCGAAACTTATACAGTAAAACACGCAATGGATAAAACAGAGATTAAAGGAACACCTAAACGAGTGGTCGTTTTAACAAACGAAGGTACTGAAGCTCTTCTTGCAATGGGTGTAAAGCCTGTGGGTGCTGTTCAATCATGGTTAGGAAATCCGTGGTATGACCATATTAAAGGTCAGATGAAAGGCGTTAAAAGTGTAGGTACAGAAAGCGAGCCAAGCTTAGAAGCAATCGCAGCTTTAAAACCTGACTTGATTATCGGAAATAAAATGCGCCAAGAAAAAGTATACGATCAGCTGAGTCAAATTGCTCCGACTGTCTTCTCTGAAGAACTGCGCGGAGACTGGAAATCAAACTTTAAGCTATATGCAAAAGCTGTAAATAAAGAAGAAAAAGGTAAAGAAGTATTAGCGGACTACGACAATCGCGTAGCTGATTTAAAGAAACGTCTTGGTAATCAGTTAAAACAAAAAATCTCAGTTGTACGCTTTACAGCTGGAGACGTTCGTATCTATCATAAAGATTCGTTCTCAGGCGTTATTTTAGATCAGCTTGGCTTTGCTCGCCCTGAATCTCAAGACAAAAATGATTTTGCTGAAATGAATGCAACAAAAGAACGCATTCCGGCAATGGACGGCGATCAGCTATTCTACTTCTCTTATGAAACGGGAGACGGCGAAGCAACAAAGCTTGAAAAAGAATGGATAAACGATCCGCTTTTCAAAAAGTTAAAAGTAGCTCAAGAAGACCATGTTCATAAAGTAGATGATGCTACTTGGAATACAGCAGGCGGTGTGTTAGCAGCTAATATCGTACTTGATGATATTGAAAAAATCTTCTTAGATAAAAAACAATAATAATATGAAAGAAAGAGCTTCGACCAATCGAAGCTCTTTTTGCATGTATAATGTATTTCCTTTCATCGCACACTAACCGTGGTCTCACTTTATTAAATAGGAGTGGTGAAAATGAATTCAAAAAAACAGCCTAAAAAGCAGCCTGATACAAATGAAATGGCTGACCGTCAGTTCGAAACAGAAGATTATAACCGACAAGATGCACTCTCACAAGGTCTAGCAGAAACACATGAGCAAGTAAGCGACGCCTATCAAGAAGGATCATTTGAAGATACAGATCGTTAATAAAAAAAGAGCTGACTCTAAGTCAGCTCTTTTTTTATTTTGAATGCTGCCATGCCGTTTTAGGCAATGACATGGACATCCACTGCTGGCGCTTTGATTTATCAATCGTTACTTTCTTTGCTTTAATTCCTTGTTGAATCAGCTGTTTCATTAGTTTATCAATTGACTTCATCGCTATTCACCTCAAAAGCGGAAATTTGTTTTGCTTCTATTTTTTTACTTTTTTGCGCTTAAACTTCATAAAAAACTCATAGACAATTGGAACGATAATGAGCGTAAGCAGCGTAGAACTTGTTAGTCCTCCGATTACCGTAACCCCTAGCCCTTTTGAAATAAGGCCTCCACCTTCAAATCCAAAAGCTAATGGAAGCAGTGCACCAATCGTTGCAATAGCTGTCATTAAGATCGGGCGAAGACGTGTCATTCCAGCTTCTAGTAACGCTTCACGCGTCGACAGACCCTCTTGCTCTTTATGAATCACGCGGTCAATCAGCACAATTGCATTTGTTACCACAATTCCAATCAGCATAAGAGCTCCAATCATCGAAGAAATGCTGATCGTTTCTCCAGAGATTAAAAGCGCCACTAGTGCACCGATGAGTGTAAATGGAAGTGAGAATAAGATAGCAAATGGTGCTAGCCCTCCACCAAATGTCAGTACTAGTACGAAGTACACGATACCGATGGCTGCGAGCATAGCAATTCCTAATTGACTAAATGAGTCATTAATTTGCTCTGATGCTCCGCCAAAGTTAATATCCATATCACTTGGCAAATCAATTTTCTTCACTTCTTTTTGGACGTTAGAAGAAACGCCGCCTACATCGTCACTCTTAATATCGGCACTTACCTCTGCATAAATTTTATTATCACGGCGAGTTACCGTATTCGATGTTTTACCCTTTTTAATATCGACAACTTCATTTAATGTAACTTCCTGTCCAGTTTGAGAGGTCACTTTTGTGCTTGAAAGTTCGGCAAAAGTAGAGAAATCCTCTTTTTCTTTTGGAAGGTATACGTTAATTTCGTTTCCGTCTTTTTGGATAGTCGTTAATACTTCACGCTGTCCAAGGTTCGAAATTTGCATGCCGATTTGACTAGCAGACAAGCCCAGTTCAGCGGCTTTCTTTTGATTCGGTACTAGCGTATATTCATCAAACGTATCTGAAAGCGTAGAATCGACATTTTTCAGTTCTTTATGCTTTTCTAAAACATGCTGAACTTTATCAGCATAAGGTTTGATTTCATCTAAGCTATCTCCGTAAATAAGGACGTTTAATGAATTATTGCTGCCGCTAGACGCCGTATTCATTGAGCCCCATTCACCTTGATTCGCTTGTTTATTAAGAGCTTTTAATACTTTATCCTGCTCTTTATCAAAGTTTTGTGTATCCTCGTCATATTGCACAAATGTTAAAACGTTATTTTTGCTTCCCGGATTAAAAGAGTTACCTTCACCGAACGAATACTGAACCGTTTTGACACCATCTCGCTTCATCAAGTACGCTTCTGCGCGATTTGCTGCTTTTTCTACGTCGCTTTGAGACTGTCCGGCTTTCGGTGTATACGTAAGCGTCAGCGTTTTTTCTTGATCGGATGATAAGAAGCTCACGCCAATAGAAGGAACTAAGAATAAACTTCCTACTAACAGTAGTACGGCTAACCCAAAGGAAATAAGCTTATGGTTTAGCGTCCAGTTCAAAATTCGCTTATATCCGTGCGCTAGTTTGCTTGGTTTTTCTTCTTTTACTTTTACATTTGTTTTAAATAACGAATGAGCAAGCATTGGCACGAGTGTTACCGCTACTAGCAGTGATGCTAACAGTGCAAAAACAACGGTTAACGCAAACGGTAAGAATAGCTCTCCTACCGGTCCTTCTACTAGACCTAACGGTAAGAATACGGCCACGGTTACGATTGTAGAAGAGAAAATTGGAACAAACATCTCTTTCGTCGCCGCGACAATTAAATCTTTTCCTTTAAGCTTTTCTTCCTGATAAGCCATGCGGCGGTAAATATTTTCAATAACGACAATGGAATCATCTACAACCCTTCCGATGGCTACAGTCATCGCTCCAAGCGTCATAATATTTAAAGAGATATCCATTGATTTGAGCGCTAAAATGGCGATTAATAACGAAAGCGGAATCGAAATAACGGCAATAATCGTTGAACGAATATCACGTAAAAATAAAAGAATAATAATAACCGCAAAGACCGCACCGATAATAGCTTTATTTAGCATCGTATGAACAGAATCTTCAATCGGTTTACCTTGATCAAAAATATTGTCAACGTGAAGGTCTTTATTTTTCTTTTCTAGGCTATTCATTTTTTCTTTAATATCATTTACAACATTTACTGTGTTCGCATCCTTCGCTTTGACAACTTGTACAGCAATTGAAGGTTTTCCGTTCGTGCGAGAAATAGATTCTGCTTTCCCCGTCACTTTAATATCCGCAATTTCTTTTAATTTCACAGTTGGAATAGAAGCTGCGGACGGCGCCTGCTGCACGGCTCCTTGTGTCTGCTGCTGGCTCATTCCTTGTTGCTGATCTTGAGCAGCTCCTTGACTAGGAACAGCTGGAATCTCTAAGTTTTCCAAATCTTTTTCTGCTGTCATCTTTCCGTCTACCACAACAGATTTTTGAGATCCATCCATCGTATACGTACCAGCCGGCACTTTTGCATCAGATGCTTGGATAAGCTTTTTCACCGTATCTTCATCGAGTCCCAGCTGCTTGAGCTTGTCTTGTTTGAATACAAGTTCTGCTTCTTCAACTTGTTCTCCTGACACACTGACCGAAGAAATCCCTTGCACTTTTTCAACTTGTGGAACAACGGTATTTTTTACATACTTCGTTAATTCTTCTAATGATTTTTTATCATCTGAAACGCTTAATGAAATAATCGGAAAATCACTAATGCTTTGTCTTGAAACATTTGGTTCCTCTACATCATCTGGCAGATCTACGTTTGAAAGAGCTCTTCTAACTTCGTCTTCTGCCTTCTCCATATCTTTACTAAAGCTATATTCAACTTGAATAGTAGCCATATTTTCATAAGAAGATGAGCTAACTGTCTCAACGCCGCTCAGTCCCTGAAGCTTTTGTTCAATCGGCTTACTCACCTTATCTGCCACTTGTTCCGGAGTGGCTCCCGGATAAGTTGCAGTGACTGTTACAACAGGCGTTGAAATATCAGGAATGGTCTCTAGTTTCATATTAAACCCTGAATACAGCCCTGCAATAATGACAAAGAGTGTTAACAGCCATACTGCAAATTTATTTTTCAATGAAAATTTAATAAACTTCCCCAATGCATATCCTCCTTCAAATATATGTATACTAATAAAATTGACTGATCGGTCACAACAACTTAAAATATAAATGACTAACCGGTCAGTGTCAACCCTAAGCAGGCTCTCTCCTAACATGTTCATAATAAAGACATATTTACGATAAATCGTTTTTTAAAGGAACTGACTCCCGGTTTTAACTTTGATATATACCTTTATCTTTTTTGGTGTATGATACTATTATCTAACGAAATGAATGGCTAAATTGTTCAATAAAGGAGGTAGAATACATGAAAGAAAAAGAAAAGAGAATAATTGAAGCTTCGATTAAGCTTTTTGCCAAAAAAGGATTTAATGCTACCTCTGTGCAAGAAATTGTAGATGAATGCAACATTTCAAAAGGTGCATTTTACCTGCACTTCAAATCTAAGGATGCACTTCTATTATCAATTCTAAACTTTTACTATGAAAAGCTCTTTAGCTCTGTTTATGCTCTCGACGAGGAAGTAAACGATGCCCGCAGCCGCTATATGAATCAGCTCATCTATTTCTATGAATTTATTACGGAGCACAGAGATTTTATTATCATGCAAATTCGTGAAAAATCTATTCCATTTAACAAAGAAGTGGAGACCTTTGTTCATAAAATGCAACGAGAAACGTTTTACTTTCATCGCAAAAGCCTCGTTAGCGTATATGGAGAAGACGTAACTCCTTATATCTCGGATTTAACGAAAATGATTGAAGGTATTCATCATTCCTTTTTAGAAATTATTATCTTCAATCAATTCGAGCTTACCTTTAAAGAAGTAGCACAGTACATAATGGACCGAGTTGATGTGTTAGTAGAAGATTTATTAGCTAGAAAACCTCGTCCCCTTATTCCCGCTTCTTTTGGTGAAGATATATACGGAAAGGAACGAACGACTTTTCTAAGTAAAAATGAGCAGGTAAAACAAGCTCTTGAGGAAATTAAACATCTGCTAGACACCAGCGATCATATTTCTGATGAGTACGCAGACAGCTTTCACATTTTACAAACGGAGCTAAAAAAAGATAAGCCTACCGCTGCTATTGTAAAAGGCATGGTTGGAAATTTAACGGAACTTAAATCGTTGGAAGAACCGCTTAATCTTTTAACAGCCTTACTCCAACAAAAATAACAGAAGGCTTCAACAAGCCTTCTGTTATTTTTCTGCTTTTGAACTAGATACTCCCCCAGATAACACGAACTTCATTGCTTCTTCCGGCTTAATATCTAACCATTCAATTTCTTCTTTTGGAATCAAAAAAGTAAAACCAGCTACTTGAAAAGTTTGTGGAACATAGACGGCGAAATGGTCTTTTAACGAGTGAATCACCTCTTCTACTTCTTCAGAGGTCACAAACCCTATGACTTTCATTGACGTGCCGGGCATCGTCACTAAAACTACTTTTGAAAAGGACTTTTTCTCTCCAAGAAAAGATTGAAACGTATCTTTAATGACGGTATATAGCGTTTTAACAAGCGGTATTCTTTCTAACAACCGGTCAATTAAGTTAATAATTTTCCCCGTAAAAAAACGAGTAGATAACCACCCTAATAACGTAATTAAAACAAGAGTCGCTAAGATTCCAATACCAGGTATGTAATCCTGCTTCATATAGGGCTTCAATACGTTCCCTAAAATGCTATCTAAAAAATTAAACACTCTTACCAAAATATAAATAACAAGGATAATAGGGACAATCGTTAAGAGTCCATTAATAAAACTTTTTATGATTGCTTTCATGCAAACACCTCATTTTTTCTGACATACTGCTGTTCATTATACAATGGATTTGCCTTATCTGCGTCTCTTTATTTTTATTCACATATGTATAAGCTAGCAACTTTTTATCAAAATAATGGATGGGTACATGAACATGCATACTTATATACTTATTTTTTCGGAGGGATACAATTGGGACGTCTAGAATCAAAAATTGCTGTTATTAAAGGGTCAAGATCTGACATAGGAAAAGCAACCGCTGAACGCTTTGCAAAAGAAGGCGCGGTTGTTATTTGTGCCGATATTAATGTAGACGGTGTGAAAAAAGTAGCACAAGAAATTAAAAATGCTGAAGGTGAAGCATACGCCTACTATATCGATGTAACTGAAGAAGAAAAAGTAAAAGAGTTCGCAGCGGAAATTGAAAAGAAATTTGGAAAAGCTTATGAATGGGTTGATCCGATGGGCCGTCTAGGCAAGCCGGAAGAAGTAGCAGGTGCGGTATTATTTTTAGCATCCGATGATATCTCATATGTAACAGGTGATTGCATTACGTTAGACGGCGGTCATATGGCTTATACATGGCCTGGAAAAATGCTTTACGATAAAATGTGAGAATAAAGCTAGCTCTATACCATTAGGTATGGAGCTTTTCCGTTTGAATTTTTTCTTTAAAATAGACGTGACATTATGTCAAGACAGGTGTAAACTTAAAGCAAAATTCTTTGCTTCTAGGAGGAAGACATGAAAACAAAACAATTATCAGAACGTCAGCTTCTTGGCATCGCAGGACTAGGATGGCTCTTCGATGCGATGGATGTTGGCATTTTGTCTTTTATCATTGCAGCTCTTCACGCTGAATGGGGGCTTTCCCCTACTGAAATGAGTTGGATAGGCAGCGTCAATTCTATCGGAATGGCCGTTGGAGCTTTGGTGTTTGGATTGCTGGCTGATCGAATTGGGCGAAAAACCGTTTTTATTGTTACCCTTGTTCTTTTTTCAGTAGCAAGCGGCCTTTCAGCTCTTACTACTACACTTGCTGCTTTTTTAGTATTTCGATTTTTAATTGGAATGGGTTTAGGAGGAGAGCTTCCTGTTGCTTCTACACTTGTTTCTGAGACCGTGGCGCCGGAAAAACGCGGTAAAGTGGTCGTCTTGTTAGAAAGTTTTTGGGCGTTTGGCTGGCTATTGGCAGCGCTTATTTCTTACTTTGTAATCCCAGCTTACGGGTGGCAGCTAGCGCTTATCCTAACCGCTATTCCAGCGTTTTATGCCATTTATTTGCGCATTAAACTGCCGGATTCTCCTCAGTTTGTAAAAGCAACAAAGGAAAAGAAAACGTCGATTGCGGACAATGTAAAAAGCGTGTGGTCTAAGCCTTATCGCCAATCTACGATTATGCTGTGGGTTCTGTGGTTTTGCGTTGTATTTTCATATTATGGCATGTTTTTATGGTTACCTAGCGTCATGGTCATTAAAGGGTTTAGCTTAATTAAAAGCTTTGAATATGTATTGATTATGACATTAGCTCAACTGCCTGGCTACTATACGGCTGCTTGGTTTATTGAACGCATGGGCCGAAAATTCGTATTGGTTACTTATTTGTTAGGTACTGCTGCCAGCGCATATATCTTTGGAAATGCGGAGTCACTTTGGCTGCTGCTAACAGCAGGTATGCTGCTGTCTTTCTTCAATTTGGGCGCTTGGGGAGCTTTATACGCGTATACACCTGAGCAATATCCGACATCTATCCGAGGCACAGGAGCTGGAATGGCCGCTTCTTTTGGACGAATTGGAGGAATTTTAGGGCCGCTGTTAGTTGGATATATGTCAACGCAAGGTACGTCTTTAACCGTTACGTTCTCAATCTTTTGTGCAGCTATTTTGATTGGTGTCATTTCGGTTGTTTTTCTAGGAAAAGAAACTAAACAAAAGCAGCTCGCATAAAAAAGACGCTCTTTTAGAGCGTCTTTTTTTGCTTATTATTTATTTCCTACTAAACCTTCTTTATTTACCTCCACTTTGATATCATAATGAGCAGCTATTTCTAATCTCGTTTTACCGGTTATATTTTTAAAAGTATACAATAGAAATATAAAGAAGCCAGACTTTGTAAGCCTGGCTTTTACTACTGTTATTTAAAATGTTTTGGCTGCTTGTACTGCTTGTTCTAGGCCGCTTTTAATAATTTGTTGAGCACGATCTGGAAATTGATTATGCCCTTCAATAATAACAGAGTTCACCTTTGTGATGCCAAAGAATTGAAGTATGCTGCTGACATATTTAACGGCCATTTCGACAGCGGCTGACGGACCTTCTGAATATACTCCACCTCGTGCATTTAATAACATCACCTTTTTATCGCCTAGTAATCCCACAGGACCTTCTGGCGTATACTTAAACGTTTTGCCTGCTTGATTTAAATAATCAAAGTACGTATGAAGCACGGCCGGCACAGTAAAATTCCAAAGCGGAAAAGCAATGACAATTTTATCAGCTTTCACAAATTGTTCTAAGTAATGATTCGCAATTTCTGCTGCTTTATTTTCCGCTGCTGTCACTTCTAATCCTCTTGCTAATTTAAACTGACCGTTTATCATGTCTGCATCTAAATAAGGAAGTTCTTCTTTGAACAGATTCAATTCTATTATTTCTTCACCTGGATGCGATTGTTTGTAGCTTTCTAAAAACGCATCATATAGTTTCACGCTTACGGCTTCACTTGTCGATCTGTCATTTGCTTTTATAAAAAGAGTATAACTCATACTAAAACCTCCACTGATTGTTGATACTCTTATCTTATTCGCTTTTTTCTTGCATTTCGAACGACTTTGTAATGAAATACCTTCATACTTTAGTCGGAGAAAAATCATATAATCACACAAAAGCCGCCTAACGGCGGCTTTCTCAGTTTGTAGATGAAATGGGAAGATGAATAACAACTTCCGTGCCTTGTTCTTCTTCACTTTTAATAAAAATCTCGCCCTTGTGCTGACGGACAATAGTTTGTGCAATCGATAGTCCAAGCCCCGTTCCTCCCGTAGCTCTGCTTCTAGCTTTATCAACTCGATAGAAGCGTTCAAAAATATGTGCAAGATCTTCTTTTGGAATGCCAATTCCATAGTCTTTTACTTTGATAATGACATCTTCCTGCTCTTTTTCAACGGTCACTTCAATTTTATCCGTACTGTATTTAATTGCATTATCAAGCAAAATAATCAACACTTGCTTCATTTTCAGTTCATCCACTTCAATCATAATGGGCGTTTGATCATAATGAAGAACTAATTCTCTTTTGTATACCTGCTGCAGCTGCTTAACGATTTGTTCAAAAATAAGAACAAGATCTGTTTGCTTCATATCAAGCGTTTGTTCTTTTTCCACACTTGCCAGATCAAGCAGCGTTTCAATCATTTTTTGCATTTTGGTTGCTTCCGCATAGATGGTGTCGATCGCATCCAGCGTAATTTCTTCATTTTTAATCCCTCTTCTTCTTAATAAATTAGAATAACTGCGAATAACGGTTAGAGGGGTTTTTAATTCATGAGAAGCATCGGAAACAAACTGGTTTTGCTTTTCAATATTTTCTCGCAAGCGGTCAATCATATGATTAAAGGTAACGGTCATACCCTGCAGTTCATCTCTCGTTTCCGTTTGAATGAGGACTTTTTTAGGAACACCGCTCTCTTCAATCTCTTTCATCGTTGTGACCATATTTTTAATAGGATGCATAATGACGCGTGATAACCATCTTCCTCCTAAAAGAGACAGTAAAATGGACACAAGCGAACAAAAAATCAAAATTGATAGCAAAATATCTTTACGGGTTTCAAAACCAGTCAGGAGCTCACCAATTTCCAGCGTTTCAACGACTTGATTATTGACTTTGACAGGCATGCGAATAACCAATACTTGCTTTTCTCTGATTTTGCGAAGCTTCACCTTTTTTTTCTTTGAAAATTCGGGCTTAATTTTCACCAGATGAGGATCATTTGATACTTGGTTAATGACCGTAGAATTTTCTGAGACTGTTCGGATAAATGAATGGTTGGTCAAATAAAATTTTAGTAACTCTGGCGAGAGCTCCACGGAATGATCTTGTTGACCTTTTTGAATAATCTCGCGTGCTTTTTCGAATAAAATGTCCTGTTCCATATTCACCGTAGATTTAGTAAAGGAGAAAAAAACAACGATGTTCATGATTAATAAAATAACCACTAGCCATGCTGTTGTCAGCAAATTAATCTTCGTCGTGATCTTCATGTTTCTCCTCTTTCATCATATATCCTACGCCCCGCACCGTATGAATGAGAGAAGTAGAAAAACCTTCATCTACTTTTTTTCTTAAGTGGCGAATATACACATCAATTACGTTTGTTTCTCCTTCATATTCATAGCCCCAAACGTTTGTGAGAATTCCTTCTCTCGTGACAATTTTATTTTTGTTCGTAAGCAAATACACGACTAAATCATACTCTTTCGGTGTCAACGTAATGGATTCATTGTTTCTTAGGACTTCCCTTGTTTCAAGATTAATGGTCAAATCACTGATCGTTAAGAGCTCCGCTTCAGCTTCTTTCGTTCCTGATGCTTCTACGAGCGAACGATAGCGAATACAAGAGCGAACCCGTGCTAACAGTTCTTCAATTTCAAACGGTTTTGTAACATAATCATTAGCTCCTTGGTCTAAGCCCATTACCTTATCCAGCGTCGTATTTCTGGCAGTTAATAAAATAACTGGCGTAAATACTTCCGCTTTCCGAAGTCTTCTTAACACCTCAATACCGCTCAGACTTGGAAGCATCACGTCTAGCAAAATGAGGTCATATTGAGCCGATGTTGCCGTCTCTAACCCCGCTTTCCCGTCGTACTCAACATCTACTTCATAATCTTCAAATTCCAATTCAATCTTTAACACTTTCGCAATTTGCGCTTCATCTTCCACAATTAAAATTTTCTCTTTCATGTTATACACCTCTCACCACATGTCTTAAGTGAAAGAATAGCTTCTTTAGATAAAAAAACAACACCTTTTTCAAAAGATGTTTGTTTTTTTATCTAAACCCTACTTTTTCAACATACTTGTCTTTTAGCTTATCCTTATTGTTTGTAAACATGAATGTTTTACGCATGAAGACCAATCGTTTGCTTTTCACCTAAAATCCAATTGACTACTGCTAAAAGTTCTTCAGGCGTTTGTGCTTCGATTTCTTTATGGTAAGCAGCAATCGCGTTATATAATGTGCTCATTTTATCAGCATCCTGCAGCACTGCCTGCAGCTGACTTTCTAACGATTGATCCGCCTTTAGTTCTTGAACTAAGTTTCGTTCTGTTAAATAGCGTAAATTCACTTCTTCTTGACCTGGTAAAGCAGAATGAACAAAAATCGGTAAATTCTTGCGAAGAGCTTCACTGACCGTTATACCACCTGGCTTTGTTACAATAGCATCCACTCGTTCATACAGTTCATTCATTTCTGTGCGTGATGAAATGTACGGAATTGGTGTAACGTGCTGTAATTCCCATCCCTTGATTTCTTCATATAACTTTTGATTTTTGCCGCATAAGACAAAGTAATGAAAATGGCGCGCATCTTTTAAATCATTGTAGAAATCCATAATATTGCCTAAGCCGCTGCTGCCTCCAGCAATTAAAATATTTCGGTTACCAGGATGCTTAAATGTTCTTGTTTTTGTTATTTCTTCATGTACCGGTATTCCTGTGACCATCATATTTTGAAGTGGAATTTCACTTTGAGCACGAAGTCCTTTTTTTACTTCTTCACTAGGGAGAAAGTGAAAATCAATCTCTTCTTTTCCCCATAAATTATTAATAAAGAAATCCGTGTAGACATTTATAATAGGTACATCGCACTTGCCTTTTGCTTTTAATTGACTGAGCAAATAAGAAGGAAACCCATGTGTGCATATAATTAAATCCGGATTTTCTTCTTTAACTAAGTGCTCCATTTTTTTTGCGAATACGTGATGATACCATTTGAATGAATGAACAGGCGGTTCATAAAAGAGATGTTTGTATGCCATATTGTACGTTTCTGGAGCATAACGAATCCATTTCAAATATGTGCCTGTGACCACTTTTTCTAATAGTTCGTTTGTATAGCTTAATAAATCTATTTTTTTATAACAAATATTTGTTGTTCTTCTTTCCAATATATCCATTAACGCCTCTGCCACTTGATGATGGCCAGAAGGCATTTTTAGAAGAGGTAAAAATAAAACCTTTTTCAACTGTTTCATCTCCTATTCTAAAAGCAGTTTCTTCCTCTCCTTTTTATATCATTAAATGCCCTTAAATTTTGGATTTTAATTGATTTTTAATGTGAAATTCATTGTTTTTTTAGAGTGTCAATCTAAACTAAGAGTGAAAAGTACTGCATAAGGAGAAAACAAATGAACCTTAATTACGAAGTATTTCAATGGATTAACTCGTTTGCTGGTAAATCCAGCGCAATGGATTCTGTAATGATTATCATCACGAATAGCGTTCCTTATTTTATAATGGCTTGTTTGCTTTTGCTTTGGTTTAGCGGAAAAACAGAAAGAACAATTTATCACCGTTATACGGCTTTATACATGTTGTTTACAATTGTACTTTCGCTATGTATCAATGAAGTCATTCACCTGGTGTATTACCACCCGCGTCCGTTTGTGACTCATCACGTTCATAAGCTGATTCCGCACCCGGCTAATTCATCTTTTGTGAGTGATCATTCGATTTTAGTCTTTTCTGCTGCTTGGATCATGTGGTTACGAAAAAACAAATGGAGAAGCATCATTTTTATATGGGCTGTCATTTCGGGCCTTTCACGTATTTACGTAGGCGTTCACTATCCAGCAGATGTACTTGGAGGCATGGTGATTGCGGGAGCTATCGGATGCTTTATTATATACGTTTCAGCTAAAACAGCTCCTCTTATTCAGCGATTATTCTGGATTCACGATTTGATTATCAAGCGTATTCCGTTTCTATCTCCCTATACGCATGAACAAATTAGCAAAAAAAATCATTCAGCTTAAAGAGGCTGAGACAAAAATAGTTTAGCTGAAGTGAAAAACGAACCACTAATCAAACAGTTTGATTAGTGGTTCGTTTTTTTTGTTATGGTGAACGTAGATTTTATCTGTTTCGTTCCTTCCAGCAGTTGATTGGAGGGCAAGGCTCACGGGACGCCCGCGGAAAGCGAAGCCTTGCACGGAAATCAACTGCGGTCGAGCAAGCAGTCCAGATTATATATCCAGATTATTCGCCTTTGGATGGGATTCATTTCGTTACGTCTCAGCCTCTTTTTTTATTATTTTTAAAAACCAACGTTCACTTTCTTGACTTTCACTTTTATTTATTTTATATTAGTTGATGTATCAAACATTGATGTATCAAATATTAATCCATCTATAAATATCATAGAAAAAGGGAGCGACTTTCTTGTCACATTCATGTTCTGAAAAAGCAAATGTTCTGTATGCTCTGCAAGAAGTTAATAAACAAATTAATCAAAAGTTTGAGCATTGTACCGGTGTTAGCCAATCACGTCTTGATATTTTACATCAGCTTTATGAAACAGGTGAAATGAGTCAAAAGGCGCTTCAACAGCAAGTAAACATTGACAATGCTGCAATTACAAGGCATTTAAAGCAGCTCGAAGAAAGAGATGTTGTATCACGCCGTAAAAACCCTGATGACAACCGCGTAACATTTGTAAAGCTTACGAAAAGCGGACATGAAAAAATCGGTGCATTTCGAAACGAAAAAGCTCGCTTTATTGATGAAGCATTTAAAGATTTCAGCGAAGAAGAACAGCTGCTGCTTTCCAAAATGCTCGAGCGTTTAAAAGTAAACATTTCGGCCATTGAACGGTCATAACATTTTTAACATAAAGGAGAGTTCATCATGACACAAACAAAAACACTAAACAATGATTTCCAAGATATTATTACAGGGCGCAGATCTATTCGTTATTACGACCCATCTGTCAAAATCAGCCGTGAAGAAATGAAAGAAATTTTAACAGAAGCGACGCTAGCTCCATCTTCTGTTAATGCACAGCCTTGGCGCTTTCTAGTAATTGATAGCCCTGAAGGAAAAGCAACATTAGCTCCGCTTGCTAAATTTAATCAATCACAAGTAGAAACATCAGCAGCTGTTATTGCGATATTCGGCGATTTAAAAAGTGAAGAAAATTTAGATGAAATTTACGATAAAGCTGTTGAACTAGGCTATATGCCACAAGAAATTAGAGACATGCAAATTCCTAAAATCAAAGCGCACTACGCAGCTGCTTCTGAAGAATTAAATAAAGAAACAGTATTAATTGACGGCGGTTTAGTATCCATGCAGTTAATGCTTGCTGCACGTGCTCACGGTTATGATACAAACGCTATTGGCGGTTATGAAAAAGATCAAATTGCCGAAGCATTCGGTTTAGACAAAGAGCGCTATGCACCGGTTATGTTACTTTCAATCGGCAAAGCAGCAAATAGCGGTTACCCGTCTGTACGTTTACCAATCGAAAAAGTAGCTCAATTTAGATAATAAAAAAAGGTGCTGTATATTCAGCACCTTTTTTTATCCTCCACTAACGGGCGGAATAAATGCGACGGTATCTCCCGTTCCAATGGTTTCTTCATCTGTTACAAACTCTTCGTTGACTGCGGTCATCGTTTGCTTCAGAGAGGACAGCTTATACGTTTCTTGCACATATTCCTTTAATTCCTTCACTGTTATATCTTGTTTATCAACTGTTACTTGTTCCACTCCAGCCTCTTCACGTATAGCAGCGAAAAATAAGACGTTAATCATTTTTACATCTCCTTCATTGGCTTTCCTTCAGGATATTCTTTCGTTTCTAACTGATCTCCAATCCATTTTGTTCCGTCTTCCCAAAATTCCTTTTTCCAAATTGGCACAATTTGCTTAATACGTTCAATAGCATACTCGTTTGCTTCATAAGCTGTTTTGCGATGCGGAGAAGAAACGGCAATAACTACTGCGACTTCTGTTATATCAAGCTTCCCGATTCGATGAGTAATAGCTGTCAAAGCATCGGGCCACTTTTCCTGAATTTCGTCACCAATTTGGCTAAGCATTTTCACTGCCATTGGCACATAGGCTTGATATTCAAGAGAGAGCGTCTTCTTGCCTTTTGTAAATTCTCTTACCGTTCCAATAAATGTCGTAATAGCTCCCGCGTCTCTTCTAGAAACTTTTTTAATTATTTCATCTACGGCAATTGGCTGATTTACTACTTCAAATAAGTGCTGGTTCATCTTCTTTCCCCCACTTCTTTCAATAAAAAATTAAGATAATGCTCGTCTTCTTGTAAGTGAAATATTGGATATGCTCGCTGCACTTCTTTTTTAAGCGGAACGTGGCTAATCACGCATATAATATTGGTTAGAGAGGAAAGCAGAACAAGATCTTCTTCACTTCGAATCAAGACTGCTTTTGGATAGGGTTCTTTTTTATATCCTTCAACAAAAATGACATCTGGCGAGAAAAATTGATAAAAATCAATCAGCTTTTTTAGGCTCCAATCTTTACTATCTGCCGTAAGCTGAAGGATTCCACCTCCCTCTACACCTGCCACATTGGCACCTGCTTGCTGGTGGCGATGACTGTCTTTTAGCTCACTGCTGCTGTCTGGAGGTCCGCCGTGTCCATGGTGCTTAATAGAACCTACACATAGATTGAATTGTTTCGCTCTTTTAATTAGCTTTTCCACTAAAGTAGTTTTTCCGCTGTTTTGAAATCCAACTACTTGTAAAACGGTACAACAAGCTACCAAGGCCATTCACTTCCCCGCACGTCATCTAGCAATAAGACGTCAACCAGCATTCCTTCTTTGTATCCTCTCGTCCCTCCAGGAAATATAATTAACGTATCCGCATGAGCTAAAGAAGAAACAGCACTAGATTTTGTAAAGCTTAATGGAGAAGCAATCAGCTGTCCTTCCCTGTATGAAAGCCTCCCAGATACAAATCGCATAAAAGGATTTGGCTTTAAGAAGTCCTTTCCTAACAAAGCTTTTTCTTTCCGAAGATGAGGGGTTCTTTTACCCGCATATGTACTGATTACCGGACGAGCCAGAAGTTCAAAACCGACATAGCACGCTGTGGGATTTCCCGAGAGGCCAAATAAAAGCTTTTCTTCCATACGAGCAACCGTTGTTACACTGCCTGGTCTCATCGCTATTTTATTAAAAAGAACTTCGGCTTGTAATTGTTTATACACATCTGGTAGATAATCATAGTCTCCTACTGAAACGCCGCCCGTTGTAATCAGCATGTCCACTTCTGATAGTGCAGCTTTTACCGCATTGTAGCACTGACTTAAATCATCAGGCATAATACCAAAATAGTTCACTTCGCCTCCAGCTTTTTCAATTTGCGCACGCAGCATATGAGCATTGCTATTACGAATTTTGCCCCGTTCAACAGGATCACTCACTTCCACTAGTTCACTTCCAGTTGCAAGTAATCCAACTACAGGTTTTTTGAAGACAGCTACGTTACTATAGCCAAATGTGGCTAAAAGAGCAGCTACTCCCGGAGTGATATACGTTCCTTTCGAAGCTAACACAGTTCCTTTTGTTGTTTCTTCTCCTTGAAAAGAAATGTTATCTCCGCTGTTAAACGAACGCTTGATTTGAACGATCGGCTGATTGTCTTTTGTATATTCTTTTGTTACTTCAAGCATGGCAACCGCATCGCAGCCTTTGGGAATAGGAGCTCCTGTCATAATACGCACAGCCTGCATCGCGCTGACTGTATGTTCAAAAACAGAACCTGCTCCTATTTCTCCTCGAACAGCCAGTTCTACTGGATGAAGTGATGATGCTTCTTTCGTATCTTGCGACCGAACGGCAAAACCATCATATGGAGAACGATCAAAAGCAGGAATATCATGATCTGCTATTAAATCTTCAGCTAAAAATCTGCCGTGAGCTTCTTCAAGCGCAATGATTTCTTGCTTTCTGTTTTTTGCATACGGCATCACTCGTCCAACGCATTCTCCGACAGGAATAGGAGTTCGCTTTTCTCTCATTCTTTTCACTCCTTTACTCATCCTAGTAAACGATAATATAAGCTTCTCGCAAATTGAATATCATTCGTTCCATGAATAAATACACGGCCATCTTGAAAAATTACAAAGCGCTGCTCTGGAAGCTGACATGACAGAAGATATGGATTGCGGTCCACTTTCCCCTGTTTTTTTAACCGTTTTTCCAATTCATCGAAGTTGTACAAATGGCGCTGCGAGGGTCTGATTTGAACCGTCTCTCTGCCGCACAGAACTTCTGTTTTAAGCTGATTTTCATACGCTAAGTACGGATATGTTTGGGTCGATCCGCAAGAAGAACATTTATCACTTTTCATTTTGCCCGTCTTAAATTCAGCATGCTGATTATTCCAGACGTCAAAGGTTAGAAATGTGTGGCGCAAAGCTTCAACATCTTCGACTAAAATTTTTAATGCTTCGGTTATTTGATAGGCTGCCACAATTTGAACAGCGGGACTAATGATTCCTGCTGTCTCACAGGTTGCTCCTCCGACAGGCACTTTTTTCAATATGCAGTGCAGACAAGGGGTTACATTTGGGATAACGGTATAAGTGGCGCCATAACTCCCTACACATGAGCCGTATATCCATGGAACTTCATACTTATGTGACAAATCATTTAAAATAAAACGGATGTCGAAGTTGTCTGTCGCATCGATGATTACATCAGCTGTTTGGACGATACTTTCTAAATTAGCAGGCTGAGCATCCATCACCAGCGCTTCAATCTTCACTTCCGTATTTATTTGACGCAGACGATTTTTTGCTGCTACAGCTTTAGGTAGTTTGTTTTGCGCATCTTGTTCTGTATAAAGCTGCTGACGCTGTAGATTACTCCATTCTACATAATCACGATCTACAAGAGTCAATTTTCCAATTCCAGCACGCACGAGGGCTTCTGCGCTAGCGCTGCCAAGAGCCCCTGCACCTACAACTAAAACATGCTTACTTCTAATTTGCTGCTGCCCTTTGTTTCCAACGGGCTGGAAAAGCTGCTGACGTGAATAACGTTCTGTCACTCTTTTCTCTTCCTTTCTCATTCAATCTCTGACTTCACTATCTATTCCTTCGTCAAAGATATTTCTTTAAAAACATGCTATTATACACATAAAGCTACGCTGCTTTACGGAGGCTTTTTTGCATAAATATACAAATATGTTTTGATGGAGGTATTTAATAAATGTCCATTGCCGGCATTGTATTAGCAGGAGGAAAATCTTCTCGCTACGGTCAACCAAAAATGTTTGAAACCTATAACAAGAAATCATTTTACGAATATAGTATAGATGCACTAAAAGAAAATCACGTCACACCTATACTTGTGTCTACCAACCAAGATTTACTCCCTTATTTTCAAAGAAAGGATGTTGCATTTGCAGTTGAAAAATGCCCGTATCAAGGTCCTTTGTATGCAATTCATCACGCTTTAACTGCGATCGATTGTTGCGCTGAATGGTTCTTTATTCTTTCTTGCGATATTCCTTTTATTAATGCTGAGTTTGTTCATCACATGATCACACTGACTCAAACGGACTCACCTGACATTGTTCTTCCTGTTCAGCCTGATCACATTCACCCGCTTCTAGCACTCTATCACCGTAGAACGCTTCCTCTTATTGAACAACTCGTTACACAAGGTGAAAGAAGGCTTACGCAATTGTTGAATCAGACAAACGTCCTTCGCGTGCCTTTTTCAGCAGAAGATCCCACTTTTATAAATGTGAATCATCGCAGTGATTGGCATGTATAAAGCTTTTTTGAATTATCCACCAATATGAGACATTTCCACTTTTTCAGCGTCTTGGACCTGTCTTCCATTAGCTCGTTCGTCTGAGTACCGATCTTTCCGATGATTCCAGATATCAGAAATGGTGTCACAAACAGTATGATCAGAGGCTTCTGACCGTATCAGTGTGCGGAGGTCATATCCTTTTGACGCGAACAAACAGGTATAGAGCTTTCCTTCAGCCGATACTCTTGCGCGTGAACAAGTGGAACAGAATGAATCTGTGACAGATGAAATGATACCAATTTCCTCTTCTGTCCCGACGTATCGATACCTGGTGGCTACTTCTCCCGTATAATGAGGTGGAATTTCTTCAAGAGGCATTTCTTTTCCAACTATATCAAGAATTTGTTTCTTTGTTATAACCTCATCCATTTTCCATCCGTTTGAATTTCCCACATCCATATATTCAATAAAACGCAGCGTATGTTTTTTGTCTTTAAAATATTGAGCCATCCGAAGAATATCCTGCTCATTCTTGCCTTTTTGGACAACCATGTTTATTTTGACTGAAATCCCTGCAAGAGCTGCTGCTTCTATTCCTTCTAATACTCGTTTTACGCTTCCTCGGTTTCCATTCAACTCTTGAAATCTCACTTCATCAAGCGAGTCTAAGCTAACGGTTACTCTTGATAATCCCGCTTTTGATAAGGCTTCTGCATGCTTCTTTAACAGTGAGCCGTTTGTTGTTATGGCAATATCATCTATACCCTCAATTTGCTTCAGACGATTGATTAGATCTGGCAAGCCTTTTCTTAGCAGCGGCTCTCCTCCCGTTATACGCACTTTTTTTACTCCTAGCAATGCGAATAATCTAGTGAGTCTCTCTAATTCATCAAACGAAAGAATGTTTTCGGCAGGTAAAAATGGATAGTCTGCCCCAAAAATTTCTTCAGGCATACAATATCGACAGCGAAAGTTACAGCGATCTGTTACTGACAAACGCAAGTCTCGTAAAGGACGCTTTAAAGTATCAACTATAGCGTATGACATCTGCTTCATCTCTCCTCTCTCTAGCTGTCAGCTTCTCCACAGCAGATTAACTCTCTCTTAAAATTCTTTCCGGGCATGTATAAATATTCAACGAATCATTTCGAATAAACCCTACCGTTGTAATTCCCAATTCTTCTGCTAGATTTAAAGCAAGTTCAGTCGGGGCAGATTTTGAAAGAACCACTTCACACCCGATCTTCGCTACTTTCAACAAAATTTCTGAAGAAATACGGCCGCTGAAAACGACTACTTTATCTCTAATTGAAATATGGTGTTTTAAGCAATACCCGTATAGTTTATCTAGAGCATTATGCCTACCAATGTCCATTCTGCTAAGCATAAAGCCATTTTTATCACAAATAGCAGCGTTATGAACGCCACCCGTTTCTTGAAACGTAGCAGCAGATTGCTGCAGCTTATTCATCAATTGAAAACAATCCTTAATTGAAAGTTCTACCGATATACCGTTCATTTTTTTAGCAGTCAGCGCATCATTTATAAAGACAAACCCTTGTCTGCTCGCCCCGCAGCAAGACGTGATATATCGTTTATTTTGAAGGTTTTGAAAATACGGGTTTAATTTATCTATTGTAACATGAACATACCCTTCTTTTTCTTGAACCCATATGTTTTTAATGTCTGTGTATGCTCGAATAACCCCTTCAGATGCTAAATAGCCAATTACCATATCTTCAATGTATTGTGGGCTACATACCATCGTGACAAACTCTTCTTCATTAATTTTCACAGTCACAGGAAACTCCGTTACAATTTTATCTTCCACGCTTTCCATTTGACCATTTTTAAATCTAAGAACTGTACGCTTCTTAACGGTCGAGTTCATGTGATGTCTCCTTTTTTAAATAATGTTTTTATCAAAAACGAATACGGAAACCGCTATATTCTCTTTTATTTTCATATCTGAAAATAAATTAACCAACTTTGCTCCTACCAATTCTTCTAGCCCTTCCGGCGGATTCGATGCATATACATCTTGGATCATTTTTGTTCGAGCTAGATGAACCATGTCACATCCTTCAGAAGTGCTTGCAATAAATGTTTCTGTCGGAGTTAAATTTCCATACAGTGTTGAGACAGCCATATTTTCAACAAAAACCGTATGTATTCTTTCCGGTCCTTTTCCAAATAAATCTTTTCGAAGCTTCCGAATAATATCATTAAATTCATGAATAGTTTTTGACATAATCAACGCTCTCCCACCGATTAAAATTAAATTGTGCATTTTATTCCTACAGTTTTTTTATCATAAATCAACACTTCAAAAAATAAAAGCCTAAAATCTTTGCAGCAAAACTTTTGAAGAGAGTTGGGTATTTAAAAAAGTTGTGCATTTAAAAACGTAGCGATATAATTATAAATAACCGAGATGGAATAATAATAATAATGAATTGTTATTACTCTATCACTTTTTCTTAACGATATAAATGGGCCGGATTGGCATATTAGTAAGACCTGCTAGTAAACTATTCCACCATGATTGCACTTCCCTTATTTAATTAGGCGTGTGTATTCATGGTGGTTTTTTGTTTTTATATAAAGGAGGAAAACAAATGAGTCGTGAAACCATCACTGTTCATATAAATGGCAACGAATACAAGGCAGCTTCAGGCTCTACCATACTCGAAATTATTAACCAGCAAAGCATTGAGCACCCTCAGATTTGTTATGTGCCTGAAGTAGACCCTATTCAAACTTGTGACACATGTATCGTTGAAATGAATGGCGAGTTAGTTCGTTCTTGTTCTACAAAAGCTGAAAACGGCATGAAGATTGAATTACAATCAGCACCCGCAAAAGCGGCACAGACGGAAGCAATGGATCGTTTATTAGAGAATCATTTGCTATACTGCACCGTTTGCGATAATAACAACGGAAACTGTAAATTACATAACACGGCTGAAATGATGGAGATTGAACATCAAAAATACCCCTATACGCCAAAGGCCTCAGAGAATGAAGTCGATATGTCTCATCCGTTCTACCGTTATGACCCTAATCAATGCATTGCTTGTGGACAATGCGTAGAGGTTTGTCAAAATCTTCAAGTTAATGAAACACTCTCTATCGACTGGGAAGCGAAACGTCCCCGCGTTCTCTGGGATGACGGTGTAGCAATCAATGAATCTTCTTGTGTGAGCTGCGGTCAATGTGTAACCGTATGCCCTTGTAATGCCTTAATGGAAAAATCCATGCTTGGAGAAGCTGGATTTATGACTGGACTTCCAAAAGACGTTTTAAACCCAATGATTGATTTAGTTAAAGAAGTAGAACCTGGATACAGCGGAATTTTTGCTGTTTCAGAAGTGGAAGCCGCTATGCGCGAAACACGCACGAAAAAAACAAAAACTGTCTGTACATTTTGCGGAGTTGGATGTTCATTTGAAGTATGGACAAAAGGCCGTGAAATCCTTAAAGTTCAGCCTAGCTCTGATGCTCCCGCAAATGCTATTTCAACCTGTGTGAAAGGAAAATTCGGCTGGGATTTTGTAAACTCTGAAAAACGTATTACTAAGCCTTTAATCCGAAAAAATGGCGCATTTGTAGAGTCGTCATGGGAAGAAGCCCTCGACTTAGTAGCAAGCAGGTTAAGCTCTATTAATCAGCAGTATGGACATGGATCAGTTGGTTTTATTTCTTCTTCTAAGATTACAAACGAAGAAAACTATGTTATTCAAAAGCTGGCTCGCCAAATGTTTGAAACAAATGACGTAGACAACTGCTCTCGCTACTGTCAGTCTCCTGCAACTGATGGATTATTTCGAACAGTGGGAATGGGAGGCGATGCCGGCACGATAAAAGACATCGCAAAAGCTGGACTGGTTATCATCGTTGGAGCTAACCCTGCTGAAGGTCACCCTGTATTAGCAACTCGTATCAAACGCGCGCATAAGCTTCATGACCAAAAACTAATTGTCGCAGATTTGCGCAAAAACGAAATGGCTGAACGCTCTGACATTTTTATCAGTCCAAAACAAGGTACGGACCAAGTATGGCTAATGGCTGTAACAAAATACATGATTGACCAAGGATGGCACAATGAAAAATTCATCCAAGAAAACGTCAACTATTTTGAAGACTTTCACTCTTTGCTTGAAAAGTACACGCTTGAATATGCTGAACAAATTACGGGTATTCCAGCAGCAACGCTCATTCAAATAGCTGAAATGATTCGAGACGCCGATGGAACCTGTGTGCTGTGGGGCATGGGCGTAACGCAAAATACGGGAGGCTCTGATACATCAGCGGCTATCTCAAACCTGTTGCTTGCTACTGGAAACTATCGACGCCCTGGAGCAGGCGCTTATCCGCTCCGAGGCCACAATAACGTCCAAGGAGCATGTGATATGGGAACTCTTCCGGCTTGGCTTCCAGGCTATCAGCACGTCACAGACTCAGTCGCCCGGGCGAAATTTGAAAAAGCATACGGTGTAAAAATTAAAGATAAGCCAGGGCTTGATAATATTCAAATGCTGCATTCAATTGATGAAGGAAAAATGAAGGCCATGTACCTTGTCGGAGAAGATATGGCTCTTGTTGATTCAAATGCTAACCACGTGCATGAAATATTATCAAATTTAGATTTTTTTGTCGTCCAAGACATTTTCCTTTCGAGAACGGCTCAATATGCTGATGTTGTACTTCCTGCTGTTCCTTCTCTTGAAAAAGACGGAACGTTTACCAATACAGAGCGACGTGTCCAAAGATTATATCAAGCATTACCAACGCTCGGTGATTCAAAGCCGGATTGGTGGATTGTTCAAGAGATTGCCAACCGCTTAGGGGCGAACTGGACGTATACACATCCTGGTGATATCTTTGCAGAAATGGCTAGTCTATCCCCCCTATTCAGCCAAGCCAGCTACGAAAACCTTGAAGGCTGGAATAGCTTCTTATGGGGGAGCTTAGAGGGGAAAAGCACGCCGTTACTTTACGTCGATGGGTTTAATTTCCCAGATAAAAAAGCGCGCTTTGCTTTATCACATTGGGTACTTCCTGCCGAATTCCCAGAAGAATATGATCTACACATTAATAATGGAAGAATGTTAGAACATTTTCATGAAGGGAATATGACCAATAAATCGAGCGGCATCCAATCAAAAGTACCGGAAGTATTTGTAGAAATTTCACCTCAGCTTGCCAAGGAGCGTGAAATTGAAGAAGGTTCGCTTGTCAGATTAATCTCACCGTTTGGAACAGTAAAAGTACAGGCATTAATTACAGAGCGAGTAAAAGCGAATGAGCTGTATCTTCCAATGCACTCTGTTCATAAAGATTCGGCTATTAACTTCTTGACGGGACCTGCAGTCGACCAACGAACAAATACGCCGGCTTACAAACAAACAAAAGTACGGATGGAAGTATTAAGTAAAGGTGGAGAAACGCCTTTACCGTCTACAAATCCGCGTAACAAAAAACGTCATCCTCAAAATGGGGTCGAGGTTCAGCGTAAATGGAACCGTCCTGGCTACGTCCATTTAACAAGTAAATAGGAGGAGAAAAGATGGCACAACCTATTACAGAAATTAAGAAACCTCTTCTAAGCGAGGAAGAAGAAAAACAACAAAAATTAGAAGATTTAACTTCTCTGCTGGCAGATAATGAAGAAGCGTTGAACCGTATTCTCGGTATTGTTGGCGAACTTAACGACATGGGTGTTCTTGAAGCTGCTGATTCAATGATTCAAGCGAAAGAAAAAATCTCAAAAATTGCGCTTCATCAAATTTCCAGAGAACCGGTAACTAATTTAATTAATACTCTTATGGGTGCAAGCAGCGGTTTGATGAAGGCAGATCCAGAGGTAACTGCTAAACTTGTAAATAGCGCAACAGCTGGTATGAACGAAGCGAATGAGTATGTAAAAACAGGAAAAAAAGTAAGTGCATTAGCTCTTATAAAAGCGCTAAACGATCCAGATGTCAATCGTGCAATTGGATTTGGGCTTCACTTTTTAAAAGGAATGGGCAAAGCGTTGGAAGAATAAATGAAGCAGCGACTTGAAAGTTTTCCCCCTTTCAAGTCGCTGTTTTCTTTTTAGGAAGTCAAATTTTAAATGAACGTGATATAGTTATACTAAATTGCTTTACTACAACTAACTGAGGTGACACGATGCAACAATACTTTAAACCCTTATTCGCACTATTATTTTTAATTATGTTTACTGCTGCTTGTTCGAACGAAACAAATACCGATCAATCCGCAGCTCAGCACAAAAACATCAGCTTAACGATATCCGCTGCGGCCAGCTTAAAAGATGCGCTCACTGATATTCAAAAGCAATATGAAAAAAAGCATCCAAATATAGACTTGAAATTTAATTTTGGAGCTTCAGGCTCGCTGCAACAGCAAATTACAAACGGCGCACCTGTTGATTTATTTTTTTCAGCAGCAGAAGACAAGTTTGATGCACTAGTAAAAGCAGGAGCTATCTCCAAGGAGAATGGTACTGACTTGGTTGGCAATGACCTTGTGCTTATCGTGCCAAAGAATAATACGTCTGCTATCACAAATTTTGAAGATCTATCAAAGCCGGCTGTTCAAAAAATTGCACTTGGAATACCAGAATCCGTTCCTGCCGGACAGTATGCGAAGGAGACTTTTGAACACATGAACCTTTGGAAAAACATTGAGCCAAAAACCGTCTATGCGAAAGACGTACGCCAGGTGCTTTCCTACGTTGAGACAGGAAACGTTGAAGCTGGGGTGGTTTATAAAACCGATGCCTTGATTTCAAAAAAGGTGAAGATTGTCGCTACTGCAGATAATAGCACTCACAAACCAATTGTATATCCTGTAGGCGTTATTAAGGATTCGAAACATCCACAAGAAGCAAAAGCTTTTTATCAATTTTTACAAAGTAAGACAGCTCTTGACACTTTAAAGAAATACGGTTTCACTGCACATTGAGGCCGCTATGATTCAAGAATTTTTATCTCCTCTTCAGCTATCGCTTAAAATCGCATTAGTAGCAGGATTTGTCGTTATTATTTTAGGCACTGTTATAGGAAAACTGTTATCCAGGAAACACTTTAAGGGAAAAGTGATGATTGAAACCGCGTTAATGCTCCCGTTGGTGCTCCCTCCGTCCGTTGTTGGATTTTTATTGATTGTCATATTCGGGAAACACAGCCTGCTCGGCCGGGCAATTGAATGGGTCTTTCAACAACCTGTTATTTTCACATGGTGGGCAGCTGTTATTGCATCCGTTGTCGTTGCGTTTCCGCTTATGTATCAATCTGCCAAAACAGGCTTTCAAGGCGTAGATTACGAAATTGAAGACGCAGCTCGAGTAGATGGTGCAAGCGAATGGAAAGTCTTTTTCTTTATTTCCATCCCTTTAGCTTCTAAAGCCATCGTAACAGGAGGAGTGCTAAGTCTGGCAAGAGCACTCGGAGAGTTTGGAGCCACTTTGATGTTTGCTGGCAATATTCCAGGTGAAACTCAAACTGTGCCTACCGCTATCTACGTAGCGATTGACTCTGGAAACATGAATCTCGCTTGGCTATGGGTTATTTCAATCGTCTTTCTTTCCTTTCTTATGCTGCTTTTTGTTCAGCTTAAACAAAAGTAAAAGGATGTCTCTTTGTGTAAGAGGCATCCTTTTTACATACATCATAAATTAAAAAGGAGCTAATCAAATGAAGAACATACATTTGATTAACTCCTGTTATAAGTAAGGTAAGCCACCATACAATATGTATTGGTGGAGACGGTGGGAGTCGAACCCACGTCCAGAAATATCGCCACTTAAGCGTCTACGAGTGTAGTTGGCATATTGATAATTCGCGAGCTGTTCTGCCTACCAACAGGCGTCCCAGTCGCTAGTCTGATTATTCTCTTCCTTCGTCCTCAGACGGCGAACTCCGGCGTAGCCCACTTAAAGTGAGTCCCTTACCCTACCACATGGGCGATGGAGGGAGGAACCGCTAAGCTACTATTATGCAGCTAAAGCGAAGTTATTGTTAGATTTGCCAGTTATTATTGGCGTTGATGTTTTAACGAGGCCATCTCCTCGACTCGCAACCTAAGCTCGAACTACCCCTGTCGAATCCGTAACGTCCCCATATAAAAGGGAGTCGGAATGTGTAAGAAAAAATCTTACATCAGATAGCGACTTCAGTGTGCAAAATGAAATCTAACTGATAACAATACTTATTATATCACAAAATGAGCATTTTGCAATTGTAAGATTTTGTAATGTCACATCTTTTGACGATCACGAAATGCTCGTTCGATATCGCGCTTCGCTTCTTTTCGCTTTAAGTCTTCACGCTTGTCATATTTCTTTTTACCCTTACCAAGCCCTAGTAAAACCTTTGCGTATCCATTTTTTAAATACACTTTTAAAGGAACTAATGAATAACCCGTTTCTTTTGAATAGCCAATTAGCTTGCTGATTTCACGCTTATGGAGCAATAGCTTTCGTGTACGCAACGGCTCATGATTGTATCGATTTCCTTGTTCGTAAGGACTAACGTGCATATTGTGTAGAAATACTTCTCCGTTTTGCACACGAGCAAAAGAGTCCTTTAAATTTACACGCCCATTACGAATTGATTTGATTTCCGTTCCTTGTAGAACAATACCCGTCTCATATGTTTCTTCAATAAAAAAGTCGTGGCGGGCTTTTTTGTTTTGTGCAATTAATTTCCCTTCACCTTTTGGCATAAAACGTTCCTTCCCTTCAGCCGTACTTACGTATATGTATGATATTATGTATCATTTTACTGTATGGAAATCTAAACAACAACTAAAACGTTTAATGGAGCTGTTTTGAAGCAGAAGGAATACCCTTCTGCTTCACTGCTGTCGATTTCGATTATTTACGCTTTTTCTTTTTGCGCTTAACATTTGGGGCACCCTCGAAGAATCTCTTTTTCTTTTTCTTCTTTGGCTTTTGAGTAGACCACTCTTCATTTTTGCTTCGGCTGCCCTCGCGACCTTTTCCTTTATCATCTTTGCGTGACTTTTGTTTTGCTTTAATCACTTTAGGACGGTCTTTAGATAAGCGTTTGCGGCTTTCTTTCATTCCTACAATAATAAAGTCAACTGAACGCTCGTCTTTATTCACATCGGCGACTTTCACTTCAATTTCGTCTCCAATTCGGAAGACATTGCCCGTTTTTTCTCCAATCATCGCATAGTGACGTTCGTCGTAACGATAATAGTCATCTGTTAAGTCACTGACGTGAACTAAACCTTCAATCGTATTTTCTAGCTCCACGAACATTCCAAAGTTAGTAACAGAGCTAATAATACCATTAAATACTTCCCCAACTTTATCAGCCATAAACTCAGCTTTTTTCATATCGTCCGTTTCCCGCTCAGCGTCAACTGAACGACGTTCCATATTAGAAGAATGCTCAGCAACATCAGGCAGAAGCTCGCGCCATTTTTCTTGCGTTTGCTGATCTGTTTTTCCTTCAATTAAATACGTGCGAATGAGACGATGAACGATTAAATCCGGATAACGACGGATTGGAGACGTAAAATGCGTATAGAACTCAGCTGATAAACCAAAGTGGCCTAAACTTTCTGCTTCATATTTCGCTTGTTTCATCGAACGAAGCATAACAGTTGAAATAACCATCTCTTCAGGCGTACCTTTTACTTCTTCTAAAATATCCTGCAGCGCACGCGGATGAATATCGTTTCCTGTTCCTTTCACCGTGTAACCAAAGTTTGTAATGAACTCTAAGAAACGAGTAAGCTTCTCTGCATCTGGATCTTCATGAATACGATAAATGAACGGTACGTTCATCCAGTGAAAATGTTCTGCTACTGTTTCATTCGCCGCTAGCATAAATTCTTCGATTAGCTTTTCAGCAACCGAACGTTCACGCAAAATAACATCGTGAGGATGGCCATCATCGTCTACTAATACTTTTGCTTCTTTGAAATCAAAATCAATGGCACCGCGATCCATTCTCTTTTTACGAAGAATAGCTGCCAGCTTTTCCATACGCTCAAACATCGGAACAATTGGCTCGTAGCGTTCTAACACTTCTTCGTCTTTATCCACTAAGATTTTGTTAACGTCTGAATACGTCATTCGTTCTGTCGTTTTGATGACACTTTCAAAAATCTCATGTTTCACTACTTCACCCTGTGGATCGATTTCCATCTCACAAGAAAGCGTAAAACGGTTAACTTTTGGATTTAATGAGCAAATTCCATTAGATAAACGGTGAGGAATCATTGGAATAACTCGGTCTACTAAATAGACGCTTGTTCCGCGCTCTGCTGCTTCTACATCAATCGGAGAACCTTCTTTAACGTAGTGACTTACATCTGCAATATGGACGCCTAATTTGTAGTTTCCATTTTCAAGCTCTGTAACCGTTACGGCGTCATCCAAATCTTTTGCATCTGCTCCGTCAATGGTTACAATAACTTGATCACGAAGATCGCGGCGGTTGCCGATATCTTTTTCGTCAATCGTTTCAGGTGTATCAATTGCTTGTGTTAAAGCATCAGCAGGAAATTCTTGAGGAAGACCGTGCTTATGGATAACAGAAATGATATCGATCCCCGGATCGTTTTTATGTCCAAGAATTTGAACAACTTTTCCTTCTGCGTTCATGCGGCCTTCCGGATAGGTTGTCAGTTCTACTACTACTTTATGGCCTTCAACTGCACCGTTTCTTGCTGCTTTGGGAATAAAGATATCACCTGCAATTTTTTTGTCATCCGCAATCACAAAGCCAAAATTTTTGCTTTGCGTATACGTACCTACAATTTGCTGGGTACCTCGTTCTAAGATTTTTACAATGGTTCCTTCACGACGAGCACCTGATGATTCTGATGACACTCTTGCAAGCACAATATCTCCGTGCATAGCATTGTTTGTTTCAGTAGGGGGAATAAATACATCACCCGCATCTTTTTCTTCAGGAACTACGAACGCAAACCCTTTTGCATGTCCGCTTACTTTCCCTTTGACAAAATTCATTTGTTCCGGCAGCCCGTAGCGATCGTTTCTTGCTCGGATAATTAAACCCTTCTCTTCCATAATAACAAGTGCCTTCACAAACTCTTTGAATGACTCTGCATCCTCAGTATTAAATTCTTTTGCAAGCTCTTGGACAGTCAAAGGTTTGTAATTATCCCTTTTCATAAAATCCAATATTTCATTTATATAGGGCTGATTTTCTTCTTTCACATCATGTCCCTCCTTTTTCTTTATTCGTATTATCTCTATCACCAATCAAGTGATTCCAAAAATGCATATACATCCTCGTGAAGCTGATCACGCTCTTTATCAAAGGTAATGGTATGACCAGATTCTTCGTACCATTTTATATCTTTTGTAGGAGACTCGACGCTATTATAAATAATATTGGCGCTGTCTGTATTAATCATATGATCATGACGACCTTGTACAACAAATGTCGGTGCATAAATCATATCAACTGAATTTCGCACTTCAGCGATTAATTCCTGTAAAGACTTTAATGTGTTCATTGGTGTTTGCTTGAACTCTTCCATTTCTTGTTCAATCTGTTCAGACGATTTACCTTCACGCTTTTTATATTCGCGTGCATACGCTAAAACACCTTCATACATGACTTCTTCACTCTTTATATACATAGGGGCGCACATAGGCACAATACCCTTTATAGGTACAGTGTAACCTAATTTCAGTGAAAATACGCCACCTAGTGAAAGACCTACAGCGGCAATACTTTCATGACCTTTGCTTTTCAAAAACTCATAGCCGTCCATGACATCTTTCCACCAATCTTTTGGACCAGTATGAACAAGTTCTTCAGGCGCTACGCCATGTCCTTTGTAATGAGGTGCGTGGCATGTGTATCCTTTTTTCTCTAGAAAACGACCTAACATACGAACGTCAGCAGAATTTCCGGTAAAACCATGAAGTAATAAAACAGCTTTTTCGCCGCCTTCAAATGTAAATGGCTTTGGTTGTGCAATTTTCATATATCATTTAACTCCTTTTAGTTATAATATCTGCAGTCCTAATAGAAAAAAACATGTATTTATGTGACGGTCATCACATAACAAGAGATGTGGCCATCAACTTTTACGCTTTTATACTATATTTAGTACTTTTTTCTAAAGCTATATTATATCATTACTTAAAAATGAAATTAAAGTATTCAACACACCCATTAAAAAACCACCTAATACATAAGTTGGTATACACCAAGTACATATGCATTAGGTGGCAGTCTATCCAGTAACATATTAAAGTTTGAAATAAGATACAGCAAGTGTTAATACAAAGAATAAGATAGATAACACTACTGTCAAACGGTGTAAAACTAAGTCAATTCCACGTGCTTTTTGTTTCCCAAATAACGTTTCAGCTCCACCGGAAATAGCTCCAGATAATCCAGTAGTTTTACTTGATTGTAAAACGACCACAACAATCAAAGCAATTGAAACAATCACTAGCAAAGTAATCAGCAATGTATGCACTAAGACACACCTCCTACACCAAGTAATAGTCAATCAGCGGGGTTTCTTCATCCCTTCTGATTGGCATTACCGGGGATAAAGTACGCGCACTACGCTAAGGTTAATTTATCATAAAAAACCCTCTCGTACAAGTAATGGCAGTTAAATACAACGGATTTTAACGTAAAAAAACGGATGACAATCGTCATCCGTTTTTTATACTTTCAACTTATTTTTTTAAGTTGTAGAAAGATTTAGCGCCATCGTATACAGCTAGAACACCTAGCTCGTCTTCGATGCGTAGTAATTGGTTGTATTTCGCAATACGATCTGTACGGCTCATAGAACCAGTTTTGATTTGACCAGCGTTTGTTGCAACAGCGATATCAGCGATTGTTGCATCTTCAGTTTCACCAGAACGGTGAGAAACTACTGCTGTGTAACCAGCACGTTTAGCCATTTCGATAGCTTCGAACGTTTCAGTTAATGTACCGATTTGGTTAACTTTGATAAGGATAGAGTTACCTACGCCTTGTTCGATACCTTGAGCAAGTTTTTTCGTGTTTGTTACGAATAGATCGTCACCAACAAGCTGTACTTTTCCGCCAATGCGCTCAGTTAATAGCTTGTGACCATCCCAGTCATTTTCGTCTAAACCGTCTTCGATTGAAACGATTGGGAATTCGTTAACTAACTGCTCGTAGAAATCTACCATTTCAGCAGAAGTTACGCCTGTACGGCCTTCGCCTGCTAAGTCATATTTACCAGTTTCTTTGTTGAAGAACTCAGAAGAAGCTACGTCCATACCTAATTGGATGTCTTTACCAGCTTCGTAACCAGCTTTTGTGATTGCTTCTACAATTACTTCTAATGCTTCACGGTTAGAACCTAAGTTAGGAGCGAAACCACCTTCGTCACCTACAGCTGTGTTTAAGCCTTTAGCAGATAAAACAGATTTTAACGCGTGGAATACTTCAGCACCCATACGGATTGCTTCTTTAAATGTAGGAGCTCCTACAGGTAAGATCATGAATTCTTGGAAGTCAACGTTGTTATCAGCATGAGAACCACCGTTGATGATGTTCATCATTGGAGTTGGTAATTGCTTAGCGTTGAATCCACCAAGGTAACGGTATAATGGAAGACCTACGAAATCAGCTGCTGCGTGAGCTACTGCCATAGATACACCAAGAATAGCGTTGGCACCTAATTTACCTTTGTTTTCAGTACCGTCTAACTCGATCATAAGGCGGTCGATACCGATTTGATCAGTTACGTCCATACCTACTAATTCAGGAGCGATAATTTCGTTTACGTTTTCTACTGCTTTTAATACACCTTTACCTAGGTAGCGAGATTTGTCACCATCGCGTAATTCTACTGCTTCGTATTCACCAGTAGAAGCACCACTTGGTACTAAAGCGCGTCCGAAAGCGCCTGATTCAGTATATACTTCAACTTCAACTGTTGGGTTACCGCGAGAATCTAATACTTCGCGTGCATAAATGTCAAGAATTGCTGGCATTTTAAAACTCTCCTTTATAATTAATTATTTAATTAATGTTTTACCTGTCATTTCTTTTGGCTGTGCTACGTCTAGAAGAGTAAGCATCGTAGGAGCTAGATCTCCTAGAATACCGTCTTCACGAAGCTCTAAGCCTTGTTTGGTTACGATTACTGGAACAGGATTCGTTGTATGAGCCGTCATTGGATTACCTTCAAGCGTAATCACTTCATCAGCATTACCATGGTCTGCTGTGATGATTGCTGTACCGCCTTTAGCTAAAATTGCATCTACAATTTTGCCTAAGCACTCATCTACTGTTTCAATCGCTTTTACAGTTGGTTCTAACATACCTGAATGGCCTACCATATCAGGATTTGCAAAGTTTAATAAAATAGCGTCTTGCTTATCGCCTTCGATTTCTGCAAGCAACGCGTCCGTCACTTCATAAGCACTCATCTCAGGTTTCAAGTCATATGTTGCTACTTTTGGTGAATCGATTAAGATACGTGTTTCACCAGGAAACTCTGCTTCACGTCCACCGCTCATAAAGAACGTTACGTGAGGATATTTTTCTGTCTCGGCAATACGAAGCTGCTTTAAGTTATTTTGAGATAATACTTCACCAAGCGTGTTATCCAAGTTAATTGGCTTAAAGGCTACATATCCGTCAACTGTTTCGCTGAAGTGAGTTAAACATACAAAATGTAAGTGTTTTGGATGTTTTTCACCGCGATCAAATGAACGGAAATCTTCGTTTGCGAACGTATTTGAAATTTGAATTGCGCGATCCGGACGGAAGTTGTAGAAAATAACTGCATCTTCGTCTTGAATTGTCGCAACTGGCGATCCGTCTTCTTTTGTAATAACAGAAGGTAAAACGAATTCGTCATAGATTCCATTGTCATACGAATCTTTTACGCACTCTTCAGCGCTTGTATATGATGGACCTTCGCCGTACACCATTGCGCGATATGATTTCTCTACGCGCTCCCAGCGTTTGTCGCGGTCCATTGAGTAGTAACGTCCTGAAAGTGTTGCAATTTCACCAACGCCGTACTCTTCAATTTTTTCATTAAGTTCTTTTAAATACGTTTCAGCAGATTGAGGTGCTACGTCACGACCATCTAAGAAGCCATGAATGTAGACTTTTTCTAAGCCTTCACTCTTAGCTAGACGCAATAATGCATATAGATGTTCGATATGACTGTGTACACCGCCATCAGATAAAAGCCCGAAAAGATGAAGGTTTGTACCCTTTTCTTTTGCGTGCTTTACAGCTGCTAGAAGCGTTTCGTTTTGTTCAAACTCGCCTTCACGAATTGCTACGTTTACACGAGTTAAGCTTTGGTACACAATTCGGCCTGCGCCGATGTTTAAGTGACCTACTTCAGAGTTACCCATTTGGCCTTCTGGTAAGCCTACAGCTTCTCCAGACGCCTGAAGTGTAGCATGAGGATACTCGTTCCAGAAACGGTCGAAGTTTGGTTTTTTTGCATGTGTTACCGCATTACCTTTATCTTCATCGCGTAATGCAAAACCATCTAAGATGATTAATGCTACTGGCTTTTTACTCATTACTTACCAGCCTCCAAAAGCTGTAAGAAAGAATCTGCTTCTAAGCTTGCTCCACCTACTAAAGCTCCGTCAATGTCTGATTGAGACATATATTCTTTAATATTAGCAGGTTTTACGCTACCTCCGTATTGAATACGTACAGCATCTGCAACATCTTGAGAGAATTGTTCTGCAACAACGCTACGGATGTATGCACAAACTTCGTTTGCACCTTCAGCAGTTGAAGATTTACCTGTACCGATTGCCCAGATTGGCTCATATGCGATAACCGTTTGTTTTACTTGCTCATCAGTTAGACCAGCTAATGCTTTTTGTACTTGATTAGCTACAACTGTTTTTGTTTGATCTTCTTCGTACTCTTCGTTTGTTTCACCGCAGCAAACGATTGGTGTTAAACCGTGTTTGAATGCAGCAATTGTTTTTTGGTTTACTGTTTCGTCCGTTTCAGCAAACATTTCACGACGCTCAGAGTGTCCTAAAATGACATAGTTCACACCTAAGTCTGCTAAAGCAACAGGGCTCACTTCTCCAGTGAACGCACCGTTTTCTTCAAAGTGCATGTTTTGTGCACCAATTTTTAAGTCTGTGCCTTTAGTCGCTTCTACTAAACGATCTAAAAATAGTGCAGGTGCACATACTACTGATTCTACGCTTTCAGGAGATGGTACTGCTCCTTTTACTTCTTCAACAAAGCTAGTTGCTTCAGAAAGTACTTTGTTCATTTTCCAGTTTCCTGCAATAATTGGTTTACGCATGTATAACACCGTCCTTTGTTTATTGTGGGTTTTCCCTTCACGCGTTGGATGTCCATGAGGGTGCTGTTAAAAGTGATTCGGTCCCTTTTATCTCTTGGTCATCCATCTTCGCTGCTTGATAATTTTTTATATTATCAGTCGTCAGGTCGGTCCTCCGTCTTACTGAAACATAAACTTACTTATCGTTTAATGCAACTACGCCTGGAAGTTCTTTACCTTCCATAAACTCTAGTGACGCACCGCCACCTGTAGAAATATGGCTCATTTTATCAGCTAAGTTGAATTTTTCAACAGCTGCTGCAGAGTCTCCTCCGCCGATTACTGAATATGTGTCAGTTGCTTCTGCTAAAGCTTCTGCTACTGCTTTTGTTCCGTTAGCAAATGCATCTAACTCAAATACACCCATTGGTCCATTCCAAATAACTAACTTAGAGTTTTTGATTACGTCAGCATAGATTTCACGCGTTTTCGGTCCTGCGTCTAAGCCTTCCCAATCACTTGGAATATCTTCAATTGATACAACTTGAATATTAGCATCATTTGAGAAGTCATCTGCTACTACCACGTCCACTGGCATGTAGAAGTTTACTCCGTTTTTCTTAGCTTTTTCCATGAAAGATTTTGCAAGTTCAATCTTGTCTTCTTCAAGAAGTGATTTACCTACTTCATGGCCTAGTGCCTTAATAAATGTGTAAGAAAGTCCTCCACCGATGATTAAGTTATCTACTTTATCAAGCAAGTGGTCAATTACACCGATTTTGTCTTTAACTTTTGCTCCACCAACGATTGCAGTAAATGGACGTTCTGGGTTTGATAATGCTTTTGAAAGCACATCAAGCTCTTTTTCCATTAAGAAACCTGCTACTGCTGGAATATGTTGTGCAATTCCTTCTGTTGAAGCATGCGCACGGTGAGCTGCACCGAATGCATCGTTTACGTACACGTCTGCTAATTCAGCAAATGCTTTTGCTAATTCAGGATCGTTTTTCTCTTCACCTGGGTAAAAACGTACGTTTTCAAGTACTAAAACATCGCCTTCGCTCATACCGTCGATTGTTTTCTTTACTTCTTCGCCAAAAGCTTCGTCAGCTTTTGCAACGTCTTTACCAAGAAGAGCTTGTAAACGTTCTGCAACAGCATTTAGACGTAACTCTTCAACAACTTCGCCTTTTGGACGTCCAAGATGGCTAGCTAAAATTACTTTTGCACCTTGTTCTACTAAATATTGAATAGTAGGAATAGCTGCACGAATACGAGTTTCGTCTGTTACTTTTCCGTCTTTCATTGGTACGTTAAAGTCTACGCGACAAAATACTCGCTTTCCTTTTACATCGATGTCTTTCAACGTTTTTTTGTTCATCGTTAAAAGGCCTCCTTAAGTATTTATGGTACTAAGCAAGTAGGCTTCTATGTAATCATCAATCCACAAACCACCGTACATTTCATTTTATATATTGGCGCCTTTCTATATAAAGTGAAACTCCAGTTAGCTGCTTATGATGCTTTTTCATGTAGAAGCCAATACATAAATCAAGGAAGAGGGGGTATGCCCCTCTCTTCCTTAGCAAGTCTTATTATAGTCGTTCTATTTTCAGATATCCAATAAAAAAGGAAAGTCTAGTCGATTTCTGTCTTATTGAATCAAATAGAAGCGAATTTTAAGTTATTCTTATAGTCCTTTAGCAGCGATGTATTGAGCAAGGTCTACTACACGGTTAGAATATCCGCTCTCGTTATCGTACCAAGAGATAACTTTAACCATGTTACCTTCCATTACCATTGTAGATAATGCATCGATTGTAGAAGAGTTGATGTTACCATTGTAGTCACCAGATACTAGTGGCTCTTCGCTGTAACCAAGGATGCCTTTAAGATCGCCTTCAGCAGCTTCTTTAAGAGCGTTGTTTACATCTTCAACAGTTACTTCTTTGTCAAGTTCAGCAACTAAGTCTACTAAAGAAACGTTTGGAGTTGGAACACGCATAGCTCCACCGTTTAATTTACCTTTTAATTCAGGTAATACTAGAGATACAGCTTTAGCAGCACCAGTTGAAGTTGGGATGATGTTTTCAGCAGCTGCACGAGCACGACGGTAATCTTTATGTGGTAAGTCTAAGATTTGTTGGTCGTTTGTGTAAGAGTGAACTGTTGTCATCATTCCGCGTTTAAGACCGAACTTGTCATTTAACACTTTAGCAAATGGCGCTAAGCAGTTAGTTGTACAAGAAGCGTTTGAAATTACGTTGTGGTTAGCCGCATCGTATTTGTCTTCGTTAACACCCATTACGATTGTGATATCTTCGTCAGATGCTGGAGCAGAGATGATTACTTTTTTAGCTCCTGCTTCTAAGTGTTTCGCAGCGTCAGCGCGTTTTGTGAAGAATCCAGTAGATTCAACAACGATTTCTACGCCTTGTTTGCCCCAAGATAATTGAGCTGGGTCACGTTCAGCAGAGATTTCGATTGTTTTACCGTTTACTACTAAGTTGCTACCATCTACTACTACTTCTGCATCTAATTTTCCGTGTACAGAATCATATTTTAAAAGGTGAGCAAGCATGTTAGCATCTGTTAAGTCGTTGATTGCTACTACTTCAACGTTATCATTTTTTAAAGCTGCGCGGAATACATTACGGCCGATACGACCAAATCCGTTAATACCAATTTTTACTGCCATGGGTATTTCCTCCTTGAATGTAAAAAGTATTTTTTATATGAGGGATTAATTAAAATCCCTTACTAACTCTTTTGCGGCGCCTTCATCTGTAATGAGAATCGAATCATGCGCTTGTTGCATAAACGCTTTAATTGCCTTTGCTTTTGATGAACCTCCTGCAACAGCAATAACACATTTATTGTTCTTTAAATCATCGAGTTGTATGCCAACTGTTTTAACTTTATGAACAACTTCGCCTTGATGATTAAAATAGTATCCAAATGCCTCACCTACAGCATGTCCATTTTTCACTTTTTCTAAGTCAGCCTGTGGTGTTTTACGGCGTTCTGCCATTGTCATAGCGTCTCCTATTCCGTGAACAACCATACCAGCGGACTTGATTAAATGAAGCATGTCTTTAATAGATGGCTCACCGATAATGGATCGGTATGCTTCATCACTAAGCTGATCTGGAACATGAAGCAAGCGATAGTGACTCATGGACTTTTCAGCCATCTTAGCACAAATCGTGTTTGCTTGGTTTTGTACATTTTCACCTAGCCCTCCGCGAGCAGGTACAAAAAGTATATCAGGGTGTTTTGAATCAGGTGTCATCATTTCGGCAACGGCGGCAAGCGTTGTACCACCTGTAACAGCAACGGTATTTTTTTCACCAACAAGGCGCTCCTTGATACACGAAACAGATGCTCGACCCATTTCATTTTTGACCCAAGGAGACTGATCACTATCTCCAGATACAACAACAACTTCTGATAAAGAAAACGCCTCTTTTAATGTTGTTTCCAATAATCGAAGTCCTGAAACTTCCTTCATTACTTCTTCTAATTCAGCTAGAAGTAGTTCTCCCTCGTTTGTAAGCGTCATCCCACTAGGGTAAATGTCAATCAAATCTTGTTCTTTTAAGAATGTTACTTCGCTTCGTAACACACGTTCTGTTAGCCCAAGGCTTACAGCTAAGTTTCTGCGGCCAATCGGCTGCATTAAACGTATGTATTGCAAGATTTGATAGCGCTTTTGCATAACTGAGAGAAGTTCAGGTAATAATTTTCGTTGTACTTCTATTAAAGAACGCATGTTAAAATCCCCTTAAGGCATAAACTCGCTGGACATATTTTGTCCCGTATAGACATATTATGTCCCACCTTGCGCAAAAAAAATTCACCCTGCTACAAAATCTATTCTAACAGGAGTGAATCCTTTATTCAACTCATGTGTTGCCTATTTTTAAAAGTAAGCGTTTTCTTAATGGAATACCTGTTATTTTTCCATATTCCACTTCTTCTCCATCCATTTCTACTACAGGAATCGCAAGGTGATACTTTTCCAGCCACTCATCGTTTTTGTAAATATCTCGTTCAATAAGCTGCAAGGGAAACTCAGACTGCATCTCTGCAAGCAGCTTCTTTGCATCATCGCATAAATGACAGCCATTTTTGGTATACAGTACGACTTCCACATTCTCACTCCTTTACTGCGTCACAAAAAGTTTTCGTTGACTGGATGGTAGAACGTTTAATTGGTCTCGATATTTGGCTACCGTTCTTCTTGAAATAGTAACGTTATAATTGCTTTGCAAGACGTTAGCCAACTGCTGATCTGAAAGCGGACGCTGTTTGTTTTCTTCTGCTACTAGCTTTTTAAGCAGTTCTTTTACGTGAGTTGTAGAAGTCGCTTCGTTGTTGCCCAGTTGAATACTAGTTGAGAAAAAAGATTTCATTGAAAAGGTGCCAAAAGGCGTTTGAATATATTTGTGCCGAGTAGCACGGCTAATCGTTGATTCATGCACAGACGTTTGTTCCGCTACTTCCTTCATTGTTAACGGCTTCAAATACGAAGGACCCTTTTTAAAAAATGCTTCTTGTTCAACGAGTAAGGTATTCATTAATGCGTTTAATGTATCTTTGCGTGTGTGTAAACTTTTCATAATCCATTGGAATTCACGATATTTCTCTTGCAAATAAGAAAACATTTCTTGGTTCTGCCTATTTTTCAGCTGAAGTTTGTATTGTTCATTCACTGAAAGTCGAGGTTCCAAATCCTCATTTGCATAAGCAACGACATTTCCATCTTCAATTTTCACAATAAAATCCGGTACAATGAATCGTTCATTGGACTTCATATAAAACGATCCAGGACGAGGATTTAATTTCTTAATCTGTTCATGTAATTGTTGAAGAGCTTCAAGTGAGATTTGACATAACTTTGAGATTTTCATCCATTTTTTATACGCAAATTCCTCAAAGTGATGTGTCAAAATTTGCTCTATTTTTTCTGTCCATTGATTATTCCTTTTTAATTGAAGCATTAAGCACTCTTGTAAACTTCTTGCCCCTACTCCTGCCGGGTCCATCTGCTGCACAAGCTGGAGAGCCTTTTCAACCTGCTCTTGACCTTGGCCAAGCTGGTTAGCAAGTATGATTAACTCATCGTGCAAATAGCCAGCATCATCCAGACTATGAATGACAAACTCAACGGCTGCCTGCTCACATTCATCTAATTTTAACAATGCGGATTGATTCATTAAATGTTCGTACAGCGTTTCTTTAGGAGCTGGTATACTGCTCATATAATCTGTTGAATCAGAAGTTGCATGATTTTTTTGATTGTGAGATGTATAGACGGGCAGCTCTGAAAAATCTATAAGCGGATTTTGAAGCGCCTGCTCATGTAAAAACGCTACAATATCCATCGATGAATATTGTAAAAGAGAAATAGCTTGTGATAATTCTTTTGACATCGTCAGCTTTAACGACTGCTGCTGAAATAATCCAATCTCCATTATTTCTCCCCTCCCCTTCATCTATTTTACTATAAAAACGCTTTCAAAGAGCATGTAACTATTTTTTATATGTAATTTTTTCATCAAAAAATCTCCGTCAACCTTTGTTAACGAAGCAGTTCATCCTATTTTTAATTACTAACCATCAAAAAAGTAATAGAGTTATGCACCTTTATAACTTTTCATTATAATTCGCACCAACCACATGATCCGAGTAATAATCCGACATGACGTTTTCTTCGTCATGTCGAATTTTCTGCATGTGTATAATATATAGAAAAATTACTTATTGAATGGTTTGTGCCATTTGCATAAACTTGTCCAAGTTTTCTTCGTCATTTTTCGTGAAGATGGTTAGCTTCATTGGTTTCTTTCCTTTAACCAACACAGCGTTTACCGTATGATCGCCAGATGTGGCTTCATACCAAACAGAATCTTTGAAGATTCCAGTCTCTTCAAGATTCTTTTTCTCTGCTGCATTTTTATTAACTGCTGTTGCCGTTTGTTTAACAGATTGAGCAGCGTCGTCCATCGATGCTTTTGATGAAAGCATTTCGATACGCATAAATTGAGAATCATCTGAAGTTAATACTAACGCATCTTTTCCTGGTTCTTCACCCGTTAGTTTATAACCGTCCATTACTTGAATAGAATAATCTTGTTCTGGGCTTTTTGTTAGTTTTGTTTCTGAAGAAGACGTTGACTGTTCATCATCCGCTGTTTCGCTAGTTGATGATTGACTTCCTGAAGGTTTGGCTGAGACCTCGGAAGAATCCGCATCTTTTTTCGAATCTTCTTTTGCAGCGCCTGATGTTTGATCAGATTTAGAAGCTGTGTCCTGCTGAACATTTTCTGCTTGATCATTAGACTTCGGCTGAGCAGAATCTTCGTTCGTCCCGCATGCAGACAGCAATAGTGCTACCGATGCACTGACAATGAAAAGTTTGTTCATATATTTCATATTTATTCCTCCTCCGTGTTTCTTTTCCTTATATACTGTTTTATAGTATTCTGACAAATTCCGCAACCGGTACAATGGAATTAATTTCTTGCTTCCTTACGCGTATAAAGGTTTATAGGAGGAAAATAAATATTATTTTTTGAGAAGATGAGCCTTTTTACTCAAAATAAAAAACGTTGCGTAAAACGCAACGTTTTAAGACGCCCTCGACAGGATTCGAACCCACCCTAAGAGAACCGGAATCTCTTGTGCTATCCACTACACTACGAGGGCATATTTGTCACAACTTCCATTATAGGAGAGAAAACTTCTCTTTTCAATAGAATACTACGTTTATTTTTTTTAGAAGGGGGAAAAATTTTAATAATGTCAAAGAGGAATACATAGTCTTTTAAGCGAATATGTGTAGTAGAGGTTCTTTTGTTTGACCTTTATTGACCATACGTGTATTATAGGTACATAACAAATTATTCTTGTTAAGGAGGAATTTAATATGAACTTAATTCCTACAGTTATTGAACAAACAAACCGTGGTGAACGTGCTTATGACATTTATTCACGTTTATTAAAAGACCGCATTATTATTTTAGGTAGTGCTATTGACGATAATGTAGCTAACTCAATCGTTTCTCAGCTTCTATTCTTAGCTGCTGAAGACCCAGAAAAAGATATCTCACTTTATATCAACAGTCCAGGTGGCTCTATTACAGCTGGAATGGCTATCTACGATACGATGCAATTCATTAAGCCAAAAGTTTCTACAATTTGTATCGGTATGGCTGCATCAATGGGTGCTTTCTTACTGGCTGCTGGTGAAAAGGGCAAACGTTTTGCTCTTCCAAACAGCGAAGTAATGATTCATCAACCTCTTGGTGGTGCTCAAGGACAAGCTACTGAAATCGAAATTGCGGCAAAACGTATTCTATTCTTACGCGAAAAACTAAATTCAATTTTAGCTGAGCGTACAGGTCAACCGTTAGAAGTGCTACAACGTGATACAGATCGTGATAATTTCATGACTGCTGAACGCGCTTTAGAATACGGTCTAATTGACAAAGTATTAGAAAACGACCCTAAATAAGAAAAAAGCCTTTCCCACTTTGGGAAAGGCTTTTTTATGCATCGTTCTCTACGTAAGCTACTAACGCATCCATTGCTTCTTTTTCATCTACCCCTTCAACAATGAGCGTAATAAGAGACCCATTATTAATCGCTAAGCTCATTAACCCCATGATACTTTTAGCGTTGACTACTTTCTCATCTTTCTTCAAGTACACATCAGATGTAAAACGAGTTGCTTCTTGCACAAATAGTGCCGCAACACGAGCCTGTAATCCCGTTTTTAATTTTACTTCTACTTGTTTTTCCATGATAAAATCCTCCCCCTTGCAATTCCCCTTATGTGACTGGCTGACCGGCGCGAAGCTTGTCTGCTATTTGGTCAATTTTACGCAACCGATGGTTAATGCCCGATTTGCTAATTTGACCTCCAGATACCATCTCACCAAGCTCCTTTAACGTAACGTCTTGGTATTCCACACGCAAACGAGCAATTTCTCTTAGCTTTTCTGGTAAGATGTCTAATCCAGCTGTTTCATCAATATAACGAATGTTTTCCACTTGACGAATAGCCGCTCCGATCGTTTTATTTAAGTTAGCTGTTTCACAATTAACTAAGCGATTAACGGAATTTCGCATATCTCGGACGATTCTTACATCCTCAAACCGTAACAGAGCGTTATGGGCTCCAATGATATTTAGAAACTCCGTAATTTTTTCAGCTTCTTTCAAATAGTTAATATAGCCTTTTTTCCGTTCTAATGTTTTACTATTCAATTGAAATTCGTTCATTAAATTGCATAAAGCTTCGTTGTGCTCTTCATACAATGAAAAGATTTCAAGATGGTACGATGATGTCTCTGGGTTATTAATAGAACCGCCGGCTAAAAATGCGCCTCTTAAGTAGGATCGCTTACAGCATTTTTTTTGTACTAGCTCTGCTGAAATACGATGTGTAAACGTGAATCCTTCTTCTACAATTTTTAAGTCTTCCAAAAGCATTCTCGTTTTCTCTACTAATCGAACAATATACACATTGTTTTTTTTCAACCGCATTTTCTTACGCACAAGCAGTTCTACTGAAACATCATAATTTTTCTTAAGCAGGACATAAATGCGCCGAGCAATCGCTGCGTTTTCTGTTTGAACATCAACCGTGAATTTTTTATTCGAAAAAGAAAGTGAACCATTCATTCGAATTAATGCAGAAAGCTCTGCTTTTGCACAGCAATCTTTGACTTCTAAATTCGTTAACTCTTTTTTTGTTTCTGATGCAAATGACATAACTTCACCTCCAATCTACATACGGAAATAGTGTTAAACACCCGTATTCGTTTTACCTTGCAGCGATGTCAGCATAGAATACACAAGCTTTGCTACTTTTTTTGTATCATGCCTAATTACGCTGCCGTCATACTGAATAATTTGATCTTCAATCACTTCTAACCCTAATTTTAGCAATACTTCACGATCATATTCTACAGGCTGAGCCTGCTCTACTTGGTATTTCTTTTTCAAAGGTGCTGGAATAGGTGCATTATTGACGATAATCGCATCTAAAAATGCACAAGGCATATGATTGTAAAGCGCTTTAATATGATCACTTGCCTTAAAGCCCAATGTCTCACCCGGCTGCGTCATCACGTTGCATACGTACACTTTCTTTGCTTTTGTCGAACAAAGCTCGTTACAAATATCCTGCACCAGTAAATTCGGCAAAATACTTGTATAAAGACTTCCGGGCCCCAACACAATTAAATCAGCTCGTCGAATCGCTTTTATTGTCTCGACAAGCGGTTTCACATCGGCGGGCGATAAAAATACTTTATTAATTTTTTTATTAACTTCTGGAATTTTAGATTCACCTGTTACGATGGATCCATCTTGCATCTCCGCATGCAGCACAACACTTTGATTAGCTGCTGGAAGTACTTTCCCTCTGACGTTTAGTACTTTGCTCATTTCTCGTATAGCATGCACAAAATCGCCAGTAATAGACGTCATAGCTGCAAGCAACAAATTGCCAAGAGAATGGCCTGTAAGCTCATTTCCTGTATCAAATCGATGCTGAAAAAGCTCTTCAACTAGTGGCTCTACATCAGATAAAGCAACTAGCACATTTCGAATATCACCAGGAGCAGGGATTTCAAGTTCATCGCGCAATCGGCCAGAACTTCCCCCGTCGTCTGCTACGGTTACGATGGCTGTAAGATCAAGAGGGTATTCCTTCAACCCTCTTAACAGCACTGGTAAACCCGTTCCTCCCCCAATGACGACAACTTTTGGAAGCTGTTCACTGCTCATCTATGATTTTCCTTTCTCCTCTCAATGTCACGATGAGAAATATGAGTTTTGTATTCATTCTGGAAATGGTGACCTAAATATTCAGCTAATGTGACGGAGCGATGCTGTCCGCCTGTGCATCCTATAGCAATGACCAGCTGGCTTTTACCTTCTCGCTTGTACTGTGGAAGCATAAACGAAAGTAAGTCTACTACTTTTTCAATGAACTTTTGAGTTTCCGTCCATTTTAATACGTAAGAAGAAACCTCTTCTTCAAGCCCTGTTTTAGGACGCATATGGTCAATGTAGTGAGGGTTTGGCAAAAAGCGCACATCAAAGACTAAATCAGCGTCAATAGGTACACCATATTTAAAACCAAACGACATCACATTAACAGTAAAAACCTGTGAAGCGTGCGACGAAAACTGAGTTAAAATCTTTTCTCTAAGCTCTCTTGGTTTTAACTCTGACGTCTCATAAATAAGCTGAGCTCTTCCCTTTAACTCCTCAAGAAGCTCACGTTCCATACCAATTCCTTCTAAAGGTAAACCCGAAGGAGCTAGCGGATGTGAACGTCTCGTTTCTTTATAGCGCGTCACCAATACAGAATCTTTTGCATCTAAAAATAAAATTTGTGGCGTGACCCACGTTGTTTCACTCATGTTATCTAATGCTTCAAACAGGCTTTCAAAAAACTCTCTGCCTCGCAAGTCCATAACAAGAGCAACTTTATTCATTTTATTCCCTGACTCTTTCATGAGTTCTAAAAATTTCGGTAGCAATGTAGGGGGTAAATTATCTACACAAAAGAACCCTAAATCTTCAAAACTCTGAATTGCTACTGTTTTTCCTGCACCTGACATTCCAGTAATAATCACTAATTGAATATCGCTTACAGACCCAGTACTCATTTTCCATCCCCCTCAATCTATGCATACATGTCTATTTATCATTAACAAGGATCAATTCGATAAGATAATAACTCGAAATCCGTTGTATACGTAAAGTTGCCATAAATAACACCCGACCCTTTTGCTACATAATCGATAATGTGATGATCTCCCGGTGCCATCGGCAATTCACTTACTTCACTCAAATTATGCCAACCGAGTTTGCCTTCTTCTGATTCTAGCACATTTGTCCCATCAAAATCTGTAGCAAAAAAAGTAAACATCATCCATTCAGATGAAATTTGATCGTTTTCTTTCATCGTAAAAGTAAAGATACCTTTTACAGTGGGATTTTTCAAATAAATTCCCGTTTCTTCACGAAATTCTCTCACAACAGAGTCTTTTACAGATTCTCCTTGCTCCATTTTCCCACCCGGGGCCACCCACCAGTTTCTTCGTGGCTTTTGAAGCAACAATACTTTATCGTCTTTCATTAATACACAATTTGTGACCCTTTGCATGTTTTCCACCTCATCATATGTATACTGACATTTTCTTTTATTATACTACGAAACAAACTTCTCTCACAACGGAGATGAACTAACTATTACTAAATTTTCTGAAAATAATCTATTGCTGTTATATACGGAAATTCAATCTGTTATAGTCACAAAAAAGAGGCATAGGAACACGTCCTATGCCCGACATACATATATTTTATAAAAGGGGGTCAATTACTATCTATATAGTACCCCATCAATGTTTCACAGGTGTTACAGAACAGTTAAAACCGAATTACGTTTTGTAAAAGATTGATTTCAGCCTTATTGCTGAATAGCTTTTAACTTTTCTTTTAACTCTTCTACATAGTGCTGAGCCGCTTGAGCAGCAATGCTGCCATCACCTGTAGCTGTTACAATTTGACGAAGAGCCTTTTCACGAACGTCTCCAGCTGCGAACACACCTGGTACTTTTGTTTCCATTTGCTCGTTCGTTTCAATATATCCTTCTTTATTCGTGATGTTTAGGCTTTCGAATGGTTTTGTTAGTGGAACCATTCCAACATAAATGAATACGCCGTCCGCACCGAACTCGCGCTCTTCACCTGTTTTTGTGTCTACTAACGTTACGCTGCCTACTTTACCGTCTTTTTCATTTACTTCTTTGACCGTTGTATTCCAAATAAAATCAACTTTTTCGTTGTCAAATGCACGCTGCTGTAGGATTTTCTGCGCGCGAAGCTCATCGCGTCGGTGAATAATTGTTACTTTTGTTGCGAAGCGTGTTAAATATACGCCTTCTTCAACCGCAGAGTCTCCACCGCCTACAACGACTAGCTCTTTACCTTTAAAAAATGCGCCGTCACATACAGCACAATAAGATACGCCGCGGCCGCCTAGTTCTTTTTCTCCTGGCGCGCCTAATTTTTTATATTCTGCACCAGTAGCAACGATTACTGAACGTGTTTTATATTCTTTGCTGCCTGCACGAACTGTCTTGTATTCTTCTCCGTCGATGATTTCTTTAATATCACCGTACGCATATTCCGCACCGAATTTTTTTGCATGCTCAAACATTTTGTTAGAAAGGTCAGGGCCAAGGATATGATCATAACCTGGATAGTTTTCTACATCTTCTGTATTAGCCATTTGACCGCCTGGAATTCCGCGTTCAATCATTAGTGTTGATAAATCTGCACGAGATGTATATACAGCAGCAGTCATACCTGCTGGACCTGCCCCAATAATAATGACATCATAAATTTTTTCTTCTGTCATTGCTTTACACTCCTTTTAGGAAATTCCTTCGTAGTTGATTCCAAATTTATGGATAATTATTTCGTTACCACTATCCTAATATGTTCTTCCTATTACCGTCTATTTTTTTGCTCAATTTAATAACGTATTCACAATTTTACTGTACTTTCTAACTGTTGCAACGGAAATGGAATATTGTTTTGCCGCATCGGCTTGAGTAATAGCCTGCCTTTTTTCTTTCGCCCATATATATGTGACGGCTGCGGCCCATGCATTTACGTTCACATGCTGAAAATCATAGGATTGTTTATATACCTGTACATATACATAAAACCAAAAGCTTAAAAGATCCTGGGTATCACTTTCATTCTGCGATTCCATCTCCAGTTCAATAACATCTGCCACCTCAAAAATCACATGTTGTTTATCCTGCCATACATACGTATATACTTCATCCAAAAGTGTACTCATATGTATGGACGACTTGATTTCTTCTAAAAGAAGCAGACGCTGCTGTTCAGGAAGCTTTTTTGCCATATACAAGCTGTAAAGCTGATCGTGAACATTTTTTGTTGCACACTTCTTTTTCGCTGTAACATCCACTTTCGATTGAAAAACCTTCGCAGCTTTTTGACTGATGCGCCAAGGCTCCTCTCCTTCTTTATCAGGAACGTCTTCCAATGCCAGCTTCCACATTTCTTTAGCGAACGCTTCACGTCCGGTATAGTAAGAGGCATATGAGAGCCAATAATGAAATGAGTTGTCTCCTTGAAATCCTTGTGTATAAAGCTTTTTTAACCATCTGTATGATAGTTTGTATTGACCAATCAATGCAAATGTTGCTCCAAGCTTATAGCGGTGTTCAAATGACATTGGATAAACGCGGCTAAGCCCGTCTGTAAGCTCCTCAACTTCTTTATGCTTATGGCAATAATAATAGAAAATCAGCTGATTGCATAACGCATGAAGATTTCCAGGGTTTTTCTCCAATACTTCATTCAGCAAATCCATTGCCTCATCAATTTTATTTAAATAAAAATAAGCTAACGCTAAATTATTATATGCAGACCAGAATTCTGGATACTCATCAATTATTTCAGTTAACAAATCCACTGCTTCTTCAAAATTCGTTGCTTCAAGCAGTCGTTTTGCTTGTTCTTGTTTTATAATCAGCATGTCGCCTAGCTGATTTTTAGGCTCTTCATCTTCTTCATCCACATCAATTGATAGTAAATCTAACAGATCTGTAGCCGATCGAAAGAGGTCACCATTTGGAAAATGCTCAATGTAATACATCGCGTATTTTTTTGATTCTTCAAACAGTCCAAGATGCGCATAGCTGTTGGCTATATAGTAGTAACAGCTTCCTAATTTATCGTCCATATGATGAATCACATGGAGAAAAAGCTCGTTGGCATCTTGATAATCTCCCTGCTCCGTTAAAGCTACTCCAACGTTTGTAAGAAGCTGTGGATTACGGGCATTCTCTTTGTTTGCACGCGTTAAATACTTGAGCGCTTTATCCGACTCCTCTTCTTCAAACGCCTGCAGCGCTTTTTCGAAATAGAAGTCACCCGTTTGCGAAAATGGAATTACTTGTGCCATTTTTTGAATTACTTTTGAGTGTTTTTCCATTAAGCCCTCCAAATAAGTTGATAATTTCGACGTTCGTAGTATATCACATTTGCCAAGAAGTTTAATACCTCTATTCAAAAAAGGAGCCTGTAAGCAGTCGTTTCTTGACACAAATAAGAGAAGGTTTTGCCTCTTTTATCTAAAATGAGACAACTCCTTCTCTCCTTTCACTATGTAGCTATTAGCTAGAGTGACGCTCTTTTAATACTGATAGGACATCGTCTAAAGGCAGCTTTTGCTCACGAAGTAAAACAAGTACGTGGTACAATAAATCCGCAACTTCCCACTTCAGCTCATCATGGTCACGATTTTTTGCTGCAATAATCACTTCACCAGCTTCTTCTCCTACTTTTTTGAGGATTTTATCTACGCCTTTATCGAATAAGTACGTCGTATAAGCTCCTTCTGGCATTTCAGCTTCACGCTTAGCGATTACTTCTTCTAGCTCATTAATAATAGCAAACCGATTATCGTTTTGTTTATTTTCGCCAAGAATTGTTTCATTAAAGCAGCTGTAAGCGCCCGTATGACAAGCAGGACCTTGAGGCTCCACTTTTACAACAAGAGAATCGGCATCACAGTCATATGCCATGCTCACAATTTTTTGTGTGTTTCCAGAGGTTGCGCCCTTGTGCCACAACTCTTGTCGAGAACGGCTGTAAAACCATGTTTCACGTGTATCAATTGATTTTTGAAGTGATTCTTCGTTCATATAAGCCAATGTTAAAACTTCTTTGCTCACAGCATCTTGTACAATAGCTGGCACAAGTCCATCACTGTTGAATTTAATGTTTTCAATCGTCATCGAATGCTCACTCCTTGTTGTTTTGCATAGCTTTTAATTTCTTTTACAGATGTTTCTTTATAGTGAAAGATCGAAGCCGCCAAAGCCGCGTCAGCTTCCCCTTTTTCAAACGCATCGACAAAATCTTGACCATTTCCTGCGCCGCCAGAAGCAATAACAGGAACGCTCACCGCTTGGCTGACTGCTTTGGTTAATGCTAAATCAAACCCTGACTTTTCACCGTCTTTATCCATACTCGTTAACAAGATCTCACCCGCACCGCGCTTCACTGCTTCTCTTGCCCAGTCGATTACTTCCCAGTTCGTTGCGTTGCGGCCTCCGTGTGTATAGACTCGCCATGATTGTAAGCTTTCATCGTACTTAGCATCGATGGCTACTACAATACACTGAGCTCCAAAAAAATCGGACCCTTCTGTAATCAGTGTTGGATTGAGTACGGCCGCTGTATTTAATGACACTTTGTCTGCACCAGCACGAAGCATTCTTTTCATATCTTCTAATGCATTAATTCCTCCGCCCACCGTAAAAGGAATCGCTAGCTGAGATGCTACTTCTTCTACAACATGTACCATCGTTTTGCGTCCTTCATGAGAAGCAGAAATGTCTAAAAAGACTAATTCGTCTGCGCCTTCTTCATCGTAAAATTTCGCCAACTCTACAGGATCTCCTGCATCTCGAAGTTCCACAAACTGAACTCCTTTTACCACACGGCCGTCCTTTACATCTAAACAAGGAATGATTCGTTTTGTAATCATTACGCTTTCACCTCTTGAAGTGCTTCAGCTACTGTAAACTTATTTGTATAAAGTGCTTTCCCTACAATCGCACCAATAACGCCGTCAGCTTCATATTTCTTTAGTGCATCTAGATCAGCAAGTTTACTAACTCCCCCTGATGCAATCACACCTTTTCCAGTAGCCTTAGCCATTTCAACAATTCCTTCCACATTAGGACCAGACAGCATACCATCAGTAGAAATATCCGTGAAAATAAATGTTTCCGCACCAGCATTAGCCAATTCTTTTCCTAGTTCTGTCGCTTTGATTGTAGATGTTTCCACCCAGCCTTCCGTTGCAACATAGCCATCACGTGCATCAATACCAATAGCAATACGCGCACCATATTCCTTCAGCATTTTTTTCACAAATTCAGGATTAGAAATAGCTGCACTTCCTAAAATAACGCGGTCAATTCCGTTTTCTAAATAGTAAGCAACGTCAGCTTCTGAGCGAATGCCTCCTCCAATTTGCACACGTACATCTAATTTCTTTTTCACGCCTAGCACAAATTCATCATTCACACGCTTGGCCGCTTTTGCACCGTCCAGATCAACCATGTGAATCCACTGAGCGCCTTCACTTGCGAATTGTGTGGCCATATCTACCGGAGAATCTCCGTACACTGTTTCTTTTGTGTAATCTCCTTGAAGCAAACGGACGCACTTTCCTCCGCGCATATCAATGGCTGGATATATTTCAAATTTGCTCATACGATGGGCTCCTTTTCTCTAAGAAGTTTGCATAATTTTGCAGCATTTGCATTCCGATTGCACTGCTTTTTTCAGGGTGGAATTGAGTGCCAAATACGTGTTCTTTTCCAACAACTGCTGGAACTTCAACATCGTAAGGACTTGTTGCTAAAAGCACGTCTTGATCATTTGTTTTTACGTAATAAGAGTGAACAAAGTACACGTGACCTTCACTGATTCCATCAAGCAGAGCAGACTGCTGATGAAAATCTAAAGAGTTCCAGCCCATATGCGGAACTTTATATGTCTGTCCTTCGGCAGTAATGCCGGGAATACGCTCCACTCTCCCTTTTAACAGTTCCAGTCCTTTTGTTACGCCGTTCTCATCGCTTTCCTCAAATAAAAGCTGCATACCTAAACAAATTCCAAGCAAAGGCATTCCTTTTGCTACTTCCTCTTTAATAAAGTCCGTCAGCTTTGTTTGATTCAGCTGTTCCATCGCATCTTTGAATGCTCCAACTCCAGGAAGAATCAGCCCTTTTGCCTTTCTTAGTTCTGCAGGATCTGCGGAGATAATATAGTCATAGTTTAATCGTTCAAGAGCTTTACTTACGCTGTATAAGTTGCCCATCCCATAGTCGATAATGCCAATCATTTACAACATCCCTTTCGTCGAAGGCACACCTTTGACACGCGGATCAATCGTTGTCGCTTCGTCCAAAGCACGTGCTAATGCCTTAAATACCGCTTCAATAATGTGGTGTGTATTTTTACCGTAGTGTACAATTACATGTACATTCATGCGAGATTCTAATGCAAATTTCCATAAAAATTCATACACAAGCTCTGTATCAAATGTACCGACGCGCGACGCGGGAATGTCACCTTTAAATTCAAAATGAGGACGATTGCTTAAATCCACTACGACTTGAGCCAAAGCGTCATCCATTGGTACAAAAGCATTTCCATAGCGTTTAATTCCTTTTTTATCACCGAGCGCTTCTTTGAACGTTTGACCAAGGCAAATACCGATATCTTCCGTTGTATGGTGATCATCAATCTCCGTGTCTCCATCTGCTTTTACATCAAGGTTAAACTGTCCGTGTTTTGTAAATAAATCGAGCATATGATTTAAAAAAGGAACGCCTGTATCAATGTTCGCTTTTCCTTCTCCATCGATTCCAATGGCTAATGCAATATCCGTTTCGTTTGTTGTACGTTTAATACTTGACTCTCTCATTGTGAAACTCCTTTCAACTGTGCATGTAATAAGTAAAGAAAAGAACATTTCTACTCTTTTCTTTTAATCTCCACCTTATTTTTTAAAGCGTTCTTCAACCGCCCTTGCATGAGCTTCTAGCCCTTCTAAACGAGCAAACGCTGCGATTTTCGAGACATTTTTCTGCAGAGCTTGTTGGCTGTATGAAATGATACTAGACTTTTTCACAAATGAATCAACTGATAAAGGACTTGAGAATTTTGCTGTCCCATTTGTTGGAAGAACATGGTTTGGTCCCGCGAAATAATCGCCAACAGGTTCTGAGCTGTATCTTCCTAGAAAAATAGCACCGGCATGACGAATGGAACCTAAAAGTTCAAGCGGACTTTCAGTCATAATTTCTAAATGCTCAGGAGCTAATTGATTAACAGCTTCAATCGCTTCTTCTAATGACCCAGTCACATAAATAGCGCCATGGTTATCAATAGAAGGTTTTGCAATTTCTTTACGAGGTAAAGATTCCACTTGTCTTTCCACTTCTTCTTTAACAGCTTCGGCTAATTTCATAGAAGGTGTAACTAAAATGCTTGAAGCTAATTTGTCATGTTCTGCTTGAGACAATAAATCAGCGGCCACTTCGTTCGGCTTGGCCGTATCATCTGCTAGTACGACAATTTCACTAGGTCCAGCAATTGAGTCAATGTCTACTAAGCCATATACTTCTCTTTTCGCTAATGCAACAAAGATATTACCTGGCCCTACAATTTTATCGACGGATTGAATTGTTTCTGTTCCATAGGCAAGTGCTCCTACTGCCTGAGCTCCCCCTACTTTATAAATCTCTTTGACCCCAAGCTCACTCGCTGCTACCACTACTCCAGCAGGAAGCGCGCCGTCTTTTCCTGGAGGTGAAACCATCACGATACGTTTTACACCTGCCACTTGAGCAGGAATGACATTCATTAAAACGGAAGAAGGATAAGCCGCAAGGCCTCCCGGTACATAAACACCTACTGCATCTAAAGGCGTTACTTTCTGCCCTAAAATGGTGCCGTCTTCTTTTGTTGTCATCCAAGACTGCTCGACCATTCTTTCGTGGTAATCACGAATGTTGTCAGCAGCTTCACGAATGGTTGACAGCATATCTGCATCAACCAGCTCATAAGCACGCTTCTTTTCTTGTTCTGTCACAAGCAAAGAAGAAAGCTCAACGCCGTCAAATTGGGCTGTATACCGTTTTAAAGCTTCGTCTTTTTGCTCTTGCACCTGCTTTAAAATATTTACGACAATTTCTCTTTGAGCACTTGTCCCTTGATCAATCGTACGCTTTAAGCTCACTTGTTCTGTTACACGTGTAATTTTCAATGTATGTCACCTCTTTTATACAGGTTGAACCACTTGGGCTAAACGATTCACTAAATCATCAATTCGTTCGTCTTTTAAACGATAGCTCACAGGGTTCACAATCAAACGCGATGTAATATCTTCAATGTGCTCCAATTCAACAAGTCCGTTCTCTTTTAGTGTTTGTCCCGTTGATACAATATCAACAATCCGATCAGCCAGGCCGATTAAAGGCGCTAATTCAATCGAACCATTCAATTTTATAATTTCTACTTGCTCTCCTTGCTCCCTGAAATAAGTAGATGCTACATTTGGATATTTAGTTGCCACTTTTTGAGCAATTTCTGATTTTTTAGCATTAGGCAAACCGGCAACGGCCAGATGACATTTACTAATATTTAAATCCAACAGCTCATAGACATCTCGTTCTTCTTCTAACATTACGTCTTTACCTGCAATACCAAGATCCGCTACTCCGTATTCTACATAAGTAGTAACATCCATTGGTTTTGCTAAAATAAAGCGCATGTTCTCTTCAGGAATATCTACAATCAGCTTGCGCGAATCGTCAAATTCTGGCGGCAATTGAAAGTCTGCTTGACGCAAAAGTTCAGCTGCTTCTTCAAAAATACGTCCTTTTGGCATTGCAATTGTTAATAGTTCACTCATTATTGTCCCCCCTTGCCTCGTTTTCCAATTAGAAACGTGACTTCTTCAAACTGTGCAGTAAATACATCAACATCATCAACGCCTGCAATTTCCTGAGTCACTACCCGGTATCCTTGCTTGCGCTGTTCAGCAGCTAAAGCTAATGCCTCATCCAAACGCTCCTGGCTATATAATATGCCGTATACTGCTGAAGGCTCATATACTTCTTCGCCCAGCGCTTCAATTAAGCGGTCCAGCTGAATTCCAAATCCTGTAGCTGGTGTTTTAGACGCAAATTTTTCAAGAAGCTGGTCATAACGTCCTCCATTACCGATATGGAAACCAACGTTTTCAGCAAAGACTTCAAATAAAATACCTGTGTAATAGCTCATATGACTGACTAAGTTAAAATCAATTTTAATTTCATCCGTTACACCGTATGCATCAAGCATATTCCATAGCTTTTTCAAATCGCCGGCTGCTTTTTTACCAGCTTCGTTTTCAACTAGTTCAACCGCTTCTTCAATCTTCTTTTCATCTCCGCGCAGGTTAAGCAGCTGAAGGAGACGCTGTTTATCAATAGAAGATAGATTCAAATCTTTTACATGATTACGATAGCCCACGTAATTTTTCTCATATAAAAAGCGGCGAAGCACGTTAGCACGTTCTTCATTTCCGACAATTTCTAAAAAAAGCGAATTAACAAACCCGATGTGGCCAATTGCCACTTTAAATGATTTAAGTCCCGCTCTTTTTAATGCGCCGATCATGAGAGCAATCACTTCAGCATCGCTGCTCATCGTAGCGTCTCCAATTAGCTCAACGCCTATTTGTTCAAACTCCGCCGGGCGGCCGCCCTCACGCTGCTGAGCTCGGAATACATTTGCTTCATAAGCTAAGCGCAAAGGAGAATTATTTAAAAGTTTTGAAGCGGCCACACGTGCAAATGGTGTTGTTACATCCGGTCGCAGCACAAGCGTATGCCCTTCTTTATCTAAAAGTTTAAACAATTGTTGATCTAAAATAGCTGATGCGCTTCCTACCGTCTCGTAGTATTCCACAGTAGGCGTTGCCATATATTGATAGCCCCAGCTGCCGATTTCATCTGCCAGCTGATTGCGAACTTGTTTTTTTCTTTCAAAAAGAGCTGGCAGGGTATCCCTCATTCCAAGAGGTTTTTCAAACATAAATAACTTTGACATTCCGACACGTCCTTTAAGCTTGATTTTATCTATTAAGGAACCATTGATAGGTTGATTTTACTTTATTACGCTAATATATTAGCGTAATAACAAATTAAAGTTATTGATAGTTTACACCCGATAAAGTCAGCCGTCAACCGCCAGCTGTTCAAATTTACAAAAAAAACCACAGCTTAGTTCTTGCTAAGTTGTGGCTTTAGGTTCTGCTTCCCTGCGCTTTTCCATTTCTTCTTTTGTATAGATGACACGCATAGGGTTACCTCCAACAAAGAAACCGGGTGCTACATCTTTATGAACCACCGTTCCAGCCGCTACAACCGCTTCGTTGCCGATTGTTACGCCTGGAAGGATGGTGCTATTTGCTCCAATCATCACTTCATCCCCAATGATGACATCTCCAAGACGATATTCCGTTATCAGATATTCATGAGCGAGAATAGTTGTATTGTATCCGATAACCGTATTGCGTCCTACTTGTATTTTTTCAGGAAACATAATATCGAGCATCACCATAAGGGCAAAGGATGTTTGAGGTCCTACTTTCATCCCTAAGCACGCTTTGTACAGCCAGTTTTTCATCGAAAGAAAAGGCGTATAGCGAGCGCATTGAATGATTAGGAAGTTGCGCACTACTTTCCAAAAAGGCACGGTCTTATAGACATGCCAAAGGGAATTAGCTCCTTTAACCGGATAGCGCGTCGTTTTTCTCACTGACGTTCTCCTTTTAATATATCAATTAAATCCGTCATATTTTCTAAAATAATATCAGGATTATAAGAAGCGATATGATCTCTTCCTTTTGCACTCCAAGCAACTCCAGCTGTTTTCGTATAAGCTCTTTGGCCAGAAACGATGTCATGATGGTTATCTCCCACCATCAGCGCTTCTTCAGGTTTAGCATTAAGCAGCTTCAGTGCTTTTTCTACTGGCTCAGGATGCGGCTTTGCATTTGTCACGTCTTCAATTGCGACAATCGTATCAAAGAACTGATCTAACTTTGTTAACTTAAGCCCCATCATGACCGTATTTCTTTGCTTTGTTGTGACAATACCTAATTTATAATCCTGCTCGTGCAGCCATTTAACTGTTTCAAGTACGCCTTCAAATTCTTTAACAAGCAAATCGTGATTGGCTAGATTATGCGTGCGATACATCTCAATCATTTCGTTTACTTTCGTTTTATCCATTTCTACAAACGTGTCGTATAAAGGAGGTCCCATAAACTGTAAAATATCTTCACGAGTATATTGTTCAGGATAATAGTGATTAAGCGTATGAGTAAAAGAGGCAATAATTAATTCATTTGTATCAATTAGCGTACCGTCTAAATCAAACAAAACCGTATTAATCGTCATTATTCATTTCCTTCCCTTGCGTCAAATCAAGTTTGTGTAAACCTTGTAGCTTTTCTTCATTTACGCCTTAGATTGTTCTTCTTCATTCTCTAAGTATTTCTGTTTACTCATTCCCGTCACGCGGCGGATAATAATTAAAATAATGGCTATTACAATCAGTGCAAGTGAAACAACTTGAGCGATTCTGAGTGTATGCGTCAGCATTAAGCTATCCGTGCGAAGCCCTTCTACAAAGAAGCGTCCAACTGAGTACCAGATTAAATAAGATAAGAAAATTTCTCCTTTTCGCAGACTGGTGCGGCGAAGTACCATCAACAGGATAAATCCAGCAAAATCCCATAATGATTCGTATAAAAACGTAGGATGATAATATGTACCGTTAATATACATTTGGTTAATAATGAAATTTGGAAGGTGTAACCCTTCTAAAAAAGCACGGGTAACCGGCCCCCCATGTGCCTCTTGATTCATAAAGTTGCCCCAGCGCCCAATGGCTTGGCCAAGGATTAAACTAGGCGCAGCAATATCAGCCAACTTCCAAAATGAAATCTTTTTTACTTTCGAATACACAATGGCAGTTAATACGCCTCCGATTAAGCCTCCATGAATGGCAATCCCACCTTGCCAAACCTGAGGTATTTCATTTAAATGCTTTGAATAGTATCCCCATTCAAAGGATACATAATAAATTCGCGCACAAATAATAGCTATTGGCACAGCAAATAAGATAAGATCAACAAATGTATCTTTTGATAAGCCTCTTCTTACGCTTTCTCTTGTCGCAATATAAAGACCTAATAGAACACCTGCACCGATAATTACGCCGTACCAGTAGACCGTTAGAGGGCCAATTTCAAGGAAAACGCGATCTAACGGCTGAATAGTTGCTTCCACAAGTTAACACCCTTTCTTATAAATCTTCACGATCTCCTTCTTCAATTACATCTGTTAGGCGTGCAGAAAATTGTTCTGCTGCGTTAATACCCATACGCTTTAAGCGGAAGTTCATTGCTGCCACTTCAATGATAACAGCTAAGTTTCGTCCCGGACGTACTGGCAATGTAATTTTTGTAACGTCTGTATCAATGATTTTCATTTTATCTTCTTCTAAACCAAGGCGATCATAATGTTTCTGCTGATCCCATGTCTCTAACTGAATAACAAGTGAAATTCGCTTATAGCTTCGTACAGCTCCTGCGCCGAATAGCGTCATCACATTGATGATCCCTAGTCCTCGAATTTCAAGCAAATGCTCGATTAAACCAGGCGCATTTCCTACAAGCGTGTCTTGGTCTTCTTGACGGATTTCCACACAGTCATCGGCTACTAGGCGATGTCCCCTCTTAACAAGCTCTAGAGCTGTTTCACTTTTACCAACGCCGCTTTTTCCCATGATTAATACACCAATTCCGTATATATCAACTAATACGCCGTGCAGGGCAGTAGTAGGTGCTAGCCGGCTTTCAAGAAAATTCGTTAAATGGCTGGAAAGTCGCGTTGTTTTAAAGCTTGAACGCAGCACAGGAACTGACTCACGCTCTGAAGCTTCAATAAGTTCTTTCGGTACATCCATTTCACGCGAAACGATGATAGCCGGCGTGATATCTGTACACATCTTTTCCATTCGAACTTTTTTTTGTTCATCATCTAACTGTTTAAAAAATGATAGTTCTGTTTTACCTAACAGCTGGATACGTTCCGCTGGGTAATATGTAAAATAACCTGCCATTTCAATACCTGGACGTGAAATATCACTCGTTGAAATAGGACGGTCGATTCCTTCTTCTCCGCTAATAAGCTCTAATTTAAATTTCTCAATGATGTCTTTTGTACGTACTTTAACCACCGTGCATCCTCCTTTTATGAACAGTCATATACCTGTTCATGTCTACAGTATATCCAACTCTCGCTTTTATGTCGCGTTTGGTTCTACTAGCCACTTTATTTTATCATTAATACGGAAAGAAAAGAAAAAAAGATGGCATAGGCTGCATCGCCTTACCATCTTTTTTAGAAAATTAAATATTGCAAGAAAGTTATCTTCTATTTTGAAGCGGTTCAACAATCACTCGTTGAATAAGCGCATTTAAAAGCGACATGATTACCGAGGCTAAAAGCGCTGTACCAAACCCGTCAATATTAAAAGAATCTCCCATAACACTTTGTGTAATCATCAGCGTAATGGCATTAATAACGAATAAGAATAGGCCAAGCGTAAGAAATGTCACCGGCAGGGTAAGTAAAATTAAAATCGGCTTAACAAACACATTCAAAATCGATAGAATCAAGCTCGCGATAATAGCTGCACTGACTGATTCCAAGTGAAAGGTGTCAATATAACCTGCGATTACGATTAATACGAGGGCATTGATTAAAATACTAATGATTCCACGCAATAACATTTTTAGAAATCTCCTTCTTCATTTGGAACTAAAAACACAAAAATCATATATAAAATGACCGGGGTACCTACTGTAAAAAATAAACTGATGATAAACAATACGCGCAGTAGTGAAGCATCTATTCCGATATACTGAGAAATACCGCCGATAACACCCGCAAGCTTGCGATTTGTTCGCGAACGATACAACTTTCGCACGTTAATCATCTCCTTTGCTTTTTTACTAAACCAAGCGTTTTCTATTTTATAACAATTGAGCCCGTTTTGGATTCAGCTAACAATTTATAGCCTTTAGGCGAAGCGATATTGGCTTTGAAACGAAGTTGTTTCATCACCGTTTCTTTTTTCTCATCTACTATTTCCATCTCAGGAAGTGTACATGTAAAATTCCCAAAGTTAGATTTCAAATCTCCATCAACGGAGAGGTGGGGCGGCGTATAGAGCGTAATGCTCCCCGTAGTCGTTTTGAAAAATGCTTTTTCAATGCGCTCTCCTTTTAAATACGTATCAATATCTCCGTTAAATGTTTGAACGTCAATTTTCTTTGTGTCCCCATCAAATTTAACCGTTCCATTGATTGTTTCAAGCTCACATTTTGAAGCGAGTATTCGAGAAAGTTCCATATGCCCATTTGATGTCTCCATTTCAAGAGAATGGCTATTCACATCGTAAAAGCGGATGGTACCATTAGCTGTTTTGGCTTTCAGGTCTCGTACGCTTAGTCTTTCCCCATCGATTGAACCATTAAACATACGGAGCTTGACGCGTTCATATTCCATTTCTGGAATATAAATAATCGCCTTCACCTTCATTTGTTTTTGCTGAATTGCAAAGCGCAATTTGCCATTTTCAATGGAAAATGCCGTATGCTGCAAGAAAGTGCGGCGCGCTTCATCCGAATTCTCTACTTTGTAGATAGCAGCTTCACATTCTATTCGTACTTCTGTACTTCCCCAAGGGCGGAGTTGGACGCTTCCATTTGCTAAATCTACGTCAATCTCTTGAATATATGCTTCTGATTGTTGAAAGATGTGCTGAACGTCAATCGAAGGCCCAAAGTTAAAATCTAAATCTCCTTCTTTTACTTTTTTTACCGTTTGATCTACAAATGTAAATAATTTTTCCTTTAAAGAGCTTTGAGATGATTTAGAAGCGTACGTTTTTTTCTGTTTTCCTCCTACATAAGGGGATAGCTCAGCTTTATCAGGCGTAGCATAGGAAGAATCATTAGCTGAGTCTTTTTCCAGTGAATTTAGCAAAGTTAAAGCCTCATCCACGCTAAGTTTCCCTTCTTCTACCATCTGTAAAATTTGTTTGCGCTTTTCACTCATACGTTCCATCTCCTCTTTACGTTTTAGTCATTTAACTTTCTATCTGCTTAATATTTGTATCCCTTTTACAATATTCCATACAAACACAACAACATTAACTAAAGAAACAACAACTAAAGCTACAATTAAAAGAATAAATACCGTTCCACTAGAGCCAGTAAGAGCAGGAAGCAAGAAAAATAAGAATAAGATCGCTGTAGCGATAGGTAATAAATGTGACAAAAATGCAGTTTTTGCATGTTTCTTTACTTCTATGTTATGAACAACAAAATAAATAATAATAGGTAATAAAAATGGTGCAAAGAAAACGCTAAAATAATTTAAGGAAGATAGTATGCGATTTCCTTCCATAATAATCAGCTCCTTATATCATGTATTACGGTTTAATGAGTTAAAAAGTTTCATTCTTTATAAAAAAGACACCAATGCTGGTGTCTTTTAACGAGTTAATGCCTCTGCTTTTTCAACTTTTTTCTCCATACGCTTACGGTCACGTTCTAAAATTGGCTTCAAATAATGACCCGTATAGGATTCTTTTACTTTTGACACTTCTTCTGGCGTACCCGCAGCCACAATTTGTCCGCCTTTATCTCCACCTTCAGGCCCTAAATCAAGCAGGTAATCAGCAGCTTTGATGACGTCTAAATTATGTTCGATCACTAGAACCGTATCTCCATTTTCAACTAAACGCTGGAGCACTTTTAATAATCGTGCAATATCATCGACATGAAGACCGGTAGTCGGTTCGTCTAAAATGTACAGCGTTCTTCCTGTTGAGCGGCGGTGAAGCTCTGAAGCTAACTTTACACGCTGTGCCTCTCCACCAGATAAAGTAGTAGCCGGCTGTCCAAGCGTGATATAGCCAAGTCCTACATCGTAAATTGTCTGCAGCTTGCGCTTAATCTTTGGAATGTTTTCAAAGAAGTGAAGCGCGTCTTCAACGGTCATATCCAATACATCTGAAATGTTTTGATCTTTGTATTTCACTTCTAAAGTTTCACGGTTGTATCGTTTGCCGTGGCAGACTTCACAAGGGACGTATACATCTGGCAAGAAATGCATTTCAATTTTAATAATACCGTCTCCTCGACAAGCTTCACAGCGGCCGCCTTTCACGTTAAAGCTAAAACGACCTTTTTTATATCCACGCACTTTTGCTTCGTTTGTTTGGGCAAATACATCTCGGATGTCATCGAATACACCTGTATACGTTGCAGGGTTCGAACGAGGCGTACGGCCTATGGGAGACTGATCAATATCAATGACTTTATCTAAGTGTTCAATGCCTTTGATTTCTTTATGTTCTCCTGCTTTACTTTTTGCTTTATGCAGCTTTTGCGCCAATGATTTATGAAGGATATCATTTACCAGCGTACTCTTACCTGATCCAGATACACCTGTAACAGCCGTGAACATACCTAACGGAAGCTTTGCTTTTACATTTTTTAAATTGTTTTCTTTTGCTCCTATAATTTCAATCATTCGATCTTTATCTATTGACCGTCTTTCCGCTGGAAGAGGAATAAACTTCTCTCCTGATAGATATTGACCCGTTAAAGAGTTTTCATCCTCCATCACTTCCTGAGGCGTACCTTGAGAAACAACAGCACCCCCGTGTACGCCAGCTCCTGGTCCGATATCAATTAAATAATCAGCTGCCATCATCGTATCTTCGTCATGTTCTACAACAATCAAGGTATTTCCAATATCGCGCATATCTTGCATCGTGCGAATTAAGCGATCATTGTCACGTTGATGAAGACCGATAGAAGGTTCATCTAAAATATAAAGAACCCCCGTCAAACGAGAACCAATTTGAGTAGCTAAACGAATCCGCTGTGCTTCTCCTCCTGAGAGAGTTCCAGCAGAGCGGTTTAATGTTAAGTAATCAAGTCCCACGTTAATGAGAAAGCTTAGACGCTCACGAATTTCACGCAGTATCATATCCGCAATCTTCATGTCTTTTTCAGATAGGCTGAGACTTTCAAAAAAATCATATGCTTCTTTTACCGAGAAGCGGGTTGTATCTCCTATATGCTTTTCGTCAATAAGCACCGCTAAGCTTTCACGTTTTAAGCGATTTCCTTTACATTTTGGACAAGCTTGCTGAGCCATGTACTTTTCCATTTGCTCACGGATATAATCTGAACTTGTTTCATGATAACGGCGCTCTACGTTCCGAAGCACGCCTTCAAATTCGATATAATTTTCTCTTACTTGGCCAAAATCATTTTCATAGCGAAAGTAAATTTTTTCTTTACCGCTGCCATATAATACTTTATCAAATAAATGTTCCGGGATATCTCGCACCGGCACGTCCATATCGATGCCGTAATGTGTACATACGGCTTCAAGCAGCTGCGGATAGTATTGAGAACTTGTTGGCTCCCAAGGTGCAATTGCGTGCTGACGAAGCGTTAAGTCATAGTTAGGAATAACTAAATCTTTATCCACTTCCAATTTCGTTCCTAACCCGTCACACGTTGGACACGCCCCGTACGGACTATTAAATGAAAACATGCGGGGCTCAAGTTCTCCAATGGAGAAACCACATTTTGGACAAGCATGATGCTCACTAAAAAGCAGTTCTTCTTCACCTATCACATCAATAATTACTTTTCCTTCTCCAAGGCGAAGAGCTGATTCCAAAGAGTCCGACAAACGAGCGGCTACACCTTCTTTTACAACAACGCGATCAATCACTACTTCAATGGAGTGCTTTTTGTTTTTTTCCAGTTCAATTTCTTCTGTTATTTCACGCATTTCTCCGTCTACTCGAATGCGAACGTACCCTTCCTTTTTAATATCTTCTAACACTTTTACATGGGTACCTTTTCGTCCAGATACCACAGGTGCCAGTACTTGAAGTTTTGTGCGTTCAGGGTATTCTAAAATTCTATCTACCATTTGCTCAATCGTTTGAGATGTAATTTCAATTCCATGATTAGGACAAATCGGCTTTCCTACACGAGCAAACAAAAGGCGTAAATAGTCATAGATTTCCGTCACAGTTCCGACGGTTGAACGAGGGTTTCGGCTCGTTGTTTTTTGATCGATTGAAATAGCAGGGGACAATCCTTCGATCGAATCTACATCTGGCTTATCCATTTGACCTAAAAACTGTCTTGCATATGCCGAAAGCGACTCGACATAACGTCTTTGTCCTTCTGCATAGATTGTATCGAAAGCCAAAGAAGATTTACCAGAACCTGATAACCCTGTTAACACCACTAATTTGTCTCGTGGGATTTCAATATCGATATTTTTCAAATTGTGGGCTCGTGCACCTTTTACCACGATTTTTTCCATCGCCATGTTTTGTCACCCTTCCGCTTTTAATTCTAGAATCAAGTCACGAAGCTCAGCTGCGCGTTCAAAGTTAAGCGCTTTGGCTGCTTCTTTCATTTCTTGTTCCATTTCTTCTACGAGCTTTGCTTTTTCTTTTTTGTTGAGCTTATCAAATGCCGGTGCTTCTTCATACGTTTCTGTATCTTCTGCTACTACTGTTGCACGAATTGAGCCTCGAACTTCTTTTTGAATCGTTGTTGGTGTAATACCATGCTCTTCATTGTAAGCTTCTTGAATACTTCTACGACGCTTGGTCTCATTGATAGCAATGTCCATGGAGTTTGTGATGCGATCTGCATACATAATGACATGTCCATTAGCATTTCGCGCAGCACGTCCGATGGTTTGAATAAGCGATCGTTCTGAACGCAAGAATCCTTCTTTATCCGCGTCTAATATGGTTACTAACGAAACTTCCGGAATATCTAAACCTTCACGAAGTAAGTTAATTCCTACAAGCACATCGTACTTTCCAAGCCGCAGCTCTCGGATAATTTCAATACGCTCGAGCGTCTTCACTTCAGAGTGAAGATATTGAACTTTAATGCCGATTTCTTTTAAGTAGTTCGTTAAATCCTCAGACATTTTCTTTGTTAACGTCGTAACGAGTACTCGTTCATTTCGCTTAATCCGGTCATGAATTTCTCCAATTAAATCATCAATCTGCCCTTCAATTGGTCGAACTTCAATATTTGGATCCAATAATCCCGTTGGACGGATAATTTGTTCAATCACATCAGGTGCCTTCTCAAGTTCATAAGGACCTGGTGTTGCGGAAACATGAACAATTTGGTTAATATGCTGTTCAAATTCATCAAATTTAAGCGGGCGGTTATCTAATGCGGACGGCAAGCGGAAACCATGGTCCACTAACACTTGTTTACGCGCTTGGTCTCCATTGTACATTCCTCTAACTTGAGGAATCGTAACGTGTGATTCATCCACAACAAGAAGGAAATCTTCCGGGAAGAAGTCCAGCAATGTATAAGGTGTAGAACCAGCGGGACGAAGCGTTAAATGACGAGAGTAGTTCTCGATTCCCGAACAAAAGCCCATTTCTCTCATCATTTCTAGGTCGTAGCGCGTGCGCTGCTCCAAGCGCTGCGCTTCTAAAAGCTTGCCTGCTTCTTTTAGCTTCTCTAGCTGTTCTTCTAGTTCTTTTTCAATATTTTGAATGGCAACACGCATTTTTTCTTCTCTCGTGACAAAGTGAGATGCCGGGAAGATAGCTACATGTTCACGATCACCAATGATTTCTCCTGTTAGAGCGTCAACTTCTCGGATGCGGTCAATTTCATCGCCGAAAAACTCGACGCGAATACAGTGTTCATCTCGAGACACAGGGAAAATCTCCACAACATCACCGCGAACGCGAAACGTTCCGCGCTTAAAGTCAATATCATTTCTTTCGTACTGTACATCTACTAGCGTACGAAGCAGCTGATTGCGCTCTTTTTCCATTCCTACTCGAAGAGATACGACCATTTCTTTGTATTCTTCCGGAGACCCTAAGCCATAAATACAGGATACGCTGGCAATAATAATGACATCTTTTCGTTCAAAAAGAGAAGAAGTTGCCGAGTGACGAAGTTTATCAATTTCATCATTAATGCTCGCATCTTTTTCAATAAATGTATCTGTTTGAGGTACATAGGCTTCAGGCTGATAGTAATCGTAGTAACTGACAAAGTATTCGACTGCATTATTAGGAAAAAACTCTTTAAACTCACTGTACAATTGACCAGCAAGCGTTTTGTTATGAGCCATAATTAGTGTCGGCTTATTTATTTCCTTAATAACATTAGACATGGTAAAGGTTTTTCCCGTTCCTGTAGCACCTAACAAAACTTGATGCTGCTTACCTTCTTTAATTCCTTTCACGATCTTTTCAATTGCCTTTGGCTGATCACCTTGCGGTTGATATGGGGATACTAATTCAAACTGATCTTTCAAATGAAGGCCTCCGTTTCTATTTTCTTGTTTTATCTATTTTTATTACGATATGTAAAAACCGAAAACACGAACTGATATTCGTATTTTATCACTTTATAATCATAAATGAAACTAATGAGTATTAATCTTATATAGTGTTTGTTTGTTTTTATTTTTTACCCTGTTACTTTATTACCCACTAAATTCTTATACTACCCTTTTCGAAGGGAATACAACTCTTTAGATGAAAGCAACAAAAGAAAGTAAGCTGCGTTATTGTTTGAAAAAGATAGGCTTTTGCGCCAATTTCTAAATTATGATACAGTATAAAAAATATGTACTGAGAGGGGTTTAGTATGGCAAGCGTTGATCAAGTTCTTATAAATAACTCCTTTACAACAGTTGAAGAATCAACTTCTTTAGCTAAAGTGAAATCTGAACTTTCAAACTATGACTTCGTTGTAGTCACAGCAAGTACCTTTTATGTAATACACAAAGATGAACGATACCTTTTAACAGGTCATGACAGGGCATCTTCCATAAAGAAAGTAATAGCGGATACAAATTGGCCTTCATCTTCTACTTCTACGTTAGCCAATTTACAAGCCAACACAAACTGGAACAGACCAGTCCTCATTCAAGCAGAAAACCAAGAAACCACAATAGGACTTGTAACACCTTCACAGTGGATTACACATTTGCATAGCCAAAATGAGATATTAGCTTCCTATTTTGATACATTGGCAGAAACCATTAATGATGCAGTGACAGCGGTCGATAATGAAGGAAATGTAATCTTGTGGAATACTGCTGCGGAACATACGTATAAGATTCAGAGAGATGATATTATTGGTAGAAAAATCGGAGAGCATTTCAAAGATGAATCCATCATTCTACATACGATTCTAAATGAAGGGCGCCCTGTTCGCGGAACGTATCATCGTCCTAATGAACAAACTCATGTGCTCATCAATGCATCTCCTATTATAAGAAACAATCGAGTCATAGGTGGAGTCGCAACTGAACATGACATTACCAATATTGTAAGATTAAATGAAGAAATTGATGTGTCTCTTCTCATTCCGAAAGATAATCCATTTTCTTCTTTCGCGGGTATCAGTCCTGAAATTAAGCAAGCCGTTGACATTGCCAAAAAAGTGGCATCTACAGATATGCCTATTTTATTAACAGGAGAACCTGGTTCTGGGAAAGAAATGCTGGCTCAGGCCATCCACTACGGGGGATCCAAACATAAAGAACCTTTTTTATCTTTAAATTGCGCCACTATTCCATCGGGACTCCTGGAAATTGAGCTCTTTGGTCATCAAAAAGATGTCTTTTCAGAAGATCCAACGACCATTGCGGGAAAACTGGAGCAGGCTCATAACGGGACGTTATTTATTGAAGAAATTGATAAAATGCCTCTTGAAATTCAAGTGAAGTTTCTCCGTTACTTGGAAGAACGATCCTTTTATCACGTTGGAGGCACGGAAGAAATTCAAGTCCAAACCCGAATTGTAGCCTCTACCACGACGCCTTTGGAAGAGTTGCTAAAAGCCGGTGAATTCCATGAAAATCTTTACTATTTGCTGACCGTCATCAACATTATTATTCCGCCGCTTCGAGACCATAAAGAAGACATTGAAGCATTGACTCAGCAATTTGTACAGGAATTTAGTAAAAAGTATAAAAAGAAGGCTCCTTTCATCAGCTCTGAAGTTCTCGAAGCCTTTATGCAATACGACTGGCCAGGCAATATTCGCGAGCTGAGAAATACGATTGAACGAATGATTTTTCTAAGTGATCAGTCATTGATTACCCTTACGCACCTTCCTGACAACCTGAAGGATGCAAGTTCTTTCACAGAAGTTCAAAAAGAGGAAGATTCTCTTCAAGAAGCTAGGCTAATAGAAGAGACTCTTCAAAAAACCTATGGAAACAAAAGTGCAGCAGCAGATCTGCTTGGCATTTCACGCGGCACCCTTTATAACAAAATCAAAGAATATGGATTAAACTAATCAAAAAATTCGACACAAGCATCTTTAGCTTCGTGTCGAATTTTTTGATTTCCTTTAGACTGAACTTATTTCTGTTTTCTCGCTGTCATCTTCCCTTGTGTAAATAATAGAAGATAATCATCCCCTCCGGCTTTCGAGTCCGTTCCGGACATATTAAAACCTCCAAAAGGATGAACGCCAACTAATGCTCCTGTACATTTTTTGTTAATATATAAGTTACCGCAGTGCATAGTAGCTAACGCCCTTTGAATTCTCTCTTCGTTTTCAGAGAAAAAAGCTCCCGTCAAACCGTAGTCAGTTTCATTGTAAATCTCAATGGCTTCTTCCCAGTTAGCTACTTTTGTCAACGCAAGGACTGGTCCAAAAATCTCTTCTTGCATAATTCGTGCTTTTGAATCCACATCTTTGAATACTGTAGGCTCTATATAGTAGCCATTTCCAGGAGCTTTAGCTCCCCCGGCAATAAGCTTTCCTTCCTCTTTGCCAATTTCAATGTAGGCTAATACTTTTTCATACGCTTTTTGATCAATAACAGGCCCCATAGAAGGATTGTCTTCAGGCAGTCCGACGGTTAATTCTTTTGTTAATGCGGTTACCTTTTGGGCAATCTCTTCATAAACAGATTCTACAACAATCGCTCGAGAGCCAGCAGAACACTTTTGTCCTTGAAATCCAAACGCAGATACTACGATCGCTTGCGCTGCTGCATCTAAATCTGCCGTTTCATCTACCACAACGCCATCTTTTCCTCCCATTTCAGCAATGACGCGTTTCAGCCAAATTTGTCCAGACTGTACTTTTGAGGCACGTTCATAAATGCGACATCCTACTTCTCTTGATCCCGTAAAAGAAATAAAACGAGTTTGAGGATGTTCGACTAAATATTCTCCAACTTCTATGCCATCTCCAGGGATAAAATTCAGAACACCAGACGGAAGACCGACTTCTTCCATTAATTGAACAAATTTCGCAGCAATAACCGGTGCAGAATCAGCTGGCTTTAAAATAACCGCATTTCCAGATACAATTCCCGCTACAGTCGTTCCAGCCATAATGGCAAGCGGAAAATTAAAAGGTGAAATGACTACTCCTACGCCTAAAGGAATATACGTCATCTCTGTTGTTTCACCTTCTACCGGCGTTAAAGGTTGATGCTGATTCGTTTCACTTAAACGAATCATTTCTCGCGCATAAAATTCCATAAAGTCAATAGCTTCCGCGGTATCCGCATCAGCTTCTGCCCAGTTTTTCCCCACTTCATAAACGAGCATGGCAGAAAATTCATACTTTCTTTCTCTCATCAGCTCTGCTGCTTTGAATAAATAATCAGCACGTTCAGCAGGCGGGACGTTCTTCCATAATTGAAATGCTGCTAACGCTTCTTGCATTGCCTGCTCAGCATAAGCTTTAGTGCCACGGCTTACTCTACCAATCCCTTCATCTACCTTTCCCGGGTTCGTAGAGACAATCACTTCTTCTGTTGAGATTTTATCTTTTCCAATCGTGAGAGGATACGTTTGTCCCAGTTCTTTTTTCACTTTCACTAACGCCGCTTGCATCGCTTGTTTATTCTCTTCTAATAAAAAATCAGTAAACGGTTCATTTTTAAAAACTGAGTTTTTTGTACTTACTGTCATTTCAACCAGTCTCCTTTAATTAGAAATTTATTTCGCGAAGTTTTTCAGCACAAACCATACGTTGGCGGGACGTTCGGCTAGGCGTCTCATGAAATACCCAAACCAATCAATGCCGTAAGGAACATAAACCCTGACTTTATATCCTTCTTTTACTAGACGGTCCTGCAGCTCTACACAAATTCCATAAAGCATTTGGAACTCAAATTGGTCATTTGAAATACCATTTTCTCTTACTAATCGTTTTGTGTACTGAATCATTTCTTCATCATGACTTGCTACAGCTGTATAGTGCCCATTTAATAAATGCATTTTAATGATTTTTTTATAGTTTTCATCTACGTCTTTCTTTTCCGGAAATGATACTTCTGGTGATTCTTTATAAGCTCCTTTTACTAGACGTAAATTGGCTTGATATTGATGTAAGTCATTCATATCTTGTTCTGTACGATAAAGATACGCTTGAATCACAATTCCAACATTATCGAATTCTTTGCGTAATTCTTTATACATATCAAGGGAGATTTGGCAGTGCAAGTAGTCTTCCATATCAATTCGAACAAAAATATTATTCATCCTGGCCGTGTGTAGAATTCTGCGCATATTTTCCATACAAAGCTCTTTGCTAATATCCAATCCTAAAGAAGTCATCTTTAATGATAAATTTGATTGAACGCCCGATTCTGCAATGGCTTCTAGTGTCTGAATGCACATGGCATTAGACAACCTGGCCTCCTCTTCTGTAAAAACAAATTCTCCTAAATGATCGAGTGTAACAACTTTCCCACTATTGTTAAGCTCCTTGGATGTTTGAATTGCTGATTCGGTTGAGTCTCCAGCAACAAAACGAGCTGCCCCCATCCTCAATCCATACTTTTTAGCTAATTTGTTCATTGAATGATTTTTGCCAAGCGACTGAAACATCGTTCTCATTAATACTTCCATCAATCCTAAACCTCCTTTTATTTTTAAAAATCAAAAATAAACTAAATTTTCAGATTAATAATTTTATTTTTCTATACCCTTCTCACATTTCTGTACACTTATTTAAATAGATTTATACACAAGTGTTTAAAATATTTTATACATAAACATATTTGTCTAATTAATTTGATTATACTCGTTCATAAAATGAACCGAAACAATATTGTTATAAGTTCTAACTCATTTTTTTACATAAAAAAGCTCTCCACGTTGTGTAGAGAGCTTTTTTGTACAGTTTAATAATAAGCGATTAACTTATCACCAAAGCAACAATCTTTATTTTCCAGCAGCTAACATGCTTTTTGCATATATAAAACCGATGGCTGCTGAAAGTAAATCTATTAAAATAATAAGCGGATAATCTGCGTACCCTTTATATACAGAAACAGCTATCAACAAAAGCGTTAGCGCTGTGGCAACATATAAGTTATATGTTACTCTAGCAAACAGAACAAGCAATATGGCGGGTAGAAAAACTGCGGCAATCGTTTTGACTTCCACAAACATTTCTCCTTTTTATCCGTCTTTTAACCAGCTTGTGAATCACGTTTTGTATAATTGTGTACAAACAAAATACCTAGTTCATGATGTTCGTTGTCATACAATGCTCGCTGAGTAAAGCGAACTTCTCCATTTTCGTCAATAACTTCTAGCTTACAAAAAGCACGGTTATTAACTTGTAATGCTTCATAAAATTTATGGACCTCAGATACAGCGATTCCATTTACCTTAATAATCACTTCTCCTACTTTCAAACCCATTTTCTCTGCCGGAGAATGAGGGATGATTCCTAATACAACCAAACCTTGTGTACGCTTAGTAAACAGTGCGGGCGCCTTTTCATCGCTTCGACGCTGCTGCAAACGAATCCACTCTCTTCCTATGATCGCTAGAATAACAACAGCTACAGCGGCAAGAGGATAAAAAATAGCAGCAATCGTAATGATCGTTAATCCCACGCCTAATGCTAATACACGCTTACCGGTAAATTCAATAGATTTAAACGGCACCATACTTTGAATTCGCTGATAAAAACCGATAGCAAAAGGAACAAAAAACAGGCTAAATGATGTTCCGTCAATAGATAACACAGGCCACCATGGAAACACAGACGTAATGGCGCTGCCTGGAATTAAGACAAAAAGCGGGACAACCCATAATTTTTGAGAGTAATGAGCCCCAATTTCCTGCCCTCTTTTACTTTTCACAATGGCTGGAGACGTACCTTTTGCTCCAAATTTCCAAATTAAATATCCTTCTGCTAATACAAGCAGAGACATTAAAATAGTCAGAGAAGGTAAATCTGCGTTATGAGCTTGCACAGACCACGTTTGAATAAATCCTTCACCGAAACCAGATGCCGGAATAACCAAGGTTGCAAGCACAGCCAGTCCTACGGTGTAAGAAGGAGAAAGCCATTTAAACGTCCAAGGGCCGCTTATGATAAAAGTTAAAACAGCTACAAGCACAATCATTCCTATAGATACATAGACACCTAGCAACACGGTAACAACGGATAAAATCAACCCAATAATGATACCTGGAAAAAATAAATATTTTGCTTCTAAAATAAAATCAAACACGCGAACATGAAAATTCTGACGCTCTCTCTTGACGCGAGAAAGACCTACAAAAAACGAGACGAGCAGAAATAGATACGTTAACGGATGCAAAAACAAACGCCCGATACCTTTTAAGAGCTCTAATGCAAAATCCATTTTTTCACCACCTGTATTTTTCACATTTTTATTACAACATTTACGATTGATTGTTATGTATCATAGGCTTCTTTATTTTATCAAAATGCATCACTAACCGACAATGTTGTTTTTACTAAAAAAGTTCCGTGCTTTGGAAAAGCACGGAACTTTTTCTACTTCTTATTGACTAGCTAGCTTTAAAGCCGTTTGAAGCTGACGATCTTCATCTTTTGATTTAATTTTTTCTAGAAGTTTTGTTTGTAAAAGCGCTGCTGTATCTTCATCGATTTCACCTGTAGCTTTTTGCTTATTGGCTTTTTGGAATGCAGTTACAGCTGTTTCTGTCTCTTTACTAAAATATCCGTCTGTACGTCCAGGTTCAAAGCCAAGGCCTTTTAGCATCACTTGAGCATTCTTCACTTGGTCACCTGTCATATCACGTGTTAATGGCTTTTTATCAACTTGAATTGGATTTGCATAATAATAATCCGGCTGTTTGACTTCTACCGTTGGTTTTATACCTTTTTCGTTAATCCAGTTTCCATCAGGCGTTAGCCATTTATAGAACGTTAGTTTTAAATTACTGCCGTCTTCCATTGGAACAGCTTGTTGAACCGTTCCTTTTCCATAGGATTTTTCACCGACTAGCTTGTATCCTCCTGCTTCTTTTAATGCCCCGGCAAGAATTTCAGAAGCGGATGCACTTCCTCCATCAATCAAGGCCACAATTGGATAATCCTTTTGCTTTTTCATTGAAGAAACCACTTTTTGACGTTCACCGTTACGATCTTCAATTTGGATATATGGCTTTTTATTCGTTACTAATTTATCGAGCATTTTTTCAACGCTCGTTAAATAGCCACCAGGATTTCCCCGAACGTCTAGAACTAAGCCATCAATATTTTTATTTTCAAGTTTTTTCAACTGTTTCGTAAATTCGTCTCCCGTTGACTCAGAGAATGACGTAATTTCCATGTAGCCAATTTTTTTATTGTTTACATTTTTAACAGAAGAATAGACGGTTTCAATTGGAATCTCATCTCTTACAACTTTTACTTTCATCGTTTCTTTCACGCCTGGTCGTTGAACATCTAATGTCACGGTAGAGCCTTTTTTACCGCGAATTTTTAATACTGCTTCGTTCAATTCCAGACCCGCGATACTTTTACCATCGATCTTTAAAATCTGATCATTTGGTTTTAATCCTGCTTTTTCCGCAGGAGATTGTTTAAACGGAGCTACGATTGTTACTTTTCCATCTACCATGCTTACTTCAGCACCAATTCCCTCAAACGATGAATCAAGAGACTGCGTGAATTGCTGTGCCGTTTTCTTATCCATGTAAGATGAGTGAGGGTCTCCTAAGGTTTGTACCATTCCTTGGATTGCGCCATCTAATAATTTTTTGTCATCTACATCTTTGTAATATTTTGAAGATATCAGTTCATAAGCTTGCTTGATTTTGTCTAGCTCTTCCTTTTCCACTTTACTATCATTTGAAGAAGTTGTAAGGGGGGTACTGACCGTTCCAGCATTTGCATACTGAATGCCAAAATATGTACCTGCTGCTCCAACAACTAAGGAGAGTGCCATTAATAGTGCAACGATTTTCCGATTCAAGTTCTTTCATCCTCCTCAACCTTAAGCCATCTCTTCTTATTATAATAGATACAACCAAAACTATGTAATAAAAAGGATGCATGTGTTATTTGTAGCAAAAGGCACCACACAAATCAAGTGCGATGCCTTTTTGTTAAACTATATGTTGAGCTTGTACCACGTATGCTAGGAACTTAAAATTTAATATAACTTTCAGGGTTTACAGCGGAACTTTTGCCTTTCCAATCGCCTTTATGCAATTCAAAATGCAGGTGAGCACCAAACGAACGTCCTGTGTTCCCTATATAACCTAATTGTTGACCTTTATTGATAGATTGACCGCTTGAGACGCTGTAGCTCTCTAAATGAGCATAAACTGTAACCCACGTCTGACCTTCTACATTGTGACGAATAAATACAGCATTACCAAAAGAAGAAGAATGATATGCTCTAATTACCTTTCCTCTTGCTGCGGCTACAACTGGCACACTTTCTCCTCGCTTTCCAATATCAATACCGTAGTGTCCTCTTCCAAACGTTTCTCGATACCCAAAATGAGATGTTACCGGGCCCTTTGCCGGCCTCATAAACGACCCGCTTGTAACAGGGGGTGCCTCCTCTGTTGCCCCGGCTTTTTCAATTTCTTGCTGTTGAGCTTGTGCTGCATTTTTTTGATCAGCTAAAATAGAAGCTTTCTCTTCTAATCCAACGGCTTCTTCATTAAATTCTTTTTCCTGATCTTTGAGCGTTTGCATGAGCTGATTCTTTTCATCCACTTGTTTTTGCAACTGCGCACGAAGATTTTTAAGTTCTTCAAGCGCTTGATTTACTTCCGTTAGCTTGTTTTGAACTTTTGTTTCTTTCTCTTCTTTTGCCTTTTTATCAGCTTCATGCTGCATTAACAAATCGCGGTCAGCCCCTACAATTGTCGAAACCGCACTCACTCTGCTAATAAAGTCTCCGAAGCTTTCAGAGCCTAGCAGTACATCTATGTAATCCACAGACCCGCCATTTTCCTGTAAAGCACGAGCACGTTTTTTTAATAGCTCATTTCGTTTGTCAATTCGTTTTTTTACAACGTCAATCTCGCTTTTCACCTTTTCGATGTCTTGCTTTGCTTTTTCTACTTCAGATTCACGGCTGCGGATATCTGCATTCGTTTGTCCGACTTCTGAATCCAAGCGCGCGATCTCAGCTTCTTCGTTTTTTTGCTTTTCTTGAACCTCTTTTAATTTCTCTTTATTTTGATTAATATTTTGGTTCACATCATCACTTTTTTTCTCTAAATTACTGAGTTTAGTAGTGCTGGCACTTTGTGCATAAGCAATTTTTTCATTACCTATCCAAGCCGCACTTAGTCCAACTAAAACTGCTGCTGTCATTACTAATGTCTTACGTGTCATGTGTTTCTCCCCATCTGCACATATTTCCCCGTATAAACGGGCATTAGCAAGACCCCCATTAGCACTTTTTTCTATTTTTATGTGTAATTACACAACAACCTCACATTTGATAAGCATCAAATGTGAGGTTGTTGTAATCTATTATGTTAAAAATCTATTCTTATTTTCGCAAGAACTTACGGATGGATAATGTACTTCCCCACATCCCAATTAGACCGCCGATCACTAGTAATAATAGCGACACTTGAAGCACGAATGGAAAGGCAGGTAAAAGTTCGAAGAATCCATCAAACTTAGGTTGAACTTCATTATATAAAACGCTGTACACACCGATAATAACTGCAATTGGCACAATAGAACCAAGCACTCCTAAAAACAGACCTTCAATAAAGAACGGCCAGCGAATAAAGGAGTTTGTGGCTCCAACTAAGCGCATAATTTCAATCTCTTCACGGCGAGCTACAATCGTAATTTTAATTGTATTTGAAATTAGAAACATTGCTGTAAATAGAAGCCCTAAAATCAGCACTACTCCGATATTACGAGCTACTTTCAGCACTTTAAATAACTTTTCAACTTGATCTTGTCCGTATTGAACTTTTGCTGCATACGGATATTTCTCAATTTGTTTAGCTACTTTTGCGACATCAGTCGGCTCTTTTGTTTTAACAACAAATACATCATTTAATGGGTTTTGCTGTTCAAACGGTTCAAAAGCTTGTCCTTCATCACCCATACTATTAATTAAATCTTTTAACTCTTTATCTTTAGAAGAAAACGTCACCGTATCAACTTGCTTAATTGCATCTAGCTTTTCTTTCATTGCTTTTCGATCATCTGCTGTCGCTGCAGCATCAACGTGAACGCGAATTTCCACATCATTTTCAATCAATTTAGCAATGTGGTTTAAATTCATCATCAACATAAAAAATACGCCTACAAGCAAGAGCGTCACGGTAACAGCACTTGCAGATGCGAATGTCATCCAACCGTTTCTTCCTAAACTTTTAGATCCTTCACGTAAGTGGCGACCGAATGTCCTAGCCTTCATATCCGTATTCACCTCTTACTTCATCGCGCACAACATTTCCATTTTCAATCGCAATTACGCGCTTTCGAATTGCATTTACAATTTCACGGTTATGCGTTGCCATTAAAATAGTCGTACCGCGTTTATTAATCTCCTCAAAGATATCCATGATTTCCCACGAAGTCTCCGGATCAAGATTCCCTGTCGGTTCGTCGGCGATGACAACCTTAGGACTATTCACAATTGAACGCGCAATAGACACACGCTGCTGCTCTCCTCCAGATAGTTCATCAGGGAAAGAATCCATTTTACCCTTTAACTTAACAAGCTCTAGCACCTCTAGCACTCGCTTTTTAATTTCTTCGGGACTTTGCTCAATTACTTCTAGTGCAAAAGCAATGTTTTCATAGACCGTTAATTTTGGAAGCAGCTTGAAATCCTGAAAGACTACACCAATATGACGTCTAAAGATAGGAACTTTGCTATCTTTTATTTTTGCTACATTTGCACCGTTTACAATGATATTTCCTGAAGAAGGCTTTTCTTCACGATACATCATTTTAATAAAAGTGGATTTTCCTGCTCCACTTGGTCCTACGATATAAGCAAACTCACCTTGATTAATCTTGATGCTAATGCCATTGATTGCTTTTACACCGTTCGGATACGTTTTATATACATTTTGCATTTCAATCATAAGTAATCACCTAATCAAGTGTGTTATTTTAATACTATGTAAAACTTGTCAAAATACGACAAAACTCTACAATTCAAACCAAAAATTCGACTCTTCTCACGCGCTTTCTCATTATAACATCACTCTTCGTGAAAATAAGCCCCAAAAATATTACATTTTTATTTCAAATATGACATAAGTAGGATATTTTTAGTAAGGTATGAGAATTTATCCTTATTTTTAATTTTGTTATTTTTTACTGTTTATTTGCTTCTTATGAATATCGTTAGGCAGAGCACATTTATGTCTACTTTTGTACAAACAAGGTATGATAAATAAGAAAAAAGATGAGGAGAGATAGCATGATCACCATTTATGGAAGTTCACGAGAAAATGGAAATACGGAAGAATTGGCTAAAGCAGTCTTAAGTGGCATTGATACTGAAGAAGTTTACTTACGTCAGCATACCATTCACCCCATTACTGATATGCGTCACGATGAACTTGGGTTTACCAATCAACAAGATGATTATTATGATATAGCGAAAAAGATGGCAGCGCATGACACTATTTTATTTGTTACGCCTCTTTACTGGTACGGTATGAGCGGATTAATGAAGAACTTTGTGGATCGTTGGTCTGAAAGTCTTAGAGATTCGACAATCAACTTTAAAGAACAAATGAAAAATAAGCGCGTGTATGTATTAGTAGTAGGAGGCACAGGCGCATCTGTAAAGGCTCTTCCTCTTATTATGCAATTTCAATACATTGTCGATTTTATTGGCTCTTCTTTTAGCGGATACATCATTGGAGAAGCAAATGCACCTGGAGACATAGCGAAAGATGTCAAAGCTCAACAGCAAGCCGTTGTCTTAAACCAAAAATTAAAGCAGTTTTAACACAAAAATAAGACGGATATCCGTCTTATTTTTTCTTTGCCAGCCAAGCGGCAACTTTTTTTGCATCTTCTTCATTAATCAGTCCCTTTGGCATACCGCCTTGACCATTATTGATAATGTTTTCAATTTCAGCTTCTGAGTGCTTGCTGCCTACATGCTGCAAGCTCGGCCCATTTGCTCCTCCTAAATCTACACCGTGACAGCCTGTACAGTTTTTCTTCACAATATCTTCTGCACTCGCTGAAGATTCACCAGCAGATTCATTTTTAGAGCTTCCTCCGCCGCACGCGGACAAAACAAGCGCTAGACCGATTGTTAACGTCAGTAATACTTTTTTCAAGCCTTCTCCCCCTTGCTGTAGAGTTTTCACTCTATTATAACCTACTCCAGAATGTTTAAAACACTCTGTTTACAAGGACTTTGTTTCAATTTCATGAATTCTCTCATCACACTTATGTATACGATTAAGCAATTGATTCGTTTCCTAAACGTTTTTTGTATACTACGCGCGAAATTGTCACACTGAGCTCATATAAAAGCAGAAGTGGGACAATAACTAAAATATCTGAAATAAAATCAGGAGGAGTAATAAGTACGGATATCACAATTAAAACAAAATATGATAGCTTCCTTGCTCTTGCTAACCTTAATGGATTTAGAACCCCTAAGCGCGTTAAGAATAGAACAACTAAAGGCATTTCAAATAAAAAACCAAACGGTAAACAAAGATTAAGCATAAAACGAAAATAATGCTCAGCCGTAAACATCAGTGAAAACTGATCATTCGACAGGCCCGTTAAAAATGCTAAAACCATTGGAAATAAAATAAAATAACCGAACCCCAGCCCGCTTACAAACAAAATAAAAAAGAATGGAATGAAGGTAATCAGAACCTTATATTCTTCCTTTTTTAACCCAGGTGAAACAAACTGAAATACTTGATAAGCAGCTACTGGAAGTGTAAAAGCAAGCGCAAAAACAAATGCAATCACCATATAAATCCATACGATTTCACTTGGTCCAAGTACCGCAAGCTTGCCGTCCAAATCTTTCACTAGCCACTGATAAATATCTTGTACAAATACAAAACTGACAATAAGTAAAACTACAAATGCACAAAGTGTTTTAATAATACGAACACGCAATTCTTCAAGGTGCTCCATCAAACTCATTTCTCCCATTGTATTTCTCTCCTTTCTGACAAGTAGAAATAGACGAGTTTCCTCGTCTATTTCCTTACTTACAATGTGGATTCATTCTCTTTTTGTTCAGAAACGGTTGCAGTCTGCTTTTCTTTAACACTTTCATCATCTGATACGAGCCCTTTTGCTGCTCCTTTAAATTCAGTTAATGTTCGTCCAAACGCTCGTCCAACTTCCGGCAGCTTAGACGGTCCAAAAATTATTAAGGCAATGACTAAAATAATAACCAAACCAGGGATTCCAATATTAGAAAACATACTTGACCTCCTTTTCCTTACTCAGTTTACTGCTGGACTTTTTCTTTCTTTTTCAACTCTTGTTTTTCATGTGCTTTCCCGTGTGCCCGCATACGATCTTCCTCTACTTCCTTAGAAATCTTTAGTCCACGCGGTACGTTATTTACTTCAACTTCCTTCATACCTTTGCCATCTTTTTTATATTGAAAGGAAGCTCGAGTTGAAATTTCTGCACCAGGTTCTGTTACAAAAGGCACAACGCGATAATCGGCTTGCCATACATCAGGAGTCACCGTACACCTTACATATCCTCTGTAATCATTAAAAAATGTGAGGTGTGGATTTTGACTTAAAATTTTATCCGTATCAGCTCGTTTATCTGCTCCGTCCCCTCCGGAAGTGATGGAGGTGCCGATGAACTCTGCACCAATAATTCTTGAATTAAGGTTAGCAAAATCCGCGTATAAGTTAGAAGCCCAGTTAGCGTGTACATCTCCAGTTAGTACAATGACGTTGTCCAACTTTTTCTTTTCAATAAAATCAATGACGCGCTGACGATTCGCCGTATACCCATCCCATGCATCCATGCTGTATGTAGGCTTAGCAGCCGTTCCAAATTTTCTTGGCGCAAAGAAAATTTGTTGAGCCAGTACGTTCCAATGACACGCTGACTTTTCAAGATTAGTAAACAGCCATTTTTCTTGTTCATTCCCCAATAGCGTACGTTTGGGATCAAGAGATTCTGGCGTTTGCGGCTTTGTTCCGTCTCCGTTTGCTTGATCGTCTCTGTATTGACGCGTATCCAACACTTGAAAAGAAGCTAGTTTTCCATATGAAAAGTCACGATATAATCTCATATCCGCTCCGTGGGGCAAAGATGTTTGACGCAAAGGCATGTGTTCGTAATAAGCTTGATAAGCTGCCGCGCGGCGTTGAATAAATGCTTCTACTGATTGGCCTTTTTCAGGAATTACATTTGCATAATTGTTTTCTACTTCATGATCATCCCACGTCACAATCCACGGAAAAACAGCGTGAGCAGACTTCAAATTGGCATCTGACCTGTACTGAGCATGCCTGTTTCGATAGTCTTGCAGCGTTTGAATTTCTGCGCTGCTGTGAGTACGAACGTTTCCGCTTGCAGCCACGTACTCGTTTGGTCCATATTCATAGATGTAATCACCCAAATGAACGACAAAATCTAATTGTTCTTTAACCATATGCTCATAGGCTGTAAAGTACCCATGTTCATATTGCTGACACGAAGCAAATGCAAACGTCATACTGGCTACTTCTGCATTTGCTGAAGGAAGTGTTTTTGTTTTTCCAACCGGGCTTAACTCATGGCCGCTTTTAAATCGATAATAATAAATATGACTCGACTTCAATCCTTTTACATCAACGTGAACCGAATGAGCAAGTTCAGGTCTAGCCACTTCTGTTCCTCGTTTGACAATTCGATGAAAGTCTTCATCTTCACTAAGCTCCCATTTTACTGGAATAGGTTGATTAGGCATTCCCCCGCCATTCAACGGGTCTGGTGCTAATCTTGTCCAAAGAACAATGCTATCTGCTAAAGGATCTCCTGATGCGACGCCTAGAGTGAACGGATAACTTGAAAATTTAGGCGCTGCAGCTGAAACTTCTACTGCATTTAAACCAATAGACTGAGCAATTGTTAAGCCAAGTGATACTCCCGCTACTTTTCCAGCTCCTTGCAAAAAACGCCGTCTATCAAACCCTTTACTCGAAGAAAAGCTATTCTGTTTCACTTGCTCTATTAATTCGTTTAACGATTTATTTTCCACTGCACATGCCCCTTCCTCATGATTTAACTCAAATTATAAATACTGTTTGTAAAAGGAATATAAAGGATTGTAAAGAAGCACTTACCGCAAAACAGGTATTTTTAACCATTTTGTTTCATTGACGAAATAAGCGAACTGACGACAGCAACCTTTAAATTTCTGCATTTTCTTAATTTTCTTTTTAACAATAGTTCTTTACGCTCGTTTTTCTTCATCCAAATTTCACAAAGTCCCAACAACTAAAAAAAGGCAGCATACCTAAGTATGCTGCCTTTTGATTAAATATGAGAACGTAAATACGCATCGATAAACGGATCTAGATCTCCATCCATTACGCTTTGCGTGTTTCCGACTTCCGTATTTGTGCGGTGATCTTTTACTAATGAATACGGATGGAATACGTACGAACGAATTTGACTTCCCCACCCAATATCTTTTTGTTCTCCGCGAATTTCAGCTAGCTGTTCTTGCTGCTTTTCAATTTCTAATTGATACAGCTTAGATTTTAACATTTTCATTGCTTGCTCACGGTTTTTAATTTGTGAACGTTCCGTCTGACAAGATACGACTACATTAGTTGGGAGGTGAGTAATACGAACAGCTGAATCTGTTGTATTGATATGCTGACCTCCGGCACCGCTTGCACGATACGTATCAACCTTCAAATCTTCCGTACGAATATCAATTGAAATTTCATCATTAAATTCCGGCATTATGTCGCACGATACGAATGATGTATGACGACGGCCTGATGAATCAAACGGAGAAATACGAACGAGACGATGAACGCCTTTTTCAGCTTTTAAATACCCATACGCATTATGACCTTTAATTAAAAGCGTTACACTTTTAATACCAGCTTCATCTCCAGGTAAGTAATCAAGCGTTTCTACTTTGAAACCTTTTTTCTCCGCCCAGCGCGTATACATACGTAGTAACATTGAACCCCAATCCTGTGATTCTGTTCCACCAGCACCTGGGTGCAGTTCTAAAATGGCATTATTTTTATCATACGGCTCGCTTAAAAGCAGCTGTAATTCAAAGTCATTCATGCCTGATATAAGCTCTTTTAATTCACTAACTAGTTCTTCTGCTAAATCTTCATCGTATTCTTCTTTTACAAGTTCATAAGACACTTGTAAATTTTCATATGTTTCATCCAAGTGGTTAAATTGATTTACTGCATCTTTCAAGCCATTGGCTTCATTAATAACAGTCTGAGCTGCCTGCTGGTCATTCCAAAAATTTGGATCAGCCATAGTCTCATCTAATTCATCGATACGAGCTTGTTTTGTATCGAGGTCAAAGAGACCCCCTAAAGTCCGCTAATCGCTTAGCTGTTTTGTCAAGTTCTTGCTTAATTTCTACTAAATCCATGAGTTGAACACCTCTATTTTATTTTTGACGCACAGGAAGGAAATGAGAAGACTCATTTCCTTCCTGTACTAATTCATTCTATACTAATTGACTCTTACTTTATGATTCTTTACCGCAGCAGTTTTTATACTTTTTGCCACTTCCGCAGATACAAGGATCATTTCGGCCAACTTCTATCGCATTTACTTTTGGCTTCTTCTTAGCCGGCGCGTCTCCTTCTTTTGGATGAACAGCCGCCTGACCTTGCGCTACCTCTTGACGCTCAAGGTTGTTGTTAATTTCTGCTTTCATGATATACTTCGTCACTTCTTCTTCAATGGTTGCAATCATGTTTTCAAACATCGCAAAACCTTCCATTTGGTATTCGCGAAGAGGATCTGTTTGACCGTACGCACGAAGGTGGATACCTTGGCGAAGCTGATCCATCGTATCAATATGATCCATCCATTTAGAATCAACCGCTCTAAGAACAACAACTTTTTCAAATTCACGCATTTGTTCTTCAGGGAGCTGCTCTTCTTTTTCATTATAACGAGCTTTTGCATGATCTACCAGCAGTTCTACCATTTCTTCAGGCTCTTTACGGCGAAGATCTTCTTCTGTGACTTCACCTTCCTCAAGAACATTAGCATTTACGTAATCAATAATCGCTTGTAAATTCCATTCTTCTTCTAATTCTTCACGCGGTGTGTTTACTTCAACCACACGCTGTAGCGTTGATTCAATCATACGTTCTACAATCGCACGCAGGTTGTCTGAATCAAGCACTTCAAAGCGCTGTTTGTAAATAACTTCACGCTGTTGACGAAGCACGTCATCATATTGAAGCAATTGTTTACGCGCATCGAAGTTATTACCTTCAACGCGTTTTTGAGCGGATTCAACAGCTCTTGTTACAATTTTACTTTGAATTGGCTGTGAGTCATCCATGCCAAGGCGATCCATCATTGCCATCATATTATCTGAACCAAATCGGCGCATTAATTCATCTTCCATGGATAGATAGAATTGAGATACCCCTGGATCCCCTTGACGTCCAGCACGTCCGCGAAGCTGATTATCAATACGGCGTGATTCATGACGCTCTGTACCAATTACAGCAAGACCTCCAGCTTCAACGACACCTTCACCTAGTTTGATATCCGTACCACGACCGGCCATATTTGTTGCGATTGTTACCGCACCTTTGTGACCCGCATTTTCAATAATATCCGCTTCACGCTCATGCTGTTTTGCATTTAACACGTGATGGCGAATTCCTTTTTTCTTTAATAAAGCTGATAAAACTTCAGATGTTTCGATCGCAACTGTACCAACAAGGACAGGCTGTCCTTTTGCGTGGCGCTCGGCAATATCTTCTACTACCGCATTAAACTTGCCTTCCATTGACTTATAAATTAAATCCGCTTTATCATCACGTGAAATTGGCTTGTTTGTCGGAATAACAACAACGTGCATGTTGTAGATATTACGGAATTCTTCTTCTTCCGTTTTAGCTGTACCCGTCATACCTGATAATTTTTCATACATACGGAAGTAGTTTTGGAATGTAATTGTAGCTAATGTCATGCTTTCATTTTGAATCTCAACGTTCTCTTTAGCTTCGATAGCTTGATGCAAGCCGTCGCTAAAACGTCTTCCTTTCATTAAACGACCAGTAAATTGGTCAACAATTACGACCTGATCTTCATCAATTACATAATCCACATCATTTTGCATCGTTACATGTGCTTTAAGCGCTTGGTTGATGTGATGATTTAGCGCTACGTGTGAAATATCAAATAAGTTTTCAATGCCAAATGCGCGCTCTGCTTTTGACATACCTTCTTCGGTTAGCTGAACGCTTTTTGTTTTGATATCAAAAGTAAAATCGGTTTCTTTATCAAGCGTGCGAACGAATGCATTAGCTTGAATATAAAGAGCAGTCGATTTCTGTGCGCTGCCGGATATAATAAGCGGCGTACGTGCTTCATCAATTAAGATAGAGTCAACTTCATCGATTACAGCAAAATGAAGCGGACGTTGAACCATTTGTTCTTTGTACAGCACCATGTTATCACGTAAATAGTCAAATCCAAGTTCATTATTTGTACTATACGTAATATCGGCTGCATATGCTTCTTGCTTTTCTTCACGCGTTAAATGGTTTAAGTTTAATCCTACTTTCAAGCCTAAGAATTCGTATAAACGACCCATTTCACTAGCATCACGGCTCGCTAAGTATTCATTGACTGTTACTACATGTACACCTTTTCCTGTAATAGCGTTTAAGTATACAGGCATAGTAGCTGTCAACGTTTTACCTTCACCCGTTTTCATTTCCGAGATATTCCCTTCATGCAGAGAAATCCCCCCCATTAGCTGAACTTTGTACGGATACATGCCTAACACACGTTTCGCTGCTTCACGTACAACCGCAAAAGCTTCATCTAATAAGTTATCGAGCGATTCGCCATTTTGGTAGCGTTGTTGAAATTCAGCTGTTTTTTCACGAAGCTGATCGTCCGTTAAAGACGCTATTTCAGGACCTAACGCATCAATTTGGTCCGCCATTTTTTCTAAACGGCCGATTTGGCGTTGATTGCCGTCAAACACTTTTTTAAATAATCCAAGCATATTAAAACGCTCCTCTATTTATAATCAGTACATTTTATACTATTTTCATTCATATCTGTATCTTTCATTATAAAACATTCTGAGTAAAATTGTAACATTGCAGCTAAACAAGTAGCAACTTGTACCCTTTTTCGTCTGTCTCTTTACGAGTACTACTCTCTTAACGAGTTATTTTCTATTGTGATTTCCCCTACCTCACTCTTACAATAAAAAAGGGGAATGTAGAATGAACGTTCAATCGATTACAAAAGAACAAGCTTGGGAAGTCAGACATACCGTCATGTGGCCTGATAAAGATTTCAGTTATATTCAGCTTAAAGATGATCCATCAGGCATTCACTATGGACTGTTTGAAGAAGGAGAGTTAAAATCAGTTGTTTCCTTATTTATAACAGGTGATGAAGCTCAATTTCGAAAATTTGCTACTCTCAAAAAAGAACAAGGAAAAGGATATGGCAGTCGTCTACTAGAGGAGGTTTTTCTCAAAGCCAAGAACCTTGGGGTACGAAAGGTCTGGTGTAATGCACGAGAAAATAAAGTCTCTTTTTATCAGGCGTTCAACATGAAAAAAACGGCGCGTGTATTCACCAAATCTTCTACACGCTATATAGTGATGGAACTATTTTTTTAAGCAGCTAAAAAGCAGCGTGCGGAGGCACGCTGCTTTTACTTTACTGCTCTTGTTTAAGAGAGCCTATAATCTTAGTTTGGTTCAATCAATCCATATCGTCCATCTTTTCTTCGATATACAACATTTGTAATATTGGTCTCAGCGTTTGTAAATACAAAGAAACTATGTCCTAACATATTCATTTGCAAAATAGCCTCTTCACTATCCATTGGCTTTAAGTTAAATCGTTTTGTACGAACTAGCTCTAATTCATCTTCTTCAGTTGCAACAGCTACGTTCGCTTCGCTTTCTAATGCTGCGAACAGATACTTCTCAGCGCCTTTTTCACGCATTTTTCGATTTACTTTTGTTTTGTGTTTACGAATTTGACGCTCTAATTTATCTAGGACAAGATCGACAGCTGCGTATAAATCACTGTGTGTCTCTTCAGCTCTCAATACGAGATCATTCATTGGGATTGTGACTTCTATTTTTTGATCGTTATTGTAGACTTTTAAGTTTACATTTACGTCAGCAGTTGGTGTTTCGTCGAAATAACGCTCTAACTTACCAAGCTTTTTCTCTACGTATTCCCTAATTGCTGGAGTCACCTCAATGTTTTCACCGCGAATGTTATACATCATGTTCGAACTCCTCCTTTAATCCATTGCTATACCTCTACAATTCTACAATACCCGACACAATCCCTTCCTAAACTATTAAAATTTTTTGAAAATTTAGTGAAAATTTATGGAACCTGAGAAAAGTTTATGAAAAAACCAAAAAAATAGACCTTCTTCATAAGAAGAAGGGTTGTATTTTTTTACGTAGAATTAATTTTTTTTATCGTAAAACATCCCATCAAACGTTTTTGTTTCGTAAGGGTTTACATAGCTGTTACTATGCTTTTTTTTCGCTTTTAACAAACGGAGATCTACCATAATTTGATGCCGAATTAAGATCAGCTTTTGATCAATTTCCTTATTCATTTCGACAATTTTTTTACCCATCGATTCATTACCCCTACTTTTTGGCGGCAGTTTCTCTATGAGGTCACGTCTTTTTAATAGAAGATACTCTAACTTTTGAATGCCTTCTTCTCGATTTTTGTCAGAAAATGTTTGAATAAGCCGATAAATCTCATCCGTTAGCTGATATAGGTCGTTAATCATATTTATGCTTGACCGCCGCTTCCATGGACTTGCTGGCGGTGAAGCTGCACAACTTGCTTCCATGTATCGCGGAATTCTGTTACATATTGTTCGGCTTCATCCAAGCTTGCTGTGTCATTTTTTGTATTTGCTTCAATTAAACGCTGGTTAATATAGTCATACATAGCCATCATAGACTTAGCAACTTGCACGTTTGTATCAAGGGTAATCATTAATTCTTGAATAATATTTTGTGCTTTTAACAGATTCGTATTTTTCAGCTCAATATTTTTTTCCTGTATGCCTGTTCGTGCAAGTTTGATAAATTTTAAACACCCGTTATACAGCATAAGCGTTAACTCTCCTGGAGAAGCAGTCTGAACAGCTCCTTGCTGATACGCTTGATATGGATTATTTGCTGCCATAAACGTTCACTCCTTCTTAACTAAAATATTGCGATAACTGCGCGCTTTGAGCATTTGCATTTTGAATGGCTTTTTCCATTGCTGTAAACTGACGATAATACCGGTCCTCTACTTGTGTGAGCCTGCTTTCAAAACTAGTGATTTGGCTATTTACGCTTTTTAAATTCCGCCCAAGCAAAAATTGTTCACTTGTCCATGTTGAACGGCCAGCGCGCTGCTCAACTTTGGATACGGTTTGAGTAATCGTATCTCGTAAACGTCGTACAATCCCTTTTTCACTTGTTGTACTTCCACTTTTCATAAATAAATCCATCACAGACTGCGGATCTTTTTCAATTGCTTCTTTTAATTTAGTTCCATCGCCTTCTATGACTAGCTTGCCTCGATCGCTATAGTTTGCGCTAGTTGAAATACCAATGTCGGTTAGCTGCGAAAATGCTCCACTCACTCCTGATACAGAGGCATACCAGTTAGAACGCATTTGGTTTAGCCCGCTTGATAAAATTGAGTCTCCTTTTAACAAACCGCTTTTCGCCTTTTCATCCCACTGCTCAGCTTGTTTATCCGTTAGTTTTTCTCTTTCTTCATCAGTCAAAGGCTGATAGTTCCGGTCTCTTTCTTCCGTAATCTTTCCATTAATTTTCTCAATCAGTTCATTGTATTTGGTCACAAAATCTTTAATGGTATCAAATACTTTCTGCGTATCATTGCTTACGTTAACGCGCACATCTCCTGTGAAATTGTTTTGAAGGGTATAGGTAACGCCTCCCGTTGTAAATGTATTGGACTTACGAGTTGTTTCTAGACCGTTTAGCGTGAATTTTGCGTCTGTTCCTTTGGCATCACCGGCGAGCTGTAAAAAGCCCGTCAAAAATCCTCCTGAAAAAACCATGTTTGAACCATCCGCACTATCAGCAGAAAATAAATTTCCTGTATCTTTACGAGTCATGACAACTTTATTTGTTCCTTCATCGAAAAAGGCTGAAATGCCTACTTTTGAATTGCTGATTTGTGTGAGAAGGGTGTTTAATGAGGTGGAACCGTCAAATTCAAATGGCGTACTTCCCCCATCTTGAATATTTCCTGTTGCTTTGCCTGTACTATCATAAGTTGTCACAGAAAAGTTCAGCACATTTTGCTGATACGAGAACGCTTCAATTGTACTGCCGCTTGTTAATGTTGTACCAAACGTCATTTCACCTGTGTCTTCGTTAATGAATACTTCATTAGAATTTATAATTCCCGCCGCTGTTCCTATTCTTACGGTATAGGCTTTACTTGTACCATCCGTGGTAACAGATATAGAGTTTAAAGTGCCTGTGTTCTGATTTACAGCAGAAACAGCACCTTTAGCTAATTTCACTGTACTAGTATCCGCACTTAATGTTATAGCAGCTTGTTCCACTGTTTTCTCAGTCCACACACTTGAATCCATCGACCCGCGTTGAGACCACAAGCTTTTCGTCGGATCCATACTAGAATCAATACTAGTGCTAATACTCTGAGCAGCAGTCGCCATTGTCACGTTTGAAAGAGTATAAGAGGCATTTGCTGCTGAGGAAGTAGCTGCTGCTTTTACTTTCGTTTCATCCGATGAAGATACCGTTTTGGATGAATACGAAGACTGCAAGGTCATATTAAAAGCGAGATTATTAAATTCTGATAACAGCAAGTTCATAGAGCGATAATCATCTCGCTGCCACTCTAACGTTTGCTTTTGTTTTTTCATTTTATCAATAGGCATACGTTCAGCCTTCATTAAATCACTGACGATTTGATCAATATCCATTCCGCTTGCTAACCCACTTACTCTTACCACTTACCATCACCACCGTTTTTTTATTCATCTATTCATCAACTGTTAGCCATGAAATATGAGTGTGTTTTTTCGAATCTTCTTATTCGTTCATAGGTTCAACACTTCTCTATTTTGTATCGGTAAAACAAACATTTTTTTCATAGGTCAAATGGTGCAAGATAGAAAAAGCTCACTTATTTTTCTACAATAAGTGAGCTTTTTATTATTGGCCAAGCAAGTTCAGTTTCTGGGATAAATTTCTTTGAATATCCTTAGGAATAAGGTATGGTGCTAGATTTATAATATCTCGTAACGAATCAATGGTTACAGAGGCAGATAAATTTATATATTCATCCGTTGTATCTGCTTGCTCAAACGAAATGGAATCTGGCAAATTATTGAGCAGAGTAATTTCATTCATTTCTTTATCTACCGTGACATCAGAAGCCTTATCAATATTTAAGCGATCCCATACAAGAGACATCGGAATCGGCATTCTTCCTAAATGCACGCTATTCACCTTTAAAACAAGCTTTCCATTTTCGGCATTTGGTGTTACGTCAACTACAAACTGTGATTCCATAAAAGATACTACATGTTTATTAATATAAAATTTTATATGTTTTGGAAGCAACACGGCTTCTGCTCCGTCAACCGTTTCATCATTTTCGTAAAGGTAGCTGCGCAAATAATCATTAACATCGCTCTCGCTTAATCGGTATCCTAAAATAGGAGAGCCTCCGTTCAGTTCTAGCGACGTCGCATGAGCGGATTTTTCTTGTGCCAGTGAAGATAATGAAGCAGTCTGATCAAGTTTTTCAATATTTCTGACTGGACTAACGAAAAAGTACAACCCAACTAAAAGGATAATAAATAGAAAAATAACAGCTATAAATTTTCTCAAACACATGCACCCTCTCAAACATTCTTCTTGGAATATAATACCGATTTCTCTTTTATCATACAAGATAAATAAGATGTATGTCGAAAATTTGTATAAAATGTACGTATATACCAGACATCCCAAACAGCGAATAAGTCTATAATGAATAAATCGAGTCTTTACCGACTTAAAAAACAACAATTTTAGTAACTTAAAGTCGATTTTTATAGGAATTTGATAATTGGCACACTTCTTGCTTATTATAAAGGTAAGGGGAGGAATTTCTATTTATATTTTCAGAATTTACTTTATTTTCTAATAGTCTTTCGATAATTTTAAAGGAGTGAATACGATGGGAAACAAAACAGAATCACACGGAAAATTAAAGCAACGTCACGTTTCCATGATTTCCATTGCAGGTATTATCGGAGCCGGCTTATTTGTAGGAAGCGGATCCGTTATTAATGCAACAGGCCCAGCAGCAGTAGTTTCATATGCAGCAGCCGGACTGCTAGTCGTTCTATTGATGCGTATGCTCGGTGAAATGGCTATGGTAAACCCAGATAAAGGCTCATTCGCAACATATGCTCAGCAAGGAATTGGCGCATGGGCAGGTTATGCTGTCGGATGGCTTTACTGGTTTTTCTGGCTAATTGTAATTGCGATTGAAGCCACTGCAGGAGGAGCAATTGTTCATGAATGGCTCCCTTCCGTACCAATTTGGCTTTTAAGCTTAATCTTAACCTTTGCATTAACTTTAACAAACTTGTTCTCTGTCAAATCATTTGGAGAATTTGAATATTGGTTTGCTATGATTAAAATTGTGGCAATCGTTGCTTTTATGGGAATCGGTTTAGCTATTATTTTCGGATTAATCCCAGGTACATCTTCACCTGGTCTAGCTAATTTAACGGACCACGGAGGCTTTATGCCAAAAGGTACGAACTCTATCTTTTTGGGAGTTATTACCGTTATTTTCTCTTATTTCGGGGCTGAAATTGCGGCTATTGCAGCTAGTGAATCAGAAAACCCAGCAAAAGCTATCACAACTGCTATTCGCAGTGTCGTATGGCGAATTTTAATTTTCTATATTGGTTCAGTTGCTATTTTAGTAACTCTTTTACCTTGGAACTCAGCTGATTTACTAAAAAGTCCATATGTAACAATGTTAGAAATGGTCAATATTCCAGCAGCTGCACAAATTATGAATTTAGTCGTATTAGTATCCGTTTTGTCTTGCTTGAACTCTGCTTTGTATACGAACTCACGAATGATTTTATCATTAGCTCAAAAAGGACAAGCTCCTCGCGCTTTAGCAAAAGTAAGCAAATCAGGCGTGCCGGCAAGAGCTGTATGGATTAGCACAGCTGCCGCATATGTATGTGCTATCTTTAGCTTCGTTTCGCCGGATAAACTCTTTTTATTCTTAGTTAATGCATCGGGAGCCATTGCTCTTATTGTGTACTTAGCTATCGCTATTTCTCATTTACGCCTGCGTAAGAAAATGAATCGAGCAAACCAGCCAATTAAAGGGATGAAAATGTGGTTGTTCCCGTATTTAACATACGTAACAATTGCTGTTATTACCGTGATCTTCTTATCAATGGCATTTATTGATTCGATGCGCTCACAGTTTTTCTTAACTCTTGGATTAACCGCTGTGGTTCTTCTTTCATACTCGTTCATCAAAAAAACAAACAACAAGCGACCTGACGATCAATTTTCCGAGTCAGAAAATATTGCAAAATAAAAAAGCCGCAGATGCGGCTTTTTTATTTTGCTTTTGATTATTTCTCAACCGATATGTCACGATGAAGATTTCGAAGCGGCTGAGGAGGGCAAATACGTCGCGTCGCGTAAGAAACGATAAGAATGGTTAACAACCCGCCTGCCATCGCAAATGTACGAAACGGAAACATGACCACTCCGTCTTCAATCATCGGATACGGAAGTAGCGCTTTTAAATGAAGCAGCGGTTCTCCTCCACCTATTCGAAGAACAAGAGACACAATAAACCCAGCCAAAGATCCGTACCAGTTAGCTCCTTTAAAGAATAAAGCACAAACCAACTGCGGAAAAAGTATACAATACACTAGGTCCCCTGATAAATACCATAAAGAGTAGACACTCTCAGAGTTTAAAGCAATTAGAGTTGCTCCCGTTCCAATGATAATGATAGCACGTTTAATAACTTTATCTAACTGCGCCTGTGTCGCATTTGGTTTTACAATCGGACGATACACGTTCCAGGCTGCCATCCCCGACGCTGAAAGCAACGAAGCCGCTACTGCAGCCATAACGGCAGCAGCTAGGCCTCCAAGCGCAATCGCTCCTACTAAATCGGGCGTTAGGTATTTAAATACATACGTTAAAATCATGGACGCGCTCTCAGGGCTTGACGCTCCAAATGAAGACCAGTCTGCACTATAACCTATCATTCCTATTAATGTTGGAGGCAAGGCCGCTAACGCGCAAAAGATGCCGGCTGTAATAGATAGCCACATTGCTGCTTTTTCATTTTTAGCAGATAACACGCGCTGAAAATAAATTTGCCATGGAATACCACCAAAAATAAGTAAAAATGTGCTATCCCACCATTGCCAATATGTATTTCCCCATTTCGGATCTTCCCAGCCTTTTAATGGAGGAAATAAATGAAGAGAACCAGTCATGCCTTCTGAATAAGTAGAAAAAACGGCTCCCACCCCTCCCGTATTCGAAAATGCAAAGGGAAGCACCAGAAATAGCCCTAAAAACATAATAGAAAGCTGTAAGATATCGGTATGTGCTACTGCCCACAAGCCGCCAATCACGGTGTATGCAATGGCAATAAGTGCGGAAAGAATGATGGAAATTGAAAAACTGAGGCCTAAAATCACACCGAATGTTGTTCCTAAAGCAGTTAAGATAGCTGCGCTCCAAAACAGCTCTCCCAGTATAGCTGGAAAATAAAGAACCGTAGCCATTTTCTTACCGAAACGAGATTCTAGAGGATCGAGCATTGTCATAAACTCAAACCTTCTCATCTTTCTAGCAAAAAAGATACCGCCTAAAATCAAGCTGATTGAATAACACCATGGCGCTTGAGTCCATGTCAGCCCTGAGGAATAAACGGTTTCGGCCGTTCCAGCAATATACCCTCCACCTACCCAAGTGGCGGTCATTGTGAACATTGAAATCCATAGCGGCATAGATCTTCCTGCAACAAGCATATCATCTGATTTTCCTTTTTTACTTGCAGCGGCTCGAGCACCAATAAAATAAATAACACCATACATAATGAACATTAAAATGAGGCCTGGCCAATAGAGATCTGGATTATAGAGAGAATAGATAAATGCGACAACCATAAAGATGGAAAATCCTATAATAGTTGTCCATAAGGGGGTTAGTAGACGGTTGTTCCTGTTTGATTTCCCTGAAAAGTCGGAAGTCTCATTCGACTTTTCAGGCCTGGCTTGTTGTGTGTCTGAACGAAATGGTTTTTTAGCATTTTGCATCGTCTCACATCCTTTAAATTGATAAAGAAATCTAAAGACAAACTTGTCCTCTATTCCTTTTTCCTACCAGCATACAATTAAACCTAAAAATAGATTTTTTAGAATAAAATATAAATAGTTGGATTATAAATACCAATGCGAAGGGGAGAAATTACGTTTATATAATTATATTAAAATAATTTAAATCGACTTTTTTTATTGAATTCACAATTATTTTCATCTTCCATCTAAACTCCTTTCTTAATTTCCACATTCAAAATCCTTTGTTTTTCAAGGTTTGTATGCAAGCAGATATAGTACTATGGTTAATATATCTGAATGTTTAGGATATTGTCAAAAAAGTTTGAGTGTTTTCATATAAAAAAAGAATAATATTCTCATAGCTCATACATAAAAAAACCTTTTGTATCAAGGGACATAGCAATCAGTGATTTTTTATCACTTTTTGTTAAATTTTTTCTTAATATCCGAATGATTAGTCTCTTACAGAGCAGATAATCTAATGAATTCTGAACATTCTGAGTTTTTGCATTTGACTAAATTAAATAACCGATGCTATAATTCGAATTGTTAAGAACGTTAAATATAAATTTAACAAATTCTATTATTTGGAGGTTGATGCTATTGGAACAAACACTTACGCTTGAAAAAATGCACATAAACGGCGAATGGGTTGAAGCACGCAGCGGCGAGAAAAGAGAGATTATAAATCCTTTTAATCAAGAGGTTATCGCTGTCGTTACAGAAGGAAATCGTGCTGATACTGTAGAAGCTATTGAAGCAGCTAGAAAAGCTTTTGATGCAGGTCAATGGTCTAAATTTACAGCGGCCCAAAGGGGTTCTTTACTATTTAAAGTAGTGGAAGAAATTCGTAATGATCGTGAAGAACTCGCAAAACTTGAAACCTTGAATACTGGAAAAACCCTCGTTGAAAGCCTGGCAGACATGGATGGAATTGCTGATGTCTTTCAATACTATGCTGGATTAGCAGATAAAGATGGTGGACAGATGATTGAGTCACCTAATCCCGATTCTGTTAGCCGCGTTGTCCGCGAACCTGTAGGTGTATGCAGCCAAATTACTCCTTGGAATTATCCTTTATTGCAAGCCTCTTGGAAATTGGCTCCGGCACTTGCTGCTGGGAATACAATTGTTATTAAACCAAGCGAAATCACCCCTTTAACAACTATTCATATGATGAAAATTTTTGAAAGAGTTGGCTTTCCAGCAGGCGTCATTAACATTGTACTCGGCCCGGGTGCGACCGTTGGACAAGAAATGGCAGAAAGTCACTTAGTAGATTTAGTTTCCTTTACAGGTGGCGGTGTATCTGGACGTAAAGTCATGCAGGCTGCCGCAGGCAACTTTAAAAAAATCGCTCTTGAACTTGGTGGAAAAAATCCGAATATCGTCTTTGCTGACGCTGACTTTGACACTGCGGTTGACTATGCATTAAATGCGGTCTTCTTTCATGCCGGTCAAGTTTGTTCAGCTGGTGCAAGATTACTCGTTCAAGATGATATTCACGATAAATTTGTTTCAGCAGTTATTGAACAAGCCAAAAAAATTAAGCTAGGAGACGGCATGGATGAAGCTACTCAAATGGGACCCGTCATCTCAAAAGAACACCTAGCTAAAGTGGAACATTACATTGAGCTTGGCAAACAAGAAGGTGCTTCCCTTGTTTTAGGAGGCAAACGTCCAACTCAAGAGTCTTTACAAAAAGGTTTATTCATTGAACCAACTATTTTTACAGACTGTCATGGAGATATGAAAGTTGTCCAAGAAGAGTCATTTGGTCCAATTATGACCATTGAGCGCTTCAGCACCGAAGAAGAAGCGGTGGCACTTGCTAACGATACAATCTATGGATTAGCTGGAGCCGTTTGGACAAGTGATATGAATCGAGCTGAACGTGTAGTGAAAGCACTCCGTATGGGAACAACTTGGATTAACGATTATCATCCCTACTTCCCGCAGGCTCCTTGGGGAGGATATAAGCAATCTGGGATCGGAAGAGAGCTTAGCCACATTGGGCTAGAAGAATATACGGAAATTAAACATATTTATACGAATACAAATCCACAGCCAATGCGCTGGTTTCAATAAAATTCAAGGGGGAATGTAAAGATGTTTATGCGATTTGAAAGAATGGAACGTTTAAAAAGTTTTGAGATGCCAACGGTTGTAAAACATGGAATTGGTGCTGTTAAGCATACTGGAGAAGAAGTAAAAAACCTAGGTGTATCTAAGGTTTTACTAGTAACAGATCCTGGTGTAAAAAAAGTAGGTTTAGCAGATCCTGTAATCGCTAGTTTAAAAGAAGCGGACGTAGACGTTATTCTATTTGACCAAGTAGAAGCCAACCCTTCTATTCACGTGGTAGCAGACGGCACAAAAATGTACAAAGAAAATGGATGCAACGGACTAGTAGCTGTTGGAGGCGGAAGCTCAATGGATACGGCAAAAGCTATTGGTGTAGAAGTAGCTCATAATGCTCCCGTCTTAGATTATGAAGCAGCTGAAGGAAAAAAACCTTTAACAAAACGTATCCCTCCTTTAACAACCATTCCTACAACTGCGGGTACAGGAAGTGAGGTCACACAATGGGCTGTCATTACAGATCCTGTTCGTGAGTTTAAGTTTAATACAGGTGGACCTTTAATTGCTGCTCACTTAACAATTATTGATCCAGAACTGCACGTATCTATGCCTTCACATATTACGGCCGGTACAGGAATTGACGCATTAGCTCATGCAATTGAATGTTATACATGTCACTTTGCACAACCAATGACGGACTCTGTTGCTTTATTGGCTATTGAGTACGTTGGAAAATACTTACGACGTGCAGTTGCAAATGGACAGGATATCGAAGCACGCTATGGAATGGCGCATGCAGCTATGCTTGCTGGCCTTTCATATGGAAGTGAATCTGCAGGAGCAGCTCACGCGATGGCTCAAACATTAGGAGGCATTTATCCAATTGCCCATGGCCCTTGCGTAGCAGCAATGCTAGGTCCTGTAATGGAATATAACTGGATGGGCGAGCCTGAAAAATTTGCGCGCATAGCTCAAGCTTTAGGAGTTAATACACACGAATTAACGCTTGAAGAAGCAGCTCAAGCAGCTGTTCGTGAAGTATATCAACTAGTTAAAGATGTACAAATCCCTTCTTTAGAAGAACAAGGTGTTCCAAAAGAAGCGGTTTCTCGCTTAGCTCAAGAAGCATTTAATGATCCACAAACAGTTGGTAACCCTCGTGATTTAACTGTAAAAAGTTACGAATGGATTTATAACCGCTGTTTTGAAGCTACACCATTAACCGTATAAAAATGATAAAAAGGCTGTTGATTTTTCAACAGCCTTTTTTATTTACTCTTTCGCTAATTCTTCATTTAAAATATCGATGATTCTTCGGTCGTCAAAAACTTTCACTACTTTTTTCAAGAAATGATAATAATGTTTGGACTCTATAATCTGCGCTAAATTACGCTTTGCTTTTACTGCGATCTCCTCAGGCACATCTTCATTATTTAAGAGAATCTGCAGCTTGTTTTCCGCTTCTTCGATTGCCTCTAAATTAACTGAAATTTCTCTTTGCCACTTCTTACAGAAAAATGAAAAAAAGGACTTAGAAAAATCTTTTTCTGCTTCATATAAGTCTTTTCGAACACCTTTTTTCCACACTTTGTGGACCATATCAATATTTTGCAGTGAACGAATGGATGTACTCATCGTTGGTTTACTCATACCCAATTCTTCACTCATTTGATCTAATGTAACAGGCTCATCCATAAAATAAAGCATGCCATACAGCCTTCCTACTGAAGGTGTGACCCCATATAAATCCATTGTATCAGCTAAAGCACTGACAACCACATCTTCTGCTTCTTTTAATAAATCATGATACTCTTGAACATCACTCATTTACTCTTCTCCTCTTTTGTTAAATTTATTTGAATTATATTTAATAAATTTAATGATACACGATAAAAAGGAAAAAAACAGAAATTCAGTTCAATTTTTTTGATAAAAAAGAAGCCTTTCTCTTGAAGAGAAAGGCTTAAGACATAGTGGGGAATACTATATGTTTATCTTTCCCGATTTAGATATTATTTATACCGTATATTTTTGATTATTTTCAAACTGATCGTTTTATTTCTTTTTCGGTAATTGTTTCAGCATATCAATAGCATGTAATGTAATTTGAGAAGCACTTTTATTTTCGTTACGTATTTCTTCATAAATCTCTTGTCTATGAATATCTACAGACTTTGGAGCTTGAATTCCTAACTTTACTTGATCACCATTAACTGCAAGGACGGTCACTTCAATTTCATCACCTATTTTGATTGTTTCATTTAACTTTCGTGTTAAAACAAGCATGGACTCACTCCTTATCTATTCATCTTACTCAAATAACCTGTGCTTCGTTTCGTAAGCTGTATTCATTAAAATCACTTGCTTAGCAAGCTGTTGCTTTGTATTAATAATAACAGGAGCCTGCAAATTAGCCGTTATCTTTTCCACAGAATCTGACATCGTAAGCAATACGTAAACAGCTGCATCTTCCGCTTGTTGTAATTGAAGCTTTTCGATTTCCTGAAGTTCTAGTTGAAAATCATAATCTAAAAAAAACTGAAATGGATCCGTGATAATAAAAGCTAATTCTTTGGTTTGAATAGACTGCAGAACTTGGAAAGCTTCGGCTTCTGGAAGTGGTAAAATAACAAATTCAGTTTCTTCCAAAAAACCTGGAATCCCTTGATTGAATGTCAGTGTTTGCTGATTATCTATTTCTATATCTCCATGATAGCTTGTTGAAATTTTCATCTCATCACACCTTTGCTAATTGATTTTTTCTTGTTATCTTTTTTCATTGTAAAAAAGCTCCTTCTGTTTAGAAGGAACTTTTTAACGCAAGAAATCTAGCAGCGTAGGCTGAATAATTTGAGCCCCTACTCCCAAAGCAGCACGATGCACGCTTTCTTGTACGGTTAAATCCGTAATGACTTTTTCAATATCTGCATCTTCATTATTTGAAAGCATCTTAGTAGCCGTAATTTCCTGTGAATCAAGGCGGTTTTCAATCAGCTCAAGCCGATTACTTCTTGCTCCCAATTCAGATCGCTCCGCTAATAGCGTAGACAGCTGCGTGTCTACCTGTGTAGAGAGATCTTTTAGTGAGTTTACATCGTTTTGTTCAAAAGCTGTTTGAACATTGTTCATTAAGTCGAATGCACCTTGTCCAAAAATATTTTCAGGGTGAATATTGACTCTCAGCTGGATACCTTTTGATACTTCAACTGAAAAAGGATCCAGGTTAATGTTCGATTCTATTATACCGCTTGCATTCTCACTTATAGGCGGTGCTCCTACATTTACACCGTTAAAGATATAGTTTCCTGCCACCTGCGTATTGCCCACTTGCATATAATCCAGCTTTAACTGTTCAATTTCACGTGCAATCGCTTGGCGGTCATCACTTTCATTCGTACCGTTTAACCCTTGCACGACCAGCTCTTTAGTGCGCTGAAGAATGGAGTTGACTTGTTCAAGTCCGGATTCTGAACTATCAAACCAAGACTGAGCTTCTGTTAAATTACGTTTATATTGATTTACTTCAGAAAGATTAGAACGATAAGCCATTCCTTTAGTAGCCACTACCGGGTCATCTGAAGGACGAGTAATTTTCTTTCCCGTTGATAATTGGTTTTGAAGTGTCTCCAGCTTATTATAGCTATTGCTAATCTGTTTTAATGAATTAGCCGCTAACATTCCTTGTGTGACGCGCATCTTTACCTTCCTCCAGTTCCAAGACCGTTTACAATTTTATCAAGCATTTCATCAATCATAGTCACCATACGGGCACTAGCGTTATATGCATGCTGAAACTGAATCATATTGGTCATCTCTTCATCTAATGAAACTGCACTGGTAGACTGGCGCCTTTGCTCTACAGCTCCCTGAAGAGTTTCTGAATTACTTTTTAAGCGGTTGGCTTGTTGGGCATCTACTGACATTTGGCCAATAACAGATTGATAAAAGCCATCTAGGGAAACAGCTTGATTCCCGGAATTAATAAGCACCTTTTGACGAAATTGAGACAATAGCTGAGCATTTTGTCCATCTCCTTTGCGGCCAGTTCCATCATCCCCAGAGGAGGCCGAAGAAGCAGCAGCAATATTGTTTGTGTTTTGTTTAATTTTATCAGCAATAACAATTCCAGCTGCAGCTCCTTCTTTCTGAGAAATCTCATTAAAAAAGGACATACCAGTATCACCATCTAGCGTGACACCTTGTTGGTGCTTATCATTAAACCAATTTACAAATTCATATGCCATTTCATCTAAATCATCAATCATTGAAGCGTAAACACCTGTTTTATTACCACTATTATCTATATATCCAGAAGCCTCAATTAACCCTTTAAGTTTTCCTTGAGGAAATGACTCAGGGTTCCGTATCTCATCCCCTATATGAATTTCCGTCACATAGGAATCTTGATTTGTTTTCAAACTGATGGCATTTACTTGATGAGTTTTCCCATCTAAAAGAGTAATAGGCCCTTGAGACGTTTGAAGCTGAACCGTTACCACTCCTTCTGACGTTGCAGAAGCGTTCCCGCTGCTTTTTGTATACTCTAAAGAAACCGGCATAAATTTAGAAATCTCATCTAGCAGCCGATCTCTTTCATCATACAAATCATTAGGCAAATAGCCATTCGGTTCTACGTTTTGTATTTGTTGGTTCACATTACTTATTTGCTCTAACAAAGAATTCACTTGTGTTACCGCTACGTCACGCTCGTTTTGTAAATCACCTTGAACCGTTTTTAAAGAAGTAGATAAATAAGAGAAAGTATCGCCTACTGCTTCAGCTCGTTCAATCATAACAGACCTGGCTCCTGCTTCTGAAGGGTGTGAAGCTACATCTTGAATGGACCCAAAGAATTGATTAAAAACAGCTGAAAGTCCATCTTCAGTAGGTTCATTCATAATTTCCTCCATTTTTTCAAGAGCACCAGCGCGCGCATCCCAATACCCCACTTTAATGGTTTCATCTCGATACTGGGTATCTAAAAATGTATCACGTATTCGCTCTACCGTGCTGGCTTCTACTCCCATTCCTATTTGGCCCGCAGTTCCAGTCTGATTCATCCCTGGGGCTGGATAAGCTGGGAACGTTTCTAAACTTACTCGCTGACGCGTATAGCCCGGCGTATTTGCATTAGATACGTTATGGCCAATCGTGTAAAGAGCCGCTTGTTGGGCATCCATTCCTCGTTTAGCCACCTGCAAACCATGAAATGTTGAACTCATTCTGCTTTCCTCCGTTCTTTATGCCTTCGAATTAAAAATAGAGTTGGACTGAAACGATCTATTATTTGTTTTTGTGTAATTGAACGAATCCTCTCGTTTCGATGGAACAAGAAGGTCTAGTTCGGTATGAATCAGCTGCAAAGACTGTGTGAGCAGCTGATTGTTTAAGTCATTTGCATACTTTATATCTTGAATTATATCTATTAGCTGTTTTTGAAAGGGTATCAAGATGGAGTACTCAGAGAATGAGCCTGCTATTTCTTCAATGGAGCGAGCAGCATGTCCGCTTTTTTCCATCGCTTCTATACGTTTTGTTTCCAGTGCAGAAATAGCAGCTATATGAGATTGCTCTTTTTGCAAAGAAGCCGTCAATGCCTTTACATCTTGTTTAATAATAAAGTTCGTTTTCTCTTTAACAATAACAGACAAACTTTTGTGAAGCGTTACTTGTTTTTCTAGTATCGTTTGAATTTCTTGCACGTTCAATCAATGTCAGTCCTTTTATTTTTTATAGAAATCTACAATACTTTTAGCAATTTCTTTTCCGTTAATTTCGTATGTTCCGCTGTTAATTTGCTGTTTTAGTTTCTCCAATTTTTCAAGTCTTTCTGGAGATGGTTCATTTCCCTGAAGTTTCTTCGCCTCAGATGAAATATGAATCTGATCTTGTGGATTCTTTTTAGAGACCTGTTCTATTTTTTCTGATTGTTTTTTGTACGGATTTATTCCAAATAAGTTCGATGGATTAATCTTCATCTCTCTCACCTCTTTTTATATTTGTATCCGTTATCTCTATTCATTATATCGGAATTTCCGCCTAAACCTTTAGCATCGGCAAGGAAGTTGAGACCATTTTCACAGTCCACCTTAAACATAGGTCTATAGATAGAGAATCTTCAAACACTCAGCACACTTTCACTCTTTTTTCCTTTCGTTAGAACGATAGGTGGGACGCGTCGGCTCTTCATTTGAACGAATCATCTCACGATTATGCTTTTCTAACCCATGTTTAATTTCTTGAGAGCATGAATGACAAAGTTTCCCTTCTCGAATCTGAGCGTTGCATTGCATGCATGGATAGCTTATATTTGGAAAATTAGTTAGCACTAAGCGACCTTGTCGAATAAATTGATAAATTAACGAATCTGAAACGCCCGTTTCTTTCATCACTTCGTAAGTCGTTGCTGTACGATTTGCTCTCTTCTTCAAGAATGAAGAAACACGTTGAAACAGAGCTTCTTCTTTGTCAAAACATGATTTACATATGTTTATTGATCCACTTTTTACAAATAAATGACCGCATTCCCTGCAATTATCTAACGTTCCCATATTCGAAACTCCTCATTTGTTTTTTATTTTACTATCGGTCAAAGTTTTAAATTATACATCTTCATGCACGAATTAAAGTGAGCGAACGAACTGAATGTGCCCCAGCTTCCTGCAAACAATTTGCCGCTTGGCGCACGGTTGCTCCTGTTGTATAAATATCATCAATCAAGAGAAATTCTTGATTCGTAACCATTGAGGAATCGACTACTTTAAATTCCAGCCTTTCTGCCAGCCGACTTCGCCTATTTTTCTTTGATTGCTTTGTTCCTGAACAGCGAACAAGAGGCATTTCTATGTTGTCACTGATCAGTTCAGCTAGCGCTAAAGATTGGTTAAACCCTCTCTCATATAATCTCTCGTCCGTTAAAGGTATAGGAACTAGTATAGCTTTTGGATTACATTCTTTTTTATAGAACTTATACCACTGCTCCTTGAATGCTTGGATAATTTCATAATCTCCTTGAAATTTAAAACGTTCTATTATGCTTTGCATAAAATCATTGTACGTATAAAGAGAACGGTTGAAAAAAGAAGCATCATTCCATTTCTGACAGTCCATACATGTGTCTAGCTCATAATGAGAAGAAGCGAGGTCTGCAAGAGAACGGCCGCATCCCCTGCAAATGCTACTGGTGATGATGGGACATTTTTTCAAGCAAACAGTGCAAATCCTGTCCGTTGAAGAAGGTTTTAACAATGACCTCCAATCGAAAGAAGAGACAAGAGGTTCAAAACAAATCAGACATATTGTCATCGATCAACCAGCCCTTCCTTATAAGCTAGAGCATTCATATATTCAATATGCTCTTTTGCTTTTCGCATAGACAGAGACTGCCCATAATGAAAAAAGACCACGTCTCCCGTTGGAAATTGAGCACTCCTCCCCACTCTTCCTGAAATCTGAACAAGAGCACTTTCAGTAAAAATCGTTTCTTCTGCTCCTAATACTGCAACATCTATGTTGGGAACCGTTACGCCTCGCTCTAATATTGTTGTCGTTACTAAAATAACTAGCTGCCCTTCTCTAAATTTCATTACTTTTTCTTTCCGCTGGGAATCTTCAGCATGGACACCGTCTACCTTTTCGGTTAGCTTCCGAATCATGTCTGTGATCGGAGCAATCCACTTAATTTGCGGGACGAAGATAAAGCATTGTTTCCCTTCATTTATTCTTTTTTTCAGCCATTTCTCAACATTAGCAGGCAAAGTATCTGTTTTCATTTTTTTCTTCCAATTGCCACACCATTCAAACCGAGGAACAGGAATAAGCATTCGGTGATAGCGGGCTGGAATTTTAACTACTTGTTTTTTCCCTTGCTCAACGTCTTTTTTTAATGATTCATTTGGAGTCGCTGTTAAATAAATCTTTGATGCAGCGTGTTTAGCTGCTTTTGCAACAGCATAGTGCAGCATAGGCTCTGTCGAATACGGGAATGCATCTACTTCGTCAATAATCAGCACATCGAATGCTTGATAATAATGCAGAAGTTGATGAGTGGTGGAAATAATAAGAGAGGATTCATGAAAACGGTCTTCGCTGCCTCCATACATAGCCAGCACAGACATATCCGGAAATGCCGATTGAATTCTTGGCTTTAACTCAATAACTACATCTGTTCTTGGAGTAGCAATACAGACTTTCTTTCCGCTGTTCAATGCTGCTTCAATACCTTTAAATAAAATTTCCGTTTTTCCTGCTCCGCAAACAGCCCAAATTAACAGCTCTTCATCCTTTTTTATAGCTTGAATGAGTTCATTTGAAGCACGTTCTTGAGCTTTAGACAGCATTCCTTTCCAATTCATCACGCTGCTTTTTGGCAGGACATTACTTGTTGGTCCTTCCCAGTTTATAAAAGGTGTGCACTCACTTACTTTCCCCATTACAATACACGCTCGGCAATAGTAGCACTCCTGGTGACATCTACTGCATGGAAATGAAGCAAAATAAAAGGGGCTATCACTTCCACACCGGTTGCATTTATATCCGTTTTCTTTCTGGGTAAGTGCTTTTTGATAGGAAATATATCCGTTTAGATAATGTTCATGAATGAGAGATAAAGGATAGGGAGTCTGAGTTAGTAGAAGTTGCTTTCCGCTTAGAGAACGCTGAAGATCTAAAGAGTAGGGGTATGAAGGATTTAAAGGTGGAGTTCTCCACGTATCGATTTTTGAGAGAGGAAAAGCAGCTGGGCTAGGTACTTGAACGGGATTTAGCAATTCTTGTTTAACAGTAAAAAGCATATCTTCATTCCTTTCCATGTTTATCGTACACATCTATATACGCAAAAAAAGGTGTTTTTTCCTGCAAAAAACCAAATCAAATGATTTGGTTTTCGATTACTTTTTATACCAGCCTATACCGATGGCACCTTCACCTAAATGTGTGCCAATGACAGCGCCAAAATAAGAAAGGCTCCATTCAATATGAGGATATTCTTGTTCTAACTCTCGTTGAATTTCTTTTGCTTCATTTTCACGATTAGAATGAATAACTACAGCCTTCATAGGTACGTTTTCTTTTGCATCCTCATCAAGAAGCTCGGTAATTCGTTTTAATGCTCGTTTACGCGTACGAATTTTTTCAAACGGAACAATTTTTTTAGATTCAAAATGGAGCACGGGCTTTACTTGAAGCAGACTTCCAATAATAGCCTGAGCAGCATTTAGACGACCTCCACGCTGCAAGTGAGATAAATCATCTACCATAAAATACGCACGCATTGATAGTTTCATCTCTTCAAAACGCGCAATGATTTCGTCAGGATGTTTATTTGATTGGACCATCTCGGCTCCTTCAATCGCATAAAAGCCTTGAACCATACAGCTGATTTCTGAATCAAATACGTGCACGTCAAAGTCTTCTACCATGCTACCTGCCGTCAAAGCACCCTGATACGTTCCGCTAATTCCACTAGATAACGTAATAACGATAGCAGCATCGAATTGATCTCGTTTTAACTGTTCAAACAACTCTACAAATTCTCCGATAGCAGGCTGAGAAGTGGTTGGAAGATTTTTTGCTTCTTTAATTTTTTCAAAATATTGATCTGCAGTCATATCTACTTCTTCACGATATGTTTCTTCACCGAAAATAACGCTTAGCGGCACCATATGTATATGATAGTTTGATCGAATTTCCTCTGATATATAGGCGGTACTATCTGTAATAATTGCTGTTTTCATAAGATAGGGATCCATCCTTTGTTATATAAAATAATTTCACTCTATTCTACAACATTTAGGATTAAAATGCATGTAACGAGAGGTTTACCTATTAGTAAAAGCTCCCTCACGTATACATATTAATTAACAAACCTTGAATTTCTCCAACCCGCTTGAGTAAATTTAAACTGTCTTTTTCTTTTTGAAGGATATCATTTGTCAAGTCAACTAGTTTCGTATCCACTTCTTTCACTAACTTATATACTTTAGTCGTTCCTCTATGATTAAATCCTCTTTCTTCATGAAGTTCAAAGCCATTTTTAACCACTTCGTTCATAAACTGCTTCACAAGCGTCTTGTATTTCCGCAAAGAATCAATAGTTTGACTTTTCACTAACTGCTTTCCCTGTTCTTCAATTTTATTTATCACTTGAGTTAAATGTTCATAGGTTAGTTCTTTTTGTTTCTTGGCCATTACTCCTGTAAATGAAACCGAACCACTTACTTCTTTTTCTCTAATGAGATTCATGGAAGAAGAAAGACTGTTAATTCGCTGTACCTCCACTATGTATCTCTCCTTTCTCTGTTAGTATACACTCCATTCAATTTAGACTTTTAGATGTGCTAGCTTGATTAGCTGAAAGTTTCGAGAGGCATCTGATGCGTGGATATGATGATTATCCTTTAGCTAAGAATGATACTTATGTGCTGTTCATAAGAAGACAGCTTGTTTTTTCGGAGCGAAGAGGTAACTTTAGGCGTCGCTTTTAACACTTCATTCCAAGCGTTAGAAAGCTTCTTCATCATTTGTTGAACTTCACATAAAATAAATGTATCTTTTTTTAAATTAGCCCTAATTAATCGCTCAGACATATAGTTGTATAGGGTATCTAACTGCTCTGCAATGATACCTGCTTGATATGCTAAGCCAATTCCTAGCCGATATAAAATATCGTTGCACTGTTTAATTTTTTCATTCGCTGTAAAATAATCGCTGTGTTGAATTGCTATAACAGCTTCATCAATATTTTGAATAAATTTTTCATATATCATAGCTGTTAGCTCTTGCGGAGATTTATGATAGATTAATTCTTCCGTTATAAAATTCAGCTTCATCACCTTCTTGTCTTCTTTAAATCAGTTTTCTATTTATTTCACTAAAAGCTAACTTTTAAATTTTTTAAAGGACACCAGTTGAGGTTTGAATAAATTCTTCTACGACCTCATATGTATCTGAATGTATTAAAGACTTTTTTTACAAGAGCATGCATCAACTTGATGGACATTGTTTTGAGGTATGGATGCTTTCGTCGAAGGTTGTAGGATCCTTAAGATTCCCTTTATGCTTAAACGAAGTTAAAGGACGAGTAAATGTGTAAAGGTATCATCCTTTGCCTTCCTAAAAGATATTTTCTCCCCTTAACTTATCGGTTGTTTTCCTCTCTCATTAAACATGACTTTTTACCTACAATTTCAAAAAAAGTTATAAAAAGAAAAAAAAAGTCCGATATACCTAGTGGTATATCGGACTTTTGAACTTATCTTACTTCTACCCAACCATTTTTGATTGCCACAACAACAGCTTGAGTACGATCATTTACATTCATTTTTTGCAAAATATTACTCACATGGTTTTTAACGGTTTTTTCACTAATATATAATGCTTCTCCGATTCCTCGGTTACTTTTACCATCAGCTAACAGTTGTAGCACTTCGCACTCACGACGTGTTAACAAATGTAGTGGACGGCGAATCTCAATTGGTTCGTGTGGATAAGAAGACGATTGTCCTTGAGCTGCTAGTCGACGGTACTCTTTTACTAAACTATGCGTTACCTTAGGGTGTAAATATGAACCACCTTCTGCAACTACTTTCACCGCCTCAATTAACGCATCCGCATCCATTTCTTTTAGCAGATAGCCTCGTGCACCTGTTTGTAAGGCATGAGTTACATATGTCTCATCATCATGGATAGATAAAATAATAACTTTAGCGTCCGGATTTACTTCTACAAGCTTTTTCGTAGCTTCTACACCATTTACAGCCGGCATGTTAATATCCATGATTACAACATCAGGTTGATGTTCTTCTACAAGGTCAATAACTTCGCTACCGTCGTCACCTTCTGCAACTACTTCAAAATCTTTTTCGAAATCTAAAATTCTTTTTACTCCTTCACGGAATAATTGGTGATCGTCGATTATGATAATTCTTGTCTGCATGTTTGATTCCTCCCCAAATCGAACAACAAATGTTTTACTCTATATTGACCCCTATTTATATACATATCTCTGCCTTTTTAAGCGGCTATAATCGGTACTTTAATCATAACAAGCGTGCCTTGGTTAATTTTCGAATGAACAGAAATAGTCCCATCTAACAAATCAACACGCTCTTTCATTCCTATTAAGCCGAACGAATTCTCTTTTTTCTCTTCTTGATTAAAACCGCAGCCGTCATCTTTGACAAGCAAAATAGCGTGTTCATTGTTGAACTCTATCTTCACTTGGATTTCCGTCGCGTCTGCATGTTTTAATGCGTTCGTTACAGCTTCTTGCACTAAACGAAACAGTGCTACTTCTAATTTTGAAGCAGTTCGCTTCTCTTGTCCAATGGAAATAAACGTAATCCGAGGCTTGCCTTCGTTATAATCTTCGATTGTATCAAGATATTTACGCAGCGTCGGAATTAGACCTAAGTCGTCAAGTGCCATCGGTCTTAAATCATATATAATTCGACGCACTTCGTATAGGGCAGAACGAACCATTTTTCGTAAATCTCGAATTTCTTCCATTGCTTCTTTTGCACTACGTTCCCGGTAAATTCGGTCAATTAATTCCGATCTCATCATAACATTTGCAAGCATTTGAGCTGGGCCGTCATGAATCTCTCTTGACAAACGTTTCCGTTCCTCTTCCTGAGCTTCAATAATCCGAAAGCCAAAATACTCTTTTTGAATGGCATCTTCTACTATTTCCCCTACTTGTTTTAAATCACTTGTTAAATAATTTAACACAACGGAAATTTGACCTACTAGGTGATCTGCACGTTTAATCGTTTCTTCTAATGTAAGCAAGCGTCTTTCTAGTTCATCTCGACGATTACGCAGCTGATATTCGCTTTGCTGATTCATCAGCAGCTTGGTTTGTAATTCGTGTGCTTTTTCATAAGCGTCTTTTACTTCAGGCTCTGAATAAATTTGAAAATGTCGGCTCACATCAGACAAACGCTTTCGAGCCAACCTTGCCTGAGTTTCCAATTTATCGCCTTGCTCTATCGTCTCAAGAACTTTCCCTTTTAACACTTCTAACTCTTCTTTTATTTGCTGATATTCTTGTCTGGCATCTTCAGAAAGGCGATAGACTTCATTTTTACTATCTCCCACTGTGCCAATAATCTTCTCGAAAATTTCATCAAGTGCCTTGCTTGTTAATTTATGTTTCGACATTTACTCACCCCAAACTATACTCACATTCGGAGAAATGTCTATACGTTCATGCTATATATAGTATTCGTATGACCTATCTGAATTGTGAGGATAAGATCCATATTTTCTCCCTATCTGACTTTTTATATCCAAAAAGTAACGGTTGTTTTTAGTACCCTCAAACTCGACATCAATCGACGCTTGACTCGCGTTATTTGAATAGATTACCATTTACGCTCACTCTTCAACAGTGACTAACTGCCTGTTTAAACCATTTCATTATTTAGCTATACAAGCCTGCACACTCTTTTATTATAACGTATATTCTGTATAGCTTGTTCAAGTGATGTTGAATTTGATTAATTGATGTCTTTTCATAAACATTTTATACTAATAGCAAGTAAACAGTACGTAAATACCCGTTTTTCTTCTATTTATAACGCTAAGGAGGATTTTTTGATTGTTATCACAATATTATACCGTAAAACAAGAAGGTTCACATGAAATCACTATTCAAAAATCTAGATTCATTTGTCATATGAAACGTGTAACAACTGAGGAAGAAGCTCAGCAATTTATCCAAGACATTAAAAAACAGCACTGGAATGCTACTCATAACTGTTCAGCTTACCTAATTGGAGAACGAGATCAATTTCAAAAAGCAAACGATGATGGAGAACCAAGTGGAACAGCAGGCGTACCAATGTTAGAAGTGCTCAAAAAAAGAGGCTTAAAAGATACCGTGGTCGTCGTTACGCGCTATTTCGGAGGCATTAAATTGGGCGCAGGTGGCTTGGTGCGCGCGTATGGAAAATCCGTTTCCGAAGCGTTAAATGAACTAGGTACAGTCAAACGAACTCTCATGGCGGTTATGCATACAACCGTCGACTATACATGGCTTGGAAAATTAGAAAATGAGCTTCGCAGTTCCGTTTATCTATTAAAAGAAATCCACTACGCAGATATGGTAGAGATTGAAACATTTGTAGAGGAAGCTCAAACAGAAGCATTTACTGAATGGATGACCGAGCTAACAAACGGCCAAGCAAACATTCGAGCAGGTGAGACTACCTATTTAGAAGAAGATGTAGAATGAATTATTTACTCTTATTAAAAAACATTGTACAATTGATAAATAGCGCAACTATTCTGATGGTTGCGCTACTTGTCAATGAGTAAAAAACCTCGTACAGATGCATAGCTTTGACGAGTTTGATTCATACATTCCAATTTATAACACATACTAAGTGTCACAATAAGTGTTCGAATATACGAATAAAAGGAGAAACCGTATGGCTCAATATAGACGTTTTCAAAAAAGAGTAAACAAACGGAAAAGAAAACGAAGGCTTTTTACATTTTTTCTGTTACCTATCCTTATTTTAGGGCTTTCTGCAACCGCTTATGGCTCTTATTTATTTGTTAAAGCTAAAACAGTAGCTTCTGATTCTTATGAAGGACTTGGAGATCGCGATAATTCTCCTATGCGTGATCGTAAAATCGATCCCAAAAAAGATGATATATCTATTTTATTTATGGGCGTAGATGATAGTGAAACCAGGAAATTCGGAAAATCAGCCCGTACGGATGCTTTAATTTTGGCGACCTTTAACGAAACCAATAAAACCGTAAAGCTTGTAAGCATACCTCGAGATTCGCGGGTTTATATACCTGAAGTGAACAGAAAAGATAAAATTACTCATGCACATGCTTACGGAGGTCCAAAAGCAACTGTAGAAACGGTAGAACAGCTGTTTAATGTCCCTGTTGATTACTATGTTAAAGTGAATTTTAAAGCTTTCACAGACATTGTAGACTCACTTGGGGGAATCGATTTTGATGTACCTTATGCGATGAGTGAAAAGGACTCAAAAGATCGTCATAATGCTATTGTCTTAAAACCAGGAAATCAACATTTAAATGGCGAAGAAGCGTTAGCTGTTGCTCGAACACGAAAACAAGACAACGATATTGAGCGAGGAAAAAGACAACAGCAGTTGATTGAAGCCATGATTAAAAAAGCTGCTTCCATTGGATCACTAAATAAATATGGAAATCTTATCGAAGCTGTTGGCGATAATATGAAAACGAATTTAATGTTCGGTGAAATGCTTTCGTTTTATGATTATGCTTCGAAAAAAGTAGACATCGAAACCATTAACTTAGACGGTAGCGATGAAAAAATTAACGGCGTGTATTACTTTAAACTAGACAATGATTCAGTGGAAAAAGTAAGTGAAAAGCTCCGCAAGCATTTAGGCATTGAATCAATTTCAGATACAACAGAATAATTAAAAAGACCTCTTGGATATCCAAGAGGTCTTTTTAATTAATTTTTTAAACGAAGTCCACGAACCATGTTAAGAATTGGCCTATATGTCTTATCAACTAGTCCTATCTTTTCAACAATAATTTCAATGGCTACAAGGAGGATAGCTAGTACAAGAAAAGACCCCCACATTGTTTGTACCTTTGAGAAGATAACTGCCGCTAAACCAAATATCGCACTCATTCCATAAATAATTAAAACCGTTTGTCTATGGCTGTACCCTAAGCGCAACAAGCAATGATGCAAATGAGATTTATCAGGAGCCGATAGCGGTTGATTTTTTACGATTCGGCGAATAATAGCAAAGAACGTATCTGAAATTGGTACCCCTAAAATAATAACTGGAACAATGAAGGAAATAACCGCTACATTTTTAAATCCTAACAGAGACAATACAGAAATCATATAGCCTAAAAACAGTGCTCCTGTATCGCCCATAAAAATCTTAGCGGGGTGAAAGTTGTAAAACAAAAATCCGAGCGTACTTCCCAATACGATGAAACCCATGCTTGTCACAAATACATTGCCCATCATAATAGCCATACCCGAGATGGTAATCAATACAATAGAGGAAACGCCGGCAGCTAATCCATCCAATCCATCAATTAAATTAATAGCATTGGTAATTCCTACAATCCATAATACCGTAATTGGAATACTTAACATTCCGAATTCTAATTTTCCGCCAAACGGCAAGTTAATGAAGTCAATTTGGACTCCACCGTATACAACAACAATTAATGTCGCTACTAGCTGACCGCCTAATTTGATTTTAGCGGATAGCTCAATCATATCATCTAAGACACCGGTAATGATGATAATGATGCTTCCGATTAAAATCGGCAGCGCATATTTACTGTCAGGCTGTAAAACGAGGTATCCAATAAGAAAACTAAAAAATATCGCCAAACCTCCAAGGCGAGGCATAATTTTTTGATGAACTTTTCGTTGATTTGGTTTATCCGTTGCACCTATTTTAAACGCCAGCTTCTTAACCAGCGGAGTGATCAGAATAGATGTAATAAAACAAATAAACAAGGTCAAATATAGCATGGAGACCCTCCTCAGGTTTATGTTAACCAAAACCATAAAAAATGTATCCAACTTTATATAATTGGATAGTATTTCAAATTGTGTATAACAATAATTACTTACTTATTCCCAAAATGGATTATATCACAATGATTCTACTACTTAAATAGAAATTTATTCTCAAAAATTAGCACATTTACAAACTATCAATAGAAAAGAACTGTATTTTTTGGTGTATAAACAGCTGATTTACTTTATTCTTATGTGGTTATTTTATGTAGAACATTTTCTTTACTATACTTTATGAAAATATAAGCGAACTCCCCCCTTTTCGTCTAATTTATTCGTCATCTCTAACTCTTTTTCCTTTTTATTAAGCATATTTAAACCTTTATTTTTATTTCACATGGCCCCACTCATTATATGAACAAACTTTTGACCTATGCATGTCCACTATTTCAAACTACATTCACTGAATCGTTGTCCTTATCTTATATCATTTAAAAGTTAAAATATAGTGAAATGGATAGAGATGAAATTAAACAAAAAAAGGAATTTTATCAAAAAAATGAAACTTTTTTCGATACGGTTCGTAATACATAGTAGGAACAGCATCAATCATCTTACATAAAGGGGGTGTTGAATGAACTATGTTCGGTCTATCTGTTCAAACAGTGTATTTGTATGGATTAATTATCTGCGGAAGTCTCACCTTCTTATACATTTTATTTAGCGATTTGTTAGATGGATTATCTGAAGCGATACCTTTTTTTAACCCCACTCTTCTTTTTTCTTTTTTAACATTCTTTAGTGCCAGTGGATATTTGTTCACCTATACGTCATTGCAAAATTATTGGATTATTTCGATTTCCGCTCTTATTGCCCTTCTACTCGTTATTTTGCTCAACGTTTTTGTATTGATTCCTTTATCATCGGCTGAAGAGTCTCTTGCTTTTACTGAAGATTCGTTAAAAGGAAGACTTGGTACCATTATTACTTCCGTTCCTGCAGATGGTTATGGAGAAGTATTTATCGAAGGTGTTAGCGGCACTATCTCCAAACCCGCAGCCAGCTTTAAAAACACTGCTATACCTTTAGGCAGCAAAGTGCTTGTTGTAGATATACAAAGGGGCAACGCACTCGTTGTGATTTATGAAGAAGTTATGACCAATCACTCATTATAAATAGTATTAGGGGGAGTTTTATGTTTTCAACACCTATATTAGTTGTCGTTGGAATTGTTGTTTTTTTATTAATTGCGCTGATTGCCGTATTTATTACAAAATACCGTACAGCAGGTCCAGATGAAGCGTTAATTGTAACAGGAAGCTATCTGGGAAACAAAAACGTGCACATCGATGAATCCGGAAACCGCATTAAAATTGTTCGCGGCGGCGGTACGTTTGTGCTGCCAGTTTTTCAGCAGGCTGAGCCTCTGAGCTTGCTGTCAAGCAAACTGGAAGTATCTACACCTGAAGTATATACAGAACAAGGTGTTCCTGTTATGGCTGATGGGGTATCAATCATCAAAATTGGAGGTTCTATTTCAGAAATTGCAACGGCCGCTGAGCAGTTTTTAGGCAAAGCAAAAGAAGATCGTGAAACCGAAGCTAGAGAAGTCTTAGAAGGTCACCTTCGCTCGATTCTTGGTTCTATGACGGTAGAAGAAATTTACAAAAACCGTGAAAAATTCTCTCAAGAAGTACAGCGCGTAGCTTCACAAGATCTAGCTAAAATGGGGTTAATTATTGTATCGTTTACAATTAAAGACGTTCGGGATAAGAACGGCTATCTAGAATCTCTAGGGAAACCTCGTATTGCTCAAGTTAAGCGAGATGCTGACATCGCAACAGCGGAAGCTGAAAAAGAAACAAGAATCAAGCGTGCTGAGGCTCATAAAGATGCCCAAAAAGCGGAACTTGAGCGAAATACAGAAATCGCGGAAGCTGAAAAAATGAATCAGTTAAAAACCGCTGAATACCGTCGCGAACAAGATATTGCCAAAGCTCGTGCTGACCAGGCATATGATCTAGAAACAGCTCGCGCGAAACAAGATGTAACAGAACAAGAAATGCAAATCCGCATTATTGAACGTCAGAAACAAATTGAATTAGAAGAAAAAGAAATTCTTCGTCGTGAGCGTCAATACGATTCTGAAGTAAAAAAGAAAGCAGATGCAGATCGTTACTCTGTTGAGCAATCCGCAGAAGCTGAAAAAGCAAAACAGCTTGCTGAAGCAGACGCCAACAAATATCGAATTGAAGCAATGGCTAAAGCTGAAGCTGAACGCGTTCGAATTGATGGTTTAGCAAAAGCTGAAGCTCAGCGTGCCCAAGGTGAATCTGAAGCTGAGATTATCCGCTTAAAAGGTTTAGCTGAAGCAGAAGCTAAACAAAAAGTAGCTGAAGCATTCGAGCAGTTCGGTCAAGCGGCTATTTTAGATATGATTATCAAGATGCTTCCTGAATATGCAAAACAAGTTGCAAGTCCTTTAGCAAATATCGACAAAATTACGGTTGTGGATACAGGAAGCAACGGTGAAAACAGCGGAGCTAATAAAGTGACTGGCTATGCAACAAACTTAATGTCTTCTCTTCAAGAATCGCTGAAAGCATCCTCAGGTATAGATGTGAAGGAATTGATTGAAAACTTTTCTGGAAAAGGAAATGTGCGACAAAGCTTGCACGAACTAACGGATGAAATCAAGCAACAAAACAAGAAAGAAGATATCTAAAAATAAAAAGCATGCGGACATAATCCGCATGCTTTTTTAACCTCTTAACACTCGGAGAAGAAACCTAGGTAATTCTAACTGACGCTTCCATCTCCATGGTTCTTTTAACAGTCGATAAAGCCACTCTAAACCAAACTTTTGAAAAACAGCAGGTGCTCGGTTCAATCGTCCTGAAATAACATCGAACGAGCCCCCTACGCCTTGATAAACAGAAGGATTAAGTTTCTCTTTATGAGCAATAATCCAATTTTCTTGGGCTGGACTGCCTAAAGCCACAAAAACAATTTCTGCTCCTGAATCATTAATCGTACGTTCAATGACTTCTTCATTTTTTTCGTAGCCATTTAATGTTCCAACAATTAAAATCCCTGGAAACATCTCTTCCAACTTAGCTTTGGCTTCATCTGCAATTCCAGGCTTGGCTCCGTATAAAAAAATTCTTTTACCGTTATTCGTTGCTTCTTTACACAGCTTCAGCATCATATCAATACCCGTTACACGCTCACGAATACGTCCCTTTTTGAGCTTTGAAGCTAAAATCACACCGATTCCATCTGGAATTTGATAAGTCGCTTGATTTAATAGTGACTTTAATTCCCTGTCTTCTTGTGCTTTCATAATTTTTTCAGGGTTGATTGCTACAATAAATGATTTTCGGCCTTTATCTATATCCTGAAGTAACTTTACCGCTAGCTCATCGTACGTGTCGCTACAAACGTCTATTCCTAAGATGTTTTCCTTCATTAAATCACCCGTATGTTGATTTTTTAGTTTTTTACAAACGAAAGACAGGCTGTTCAGCCCGTCTTTTTATAAAGTAGAAACTTTTGAATCACCAAGTAACACTACGTCAAAGCCTGCTGCTTTCCATTGATCACGCTGAATGCAGTTTTTCGTATCAAAAATAACTTTTGTACGCATGTGATTTTCAACAGCTGATGGAAGAAGCTCTTTGAACTCATTATGATCTGTTAAAATAAGAATCACATCCGCATGTGCAACAGCTTCATCCAAACTTTGCGTCTGACGTTCGATTTTATTCTCTTTGATATGAGGATCAAATGCTGTGTAATCAACGCCCAGCTTTTCTAAATGATGAAGTACATCTGTTGATGGACTTTCACGCATATCGTCAATATTTCCTTTAAAAGCTAAACCTAAAACAGCTACACGTCCATGTTGAATGCCCTTTTCATCTAGTAGGCTTTTCGTTTTCAATGCTGTATATTCAGGCATTGAATCATTTGTATGACGAGAAAGAGAAATAATTTTTGCCAGTTCTGGCTGAAGCTCCGTTAAGAACCAAGGGTCAACAGCAATACAGTGGCCGCCTACACCAGGACCTGGTAAATGAATGTTTACACGTGGATGATAGTTCGCTAACTTAATCGCTTCCCACGCATTTACACCAATTTTTTCACTGATTTTTGCCAGCTCATTTGCAAACGCAATGTTCACATCACGATATGTGTTTTCGATTACTTTCACCATTTCAGCTGTTGTAGCATCCGTTACGTGAATATTTCCTTTTACAAATGTTTTATAAAGCTCAACAGTCAAACGACTAGATTCTTCGTTAATACCACCGACAATACGGTCATTATTTACTAGTTCTTCAAATACTTTTCCTGGAATAACGCGTTCAGGTGAATGAGAAACAAATAACTCACTGCCTAATTCTAAACCAGTTTCTTTTAGCACAGGTAGCATAACGTCTTCTACTGTACGCGGAGGAACTGTGGATTCTAAAATTACTAAATTTCCTTTACGAACGTAAGGAACAATCGATTTTGTCGCTTCTCGAACATAGTTCAAGTTTGCCGTTTTATCTTCATTAATTGGTGATGGTACAGCAATAATAAAAATATCCGCCTCTTCAGCTGTTGTGCCTACCGTGAAGTGGCCGTTGTCAACTGCTGATTCTAAACGTTCTTGTAAGCCGTTTTCTTCTATATGAAGTTGCTTATTTTTAATTAATTCTACTGCTTTTTCATTTACGTCGACACCATGTACATATAAGCCGTGATTGGCAAACATAACAGCTGTCGGTAAACCTATATATCCTAAACCAACTACACACAATTTCTTTGTCATTGCAGAAAATCTCCTTTATATGACATGCTTAATAAATAAAACCTATCTGATATTATATCGAAAAATGTCATTTCATGATAGCATTTATATAAAAACATGAAATAATTTCTTTTACTTATTATTATGTAACATTTTATGAGAATTCATCAATAAACGATATAACCATCTTTTGTACAACGATCTCTAACCCAAAAGAACTATTGAAAATCTCCTTGATTCCCAATAGTTCCCCTAGTAAATATATTTTACATATGCCCTTCTTTTTCGACAATTTCTCTAAAATAGCTCACTAACTCTTCTCGCAGCGGTTCTCTTTGCAGAGCTAAATCAATTGTTGCTTTAATGAATCCAAATTTATCTCCAACATCATAACGTTTTCCTTCGAAATAATAAGCAAGAACACGTTGAAATTCATTCAGACGTAAAATAGCATCTGTTAATTGAATTTCTCCTCCTGCGCCAATCTCTTCTTTACTTAAAATATCAAAAATTTCCGGTGTTAAAATATAGCGCCCCATAATTGCATAGCCTGAAGGGGCCTCTTCTGGATTCGGTTTTTCAACGAGCGTTTCTACGTCTAATAATCCTTTTTCAAGAGGCTCTCCTTTAGGACCTACAATTCCGTACTTTGAAGTTTCTTTCCTAGGCACCTCCTGTACACCAACTACAGCGCATTCATATTTTTCGTATACGTCCATTAACTGTTTCAAACAAGGTGTTTCTGATTGAACTACATCATCGCCTAGCATAACAGCAAAAGGTTCATCTCCGATAAAACTTCTTGCACAGTGAATGGCATGACCTAATCCTTTGGGTTCCTTTTGACGAATGTAGTGAACATTAGCCAAATTCGAAATCCCCTGCACTTCTTCGAGCATGTCCCACTTTTCCTTTGCGGCTAATGTTTCTTCTAACTCATATGATTTATCAAAATGATCTTCGATTGCTCGTTTTCCGCGACCGCTTACAATTAAAATATCTTCAATACCTGATGCTACTGCTTCTTCCACAATGTATTGAATCGTTGGTTTATCTACAATTGGCAGCATTTCTTTAGGCTGTGCTTTTGTAGCCGGCAAAAAGCGTGTCCCTAATCCAGCTGCTGGAATAATAGCTTTACGAATTTTCACTTACTTTTCCTCCTGTCAATGTCAATCGTGCTTATTGGTTATAGTATAGTAAGTCTGCGATTGAGTATGTACACAAAGTCATGTTGAGTCCATTTCTTTTTATAAAGAGTCATGTTGGATTCTGCTTTATCATAACAAAAGATTTTGTATAATTCTATTTTTATCATTTATAATGAAAAGAAAATTAATCACTTATAAATATAATTTTATGCTCCACTTATGTATAGAAAGGAATGGGATTATGAGTTCGTTTTCAGATCACTTACAGCACCAATTTATACATCATTTCCCGTACAGTGATGCACGCTATCGTACGAATGCCCAAGCAGGATTAGACCTTTACCGTACCCATTCATTCTTCATTTTGCACAATGATGAACAGATATTAAACGTTAAAATCGATTCGTTTTATGTTGAACTAAACAAGCAGCTGCTCCCTGAAAGTACCTGTTCTTGTCAGCATAACGGATTTTGTGAACACTGCTTTGCAGCGTTTTTTTATATGTATTCATTAATAGAACCGCTTGCGCCCCTATTCAAAGAATGGCGAAATCAGGAAAAAGCAGCTTTGACTATGCTATCTGCCAAACAAGTGTTAAAAAAGCCGAAGGCAACTTTTCAAGAGTGGAGACAAACTTTTGAGGAGCAGTATACGCTTTTTATGCAGGGGCGGAACGAAAATGACCGTTCCATTTATCACGAATATTATCAGTACTATTACCGTGCTTTAGTGAAAAAGGCTCCTGAGCACCCATTGCTTTATGCTTTATTTTGTATGTATGGAGCGGTCCATACATTCTATAAACTATCAGCTCAATTACAGGCACAGCAGCTTTCTACTAACATCGAGGAATCATTTGTATATAGTCACGTCTACAAAATAACAAATGAAATTTATGCTACCGCTGATTCATTAAAGCAAACGAAATACGATGGAGATGCATTATCTATTATAGAGGACAGCATTCCATACATCCGAGAATTATTGCATAAAGATATGCCTTTACAATACGAACGTATTGAGATTTATCGCGTTATTTGGCAAAAAGTCTTCACGTTAGAAAAGTGGCGAAAAACTGAGGAAAGCGAATTAAAAGCCAAGCACGTTTCTTTTATAAACAATACAGCTCTTTCCTATCTTTTATTCCTTCAAGAAAAAGATGGCGAAGCAAAAGAACGTTTGAGCGATGAAACACTACAAATGATTCCCTATCTTATTCCTTGGTTAAATGATTTATTGCACGAAAAAGAAACTGACCGCTTTGCTCAGTGGGGCTCTTATATAATGGCCTATATAGGAGATTATGTACGCACCGTTCCGACTACTTATCAAGGAAGCCGAAACATGGTCTCCATGATTGTAAATTTATTTCAGCACTATAAAGACTTAACGAACGATCAAACTTTGTATACTGAAGCATTACAAACATTACTTCCCTATAGTTTTATTGAATACAGTGATTTTCTATATGCTTCTGACCAATTGAAAAAGTGGGTTGAATTACAGGTGCTTCTTCAATATGACAGCATCAAATATGACGAGCAAACGATAGAAGCCTTAAAACAAAAAGATGAAAAGCTGGTTATTCCTCTTTATCATCAAATGATTTCAAAGCTGATTTATGAAAAAAAGAAAAGCAGTTATCAAGAAGCCTATATCTACTTACAAGAATTAAAGAGACTTTATCTACAAATGAATCGCTCTCTACTATGGGAACATTATATGGAAGAATTAGCGATAAAAACGAAGAAACAGCGCGCGTTTCAACAACTATTAGAAAAAGGAGATTTACTGAATGTTTGATTTGTTTCATTTAACACTTGAAGTCGAACCTGTACACGGTGACTTTTTTCTCTACTGTGTATCACCTAGCGGCCAAATTTTGCTCCCTGATACATGGAAAGATGCGCTGTTTCTATGGCATGAACAGACCTATTACGGAAGCGAAGCTACACAGGTTGAGATTAATGGAAAAAAAGGAATTCTTCTTTCTGCATGGCAAATGTTCACTTTCATACAACTACCTATTCAACAGCATGTGTTGAAACCGGCTTTGTCCGCTTCAGCGGAAGCTTATCAGCAAATTGCAGTCGATATGACAAAGAGGATTATCCAAGGGAAATTTCATTCTCTTCCTTTAAAAAAACAAATGACTGGATCGCTTTCACAAGCTGATGAGCAAGAGTGGCGAGCACAAATTAAAGAGAGCCTGTTAAAAAAAGAAGGAAAGGACTTTTTAATAAGCATAGAAGGCGAGAGCTATAATCCTCCCTTTGACCTTTCATTGCGTATTGTAGAGCCAACGACCGATGGAGATGTATGGATGGCTGAAACATTCGTGATTCCCCACGATGAAGCCAAAGAACCTTTTATACTGGGAAGAACGCTTCCTAAAGAGTGGAACCACTACGAATCATATATCGCTTACGAACACGAACGATGGAAAGCATTGGCTCCTACTTTATACCAAAAAGGCGCGTTTATTCAGTCTGTCCTAACAGATGAGGAAGTATGGGAATTTCTAACTCAAGATAGTGCAGCATTGATTAAACAAGGTGTCTCTATCCATTTGCCAAGCTGGTGGGAATCATTAAAAAAAGCCACCATCAAAGTATCTGGCGCTATAGAAAATACTTCATCTGCATTGTTTGGTAAGCAAGCAATCAGCAGCTTCCGCTGGTCATTTTCTATTGGCGATCAAACTTTCTCAGAAGAAGAGTTTCGGAAATTAGTCGAACAAAAACGCCGATTATTATCTATTAACGGACAGTGGATTCAACTGGATTCTAGATTAATTAAACAAGCGCAGAAAATTGTTAAAGAAGCTAGTAAAAAAGGCGTCTCAATTCATGAAATTTTAAAAACGAAGCTAACCTACATGGCAGACAGTAAAACCGATGAAGAAGAGGTAAAAGTTGAGTTCCAACTCCCCGCTTCCTTTCAATCATTTATTACATCCTTAACGGATTTAGAACGGCTGCCGGAAGTGCTGCCTCCCTCTGAATTTAAAGGTGCATTAAGACCTTATCAGCAGCAAGGTTTGAATTGGCTCATGTTTTTGAGAAAGTTTAACTTAGGAGGATGTCTAGCAGATGACATGGGGCTAGGTAAAACCATTCAATTAATTGGTTATTTAACAAATATTCATCAGTTACATAGCTCTCCTTCTCTTATCGTTTGCCCAACTTCTTTAATTGGAAACTGGGAAAAAGAATTACAGAAATTTGCCCCTTCTCTTCGTGTTCATGTTCATTACGGGCCGAAAAGAACCAACGGATACGCATTTGAGAAGATATGTGAAAGTACTGACGTTGTGATCACGACTTATCAAGTTGCTCTTTTGGATGTCGAATTGTTGAAAGGGTTTATGTGGAACAGCATTTCCTTAGACGAAGCACAACATGTTAAAAACCCGCAGACTAAACAGGCGAGAGCCATCCGTCAGCTGCAAGGAAGACACAAAATTGCGCTTACTGGAACTCCAATTGAAAACCGTCTGCTGGAACTATGGTCATTATTTGAATTCATCAATCCTGGTTACTTAGGAACAATCAATTCATTTAAAAACCGATTTGTAGCAGGCATTGAAAAAGGCGAGAAACCTGAACGAACTGTTGAGCTTAAAGCACTCATTCAGCCTTTCTTATTGAGAAGAACAAAACAAGATAAAAACATCGCCCGCTCACTGCCTGATAAACAAGAACAAAAAGAATATATCCCGCTGACAGCGGAACAAGCTTCACTTTACCAAGAGCTAGTTCAAGGAATGCTTCAAGAAACAGAGGAAAAAACAGGATTTGAACGAAAAGGCATGATTTTGCAAACACTAAATAAGCTAAAATTATTATGCAATCATCCAGCTTTGTACTTAAAGGAAAGTGCAGCTAAACAAACGGTACGGCGATCTCATAAAAGTGAAAAAATTATTGAACTCGTAGAGAGCATTCGCACACAGCAAGAAAGCTGTTTAATCTTTACTCAGTATATTGAAACAGGACTCATGCTGCAAAGAACCTTAGAAAAAGAAATCAACGAGCCGGTTTTATTCCTTCACGGAAGTTTGTCAAAAGAACAACGAGATGCGATGGTTGCTCAATTTCAAGCAAGGAAAAAAGCCATCTTTATCCTTTCTCTTCGCGCAGGTGGAACTGGATTGAATTTAACAGCTGCAAATCACGTTATTCATTTTGACCGATGGTGGAACCCTGCCGTTGAAAACCAAGCAACCGATCGCGCCCATCGAATTGGGCAGAATAAATTTGTTCATGTTCATAAGTTTATTACAAGAGGAACGATTGAAGAAAAAATTGATGAAGTGATGAATCAAAAACAACATCTAAACAATGAACTCATCCAAGGAGATCAATGGGTAACAGAACTTTCTAATAAAGAACTACAAGAGCTTCTTGCATACAGAAATGAATAAGAAAAATTATAAAATGTGTTACAACGTTACTAAAAAGAGGACTTTTTTACTTGTCCTCTTTTTTTATTAGATCATTCGACACAAAAAAAATAAGTGCAAATCATTCTCCAGCTACTGATAAAGATACAAAAAGCGCAATAAATAGCGTTTTTTGAATAAAAAGGTATTTTTATAGCGAAAAAGACCCTTTACTTTCTCTTTAAATTCCAGCATATTTATACATATAATATTTTTGTAATTTAATAGACATATTGGAAAAATAAACACGAAACATTTACATAATTAGGGGGATTTATTAATGAAAAAAAGGCAGCTCGCTTTATCTCTAGGCGCCATTGTTGGCGGGACATTCTTATATCAAGCTTCAGCTGAAGCATCTGCTTCAACTGTTCAAGTGAAAGCTGGAGATACACTTTGGTCATTATCTACCAAATACCATACAACGGTAGAAGCTTTAAAAAGCGTAAATAAGTTATCTTCAAATACAATTCACATAGGACAAACGTTATCGATTCCTTCCGCTTCAACCTCTCAACCATCTAATAAGGAAGAAAAGCCTTCAGCTCCTGCTACTGGTTCGACCTATAAAGTTCAAAGCGGCGATACCCTTTGGAAAGTTGCTACTCGTTTTAATATGAACGTAGAAGAATTAAAACGTTTGAATGCTCTTTCTTCTAACATTATTTATATTAACCAAACGTTAAAAGTAAATGGAAGCAATAGCGCATCGACTCCAACTACGAGTAAACCAGCAGAAACTCCTTCTAAGGATGCAAACGGAACTTACAAAGTTCAGCGTGGAGATAGCCTATCTAAAATAGCTTCGACATTTCACATGAGCGTCAGTGAGCTAAAACAAATAAACGGATTAACGTCTAATACGATTTATGTAAATCAACAATTAAAGGTATCAAAAAGCAGCCAAACAACTACGCCAACAACAAAACCAAGTACATCCACACCTTCAACTTCTAGCGGAACATTAAATGTATCGCAAATGATTTCAGATGCAAAACGTTATATAGGTGTTCCTTACAAATGGGGTGGCACAACTCCTTCTGGTTTTGACTGCAGCGGATTCATTTATTACGTAATGAAACAACAAATTTCTACAACGCGCTATACGACGGCTGGTTATTGGAGTGTATCAACACCCGTCAGTAATCCACAGCCTGGAGACTTAGTGTTTTTTAATACATATTCTAGCGGTCCTACACATATGGGCATTTACCTTGGTAATCGTCAATTTATTCATGCTGGATCTTCTACGGGTGTAACCATCGCAAGCTTAGATAACAGCTACTGGAGCAAGCGCTACTTAGGGGCAAAAAGATTTTCTAAATAATTGATAGAAGCTGAAACAAAAGTATTTTAATTGGAGGAAGATCCGAACGAGTTTGATTCTTGATGGAGAATCAAACTCGTTCGGATTTTTTCATTGGTAGGGTGGACGTAGGTTTCATATATGTAGGTTCTTCTAGCTGTTGAGCGGAGGGCAAAGCGAAGACTCCTGCGAGAAAAGCAGAATAGATGAGACCGCGCGCAAGTGACGAGGAGGCTCATCGGCCGTCCGCGGAAAGCGAATCCTTGCACGGAAATCAACAGTAGTGTAACAAGTGATCCATACTAGCTCACCCCATTTGTTTGTCTTTAGATTGCATTAATTCAGTTATGTCTCAACCTCTTATATACAGCAAAAAAACCGTTAAATGATTTAACGGCTGAAATAGAGGAATAGTTCGGGGGTAGTGAATACTTTAGTTTTCTCTCTTGAGAACATAGAAAGAGCCTTGCTCTTAAAAAGGATCTATCTTCTATTATGATAGATAAGAGGAATTAAAACCTTAGCTGAACTAATCACCCCCTTTCATACTAGATAACTTTATTCTTCTTGTTGATTTGAATCAAATGAAGAAAAACCGGATGGCTTTCCACTTAAAAACTTAACAGCATCAGCCACAACGTCGGTCATATATACTCTTTGCTGAAGATTATTTTCAAATGTGCGCGTTTGTACACGCCCTACCACACCTACAACCGCTCCTTTATCACAGTAAGCAGCCGTATTTTCTGCATTTTTTCTCCACAGAGTAATGTTGACAAAATCAGCATCATATTCACCTTCAACATTTCGAAACGTTCGATTAATTGCTAAAGTAATAGTAGATACTGCAATCCCTTCATGGGTATATCGAAGCTCAGGTTTTTTTGTCAGTCTTCCTACAAGAATAATATGGTTAATCATAGTCTACCACTCCAACTGATTGAATAATGGGAATCTTTAAGCTCATTCATGTTATAATATGGATAACCTACTATTTACGTAAAGGAGGAAACATCAATGAAAACATTTAAACTTGTGTCATTTCAATTGGTTGATGATCAAGAAAAGCGTCAGTCTGTCTCACTAACTAATGGCCTTATTATTAATAAAGAAGACGGCGAAAATAACTGGATTTTAGAAGCAGTTATCGATAAGAAATGGTACGATGAATTTCATGTTTTGTTGAAAGATAAACAAAAAATGACGGTAGAAGCTAAAATTACGAAAGAAACAAATGATCCGGCTACCTTTATAGCTACCGTGGCTTCCATTACTTCAATTGGTGAAAATCGTATTAGTTTGTTGATGAAAGGTGTTTTAAAAGAACGGAGACTTCATTATGCTGAAATGCTCTTAGAGGATTTAATTAACCAAGGGTTATCAGGTCAAGATTTACTTCAACAGTTCAAACTGCAGCTTCGAAACAGACCGATAAAAAGTACATCTAAAAAATAAGTCAAGTCATCTCAAGGTGTCTGGATTTAAAAGAGAGGATTATTGTTTGCGGTCTTTTTCGTTGGTCCATGAGAAGGGTAAAGAAAAGAGAACTCACTGGAGAGGTACCTTTCTTTTTTTCCTAAAAATAAATGAGCACAACTAGAACGTTTGAAGCGATTATCTCTTATGCGAGCGCCTTGCCTTTTCAAATAAAAATTTGTCATTTTTTCACTCCTTTTTCTTTGTAATTCGTATATTAATGCATTTTTCCCCGTTATTCAACCATTTTTTTCAATATACCGAACAAAAAATAGGATTTTTTTACTATAAAAACCTCTATTTTTGTTCTTTTTTTTATATCCATGCAGAAAAATGAATCTTTTTAGAGAAAAAAAAGAAATAAAAACAGGTTTTATTCCCTTTATTGCAGAAGGTAAAGTGTATATGTTTCATATTGTGCGAATTCAGCATGTTACAAAGAACATGAACTACATTCGAACAATAAGACATATACTTATCTTTACGAAATCAGGTGATGCATATGAAGGATTTTGGAGAAAGAATTAAATATTTCAGACTAAAAGGAGGATTTTCACAAGAAGAATTAGCAAATCAGTTGAATGTTTCTCGTACAACTATTTCAAAATGGGAATGTTCGAAACAAACGCCTTCCATTTTTGATTTTCTATCTCTATGTAATTGTTTTCAAATTACGCTGGACCAACTTATTGAGCCTTCCTCTTATAAACAAGATCATTTACATGACTTCCAACTTCTTTACTTAACAAGAAAATGTGAATCGGATTCACACGACGAGACCATTTTAACCCTCATAGATAAACAGCCCTTATTGAAACATGTGCTCTTACAATTTTCATCTCTGTCACCAACACTTCAAAAAGAGTTGCTAATGGATATTATACCTTTATTAAAGAAACTTTTTTCTGCTTTGCAGCGTCAATAAAAAAAGCTGCATCAGCAGCTCTTATGTACTATTCTTTTTTATCGCCTAAAGCAAACATAATATCTGTTTCGCAGACTAACTCTCCATCTACAGTTGCGATACCTTTTCCTTTGCCAATAGATCCACGCGCACGTACAATTTCAACCTCTAAACGCAGTTGATCACCAGGTCTTACTTGCTTTTTAAAACGGCAGTTGTCAATGCCTGCAAAAAATGCTAAACGTCCTTGATTTTCTTCTTTTTTTAGCATAGCTACTGCTCCTACCTGAGCCAAAGCTTCTACAATTAAAACCCCTGGCATCACAGGATAGTCAGGGAAATGCCCGTTAAAAAATTCTTCATTGGCAGATACGTTTTTTAAACCAACTGCTTTTTTTCCCTCTTCCACTTCTAAAATGCGATCGACCAATAAAAATGGATATCGGTGTGGAATAATTTCTTTAATTTGTTCAATATCAAGCATAAATAAGTCTCCTTTCAAACCGCATGTAACATACGATACTATTATCAATATACAGAATGCTCAATTGAGAAGCAACTACTTGCTTAGGCTCTGATTCCATTAACCAAGCCCATCATTTGATCTGCAATTGAAATAGAGCGGGAATTAAATTGATACGCACGTTGAGCAATGGACATATCAGTAAGTTCTTTACTCAAATCTACATTTGACTGTTCCAATTTCCCTTGCTCTACGCCTGCTGTTTCTCGAGCTTTTCCAGTCAAATCTGTAAACATATTCGGTTGGTTCATCCCTGCTGGAAAGGCAAATAGATTTTCTCCTTTAGCTTCTAGCACCTGCGGCTTTTGGACATTTGTTAACCCAAGTGTAAACTGGTCAACGCCCGTATTCGTAGTAACCGTTATCGTTCCACTTCCATCAATTTGTATATCTTTGAACGCGTTATTGAAAATAATAGCTTGACCATTTTCCCCCAGCACATCCTGACCAGAACCGTTTACTAATTTAACATCGTTCGGGCCTTCAGGGCTAAGATGAAAAGAACCATCTCGCGTATACTGTACAGGCTGTTGGGAATCGTTTACGGCAACTTGAAAATAAACGTTTGGATTTGAGGCAGCTACATCTAATAGTTTATCTGTATTCTGAAAAGCACCCTGCGTCATATTCAAGCTCGTTTGATCTAAATAAGCGCCTGTGCCTTGCCGAATTCCGGCTGGCGTAAGCCGCTTTTCTGTTCCCTTATCTTCTTGATTGTTTACTTGTTGATACAGCATATCATTAAATGAAGCATCTCTCGCTTTATATCCTGGCGTATTTGTATTAGATAGATTATGACCAATGACATCAAGCTGCTGCTGCAGCTGTCCCATCGTATTGGCCGCTGTTATCATTGTACGGTTCATCCTTCTCATCTCCCCCGTTGCTTTTAGCGCACACGCCCAATTTCATTTGCCGCTTTATCCATGCTTCTATCGTAAGCTTGCATTATTTTTTGATTTGCCTCAAAAGCTCTGTAAGCCGTTAGTAAATCAGTCATACTTTGAGCAGCATCTACATTGGAACGTTCAACAAATCCTTGCTTTAACTGATAAGAAATGCCTGGATTATTCCTTGCTGAAGGCAAGGGCTGATTGTTCAGCGTTTCATACAATCCATTCCCTGCCTTTTTAATCGTTTGTAAGTCACTAGCATAAGCAATATCGATTTGTGCAACCTGCTGATTATTTTCCGTTACGTTACCTTGTGAATCAACTGTAAAGTTTTCACTTTTTAGTTGAATTGGTTGATTATTTGTATTTAATACATAAGCTCCGGTAGACGTAGTTAAAAACCCTTCCTGATCTAATGTAAAATTACTGTTTCTTGTATATTGAGGCGTATTATCAGGGCTTTGTACCACAAAAAATAGTCCGCCCTCTTTTGTAGGCATATTTTGCTCCATCAATGCAATATCAGTTGATTGAGACGTTTGCTGAAGATCACCTTGTGTAAAATTTGGAACTGTTTCTTGCATATACACGCCCGTATTAATCGCACCTATGTCTTTTTTGTTCTGAACAGAGATGCTACGGTCAGTAGGTAAATCTTCAGATTCCATTCGCTGCAGCAACATATCAGGAAATGCCTTTAACGTACCTTGATCTGCTTTAAATCCTGGCGTATTAGCATTTGCTATGTTATTCGTTAATAAGTCAGTTTGACGCTGTTGAGACAGCATACCCGCTGCTGCCGTGTAAAACCCTTTAAACATACTTCATCCTCCTTACAAGTAAACGTTGTTCGTTATAGCCAGCTCACAGAGTATAATAGATAAAAGAAGAGACTCCTCTGTATGAAACGAGCCAATAGAGGAGTCTTCATTTATTTAAACAATATTGCGACGAGATAGTTTATCAATATTATCGAGCATAATACCTGTTCCAACAGCTACACAACCCATTGGATTTTCTGCAATTAGCACAGGCACCTTTAATTCTTCCGCTAACAGCTGATCCATACCGTGAAGCAATGCTCCACCGCCAGTTAAAATAACGCCTCTGTCTATAATATCGGCAGAAAGTTCGGGAGGTGTACGCTCTAATACACTTTTCGAAGCTTGTACAATTACGCTGACAGACTCTCTAAGTGCCTCCTCTACTTCTTCAGAATAAACAGTAACCGTACGAGGTAGGCCTGAAACCATGTCTCGCCCTCGAATGTCCAACTCTTCATTACGAGCTTTAGGAAACACCGTACCAATTTTCACTTTAATTTCTTCTGCTGTACGCTCTCCGATTAAGAGCTTATATTTTTGCTTAATGTACTGCAAAATTTCGGCATCAAAACGATCACCAGCCATCTTAATAGAAGCTGCTGTTACGATATCGCCCATTGAAAGGACGGCCACATCGGTTGTACCTCCACCAATATCTACGACCATATTTCCGCTCGGCTGAAAGATATCCATTCCAGCGCCAATAGCCGCGACTTTTGGTTCTTCTTCCAAATAAATAGTTTTTCCACCGCTCTTTTCAGCAGCTTCGCGAATTGCTTTTTGTTCAACAGAAGTAATATTTGTTGGACAACAAATTAAAATGCGCGGCTTGGATAAAAAACCTTTTACATTTAATTTGTTAATAAAGTGTTTGAGCATAGACTCTGTAATTTCGAAGTCAGCGATAACACCATCTTTTAAGGGACGAATGGCAATAATATTACTGGGCGTTCTTCCTACCATACGTCTCGCTTCTTCCCCTACTGCTAGCACTCTATTTGTATTTTTATCAATCGCCACAACAGACGGTTCATTTAACACAATTCCTTTGCCTTTAACGTGAATTAAGACGTTAGCTGTACCTAAATCGATACCAATGTCTTTTGCTAACATACCTTAAATCCTCCTTCTATTTACATATCTTTGCATGATAACCATTCTTTTTTCCTAATTTACTATTTTATCACAATTTGTATATGTATGTTGTTATTAGCAAAAATATTTATTATATACCTATTTTATCCAAAAAATAAAATGCCCTATACTACCTCTATAAAAAAGGCAATATTGGGCATTTTTTCATTTTACAGTTTCTTCTTCCTTTTTGTACTTTAATTTTGTTGCTTCTCCTCCACGCAAATGCCGAATAGATTTATGATAATCAAGAATTTCTTTTACTTCATTTGCTAACTCAGGATTTATTTCTGGTAGACGCTCTGTTAAATCTTTATGGACAGTACTTTTCGAAACGCCAAATTCTTTCGCAATTACACGAACTGTTTTCTTTGTTTCTACAATATACTTTCCAATCTTGATAGTTCTCTCTTTGATGTAATCGTGCACACTACTCGCCCTCCCCAAATTGGATATGAGAAGTATCCAAGGGAATGTATATATTATCCCTTTTCTAACATTCTCTTTATAGGTTTGTAACAGTTTATTAGCTTGTGTGCAGATATATGCTAGAAAAGTCAGTAAGGACAAGTGATTTCTTATATTTTTTTGAAAATTTAGTGTTTTTTATTTACTTTTTTAACATAATGCATCTCATTTTAGAAAAATTCATAAAAAAAGAAGCTCGATTTTATCCAGCTTCTTTTCATATTTATGGTCTTGCCTTATGCATTTGGTTTAGACGTATCTGTTGAAGGTTGTTTTGAATCTTTATCTTCTTTAGTCTTTTCATCAGATGATTTTTCGCTATCCTTTGATTCTTCAGAAGAAGAGTCGTCTTTTGGTTCTGTCACTTCAGCTGCTTTGACTTCTTTAATAGAACTAACAGATTTTCCAAAATAACTGCTTGGATTAATTGCTACACCATCTTTACGAACTTCAAAATGCACATGTGTTTTTGCTTCTTGATTATATAAGCTTTTTCCAGCTTTTGCGATCGTTTGGCCTTGTTTAACAATATCTCCTACTTCTACATCAGCTTTCTCAAGAGATTGATACTGTGTGACTAAACCATCTTTATGATCAATTTCTACTACATAACCTAGTAAAGGATCTTTTGTTGCTTTTGTTACTGTACCGCTAGCTGCTGCTACAACATCAAATGATTTATCTCCCTTAACAGCTAAGTCAACACCTGTATTTGGATGATACGTATTGTTGTAGAAAACTAGTGCTTCTTCTTGCTGTTTTTCAGATGCTTGATCGTCGTAGAAAGGCTTTTTCACGATAGCTGATGCTTCACTAGCAACTGGCATTTTTAAATTTTCAAGCGAAGCATTTACCTCTACAGCGTCGTCTCGATAAGCCGTACCGTCTTGGCTATAGCCGCTTTTGTCTTCTTTGCTAATATCGTTTCCATTAGCTTGAAACCAAAGGACTGCTGTAAGAATAATTGCTGCACTCGCTAAATAGATAGCCGGGAACACCCAACGCTTTCTAACTAATTTTTGAACTTTCGATTTTGGAGAAGTACGTTTCTTTTCTTCCTCTCTCATATATCATCACCTCAGCAATCAGTCTGAACACAATTGAATGAATATATACACAGCGATAAAAAATTTTTTTCGATTATTTTTCAACAGATGAATCTAAAATATACATTTTATTTAAAAAAAGTGAAAACCATAAAAAAAGACCCTGCTATAAGGGTCTTTGAATTAGCGTTTAGCTGTCAATTGTGCAACAAACTGATCGTTAGGGGTAATCGCAACACCTGTATAATAATGAGTAACAATATCTTTATACGTTTTTCCTTCTAGTGCCATACCATTTGCTCCGTACTGACTCATCCCAATACCATGTCCATATCCTTTTGTGTTGATGATAATTTCATTACCTTTTTTTGTCCAATGAAAGTCGGCTGACGATAAACCCAGTTTTTCCCGAACATCTTTTCCCGACAGTTCTTTACCGTTTATCTTTACGTAATCTACGCGCTGCCCCGGCGTTCTAGAGACGATTTCACCTACTGATCCACTGTTTGTTAATTTCACTCCAAGCCTCTGTTCAAAGCTAGCAACAGACATTACTTTCTGATTTGTAAATTCAGGGGACTTTTTATCCCATGGACTAGCTACACTTTTTAGATAAGGAATGGAATTCTTCCAATACGCTTCTGAATTTTCAGTGTAACCATTGCTGGTAGAAAAGAACGTAGCATTAATTGGCTTATTTTTATACGTAAGAATTTGACCTTGGGTGTCCTTCACTGCTTCTTGAATTTTTTTGATTTTCCAATCATAGTCTTTGTTCCATCTGCTTCTTAGCTCATCTTTATTTAAATATACTTGGTACTCTACGGTATCAGTCACATCCGCTCCTTGGGGAAGATGACTATTTCCATTCATCATAGTTTGCACAATATAGGTTCTGGCTGCCAAACTTTGAGCCTTAAGTGCTTCAAGCTCAAAAGTAGCAGGCATTTCAGCTGCTACTACCCCTACAAGATAGTCTTCGAGGGGCAGTTTTTCTACTTTTTTCGTTTCCGTACGATAAACACTGACGTCAAGAGGAGACGCTGTCACTTTTTGTAGTTTTTCGGTTTTTGGGGTCTGTTTGACATTTTCATGTAGCTTTCCATCTGTCTTTTCAGTAAAAGGAACAACGAGAAGTGTTGGGATGAGTAACACAACGAAAAAAAAGATGACTCCTAGTACGACGATTGGCTTTGCTTGTTTCATGAACGCCTAGCCTCCATATCTATTATTTTGACAAGGAACACCTATATCCCTATATTCCATATGTATGGAGGTGGACAACCTTTTATGACAGCAAACCGGCCATAAGGGTCGTCCAACGACAAAAAAAGCATCTCGCTATGAGATGCTTTTTTTATGACATATTTATTTGACGTCTGAAGCCTGTTGAGTTTGTTCTACTTGCTTTGTTTCGTCATTTACACGTTCAATATCAGCGCCTAAAGCGGCTAATTTATTGTGGAAATTTACATAACCACGATCAAGGTGTTTTAATTCCGTTACACGCGTATAGCCGTCTGCTACAAGTCCTGCTAATGTTAACGCTGCTGCTGCACGAAGATCTGTTGCTGCTACTTCAGCGCCTTGTAGTTGAGAAGGTCCGTTAATAATAACAGAGCGCCCTTCAATTTTAATATCAGCGTTCATGCGGCGAAACTCTTCTACGTGCATAAAGCGGTTTTCAAAAACTGTTTCTGTAATCATACTTGTGCCTTCTGCTGCTAATAATAATGCCATCATTTGAGATTGCATATCCGTAGGGAACCCTGGATGAGGCATTGTTTTAATATCTACTGATTTTAGCTTTTCAGGTCCTACAACACGTAAGCCGTCGCCTTCTTCAGTAATTTCAACACCCATTTCTTCCATTTTAGCAACAAGTGAACTGATGTGCTCTGCTACTGCACCGCGTACAAGTACGTTTCCACCTGTAATAGCTGCTGCTACCATGAATGTTCCAGCTTCGATACGATCTGGAATAATTGCATGTTCTGCACCATATAATTTATTAACACCTTCAATACGGATCGTACCAGTTCCTGCACCGCGAACTTTAGCGCCCATTGCGTTTAAGAAGTTTGCTAAGTCGACAATCTCAGGTTCTTTTGCTACGTTTTCCATAATTGTAGTGCCTTCCGCTAATGCTGCTGCCATCATAATATTTTCTGTGGCACCTACACTTGGGAAGTCTAAATAAATTTTAGCACCTTTTAGTCTTCCTTCAACTTTTGCATCAATAAAACCATTTCCTACTTGAACTTTAGCACCCATTGCTTCAAAGCCTTTAAGATGCTGATCAATCGGTCTTGATCCAATCGCACATCCGCCAGGTAAAGCTACACGAGCCTCACCTGTACGCGCCAATAAAGGACCCATTACAAGTACTGAAGCGCGCATTTTTCTTACATATTCAAAAGGTGCATCTGTTTTTAACTCTCTTGATGCATCTACAACTACACGATTTGTTTCAAAATCTACTTCTGCATTCAGATGTCTTAAAACTTCGCCAATCGTAAATACATCGGAGAGAGCTGGTACATCATTTAGAATTGTTTTTCCTTCACTAGCTAATAAGGTTGCAGTGATAATAGGTAAAACGGCGTTTTTTGCTCCTTCAACTTTAACTGTACCGCTTAATCTATTTCCACCGCGGACGATGATTTTTTCCAAGGTATTCCCCTCCGCGTCCATTTTCTCTATATTAATATTCAGACGTAATGATAGGTGTGCCAACAACTATGGTTGTTTGACCGCCCATTCTTGTCTTGCGTAATGCAATTTGTAAGTTCATTTCCTGCTTTTTCGTTTGAAGAGCTTCTTCCCACAGTCCAGTATATGCTGAAACAGAGGTAAATGACTCTTCCACTAGAGATTCCACTGGTTTAGCATTGAAAGCTCGTAATAGGTCTTGAATTTCAACAGACAAAACACTTTCCATCTTATCATTGATTTCCCCCGTTGCACAAGAGAAAATTATGGGTTCTGATAGGAAAATTTTTTCATAATTTGTCTGAAATACATTTTGAAAATGGGTCATATTTTTTTCTTTTAAACCTTGTCCCGTTACATGATACGATATGTACGCATTGCTGTGTTCATCGATCGCATAAGTTAACAGAATGACTTCGTTCACATCTTCACTTTTGCGTGTACCTATTGCTTTCCATAGGTCTCTTTCCCTCTTCACTTCCCATTTAAAACCTCTAAAATTACTTTTAATACTTTTAGCTTGCGAATAAAAGGTTTTTTGGTCAGTAACAGCTTTTACTTCTTCTCTTGCATACAACGATACTTCAGTTAACGAAACATGCTGCTTATTTAAGGTGTGAACAATCTTCTCAATAGTAGTTTCATTGTTTTGGGCATTGCTCACATAACTTCCATGATATACGAATAAGCCAGTAATGAAAATAGCCAAAAAGACACTAATTTTTTTAAACATTTCGCCACTCCCTCTCCGTACTCATCAGTCTTTCCAGAAGGCGATGATACATACATGAAAAGGGTCGTCATATTTAGACATAGCGACATACATTAGCGTATAAATTCGTATATCTTCAATGAATGAACGTCTATTTTATCATAGACTCATAGCTTGCCAATCATTGAAAAAATGAGGGAATGCGCTGTGACCAAAATAAATAATCCAAAAAGAAATTACTTACTGTTGATGAAATCGTAATGGTCAATAAAATAAGCATTAATTTTGCTTGAAACACATGATTAGGTTTCATCAGCTTTTCAATTTGAAAGCCCTGCAAAGCATACCAAGTAATCACAATAAAAATCAAATGTGAAATCATGGTTAGTAACGTTTGCTGTTCAATTCCTCCAAACAATAAAAGCACTCCTTTTAAACACCATATGAAAAGAAGAGACGATCATCGTCTCTTCTTTTCATATTAAAGCACACTTATGCAAATTCGTAAACGGTAACATGAAAAACATTTATTTTATTCCCTATTTTAAGATCCTTTTCCATTATTGAACAAAATAAAGAAGATGGATGCGCTTAGTTAAATGGAATATATAATCATAGATCAATGCTATTTGCTCTTCCCCTTGTGTATAATAGAGCAAAAAAGCCCTCTCATTCGTTTGAGAGGGCTTTTTTTAGAACTTACGTTGACTAATATCTAAACGATTGACTGCCCGTTTCAAGGCAATTTCAGCACGCTTAACATCAACGTCATCTTGTTTGCTATCAAGGCGCATTTCAGCGCGCTTTTTCGCTTCTTCTGCACGAGCTACGTCAATCTCTTCAGCTGTTTCAGCAGCCTGTGCAAGAATTGTTACTTTGTCAGGTCTTACTTCAAGAAATCCTCCGCTAACAGCCACAAGTTCTGTACTGCTTGCTTTCTTCAAGCGGACGGCTCCAATTTGTAAAGGAGCAACCATCGGAATATGGCCATGTAAAATACCAAGCTCACCGCTCTGTGCTCGGGTACTTACCATTTCCACTTCTGATTCGTAAACTGGGCCATCAGGAGTCACTACACTGACATGGATTGTCTTCATTTAAAAAACCTCCTATGTCCCTTAAATTAAACTTCTACTCCCATACGTTTCGCATTTTCAATAACTTCTTCAATGCGACCAACTAAACGGAACGCATCTTCAGGTAAATGATCGTATTTACCTTCCAAGATCTCTTTAAATCCTTTAACAGTTTCTTTTACAGGAACATAAGAACCTTTTTGACCTGTAAATTGTTCTGCTACGTGGAAGTTTTGAGACAAGAAGAATTGAACGCGACGAGCACGTTGTACAACAAGTTTATCTTCATCAGATAACTCATCCATACCTAGGATTGCAATGATATCTTGTAACTCTTTATAACGCTGTAACGTTTGTTGAACTTGACGCGCAATTGCATAGTGCTCTTCTCCAACAATTTCAGGAGATAAAGCGCGAGATGTAGATGCTAATGGATCTACCGCAGGGTAAATACCCATCTCTGATAATTTACGCTCTAAGTTTGTTGTTGCATCTAAGTGAGCAAATGTTGTCGCTGGAGCTGGATCCGTATAGTCATCGGCTGGTACGTAAATCGCTTGAATCGATGTTACAGAACCTACGCTTGTTGACGTGATACGCTCTTGAAGCTGACCCATTTCCGTCGCTAATGTTGGCTGATAACCTACTGCTGATGGCATACGGCCAAGTAATGCTGATACTTCTGAACCCGCTTGTGTGAAACGGAAGATATTATCGATAAAGAATAATACGTCTTGACCTTGTTCGTCACGGAAGTATTCTGCCATTGTTAATCCTGTTAATGCAACACGTTGACGTGCACCAGGTGGCTCATTCATTTGTCCAAATACCATAGCCGTCTTCTTAATAACACCGGAATCTGTCATTTCATGGTATAAGTCATTACCTTCACGCGTACGCTCACCTACACCAGCGAATACCGAAATACCGCCGTGCTCTTGAGCAATGTTATTGATTAACTCTTGAATTAATACTGTTTTACCTACACCGGCACCACCGAATAGACCGATTTTTCCACCTTTAATGTAAGGAGCTAATAAGTCTACTACTTTAATACCTGTTTCAAGAATTTCAGCTTGTGTAGATAGATTTTCGAACTTTGGTGCTTGACGGTGGATTGGATCACGACGTGCACCTGCATCGATTGGGGCGTCTAAGTCGATTTTTTCACCTAATACGTTGAATACACGACCTAACGTAACGTCACCAACTGGTACTGAGATTGCTGCACCTGTATCTTCTACTTCTAATCCACGAACTAAGCCGTCAGTGGATGACATTGCTACTGTACGAACTGTGTTATCACCTAAGTGAATCGCAACTTCTAATGTTAATTCGATTGCAACTTCACTTGCACTGCTCGGTTTATGTGAAATTTTAAGGGCGTTATAAATTGCTGGAAGGTGTCCGTTGTCAAACTTTACGTCTACAACTGGACCCATGATTTGAGTAACGCGTCCTTTTGTCATCGTGTTCCCTCCTAACTTGCTTTTCCATTAAACTTTCTATTCTAACGCTGCCGCTCCGCCAACAATTTCCGTAATTTCCTGGGTAATTGCCGCTTGACGTGCACGGTTATATGACAATGTAAGATTATTGATAAGATCTTTTGCGTTGTCTGTTGCACTTTTCATCGCTGTCATACGAGCAGCATGCTCACTTGCTTTTCCATCAAGCAGGCCGCCGTAAATTAAACTCTCTGCATACTGAGGAAGTAATACTTCTAAAATCTCTTCTTGTGATGGTTCAAATTCATAACCAACAAGTTTACCAGAAGGTTGAAGATCTGTTAGAGGCAATAGCTTCTTCTCCGTCACTTCTTGTGAAATCGTATTGATAAAGTGATTGTAGTATAAGTAAAGTTCATCAAACGTACCGTCCGCAAACATTTGAACTGTTTGTGAAGCGATTCCTTGAATGTCAGCAAAAGCTGGCTGATCTGCTAAGCCTGTGATTTCAAGCAAAACCGGAATACCGCGTTTTACGAAGAAATCTCTCCCTACTCGTCCAATTGCAATCACACCATATTCATCAGGTGATTGATGGCGTTCTTCAATAGCTTGAGATACTTTTCGCAAAATATTACTGTTATATGCTCCTGCTAGACCGCGATCTGAAGTGATTACGATATAACCAGTCTTCTTCACGCTGCGCGCAGTTAACATTGGATGTGAAGCGCCTCTGCTGCCAAGGGCTACGCTTGAGACTACCTCTTGAATTTTTTCCATATATGGAACAAACGATTTTGCATTTTGTTCCGCTCTATTCAGCTTTGCAGCTGAAACCATTTCCATTGCTTTCGTAATCTGGCTCGTTTTTTTCGTCGATGTGATTCGAGTTTGTATATCACGTAATGATGCCAAAGGTTTCACCACCTTGTTTTAGAAGATCACGTGGTATGAAAGGTGAACAAATGTTCACCTTCACCTTATTGAAAGATTGTCTTAACATACCATGCTGACAATATATTATTCAGATGCAATAAATGTTTTCTTGAATTCTTCAAGTGCTGATTCGAATACGCCAGCTTCAGGAAGGCCACCAGTTGTACGGATTGATTCAAGTACTTCTTTACGGTTTGATTCTAACCATGTTAAGTACTCGTCTTCAAAGCGTGTAATATCTGATACTGGAACATCATCTAAGAAGCCTTTTGTTAATGCGTAAAGCACAGCTACTTGTTTTTCTACGCGAAGCGGTTTGTGTAAACCTTGTTTTAAGATTTCAACTGTACGCGCTCCTCGATTTAATTTTGCTTGAGTCGCTTGGTCAAGATCAGAACCGAACTGAGCAAATGATTCAAGCTCACGATACGATGCAAGGTCTAGACGCAGTGTACCTGCTACCTTTTTCATCGCTTTAATTTGTGCAGATCCACCTACACGTGATACAGAAAGACCAGCATTAATCGCAGGACGTACACCTGAGAAGAATAGATCTGACTGTAAGAAAATTTGTCCGTCTGTAATCGAAATTACGTTCGTTGGGATATAAGCAGATACGTCTCCTGCTTGCGTTTCAATAAATGGAAGAGCTGTTAATGAACCTCCACCTTTTGCGTCCGATAACTTTGCCGCACGCTCTAATAAACGAGAGTGCAGGTAGAATACATCCCCTGGATACGCTTCACGACCTGGAGGACGGCGTAATAGTAATGAAAGTTCACGATAAGCTGATGCTTGTTTTGTTAAGTCATCGTAAATAACAAGTACGTGCTTACCGTTATACATAAACTCTTCACCCATTGTTACTCCAGCGTATGGTGCTAAGAATAATAGTGGAGCTGGTTGTGAAGCTGATGCTGTTACAACGATTGTGTAATCTAGAGCACCGTGTTTACGTAATGTCTCTACTACGTTACGAACTGTTGATTCTTTTTGGCCAATCGCTACATAGATACATACCATATCTTGATCTTTTTGGTTTAAGATTGTATCGATTGCTACCGATGTTTTACCCGTTTGACGGTCACCGATAATTAACTCACGCTGTCCACGACCGATCGGCACAAGTGCGTCAATCGCCTTGATACCTGTTTGAAGCGGCTCATGTACTGATTTACGATCCATAACGCCAGGTGCAGCACCTTCAATTGGACGTGTTTTTGTTGTTTCTACTGGGCCTAAGCCGTCTACTGGCTGACCTAATGAGTTAACAACACGACCGATTAACTGCTCCCCTACTGGAACTTCCATGATGCGTCCTGTACGGCGAACTTCGTCACCTTCACGAATTTCCGTGTATGGTCCTAAAATAATGATACCTACATTGTTTTCTTCTAAGTTTTGTGCCATTCCCATGACACCATTTGAAAATTCAACCAGTTCTCCAGCCATGACATTGTCGAGGCCATGAGCACGTGCGATACCGTCCCCAACTTGGATAACAGTACCTACATCACTCACTTTAATCTCAGACTGATAGTTTTCAATTTGCTGCTTGATCAGCGCACTAATTTCTTCAGCTTTGATGCTCATGAATTTCACCCCTATCTACGATCTGTGTGCAAGAAGTCCTCGGTGGATCGTTTCTAATTTGCTGCTAATGCTGCCATCATAGATACGATTACCAATGCGAAGCTTCACGCCGCCGATTAGGCTTTTATCTACTATATTTGAAATATTTAACGTATGTTTTCCAACTTTAGAAGCAAATGATTGCGAGATTGCTCTTTTCTCATCTGCACTTAAAGGTTTGACAGAATAAACAGTTGCATCTGCCACGCCACGTACTTCGTTCGCTAGGAAACGATACTCTTTTACCATTTCGCTAACAATTTGAATGCGGTGACGCTCTAATAATAGAAGAACCGTATGTTGAACAGTTGGTGAAAGTTCAGCAAATGCCTCACTTACAAACTGTTTTTTTCGCTCAATTGTAATTTTTGGATGAGTTAATACATCCATTAATTCAGGTGTTTTAGCAAACACCTCTTCAACGATTTGTAGCTGGTCTTGCATTTCATCGATCATCTGTTTTTCTGTTGCTAATTGAAAAAGAGCTAGTGCATAGCGTTTGGCTACAGCTGGTTGACTCATCGTACATCCCCTACTTCTTGGATATATTCATGAATTAACTTCTCTTGATCTTGTTCAGAAAGTTCTTTTTCAATAACTTTCGACGCAATTAAAACAGATAATGAAGCAACTTGCTCACGTAACGCAGCAACTGCTTGATCTTTTTGCTGTTCGATTTCTTGTTTTGCTGCAGCTTTTAGACGCTCAGACTCTTCGCGTGCTGCCGCAATGATTTCTTCTTTTTTATCTTCTGCAGACTTTCTAGCGTTTTCCATCATTACTTGCACTTCTTGACGAGATTGCTTTAAGATTTCACGCTGCTCTTCAACAAGCTTCTTCGCTTCCTCATTTTGCTTTTCTGCTTCATCAATCTCACCGGCAATATGCTCTTCACGTTTTTTCATGATTCCCATTACAGGACCAAACGCGAATTTTTGAAGTAACGCAAGTAGGATAAGGAACATCACTAATTGGAAAAGAATATCTCCACCATTAATGCCTGCTGCTCCTAACACAAACATGTTCGACACGGCCATGTTCACTCCCTTCAGAGACTCCACATATATAATTTACTTATTAAAGACATAAAGTAATGGCGAAGGTTCTTTTGAATGATCTTCGCCACATGTAACACATTATTATTTACCTTGTACCATGAATGCAATAACTACGGCGATAATTGGAAGCGCCTCAACTAAGGCAACCCCAACGAACATCATTGAAGTTAATGTACCACGTGCTTCTGGTTGGCGAGCTGTGCCTTCAATCGTCTTAGAAACGATAAGACCGTTACCAATACCAGCACCTAGTGCCGCTAAACCAATCGCAATTGCAGATGCTATTAAACCCATTTTATAAAGTCCTCCCTTAATATATATGATTTTGTTTAACTAAGTTTTGTTTTGTCCAAATTGGGTATTACTTGAACAAAGCTTTATAAATTAATGGTCGCTACTCACTTTGTGAGATAAATAAACCATCGTTAACATTGTGAAAATGAAGGCCTGAATTGCGCCTACAAAAATACTGAATCCTTGCCATAAAAGCATTGGAATAGCAGCTCCAATTGTACCTAAGAAGCCTGTTGTTGCTAAACCAGCTAGCAAGCTTAACAAAATTTCCCCAGCATAAATATTACCGTAAAGACGAAGGCCAAGCGTTAACGTATTGGCAAACTCCTCGATAATCTTAAGCGGGAATAAAAATGCCATTGGCTTGAAGTAATCTTTCGTGTATGCAGAGAAACCTCGCATTTTAATACCATAATAATGTGATAATACAACTACCATAACGGCTAACGTCAGCGTAATTGCTGGATCAGCGGTTGGCGATTTCCACCATAAGTTATGGTCAATCACGATGGCAAATGGAAGACCCAACATATTTGACACAAAAATGTACATAAGTAAAGTTACACCTAGCGTCAAAAAGCGGCCACCTGTTTTCCAATCCATATTGCTATTAACGAGTCCTTTAACAAAATCTAAGACCCATTCAATAAAGTTTTGTGCACCGCTTGGCTTCATAGCAAGAGTACGAGTACATAAAACTGCAATTAAGAATACAATAACAGAAGCTACGGTAACCATAAGCAAGTTACTTTGACTAAAAGTAAGGCCTAGAAACTCTATAGTTGGTGATTCATGACCCAACTGTGTTCACCTCTCTTTCTATCTTCTACGCATATTTTGAACAACTAAATCTATGATAATGACAACGTAATACGTCATTAATCCCACAACTACACTAATAATATGAAAGGTTTTTGGATAAGAGATGGTAATCACAACTGCGAGAGCAGCTGTTGCAAATCTTACAACAGTCCCAATTGAACGGGGCTTTTTCCCCTCATCCAACGCCTGTCCAAACTGCTCAAACTTTCTTACTAAGTTCCACAAATTATACAAACTCAGGGCGGTTCCTAAAATTAAACCTGCAAAAACAGCCTTATAACTTGTAAATCCCCAGCCGAGAACGTATAATGCTAACAAATACAATATGTATGAACGAAGTCTTGGAAAAACGTGCTGCAAATCCTGCATGAATTATTAATCTCCTGAAAAAAAATGGTGGACTGTCCGCAGCATCATAAAAACACCTGCTGCTAGCCCTAAAAGAAGGCCTAAAATCAAAAATAGTGGTTCGGTGTCAAGCCATTGATCAGCCCATCTTCCAGAGAATAAGCCAATTAAGACTGAACCTGCTAACTGTGATAGAATGATTGACACTAATGCCATCGCTTGCAAAGGATGACGGTTGCGATCTTTCATAAGCTCATACCCCTTTTGCAAAATTTTCTTTTTTCCGAATTCTCTATCGTTTTTATAGCTCAATATATGATAGAAAGGCAAAAAAAATTGCTAAAAAAGGTAAAAACAGCTAATAAAATACGCAGAAATATCAACGGTTTTCACAGGTTGAAAACCTTATCATTTATATTCCCTGTAAGCATACAATAGCGTATATTTAATGTCAATGTGTTTAAGCTAAAAACTTCACAATCTCTTCTTATTGTTCACATTTCTGCCACACATAAAACCTCTTCAAATGAAAACATTTAAAGAGGTTCATTCAATCGTTATTGTACTTTGTACAACCTGCTCTTGTCTATGCTTTTTCACAAATGCAAATATTTGGTACGACCCCGGTACAAGCGATTCATCAATCGTTATTTTTCGTTTTCTCATGCCTCTTTCTACATCAACGTCAACATCTAAATACGATACAAACTGTAAAGACTGCTTATCAAAAAGAGCCACGCCTAATTGATCTGCTCCTTCAGGCAAAAACAGTTCATAGCTATACGTATTTTTCTCTTTTTCCGCTGCTACTTGCAATCCCATGACACGAGGATAATCTGGAATGCTAACCATGTACATATAAGGAAGCGAAAATGTTTCACGTGAATCATTTATTTCCAAATATCCGTCATATATACCTTTATTTTTAAAACGGGGCTGCACCGATAAAGTGACAGCTATTTCTTTTGTCTGATGGGGCTGCACCGTGACGGGTAATGGAACATCCCAGTTCACTCCTTCATCCCTTTTTGGAACGTTTAAGCGATACGTTTTTGCTTTATCAGACTGATTATCAATTTTAAATGATAAGACTTTCTTTGATGGGCGCGTAAAAATACCGAAAGATAAAGAAGATGGATAAAATAAAGAGTCTGCTGTGACAGCTTTTGCTATTTGAATTCTCCCGGCTCCTTGTTCATATACTCGATACGTTTGGCCATTTAGCTGCTTCATTACTTTACTTGTGTTCATCAATGAAGCTTTGACTTGTTCAGGAGACCAGTTCGGGTGTGCTTGTAAAATAAGAGCGCACGCTCCAGCTACATGGGGCGCAGCCATACTTGTTCCATGCATGCGTTCATATCCCCCAGGAACTGTACTATTAATGGAGTAACCAGGTGCGACGACGTCCGGCTTGATTCCCCAAGTAGTCGTTACAGGTCCTCTTGAACTGAAAGATGTGAGCAAGTCTTGCACCACTTGCTTGCCAGTGCGTAAGTATGGCTGTTGAGACTGAATGTGTTGATTAATGGTATCACCGCTTTTTTTACTTACCCATATCACTGGAATATTTACTGACTCTTGTAGTTTACCGATTATGCTTTTTTCAGTCGGGCTATATAAAAGAACAGCTTTTGCTCCAGCCTGTTCAGCTTGTTTAATCTTTTTTTCAACCGCATTTCCTTCTGCTTTTAGCAAAATGACGTTACCCAACGCATGCTTTTGCTCTTTGGAGTATTCTTCATTTATTACACGCAGCGTTTGATTAAACGTCCATGGACGAGACCCTTCTACTGGAGCCATCATAATTTTTTCTTTGTTAAATCCAATTGTTAGAAATTGAACTGTTGTCGGGGAAACAGAAGCGCCAACGGAAATAGCTTTTCCCGCTGTACCTGGAGAGCCCACGGTCCATAAACCTGGACCTGAATTGCCGCTAGATGTGACCGTTACAATTCCTTTTTCAACAGCCCGATCTAATGCTAAGCTTGTTGGTAAATCAGGACCATTCACATCATTTCCCAATGATAAATTAATAATATCTACATCATCTTGAATTGCTTTTTCGATAGCTAGAATAACACTTTCAGACGTTCCAGCTCCTCCAGGTCCAAGAGCTCGGTATGCGTAGATCTCTGCTTCAGGTGCTACACCTTTAATATTTCCATTTGCTGCAATAATACCAGCTACATGAGTGCCATGCAGAGTAGGCTCTCCTTGCTCCCGAGTGGTTTCCATCGGCTCATAATCTTTATCTATTACATCATACCCTCCTCTGTAGGTTTGTTTTAAATCGGGATGAGAATAATCAACACCCGTATCGATGACGCCTACTTTGATCCCTTTTCCTGTTAAGCGCTGATTATAAGTATCAAATAAGCCTCTTACCTGTTCTGAGCCAATGAAGGTTACGCTATTTTCTTCTGCAACCTGGTAGTTTTTAATAGAATGTGAACTAATAATAGAAGGATTATGAGATAGGTTTTCCAAATCCGAAATGGAGCCGTTTAACGAAAGTCCTGTAAACACCGTATGAAATTCGCTCTTAATCTTTATATTAGGATAATTTTTTTGTAGCTGACTTTTAAATTTGGCGAATTTTTCTTTTTTAATCATGACAATTATTGATTTTTCTTGATGATGCATTTCTTGTTTTATAGAAGGAAATGTGGGATTGAGCGACATTTGCCCTCCCCCGCTTCCCAATATAAAGCTAATCATTAACCATTTAATCCACATAAAAAAAACACCTCTCACACTATCGTGTCTCAAAGAGACACTTTTCATGTGAAAGGTGTTTAGAAATCTTACGAAAGCGGATTAAAAGCTTCCGGTCTGTTTTCACGACGGTTGAAATAGTAGCTAATAGCATCACAAATGCGTTTAGAAGCTAAGCCGTCTCCGTAAGGATTCGATGCTTGTGACATTTGCTTATATACGTCTTCATCTATTAACAGCTCTTTTGCTAGCGCATAAATCGTTTCTTCTTCCGTTCCTGCTAGTTTGAGCGTTCCTGCTTCAATTCCTTCCGGTCGCTCTGTTGTATCACGAAGTACCAATACAGGTACGCCTAATGAAGGAGCTTCTTCTTGAACACCGCCCGAATCTGTCAAAATAATATGAGCGCGCTCAGCGAAGTTATGGAAGTCAATTACATCTAACGGTTCAATTAAGTGAATGCGTGGGTCATTTCCTAAGATATCGTTTGCTGTTTCTCTAACTACTGGATTCAAATGAACAGGATACACAACTTGCACATCTTCATGTTCATCCACAATACGTTTAACAGCACGGAACATGTTTTTCATTGGTTCGCCTAAATTTTCGCGGCGATGCGCCGTTAATAAAATAAGACGATCATCTCCCAATTTCGTTAACACCTCATGCTCATATGTCTCTTTTACTGTCGTTTTTAACGCATCGATAGCTGTGTTTCCAGTCACAAAGATTCGCTCTTCTTTTTTATTCTCTGCTTGCAAATTAGCTGCAGACTTATCTGTCGGAGCAAAGTGCAAATCAGCGAGAACGCCTGTAAGCTGACGGTTCATTTCTTCCGGATATGGAGAATATTTATTCCATGTGCGCAAACCTGCTTCAACATGTCCCACCTGAATTTGATTATAAAAAGCTGCTAGTCCGGCAATAAACGTCGTAGTTGTATCGCCGTGTACAAGTACGATGTCCGGCTTTACTTTTTTCATTACGTCGTCCAAACCTTCTAATCCTCTGGTCGTTACGTCCATAAGAGTTTGGCGATCTTTCATAATGTTAAGGTCATAGTCAGGCTGAATGTCAAAAATGCTCAATACTTGGTCTAACATTTCACGGTGCTGAGCCGTTACTGTAACAATCGCTTCGAACTCCTCCGGCCGCTTTTTAAGCTCTAGCACTAGAGGGGCCATTTTAATTGCTTCTGGTCTTGTCCCGAATATCGTCATTACTTTAATTGGCTGCTTCATGTTCATCACCCGAATCTACAAATTATTTTGTACCGAATAAACGATCCCCTGCATCACCTAAACCTGGAACAATATATCCATGGTCATTTAACTTTTCATCTAATGCTGCAATGTAAATATCTACGTCAGGGTGTGCTTCTTTTACGATTTCCACACCTTCAGGAGCAGCAATTAAACACATAAATTTAATGTTTTTGGCGCCTCTTTTTTTAAGAGAGTTGATTGCTTCTACAGCTGACCCTCCTGTTGCAAGCATAGGATCTACTACAATAAAGTCACGCTCTTCTACATCATTAGGCAGCTTTACATAATATTCAACAGGCTGTAATGTTTCTGGATCACGATATAAGCCAACGTGTCCAACTTTAGCAGCTGGCATTAGTTTTAAAAATCCATCTACCATGCCGATACCAGCACGAAGAATTGGAACGATACCAAGCTTTTTCCCTGCAATAACTTTTGACTTTGTTTTGCAAACCGGTGTTTCAATTTCAACGTCTTCTAGCGGTAAATCACGTGTCGCTTCAAAAGCCATTAAGCTTGCCACTTCATCAACTAATTCACGAAACTCTTTCGTTCCCGTTTTTACATCGCGTATGTAAGTTAATTTGTGTTGAATAAGCGGGTGATCAAATACGTATACTTTGCCCATTGATATCTCTCCTTATATATAAAGATGTACACATTAAAATACCATTCAACGAATTGAATGGTACGTACTAGTAAAAACATATCTCTTGCTAATTAAATTTATACATTGCATTCATTTTACAGAAAAAAGTTTTTGAGTTCAAGCATTATTCAAAAAATGATTGAATTGCTACCACTTTCTCCATAAAAAAACAGGCACAAAGGCCTGTCTCTCTTAAAGTGATTTATACATTTCAAACTTGCTTGTTAAAGCTTCAACGCGTGTTTTAGCTTCAGCTAGCTTTTCTTCATCTTCAATATTTTTAAGCGTTAATCCGATGATAGAAGCAATTTCATCCATCTCTTCTAAGCCAAATCCGCGAGTTGTAACCGCAGCTGTACCAATACGGATACCGCTTGTTACAAATGGGCTTTGCTCATCGTAAGGAATTGTATTTTTGTTTGTTGTAATACCTACATCATCAAGTGCTTTTTCAGCTACTTTACCTGTCAAATTCATTGAACTTACGTCGATTAACACAAGGTGATTGTCTGTTCCTTCAGATACAAGAGCAAATCCTTCTTTCTTTAATCCTTCTGCTAAACGATTAGCATTGTCGATGATATTTTGAGCATAGTGCTTAAATTCATCTTGTAATGCTTCACCAAATGCTACTGCTTTTGCAGCGATAACGTGCATCAATGGACCACCTTGAATACCAGGGAAGATTGACTTATCAATCTTTTTCGCAAATTCTTCTTTACATAAAATCATACCGCCGCGTGGTCCACGTAGTGTTTTATGTGTTGTAGTTGTAACGAAATGAGCATGTGGCACAGGATTTTGATGAAGTCCTGCAGCTACTAGACCAGCAATATGAGCCATGTCTACCATTAAATAAGCGCCTACTTCATCAGCGATTTCACGGAAACGCTTGAAGTCGATTGCGCGTGGATATGCGCTTGCACCAGCCACAATTAATTTTGGCTTATGTGTACGAGCTTTTTCTAATACATCATCGTAGTTAATACGATGTGTTTCACGATCTACGCCATATTCGATGAAATTGTACTGAACACCACTAAAGTTAACAGGACTTCCGTGCGTTAAGTGACCGCCGTGCGATAAATTCATACCAAGTACTGTGTCTCCAGCCTCTAAAACAGTGAAGTATACAGCCATGTTTGCTTGTGCACCTGAGTGAGGTTGAACATTCACGTGCTCTGCTCCGAAAATTTCTTTTGCACGATCACGAGCTAAGTCTTCTACTACGTCTACGTGTTCACAACCGCCGTAGTAACGTTTAGCTGGATAGCCTTCAGCATATTTATTTGTTAAAACTGAACCTTGTGCTTCCATTACCGCTGTTGTTACAAAGTTTTCTGAAGCAATTAGCTCAATCTTAGTACGTTGTCTTTGTAATTCATCCTTGATCGCATTATAAACTGCTGGATCTTGTTGCATTAGTTGTTTCTCCATCAAAATCCTCTCCTCATTTCGTATTCGCAATGTTCGTTATTTGTTGATTCAACTACATTGTAACATGATTTATTTAGAATAAAAAAGAAAAAATGTGTATTATTTTAATATATTTAATTACGAAAGTTCGTAAAACGCTCTCATTCCACCAATTAGTTTTGGACGCGTCTTTGCTACAGTAACATGAGCGTGTCCAACTGCGTTTAACGTACAACGAACGGGTACTGCGACATGCTTTAAATGCATACCAATGAATGTATCTCCAATATCAATACCGGCATCAGCTTTAATAAACTCTACCAAAACAGGATCTTTAAGCTGACCATAGGCCTGTGTAGCCATCGCTCCGCCTGCTTTATGGATAGGAACAACACTAACGATTTCTAAACGCTCTTTGCGAGCTAATTCTCTTTCTACTACCAGTGCTCGATTGAGATGTTCACAGCATTGAAATGCTAAGTGGACACCCGTTTTTTTTCGAAAATCTGCTAGTGTATCAAAAATCATTTCTGCGACTTCCATTGCGCCTGCGGTTCCTATTTTTTCACCAATTACCTCGCTTGTACTGCATCCAATGACAAGTGTATGTTCTGAAGACAACTGCACTTGTGCTAAAAAATCAGATAAAACTGTTTCCAACTGCTCTTTCCATTTCGTAAGTTCAGACACGTTTTTCTTCCTTTCTTTCATTGAATACGTTCACATTATACAGTTACTGTTGCATCGCTTTGGTGCTCATACTGTTTAATTTTATTCACGCGATTTTCATGTCGGCCGCCTTCAAATTCTGTCATTAACCAAATTTTCGCAATTTCACGTGCAAGTCCCGGCCCAATGACACGTTCACCCATTGCCAAAATGTTGCTGTCATTATGTTCTCTTGTTGCTTTTGCACTGAACGTATCATGCACTAGAGCGCAGCGAATTCCTTTTACTTTATTAGCTGCTATACTCATACCGATGCCTGTTCCACAAATAAGAATGCCTCGACTTACTTCTTGGCTCGCCACTTTTTGAGCAACGGGAAGTGCATAATCCGGATAGTCTACAGACGCTGTGCATTCACACCCTAAATCCACATATTCAATATTTAATTCTTCCATTAAAGAGATAATTTCCTGTCGCAAATTTATACCTCCGTGGTCAGATGCAATAGCTACTTTCATCTTTGTTTCCTCCTCATACATACCTTCGTCTTATATTAAATTTCTGTTCATTTTAAGTCAGCAAAAATTTATGGAACCTTTTATAATTTGTCGACTATTTTGTTAATCATACGCTCTAACTCTTCTAAAGTCTGTTCGTACGTCTGTAATGATCCGCCAAACGGATCAGATACTTCACCTTGCTCGTCGGCAAATTCTTTTAGCGTAAATAATTTATCACTTACGTATGGAGCTTGGTTCAAAATCAGCATTTTATGCTGATCCGTCATCGTAAAAATATAAGTAGCCCACATCAATTGTTCTTCCGTTAATGCTGCCGAAGCATGAGAACAAGCTATGCCTTTCTGGTGAAGGGCAACTTGTGCATGAACAGAAGCTTCACTTCCATTTGAAGCGAATACACCTGCAGACTTCACGTTTATTCCATCTATCTCTTTAGCTTTGAGCAACGCTTCTGCCATAGGGCTGCGGCACGTGTTTCCTGTACATACAAATAAGATGTTTTTCAAGATACATCCTCCCTTGCTTTCACTATGTTCGACTATGTTGATATTCCACCCTATTGTATCTCTATTGCTTGCATAAATCCAGTTAGCTTTTCCGGATATTTTTTATCCATTACCGCTTCATCCATCTCGAAAAAACGACTTCGCTTTCCTTCTTTTATCGCTGCAATCCAAAAGAAGCAAAAAAAGACCATAACCTGAATGGTCATGATCCTTTACCTATTTATATAGTTAAAAAGGTAGTAACAATTTGATTCCAAAAGCTAATAAAATGCTTCCGCCCAGTGCCTCACTATATGAACCAAGCCAGCCTTGCACTCTTCTGCCTAGCAGCAGTCCTAACCAAGTTAATAGCATACTCACTACGCCAAAAACAATAATGGTCAAAAACGTTCTTGCTCCAAAAATACCTAAGCTAAGTCCAACAGAAAAACTATCTAGACTCACGCTGAGCGCAAAAAATAACAGTCCAAAGCCAACTGGTTTGATAAACGGCGTATCGTCATGCTTAAAGGAGGAATAAATCATCTGCGCCCCAAGAATCAGCAATAAAATTCCACCGCCATAGGTAGCAAACATTCCAAGTTTATCAGACAAAAGTCGTCCAATAAACATGCCTAACAGCGGCATCCAAATATGAAATACACCGATAACAACACCAATGTAGAAAATTTGGCGAAAGCGTAAACGAATTAATCCCATTCCCAAACCAACTGAGAAAGCATCCATTCCTAAGGCAAACGCCATAATGACTAACGTGATCATTTCACTAATTAACTGAGATACATTCATCTTTACCCTCCTCGGACGTGCTCCTATTTCAAAATATGCACATTCGAAAAGGTTTAGAAGATGAATTTTATTGCTTAATCACGTGATGTCCTGCAGCTTTCATTAATCGGTTCATAACGGCATGACCGACTCCTTCTTCAGAAAAACTTTCACTAACGATAATATCTACGTCACACTCATTAAATGAACGAAGCGACTCGTATAAATGGCTAGCAACCGTCTCTAAATTTGAACGAGATCCACATGTGATAACCGCATCCGCTTTATACGCATCTTCATGTTCAGATGTCGTTAATACCCCCACTCGCTTACCCTGATCTTTATAGCCATCAATAATAGACTGGAAAAAATCTGAACTGCCGTCAACGATGACAAGCGGTGCATCAGGTGCGTAATGCGTGTATTTCATACCTGGAGATTTTGGCGCTTCTTTATCACTTAGTAACGCTCGATCTACTTTTACGGGACCAATGACATTTTCCAACTCTTTCTGAGTAATGCCGCCCGGCCGTAAAATGATAGGAATCTCTTCTGTACAATCAAGGACAGTTGACTCTACTCCTACCCCTGTTGCTCCTCCATCTACAACTCCGCTAATACGCCCTTCTAAATCATTCATCACATGATGAGCTAGAGTGGGACTTGGCTTGCCGGAAAGGTTTGCACTAGGAGCTGCGATAGGCAAAGCCACTTTTTTTAATAATGCGAGGGCTACTGGATGTGAGGGCATTCTCACTGCGATGCTGTTTAAACCAGCCGTAACCTTATCTGAAACTCGATCTTTTTTGGGTAATATTACTGTAAGAGGACCCGGCCAAAAAGCATCGATCACTTTCTCTGCTTTTGAAGGAATCGACTCTACAAATGTATGAAGCTGCTCTTTATCTCCAATATGAACAATAAGAGGGTTATCACTAGGACGTCCTTTCGCTGCAAAAATTTTATCCACAGCTTTATCCGATGTTGCGTCTCCTCCTAATCCATACACCGTCTCTGTAGGAAAAGCAACCACTTCGTGATTGCGCAGCAAATCTGCTGCTTCTTCTATCTGTGGATAAATATCTTTTTCGTTCGTAAAATTATCCACAACCCATAACTTAGTTTCCATCTTCTTCAACTCCTTTTTCTTTCTATATCTAGGTTTTTTTTACTTTAAAAGTACAATATGTATCAAAGATAGTAAAATACATGCATTCATTATATCAACAAACAAGCTTTATCCACAAAATGTGGATAAAGCTTATGTTTTTGTGAATAACATTGTGGATACCCTATTAAAATGATTTATCCACATTTTCTTTTAACTAGCTGCATAAAACATCACATAGACATCCTGAGGGTTTGGTAACTTTTTTAAATAAGAATGTTCTTTTAACAACTCAGGCAGTGCACTGTAAGATGTTTGCTGAAAATTCATCATTTGAAAAAAATGTAGAGAAGATGCCTTATTTGTTAGTAAATATAGTTGCTTCACGCCATGCTTTTGAGCCAGCTGGACGATGCTTTTAAATAGCAGCAGAATATCAGATTGCATTAAAGAAGGAGACACCACAAGGGAGCGGAGAATTCCATCCACACCTTCTTTTTCAAACCCAACTGTTGCTAGTAGCTCGCCTTCTTCATTTTCCATTATGACAAATTGATGAATATGCTCTTCCACACCAGCTGTGCTGATGCCCGCTTTTTGTAAAAACTGCTGAATTCGAATATAATCATTTTCACTGGCAATTTTTAATTGTTCTCTCATTTTAATCACCTCAACTTGTTTTCTAGTAACAAATCTATGAGATGATTAAAAAAAGTAGAACTGAATTTTATTTTTAATGATTCTATTAATTAAATACTGACGATACCCATTCCACTACAAAAAACTTAACTTCTACAGAATCTTCTTTTGATTTAGAATCAGCTTTTTTCTTAGATGAAACAGACTTTTCAGCTTCTTTACTTTCCTTTTTTTCAGCCTTAGCACTTGTGTCTTCCTTTACTGTACTTGTATCTTTTGCAATTGCTTCTTTAGAAGATACTGTTGGTTGAGAAGATTCCTCAGCTTTCTGCTCAATAGAATCCGATGTAATAGTTGCAGATTGAATTTCTGTTTTCACTGCAGGCTCTTTACTTTCAGCCGATTTGTCATCTGTTTTGTCTGCAGATTTTGATTCAGAAGCTGCTGGTTTCTCTTTTTCTTCCTTTGGCTCTTCTTCAGATGGCTCCGGCGCTTTTACCGCTTCACCGTTTGAGAAATCTAAGAAGCATAAAGGAGGAAATAGTACACACCACCAGTTTGCTCCCTCTCCTTTGCCAAGAGTAATAAGCACGGCTTCATACTCACCTGCTGGATATAAAAACTGACCGTACAACTTAGTAGGAAACTCTACTTTTCCGAATTTAACATGAACAGATTCATTTACGCCCTCTTCTTTTAGCACTTCTTTCGCAATTGTTTCAAGCGCCGGCAAATTTTCTTTAATTGTTTTTCGAGCTACAGTTACAGATGTTAAATCTTTTACCCATTCTGTGATTTGTTCGTTCACGCGGTCACGAATCAGACGTTTTACGTACTGGTCTTTTTCACCGTCGCTGTTTGCTAAAATGCGCAGTCGAATTGCCTCGTCTGGAATGACTGCAGGCTGATCTGCCTGCACTTGGTTATGTGTATATATAAGTTGAGCATTTGCTCCAATAATTAATAAAATAAAATAAATGATAGCATATTTCTTCATTTCGGCCACCGCCCTTTCATAGGAACAGTATGGCCGAAAGCAAGATATCTTAAACTAGTAATTTAGTAAAAAAATGCATGATTTTCAAAAATCAAAGGGAAAATTATTCCCTCTGATTTTTTAGTTCTCGCGAAGTTGTGCAAAAACCATTCGATCTTTTCCATTAATATCATATACACATTCTACAAAAGCTGTCGGAAACGTTTTTTGCAGCATCTCAGCTACATCTTTTGTCTGTCCGGCCCCAACTTCAAATCCAATAATACTATTTGACTTCGTCACATATGGCAACTCTTCCATGAAACGTCGATAAAAATCCAGGCCATCTTTTCCACCAAAAAGAGCTCGGTTTGGCTCATGATCTTTTACCACTGTGGACAACTCATCATCTGCTGGAATATAAGGCGGATTAGACACAATTACATCAAATTTCTGATTCGATAATAGAAATGGTTGTAATAGATCTCCCTGTATAAACGTGACAGCAGCGTCCAAGTTTTGAGCATTTTCTTTGGCTACGCTTAAAGATTCTATAGCTATATCTGTTGCTGTAACTTCCACTCTGTCAAGTCTGTCAAGCTCCAAAGCTAAAGTGATAGCAATTGCCCCACTTCCCGTTCCAATATCTACAAGCTCAATAGGCTGGTGTTGAAATTCTTTTTTTATTCGAGAAATCATTCCGTATACCAGCTCTTCCGTTTCGGGTCTTGGAATTAATACATGTTCGTTTACAATAAATGAACGCCCGTAAAATTCTTCTGTCCCGATTAGATATTGTACAGGCATACCTGCTTTATGAGCATGAACATCTTGTTCAAATCTTTTTAGGATTTCTTCTTCTAGTTCTTCCTGCAGAGAACCTAGCAAATGAGTTCTCGTCATCTGCAAGTGATGGCGAAGCAAGAGTTCTCCCGCGTTTTCATCTCGCTTTGCCTCTTTCAAAAAAGAAGAAGCCCACTTAAGGGCTTCAAATACTTTCATTAGTTCGAATCTTCCATTCGGCGCGCTTGGTCTTCCATGACTAATGCATCGATAATTTCATCAAGCTTGCCTTCTAAGATTTGATCTAGCTTTTGAATCGTCAGACCAATACGGTGGTCCGTTACGCGATTTTGCGGGAAGTTATACGTACGGATACGCTCGGAGCGATCTCCTGATCCAACTGCTTGTTTGCGCGTTGCATCGTACTCTGCTTGTGCTTCTCGCTGGAACTTATCGTACACGCGAGCACGCAATACTTTCATTGCTTTTTCTTTATTTTTAATCTGAGACTTTTCATCTTGACATGATACCACTGTATTTGTTGGTAAATGCGTTAAACGAACGGCTGACATCGTCGTATTAACACTTTGGCCACCAGGTCCACTTGAAGCAAATGTATCTACACGGATGTCTTTTTCATGAATGTCCACTTCGACTTCTTCCGCTTCAGGAAGACATGCTACCGTTGCTGTAGATGTATGAATACGACCGCCTGATTCTGTTTCAGGAACTCGTTGAACACGGTGTGCACCGTTTTCAAATTTCATCTTTGAGTACGCACCTTTACCGTTAATCATAAAGATAATTTCTTTATAACCGCCTACTCCAGTAGTCGTTGCTTCCATTACTTCTGTTTTCCAGCCTTGTGATTCAGCAAAGCGCGAATACATGCGGTACAAATTAGCTGCGAATAATGCTGCTTCATCTCCACCAGCCGCTCCACGAACCTCCATGATTACGTTTTTATCATCGTTTGGATCTTTCGGAATTAATAAAATACGTAGCTTTTCAACTAGCTCTTCTTGCTGCGTTTCTAACTCGGCAATTTCTTCTTTTACCATGTCACGCATATCTGCATCAAGCTTATCTTCAAGCATCGTTTTCGCTTCTGATAACTGCTCTTTTACATCTTTGTATTCCTGATAAGCGGCTACCGTTTGTTGTATATCTGATTGTTCCTTCGAATATTCTCTCAACTTAGAGGGGTTGTTTACGATCTCAGGGTCACTCAGAAGTTCGTTTAACTTCTCATAGCGCGCCTCTACCGCTTCTAAACGATCAAACACGTCATTCACCTCATTCTTTATCCATAACATTGTAATTATAGTATAGCTTTAAAATAGAGTCAAAACCTTGTTAATACACGTATATGAACAAAAAAACAGAACTGCGCGTTCTGTTTTTATCATCATAAAATTCTTGCTTTATTTTTCGACCATTTCGCTTGAGTCCACAGACACAGCTTGTCCTTTAGACTTTTGCACAACGTGGCAATGACGACATCTTGGTTCGTACGATTCCGACGCACCGACTAAAATAATAGGGTCGTCATAAGAAGCAGGCTCACCGTTAATCAAACGCTGCGTACGGCTCGCAGGAGAGCCACATGAAGCGCACACGGCCTGTAGCTTTGTTACCGACTCTGCAATAGCCATTAACTGCGGCATTTGTCCAAAAGGTTCACCTTTGAAGTCTTGATCTAACCCCGCTACAATCACACGAAAGCCTTGATCTGCTAAAGATTGAACAATTTCTAAAATATCTGTGTCAAAAAACTGTACTTCGTCTATCGCTACTACGTCTGTCTCTTCATTTACTCGCTTTAAAATATCGCGCGATGCCGAGATTGAATAAGCCATAACAGATGTACCATTATGTGAAACGACAGCTTCTTCGCTATATCGATTATCAATTGCAGGCTTGAATACTTGTGCTTTTTGTTTAGCAAACTGCGTACGGCGCACACGTCGAATCAACTCTTCTGATTTCCCTGAAAACATACTGCCACAAATTACTTCTATCCAACCGCTTTGTTTCATTACGTACACCACTGCGGGACTCTCCCTTCTTCTCGTTCCGTTTCTGAGCGAACCGCTACTAACTTAATCTACGTCTTCTATGTAGATCTTATTCTTATGATAAAGTACCCACTTTTTTATCAAGCAGACACTGTTTTTCTACTTTTATAAGCAAAAAAACAGGCAAGAAGTTAAGCTACTTGCCTGTTTGTTTCGACAATGTGATTATTTAATACCGTATTTTTTGTTGAAGCGATCAACACGGCCACCAGCTTCAGCGAATTTTTGACGACCAGTGTAGAATGGGTGACATTCAGAACAAGTCTCAACGCGGATCTCTTCTTTTACAGAACCACTTTCAAATTCGTTTCCGCAAGTACATTTAACCATAACTGTTTTATAGTTTGGATGAATTCCTGTTTTCATTCGTTTCATCTCCTTCCGCCCTGAATCATTCTGAAACAGAGTTTATTGATAAAGATAGTGATGAAATAATAACTATTTCACTGTGTACTTTATCAACACACATGATGAAATTATAACAAGGGTTGTATGCTTTTGCAACCACATGTTTTATAACTTATCGTTTATTTGCTAGAAGCGTTTTTTTCTCTTCCGTTAACATCGAGAAGAACTCTTCATTTGTCTTTGTTTGACGTAAACGTTTTAAGAATTTTTCTGCAAAATCAGGAGCATCTGCCATTGATTTACGAATTGCCCATAAGTGGTCTAAATGCTCTTTTGGAATTAACAGCTCTTCTTTACGTGTGCCTGAGCGACGAATATCAATCGCAGGGAAGATACGTTTTTCAGCTAGCGAACGATCTAGATGCAGTTCCATGTTACCTGTACCTTTAAATTCTTCATAAATAACATCATCCATACGAGAGCCTGTATCAATTAAGGCTGTTGCTAGAATGGTTAAGCTGCCTCCATCTTCAATGTTACGAGCAGCTCCAAAGAATCGTTTTGGACGGTGAAAAGCAGCTGGGTCAATACCCCCTGATAGTGTACGACCGCTCGGTGGAATAACTAAGTTATATGCACGAGCAAGTCTTGTGATGCTATCCATCAAAATGACAACATCTTTTTTGTGTTCGACTAATCTCATCGCACGTTCAAGGACAAGTTCCGCTACTTTAATGTGGTTTTCTGGCACTTCGTCAAATGTAGAACTGACAACATCACCGTCAACCGAACGCTCAATGTCCGTCACTTCCTCAGGACGCTCATCGATAAGAAGGACAATCAATTCTGCATCAGGATGATTTGTTGTAATGCTATTAGCAATTTCTTTTAACAGCATCGTTTTACCTGCTTTTGGCGGCGCGACAATTAGTCCCCTTTGCCCAAATCCAATTGGTGAAATCAAGTCAATAATACGCGTAGAGAAACTTCTTGGCTGAGTTTCTAGCAGCATTTGCTCATTTGGATAAATTGGCGTTAGCGCTGGAAAATGCACGCGATCTTTTGACGTTTCCGGATCTTCTCCGTTTACTGCTTCTACATGTAATAATCCGTAGTAGCGCTCATTTTCTTTTGGAGGACGAACTTTCCCCGATACCTTGTCTCCATTACGCAGATCGAAGCGACGAATTTGTGAAGCTGAGATATAAATATCTTCTGAACTCGGTGAATAGTTAATTGGTCGTAAGAAACCGAATCCTTCTGACTGAATAATTTCAAGAACGCCTTCCATAAATAAAAGCCCATCTTGTTCAGCTTGAGCCTTTAAAATAGCAAAGACAAGTTCTTTTTTCGTTAATTTACTATAGTACGAAACTTTATACTCACGAGCATGTTCATATAGCTCTTTTAATTTCATATTTTCTAAACTGGATAATGTTAAGTTCATTAGGACACCACGCTTTATAATGAATAATTTTTAACCGTTCCTCCCATATTAAATTCAAATATAAAATTGAGAGATGATATGGATGGAATAAATCTGTGAAAATGGAGAATATAACCTTTGAAGTATAATAAGTAGAATCAATTGATTAACTATACACTTTTAGAAGAATAATTCCGACATAAAACCATTTATATTATCTTGATAAATTTAACGTAGCAATTTATATTCTAACCTTTTTCTATCTTTTTAATCAATCTTTTTTTACTTTAGAAGATGAATAAAAAAAAGGAAATTTAATAGCTTACGAGAAGCGAGGAAAACCTTTTCATAATTTCACATTAAAGGAAATAAACTGGACGTTAAAATTAAGAAGTGAAATTTATCTTTTAGCTTCCCTTTTTATCTATTTACCCTATTCATAAATATATAAGCTACACAGACATAGAAGAACGCTCCTACGCCTGTGTAGCTTATTAAAAAGCTCATTTCTAAACTTTGCTTTCATGACTGTGGCACCGATTTGCCTCTATGAATTTTGAAATTGCTCAATTTCCTCTTGAGTCATCTCTTCACGCCAAATCATTGCCCCTAAATCCGATAGCTTGTCTACTAAATGACTGTAACCTCGGTCAATGTGCTCTAAACCCGTTACCTCTGTAATCCCTTTGGCCATTAAGCCAGCGGTTACGAGAGCTGCTCCTGCTCGTAAGTCCGACGCTTTCACACGTGCACCTTGTAAGTGAATGGGGCCATTAATAATAGCAGAACGTCCTTCTACCTTAACAGATGCATTCATTCGTCTCAGTTCATCAATATGCTTAAACCTTGCACCGTAAATTGTATCCGTCACAACGCTTGTACCAGACGCTCTTGTTAGAAGCGTCGTAAATGGCTGCTGTAAATCAGTTGGAAAACCTGGATATACTAGCGTCTTAATATCTACGGGCTTCAATAGCTGACGAGTCGCTACAAGAATCTGATCTGAGCTTGTTTCGATATGAATACCCATCTCACGCATTTTAGCCGTTAATGACTCCAAATGCTGAGGGATAACGTTGTCAACAACAACTTCTTTTCCCATACTCGCTCCCATGATCATATATGTGCCTGCTTCAATTCGGTCTGGAATGATGGAATGACGGCATCCTTTTAATTGATCTACTCCATCAATTCGAATAACATCTGTACCTGCACCTTTAATACGGGCACCCATACTTGTCAGTAACGTAGCTACATCAATAATTTCAGGCTCTTTGGCAGCATTCTCAATAACGGTACGCCCTTTTGCTCTTACAGCAGCGAGCATAATATTGATTGTTGCTCCCACGCTAACAACGTCTAAATAAATTCGAGCACCAATCAGTTCCTCAGCTCGAATGTAAATAGCTCCTTGTTCATTTGTTACTTTAGCGCCAAGAGCTTCAAAGCCTTTAATGTGCTGATCGATTGGTCTAGGACCAAGGTAACAGCCTCCTGGAAGCCCAACTACCGCTTTTTTAAAGCGTCCCAACATCGCCCCCATTAAATAATAAGAAGCGCGTAATTTTTTTACTTTCCCGTTCGGTAAAGGCATTGCAACCATTCCGGATGGATCTACTGTTAATTCGTCGTTATCAATGGTTACTTTCCCACCAATTTCTTCAACTAAATCCCCTAATAACTGCACGTCTGAAATATCGGGCAGACCTTCAATTGTAACAGGTGACTCGGCTAAAATTGTTGCTGGAATAAGCGCAACGGCACTATTTTTAGCACCACTGACGCGGACGGATCCACTTAAGGTAAAGCCACCTTGTATTTTTAACTTTTCCATTTATAGCTCCCTTCTAGTGAAAGAAAGTTTCTCACCTAGTAATTGAGGAAAATTTTGGTACAAAGAATACCTAAAAGAATGGTTATTTTTCCTATTACCTACTAGTGTACACGAAAATGAAAAAATCATGTATAGTTTCGACAAGATAAAAGAAAAATATGGCATTCACCTGTCAGGATGGTAAATGCCACACAAATTTATACATGTTTAGACATTTCGTTTTTCCCAATCTGCCAAAAATTGGTCAATCCCTGCGTTTGTTAACGGATGTTTGAACAATTGCATTAAAACTTTGTAAGGAATTGTCGCAATATGTGCTCCATTTTTTGCAGCTTCTGTTACGTGCATCGGATGACGAATAGATGCTGCAATAATTTCTGATGGAATGTCATGAATCGCAAAAATATCTGCGATATCTGAGATTAAATCGAGACCATTAAAACCAATATCGTCTAATCTTCCTAAGAAAGGCGATACGTAAGTAGCACCTGCTCTTGCTGCCATTAACGCTTGGTTAGCTGAGAAAATAAGCGTAACGTTTGTCTTAATACCTAAACTAGTAAATTCTTTTACTGCTTTTAAGCCATCTGGAGTCATCGGTACCTTGATTGTAATATTCGGCGCAATCGCAGCAAGCTCTTTTCCTTCGCGAATCATGCCTTTTGCATCAAGCGCAATCACTTCTGCACTTACAGATCCTTCAACGAACTCTGTAATTTCACGAAGACGATCTTCAAACGTGATGTTCTCTTTAGCTACTAAACTAGGATTTGTTGTAACCCCCGCTAACAAACCTAATGAATGCGCTTCCTTAATTTCGTCTAAATTAGCCGTATCAATAAAAAACTTCATGAATGCCATCCCCCTGTGTTATGTATTCAGAATGATAAGAAAATTATAGTAAAAATAAAACCGCCTTACAATAAAAATAAGACGGTTTTATTTTTCAGACTCAACTAACTGCAAACAGGCAATCCGAAGATTTCAAATTATGCTTTGTTAGAAGAACCGAATTCACGCATTTTACCTTGAACCGTTTCTTTGATTGCTTCGCGAGCAGGTCCTAAGTATTTACGTGGATCATATTGTTCAGGTTGCGCAGCTAATACTTCACGAACAGCTTTAGCTGAAGCAATTTGGTTTTCAGTGTTTACGTTGATTTTAGCAGTACCTAAAGAAACTGATTTTTGGATATCTTTTGTTGGAATACCAGTTCCACCGTGTAAAACTAATGGTAAGCCTGTACGATCTCCGATTTCTTTCATTTCAGCAAAACCTAGGTTTGGTTCACCTTTGTATGGTCCGTGAACTGATCCTAATGCTGGAGCTAAGCAATCGATACCTGTACGGTTAACAAGTTCTTCACACTCGTTAGCATCTGCATAGATAACGCCCTCAGCAATAACGTCGTCTTCTTGTCCACCAACAGTTCCTAGTTCTGCTTCTACAGATACTCCGTGGAAGTGAGCTAGTTCAACTACTTTAGAAGTAATTGCAATGTTTTCTTCAAATGGGTGGTGAGAAGCATCGATCATTACAGAAGTGAATCCAGCATGGATTGCTTTTGCACATGATTCAAAGCTTGAACCGTGGTCTAAGTGAATTGCAACTGGTACTTGAACGTCGTAATCTTCGATTAGAGCTTCAACCATTGCTACAACAGTTTTGAAACCGCCCATGTAGCGTGCTGCACCTTCAGATACACCAAGAATAACTGGAGAGTTTTCTTCTTTTGCTGCTTGAAGAATAGCTTGAGTAAACTCTAAGTTATTTAAGTTAAATTGACCTACTGCATAGCCTTGTTCTTTTGCTGTAATAAGCATTTCTTTCATTGATACTAAAGGCATATTGAAATCCTCCTTAAAATCAACCTTAGATTAGATGCTAACCAAAAGGCACACTCAAATAGTATGCTCTTGAATTGAGTGTTTCATGTAGAAACAACGCGCATCTTTACATAATAGATTGTCGAATTATGAATACAGTAATTAGGATACCAACTAACAATGAAAACAGCAACATTTTTAGGCTGATATTCAAAATTTGTTAGGATGAAAACCCTACCAAAACCTTAATTCGACTTTACTGGTATATATTCCCTAACAACTTTTCGGATTTCATCAATATCAAACGGTTTTGCAAAGTGTGTTAATGCTCCTAAATCTTTTGCTTCTTGAATCATATCCAATTCACCATAAGCGGTCATAATGATGACTTTAATCGTTTCATCGTGCTGCTTTAACCTTTTTAAAATTTCAATTCCATCCATTCCTGGAATTTTCATATCTAATAAGACAAGATCCGGTGCTTGCTCTTTTGTAATATCAATCGCCTGGAAGCCGTTCGCCGCTTGAAATGTCGTATAGCCTTCTTTTTGCAGCACTTCCGTTAATAAAATACGTATACCATACTGATCATCAACAATTAAAATTTTCTCTGCCAATATAATCCCACCTTTTATATTCCTCTTCTACAGACAAAACTAACATATGTATTTCGCCTTTAAAACAAAAATCCCTGCTTATTAGAGAAATTGTTACAAAACATAGCTTTTTTTGTCATCCATCTAACTTCATCGCACTTTACTTTCATTGTAGCCCATTTCAAGATAGAATACAGATAGCTTTTTTCGTTATAATGTGTAGATAGACGGCTTTAGCCGCTTAAATCGAAGGGAGATTCTATGCTTAAAATTTTCACAACTCAACTTTCAGGTTTTTTTAAACGAATTGAAGAACAAGAAGAATTCCAATTTGAAGATGCCGCGCGTATTTTAGCACAGGCCTCTGTCGGAGAAGGATTTATCTATATTTATGGTGTAGAAGAAATGCACGCCATTACGCTTGAAGCACTAAGCAGTGCGGAACCTTTAAGTCAGGCAAAAGCTTTGCCTTTACATGAATTAGATCAGCTGACTAGCGTTGATCGCGTACTGCTTGTCTCTCGATTTTCAACAGATAATAAAGCAGTGAAAATAGCTGAACGTTTAAAGAAACAGGATATTCCATTTGTTAGCATTGCTGCTGTTCCTAAAGAGATAGCCGAACCTTCTTTAACAGCACTCGCAGATGCTCATATTGATACAAAATTGTTAAAGCCGCTTATTCCTGGAGAAGACGGCTCAAGATTTGGTTTTCCAGCAATGATAGTCGCTTTATACGCGTACTACGGTTTAACTTTCACATTAAAAGAAATCGTAGAAGAATATGAATAAAAAACACGCTGTCTAAAGACAGCGTGTTTTTTATTTCACTTATTTGTTTTGGCTTGACTCCATTGATGCGCGAATAAATTCTCTGAACAATGGTTGCGGTCTTGTTGGACGAGATGTGAACTCTGGGTGGAATTGTGAAGCCAAGAACCATGGGTGATCTTTTAGCTCTACAATTTCAATTAAACGGCCGTCTGGGCTTGTACCAGAGAAGATAAAACCTTTCTCTTCCATTTGTTGACGGTATTCGTTATTAAATTCATAACGGTGACGATGACGCTCATATACCACTTCATCTTGATATGCTTCATATGCAAGCGTATCTTCAGACAATTTACAAGGGTATAGTCCTAAACGCAGTGTACCGCCTAGGTCCTCTACGTCTTTTTGTTCTGGTAATAAGTCGATAATTGGATAATTTGTTTCAGGTGCAATTTCCGCTGAATGTGCGCCTTCTAATCCTAATACATTACGTGCAAACTCAACTGATGCCAGCTGCATACCTAAGCAAATACCTAAGAATGGAACCTTTTGCTCACGTGCATATTGTGTTGCTACAATTTTACCTTCAATTCCACGATCACCAAATCCACCTGGAACTAAAATACCGTCTACATCGCCAAGTAAATCTTGAACATTTTCTTTTGTTACAAATTCAGAATTTACCCACTTGATGTTTACATCTGCATCGAATGCATATCCAGCATGTTTCATTGCTTCTACGACAGAAATATAAGCATCTTGAAGCTCTACATACTTACCAACCAATGCAATTTTTGTCGTATTTGAAAGTCCTTTTACTTTCTCAACCAGTGCTTTCCACTCAGTCATTTCTGCTTCTTTGCAATCTAGTTTCAAGTGATCGCATGTGATTTGATCTAGGTGCTGCTCTTGTAGAGATAGTGGAATTTCATATAATGTTTCAGCGTCTGCACACTCAATAACCGCTTTTGGATCAATGTCGCAGAATAAAGCTAGCTTGTCTTTCATATCTTCAGAAATTGGCATTTCCGTACGAACAACGATAACATTTGGCTGAATACCTAAGCTACGTAATTCTTTTACACTATGCTGTGTTGGTTTTGTTTTCATTTCACCAGCAGCTTTTAAATATGGCACAAGTGTACAGTGGATATACATAACGTTGTCACGGCCAATATCGCTTTTGATTTGACGAATAGCTTCTAGGAAAGGAAGTGATTCAATATCTCCTACCGTTCCGCCGATTTCAGTAATAACAACGTCCGCATTTGTTTCTTTACCTGCACGGAAAACGCGTTCTTTAATTTCATTTGTGATGTGCGGAATAACCTGAACTGTTCCGCCTAAATAATCACCGCGACGCTCTTTTTTCAATACTGTTGAATATACTTTACCTGTTGTTACGTTGCTGTAGCGATTTAAGTTGATATCGATAAAACGCTCATAGTGACCTAAGTCTAAGTCTGTTTCCGCGCCGTCATCCGTTACGAATACCTCACCGTGTTGGTATGGACTCATTGTTCCTGGGTCTACGTTAATGTATGGATCAAACTTTTGAATCGTTACGTTCAACCCACGGTTTTTTAATAAACGGCCTAAAGAAGCTGCTGTAATCCCTTTTCCTAGAGATGATACAACACCGCCTGTTACGAAAATATACTTTGTCATCTATACTTCCCCCTCTAAATAATTTGAACTGTACAATATTAAAAGTTTTCACATAAACAATCACAATTCATTCATTGTGCATGCGAAATTATAAGAAACCTTATGAATGTGAAACGTTCAAGAACCAAAAGAAAGTTTCTATCAAGGATTTATAAGAACATATCGGGGTGTAAAACATGGATAGATAAAATAAAAAAATTGCTCCCAATACCAAAACTGGATTGGGAGCAATAGTCTATTTTAAATAAAAACTTTTTAAATGCTTGTTTAAAGAGCCCAAAAAAGATTCTACCTACTTCGCTTGAAAAAGTCAAGAAGGATTATTTTTCTTTTTCGTCCTCATAATCTTCTTCTTCGTCTTCCTCATCATCGTCTAGATCATCTTCTAAATCGTCAAAATCGTCTTCTGCAAGATCATCTTCATCTTCTTCTAGCTCGTCAATGTCTTCAAAATCTTCTTCTTCGTCTAGATCATCAACATCTTCATAATCCAAATCTTCTTCTAAATCATCAAAATCTTCAACTTCTTCAACAACAGCTTTTTTCGCTTTTTTCTTTTTAGGTTTTGCAACCGGAATAACTTCTTCTTCAGCTTGGTCAAAAGGATACCATCCACGAAGACCCCAGTGGTTGTCCCCTACTGTTAAAAAGCGACCATCAATATTAATATCTGTATAAAACTGAGCTAATCTCGTTTTTAATTCTTGATCTGACATTTCAGCTGCTGCTTTAATTTCAGCAATAATTTCTTGGAATGACATTGCTTGACGATCTGTTTTTTCTTCTAGAAGCGCATAAGCAATCTCAATCATCGACATTTCTTTTAAATCCGTTTTTGAGTACTGTGCTAAACTCAAATCTGGCACATCCTTTCTATGGCTATGTATATCGAAAATCTATTAAATCAATTCATCATATGTGTAAATGATGGAAACGAATAAATACATACCATTCATTATAAACAAATTCAATACATTTATGCTAGCCTCGTTTCTAAAATTCTCGAGAATTTCGCATAAAACAACGAAAAAACAGACATTTTATCACTATAATACATTCTACTTAATACGCCAACAGCATCCTTTAACCAAAAGGAATTCACCATCAGTTATTCTGACTCCGCTAGGGTTAGGTCTATAAAAGCCGAGATGACCAACAAACGGTCATCTCGGCTTTTAATATATCACTATATACTAACGATACATTATTACATATTTCGGCGATATTGCCCACCGCATTCATATAAAGCTCGCGTAATTTCTCCTAAGCTGGCTACTTTAACGGTCTCCATTAACTCTTTAAAAATGTTCTCTCCTTCTGTTGCAGCTTTCTTTAACCTTTTCAGCGCATCTTCTCTTTTTTCTTCATGCTGCTGTTGAAACTTCTGAAGCTGATTAATTTGATGATTTTTTTCTTCTTTTGATGCGCGGGCTAACTGCATGTCATCAACTGAGGAATTTTCCTCTTCATTTGGATTAATATACGTATTTACTCCTATAATAGGTAAAGCTCCCGTATGTTTTTGCATCTCATATTCCATCGATTCATCTTGAATCTTACCTCGCTGATACTGCATTTCCATCGCACCTAAAACGCCGCCTCGATCATTTAAGCGTTGGAACTCAGCCAAGACCGCTTCTTCTACCAAGTCTGTTAGTTCATCAATAATAAAAGAGCCCTGTAGTGGATTTTCGTTTTTAGTTAATCCATGCTCTTTTGTAATGATTAATTGAATGGCCATCGCTCTTCGTACAGATTCCTCTGTCGGTGTTGTAATTGCTTCATCATACGCATTGGTATGAAGAGAGTTGCAGTTGTCATGAAGAGCCATTAAGGCTTGCAGCGTCGTACGTATATCATTAAAATTAATTTCCTGTGCATGAAGCGATCGGCCGGATGTTTGAATATGATACTTAAGCTTTTGACTGCGTTCATTCGCGCCGTATTTATCACGCATCACAATTGCCCAGATTCTTCTCGCTACACGTCCGATAACCGTGTATTCAGGGTCAAGTCCATTACTAAAGAAAAAAGATAAATTAGGAGCAAAATCATCAATGTGCATGCCTCGGCTCAAGTAATATTCCACGTACGTAAAACCGTTGGCTAATGTAAACGCGAGCTGAGAAATTGGATTGGCTCCTGCTTCAGCAATATGATAGCCTGAAATAGAAACAGAATAATAGTTGCGCACTTTCTCGTCAATAAAGTACTGCTGAATATCTCCCATCATTTTTAATGCAAATTCTGTGGAAAAAATACACGTATTTTGCCCTTGGTCTTCTTTTAATATATCCGCTTGAACGGTTCCTCTCACTTGTTTCAACGTACCCGATTTTACGTCCTCGTATTCCTCTTCTGTTAAAGGACGCTTCAGCTCCTCTTCCTTCTTTTCCACCTGCTGACTGATAGCTGTATTCATAAACATAGCTAGTAATATTGGAGCCGGCCCATTGATCGTCATCGAAACGGAAGTCGACGGATGGCAAAGATCAAATCCCTTATACAAGAGTTTCATATCATCAAGCGTACAGACATTTACGCCGCTTTCGCCAATTTTCCCGAAGATATCCGGCCTTGGATCCGGATTTTCTCCATAAAGCGTTACAGAATCAAACGCTGTACTTAAACGCTTAGCCTCATCATCTTTTGACAAATAGTGAAAGCGGCGATTTGTTCGTTCTGGTGTTCCTTCGCCTGCGAATTGGCGCTTAGGATCTTCTCCTTTTCGTTTAAACGGAAAAACACCTGCTGTATAAGGAAACGCACCCGGCACATTTTCTTTATAAAGAAAACGAAGAACTTCCCCGTATTCTTCAACTTTTGGAAGGGCCACGCGCGGAATACGCAGTCCTGATAGGGTATCAACTTGCAGAGAGGTTTTAATTTCTTTATTTCTTATCTTTGTAATAAGTTCTTCTTGCCCATACTGACTTTTTAATTTAGGCCAGTTTTCCAGCTTTTCAATCGATTCAGCCGTTAGCTGTTTTTGATATTTCTCCTTTAGCTGAGTGAGCTCTTGCTTGGCCGTTTCTGTTTCCACTTCCTCCAGAGCACCCTCTAGCTGATAAAATTTACGCGCTGTTTGCACTTGAACATCCGTATTGCGGTGATAAGAGCGAACGCTGTTTACAATCTCCTGTAAATATTGCTGTTGATCATTAGGAATGATGGTATATTTCTTTTCACTTACGCGCTCTGATGATTTTTCTACGTGCCAAGACGTACGGCATGTTTGATGCAGATGATTTACAAGATCTTCAAATAAAATATTTGTTCCCCCGTCGTTGAACTGACTCGCAATTGTTCCGTAAATCGGCATAGTAGAGAGATTATTTTCAAACAGCTGATGATTGCGCTGATATTGACGCTGCACTTGTTTTTTTGCGTCTTCGGAACCTTTTTTTTCAAATTTATTGATTACAATAAAGTCTGCGTAATCAATCATTTCAATCTTTTCTAACTGCGACGGCGCGCCAAATTCGCTTGTCATTACATAAAGAGAGACGTTTGCAATATCTTTAACTTGAGCATCAGCTTGCCCGATGCCGCTTGTTTCGACAATGATAATGTCGAAACCCGCTTTTTTCACGACGGCAATTCCATCTCGAATGGCCGCCGATAGCTCATGTCCAGATGAACGTGTGGCCAAACTTCTCATATACACACGAGGAGACGCTGCGATGTTCATGCGAATTCGATCCCCAAGAAGCGCTCCTCCGGTTTTTTGTTTAGTTGGATCAACGGATAAGACAGCTACATGAATATCTGGAATATGTTCAATAAACCTCCTTACTAATTCATCCGTAAGCGAACTTTTCCCCGCTCCTCCTGTTCCTGTGATTCCAATAACCGGTATTTTTTGATCCGTCTCGCTTTCGATTACACTTTCTCGGATTTCTTCAAGAGCGGCTGCATGCTCTTTTGTGTATTCATAGGCCTCATTTTCAGCGCATGTAATAAGCTGGGCAATTAAACGGTCATTAGCCGGCGTTAAGGTTCGATCCTTCGGCAGTGCAGGGGGATTGGTGTAATAACAATCATCGATCATAAATTGAATCATGCCTTCTAAACCCATTTTTCGTCCATCTTCCGGAGAAAAGATTTTAGAAATGCCGTAATCATGAAGCTCTTGAATCTCACTCGGAATAATTACCCCTCCTCCTCCGCCATAAATTTTAATATGAGAAGCCTGTTGTTCTTGGAGTAAATCGTACATATACTTAAAATATTCTACGTGGCCGCCTTGATAAGAAGAAATGGCAATCCCCTGAACATCCTCTTGTATGGAAGCGTTAACAATTTCTTCAACAGATCGGTTATGCCCCAGGTGAATGACTTCTACCCCCTTGGCTTGAAGAATTCGTCTCATAATATTAATGGACGCGTCGTGGCCGTCAAACAGGCTAGAAGCGGTTAAAAAACGAAGCGGTCTTTTGCTTGTATTCAAACTGTCTCCCCCTCACACAGTTGTTGAAATGAAAAATTTTTAAGTAAAAAATCTAACTGCATATTTGTATATTCTTCTAATGAATAATGCTTTTGCAGCCACCATCTGCGAAATGCCCACATCTGACCTTGAACAAATAAATGATGAGCAAACAGCGAAATTTCTTTATCCGTAAGTGCAAATTGATTGTTTTCTACGCAGCCCTCGATAATAACCTTAAACATTTCAACCATATCTAGCTCTTTTTTTAATACATATGGAAGCGCATCTTTAGACAACGATTTCGCTTCTTGGTACATGACTAATACTTCATCTTGAAGCTCATCCACAACTTTAAAATAGTGCTGAATCGCTTGTTGAAGCTCAGCGATTGTATAACGATCCACTACCATCTCTTCTAATCGCACTCTCACTTCATCGTAAATATTGTCACATACAAGATATAAAACATCTTCTTTAGATTGAATATATTCGTAAAGCGTACCAATGCTGAACCCAGCGGCTTTGGCAATTTCCCTTGTTGTTGTTCGGTGAAAACCTTTTTCCTTAAATAGCGTGACGGCCCCTTTAATCATTTGATTACGACGCTCTACAATCAGCTTTTCATCTTTAATGGATGTGAGAACTTCTCTCTTTTTCATTTTTTCACCTCTCCTACAACAAGTGTTTTATTTAGCAAGATACCTAGAAATGACAAGACGCTGAATCTCTTGTGTCCCTTCATAAATTTGCGTGATTTTTGCATCTCTCATAAAACGTTCTACTGGATAATCTTTTGTATAACCGTACCCTCCAAATACTTGAACAGCTTCTGTCGTTACTTTCATTGCTGTATCCCCAGCATATAATTTTGACATGGCTGATTCTTTGCCATATGGCAGCCCTTGGGACTCCAGCCAAGCAGCTTGATAGGTTAACAGTCTTGCAGCTTCTATACTCGTGGCCATGTCGGCTAACTTAAAAGCAATTCCTTGCTGAGAAATAATTGGCTTACCAAATTGCTGACGTTCCTTGGCATAAGCTACGGCCGCATCTAACGCCCCTTGAGCAATTCCTACAGCCTGCGCTGCAATGCCATTTCGGCCGCCATCTATTGTCATCATCGCAACTTTAAATCCTTCTCCTTCATTTCCTAGCAAATTTTCTTTTGGAACACGGCAGTCCTCGAAAATAATTTCTGTGGTAGGTGAAGAGCGAATGCCCAGTTTCTTTTCTTTTTTACCAACTGAAAATCCCGGCATATCTTTTTCAATAATAAAAGCGCTCGTGCGTTTTTCATTGGGGTCGATGCGAGCAAATACAACGTAAATATCCGCTTCGCCGCCGTTTGTAATAAAGATTTTAGAGCCATTTAAAATATAATCTTCTCCGTCCTTTACAGCGAGCGTTCTCATTCCTCCTGCGTCTGATCCAGCACTCGGTTCGGTTAATCCATAAGCACCTATTTTCTCACCCGTTGCCATAGGTTTCAGGTATTTTTGTTTTTGTTCTTCTGTTCCGAATGTATAGATTGGCCAGCCGGCTAGAGAAGTATGAGCCGACAAAGTAACGCCTGTCGATGCACATACTCTAGACAGTTCTTCAACGGCAATGCAATAAGCTAGATAGTCACTGCCAATTCCTCCGTATTGCTCCGGCCATGGAATACCTGTTAATCCTAGATCAGCCATTTGCGTAAAGATTCCTCTGTCAAAACGTTCTTCTTCATCTCGTTGTGCAGCTGTCGGAGCCACTTCGTTTTTGGCAAAGTCCCGCACCATTTTTCGAATCATTTCGTGTTCTTCTGAAAGTTTAAAAAACATGATTATTCCCCCTATAATTGACTGCTAATGACGATGCGCTGAATTTCGCTTGTACCTTCGTAGATTTCGCATACTTTGGCATCGCGAAAATACCTCTCTACTGGATAATCTTTCATATAACCATAACCTCCCAAAACTTGAATCGCATCGATTGCTACATTCATCGCTGTTTGGGAAGCAAATAATTTCGCCATTGAGGCTTCTTTTTTACAAGGAAGTTTTTGATCATATAAAAAAGCGGCTCTATACATTAAAAGCTTCGCTGATTCAACAGCCGTTTCCATATCAGCCAGCTTAAAGGCAATACCCTGCTGAGATAAAATCAGTTTTCCGAATTGATATCGTTCATTTGCATAGTTTTTAGCTGCCGTTAACGCACCTTCAGCAATTCCTACCGCCTGAGCAGCAATACCAATTCTTCCGGCATTTAAATTAGCCATCGCAATTCGAAAGCCTTCACCTTCTTCTCCGAGACGATTTTCTACAGGTACCTGCATATTTTCAAAGTGCAGTTGAACCGTTCGAGAACCGTGAAGACCCATCTTATGTTCATCTTTTCCTACTGAAAATCCCTCCATCGTCTTTTCAACGATAAAAGCGCTCATCCCTCTCGACCCGCGTTCGGGGTTCGTTTTAGCAAATACAATATACGTATCCGCTTCTCCGCCGTTTGTAATGAAAAGCTTTGAGCCATTTAAAAGATAGTGGTCTCCTTTTCGTTCTGCCTTTGTTTTTAAGCTTGCAGCATCAGACCCTGCACTAGGTTCTGTTAAACAAAAAGCACCTAAATATTCACCTGTCGCCAGTTTTTTTACATATTTTTGTTTTTGATCTTCCGTCCCAAATACGACAATAGGATTCGTACCTACAGAAGTATGAACAGACAAAATGACGCCGAGGGCTGGACTTACTTTTGATATTTCGTGGATGGCAATCATGTACGACACAAAGTCCAGTCCGCCCCCTCCGTATGCTTGAGGAACGGGAATGCCCATCAGGCCAAGATCAGCCATCTGCTTTAATAAACCTCGAGGAAATTCACCCTTTTCCATGTTTGGCACAGCCGCAGCGACTTCTTTTTCACTAAAATCAGCTACCATCTTTTTAATCATGTGTTGTTCAGACGTAAAAAAGATCATTTCGCCACTCCTTTATGTTTCGTACGTAAAAAATCCTTTTCCTGTTTTTCGACCAAGCCACCCTGCCTTTACATATTTCCTAAGCAATGGACAAGGACGATATTTGTCATCACCAAACCCTTTATGAAGCGTTTCCATAATAAATAAACATGTATCGAGGCCGATGAAATCTGCTAATGTCAAAGGTCCCATTGGATGGTTCATTCCTAGTTTCATCACTTGATCAATATCCTCCTCGTTTGCTACACCTTCATAGAGCGTAAACACAGCTTCGTTAATCATTGGCATTAAAATTCGATTTGAAACAAACCCTGGAAAATCATGAACTTCCACCGGGGTTTTATTTAATTTTTTCGTTGTTTCATAGACTGCTTGATACACTTCATCGGTAGTAGCCAGCCCTCTAATAATTTCAACGAGTTTCATCACCGGAACAGGATTCATAAAGTGCATGCCAATTACTTTTTCAGGTCGAGTGGTCACAGCTGCAATTTCAGTAATAGGAAGCGAAGACGTGTTGGTTGCTAAAACAGTATGACTCGGGGCTAACGAATCCAACTCCGCAAAAATGGCTTGTTTGACTTCCATCTTTTCCACAACCGCTTCGACAATTAAATCTGCTTTTTGTGCTGCTGTTATTTCATTTGCCAGGTGAAGGCGCTCCATAATTTCTTCATATTCCTTAGCTGAGAGAGAACCTTTTCCCACCTGCTTTTTCAGACGTTTATCAATACCTTCTATTCCTTTTTGTGTATTTTTTTGATCAACGTCATACAAAGAAACTTGATATCCGCTCGCAGCAAATACTTGTGCAATTCCTGCTCCCATCTGACCTGCTCCAATAACCATAACTGTTTCAATATTCAAGTTGGTATCCCCCTTTTACACTTCTACCATGATGGCATCACCTTGGCCGCCGCCGCTGCAAATAGAAGCAATGCCCAGGCCGCCGCCTCGTCGTCTTAATTCATGAATGAGCGTTACAACAATACGGGCACCGCTTGCTCCAATTGGATGTCCAAGTGCTACTGCCCCCCCGTTCACATTTACTTTTTCAGCCGGAAGTCCCGCAATCTCCATACTCATCAACACTACTGCTGAAAAAGCTTCATTGATTTCAAACAGCGCAATATCGTCTGCTGTTTTATTTGTTTTTTGCAGTAGCTTGTTAATAGCAAACCCAGGCGTTTTCGGAAATTCCCTTGGCTCCATCGCAAGAGAAGTATGGTTTACAATCGTAGCCAACGGCTCATAGCCATTTGCTTTTGCTACATCTTCATCCATTAGCATGAGCGCAGCTGCTCCGTCATTCACGCTAGGTGCATTTCCTGCTGTAATAGTTCCGCTGTGACCAAATACAGGCCGAAGAGATGAGAGTTTTTCTAACGACGTATCTTTTCTTGGTCCTTCATCTTTTTGAACCGTTATCGTTCCTTTTTTAGACGGAATATCAACTGAAATTCTTTCTGCAGTCCATATCCCTTTCTCTTCTGACTCCACCGCTAATTGATGACTGCGAAGGGCCCATTCATCCTGCTTTTCTCGGGAAATATTCATTTCAGAAGCTATTTCATTTCCATACGTACCCATTTGAACTCCTGTAAAGCTGCATGTCAATCCGTCATGAACCATCAAATCCGTCACAACACTATCTCCCATACGGAATCCCCATCTTGCTTTTGGAAGAAGATACGGTGCGTTACTCATCGATTCCATTCCACCTGCAATGATTGTTTTTGCTTCTCCTAATCGAATCAGCTGATCAGCAGTTGTAATGCTGCGCATGCCCGATGCACAAACTTTATTAATGGTTTCCGTCTCTACTTGCCACGGTAAACCTGCATAATGCATGGCTTGCCTAGAAGGCAGTTGTCCTTGGCCCCCTTGCAGCACGCACCCCATAATAACGGAATCAATTTCTGTACGTCCCTTTGATGCTGCTTGAATCGCTTTCCCGCCTAGTTCTGCCGCTTTTAGTCCACTTACGCTGCCACCTAATTTTCCAAAAGGTGTTCGAACTGCACTCACAATAACTGTTTTCCCCACTATTGTTTCCTCCTCTTTTTCCTAATCTTTGTCCTTCTCGATTGAACGCTTGCTCAATTTCCTTTCTGTAAAAAGTAGAGATGAAGACCATCTCTACTTCTCCTTTATGAAACCTGTTCTTGCACGTCACCATAAATTGACTTTTCAAGCAGTTCTGCTACGTCATACGTATGAACCTGTTCTTCTACTTCTTTTGCTTTTGTTCCGTCACTTAGCATCGTTAAGCAGTACGGGCAACCTGAACTGATAATGCTTGGGTTAACGGCCAAGGCTTGTTCCGTGCGCGCTACATTAATGCGCTGGCCGGTCGTTTCTTCCGTCCACATTAACCCTCCTCCTGCTCCACAGCACATACCATTTTCACGGTTGCGATCCATTTCAATCAAACTAACACCTGGAATCGCTTTCAAAATTTCTCTTGGTGGACTGTATACTTCGTTATATCTTCCTAAATAACAGGAATCATGGAAGGTAATTTTTTCATTAACCGCGTGTTTTGGTGACAGCTTACCTTCTTTCACCAACATAGCTAATAATTCTGTGTGATGATACACTTCTCCTTCAAAACCGAAATCTGGATATTCATTTTTGAAGATATTGTAAGCATGTGGATCAATCGTAACAATTTTTTTGATTTCATTTTTTTCAAATTCAGCGATATTTTTAGAAGCTAACTCTTGGAATAAAAATTCATTGCCCAACCTGCGCGGCGTATCACCAGAATTTTTTTCTTTATTTCCTAAAATCGCAAATGAAACACCCGCTTCATTGAGAAGCTTTGCAAACGATAGAGCGATTTTTTGGCTGCGGTTATCATAAGATCCCATCGAACCTACCCAGAACAAATACTCAAACGTTTCACCGGCTTTACTTACTTCTTTAACAGTCGGAATGTGAACATCTTCTCTTACATGCCGCCATTCTTCACGCTCTTTTCGGTTTAATCCCCAAGGGTTTCCTTGACGTTCAATATTCGTCATGGCACGCTGAGCATCCGCGTCCATCTTTCCTTCGGTTAATACTAAAAAACGTCGTAAATCTATGATCTTATCTACATGCTCGTTCATTACGGGACATTGATCTTCACAGTTTCGGCACGTTGTACATGCCCAAATTTCTTCTTCTGTAATGACATCTCCGATTAAAGCTGGATTATATTCTGCTGTTGCTGCAGCCTCTTCTCCGCCTTGGCTGGCCGCCATCATCGCCAGCTGATTCCCTTTTGTTTTGGAGAATGCATACGTAGGAACCCAAGGTGCCTTAGATGTCACAACCGCTCCTTTTTCTGTTAAGTGATCGCGCATCTTTAAAATTAAATCCATTGGAGATAAAATTTTCCCTGTACCCGTTGCCGGACACATATTCGTACATCGACCGCATTCTACACAGGCATATAAATCAATAAGCTGATGCTGTGTAAATTCTTCAATCTTTCCAACTCCAAACGTCTCCTGCGTCTCATCTTCAAAATCAATCTTTTCAAGCTTACCTGGCTTAGAAACACGGTTAAAAAATACGTTAGCCGGTCCAGCCAGTAAATGAGCATGTTTTGATTGAGGAACATATACTAAAAACGTCAATAACACGGCTAAGTGAATCCACCATGAAACATAAAAAATGGAAATAGCGGCAACATCATTGATTCCCTTAAACAAGATGGCAATAGATGACGCAATCGGTTCTGTCAATGCTGGTTCATGATTATGCCAGATGATTGACATAGCGTTTCCAACCAGCACTGACAGCATAAGTGCTCCAATAAAAATCAGTACTAAACCAGATTTAAACCCTCTTTTTAAACGCACAAGCTTTTCTACGTAACGGCGGTGAAAAGCCCAGACAACTGCTACTAAAATCAAAAACGTCACAATTTCTTGAAAAAATGTAAAGCCGGGATATAAAGGTCCAAGCGGCAAATGTTTACCTGGAAGCAAACCTTTTATAATGAAGTCTAACGCGCCGAACTGAACTAAAATAAACCCATAAAAAAACATGACGTGCATAATTCCACTTTTTTTATCTTTTAACAGCTTCTTTTGTCCAAACACGTTCACCCAAATTTTTTGTAGCCTTTCTTTTAACCGCTGATCAAATTCAACTTTTTTTCCTAATTGAATATACTCAATGCGTGTGCGAATTAAATATACAAACAAAGAAACAGCGTAAGCGGTTACAATAATAAAAAAGAGAAAATTCACCCACAGCAACCCTGTCATCTCGTCCCCTCCTTGAATAATTTGTTACCTTTCTTTCCTCCTGACGACTAAATTTTCTGATAATATATCTGTTTTCATTGTATATAATGAATGAGCATTCAGTCAATATCTTTTCTTTCTTTTGTTCATATTCTATTTAAACAAGGTGACACTAAGAACAACATAAAATGTATTTACATCGGGAAAAGAGGTGACATGATGAGCGGCATGGTTGTAATTTTACTTTTTATTATTTTTATTGCTTGGCTTGCAATTGACCTTGGCGTTGGAAAGAAAGTATTTTCTCAGGCTGAAAATACATTTCCAAAGCGCCGTGCTTCTCTTTTTTTGTTCGCAGACGGGAATGTCTTGTATAAAGATTTATTTCACGAAATAGAAAATGCCTCTTCATTTATCCATTTATCGTTTTACATCGTACAAAATGATGAAGTTAGCCAAGATTTTTTAGATTTACTAGTCCAAAAAGCACAGCAAAATATTGAAGTCCGGTTATTGGTAGACCGTGTGGGAAGCTATAAAATCAAGAAAAACAAAATTGCATTCTTAAAAAAACAAGGTGTTCATTTTGCTTACAGTCGAACGCTACGGTGGCCTTATTTGTTTTATACACTCAACGCACGCAATCACCGTAAAATGGCCGTTATTGATGGGAAAGTGGGCTACATTGGTGGTTTTAATATCGGAAGAGAATATTTAGGACTCGACGCCAAGCTTGGGGTGTGGAAAGATTACCACCTGCGTATGGAAGGTGAAGGTATCCAAGATCTTCAAATGCAGCTGTTGAGCGACTGGTATGCTGCTACCGGCTTAGACCTGCGTAAAATGGAAAGATACTTTCCACCAACCTCTGAAGGAGACTATGTTATTCAGCTACAGTCGACTGAAGGTTTTTCACTTGAAGAAAGCTTTTTATCGATTATCAACCAAGCCAATAGGGAATTGTACATAGGTACTCCTTATTTTATTCCAAGTGAACCTTTGATGAATGCTTTATTGCAAGCTCGTGCACGGGGAGTACAAGTTCATATTTTAATTCCAATGCGTGCAGATCAACCGCTTGTTCATCATGCTGCGTTTGCCTATCTTCCTACATTACTTCAAGCAGGCTGTATGATTTATCAATATTATTACGGTTTTTACCACGCAAAAGTATTAATTGCAGACAATGTTATCTGCGATGTAGGAACGGCTAATTTTGATAAAAGAAGCTTGTTCTTAAACGCTGAAATCAACTGTTTAATCTATGATGCCACATATATTGAAGAGGTAAAGAACAGCTTTAAAGCTTGTATGGGGGAATGCCCGGTTTTGTCTTTAGAAGATGTCAAAAACCGAACATGGAGTGAAAAATTAAAGCAAGGATTTGCAACCTTTATTTCTCCGTTACTTTAATGAACGAAAAGAGGAAGATTTATCATGAAAATTAGATTTGGCTATGTATCACATGCCCTGTCGCTTTGGGACTGCTCACCTGCTAAAACCCTCACGTTTACTAGATGGAAAAAAATGAAAAAAGACGAGAGACTGGATAAGCTTCATCACGTCACAAAACAAAATTTGAATCATACTAAGCGCGCTTTACATTTTAATATTGCTCATGAAATTATGCTGTATCGATTATCATCTTCTCTTGTCCCTTTAGCGACTCATCCTGAAGTAGATTGGAATTACATTGATGCGTTCCAAGACGATTGGTCAGAGATAGGAGAATTGATTCGGAATCATCAGCTGCGCGTGAGTTTTCATCCCAATCAGTTCACATTATTTACAAGCGATAAAAAACATATTACAGACAATGCGGTAAAAGATATGGATTATCACTATAGAATGCTTGAAGCGATGGGAGTAGTCGATCAAGCCCTTATTAATATTCATGTAGGAGGAGCCTATGGCAATAAAGAAAAAGCGATCGGTCGATTTCATGAAAACATTCAAACGCTGCCACCTGTCATTAAAAAGCGCATGACTCTTGAAAATGATGATAAAACATATACAACTGAAGAAACATTAGCTGTATGCGAAAAAGAGAAAGTCCCTCTCCTTTTTGATTATCACCATCACAAAGCAAATGAAGGAGAAGAACCTCTTGAATTATTGCTCCCTCGTATCTTTGACACGTGGAAACATATCGGGTTAAAACCAAAAGTACATATCTCTTCTCCTAAATCTGAAAAAGAATTTAGAAGTCACTCTGATTATGTCTCAACTGATTTTATCGCACCTTTTTTGCAAATAGCTAAAGATATCGGACAAGATTTTGACGTAATGATTGAAGCAAAGTTAAAAGATAAAGCGATGCTAAAATTAGTGGAAGATTTAGCATCAATGAGAGGAGTAAAGCGTACGGGAGGCGCCACGCTTGTTTTTTAAATAAAAAAAAGAGCCAAGAGGCTCTTTTTTTGTTACATTTTTTCAGGTGCTGAAACACCAATTAGTTTTAAGGAGTTTTGAAGCGTTACTTGAACAGCTTTCACTAGTTCAATACGTGCTTTACTTGTTTCTACATTATCGCTGTCTAATACTTTTTCTGCATTATAGAAGCTATGGAACGTAGAAGCAAGATCAAATACATAGTTCGTAATGCGGTGGGGAATACGTTTTGTTGCTGCTTCCGCTACGGCCTGAGGGAACTCTCCGATTTTCTTCAGCAGTTCCATTTCTTTTTCTGCACTAATTAATGAAAGGTCAGCGCCAGATGTTGATTGAATCCCCATCTCTTCACCTTGACGAAGAATACTGCAAATACGGGCATGAGCATATTGCGCGTAGTATACAGGATTTTCATTAGATTGAGAAACAGCTAAATCTAAATCAAAGTCTAAATGTGTATCCGCACTTCTCATCGCAAAGAAGTAGCGAGTTGCATCAAGGCCTACCTCTTCTACTAGATCACGCATTGTTACTGCTTTACCTGTACGTTTGCTCATCTTCATTTTTTCGCCATTTTGATACAGTTGAACCATTTGAATAATTTCTACTTCCAGCGTATCTTTTTCATAACCAAGCGCTTGAATCGCCGCTTTCATACGAGGAATATATCCATGGTGGTCGGCTCCCCAAATGTTAATTAGCTTATCAAATCCGCGTTGAATTTTGTCTTGGTGATACGCAATATCTGGTGTTAAGTACGTAAATGAACCGTCATTTTTAATTAACACACGGTCTTTATCATCACCAAATGTCGTAGAACGGAACCACGTAGCACCTTCTTCTTCATATACATGGCCTTGTTTTTTCAGCGTTTCAAGTGCAATTGAGATTTTATCATTTTTATAAAGAGACGTTTCAGAATACCATACGTCAAATTTCACACGGAACTGTTCAAGATCACGCTTTAATTTAGCTAACTCATAATCTAACCCGTATTGACGGAAGAATTCAAAACGCTCTTCTTCAGAAGCATTTGCATACTTGTCTCCGTGCTCTTTTGCTAGCTCTTTTCCGATGTTTATAATGTCAGCACCATGATAGCCGTCTGCAGGCATTTCTTTCTCTAAACCAAGAGCCTGCATGTAGCGTGCTTCTACTGAATAAGCCAGGTTATTAATTTGGTTACCAGCATCATTGATATAATATTCACGTGACACATCGTAACCTGCTTTTTCAAGAACATTACATAATGAGTCTCCAACTGCAGCACCGCGGGCATGTCCTAAATGTAAATCCCCTGTCGGATTAGCTGAAACAAACTCAACCTGTACTTTTTGTCCGTTCCCTACGTTTGTTTGACCGTACGCTTCACCAGCTTTTACAATCGTTGGGATAAGCTCTGTTAAATAAGAGTTATTCATATAAAAGTTGATGAATCCAGGGCCTGCAATGTCAATTTTCTCGATAGATGCTTTTGATTTATCGAAGTTTGCTACAAGCTCTTCAGCGATAACACGCGGTGCTTTTTTGGCAATACGAGCTAGCTGCATAGCCATATTGGTAGAATAATCACCATGTGTTTTATCTTTTGGGGTTTCTAATAGAACTTCTGGAAGTTCTGCTTTTTCAGCAAGTCCTGCTTTGACCACAGCATCTTGAATTTCAGCTTTTAATTTTTGCTGCACTTGTTCGACGATGTTCATTTTTTCTCCTCCTTGAATGTAATGGTTAACGCATATTTCCCGGTAGGCTGACCCTGTACTTCTAGATCATACGTTAAAAATAATCGACCCTTTTGAGTCATTTGTTTATATTCAATGTTATGAGCGAATGTTAGTAAATCCATACGTCCATAAGGGCTTATATAAGTTCCTTCGATCTGTACCTTTTTACGAAACGATTGCTTCATTTGAACAGCACCGGTTCGATTAATTGATACTTCATCTTCGCTAATTTTCACCATTGTTCTAATATCTCCGATTTCCTCTTGGCGCTCTGTGTATGTAAGATAAATTTTCGATCCTTTTTCATAATACATACCTTTTGCATTTACCGATGTTGTCTCTTTTCGGTGACCATCGCGGATATCCGTCACAATTTTAACTTCAATGGGTTTCTTGACTTCTGAAGCGTTACTCACAAAAGACACTTCCTTATTAAAATGAATACGTTATAACTTAAATAGTATAAACATTCTAAAGAAAGAATTCAATAATACTTCAAAGGAAATATGATAGATACGCCGAGAATTCACCTTTTTACAGGACGTGACGCATTCACATATTCCAAATAAAAAAGGCAGCCACAGCGGCCGCCTTTTACTTTATTTATTTCTTTTGTACCCAGCCTAAGATCATTTCGCGAATAAGCTTGCTTGCTGTATTAGCTGTTTGTTCAGACGGATCATAAATTGGAGCTACTTCTACTAAATCTCCCCCGACAATGCGAAGATCTGATTTAGCAATTGCGTGAATAGAAGCTAAAAGCTCTTTTGACGTGATACCGCCTGCATCTACTGTTCCTGTACCAGGAGCGTGCGCTGGATCTAATACATCGATATCAATTGTTACATAAACAGGACGACCTGCAAGTGTTGGTAGAATCTCTTTTAACGGCTCTAGAACTTCAAATTTTGAAATATGCATGCCGTTTTCTTTTGCCCATTGAAATTCTTCTTTCATTCCTGAACGAATACCAAATGAATAAACATTCTCCGGTCCGATTAGTTCTGCAACTTTACGAATCGGAGTGGAATGAGAAAGTGGTTCTCCTTCATACTCTTCACGAAGGTCTGTATGAGCATCCATATGGATAATGGCCAAATCCGGGTATTTTTTATACATAGCTTTCATAACAGGCCAAGAAACCAAATGCTCTCCGCCCATGCCTAATGGGAACTTGTCTGCTGCTAAAAGCTGGTCGATATACTCTTCAATCATATTTAAGCTGCGCTGAGGATTCCCAAATGGAAGTGGAATATCTCCTGCATCAAAATATTTTACTTCCTCTAGCTCTCGATCTAAATACGGGCTGTATTCTTCTAATCCAATTGATACTTCACGAATACGAGTTGGGCCAAATCGTGAACCTGGACGATAGCTAACTGTCCAGTCCATTGGCATTCCATAAAGAACCGCTTCACTTTCTTCAAAAACAGGGTGACTGCCGATAAATACATTACCTGAATAAGCTTCATCAAAACGCATATTTTGTTCCTCCTTCATTATTCATAGAAAAGATGCCAGCCTTAAACCTCTGGCATCTCACTTGTATGTGATAACTTATTTAATAAGATCTTGCACAAATTTAGGTAAAGCAAATGCGGCTTTGTGCAATTCTTTTGTGTAATACTTTGTATCAATATCGAAGAAACGATCTTCGCTTACTTCTAATGGATCATGTTTCTTTGACCCCATTGTAAATGTCCATAAACCGCTTGGGTACGTTGGAATATTTGCTACGTATAGACGTGTAATCGGGAAGATTTCTCTTACATCACGCTGAACATTTGAGATAAGTTCTGGCGTAAACCAAGGGTTGTCCGATTGAGCAACAAAGATACCATCTTCTTTAAGTGCTTTTGAGATACCTGCATAGAATCCTTTTGTAAATAAATTTACAGCTGGACCTACTGGCTCTGTTGAATCCACTAAAATGACATCGTATTCGTTCTCGCTTTTAGCGATGTGCATAAATCCGTCATCTACTTGTACATCAACACGAGGATCTTCTAGTTTGCCCGCAATTGAAGGTAAGAATTTTTTTGAGTACTCAATAACTTTTCCATCGATATCAACTAACGTCGCTTTTTTTACGCTTGGGTGTTTTAAGATTTCACGGATTACGCCTCCGTCTCCTCCACCTACAACTAGTACGTTTTCTGGATTTGGATGCGTAAATAACGGTACGTGCGCAACCATTTCATGATAAACGAACTCATCTTTTTCTGTTGTCATTACCATACCGTCAAGTAGGAGCATGTTACCAAACTCTTCTGTTTCAACCATGTCTAATTTTTGAAACTCCGTTTGCTCTGTATGTAAAGTGCGATTAATTTTAGCTGTAATACCAAAGTTCTTTGTTTGCTTTTCTGTGAACCATAATTCCATTTCAAACTCTTCCCTTCTATTTTGAGAATTAACCTATGCATAGATTACCCTAACATAATTTATACAAACATGAAAAAAGTATAGATGAATTCAGCAAAAAAGCAAGTAAAATTTTTAGCAATGGAGGTTTAAAACCACCTTTTCTATTTCATACTGATGATAGATACAAGCTTTAGAATCTACTTGCATCGCTCTTTTAATAGAATTTTGTTGTGTTGAAAACAACATGTACGGTGCATAGTGACACATATTGGTGGTGAATAGAAATGGAAACGGTATTAACCGAACATTTAAAAAAGGCAAGACGCATCTTCCGAATTCTTCTCGTCCTTGGTATATTAGCGGGGGCTTTATTATTGTTTGCCTACATAAGCATCTTTCTCTACGCCAAAATCGCTGGCCCCCCTCCGCTAAACGTTTCTCAAACAGCTGTTTTCTACTCAGCAAACGGTAAAGTTCTTGATGAAGTTCACAATGGACAAAAGCGCTACTGGGTTTCACTTAATCAAATTTCACCTTACGTAAAAGATGCGACTTTAGCCGTTGAAGATAAGCGCTTCTATGAGCATCACGGCTTTGATATGCATCGAATCGCCGGAGCAGTTGTAGCTGATATAAAAGCTATGGGAAAAGTACAGGGTGCGAGTACCATTACTCAGCAGTATGCACGAAACTTGTTTTTAGAGCACGACAAAACGTGGACTAGAAAGCTTCAAGAAGCTCTGTATACGATTCGGTTAGAAATGAATTATAGTAAAGACCAAATTCTAGAAGGCTACATGAATACGATTTACTACGGTCATGGAGCTTATGGAATTGAAGCGGCAGCTAGGCTGTATTTTGATAAGCACGCCAAAAATTTGACGTTAAGTGAAGCGAGTATGTTAGCAGGTATTCCAAAAGGCCCTAGCTACTACTCTCCTCTTATTCATCAAGAAAATGCAAAAAAACGACAAAATATCATTTTATCTCTTATGAAAGAGGATGGAATTATTACAGCCAAGCAAGCAACAAAAGCGCTTGTAACACCTCTAGCATTCGCAAAGCCTGCCGAAAAAGATCCTAATAAAGAAGATGCTTCTTACTTTATGGATGCAGCGCTAGCAGAATTAAAGCAAGATTTAGGCATTGATGAAACCATGATTTACACAAATGGACTTCGCGTTTATACAACGCTGGATGAAAAGATGCAGCGAACGGCAGAAGAAAAAATGAAGGATGTTATCAGCAGCTCTTCAGACGTACAAAGTGCATTTGTTGCGATGAATCCTAAAAATGGACAAGTGAAAGCTCTTATTGGTGGAAGAGATTATGAAAAGAGCCCGTTTAATCGCGCGACTCAAGCAATAAGACAGCCTGGCTCAACGATGAAGCCATTTTTATACTATGCGGCGTTAAAAGATGGTTTTACTGAATCTACTCCAATGAAAAGTGAAGAAACGACGTTCAAATTGGAAGATGGCGTTTCGACATACACGCCTAGTAACTATCACAATTATTATGCAGATGCTCCTATTACAATGGCTCAAGCCATCGCACTTTCAGATAATATTTATGCCGTAAAAACGCATTTGTTCATTGGGGAAAACCGCTTGATTGAAACTGCTAAAACACTTGGAATATCATCACCTTTAAAGAAAGTTCCATCTTTAGCTCTTGGAACTTCGCCTGTCAAAGTCATTGATATGGTTAATGCGTACGGCATCTTTGCTAATGGCGGAAAAGAAATTCGTCCAACATTTATTAAACGAATTGAAACCCATGACGGAGAAGTTGTTTATCAAGCTCCTTCCGAACAGAAACAAGTCATTGATAAGCGCTATGCTTTTCTTACTACCCATTTAATGACAGGCATGTTTAATCAAAAGCTAAATGGCTATACAACCGTCACAGGAAAGCCTATTTCTAAATATGTATCTCGTCCTTACGCGGGAAAATCCGGCACAACCTCTACGGACAGCTGGATGATTGGCTACTCTCCTCAGCTCGTTTCAGGCGTTTGGGTTGGATATGATCAAGGAAGGACAATGGATGATGTAGCTGAAAAAGGATACGCAAAAAAAATGTGGGCATTATTTATGGAAGATGCTTTAAAAGGGAAGAAAAAAGAAAAGTTTAAAGCACCAAACGGATTAATGAGCGTAAACATTAATCCTCAAAATGGAAAGTTAGCATCCAAATCATGCCCTGTTCAATATAAAGCTTATTATTTAACTGGAACACAGCCAAAAACATATTGTACTGATCACATCGATCATGCAGCAAAAACGAAGAAAAAAGAGCGTGAAAAAGAAGATAAAAAGTTTCACTGGTTACCCAAATGGTTTGATTAAAAAAAGCTTAAGGCCAAGGCCTTAAGCTTTTTTAGCATTACGATGTTTGAAGCGCTTCTTTTAAGTCATCATTAGATAACGTCCAAATTTCTTCATTATGAGACTTCAAAAACTCACGAAGCAAATCCTTAGACTTGCTATCCATTTCTTCCACCATAATGCGTCGTTTTAAGGATTTATCCATTTTGTTTACATGTTCAGGAAGTGACTTATAGCCGCGGCGTATTTCACGATCAACGGTCATTTCACATGCTGTCATACCTGCGTAGTAAGGTCCTTCTTGCTTGCGATCAATTGTTACCCACACAAGCCAATATAACTTGCCGTTTGGCACCTCGTCTTTATTCGGTAAGAACTTAATTCCTTTTTCCACTACACTTCTTGCATGCATCGCACCGATATCCACAAATACTTCTTCGTCGCTCGGACAAACAAAAACTGGTGAAATGTTTTCTAAACTTAACGCTCCAACCCCGTAACCGCCGTGGCCGTCGGTTGAATCGTCTTTTATGATATTAAATCCTATACTTTTCTTTTTTGACTGAGTCATAGTAAGCCTCCTCTATTCATTAAATCAGTGGTGCTAATATCTGCTGAAAGATATTCATAACAAACATTGCTGCTCCGTTTAGAAGCGGCCAGATCACAATTCGATCCAGAGGTGTAATCACAAGAATCAAAAATACAAAAATGCCCCAAGACTCATACTGCGTCATTTTGGCTCGCGTGGACGGCGGAACGAGATCTTCAATCACGCGGTAGCCGTCTAAAGGCGGAAAAGGCAACAAGTTAAATACACCTAGTGTTAGGTTTATTTGAATAAATAATGTCACAAAACGATAAAGCGCATCATTGTCCACTGCGGCGTTATTCATCAAATAATAAATAAGCAAGCCGATAAATGCCAACACCAAGTTGCTAAACGGTCCCGCTATCGATACTAGAATACCAGCTAAACGTGGCTTTTTAAAGAAATAGCGATTAACAGGAACCGGCTTCGCCCACCCAAAACCTGCGATGATTAACAAAAGCGTTCCAAATGGATCTAAATGAGCCAGCGGAGAAAGCGTTAGCCTTCCTTGCTTTTTAGCCGTGTGGTCTCCAAATAAATAAGCTACATACGCATGTGCAAACTCATGCAGCGTGAATGCAACAATAAGCGTCATTACCACGTAAGGAAGGTCTTGCAATGAAAAAGCTAAAAAATGTTCCACTCTTTATCTCCTTTATTTTAAAATAATTTCTACCTATCACATCTACTAGATGAATCTTTTTTTGCGGTAAGAAAGATACAAGGTTTCTTCAAATATGCCCTAAAAGTTCTCAAAGACCAGCGATGTGCTTCCTTTAGGCACACCTGTTTTTTTATATCGATGTTATTATAAAAGTATACTACAGATTATGGCCTCCATCACTATCTCATACTGTCATTTTATTCAGAAAACGGGTACACTAATCATATAATGATCAAAAAGGAGTGTACACATTATGCCAGTTGTAACTGTTAAAATGCTTGAGGGCCGTACAGATGATCAAAAAAGAGCTCTTGTTGAAAAAGTAACGGATGCTGTTGTTGAAACAACAGGTGCAGCACCTGAAAAAGTATCCATTATCATCGAAGAAATGTCTAAAAACCATTACGCTGTAGCGGGCAAGCGCATGAGCGATCAATAACGCCTACATAAAAAAGATGCCATAGGAATGAACCTATGGCATTTTTTTAATGGACAGACAGCGTTGCCTGAAGTTTTTCAATATATTTGTATGCTTCTGAAATGTCTTCTTCTGTATAGTTTTGCTTACGCTTTAACGTAAACACTTTTTCTTTTACTTCTTCTTTCGGTAAATTATCGAAATATAAAATCGTAGAGACAAGCTCCAAAAATTTCGAGCTTTGTTCGTTCATATCCTTCATACATTCCTGCAAGTGAGGAAGTTCTAAGTCATAGTGGCTTAGAAATCCTTCCCCCGCTTCTGTTAATACGTAGCGATACTGCATATACCCGCCTTTTTTCTCTTTAATTTCACTTAAAAAGCCTAAGTTACACAGCTCTTCAATTCGAAGCGTTAATTCCTCAGAATAAGGTCCAAAAAAGTGAAAATTATACTTTTCATAAAAAGGAAACTTCAGCTTTTTTCCGATAAATATCATCTTTTGTAACTTTTTTCTGCCAACAACTTCTCCCGCCGCGGAAAATACTTTCACAATCTTTGCGTGATCGTTTAACACAGCCCCTTCAACTCCTATACTATTTAACTCTGATCTCCTTTTAGTAAGTTTATAATCTGATCTTTAACTTTTCGCTTAGACGACAATTGATCAATGAGATCTTGTGGAAAATATAATTTATGATCGGTTCTCTTTTTCCCTGAAATTGCTTCAACAATCTCCGACTGACGTGATAATTCACGCACTTCATTATTTGGCATCAACAGATGAATCGGCAAACGCTCTTCCTCTTCACCCGGTCGATAAAAATCGTATGGTAAGTCGCTTGAAGAATCGACGACTAAATAATAATCTGGATTAATGCCCGCTTTTTTAAATAATGTTGTAAGCTCCATCCACATCTTCATTTGTGAATTCGGATTAAACTCAATGTATTTAAAAAGCTGACGATTCATAAATCTTCGGCATAGATCAGATAAAATTTCATCCTCTTCTTCTTCCCACGCTTGAAAATAAAATAAAATAACAGATTCATCTAATTTCAAATACTCTTTTAGCGATATTTCTTCTTCAAAAATCGAATAAAAATGAGTTGGCTCCTGCTTAAACTCATAGTAATGATGATGGAGCTCTTTTGCACGATGTAAAATTTTTGTCAAAATCACTTCAGCACTTCTCGTAACAGGATGAAAATACACTTGCCAGTACATTTGATAGCGGCTCATAATATAATCTTCAACCGCATGCATACCGCTGTGTTTAATCACGGCTTGGTCTTCCCGAGGGCGCATAACACGTAGAATTCGCTCCATATCAAAATGACCGTAGCTTACTCCTGTGTAATACGCATCACGCTGCAAATAATCCATGCGATCTGCATCAATTTGACTGGAAATCAAACTAACGACAAGCTTATTTTCATATGTTTTCGCAATTACTTCAGCCACTTTTTTAGGAAAATCCTTTCCTACTTTCGTTAACACTTGATTTACCTCTGTGTCACCTACGATAATGGCTTGTGTAAATTCTTCATGGTCTAAGTGGAAAACCTTCTCAAACGAATGTGAAAACGGACCGTGACCTAAATCGTGCAGTAAAGCAGCACAAAGACAAAGAAGACGCTCATCTTCATTCCATTCAGGGCGTCCTTGAAAACCGTCATCAATAATACGGCGCACAATTTCATAAACACCTAAGGAATGACTAAAACGGCTGTGCTCAGCCCCATGAAACGTTAAGTATGTCGTTCCTAGCTGTCTAATACGACGCAGCCTTTGAAATTCGGCTGTCCCAATTAGCTCCCAAATAACACGATCTCTTACATGGATATAGCGGTGAACAGGATCTTTAAATACTTTTTCTTCACTGAGTTTTTCATTAGGATATGTCATTTACATACCTCTCTATCTTCACTTTGTTGTTGCTATAATTTTTCGACACTCACTTCCTATTTTCCTATTCAGAATAAAAAATCACCTTGTCAAGCAACCAAGGTGATTTACCTAACAAACAAGGCGATTCTGTTTGTAAGAAGCTCGTTCGACAAATAAGTAGCAGAAAAGCAGCTATTTATTGTTTCACTATCTATTTTTTTACTTTTTTCTCAATCTTCTCGATTAATTCATCCTCTGTTGGCGCTGCTACAGGACGGTTGTTTACAAATGCAAATGACTTTTTACGTCCGGGTCCACAGTAAGACTGGCAGCCGATTTGTACTTCAGCTTGTTCATCTATTTTTTTAAGTCGAGGTAACAACGTTTTGACGTTTGTTGCCTGACAATCATCACAAATTCTAAATTCATTTGCCATGTTGACACAATCCTTTCAAAATTGGTTCATCATTTTGTCTAAGGGGTATTTTACCCCTATTTGAAGTCCGATGCAAGTTAAAGAAGGAAGCAAAATCTATCATACTCCTAGAAGAAATGGTATAAAGTATGGATTTTTTGTACATGATGATACTACAAAACATGATTACTATGAGTCATGGAAAATAGAGGAGTGAACAAAGTGAAAGATAGACAAGATGCTTGGACAGAAGAAAACGACTTATTATTAGCTGAAACAGTATTGCGCCACGTCCGCGAAGGAAGTACGCAGCTGAATGCGTTTGAAGAAGTTGGAGATGAATTAAATCGCACTTCAGCAGCATGTGGATTCAGATGGAATGCTGTGGTACGCCATCAGTATGAAAAAGCACTTCAGCTAGCCAAAAAACAGCGAAAACAGCGCATGCGTGCACTTGGACAAGAGCAAGGCAAAAAGAAATTATTATATACGCCACCAGCATCTGTAGAGCATGTGGAACAAATGATGTCTGCACCTACAGCAACATATAGCTTATCTGAAACACAAGTAGAAAAAAGCAGCAGTGAAGAGCTTTCAATGGCTGACGTTATTCGCTTTTTGCAAACAATGCCAAATCAAACGAGCAATTTACAGGCATTGCAAAGCGAAAACAAACGCTTGATGCAAGAAAATACAGAATTAGCTAAGAAAAACACAGAGTTGGAAAAACAAATCAAACATCTCGAGGCAAATGCTACTACTATTCAAGAAGACTATGAAACATTAATGCAAATCATGAACCGTGCGCGAAAGTTAGCTCTATTCGATGAAGAAGAACGTTCTTCTACTACATTTAAAATGGATCGTAACGGAAATCTTGAGAAAATGGCTGAATAAGCTACACGAACGAAGAAAGAGGGATGTCAAACTTGGCTCTTCTTTCTTCTTTTTCTATTTTACAGCCAATGACACGACGCCTTTATGCTATAATATGTTCGTTTACTGTTTATAAAGGGGTTTGAGATATGCAGCAGAATAGTTTAAAGCTTTTAGCACAGCCCGCTTGGCGTATTATTGATCAATCCAGTCTAGGTCCTCATTTTGATGCCCGTCATTCTTTTGCCATCGATGACACGCTTTGTACAACCGTTGGAAGAGGTGAATCTCCAGCTGTCATGCGCTCATGGGTGCATCACGATACGATTGTATTAGGCATCCAAGATACAAAGCTCCCTCATTTAGCTGAAGGTGCAGCTTATTTACATGAACAAGGATATAAAACAATCGTCCGCAATTCAGGCGGCCTCGCTGTCGTACTTGATCAGGATGTTCTAAACATTTCTTTAATTTTTCCTGATGCAGAAAAAGGAATTGATATTGATCGTGGATATGAAGCCATGTTTGATTTGATTAAGGTCATGTTTGCATCTTACGGGACAGCAATTGAAGCGAAGGAAATCGTAGGCTCTTATTGTCCCGGCAGCTTCGATTTAAGCATTCGCAATCAAAAGTTTGCAGGCATTTCACAGCGACGCGTTCGCGGCGGAGTGGCTGTACAAATTTACTTATGCGTTAAAGGAAGCGGTTCTAAGCGTGCTTCTCTCATTCAAGAGTTTTACAAAAAAGGTCTCCAAAACACGGAAACTAAATTTTCATACCCAGATATCGAGCCTCACACAATGGCTTCTCTATCTGAACTATTACAGATTGAGTTAACTGTATCTGATGTCATGCTGCTTTTATTGCAAACACTGAATAGTATGAGCTCTTCTCTTGTAAATATGCCTTTAAATGCTACTGAACAAGAGCTGTTTGAGACGCAGCTGCAGCGCATGTATGACCGCAACGAAAAAGCATTAGGTTCATTAGCCGAATAAAAAAACTCCGCCCTAGGACGGAGTTTTTTTATTACAATGCTTGAGCTGCTGTGATTAAAGCAAGCTTGTACACATCTTCTTCGTTACAACCGCGAGATAGATCGTTTACTGGTTTGTTTAGACCTTGTAAGATTGGACCTACTGCTTCGAAGTTTCCTAGGCGCTGTGCAATTTTGTAACCAATGTTACCTGCTTCAAGGCTTGGGAATACAAATACATTTGCATCTCCTTTAATCACTGAACCTGGTGCTTTCTTTTCAGCTACAGAAGGAACAAATGCTGCGTCGAATTGGAATTCGCCGTCTAATGTTACGCTTGGTGCTAATTCTTTTGCAATTTCTACTGCGTTTGCTACTTTTTCTGTTTCCGGAGATTTTGCTGATCCTTTTGTTGAGAAGCTTAGCATAGCAACACGAGGATCAATATCGAACATTTCAGCTGTACGAGCACTTTCGATAGCAATTTCAGCTAAATCTTGGCTATCAGGTGAAATATTGATTGCACAGTCAGCAAATACGTATTTTTGATCGCCACGAACCATGATAAATACGCCAGATGTTTTCTTAACACCTTGTCTTGTTTTGATAATTTGTAGAGCAGGTCGCACTGTGTCTGCTGTAGAATGAGCGGCTCCGCTTACAAGACCGTCCGCTTTGTTCATATGAACAAGCATTGTGCCAAAATAATTTTCATCTAATAAAATTTTGCGAGCATCTTCTTCTGTTGCCTTACCTTTACGACGCTCAACAAATGCTGCTACCATTTCATCAAATTCAGAGTAGCTTTGAGGATCTAAAACCTCAACACCGTCTAATTTTACGTTTAGTTCTGCTGCTTTTGATGCTACAGCGTCTTTGTTTCCAACAACGATAGGCTTTAAGATATTGTCGGCAGCTAAACGAGAAACAGCACCTAATACGCGCTCATCTAATCCCTCTGGGAATACGATTGATACATCGCTAGCTGATACTTTTTGTTTTAAACCTGTAAATAAATCACTCAAAGTAAATCCTCCTCGATATGTAAAAAACTTTTCTCATAATAGGATACTCCACTTTTTTTAAAAATCAAAGACATGTCCTTCAAGAATCCATGATTACAAAAAAGTCTTTTAATTCTTAATTTTCCGCTAACACCTAAAATAAAACCTGTTTTTACTTTGCGACAATTGTTTAAAGTTTAGTCACAAAATCACAGGTTTTTCATTCCAGTTCTTCGGACAAACTATGATATAGTAGAATTGGAATTTATCATAATCGGACAATAGGAGTGAAACGAAATGGCAGAAGCAGCACAAACATTAGACGGTTGGTATGCACTTCATGATTTCCGTTCAATCGATTGGGGCGCTTGGAAGCAGTTATCAAGCGACGATCGCCAAGCGGCCATCCATGAATTTTTAGGTTTGATTGAGAAATGGAAAGGAACTGAAGCTGAGAAGCAAGGCAGCCATGCTTTATATACCATTGTCGGCCAAAAAGCAGACTTTATGCTAATGCTTGTTCGTCCTACTATGGAAGAACTAAATGAAATTGAAACAGAATTTAATAAAACAAAGCTTGCTGAGTTTACCATTCCTACTTATTCATACGTATCAGTAGTTGAGTTAAGCAACTACTTACCTGCTGGGGAGGATCCTTATGAAAATCCTCAAATCCAAGCTAGACTATATCCAACTTTACCAAAAGCTAGTCATGTTTGCTTTTATCCAATGGATAAACGTCGTCAAGGAAATGACAATTGGTACATGCTTCCTATGGAAGAACGCCGCAGCTTAATGCGCAGTCATGGAATGATTGGACGTCAATACGCTGGAAAAGTAAAGCAAATCATTACGGGTTCTGTTGGTTTTGATGATTATGAGTGGGGCGTTACTCTTTTTGCAGATGACGTACTTCAATTTAAAAAATTAGTATACGAAATGCGTTTTGACGAAGTAAGTGCTCGCTACGGGGAATTTGGCAGCTTCTTTGTCGGAAATTTATTAAAAGAAGAAGCTATTGCACGTTTTTTACACGTTTAAACTAAGCCGCAAAAGCGCTCATCGCTTTTGTAACGCCTAGAGCAATAAATATCAATGAGCTTTATCTAAAAAACCTGTTTCCAAGTGGAAACAGGTTTTTTATTTTCTAGCCATGGCATATTCGCACTTACAGGACCATATATATACAACAGTGTCACAAGTAAGCGAGGTGGGATAATGGCAGTCGTTGCACACAACGAAGAAGATGTTAAGCTCCTAGCCAGACTCATTCGAGCTGAAGCTGAAAGTGAAGGAAAACAAGGGATGTTACTGGTAGGAAATGTAGGCGTGAACCGCGCTAAAGCTCCCTGTTTAGATTTTAGAAATATAAGAACCATTCGTCAGATGGTGTTTCAAAACCCAGGCGGATTTGAAGCAACTCAAAAAGGCTACTTTTATCAGCGTGCCCGCCAGTCTGAAATTACACTTGCACGACGTGTATTAAGAGGGGAACGTTTTAACCCCGCGGAAAACTCACTGTGGTTTTTCAAGCCCAGCGGCGACTGTCCTGCTCAATGGTATAACCAAAATAACACAGGACGATTTAAATCTCACTGTTTCTTTGCACCAACTCAAGCTGATTGTCCAGGAGTTTACTAATTTCTTTTTGTTTGAAGGAGGTTCCTATGAAAAAACCAAAGTCTAATCAACCGCAACAGCAATATATGCAAAATCCGTATATGAGTCCAAACTACCCTTATTATATGCCTCAGCCGCAGCAGCCCCAGCCAGGCGGCCAGCAGGTTCAAGGGCAAAGCCAAGGAGGTCCGCCCCCTACCTCTTCTGGAGGCAGTGGTGCCCCGCAAGACCCAAATCAACTGCCCATTGAAGAATCATATATTGAAAATATTTTACGTTTAAATCGAGGAAAAATAGCGACTGTATATATGACGTTTGAAAATAATACGCAGTGGAACGCGAAAGTCTTTAGAGGGGAAATTGAAGCAGCCGGACGCGATCATATCATTTTAAGTGATCCACAAACTGGCACTCGTTATTTACTGCTTATGGTTTATCTCGATTACATCACTTTTGAGGGTCCAATCAAATATAATTATCCGTTTAGCGGTGGAGGCCAGCAGTTGAGCAATTATTCTCCGCGTTAAAAAAACCCCTTTTCAGGGGTTTTTTTATAGCCATTTTACAGCTGCAACAACAATTAAAATCCAAGCCACAATAAACGCAACTCCACCTAGCGGAGTAATCGCGCCGAGAACTTTAATACCGGACGTACTTAATACATAGAGACTGCCTGAAAACAGCACAATCCCCGCGAACATAATCCAGCCCGAAGCTGTTAACAGAGAAGATTGAGGAAATTTGCTTAATAGAAACGCAATGACAAACAGCCCCATTGCATGGAACATTTGGTACTGCACTCCCGTTTTCCATACCTCTAAATACTTCTCTGAAATTTTCCCTTCTAACCCGTGTGCTCCAAAAGCACCAAGAGCAACCGCTAACATCGCATTGATTGCACCGATTATTAAAAATAGTTTCATGTTTTTCTCCTCACTTTAGAAATCAAACAGACTATCGCCATTTGCATCATCTGATTTCAATTTCGTTCCCTCAAAATTAGGTTTGGATGACTGAATAATCTGTTGCTGCATAATCTCAGGAGATTGCATCATTTCCGGTGAAGACATTACAACAGGCTTTGAAACCGAGACAGGTTTCGATACTGAAACCTCTCTATTTTGATCTAATGCAAGCTCACACAGTGCTTTTATGGCAACCAATTGATCTCGAACGTTCGCACTATTCGAATGGTGCTTTGCTTTTTGTACTTCTGCACTAATTTTATCAAGGAGCTGCGCCATTTTTATATCCATGTAGACACCTCATCTTACATTCAATATGACTTTATACAGCTATTTTATCAAAAGATGAAATAGGAGGCTATGTCTGAAGCTAATCTTCATGAAATGCTCACTTTTACACATCGTCAATTTGCCAATCAATGGATTGACGTCCGTATTGGAGCAAAAACTCATTTGCTCGTTGAAAGTGATTATTGCCAAAAAAGCCTCGATTAGCCGAAAATGGGCTAGGGTGCGGGCTTTCCAAAATTAAATGGTGCGAATGGTGAATAAGCTCTTTTTTAGCTTGTGCATGCTTGCCCCACAGCAAAAACACAACTGGCTCCTCTTTTTGTGCCACTAATTCAATAATACGGTCCGTCAGCTGCTCCCACCCTTTTCCTTTGTGAGAGTTCGCTTCTCCTCTCCTAACCGTTAAAACAGTGTTAAGCAAAAGAACGCCTTGTTCTGCCCATTTGACTAAATAACCGTTATTCGGAATGTGATAATCCATTTCATTTTTCAGCTCTTTGTAAATATTCACTAAAGAAGGCGGTGTTTTTACTCCTGGTTGAACAGAGAAGCTCAGTCCATGCGCTTGATTTGGTCCATGATAAGGATCTTGTCCCAATATGACCACTTTTACATTTTTATAATCCGTATAGTGTAAAGCATTAAAAATATCATATTTATCAGGGTAAATGGTGTGGTGATTATATTCATCCACTAAGAATTCTCGAAGCTGTATGTAATAGTCTTTTTGAAATTCTTCTTCTAATAAAAGAGCCCAGTCATTTTTTAAAATACTCATTGCTTATCACCTCATAATAATCTTTTTTGTTATTTTATCGTAAACTCTGCCCCCTGCTCAAACGTTGCCTGCTTTAAATATGCTGAGAGCCTGGGCATATTTTAATATTGTCATGTTCAATGAAACTTTGTATACACTTATAAAGAGTGTATTTTTATATTAAAGGAGGGATTCCATATGATCATCAGCAATCCCCACCAAATAGACGTAACCTACAGCCTGGGTGTTACACCCGTTGAACCGATGATACCAAGAAAATACACCGTTTTCCCAGGTCAACACACTTCTGTTCCTTCCATTCAAATCGGCATTGAATTTGCCTACGATCATATGCAAAAAGAGCGGAACGAATATTTAGCATCCTTCGTCTTTGATAAAGGTTTTTATTCCCTTACTGTGTATTATTATATCGGTGCACATACATCAACAGATGGAACCATTACACGCTACCTTCACTTTTTAGAACAGCTCCCTGTTATTCTATCGTCCATCTATTACGCTGATGCTTCTTTTTTCGAAAAACATCCACTTTTAATGCACTGTCCTATTTTTATCATCGCCGATAGCCCTGACTTGCCATTTTCAACAAAAAAATCTATCGGTTCCCTGTATCAATATAAATAAATGAGAAAAGCTACTGTTAAAATAACGGTAGCTTTTTCTCCGTATTCGAAACAAAATACTTTTAAACTTGTTAAAAACATGGAATAATAACTACAAATTGTTTTAATCTATTTGCGTTAACCCTTTAAAATCGTTACAATTTATTAGTAGTTCTATACATAAAGGAAAAGGTAAACAAGCAATCATTCGTTTGTTTATAAAGGCCGAGTTTAACGGGCAATGAATCCCCAGATTTCATTTAAGTGTTGTCTGTTAAAGCGGAAAAAAATTGAACGTAACTACGACAAAGTGAGGTCCTAGAAGTAATGACAAATGTACAACCAAAATCCATTATCGTAATTTTTGGCGCTACAGGTGATTTAGCAAAACGTAAGTTATTCCCCTCTATTTTCCGCTTATATAAAGCGAACAAACTATCGGAAGATTTCGCTGTTGTTGGTGTCGCAAGAAGACCTTGGACTAACGACGAATTACGCGAAAATGTAAAAAAATCAGTGAGCAGTTTCAAAAACAGTGACGCTGACATTGAAAAGTTTGCTTCACATTTTTATTACCAACCGTTTGACGTAACAGATGTCGCTTCTTATCAAGAATTAAAAAGCCTAACAGAAAGCCTTGATGAGCAATACAACGTGCCTGGAAATCGTATTTTCTATCTAGCAATGGCACCTGAATTTTTCGGAACAATTGCTTCGAATTTAAAAAATGAAGGTTTAACACAAACAGACGGTTGGAGTCGCCTAGTCATTGAAAAGCCGTTTGGCCATGATTATCCTTCTGCTAAAGAACTAAATGAACAAATTCGCCATGCATTTAAGGAAGATCAAATTTATCGTATCGACCACTACCTCGGTAAAGAAATGGTGCAAAATATCGAAGTTATCCGTTTTGCAAATGCTCTATTTGAACCGATGTGGAACAACCAATACATTTCAAACATCCAAATTACGTCTAGCGAGACGCTTGGTGTAGAAGACCGTGGCCGTTACTATGAATCTTCAGGTGCCCTTCGAGATATGGTACAAAACCATATGCTTCAAATGGTGGCCCTGCTTGCAATGGAACCGCCAATTAAATTAACACCGGAAGAAATTCGCAGTGAAAAAGTAAAAGTATTGCGTGCTCTTCGCTCTTTATCAGTAGATGAAGTAGATGATTATTTTGTACGAGGCCAATACGGCAAAGGTGTACTTGAAGGAGAAGAAGTGATCGGCTATCGCGAAGGAAACTCGGTTGATCCTGAGTCTAATACCGCTACATTTGTATCTGGTAAGCTTATGATTGATAACTTCAGATGGGCTGGCGTACCAATTTATATCCGTACAGGTAAACGCATGAAAGAAAAAGCAACGACAATTGTTGTACAGTTCAAAGACTTACCAATGAACCTGTACTTCAATAAAGATAAAGAAATTCACCCAAACTTGCTTGTCATTCACATCCAACCGGAAGAAGGCATTACGCTTCACTTAAACGCGCGTAAAACGCCGGGTGCAACATCGTCCACACCAATTAACTTGAACTATTGCAATAACTGTGGAGATAAAATGAATACACCGGAAGCTTATGAGCGCCTTATTTATGATTGCATGCTTGGAGATGCAACGAACTTTACTCACTGGGATGAAGTAGCCCTTTCTTGGAAGTTTGTTGATACCATTTCAGAAGCATGGGAAAGCACAAAAGCACAAAACTTCCCGAACTACGAATCAGGTTCAATGGGACCAAAAGAATCAGACGCATTGCTTGCTGAAGACGGTTTTCACTGGTGGCCAGTCGGCGAAGACAACTTCTCACCTAAAGAGTAAATAAAAAAAGCAGCTGTAGTATACAGCTGCTTTTCTTGTTTTTTATTTTAACCACTCAGTATGGAATACGCCCTCTTTATCAACACGTTGATATGTGTGAGCTCCGAAGTAGTCACGTTGCGCTTGTAAAAGGTTCGCTGGTAACGTTTCTGTACGGTAGCTGTCATAGTAAGCTAATGCACTTGAGAAACTTGGTACAGGAATACCTTGTTTAACCGCAATTGAAATAACTTCACGAAGAGCCGACTGATAGCCTTCTACGATATCCTTGAAGTATGGGTCTAATAATAAGTTTGTTAGATCTGCATCGCGATCGTAAGCTTCTTTAATTTTTTGTAAGAATTGTGCACGGATGATACAACCACCACGGAAGATCATTGCAATATCACCGTACTGTAAATTCCAGTCATATTCTTCAGAAGCTGCTTTCATTTGAGCAAACCCTTGCGCATATGAACAAATTTTACTCATGTACAATGCTTTACGGATTGCTTCTACTAATTCGGTTTTATCACCTTCAAATGCAGCTGCATTTGGACCGCTCAATACTTTGCTTGCTTTTACACGTTCTTCTTTCATAGCTGAAATAAAGCGCGCAAATACAGATTCCGTAATGATTGGTAGTGGTACACCTAAATCAAGCGCACTTTGGCTTGTCCATTTACCTGTACCCTTTTGACCTGCAGTGTCTAAAATAACGTCTACAAGTGCTTTACCTGTTTCTTCATCTTTTTTCGTAAAGATATCAGCTGTGATTTCAATTAAGTAGCTATCTAGCTCGCCTTTATTCCATTCAGCAAATACTTCATGTAGTTCATCTGTTTCTAAACCTAATACGTTTTTCATAATGAAGTATGCTTCACAAATTAACTGCATATCGCCGTACTCGATGCCGTTATGAACCATTTTTACGTAGTGACCTGCACCATTTGGTCCAATGTATGTGCAGCAATCATCGCCTTCAACTTTCGCTGAAATAGCTGTTAAGATTGGTTTTACAAGTTCATATGCTTCTTTTTGTCCGCCAGGCATGATTGAAGGTCCTTTTAATGCCCCTTCTTCTCCGCCGGATACGCCTGTACCGATGAAATGGATACCTAATTCTTCTAGCTCTTTGTTACGACGAATTGTATCCTGGAAGAATGTATTTCCGCCATCGATTAAAATGTCGCCTTTTTCTAAGTATGGTTTTAACGAATCAATTGTTGCATCTGTAGCAGCACCAGCTTTAACCATTAATAAAATTTTACGCGGTTTTTCAAGAGAATTAATAAACTCTTCCACACTGTATGTACCTGCAAAATTTTTACCTTCTGCTTCTGTTTTTAGGAACTCTTCTGTCTTTTCAGGAGAGCGGTTATAAACTGAAACAGAATAGCCTCTGCTCTCAATGTTTAGCGCCAAGTTTTTCCCCATAACCGCTAAACCGATAACACCGATTTGTTGTTTTGCCATGTTAAATTCTTCCCTTCATGTGTAATATGAATTGGTCAACCTAATCGTAACTGAACATATCATAAAGAAAGTTACAGATTCAAGTTTGATATAACCATAATCATACGTTTTATTATACACATTTGAAAAGAATCATGCTCACCGAACATTGATTATTTTGAAGAAAATTTCGATAAAATAAGCGAAATGAACGCAGTTACTAATCATCCGTACATTCTTAACTACCTTTAGACGCATTTTAACATTTTCTTAAACAATTACTTTTGTTAAAATATTAAGCAGTTAATCATTTCAATGAATTAATGATCAACACGGTTGTTACCGTTTTACTATATTTATTGCAGCTAAAAAAGCTGTACTAGTACTTATTTTGTTTTATGAAGAGGGATTTTATATATGACGAAACCAATCAAAGATCCGTTCAAGGAAAATTTTGATACGCTTGAAGAATTCGCTGATCGCATTAGCGAAGTATTGAACTGTCCTATTACCATTGAAGATGCTAATCATCGCTTATTAGCTTATAGCACCCATGACGAAAGAACGGACCAGGCGCGTATTGCCACGATTATTGGAAGAAGAGTTCCGGAAAAAGTCATCAACAACTTATGGAAAGAAGGCATTATTCCTAAACTGCTTGAGACAAATGAACCTGTGCGTGTGAAAAATATAAATGAAATTGGACTTGGAGATCGTATAGCTATTTCCATCTGGAAAAATGAAGAAGTTCTAGGATTCATCTGGGCTGTTGAAATTGAGAAAGCCTTAGGCAACGAAGAAGTAGAGCTATTAAAAAAAGCTGCGAATGTATTAAAAAATAAATTGCTACAGCTTCAAATTCGAAAGTATAAACGAGAGGAACGTTCACAGGAATTCTTCTGGAAATTATTAACTGGTCACATTAAGTCTCGCCAGGAAATTTCAGAAGCGTTTTATGAAGCTCAAATTACAGCTCCATCAACGTTTTCCATTGCTATCTTCCGCTTCCAAGAAGATATTACGCCTGAAGCTGAACGTCAAATCTCGTATATGCTAAAAACGATGCATCGCTTGAAAATCGTTCTTTATACGATTGATTGCAATGACTTAATCTTACTGCTTTCTTTGGATGCGGTTGAAAACCCTCTTGATGAACAGCGAGATTTTGCAGACTATTTTAGAGGCAACATGTATGAACGCTTTGATGTTACTCAAATTAAAGCCAGCTGCAGCAGTATTTATTCATCGCACGATCATATCGAAAAAAGTTATAAAGAAGCCTTGAACGTATTAGATATGAAAAGTAAGTTTCCAGAAGAAACGAAAGAGATTATTAACTATCAGGAATTAGGTATTTATCAGTTTCTTGATGTTATTTTAGAGAAGCGCGTGCAAGATCAATTTGAAAACCATTCTTTAAAGAAGCTAACTGATTACGATCTTCGTCATAATAGTAACTTGGTGGAGACTCTCGAAGTATTTTTAAATAATGATAATAACATTAACGAAGCAGCAAAAGAATTAAATGTGCATATGAATACACTTAGCTATCGATTAAAGCGAATTTCAGAGATTGGTGATATTAACTTAAAGGACGTTAATCAAAAAATGACTCTTTATATTGATATTAAGTTAATGAAATATAAAAAATAACAGATAATGTAACTTCTTTTAACATTGAGCTATTCGTTTATTAGAAAATAAATGAATAGCTCTTTTTATTCCCTTATGATGTTAGATATCCTTACATAAAAATTAAAAATTCTAATAAGTAAGCGTTTACATTTGTGTGTTTAAACAAAAACCACTTCTTCAATTCTTCTTTCTAGACAAAGAAATTTCATAAAACTTTCTTTATACTAAAGGTACACAAACGACCAAGGGGGAAATTAATCATGATTATTGGCGTACCAAAAGAAATCAAAAACAACGAAAACCGAGTAGCGATTACACCAGCAGGCGTAGCATCATTTGTTGGTACAGGTCATCGTGTATTAATTGAAAATGAAGCGGGTATTGGAAGTAACTTCACAAACGAAGATTATGTAAAAGCTGGAGCTGAAATTGTTGAGACAGCAGCTGACGTTTGGGCACAAGCTGAAATGGTTATGAAAGTAAAAGAACCACTAGCAAGTGAATACGGCTATTTTAGACCAGGTCTTATCTTATTCACATACCTTCACCTAGCAGCTGAACCAGCACTAGCAAAAGCATTAAAAGATAGCGGCGTAACAGCCATTGCTTATGAAACAGTAGCAGTAAATCGTACATTGCCTCTATTAACACCTATGAGTGAAGTAGCAGGACGTATGGCTGCTCAAATCGGTGCTCAATTCCTTCAAAAATCAAATGGTGGAAAAGGAATTTTATTAGCGGGTGTTCCTGGAGTTAGCCGCGGAAAAGTAACGATTATCGGAGGCGGCGGTGTTGGTACAAATGCTGCAAAAATCGCAATCGGTCTCGGTGCTGATGTAACAATTATTGATTTAAGTCCTGAACGCCTACGTCAATTAGACGATATCTTTGGCAACCAAATCAATACGCTAGTGTCAAATCCTTACAATATTGCGGATGCAGTAGCAGAGTCAGATTTAGTGATTGGCGCAGTATTAATCCCAGGTGCAAAAGCTCCAAAACTAGTAACAGAAGAAATGGTGAAAACAATGAAGCCAGGTTCTGTTATTGTTGACGTAGCAATCGACCAAGGTGGTATCGTTGAAACAATCGACCACATTACAACACACGATCAGCCGACTTATGAAAAGCACGGGGTTGTACACTATGCAGTTGCAAACATGCCGGGAGCAGTTCCTCGCACATCAACAATTGCTTTAACAAACGTAACCGTACCTTACGCACTTCAAATTGCTTCTAAAGGTGTTCACAAAGCAATCGCTCAAAACGAAGCGTTAAAATTAGGAGTGAACGTTGCAAACGGAGCCATTACGTACGAAGCAGTTGCACATGATTTAGGTTATGATTATGTGTCAGTAGACGTAGCTCTTGAAAAAGAATTAGCTTCTATCTAATAAATAGTGAAAAACGTCCTTAACCCGCTGTTAAGGGCGTTTTTATTTTGCATGAACAACAATTAGCTATAAAAAACACGACTATTTAAAGCTTTGTGTATCTGTTCACTGGTAATCTCCGGTACTATTGGCCAGAATTCAGGAGTAGGAAACATAAGGTTACTAGGCGTTCTATTATGATTTCCATCTAGTTCATGAAAAGGTTCTGGATCATCCGTCTCGTTAAAACGATTCGTAATAAACATAAAATGACCCAATTCATGTGCGAGAAGATACTCATCTGTACTTGCATTTGTCATAATAATAAGCGGAAAAGAATTATAAGTTACAGCGAGAGTAGATGAATAATCAAAATTAACAGGCCCAAATCTATTTCCATTCATGTAAAATACATACACATCAGCATTTTGACAAACTTTTCGGCCAGTTTTAAGCATTGCTTGTACCATTGTAAGATGACTAGACCCTCCAATTGGAAAATTTTCCGCATTACTAACAATGCCACTGATGTTTTCCAAAAAAACAACTGAACGTGTAATAGTAAATGTAACACCTTGGATTAATCGGTTTTTCTCATATTGTTTCCATATTTTATTAGCAGCCGCTATGTCTCTTTTTACACGATTGGGAACTATAGACTGATTATCTGTGGAGTTTCTATCAACTTTAGCTCCTGGTAATACAATTATACAAACATTTAAAGTGCCTGCCTTAACAGTTCGGAAGTGATTGTTTGTTAAATTTGAATTCATATAATAATCTTTGTGGTTTTTTTTGCGAGGTTGTGATTTATTGAAAGAATACGAATCGTCTTTATAACTGTCATGATTAGAATGTTTTTTTATGTGAATCACCCTTTCTTAAGTTTCTCTTTATTTTATTCATGAAAAGAAAGAGTGCTTGTGCCATAAGTTAAAAGAGGCTAAGACAAAAGTATACACTTAGGATTCATACAGTTTTTAGAAATTGAATATCTACATTAAAAGCGATAAAATAAAAGAAAAAGTGAAAAGTGAATGGAAGAAATTTATCTAAAACACATTGGGCAGCTAAAAACCGACCGGTGGAAGTTTTACTCTATTTTCTCTATGAACTTAAAATACGGGAGGATTTTTTATGACAATGAATAAAGCATTAACCATTGCGGGTTCTGACAGCAGCGGCGGAGCTGGCATTCAAGCAGATTTAAAAACATTCCAAGAACTAGGTGTTTACGGAATGACAGCTTTAACAACAATTGTAACAATGGATCCCGATAACAGCTGGTCTCATAACGTATTTCCACAAGAAGTTTCAACTGTTGAACAGCAGTTGAAAACAATTGTAAAAGGCGTAGGCGTACAAGCTCTAAAAACAGGTATGCTTGGCTCAGTGGAAATTATTGAGCTAGCCGCAAAAACAATTGAAGAATATGGTTTAAAAAATGTCGTAGTAGATCCTGTGATGGTATGTAAGGGAGAGGACGAAGCGCTTCACCCCGAAACAACTGTCAGCTTGCGTGATGTACTAGTTCCAAAAGCAACAGTCGTAACGCCTAACTTATTTGAAGCTAGTCAATTAAGCGGACTTGGTCCTATCAAAACGGTGGATAAAATGAAAGAAGCAGCCGTCAAAATTTTTGACCTTGGTGCCGAATATGTATTGATTAAAGGCGGAAGTAAATTGGCGCATGAAAAAGCAATCGATTTGCTTTATGATGGAAAGACGTTTGAGATCTTAGAGTCTGAACGTATTGAAACGACATTTACGCACGGTGCTGGATGCACATACTCAGCTGCGATTGCCGCTGAATTGGCAAAAGGCAGTGACGTCAAACAAGCTATTTATACAGCAAAAGAATTTATTACAGAAGCAATTCGTCATTCGTTTGCTTTAAATCAATATGTTGGACCAACAAACCACGGTGCATACCGTCGTAACAAGGAGAAAGTAACAAACTAAAAAGCATGCCTAAAGGCATGCTTTTTAGTTTGCTTATTGTTTAACTGTTTCAAGCGCATTTAAAATAGCTTGAGCTACGCCGTGCTCGTCATTTGTTCCTGTTACGATATGGGCAAATTCTTTAATTTCTTGAGGGGCATTCCCCATCGCTACAGCACGTCCAACTCGCTGAAACATCGATACGTCGTTATAATTGTCTCCAATGGCCATCGTTTCTTCTAAAGAAATATGGCGCTCTTGAACAAATGATGTAACTGCAATTCCTTTTTGAGCATTTTCATCATTTATTTCAATATTTTCTTTACCAGATGCACTGACTGCAATCGAATCTAACTTCACAAGTTCTATTTTTGCCTGTTCTAACTTTTCTTCGTCAAAAGAGAAAGCAAGCAGCTTATAAATGTCCTTGTTTGGATCTTGAAACAACGCTTCATACTCTTCAATAAGTTTTACTCTGCCGCTATTGAAACGCTCTTTTGCCGCTTCTAACGATTTTTCATAATTATCTTTTAAGCTAGCGCTTAAATAAATATCCATTAATACCGACAAAGCTTTTTCATAGTCATTTGAATACGTACCTTCACTTGTATAGACTTCAAAGTACAACTGAAACTTCTTAAAAATATTTTCTACTTCGCGAATAGATTCCATCGTCATGCCTACTGAATATTGTTTTTCCCCTTGTGGATTCCGAAGCTCTGCTCCGTTTGCACAAATTAAATATGTATGAAGTCCTGCTTCTTCTAAAACATAACGGGCCTCTTCATAAGAACGTCCCGTAGCAATAACAACTTCCACCCCTGCCTTTTGAGCTGTCTTAATCGCTTGGGCATTTTCTTTACTTACAACTTGTTCACTATTTACTAAAGTTCCATCCATATCGATCGCAATACATTTAATCATGATGTACCCCTTCCTATGTATCTTTGCTCTCTTATTTTATTCTAGCATATGTTTTTTTGCGCTTTGCTACTTGCATGTAAAAGATTTACTAATTTTTTGTATACGCTCTGTTATAATCTGTTCCTTTTCTTGCTTTTTCGAAAACCTCTTTGATCGTCTTTAAATGCAAATCAGCTGTTGAATATACGTGAAAATTCATATCCTCTTCCTTCAGATGCTTACCAACGCCGATAGAAACCATATCTGTTTGATTAATAGCTTTTATACCCGCCTCTCCATCTTCTATGGCCACACATGCATAGGGTGTTACTTTTAATTGATCGGCAGCTGTCAAAAATATTTCTGGATCTGGTTTTCCCTTCTTTATTTTTCTCACATCCACAATGCAATCAAAAAAAGGACGTATTCCTAACGCATCCACTACAGTATTTGCATTTGAACTAGAAGAAGCAATCGCCGTTTTAATACCTTGTTTTTTACAATCCTCTAACAACAATTGTATTCCTGGAAGTAAGTGATTCTTTGTCATTTCCTTTATTAATGCTTGATAATGCTTATTCTTTTCATCAGCAAGCTGTTCTTTTTTTTCCACTGTGAGACGCACGTTGCCTTGTGCAGCAATGAGCTCTACAGTTTTCACTCGGCTGATTCCCTGCAGCTGCTGATTCAGTTCTTCAGAAAATGAAACGTTAAGTTGATCTGCTACTTTTTTATTTGCTTTATAATATAAATGTACCGTATTTGCAATAACACCGTCTAAATCAAAAATAATCGCTTGTAGCTCTTCTTTTTTCATATTATCCTCCTCTGTACTTGTCTTTATGCCATTATTTGAATGCTTTTATTACATTCCATCATGTTAAAATACCGTTGATATTGTTCACTTTATCATAAAAATTTTTTCATCATTTATGATTCATGAATAAATTTTTCAAAAAAAGAGAAATTACAGTCTTGCATTATGAAAGCCCTTTTATTACAATAGGGTTATGCAAACGGTTGCACTATCTTGGAAATATAGTTTATCAAAAAATAAAATGAAAACCCATACATAGGGGAAGGGGAAAAACTATGAAAAAGTTCTTTTCATTTGATTTTTGGCAGAAATTTGGTAAGGCTTTATTAGTAGTAGTAGCGGTTATGCCCGCAGCTGGTATTATGATTTCACTTGGAAAGCTAGTTGCAATGACTGGGGGAGACATCACTGCTGTACAAACAATTGCACGCGTGATGGAAGATATAGGTTGGGGTATCATTACAAATCTTCACATCTTGTTCGCTGTTGCCATCGGGGGATCTTGGGCAAAAGAACGTGCTGGCGGTGCATTTGCTGCACTCATTGCATTCATTCTTATTAATCGAATTACAGGAGCCATTTTCGGAGTTAAAGCAGAAATGCTCTCAGATTCAAAAGCAACGGTTCAATCACTGTTTGGACAAGAATTAGTTGTAAAAGACTACTTCACATCTATTTTAGGATCTCCCGCTCTTAACATGGGAGTGTTCGTAGGAATTATCGCTGGGTTTTTAGGCGCGAATTTATTCAATAAATATTACAACTATGATAAATTGCCTGAAGCCCTTTCGTTTTTTAACGGTAAGCGCTTCGTACCATTTGTGGTCATCGGTGGTTCAGTTGTAACGGCACTGCTTTTATCCATTGTATGGCCGTTTATCCAAGGTTCATTAAACAGCTTCGGACAGTGGATTGCAACATCTAGAGACACAGCTCCTATTCTAGCACCATTTATTTTCGGAGCATTAGAGCGCCTGCTTCTTCCATTTGGTCTTCATCATATGCTGACAGTTCCTATGAACTACACGGAGCTAGGTGGTACGTACAAAATTTTAACGGGTTCTGGAGCAGGTTCCACTGTTGCTGGTCAAGACCCTTTATGGCTTGCTTGGATTGCAGATTTAAATAATTTCCGCGCTGCAGGAGATATGGACAGCTACAAACAGCTCTTACATGACGTTACACCTGCACGATTTAAAGTAGGACAGATGATTTTATCTTGTGCGTCATTAATTGGAATCGCTTTAGCAATGTATCGTAACGTAGATCCTGACAAACGTTCGAAATATCGTTCAATGTTCTTTTCAGCTGGACTAGCTGTTTTCTTAACAGGCGTAACAGAACCGATTGAATTTATGTTCATGTTCGCGGCACCTCTTCTATACGTCGTATACGCCATTATGACGGGACTGGCTTTTGCCATTGTTGATATTGTTCATGTTCGAGTACACTCATTTGGTGTAATTGAACTATTAACACGTACACCAATGATTATCAAAGCCGGACTATGGACTGACTTAATGAACTTTGTCATCGCCTGCCTTGTATTCTTTGGCTTAAATTTTGGAGTGGCAAACTTCTTAATCAAACGTTTTAACTTCCCAACGCCGGGACGTAACGGAAACTATATCGATGAAGAAACAACTGCAACAAGCAGCAAGCAGGTGAAAAATGATTCGCTTGCCCCAGTCATTATTGGACTGCTTGGCGGAGAAAACAATATTGAAGACGTTGATGCTTGTATGACTCGCTTACGTGTAACGGTAAAAGATATACATGCCGTTGCAGGAGAAAGTGAGTGGAAACAAAATGGAGCCCTTGGTTTAATCTTGAAAGATAAAGGGGTACAAGCTATTTATGGACCTAAAGCGGATGTTTTGAAATCCGACATTCAAGATTTGTTAGGAGCTTAACATAATGAAGCTATTAACGTTAAATTGCCACTCTTGGCAAGAGGAAAATCAGCTAGACAAGTTATCTTGTCTAGCTGAAGTAATTAAAAAAGAAAAATATGATGTCATTGCTTTACAGGAAGTAAGCCAAAAAGTAGACGCACCTTATGTATATGACTACATTCGTAGCGATAATTACGCTTGGCTTTTAGCAAAAGAACTGGGTAAGCAAGGTGAAGACTATCAATTGGTATGGGATTTATCTCATATAGGCTATGAAGTGTATGAAGAAGGAATTGCCATTTTAACGAAACACCCGATTATTGAGGAGCATTCATTTTTTGTTTCACAAACGTCAAATATTGACTATTGGAAAACGAGAAGAATTGTTGGAGCAACAATCGAATATGAAAAAGAACTCCTTACGTTTTATTCTTGTCATCTTGGCTGGTGGGATGACGAGGAAGAGCCGTTCAAGCAGCAAGTTGATACGCTGCTAGCTCATGTACACAAAGATAACCCATTTTTCCTACTCGGAGACTTTAATAATGACGCTCATAGACGAAATGAAGGTTACGACTACCTGTTGAGCCAAGGCCTCTATGATACGTATACTCTATCGAACAAAAAAGACAGCGGTATTACAGTTAAAGGTAACATTGCTGGATGGGATGATAATGAACGGGCACTGCGCCTTGATCTAATTCTATCGAGTCATGCGCAGGATATTCAGTCATCAACTGTGGTTTTTAACGGCATACATTATCCCGTTGTTTCCGACCATTTTGGGGTAAGCGTTGAAGTGAAATAAGTGACATAAAGCGAACGAATAGCGTTCGCTTTTTTTCGTGTGATTATGATGATGTGAAAATCATCTTCTTTACTGCTTTATCTATCGTTTTAGAAGTGTCCGATAAACTTTCGCATTTTAAAAAGTAGGTGTGCTATAATATTGTGATGTTGGCGATATGCAACCCATTTTTGCATGTTTATCGATGAAATCGCTCAACTTAATAGTAAGATGATACATGTAAGCTCTATTTAAATGAACACCCGTTGTCATTATCATAAACTAATAAAGAAAAATAGGTGTGAAACAATCATGAAAATTTTGTTGATTTCAAATATGTATCCTTCGGAACAATTCCCAAGCTATGGTGTATTTGTTCAAAACACTGAAAAAATTTTAGTTCAACATGGTATTCAAGTTGATAAAATTGTCATGCAAAAAAAGACAAGCAAATTAAGCAAGCTTTTTAGCTATGCTTCTCATTATGCTAATGTCGTCTTGACGGGCTTGACAAAAAACTACGACTACCTTTACGTACATTATGCATCTCATAATGCTCTTCCGCTGCTGATTCTAAAAAAGCTAAAGAAGAATGTGAAGATTGTGACAAACGTGCATGGTTCAGACGTTGTACCTGAAGTACCTTCACAGGAAAAGTATCAGCCTAGAGTAAATGACTTATTGCAACATTCCACTAAAATTATTACTCCTTCTCCTTATTATAAAGGGCTCGTTAAAGAGAAATATAAGGTTCATAATCCAATCTATATTTTTCCAAGCGGAGGAGTGAATAAAGATCTGTTTCATCCTTATGCAGATAAAAGCAAAGCTTATCAAGAACTAAACTTGGACCCTACTATCCGTTATCTTGGATGTGTAAGCCGCATTGATGTGGGTAAAGGATGGGAATACTACCTGCAAGCAATTGCAAAAGCTGAACAACAAATGCCCACTTCTTACAAATACCTATACGTTGGAAGCGGAAAAGACGAAGCTGCATTTAAGGAAATGATCAAGACTCTGGGCCTAGAGGAAAAAGTCATCCATTTCCCTCTCCTTCCTCAGTCCTCTCTTGCTTACGTATATAATGCGATTGAAGCATTCGTTTTTCCGACCGTAAGAAAAGGAGAAAGTTTGGGCTTAGTCGGCCTCGAAGCTATGGCTTGCGGAGCACCCGTAATTGGGAGTCAGATTGGTGGTCTAAAAGATTACATTATAGACGGAAAGAATGGTCTATTCTTTGAGCCTAAAAATGTAGACGAACTAGCTTCACAGCTACAGGCTTTTATTAATCTTCCTGAAGATGTGAAACAGCAAATGTCTCAACAGGCGTTACAAACAGCAAACCGCTACACAGTAGATGTAATTGCTGAACAACTCCCAACAATTTTTTTTGATGAGGTGGAAAAATGAAAGTCGCAGTTTTAATTCCTTGTTATAACGAGGAAGTAACAATTGGAAAAGTAATTGACGATTTCAAACGCGAACTGCCTAGTGCAGATATTTATGTGTACGATAACAATTCAAAAGATCGCACAAGTGAAATTGCACTTGAACACGGGGCAATCGTCAAAAAAGAATTCAAGCAAGGAAAAGGAAACGTTGTACGTTCGATGTTTCAAGAAATTGATGCAGATTGTTATGTCATGGTAGATGGGGATGATACGTATCCTGCAGAATTTGTTCATCAATTAATTGAGCCTATTAGAAATCGAGAAGCTAACATGGTCATTGGAGATCGTTTATCAAACGGAACGTATCTCGAAGAAAACAAACGTGCTTTCCATAATTTTGGTAACAACTTAGTACGTTCTTTAATTAACGGCCTGTACAAAAGCAACATTAAAGATATCATGACAGGTTATCGTGCGTACGATAAATTATTTGTAAAATCAATACCTGTGATGAGCCCGGGATTTGAAATTGAAACAGAAATGAGTCTTCACGCGTTAGATAAACGCTTCCGCCTAAAAGAAATCGCGATCGATTATCGCGATCGACCTGAAGGCAGCGAATCGAAACTTAATACGTTCTCTGATGGATTTAAAGTGTTACGAATGATTTTTACGTTATTTAAAGAGTACAAGCCGCTTCAGTTCTTCTCCATTTGGACAGTGTTATTTATTGTCGCAGGATTAGCTGTTGGTGCTCCAGTACTTTATGAATTTTTTGATACAGGCTTTATTACTAAAGTACCTTCATCTATCTTAGCAACTGGATTGATGGTGTTAGGTGTTTTATCTTTCGTCTGTGGATTAATTCTAGATACAATCGCTTCATTAAATCGCAAGCAATATGAATTAGAACTAAATAAAAAAATTGAACAGATTGAACAAGTAGGAGAATAACAATGATGAAGAATAAAAAAAGTATTTTGCTGCTTACAGTAACAGCTTTAATTATTCTTATCGGTTTAAGTATTGGTAATCCAGACGGTGTTCAATATCTTTCCCTTTTTGCTGCACTTGTATTTACCATCATAAGCTCTATTTTTATTTATAAAAATAGAGCTTATGCTTCATTTAAACCGCTAGAATGGCTATTGCTGATTGTTTTTTCGTTTATCGTACAGTTTTCGCTTTTAGATAACTTACATATGACGAGCTCAACTATTTTTTCACTCGTTTTGTATGCCATCAGCCGTACTTTATTGGCAATGCTGCTGACGGCCGCTGTACTCAGCGCTATCAAACAGATAAACGATTTTCACTATAAATTTGCACACCCAAAGCGTTACCTAGGAATTGTTACGATTCTTATTTTAGCTGTTAGTCTATATTACTGGTTCGCCTTTTTCCCAGCGGCCATGACTCCCGATTCATTAGCACAGTGGAGACAGGCACATAACGGAGAATTTAACGATTGGCATCCTATTATGATTACGTGGCTGATTATGCTGCTGACAAAAATATGGGATAACCCAGGAATTGTAGCATTCACGCAAATTGTTGTTGTAGTAAGCATATACGCCTATACGTTTGACTTTTTCATTAAACGCAAAGCACACCCTGTTATGATTGGACTTTTAACAGCTATTATTGTCATTATTCCAAGCTTTTTAATCTTTTCAATTATTATTTGGAAAGATATTTTATACAGTGCTTTTCTGCTGTTTTTTACGGTGAATATTGCAAAAATCTATTTATCAGAAGGTGCTTGGATTAAAAGTAAAGCAGGCTTTTTCTTACTTTTACTTTCCGCATTTGGAGTAGCTTTCTTTAGACATAATGGTTTTCCTGTATTTGTTTTGACTTTCCTTTTAATGATCGTCTTATTCAGAAAAAATTGGAAACCTCTTGTCACGATTTTCTTAGTCGTCTTTATTTTACAAAAGATTGTTACAGGCCCTGTGTTCACTTGGCTTGATGTACAGCCTTCGGATCCAAATGAAGCTTTGTCTATCCCAACTCAACAAATCGCAAACATCATTTCAAATGATGGGGAGATGTCAAGAGAAGAGCGCGAATATTTTAATAAAGTGCTTCCTATTGAATTGTGGAAAGAAAAGTACAATCCATATAAAAGCGATCCTATTAAATTCACTTGGAAATACTACGACCGCGAGTTTATTTTTAATGATCTAGGTCTTTATTTTAAGAATTATGCTAGCATTGTCATCAAAAATCCTTATCTAGCAACGGAAGGCTTTCTCAAACAAACGGCTTTAGTATGGCAAATCAATCCTTTTAAAGATGGCTACACAGATACGTATGTAACCAACATTTATTACGGCAATGATTTAGGTCTTAAAAATAAAGTAATCGAGCCGTTTATTACGCATACTGCCAATGCTTACTTAGCTATTTTTAAGCACCCTGTTTTTACATTCTTATGGAAACCAGCTTTTTATCACTGTGTCATTTTATTATTTTCATTAATGCTAGTGATTCGAAGAGGAATTACGTCACTTATTATCGTCATTCCTTGGGCTCTTAACACGCTTTCTGTTCTTGCGGCATTGCCGGCTCAAGATTTTCGATATTTATTAGCAAGCGTATTTGTGTCTTTCTTCTTTATTGGTCTTCCTTTTGTCCGATTTGATCAGAAAGAAAGGGATGTGACCTCCTGATGGAGAGCAATTACAACAAAAAGCTAGGAATCACACTCATTATCGTGGCTTCCCTGTTTACAGCTGTTGGACAACTTTTTTGGAAGTTGTCCGAAGCTTCATTTAACTTAAATTTAATTATTGGTTTTTTTCTTTATGGATTAGGAGCGGTTTTTATGATTGCCGCTTTTAAATTTGAAAGAGTTTCCTTACTTCATCCATTTTTAAGCCTAGGATACGTAATCAGCATTGCTCTTGGTTTCTTTCTATTAAATGAAACTATTAGCCCTATGAAGCTGGTCGGTACTCTTATTATTATCGTAGGTGTAATTTTAGTAGGTGGCCAAGATGAATAGTATCCCGCTTTTAATTATTATGACCCTTTTAGGTTCAGTTGGAGCTGTCTTTTTCAAGTATATTTCTACGTATTTAAATGAAAAAAAGATAAAGCTAGCGCTTATTTGCTTTGTGGGTGGCGGCCTTTTTTACGGGACGGCAGCTCTGCTTAATGTGTATGTTTTAACGCTGTTACCTTATTCTATTGTATTTCCGCTCACGTCTATTACGTATATTTGGACATTAACATTCGGTTACTTTCTAATTAAAGAAAAAGTTACAACAAAACAAGTTATCGGCTGTATTCTTCTAATTGTCGGATGCTTCTTTATTGCTAATAGTTGATGAGATAACTTGAAAAGGTAGGAGTTTCGCATGAAAAACTTAAAATTCGCGAGCATTTTACTGCTCATATCAACATTATTTTTGAAATTTTCTAGTATGATTCGTGATTTAGTTATTGCTAACTATTTCGGTACAAGTTATATCGTCGATTCATACAACGCAGCAATGATCATTCCAAACGCTTTTATTTTATTTATGTTAACGGGGATGAAGGATGCGTTTATTCCTAGTTATTTACGTTATGAAAAAGAAAATAAAGGAAAGGTTCATTTGACTAATATTGTTAAATCAACCTTTCTTATTTGTTTCATTATTTCGGTTCTCGGATCAATTGCCGCTTTCTTTTACTTTCCCGCTTCGTATTCTAATTTTTCCAAAGCAGCAATTGAACTAGGAATTTATACGGGCGTTATGTACTTCTTATCTCTTTCACTAGTTGGAGTGAATGCCGTATACGAAGGTGTATTTGATGCACGAAGTCAATATTCTTTCTCCGTGTTTTCTCAAACGGTTGTCGTACTATTTACGATTTTAAGTACAATCCTATTACATTCAATTATGGGCGGCTATGCAATTGCTCTTGGCTATTTTATAGGAACAATTGCTTCTTTCTTAATTAAAGTTGTCTATTTTAAACCGCAGCATCTGCTGTTATGGAAGCAAAAAATTGACCGTGATGAAGTGGTGGCTTTTTATAAAGTATTCATCCCTGTTGGTGTGACCATTATGGTCGGTCAAATTAATTTAACTGTAAACTTCTTCTTTGCTGGCTCCTTTGGTGAAGGTGTTATTTCATACTTAAATTACGCCTTCAGACTTGTAAGTATTCCCCAGGCAATATTCGGGGTTACGGTCGCAACCATTATTTATCCGCTGATTGCAAGAGCCATTTCTGAAAAAGATGAAGAACGCTTTAAATCAGGAATTGAAAAAGGGATTACGTTTATGCTGATGCTGCTAATTCCGACGATTGTTATTATGATCTTTTATATGAAAGACATTGTAATGATTGCTTATCAGCGCGGTGCATTTGACGCACATTCAACGTTAAAAACAACGGATGTATCTTATTATTACCTAGGTTCGGTGTTTTTCTATTCGCTGCAAGCTGTTCTTGCAAAAGGATTTTATTCTCTTCAAAAAGGTTATCTTATTATGAGAGCAGGCTTATTATCCATTGTGTTAAATATCATCTTTAACATGATTTTCACTAAATTTATGGGATACCAAGGATTAGCACTTTCCATGTCAGTGGTTGCCTTTTTCTACACGGCCATCGTATTCGTTATGCTGGCAAAACAAATCAATCACTTCCATTACGGATATCTAGTGAAAGAAACAGGAAAAATTCTTTTAGCTTCCGTACCTGTTGCTATCGTCATGTTCTTCTTAAAGGACATCGCATTTTTGAATTCATTACATGTTATCTTACGATTTGGTATTGTCTGTATTGCAGGTGGTTTAGTATACTTAATGTCGACGCTATTATGCAGAGTAGAAGGTGTTATGCTTTTAGTTAAAAGAAAACGTTAATTCACGTAAAACAGGAGAGTACTATATGAAGAACACATACTGGTTATTTTTTCTGTTCGTTGGTTTTATTTCAATTCAGCCAATTATTGATATGCTAACGACGTACATGGTTTTGAACATGGATAGTGGTCTCTCAATTGGGGTTGTTATTCGCTTTCTATATATGATTTTTGCAGGTGTCCTACTTTTAGTGTTTGCCAAACAGTCAAAATGGGCTAGATATTCGATTATCTACCTTATTGCTTTTGCACTCTTTCTTGGACTCAATATCTACTTAAATCATCAATGGAAAGATCCTTATTATATTGGGCAAGAAATTAAATTTTTCAATAAGGTTGTTTATATGAACGTTACCTTACTTGGAATGATTGTGATATTTTCACATTATCGATCGTCTGTGGATGTAAAAAGAATACTGAGCAAAAACTTATTGACTGCTTCACTCATCATCAGTATTGTTTTTATCGGTACAATGCTAACAGGTACAGCACTAGAGAGTTATCAGTATAATAAAATCGGATTCAAAGGCTGGTTTTATGCAGCGAATGAGCTAGGGGCAACCATTGCTATTTTGCTTCCTCTGACACTGCTTTTAGCTTTAGATAAAGTACGTTCGTTTTCAAAAGCTTATTACTGGATTCCTTTTATCTTATTAGCCGTTTCATCCATCATGCTTGGAACGAAAGTAGGCTTAGGTGCCGTTATTCTTTCTTTAGTTGTAGCAACAGTTGTCTTATTTGCAAAATTATTTACGAATAAACGCAGCTTAATTAAAGCCAACTTAGTAATCTCAATTCTGCTTTTAATTGTAACCGGAGCAACTACTCCGATTTCTCCAGCTTATAAAAACACATATACGCACATCGATATGTTAGAAGCTAAAAAAGAGAAAACAGAGAAAGAAAAGCCGGAAAAGAAAGAAAAAGAAAAGCCTGCTAAAAAGAAAAAACAAAAGGAATCAAATTTAGATGACAAAGATATTCAAAATCTGATTCTAAGCAGCCGTGAGCAATTTTTAGCTCATCATAAGGAAGAGTATGCAAAAGCACCTATTGCACGAAAAATGATAGGTATGGGCTTTTCTGGTGACTATACCAAGCAGCTTCCGCCAAAGATGATTGAAATGGATTTTTATGATTTGTTTTTCTCTTTAGGTATCATCGGATTTTTACTATGGGTTCTTCCACTTCTAGTAGTTGGTTTAACCGTGTTGGTTCGATTATTTAAAGACCCATCACAGCTTCTGGATGAAAGCTTTATGATGTATAGTACAGCAATTGTATTAGCTCTTGGAATTGCTTTTGTAGCTGGGCATGTCTTCACCGCACCAGCCGTTACCATCTATTTTGCAGCAGCTGCTGCTTATCTGTTCGTCATTCATTTTAAACAAAAACAAGCATAAAAAACAGGCCATTGAAGGCCTGTTTTTTTATCTTTTTAATGGCTGAAGGCTTAATACCGTATCACCCGCATTAACGTTTATTTCTTGATCATGAGCAAAAAAACTCAATGCCTTTCCTTGCTTGCTCACTGCTAGTAAAAGAGAATCATCGCTTTTCTCCTCAAGATATGTTTCATACGTATATTCATCCGTAATTTTTGTATTGTAAATCGTATATCCGTGCTCCATTTTATGATGCAGAAACTCCCACGTAATTCCTTTCTTAAAGAGCATGCGTCCTCTTACTGTGTGCATAATTTCATCGACGTCTTCTCTTGAATCTTCTTGGTCACGAATGCTCAATTGAAAAACATTGTTCCGCCCCATATCTTGAAGAAAAGCAGTACAAACAAGCGCATTATATGCATCTAACTCAGTTGCAGCAATCACGTATTCATAAGGAGTTAAATCTAGATGATATTCTGTTTGCTCAGCTAGAACTTCTCCGTGATACACATCTACTTCCGCTCTGCGCGCAACTCTTAAACGCTCCCACGAAGAATCAGCAACTAATACTGGATAGCCCAGCTGTTTTAACTTGGAAGCAAAGGCAACCGTAAAATCATTGCTTCCTACAAGCAAAATACCAGGTTCTTCTCCAATTGATAAATCAAGCTTCTTAGCTAGCCATGAAAGGGAAAAACCGTGTGCACAAACCGTAGCAAACACTAAAGCAAATGTCAGAGTTGTTAGGATGGAAGCATCTTTAAATCCTTCATCAATTAGTACTTTCGCAAAGTAGCTCGAGACCGTTAACGCTACAATTCCGCGCGGGGCAATCCAGCCAATCAGTATTTTTTCTTTTATAGATAAATCTGTCCCTACCGTTGATAAAAAGATGGAGACAGGTCTGACAATAAACAGCATAAGTAAAACAAACAAAATAATATTCCAATGAAAAATTTCAGTAATGGTCTTCATCGTCAGTCCAGCCGTTAACATGATAAAAATAGTAGAAGTCAATAGAACCGAAATGTTTTCTTTAAAATGTCGCATATCACTAATAGATGAAATATGCATATTAGCAAGCGTAATCCCCATCGCTGTTACTGCTAGAAGACCTGTTTCATGCTTAATTTCATCAGCTACCGTAAAGCAGGCAATAACGACAATAAATACGACCGGAGATTTTAAATACTCTGGAATATGACCCTTTTGAAACATCCATCCTATTCCGCGGCCAAGAAGCCACCCTATTAAAACAGCAATAATAGAGGCTGCAAAGAAAAAGAGAATTGTTTTTCCACTCACTTCTCTCAGTACTAAAAATTGAACAATTTCAAACGAAAAAACGGCCAGCAGTGCACCAAATGGATCAACAATAATACCTTCCCATTTTAAAATCGCTGCTGGTTTTGGCTTTAATTTAGCTTGTCGTAAAAGAGGTAAAATCACGGTTGGACCCGTCACAATAAAAAGCCCTCCGATAACAATTGCCACCGCCCATGATAAATCCGCTATATAATGAGCAGCTAAAGAGCCTAAAATCCAAGCTAGCATGGCTCCGAGCGTCACAATGCGAAACACGGGCTTTTCGATTCCCCTTACCTCTCTCATGTCTAAATTCAAGCTGCCTTCAAATAAAATAACAGCTACAGCAATCGATACAAAAGGATCAAAAAGCTGAGCAAATTGTGCTTTAGGATCAATTAAACCTAAAATAGGGCCTGTTAGTAGTCCGATAATTGACATCACGACAATTGCTGGTAACTTAAATCTCCAAGCCAGCCACTGAGATAGAACTCCTAGTCCCACTACGAGCGTGATATGTATAAGCATAGGTTCCATTGTATCTTCCTTCTCTCGTTCGCATAATGTGTATATATTTTCCCTAAAATAAACCGATGTTATACAGGAAGAAACAAACACTACCTTGTTTTACCACTTTTTCAAAAATGCTAAACGCATACTCTTTTCTTTGAATCCAAGCTGCTTTCTTTCTTTCATTCGACACATATTTTACTCGTGTTTGTCGAATTTCACTTTATTATCAAATAATAAAAAGCCTTTAGCTTCTGCTAAAGGCTTTTTGCCGGATGATCCAATTCATATAGCTTTTGATAGTGACTGTTCGTCGCAAGTAATTCGTCATGCGTTCCTCGAATGGCTATCTTACCATCTTGCAAAAATAAGATTTCATCCATTTTTTCCATCCCAACTAAATTATGCGTAACCCAAATTAGGGTTTTGTCTTGAAGAGTTTCAAAGATAGTGGATAACAGACGCTTTTCAGTGATAGCATCCAACCCTGCAGTTGGCTCATCTAGCATAACAATTGGCGTATGCTGAAGCAGAACACGTGCTAACGCAATCCGCTGACGTTCTCCTCCCGAGAAGCGCTGACCTGTTTCGAGCATCGGCGTTTGATATCCTTGGTGCAAACCTTCCACAAGGGAGTGCATATTCACTTGCTTCATGGCCTCAATTACTTCTTCTTTTGTGGCCTCTTCATTAGCTAGTAATAAATTGTTGGCTACGCTTGTATTAAATAAATAAGGATTTTGATTTAATACCGAGATGAGTTTTGGTACATCTTCACGAACTTCAGCAACAGACTGACCGTTTAGCTGAACTGTACCTTCTGTAGGTACTAAGGAGCCTTGCAGCAACTTTAATAGAGTCGATTTTCCAGCTCCACTCTTGCCAAGAATCGCAATTTTTTTCCCTTGCTCGACTTGAAATGAAAGATCATGAATTACTGACTCCTCCTCATTACTATAGCGAAAGCTTACATGCTCAACTTTTAATCTAACCGAATTCCATGAACCTTTATAAGGTAGAGAAAGAGTATGTTTTTTCTTTTCGTTCACTTCTTCCCAGTTCTTTTCCATTGCCTGTACTCTATTTAATGATTCTTCAAACTGAGGAATCTTTTCTACTGCATTAGATACTGGCAGCAGCGCTTCAGATAAAGGAAATACTACTAAAATAAAAGCAGCAATAAACACACCTGCAAGCTCTTTATCTGCAAAAAGAGAAGCCCCAAACCAAATCATTGTGACAATTAAACCTGCTACAACAAGTTGTCCAAACAATTCTCGATAATACGTCCATAGTTTAAGCTTACGATCCATGCCGTCTAACTCATTTTCTGTTTTGTTATACGAATGAAAAAATGACTGCTGCTGACCGCTTAACACCCAATCAGCCACTCCTAAAAAGCCGTCTGTGACCTTGGCATATAACTGTGCTTTGCTTGATTTATATCGCTGATTGGCTGCCTTCATATGCCAAAGGGAAAAAAGCGGCATCACTACTACTAATAAAAATAAATAGATGGCAATCAAACATGCAAACTTTAGGCTAAAGAATCCTAAAGCTACAATCGAAATAACGTATAAAATAACAGCTGAAATTGTTGGAAGAATGGTACGCAAGAACAAGTCTTGTAAACTTTCAATATCTTCCGCGAGAACTCCTAAAACATCTCCTGTTTGATAGCGAGATGTAGCAATTAACGGTTCAATCAAATGATAAAGACGTGTACGCATTTTAGCTAAAATACGAAGAATAAAATCGTGACTGACAAGACGCTCCGCATAACGGAAAGCGGCTCGGCTTAAACCAAATGTACGCACAAGTACAATTGGAACATACACCAATAAAATCGTTTCTGGCCGTAAGGAAGAAGCTGAAATCAAATAACCTGACGTGAACATTAACGCGCAAGCAGAACCAATCGTTAACATGCTTAGTAATAAAATAGAAAAGATACGATATTTATATGTTTTAAAGTAGGGCCATATCCAACTTTTATATTTCATCATATCTCCTCCTCTTCATGTAAAAATTGATAGTAAGCTCCTTTTTTTCGAATCAGTTCTTGATGATTACCGATTTCTGCAACTTTTCCGTCCTCTATTACAACAATGAGATCCATGTCTTTCATCCAATGCAGACGGTGTGTAGCTAAAATAAATAACTTCTCTTGGAACATCGTTAAAATATCTTGCTTTAATTCATATTCCGTTTCAATATCGACTTGTGCCGTTGGTTCATCAAGCATAATAATAGGGCGGTCGCTTAGAAATGCCCTTGCTAGAGCAATTCTTTGAGCTTGGCCGCCGCTAAGCTGCCGTCCTCCATCTCCGATCATTTCATTTTCCTTCTCAGACATCTGTTGAATCATAGATAAAAGCCCTGCTTTCGTTAAAGCATCTTCATAATCATATGAGCCGCCTCTATCTTGATAAAATTCAATATTTTCTTTTACTGTTCCATTAAAAATAAATGGATGCTGAGGGATATACGTAATCTGCTTTTGCCAAGCATCTGAGCGTAAATCAATTGGCACGCCGTTTACTTCAGCAGAGCCTTCTGTAGATTGCACAAAGCCGCTTAGTATATCAATAAGCGTCGATTTTCCAGCGCCGCTTTTTCCGATGATTCCAATTTTCTTCATTCCTTTAACATGCAGTGACACATCTTCAAGAGAAGGTGGATGCTCTTCGTCATATTTGACGGTGATATGCCTTAATTGAAGTTCACTGCTTTCAGTCCAACTAGGAACATCTTCTTTTTTAGTCGGCGTTTTTTCAGCCTGCTTCACAATCTTAAGTAATGCATCTCCGGATTCTTTTCCGTCTAATGTTGCATGGTAATCATTTCCGACTTCTCGTATCGGCAGGAAGTATTCAGGCGCCAGCAATAAAATCATAAGTGCAGGCTCTAATATCATCGAACCATTCACCAGCCGCAAACCAAGCATAACAGCCACGATGGCTACAGATAACATCGTAAAGAAATCTAAAGCAAACGTAGATAAAAAAGCAATTCGGAGCGTTCCCATTGTCGCTTTTCGATAACGGTCACTGACTCTTTCAATCGTTTCAGCATGCTCCTTACTTTTCCCGAGAAATGTTAAAGTTTCTAATCCTCGAAGCGAATCTACAAAGTGGTTCGCCAACACGTGATATGTCTCCCATTGACTATCTATTTTTTTTTGTGCAGCCAGTCCGAGCAAAATCATAAATAAAATTAAAATTGGCATGGTCACAAGTAAAATAATGCCTGAAAGCCGATCATGATACCAAACGAAAGCAAGCACTAGCCAAGGTGTAACGCTAATGGCGGCCAGTTTAGGCAAAAACAGCTCGAGATAAGCGCGAAGCTTCTGTAGGCCTGTGGTGATGAGCGTCACCAAGTTTCCTGTTCCTTCATCTTTGGTAAAACGCGGTCCTAATGCAAAAATGCTTTTCATGACTATCAAACGCAGTTCCTGAGTCGTTTTGACTCCAAATTGATATGACGTTTTTTTCACTATAAAACCTATGATCTGACGAACCATAAAGGCAGACAAAAACAATCCGATTGCTTTTGTCTGCGAAGTTAAACTTTCACCATGAAAAAGAGCGGTAATTACTTCGGCGAGCCACTTAGCTTGAAAAATAATGGCTACACTTTGAATAGTAATAAGCCCTATTAACATGGCAAGAACCATTTTTATTCCGTTGTAAACCATTAAATTTCTACCCATTAATACTCCATATGCTCCTTATGGTCTACACGCTTTCTGAAAACGTAGTAGCTCCAAATTTGATAACCTAACACAAAAGGCAGTAACGCAATAGCAGCGTAAGACATAATCTTTAAGGAATAATTCCCTGATGCTGCATTATGAATCGTTAAACTATAGCTTTCATTGATTGAACTAACCAAAACGGTTGGAAACAATCCTGCAAATATAGAGGAAATTGATAAAATCAAAATTAAGCCAGACATAGCAAATGCCCATCCGTCTTTTTTACGTGTAAGGAAAAATCCTGCTAGTAAATACACGAAAATACCGATGAAAAATGTATATAGCATCAAGCGGCTATGATTACTGAATAAATCTGTTTCAAAAAACGTCATGCCTGAAAAGATAAGAAGTAATAAGGCATTTATAGGCAAAAGCTTCATAGCGACTTTCCGTGAACGATCTCTAATATCGTCCATCGTACGGATCGTCGCAAAAATAAGTCCGTGCCATAAGCAAAGCATTGTTAACGTAACGCCGCCTGTGATGGTATATAGATTAACAATATCCGAAAAGCCGGCATTCATTTGCATGTTGCGCTCAACAGGCAGTCCTTTCATTAGCGCTGAAAATAAGATACCAAAAATGAGCGGTGGAAAAAGACTTCCAAAGAAGATAACCCAATCCCATGCATTTTTCCACGCTTGTTTTTCAACTTTCCCTCGAAATTCAAATGCTACACCGCGGCCAATAAGCGAAAGCAAAAGAAGAACAAAAAGAACATATGACCCGCTTAATAGCGTTGCATACCAGTTTGGAAAAGCGGCAAACATAGCACCGATTGCTGAAATTAGCCAAACTTCATTTGCATCCCAAAAAGGACCAATTGTATTAATAAAAGCTCGTCGCTCTAAGTCGTTTCTTCCTAAAAAACGAGACACCATTCCAATCCCAAAATCAAAGCCTTCTAAAAAGATAAAACCAACAAACAGAATGGATACTAGTAAATACCAGAATTCATTAAGAGAAAACATTGTATCCCTCCTTTGTAAACGGATCAGTTGATACTACTTTTGTATGTGCTTCGTGATCGTGATCTGGACCTTTTTTAATTTCTTTAACGAACAAGAACACCATAATCACAGCTAAAATTAAATAAAAGAACGAAAACGAGATAATAGAAAACAGCAATTCACCTGCTGTTACACCAGGAGACACGGCATCTTCCGTTTTCATATAGCCAAATACAACCCAAGGCTGACGGCCAATCTCTGTCATAATCCAACCTGCTGAGCTTCCAAGGAACGGAAAGGCAATGGCAATCGTCATAATACGTAAAAATAGTTTGCTTTCTTGAAGTTTTTTACGAGAAAGCAAGTACGTGCCCCAAATACCTAATGCACATAATACCCCACCTAGACCAGCCATAATGCGGAAACTCCAAAATGTTGTCCGAACGGGTGGAATATAATTTCCTGCCCCATATTTCGCCGTGTACTGCTCCTGCAGCTCGTTCATCCCAGGAACGGAACCTGAAAATTTCCCGTATGATAAGAAGCTTAATAAATAAGGTATTTTGATTTCACTCGTATTTTTCTTTTCATCGGGGTGAATATTTGCTGTTACCGTCCAAGCGCCTGGACTCCCGCTGTTTTCCCATAATCCTTCACTTGCCGCCATTTTCATCGGCTGTGTTTTAACTAAGTATCCAGCCTGTTCATGACCAGATAACGCAATTCCTACACCTGAAACTAACCCTACAATAATGGCAACTTGGAATGATTTTTTGGCAAAAGCCACATGTTTTTTCTTCAAGAGCATAATGGCACTGACACCCGTGATAAAAAAGGCGCCTGTTGCAAACGAACCTAAAATGGTATGAGGGAATTCAACCCACAGCTGACCGTTTGTTAACAATTTAAAGAAGTCATTCATTTCTAAACGTCCATTATTCAGCTCCATTCCAACCGGATGCTGCATAAAAGAATTAGCCGTTAAAATAAAGAACGCTGAAAAAATAGTACCTAGACTAACAAGCCAAATACATAGACAGTGCAGCCATTTAGGCAAACGATCCCACCCGAAAATCCACAGTCCGAGGAAAGTGGACTCCATAAAAAACGCGAGCAGTGCTTCAATAGCAAGCGGCGCACCGAATACATCTCCTACAAACCGTGAGTACTCTGACCAGTTCATGCCAAACTGAAATTCTTGTAAAATACCTGTTACGACTCCGACAGCAAAGTTAATCAGGAATAAGTGCCCCCAAAACTTTGCCATCTTTTTATACTGTTCATCTTTTTTTACTACGTACATCGTTTCCATGATCGCTACTAAAAAGACAAGACCGATAGATAGCGGTACAAAGATAAAATGAAACAGCGTCGTTGATGCAAATTGAATACGTGATAGTATAACTGTATCCATCTTCTTTCTCCTTTCATATATAAGAACATTCATCATTTCATAGATACTTTGCTTATTTCTGAGCATCTTTTACTTACATTGTGAAACGTTGAGCATGATAATTCGAGAGGTATGCTCAATGTTTCACATACATATGTAATATCTCTCTTTCTATCTACATAGTATAGTCTATTTTTTTAGCTGTGCACGTACATTTTTTGAACGTTTTTAGACTAAAACGTGACTTTCTTGTGACAAAAAAGTGAAGGATCTCTTTATTTTTTTCATAAAAAAAGCACGCTCTGATTTGAGCTTGCTTCTCTACGGTCGATATTTTGCTTTGGCATTTAATTTAGATTGACGAATGATTTGGTTGATGACTTCAGAAAACACAATACCAATGGCAATTGAACCTGAAATCATAAAAGCTTTCGCTGCAAGACTAATCGCTTCATTATAGTTATTTTCTACAAAGTTACGCATGGCATCGTATGCTGTTCCTCCTGGAACTAGCGGAATAATACCTGCTACGGTGAAAATAATGATCGGCGTTCGGTAAATTTTTGCGTAAATTTGACTAATAATAGCAATAAAGAAAGCCGATGCAACTGTGCTTGGAATTTCATCTACGCCATAGAACGTTAGCAAATAGTAAATGAGCCAGCCAATCATTCCGACAAAGCCACTTTTTAATAATGATTCACGTGGAACATTAAAAATGATCCCAAATGCTGCTGAAGCAATAAAACTTGTAATTATCTGCTCTACGATATGCATATGATGCCTCCCTTCTATAGAAGCGTAAATACAATGGCAATACCTGCACCGATAGCGAATGCCGTCAGAAACGCTTCTGCTCCTTTTGATAATCCAGACAGTAAATGTCCTGCCATTAAATCTCGCACTGCATTGGTAATGGATAAGCCAGGAACGAGAGGCATAACGGATCCAATAATAATTTTATCAATTTGCGTGCCTAGTCCTGAAGCAACTAAAAGAGCTGATAAAAGTCCAATAACTAACGAAGCGGTAAACTCAGCAAAAAAGCGAATCGGAATAAGACGGTGGAAATACACCACGGTTAAAAATCCGAGACCTCCTGAAAACATAGCTGGAATAAAGTCCGACCATAAACCTTGAAACATGATTAAAAAGCATCCGCTAGAAATGGATGCAGCTGCAAGTTGAACCCATAGTGGAAAAGCTACGTTCGTTGCTTCAATTTCTTGTAGCATTTCATACGCTTCCTCCAAGGAGATGTGTCCTTGACTGATTGTTCTTGAGACGCTATTTACCATGGTTACTTTTTTTAAATCTGTCGTTCGTTCCGAAATACGAATTAACTTCGTTTTCGTCGGTTCTTTCGTTTCAAGTGAAAACATAATCCCTGTTGGCGTCACATAGCTGTGGGATTTTTTTATACCGTAAGACGCTGCAATCCGCATCATTGTGTCTTCTACTCGATACGTTTCTGCTCCGCTTTCTAACATAATTTTACCTGCTAGTAAGCTAACGTCCATAATTTCATATTTATCTAATTTTTGTTGTGTCATCAAATCGCTCCAAACATATTAAAGCTTGGTTTTTTCCCCTACAGCATACAGTGTATAAGAAAGAGGGAAGTGGACGCAATGGTTAATGCAAAAAAGTGTGGACTTTTTGTCTCACACTTTCAGGAATAGTATATACATTCCTTATCAATTCATACGTTTTGTGGTCTCGCGCTCTACTAATACAGGTGCCATTTTATACTGTATCTGATCTATTTCTTGCTGATCCTGAATTTGCTGAAGTAAGAGGTTTACTGCTTTTTCAGCCATTTTTTCCATCGGTTGACGGATAGTTGTTAGTGGAGGATGCGCTTCACTAGCTTCTGTAATATCATCAAACCCTATAACAGACAAATCTGCTGGAACGTGAAGCCCATTTTGCCACGCACAGTGTATCACTTTCAGAGCAATGTAATCCGTAGCACAAATAAGCGCAGTTGGAGGCTCTGGATGATGAGCTAGCTTATTTATAAACTGATATAGTTCATCTGAGTTATTCATATCTTCTTTCACAAACTTTGCGTTTGCTGACGGTACATACTGATAAAAAAGAGACAGACGGTGTTCGACTCCGCTTACAGCTTTTCCAACGAACCCTATATTCTTATGACCAAGGTCCGTTAAGTGAGCAACAGCTAATTGCATTCCCACCGCATCATCTACATGTACAATCGGCCAAAGTGCAGAAGAGGCGTCTCCTGTAAGAGAAACGTAAGGCGTTTGATATTGTTTTAATATATCTACAAACGGATGCTGAGCAGCTACATAGTCTAATAAAATGACCCCATCAAACCAATGGTTCATCATAACATTTAATTGACGCTCAGCCGTTGTTTCTTCGTAATCCGTGTGTCCAATAAGAACATCCATCCCTCGACTTTGGACTTGTTGCTGTACCTTTTTTAATAGTTCAATTAGAAACGGATCTTTTAAATCTCTAATTAATATCCCGATAATCCCTGTTTTTTGGGCCCGCAGAGCTGCCGCAAATGGATTCGTCTGATACCCTAAATGAGCTGCTGCTTTTAGTACTTTTTGTTTAGTTTTTTCACTGATTTTAATTTTACCGTCTTTATTATTGAAGATTCTTGATACCGTAGCTAATGAAACTCCCGCTTCTTTTGCTACTTCTGTAATCGTGACTTTTTTTCTCCCCATTCGTACCGACTCCTATTTTCTTTTAGTCTATCGACCAAGTAAACATTTTTCTTTATTATACTACTAGAAGCCGGAACCACCGAAAACTACCTTCCCTACTTTTCACTAAACAGCCACTTTAACACATCTTGAATTTTTTGATCCCAATATGCCCAGTCGTGACTTCCTTTTCCTTCTTCATATGTAAAACAAATAGGCTCTTGCTTACATCGCTCGGAAAAACGTTTATTTTCCTGATATAAAAAATCTTCCGTTCCACAGCATTGATAAATACGCGGAGTCACTTCTCCATAGCGCCGGCGATTTTCAAGCAGCCAGAAAAGATCATCTTCAGGTCTAATAACAGGCGGCATGCCAAAAATCAAAGGATAATCTAAGAACTGAACTTCTCCTCGCCCTCCAAGCCCTTCAACGTCCATCACTCCTGATAAACTGGCAGCTGCAGAAAATTGATGTGGTTTGCGAAACGCCCATTTTAAAGCGCCGTACCCTCCCATAGAAAGGCCAGCTACAAAATTATCTTCTCTTTTTTCCGATAATGGAAAGAATGATCTAGCCAATTGAGGAAGTTCTTCTGTTACAAACGTCCAATACTTTTTTCCATAAGCCATATCTCTATAAAAGCTACGATCTACATTTGGCATTACAACTGCAAGTCCTAATTCTGATGCGTAGCGTTCAACCGAAGTCCTTCTCATCCATATCGTATGATCATCAGAAAGACCGTGTAATAAATAGAGCGTAGGGTGTTTCTCACTTCTTGTATTGGTTTTTAAACCAATTTGACATTTTGTTTGCTGCGGTATCAAAACGTTCATTGAAGTACTTATTTGCAATACTTCTGAAAAAAAATCACATTGCATAAATGCCATATTTCTCTTCCCCCCTATTTTTTCTTCCCTATTGATTGATAACAAAACGTACATAATTCATATAAAAGTTAAAAAATAGTTTGATTATTTAAAATTTTTAGTTTAACATAAAAACATCTTTTATGAAAACGTTTTACGTATAACGTTTTTTTATTAAAATAATGACCGTGATTCAAAGGAGGAATTTATATGGGGATAGTAAAAGTAACTTCTGACGAGTATAAGGAGCAAAAAGGAAATCTATTTTTCGTGATTTTCATTTCATGTGCAGCTGCTTTTGGAGGGTTACTTTACGGCTATGACACAGCCGTCATTTCAGGAGCTATTGGGTTGATGGAAGTACATTTTAATCTTAGTCCAACGATGGTAGGTTTTGTTGTATCTAGTCTGCTGCTCGGTGGTGCCGTTGGGGTACTTGCTTCAGGGAAACTGAGTGATCGATTCGGTAGAAAAAGCATCTTACTTTTAGCAGCTTCTTTATTTATCGTGTCCGCAATTATGCAAGCGCTATCTTCATCCATCTCTTTTGTGATTATTTCTCGAATTATTGGAGGACTAGGCATTGGTATGGCTTCTGTTCTTTCGATAACCTATATTTCTGAAATAGCCCCTCGGCACATGCGCGGCCGCTTAGGCTCTCTTTATCAATTTGCTGTTGCTGTTGGGATTGTTTCTGTCTATTTTGTAAATGACTACATTTTATCTATTGGGGAAGACGCTTGGCAGAATTCCACGGGATGGCGCTACATTATCGGCGCTTCTGGCATTCCAGCTCTTTTATTTCTTCTTATCCTTTCTACTGTTCCTGAAAGTCCGAGGTGGCTGGTAAAAGCAAACCGCACTTTAGAAGCTATGGACATTTTAATTAAAATCAATGGTACACACATTGCACGCCAAGAGCTGTATCATATTGAGCAATCGTTAAAAGAAAATCAACCGGCTTCTCTTTCGCTTTTTAAAGAGGCCGGTCTTCGAAAAGCGCTGCTTATTGGTATTCTACTTGCAGCCTTTCAACAGCTTGTCGGAATTAATGCCATTATTTATTACGCCCCGCAAGTTTTTGAAGCAGCTGGAGCTAGAGGAGATTTATCGCTCCTTGTTACGTCTATGATTGGTGTAGCCGCCTTTTTAGGCGTTCTTTGTTCCATGTGGCTTATCGATCGGATTGGCCGCAAAGCTTTATTGCTTATTGGCACAGCTGGTATGGCCGTTACGCAGCTTCTCGTTTCCTTTGGATTTCATTCTCAGGGTAATGAAGGGTTGACTACTAGTTTACTTATTGTTTTTTATTTATTTCTTTTTAATATTTCTATGGGACCGGTTGTATGGGTTGTGATTTCGGAAATTTTCCCTAATCACGCGAGAGGCTATGCAATGTCTATTTCTACGTTTTTCTTGTGGATAGCTAATTGGTTTGTATCTCAGTTTTTCCCTATCCTTTGGAACAAAGCTGGAGGATCTTTCACATTTTTATTCTTTATGATTATGTGTATTGCTTCATTTTTGTTTATATGGAAGTGGGTTCCGGAAACAAAAGGAAAGTCACTTGAAGAAATTGAACATATATGGAAATAAGAGAAGCCTGGGCATATGCCTCAGGCTTCTTTTTTATCGAATTTGTCCATCTCCGTAAATAATATATTTTAGCGTTGTTAATTCCTTTAATCCCATCGGTCCACGCGCATGAAGCTTTTGTGTACTAATTCCGATTTCTGCCCCGAAACCAAACTCTTCTCCGTCCGTAAACCTCGTTGAAGCATTCACATAAACAGCGGCTGAATTAACGCGCTGTAAAAAACGCTGAGCATGAGCATAATTTGTTGTTACAATCGCTTCAGAGTGATGTGAACTATGAACATTAATATGGGAAATCGCTTCATCGATATCATCTACGATTTTAACCGCCATGATGAAATCCAAGTATTCTTTCTTCCAATCCTCATCCCCTGCTGGAACAAGATCTGGAACGATTGTTAGCGCACGTTCATCACCGCGTACTTCTACATCTTTCTCTCGTAGCGCTTGAACAATAATCGGCAAAAATTCATGAGCCGCTCGTTCATGAATAATCAGCTTTTCGGCTGAGTTACACACCGCTGGACGAGATGTTTTTGCATTAATGACAATATTGGCCGCCATGTCACCGTCATATGCTTCATCAACATAAATGTGGCAGTTCCCAGTTCCTGTCTCAATAACGGGAACCGTTGCATTTTTTACCACCGCTTCAATTAAACCAGCACCGCCTCGAGGAATTAATACATCGATATATTCATTTAATTTCATTAACTCCAGTGCTGTTTCTCTCGACGTATCTTCAATAAGCTGTACGCTATGCTCAGGCAATCCTGCACTTGCCGCAGCTTGAGATAATACAGAAACAATCGCTTGATTCGAATAAAACGCCTCGCTGCCTCCGCGCAAAATAACTGCATTTCCTGCTTTTAAGCATAAGCCTGCTGCATCACACGTAACGTTTGGACGCGCTTCATAAATAATTCCTATGACACCAATAGGTACACGCTGCTGCCCAATTTGTAAGCCATTTGGTCGCTTCGCCATAGACAGCACTTCTCCTACTGGATCGGAAAGCGCAGCTACTTGGCGCAGGCCGTCTGCCATTCCGTGAATCCGCTCTTCATTTAAAGATAGGCGATCCAACATAGCTTTTGACGTGCCTTTTTGAACGGCTTTTTCTACGTCTAATTTATTTGCTTTTAAAATCGCTTCTTGCTGACTCAATAAAGCAGCCGCCATTTTATAAAGTGCCTGCTGTTTTTGTTCGCTCGTTACATTTCCTAAGAAATAAGAGGCTTCTTTTCCCTGCTTTCCTTTAAGCTGCAATTCACTCATTTCATTACTCCTTCAGCTTGTTTTAAGAATAACGTTCCAATTTCTTGGCCTTCAATAATATCTCGCAAAATACTTGGTTCTTTACCATTTGCTAGGATTAAGCTCACGCCTGCACTTGTAGCTGTTTTAGCAGCGGTAAGCTTTGTGACCATTCCGCCTGTTCCAACGTCAGTTCCACTATCTCCAGCAAAATTCTCAAGCTCCGGTGTGATGCCATCTATTACTTTCATTAATTTAGAGTTAAGGTTTTTTGTGGGATCTGAATCAAAGAAACCATCAATATCAGATAAAATAACAAGTAAATCTGCGTGAATCAAAACTGAAACAATGGCGGATAAATTATCGTTATCTCCAAAACGTACGATGTTTTCAATCTCATCGATTGCAACTGTATCGTTTTCATTCACAATAGGAATTACTTTGTCTTCAATTAATTTTTCAAACGTGTTCACAACGTTATTGCGCACATGTTCATCTTCGATTACATCTTTCGTTAACAGTACTTGACCAACGATGTGGCTGTACTCACCAAAGAATTTACTATAGATATGCATAAGCTCACATTGCCCGACAGAGGCCGCTGCTTGTTTGTCTCGAATAGAAGTTGGCTTTTCTTTTAACTTTAGTTTTTTTACTCCTACTTGAACAGCACCTGATGTAACAAGCACAACTTCTTTTCCTGCATTCATTAAATCAGATAAAACACGCGCTAGTTTTTCAATGCGTGCTAAGTTAATATCTCCATTATCATAGGTCAACGTAGATGTCCCTACTTTGACTACAATACGCTTGCTATTTTGTAACTCTTGACGATGGTTCACTCTTTTCATCTCCCTAACTAAAAACACCTAAATGCGTACTAATTTTTTTAAAAATTATAGCAGAGATTATGCGAAAAGTCTTATAGTTTTTCAAAGGGAATTTGAACTTTCTAATTTTTTAAATAATTAAGGGAAAAACTGGTGATAAAAGCGCTTTCTTCTTTTATAATGAAAGTTGTAAGGGGAACACACAATTACATAACGTTGTGTAGTAGTACAAACATCAGACAACTAAGGGATAGGGGGATTTGTAATGAATGCGGTTACCATTGTTATTGGATCTATCTGTATTTTAATGATTGCGTATCGGCTTTATGGAACATTCATGGCTGTTAAGGTCTTGAAACTAAACGATGCGCAAAAAACGCCAGCACATGAGCTTGAAGATGGAAAAGATTATGTGCCAACCAACCGATGGGTAACATTTGGTCATCACTTTGCAGCTATTGCAGCTGCTGGTCCGCTTGTTGGACCTATCTTAGCAGCTCAGTTTGGCTATTTGCCCGGACTGCTCTGGCTTTTAATCGGAGCTGTAATCGGAGGAGCCGTTCACGATGCAGTTGTGTTATTTGCATCTATGCGCCAAAAAGGCCAGTCGCTTTCAGAAGTGGCAAAAAAAGAGCTAGGACCCGTCGCTGGTTTTTGTACAGGTTTAGCTATGCTTTTTATCATTACCATCACAATGGCCGGTTTATCTATGGTCGTGTTACACGCACTTGAGAAAAATCCTTGGGGTACATTCGCTGTTGGAATTACGATTCCGATTGCAATGGGGGTAGGTATTTACCACAAAAAAACCGGTAATTTAAAAGCGGCTTCTACCGTCGGCTTCATTTTAATTTTAATCGCCGTATTTAGCGGTCCTTATATTCAAGGAACAGCTTTAGGAGATTTTTTAACGCTAGATATTAAAACACTTTCAATTATTCTTCCCGTTTATGCATTTTTCGCAGCGGCCTTGCCCGTTTGGCTGCTTTTAGCACCTCGAGATTATTTAAGCAGCTTTATGAAAATTGGTGTCTTTATCGCGCTGATTGTAGGCGTGTTTTTCGTAAATCCAGCAATTCCATTTCCTGCAGTTACTGAATTTATTCACGGAGGCGGCCCTATTTTAGCAGGACCTGTGTGGCCGTTCATTTCCATTACGATCGCCTGCGGTGCTATTTCCGGCTTCCATGCATTTGTTGGTTCAGGGACAACCCCTAAGATGCTTGACCGCTGGAGTGACATTAAAGTTGTAGGCTTCGGGGCGATGTTAGTCGAATGCTTGGTAGGAATTATGGCATTAATTGCCGCAACAGCTTTACATCCTGGAGACTATTTTGCAATCAACTCTACACCTGAAGTATTTAAAACGCTCGGTATGAACGTGACAGCTCTTCCTCAGCTTAGCCAAGAGATTGGTCTAAACTTGGAAGGCCGTACAGGCGGCGCTGTTACACTGGCTGTAGGCATGACGTATATCTTCACGGAAATTCCTTGGTTCAGCCACCTGTCTTCTTATTTTTTCCAGTTCGTCATTATGTTTGAAGCAGTGTTTATTTTAACTGCTATCGACGCTGGCACACGCGTTTCCCGCTATTTAATTCAAGACTTTTTCGGTGAATTTTATAAGCCCTTGAAGCGAGTAGACTGGCTTCCCGGGTCCATTTTTGCAAGCGCCCTAGCCTGTTTTATGTGGGGGTACTTATTGTTCTCAGGAGATATTGGCTCCGTTTGGGCGCTGTTCGGCGTATCGAATCAGTTAATGGCCTCTATTGGTTTAATTATTGGAGCAACCGTCATTCTTAGAATTGCAGATAAACGTTCCTATATGCTTACTTGCCTTATTCCATTAGCCTACCTTTACGTGACGGTTAACTACGCGGGTTATTGGATGGTTAAGAATGTGTATTTAAATGAAGCTGCGGCAGGTTACAGCATATTAAATGCGACTCTTTCAATCATCATGCTTATACTCGGTCTCATTATTATGATAGCCGCGATTCAAAAATGGACACAGCTTTGGCGCACGCCTCAGGCTGAGCTGGCAGCGAAAGCAAACTTAACACAAAATATATAAAACGAACACGCTTGCTTATATAAGCAAGCGTGTTTTTGATATGGTAATAGCCGGTCAAAATAATTGCACACCAGGCATTTTTATTATTAAACTAAATATACTATACAGAAAATTTTTAAAATAGTTCGTACACTTCACATGCTATATACCCCATTGGCTACATCTCAAAATCAACACTTTAAATTATAATAATTATAATTTAGTATTGATTTTTTATTTAAAAATGTTATTATTATTTCTAACATAATAAAATTCAAATAAGAGGTGGTTCTAAGATGACAACAAACAAGAATAACCTAACGACTAGTTGGGGAGCTCCGGTTGGAGATAATCAAAATTCAATGACCGCTGGTTCACGCGGACCTACTTTAATTCAAGATGTTCACCTTTTAGAGAAATTAGCCCATTTTAACCGAGAGCGTGTTCCCGAACGCGTCGTACACGCAAAAGGCGCCGGTGCCCACGGCTATTTTGAAGTGACAAATGATGTTTCAGCCTATACAAAAGCAGCTTTCCTTTCTGAAGTAGGAAAACGAACGCCTCTATTTGTTCGCTTTTCAACAGTAGCTGGTGAAAATGGCTCAGCAGATACCGTTCGCGACCCTCGCGGGTTTGCTGTTAAATTTTATACAGAAGAAGGAAACTACGACTTAGTCGGAAATAATACACCTGTATTTTTCATCCGAGATGCGATTAAATTTCCTGACTTTATTCATACACAAAAACGCGATCCACGCACACATTTAAAAAACCCGACGGCCGTTTGGGATTTCTGGTCTTTATCTCCTGAATCTTTGCATCAAGTTTCTATTTTAATGTCTGACCGCGGTATCCCGGCAACTTTACGCCATATGCATGGATTTGGCAGCCACACATTTAAATGGGTTAATGCCGAAGGAGATGGCGTTTGGGTAAAATATCACTTTAAAACAGAGCAAGGCGTAAAAAATCTGTCTCCAGACGTAGCTGCAAAGCTAGCTGGTGAAAATCCAGATTATCATACTGAAGATTTATTTAATGCCATTGAAAAAGGCGATTTCCCTTCATGGAAGCTGTACGTTCAGATTATGCCATTAGAAGACGCTGATACGTATCGCTTTGATCCGTTTGACGTAACAAAGGTTTGGTCACAAAAAGACTACCCGTTAATTGAAGTAGGTCGCATGGTCTTGGACCGCAATCCAGAAAATTATTTTGCCGAAGTGGAGCAAGCTACATTCTCACCTGGAACGCTTGTACCAGGAATTGACGTATCACCTGATAAAATGCTGCAAGGTCGACTATTCGCATACAGCGATGCACATCGCTACCGCGTGGGTGCTAACCATCAAGCGCTACCGATTAACCGTCCGCGCAATGAAGTAAATAACTATCAGCGTGATGGTCAAATGCGCTTTGACGATAACGGCGGCCGTTCTGTTTACTACGAGCCAAACAGCTTTGGTGGTCCGACAGAATCTCATGAAAACAAACAAGCGGCATACCCTGTTTCAGGCGTTGCCGATAGTGTTGCATATGATCATAACGACCATTACACGCAAGCAGGTGACTTATACCGCCTTCTAAGCGAAGACGAGCGTACACGACTAGTTGCAAACATCGTTGAAGCTATGAAGCCTGTAGAAAAAGAAGAGATTAAACTGCGTCAAATTCAGCACTTCTACAAAGCGGATCCAGAGTATGGAACACGCGTTGCAGACGGTTTAGGATTATCTGTTCCGCAGCAAGTAAAATAAAGAGATCAGTTTTCTAAATGAGAAAATAAAGGTATTTTTCTCATTTTAGATTCTCGTATATTATCAATTAGTTTAACATTTTATCACTAAATAAGTATCCATATTTTATGGATACTTATTTAAATTCTTGTAAAAAGAGGAAGGGATGAAGAAATGATTGGACAAAAAATAAGATGTAATCAGTGTGATAGAGAAATAAAAGTACTAAAGCACAGTACACTTTGCGGTTGCGGAATAAAATTACGAACGCTAAAAAAAGAGAAGCAACCAGCATAATGAGGTTGCTTCTCTTTTTTTACTAGATATGCTGTTTATATTCACTCACATTAAAGAGTAATCGTTACTTTAAATAAATCTCCGTCAATTTCAATATTCAGTTCTCCTCCGTGCAAATCAATAATTGACTTAGCAATAGCTAAACCAAGTCTAGAGTCTTTGGTTTACCTCGAGGTATCCCCACTTTTAAAACGTTCAAACCGCTCATCGTTTACAACTAGAATCGCATATTCGTCCATTGATTTCTCACTCTCCTTTCAAAAGTATGTCATGGGTCATTTCGTCTATGGGTTTTACTGTAAACTGCATTTTTTAAGAAAAAAGAAGAAAAAATTTTAAGATTTTCTTAAGCTTCATATGTTGAAAAAGGTTTAAAGAATAGGGATAACAGGAACGTTAAAAGAAAAAATATAATCAATTCCTCATTTGATTCTAAAGAACTATCCGTGAGCGATTATATCTTTTTATTTAAAAGGAGGATGATTTAACTTGGAACGGAATCATACAATTATGCAATTTTTCGAATGGCATGTGCCAGCTGATGGCGAGCATTGGCAACGCCTCAAAGAGCTCGCTCCTCAACTAAAAGAACAAGGAATTGATTCCGTGTGGATTCCCCCTGTTACAAAAGGTGTTTCATCAGAGGATAATGGCTACGGCGTTTACGACTTATACGATCTTGGCGAATTTGATCAAAAAGGAACCGTTCGTACAAAGTATGGAACCAAGCAAGAGCTGCATGATGCGATTGATGCCTGTCATAATCACGGAATTAATGTCTATGTGGATATTGTGATGAATCATAAAGCTGCAGCAGATGAAAAAGAAACGTTCCACGTCATTGAAGTGGATCCCATGAACCGAACAGAAGAAATTTCTGAACCTTTTGAAATTGAAGGGTGGACAAAGTTTACATTTGAAGGGCGCGGCGATCAATATTCTTCTTTCAAATGGAACTTTAATCATTTTAACGGCACTGATTACGATGATAAAAATGGAAAAGAAGGCGTTTTTCGTATTGCCGGGGAAAACAAAAGCTGGAACGAAAATGTCGATCAAGAGTTTGGCAACTACGATTATTTAATGTTTGCGAATATTGATTACGATCACCCTGAAGTTCGAGAAGAAATGATCAAATGGGGAAAATGGTTAGCAGACACCCTGCAGTGCGACGGTTATCGATTAGACGCCATTAAACATATTAACCACGATTTTATTAAAGAGTTTGCCCACGAATTGTCCTCTTCTCAAGAAAAGCCATTTTATTTTGTGGGAGAGTTTTGGAATCCAGAGTTAACAGCCTGTCAGGAATTCCTAGACGTGATTGATTATCAAATTGATTTGTTTGACGTATCGCTGCACTATAAACTGCATGAAGCCTCTCAGCAAGGAAGAGATTTTGATTTAACCACGATTTTTGATGATACATTAGTCAAGACTCACCCTTTGAATGTTGTCACATTTGTAGATAACCATGACTCTCAGCCAAATGAATCTTTAGAATCTTGGGTAGAAGATTGGTTCAAACAAAGTGCTTACGCTCTAATTTTACTTCGTGAAGACGGCTATCCTTGTGTGTTTTACGGAGACTATTTTGGGATAGGCGGAGAGCACCCTATTGAGGGAAAAGAAAAAGATATTTCCGCTCTCTTGCATGTACGCTATGACAAAGCATATGGTCAGCAAGACGATTATTTTGATCACCCGAATACCATTGGATGGGTAAGGCATGGTGTAGAGGAATTTGAGAAGTCTGGATGCGCTGTGGTGATGTCAAACGGCGAAGATGGCGAAAAGAGAATGTTCGTCGGCGAACACCGAAGTGGACAAACGTGGATCGACTTCACAAACAACCGAGAAGATCAAGTTGTGATTGAAGAAGATGGCTACGGACAGTTTCCTGTAAATGGCGGCTCTGTATCCGTTTGGGCTGAAGCATAAAAAAAACAGTGGCCTGCGCCACTGTTTTTTTACCATAGACCGAGCAGTTTCCACCACAAGCCGCCAATTCCAACCCAAATGATAATATGAATAATTGAAATTAAAAAGCCGAGCGACCACCATTTTTGCTGCGTTACATATCCACTACCGAAGAACACCGGTGCCGGTCCACTGCCGTAGTGAGTTAAACAGCCAAATAAATTGCTAAAGAACGCTAAAATTAATGCTGACAGTAACGGAGGCGCACCAGCGGCCACGATGACAGATAAAAATGCTGCGTACATAGCGCTGACGTGAGCCGTATTACTCGCAAAAAAGTAGTGAGAATAAAAATACGCAACAGCTAGTACAATCAATGCCGTCATCCAAGACATATGACTAACAGTGCCTTTCATCAGATCACTGAACCAAGGAATCATGCCTAGATCATTTAAGAAGGTTGCCATCATAACCAACACAGCAAACCAAACTAATGTATCCCATGCTCCCTGTTCTTTTTTGATGTCCGACCAGCTTAGTACTTGCGTTAAAAGCAGCGTACATAGACCAATAAAAGCAGTTGTTGTTGCATTAATATTTAAATTAGCGCCAAAAATCCACAGCACAAGAAGAAGTAAAAATACGCCAATCATGTACCATTCTTCTTTCTTTAGCGGACCCATCTCATTTAATTTTTTTACTGCAATTTCAGATGCTTCCGGTGTTTCTTTTAATTCTGGCGGATACAGCTTATAAATAACAAGCGGAATAACAATTAAACTAATAATTCCAGGTACAATTGCAGCCGCTGCCCAGCCAACCCATGAAATAGTCTTTCCTGTAATTTGTTCCGTCATTTTAACAGCAAGAGGATTGGCCGCCATTGCTGTTACAAACATAGCGGATGTGATCATATCTCCTTGAAACGATACTTTTGTTAAGAAAGCACCGACTCTGCGCTCCGTACCGTCTCCAGTTCTCGATCCATATGTTTCGGATAAAGAACGAATGATTGGAAGAATAATTCCTCCAGCTCGTGCTGTATTAGACGGCATTGCAGGTGATAAAAGCAAGTCACTTACGATAAGAGAATACGATAATCCCAACGTCTTTTTACCGAACAAACGAACGAAGATATAGGCAACCCTTGTTCCTAGACCAGTCTTAATAAAACCTCTAGAAATAAAGAATGCAATAACGATTAACCAAATCGTCGTATTTTGAAAACCGCTGAGCGATTGTTCAAGTGTTAATGTATTAGTTAATACAATAATGGTTAAAGATAAAATAGCTACACTGCCTAATGGCAATGGTTTAATGATAAGCCCTACGATAGTAGCCATAAAAATAGCGAATAAGTGCCAAGCCTTCACATCAAGTCCGGACGGAGGTGTAATAAACCATAAAACAAGTCCGATTGCCAGACAAATTAATAAAGGAATAAATTTCACTTCGCCGGCAGGCTTTTTTGTTGTTTCAGCCATAATCTTTCTCCTTTCATGTTTTTTAATAATAGTAGTATGCTCTTTCTACTTCGTACCCAATACTTATCCCATTTAAAATAAAATAATTGTAAAAATACGTTTCGTAAGGATGATATTGTAAAATTGTGAAGTGTTGAGCATAATTCCTTTATTATTTTATCATATATATTGACAATATTTATCTCCTACCTTCATTTTGTCCCCTTCAAATAGCTTGTAATCGTTATTTTATCAAAAATAAATAAACTGCATGAGTTCATCATGCAGCCTTGCATTTAGCGATTTATTTTTTGAATAAACACGACTTTTAAATAATTACCTGACTTAAATTCTTTTATTGTTTTAAAATCAGATGGAAGAGCGAACTGCTCCATCATTTTGTACCGTTCCCCTTTTTCATTAAAAGCTTTTTCAATAAACGAATGGAATTTTTTCATATCAAAATTGCTTGCATTCGTAGATGCTACAATGACACCGTTTGGCTTTGTAAGCACAATGGCTTCTTTTAATAAATCTTTGTAGTCTTTTGCCGCGCTAAACGTATGCTTTTTCGACTTAGCAAAGCTTGGCGGATCTAGCACCACAAGATCGAAGGTCATGTTCTTCTTGACCGCATATTTAAAATACTTGAAAACATCTTCTACGATAATGTCCTGTGCTTCGTGATCAATTCCATTTACACTAAATTGCTCAATTGTTTTTGCCAAGCTGCGGTTGGCTAAATCGACACTTGTTGTTTTCGCAGCTCCTCCAAGAGCGGCCGCCACTGAAAATGCGCCTGTATACGAAAACATATTTAGCACGGTCTTTCCTTTTGCATATTTATCTCGAATCGTTTTACGGACGTCTCGCTGATCTAAAAAGACTCCCACCATCGCTCCGTCATTTAAGTAAACGGCAAAACGAATACCATTTTCTTTTACAATTAAAGGGAATTCACCTTTATCCCCTGCTACAAAATCATCTTCTTCAATATACTGCCCCTTTACGTTAAAACGTTTTTTCTGGTACAGCCCTTTAAAGTTAGGCGCAGACTTTAAGGCTTCAATGACGTATTCTTTAAATTGATAAATTCCTTCACTATACCAACTCATGACGTAATATCCGTCATAATAATCAATAATCAAGCCGCCGATTCCGTCACCTTCACTATTAAATATGCGAAAAGCAGTTGTGTCTTCAGACGCATAAAAGTCATGACGAGATGAAATAGCTTGCTGAATTTTTCTAGCAAAAAACGCCGCGTCAATTTGCTCACTTTTCTTCTTCGTAAGAATCCATCCGTAGCCTTTGTTTTGTTTTCCATAATAGCCTTTGGCTAAAAATTGATTCTTGGAAGTAACTAAGTTAATAATAACCCCTTCTTCTTGCAGTTTATGACCATCAACAAGCGCATCTTTTTCAATGAGTGGATAACCCTTGTTCACTTTTTTAATAAAAGCTTCTTTGGCTATAACTTGTACTTCTTTTCTCATGTGTACACCCTATCTATTTAATTTATTTCATTCTAGTTCTATCCATTTTACAACAATAATCTACATTTATCTTAACATAGATAAACAGCCCCGTTTCTAGTTATAAATAGAAAAGCAGAGGATGCCTTGAAGCACCCTCTGCTTGATATGAATGAAAAATGAAATGTATGTTTTATGTTTTAAGATAAAAAATTATGAGCACTCTTGTCCCGTATAAGCATCGAACTTAAGCGTCTGCTGCTTGCTTCCGCTCACTAAGGTTAATACGTATACAGTTATTGAGTTTTCTGTTATAAGCTCAATATGCTCTACTTTTCCTTCTTGATGTTTTAAAGCAAGAACTTTTACATCGTTCTCCGTTAACGGCTGAAGTTTATCTTGTTTTACATGTGTGATTTCACCCGAAACCGCATCGATTGTGATTGTGTATTCCGTATTATCTTTGATTATTTTTACTGTGAAAATCGCTGCGTTTTGATCATATTCTACCATTCTCACCTTACCTACATATGTAGCCAATGCAAGATCTTTTGCATCTTGCCTCGTTAATAGCTTCACTGCTTGCTGAGAAGTATTAACTACTTTTCCGGTGAAAGCATCTAACGTTACGGTATATTGAGTGCTATCTTTAAGAATCACTGCGATATACTGACTAGTGGCTTCTTTAAACTCTAGACTATATACGTAACCACTATATTGTTTGACAGCTCCTTCTTTTATTTTTTGCTCTGACATTAGCTGCAGCTCTTTTTTATTCTCATGAATGACTTTTCCCGTTAGACCATCTACAGTTAACGTATATTCTACTTTGCCATCTACTACAGTTAACGTATATTCACGCGTTTCTTTGTTAAAGGTAATAGATTGAATAGCGCCTTTATACTGCTTAGAAACAGATTCTTTCACTTGATTTTGTGTCCATAACTTCACTTCTTGCTTCTTTACTACTTTTCCAGTGCTCGCACTTACTTCTACAATTCTTTGCTCCAGGTTATTCGTTACAATTGTAATTACATACACACTTGATTCCTGCTTAAATTCCGTAGACGTAACTGTCCCTTTGCAATCTTGTAGAGCAATACCTTTTGCCTGAGCTTGCGAGATACTCACATGTTCAGTTGTTTCTGCTTTAGCTGTCTTCATTTCTGCAGCGTGACTCGTTGTAATAGAGCTAAATGCAATTGCAGTTCCTAAAGCAGATGTAGACAATACTTTTGCCCATTTAATCATCCTTAAATTTCCTCCTTTTTCACCATTAGACTTTCCGTCTAATTTATGGCGTTTTATCTAGTACGCCGTTCATTATGCAAAAGATTTCTGAGAATAAGACGAATAGAAGCTTAAAGTTAGCTGAAGATATAAGAATAGCTACTATTTTTCAGCTTGCTTTCAGCTATTATTCAGTGCTGTTTCAGATAAAAAAGCATAATAGAAAGTAGAGGAGCAAAGGAGTTTTCAACATGATGGAACAACTAAAAGGAATTAAAGTCTTACTTATAGATGACGAACCAACTATTTTACAGTTTTTATCTTTGGGTTTAACGAATGAAGGATTTGATATTAAAGCTACCCAAGACGGAATTGAAGGAATTAATGTAGCCAAAGAATTCAAGCCCCATATCGCTATTGTAGATGTTATGCTTCCAGGAATGGATGGATTTGAAGTATGCCGCTTGTTGAAGAAAATGGGGAATATAGCTGTCATTATGCTAACAGCAAAAGATCAAGTAGACGATCGGGTAAAAGGGCTGACTATTGGAGCAGATGATTATATGGTCAAACCTTTCAGTTTTGAAGAACTTCTTGCGCGCATTCAAGCTAGAATCCGCAATCAATTTCCCAACTTATTAGACGAAGTATCAATCGGTCCATTTAAAATTGATGACCGCCGCAAAGAAATTAAATACCTTAATCACATACTTGATTTATCCCCTACTGAATATGCACTCTTAAAATTCTTGGTTATTAATCACGGTCTCGTACTAAGTAAATCCACCATTTTAGATCGAGTGTGGGGATATGATTTTGGAGGAGAAGAAAACATTGTAGAAGTATACATTCGATCACTGAGAGAAAAATTACAGGACCATAGCCGAACCGTCATTCGAACGCTTCGCGGTGTAGGATACCGGATTGATATTTCATGAAGCACAAACGGTTCTTTCATCTGAACTCTCTTCGCCTTCAGCTCTTATTCAGAAGTTTGCTTGTTATTTTGAGTTTACTGATACTGATAGGCTTGTTTCAATACGTGTTCATGAAGCAATTTATTTACACGAATAAAATTAAAAGCATCGAAGACCAAATTCACTTGATTCCCGATGATGTCTGGAAACATGATATTGAAACAAGCCAGAATGTAAAAAGATCAAGACCCATGGTTTATTTCCCGGGTGTTAATATTACCTTTATCAATCAAAAAAGCACATTTTTACGGCTGGCTAAGGATCCACATCATTCTTACTTTCCTAAGCTTTCTGCATCTACATATAAACAAGTAATGAAAAACATCAAACAGCCGGACAACACGATGAGCCTCATAAAGAAAATCGATGGTCATCAAGAGCAAGTCATTGTTTTAAAACCAATTGTCTTTGACGGAGAAATCCAGGGAGTTATTCAAATCAATACTCCAACAGAATCACTAAGAGACCTGTTAATCAGACAAATGATAATCTTTTTAATGCTTTCACTTACTGCAATGACCATTGCTTTTTTTGTTTTTTCTTCTGTTTTAAAACAGACGTTAATCCCTTTGTTTACTATTACTAAAAAAGTGGAGCATATTAATGCAGGAAGCTTACATGACCGCTTGCCTGTTAATCAAGGACAAATCGAAATGGATCGCCTTTCTCTTTCTATTAACGAAATGCTTGAGCGTCTTGAAGAAGCATTTAAAGCTGAAACAGATGCCAAAGAACAAATGCGGCGCTTTGTGGCGGATGCTTCTCATGAACTGCGAACGCCGCTTACATCCATTCATGGCTTTTTAGAAGTTTTACTAAGAGGGGCTAGCAGTAATCCAGACCAATTAAACGACGCATTAAAAAGCATGTATGGGGAGTCCAAAAGACTGCGCAAACTGATTCAGGATCTTCTGCTTCTTGCTCAGCTTGATCAACTTCCGACGTTTCAAAAAGAGTGCTGTTTTGTAGATGAATTGATTTTAGATATGAAACCTCAATTAATGCTATTGGCCGGGAACAGAAAAATTTTATTCGACTTCCCAAGCCCTTTACCATCAGACATTAACAAAGATCAATTTAAACAAGTTGTTTTAAACTTATTTTCCAACGCAGTACAGCATACAAATCCAACTACAGGAGTTATTCAAGTGATAGGAAAAGCAAATGAGAAAGAACTTTCATTAACAATACAAGATAACGGTCACGGCATTCCTCAAGAACACCTTGCTCATTTATTTGAGCGATTTTACAAAGCTGATGCTTCACGCTCTCGAGCATACGGAGGAGCAGGTTTAGGTTTAGCCATCAGCGCATCTATTATAGAGCTGCACGGGGGAAAAATACGTGTAAAAAGCAAATTAAATGTAGGAACTGCTTTTGAAATTGTATTGCCCTTAACGTAAAAAAGACGATTGCTGTAAAGCAATCGTCTTTTTTATCAAATCAGCACACTTTTCCTGTTTGAGGGCTTATTTTTACAGTATGTTTTACATTGTCTGTTCCTTTGATCACAAACGTGTATGCTTGTTCACTGAACGAAACAGATTGAACCGTTCCTTTGTGCTGTTGAAGAGCAGCTTGTTTAGCTTGTTCTTGTGTAAACTTTACCGCTTCGACTTTAATTACTTTTCCAGTTTCAGCGTTTACTTTCACATGGTGATCTTTGTTGTCTTTTCCGTGGATCAAAAATGTGTATACATCATTTGCATATGAACTTGATTGAATCGTTCCGCTGCAATTTTTTAATGCAATCGTTTGAATCTGTGCTTTTGTAAATGCAGCGCTTTGAATTTGAATCACTTTTCCACTTTGTGCATTCACTTTTACGTGGTGATCACGGCTATCTTTTCCGTGAATTAAGAACGTATATACTCCATCGTTGAAGCCTACCGACTTAACCGTTCCTCCACAGTTTTTCAACGCTACTGCTTGTGCCTCACTTCGAGAAAAAGATAGTTTTTCAACCTTTACCACTTTTCCGCTGTGTGCATTTACTTTCACGTGATGGTCTTGATTATCTTGTCCGTGAATTAAAAACGTATAGGCGTTATTTTCAAAAGAAACTGATTGAACCGTTCCTCCGCAGTTCTTTAAGGCAATTGCTTTTGCTTGAGCTTGCGTATATGTTGCCGCTTCGGTATGAGCCGACGCTTTTGTTGAAGTAATGTGCTGGCCGTCTGAAGCAAATGCGCTTGTCATTGAACCAAGAGCGATAGCTGTTCCAATTGTGGCACCTCCCACCGCTTTTGCTACTACTGCTTTTCCTGCTAATACTTTTCCAATCATGATTATACCTCCGCCTAATTTCCAATGTATTTACAGCACAAGCTAAAGTTTTTAGCAGCGGTCATTTATCAAAATAGCGCTATTGGAGTAACGTTTTTTTCTGCTAAAATACCTTTCACTTTTGCTGTACGAGCCAAAGCGCTTCCTGTCGCCTTTAGCTATGTGTTTATTGTAAGAGCAGAACATGAATTCACTGTGAAGCCCAGCTGAATGCTATCTGAACAAATTCTGAAAGATAGCTGAATAACTTCTAGTTAAACTTGTCATGTAAATGTTCAACGTTCTTAACGACAGCTCAACAAATCCAGCGCTTCTCTTTATATTTCCTCAACAATCAAATGATTTAATAAGTGTATGAATAAAATTTGGAGGTTATCAACCATGAAAAAACGAGTATCTCTTGGACTATCTCTCACTCTTTTAGCTTCTAGCGCCGCTTCTGCTTTTGCAGCAGAGCATCATCCAGTTCAACATCCAAAACAAATCAAAAGCGTCGAGTTTCAGCCAATGAAAGCACCTACTACGATTGAAAATATGATTAAAACGTATACAGAGGCATCTGTAAAAGTAACGTATAAAGATGGAAGCGTTGAAGAAACGCCGCTTAACTATAATCAACTCTTTCTTTCAAAAGATAAAATTGTCGATAATAAAGGGGAATTAATCGCCGCAGGTACACCGATCGATGCAAACGGGGATCCAATTATTGACCGAAGCGTTCCTGATAAGCCCTCACCGTACGTATCAGACGCACCGGATTCAAACAGCTTTATCACCATCAACGGTAAGTCTTATATTATTTCACATTATGAATATGAATCCGTTAATAATGCTGGAAAAGAGATTTCCGGTCTTCCTGCTTCAATGACGCTTACACAAGTTGACCGAGATGATAAAACAGGAAAACTAACCGTCAACCATGCTAAAAAAATTGATTTTTCTAATGTGAATGGTTTATGGACGCCGTGTAATGGCTCTACAACAGATTGGGGTACTCACCTTGGTTCAGAAGAATACGAGCCTGATGCACGTGCTTTTGAAGACCCTTCATCTAGCTCTTATAAAGACGTCACGAACTTCGCTAAGCTTTATTTCGGTGACACGTCAAAAGCAAATCCTTACTACTATGGCTGGATTCCAGAAATTTCAGTGGATGAAAGCGGCAATGCGTCCGTCGTAAAACATTACAGCACAGGTCGTTTTTCACACGAAATGATGCAGGTACTTCCAGATAATAAAACCGCTCTTTTTGGCGATGATGGATCTAATACCATGATGTTTATGTATGTAGCAGATAAGGAGAAAGACTTCTCAGCAGGAACGCTTTATGCAGCAAAATTCAAACAAACGAGTACGAACAATGGAGGTAAAGGCGACCTTCATTGGATTAAGCTTGGCCATGCAACAGACAGTGAAGTGAAAACAATAATCGACAAAGGCACAAAATTTAGTGATATTTTTGAAACAACTGAACAGCCTACAAAAGGATTTAAAGCAGTCAAAACCGCCGCAAGTAAAAAAGTTGAATATTTAAAAGTAAAGCCTGGCATGGAAAAAGCAGCTGCCTTTTTAGAATCACGCCGATACGGTGCAATTTTAGGTGCAACATCTGAATTCAACAAGATGGAAGGACTAACGGTTAACAAAAAAGATAAAAAAGCGTATGTGGCTATTTCTTACCAAAATAGTGCCATGCTAAAAGAATCTGGTGCTGTCCAAGATGATATCCAGCTTCCAAGATTAGAGTCTGGTGTGACCTACCAGCTGAACTTAGGATCGCATCAAAAAGACCAAGCAAAAGGCAAGATTAACAGTCGCTACGTTCCTGCAAGCATGGAAGGGCTACTGATTGGACAAGACCTAGAAAAAGCAGATGCATACGGTAATACAGCGGATCCAAATAAAATTGCCAACCCTGATAACCTTACGTATTCAAATGACTTAAATACACTCTTTATCGGAGAAGACAGCTCACTGCACACAAACAACTTCGTATGGGCTTACAATGTAAAAACCAAAAAACTATCGCGCATTCTTTCAGTTCCAGTGGGAGCAGAAGCAACAGGACTTCGTGCAGTAGAAAACATTAAAAACTCTCGCTACGTACTAAGCAACTATCAGCACCCGGGCGAGGACATCAGCGACAAAAATATTACCGCTGTTGATAAAGAAGAGCTAGCTAATGCAATGAAAGAAAGCATTGGCATTCAAGAAACAGGTGGTGTAGGATACATTTCTGGACTGCCTTCTAAGGACGGCGCTCCTTACAAAAAGCATTAATACGTAATGAAGCCACGTCTGTTGTACAGTGACAGACGTGGTTTTTTATATATTATATAGTAAAAGTTATTTATAAAATCGTTTATCGTAATCATAATTATGGTGAATACTTTATAATATCCTTAGAGAAAGTGCCTAAACACAAACCAAATGCTTTAGGATATTTATTCGCAGGTATCCGGTACATGCCTTCAGGCTCGCTTTTAATTGCTTATACCCCACTAATACTAGATATAAAATTTGTTTCAATAAGTATTTCCAGCAAAACAAAACCACTCGTTCCCTTGCACTTTTCGTTCCATACCATTAAAGTATATATTGGTTGAAGTTTATACTGGCATTCAACCTGATAAAAGAAATTACACTTTTTAATTTTGGGAATATGTTTTCCCTAAAAGAAAGGGTTTAGATATAAGATGAAAGATAATTTTTGGCATGAGTTGCCGCGTCCGTTTTTTATTTTGGCACCGATGGAAGCTGTGACGGATGTCGTTTTTCGCCATGTTGTGACCGAAGCAGCACGACCTGACGTATTTTTTACAGAGTTTACGAATACGGAAAGCTACTGCCACCCGAAAGGAAAAGATAGCGTAAAAGGACGATTGACGTTTACAGAAGATGAACAGCCAATCGTTGCGCATATTTGGGGAGACAAGCCTGAATACTTCCGTCAAATGAGTATCGGCATGGCCGAAATGGGCTTTCGCGGAATTGATATTAATATGGGCTGTCCTGTACAGAACGTTGCAGGAAACGGAAAAGGTTCTGGTCTGATTCGCCGTCCAGATACTGCGGCTGAGATTATCCAGGCAGCCAAAGCTGGAGGGCTTCCAGTAAGCGTAAAGACTCGTCTTGGCTATACGCAAGTTGATGAGTGGTACGACTGGCTGAAGCACATTTTAGAACAGGATATCGTGAACCTTTCTATTCACCTTCGTACGAAAAAAGAAATGAGCGATGTTGACGCGCACTGGGAGTTAATTCCGGAGATTAAGAAGCTTCGTGACGAAATTGCGCCTCATACGCTACTAACAATTAACGGTGATATTCCTGACCGCCAGAAAGGTCTTGAACTTGCTGAAAAGTACGGCGTTGATGGAATCATGATTGGACGCGGAATTTTCCATAATCCGTTTGCGTTTGAAAAAGAAAAGAAAGAGCATACAAGCGAAGAGCTATTAGAACTTCTTCGCCTGCAGCTAGATCTTCATGATAAGTATTCTGAAGAATTAGAGCCGCGCCCTTTCAAACCGCTTCGACGCTTTTTCAAAATTTACGTTCGCGGATTCCGCGGTGCAAGTGAATTAAGAAATCTACTCATGAGCACGGAAACAACTGACGAAGTGCGTGCGTTGCTTGATGAGTTTAAAGACAGAGCTGGAGTGAAAGAAGACGAAGGTTTTTCTGTTTCTTAAATAAGATCTCGTTTGCTCAAACTCAATTGTTCTAACATTTTATCGGAGAGAAGAACCTCTTGTTCTTTTTTATAGACGTGTGCTATTTATCCACATATGATAAAAGCTGAGGCAGAAGGTTTTACATTTCCTTCTGCCTCAGCTTTTAATAAAAAAATATCCACACTTTCTATTTATGATAAGGTTCATTTCGAATAATACGAAAAGCTCGGTAAATCTGTTCTACTAATACTAGGCGCATAAGCTGATGAGGAAACGTCATCTTTGAAAAAGAAAGGGCTGCGTTTGAGCGTTTCATTACTTCGCTGCTTAAACCAAGCGATCCGCCAATGACAAACGCTATTTTGCTTTTTCCGTAGGTAGCTAATGAATCAATTTCTTTTGCGAGTTCCTCGGAAGATTTTTGTTTTCCGTTAATAGCTAATGCGATTACGTGAGTATCGTCTGAGATTTTCGCTAAGATGCGCTCTCCTTCTTTTTGTTTCACCTGTTCCATTTCAGATTCACTTAAGTTTTCTGGCGCTTTTTCATCTGCAAGCTCAATAATTTCTACTTTTGCATAGCTTGATAGACGCTTTAAATATTCTTGAATGCCTTGTTTTAAGTATTTTTCTTTTAGCTTCCCAATGGTTATAATAGAGATATTCACAGGCTATTCTCCTCTCCTTTATCTCTTATCCACAGATATTATCCACATATCCACATGCTATATCCACATTTTGTATAAGAATTTTAGTTCCCTACTACATATACAGCTTCATTGTCACAATATTCACAGCTTTTTTTGTCAGTAGAATTTTCTATTTTTTCAAAAACCGGCGCTAGCTCAATCTCATCTACCATTACATCCAGCGCTAGTTCTGTATGTTCTAAACAGCAATATATCTTCATGTATTTATCTTCCTCTCTCTATTCTTTTCATTAAAAAACCACAGGAGTTTATCCCCTGTGGATAACTTTTCTTTCACTTCATTTGACGCGTTAATTTTACTTCTGTGGATTTCTTTTTGCCATCGCGATAGAACGTTACGTTCATTTTATCGCCAATTTCTTTTTCAATGTAGAGGTGTTTGCGAAGTGTCGCAATGTCCCTTACTTTGCTGTGATCTAACTCAACAATCACATCATATTCCTTTAATCCGGCTTTAGCGGCTGGCGAACCTGGCTCGACTTTTAGAACAGCGACTCCGTTTACTACATCATGCGGTAACTTAAGGGTTTCTTTTAAATGATACCCTGATACCTCACTTAATGATAGTGTACTAACTCCAAGATACGGACGTCTGACTTCACCATATCGTTCTAAGTCATTAATAATGGGTCTAGCCATATTGATTGGAATCGCAAGACCAATGCCTTCTACTGCTTCTTGGGCAATTTTCATGGAATTAATACCGATTAATTCACCATCAATATTAACAAGAGCACCCCCGCTATTGCCAGGGTTAATGGCGGCATCTGTTTGAATAACTTCTGATTGCCAATCAGGATTTCCATCGCCATTCAAATCTTGAGGAATGACACGGTTAACCCCTGAGACAACTCCTTGTGTAACAGAGCCAGAAAATTGAAGGCCTAGCGGGTTTCCGATAGCAATCACTGGTTCACCAGCTTTAAGCTTATCAGAATTTCCGAAGGTAGCCACTTTTGTCACGTGGCCTGCGTCAATTTCAAGAACTGCTAAGTCCATTAAATCATCGCTGCCAAGAATTTTAGCCGATACCCTTGTACCGTTACTGAAGCTCACTTCAATTTCGTTAGCTCCTTTAATGACATGATAGTTTGTCACAATATAAGCTTTGTTGCCTTGCTTTTTGTAAATAACACCTGAGCCCGTTCCGGCATCAGTTCGTTCATCATTCCAAAAACTTTCAGAGTTCTGAATGTTTACAACTCCTACAACTGCTGCATTGGCTTCAGAAACAGCTTTTGTGACGGCCGTAGTGACGTCAAGAGATACTGACTTTTGAATGGTAGATCCTGTTTGTTCATCTCTATTTTCATCCGTCATCCATCCATCTGGCAAAATTCCGTTCCTCACCAAGGCTGGCATAAGAAGCAGTACAATAAGTGCACCTATAATTGCTCCAATCAGAGCAGAAGCGAAATATCCTCTGCGGCGTTTAGGCGGCCGACTATTTGGCTCTTGGCCTTCATCATAATGTTCCACACTATCACCGAACCCTTCATTTATCATCGTGAATGCCTGCATTCACGTACTAAATGAAGTTATTTTTCGCTTCCTTTCTAGAGACTATACATAAACAATATCAGTTGGTCTTTTTGGATCTGTATCACATAGGAGAATATTGTCCTCTACATTGATGTCTTTTTGTTGTAACACTTGCGCAACAGACATGCGGGCAATTTCCTTCATGTTATTGTCTTGACTCAAATGCGCTAAGTAAATGCGTTTGGTTTGATCTCCAATCACATCTGCCATTGCAAGAGCCGCGTCTTCATTTGATACATGTCCCACGTCGCTTAGAATTCGTCTTTTAATGCTCCAAGGGTAGCGCCCCATTCTCAGCATTTCAACATCATGATTGCTTTCAAATACGTACATATCGCTATTTTTAATCGTACCTTTCATGCGGTCACTTACATAGCCGGTATCCGTAATAAGGGTTAATTTTTTAGATCCTTGATGAAAGACATAAAACATAGGCTCTGCAGCATCATGCGAAACGCCAAAAGACTCCACTTCCAATTGACCAAACGATTTCGTTTGGCCAATTTCAAAGTGAAACTTCTGTTCCGTATCAATGTTGCCGATCAAGCCATCCATTGCGTTCCACGTTTTTTCATTTGCGAAAATAGGGAGCTTATATTTACGTGCCAGGACACCTAGTCCTTTAATATGGTCACTATGTTCATGAGTCACTAAAATTCCTGATAAATCCGGGATATTGCGATTTACTTGTTGAAATAGAGCTTCCATTTGTTTTCCGCTCAGCCCTGCATCAACTAGTAAGGAATGTTCTCCATCACTTACTAAAATCGCATTTCCTGTGCTCCCACTCGCTAGCACGCTGAAATGCAGGCTCATTTATCTCACTCCAAATACTTATTTATTTCCTTTTTTAATAATCTGCCCTTCAAAGGCATTGACAAAATAACTCGTGTCTCCATTTACAATAACATGCCAAGTTGGTGCTAAAACTTGAGAATTTAGTAGAGGTAGATCAAACGTATAGTACCCAAACTCTACTTTTGTTACAGAATCTTTCTTTTTCAATTCACCCTTCAAAAACAAATTTTCCAATGCTTTTAAAGGCGTTAAAACATCCTGCTCATCATCCAACGTTTTCACAGAACCCAGCATCGTTTGTTCATAAGAAATAATTTCATCTTTGTCATTTAAGTGAGCAACAATCATGCCATTTTCATTATCAAAGATTTTATGCTTCTTATATTTTTGAAAGAATGTAACTGTTTTTTTCTCTTTGTTAACATTCCATAGCTCATAATCCTTACCTGAGATCACATACCGTTTTAGAAATTGACTTAGCTTTGCTTCGGGACTTTTTTCAGGTACTGAAAAAGGTTTGTCTAATGCGCTTCGAATTGTTTTTTCCTCAAGCAGCGTTGCTTTTTGCTCTTTTAGCTTTTTTAAATCTTCATCTTTAAACAGTTTGCTTTTAGCATTTAACGACGAAGCTTCCTTCACATCTACAGGTAAATGTTTATATTCAATGCCTTCACTCGTTAATTGTTCTTCAACGCTGGACTCTACAAATAGAGAGTACTGGTCTTCTTGATGAGTTTTAAAAATCTGATAGCCTAAGTAAATATTAAGAATCAAGAAAGTGAAAATAAAGATGGTTTTTGTTCTATTCCAATCCATCGTTATCGCCTCCTTCGGTCGGCGGTGCAATTCGATACCATTTGCTATTATAATAATAGAACCAAGAAGGAACGAGTTTGACAGAGTTAGAATTAAACTCAACCGTCTTTTCACCGGTTTTCGGCTGCTGTGACACTTCTTCTAGCTGATAGCCTATTGAAATATCTTTTAACAGATTCGGGTCAAAGTTTTGGTGTTTTTCAATTAATTGAATCACTTTTTGAGATGACTGCAGCTTTTCTACACTCGAATCCTGTACTCTCACAAAACGATAAAGAGGACGACGGTAATTTAAAATCTCCGCATTTCCCCATCTCTGATATATTTCAGTCATTCCCTGATTGCTGTAAACTGGATAGTTATCTTTATAATAACGATAGCTAATTTCTTTTGTAATACGATTCCAGCTGTTGAACCTGTAATTAGATTCCGTCCAGCCGCCGTGGTCATTAACGAAGCTAAAGCTGCGATTTATTAAATTATAATCTTCCATTACTTCGGTCGTGGAATTTACAAGATTCACATATTCCATCACATCTGTCTTCGTATTAACATTAATCACTTTTGTACCTTCGGTGTAGACATCTCGGTTTGTAGACGTTTCTTTCCGTGCATAGTCTGGGTTGTTAAAAAGCGCTTCTTTATATTTTTCAATATCTAAATGCCTCATGCTCGTATAGTAGACTTCACTATTCATCGTGATATTATTTTCCGGAAGGAAGATATACCGATTTTTGTTTTCTTTATATACAAAGCTCGGGGCATACGTACGTTTCATTTTATCTTCTAATTCTTTGATATCATCTTTGGCCAAATTCTTGACTGTAACCGAATAAATCTTTTTTTGCTCATAATTCACAAGATACACGCTTACGAAAAAGGAAGGTGTACGCTTAATTTTAATGAGTACACGGTCAAATGTTTGATTAGGCAAAGACGTTTGAGAAAATGAAAAAAGCTGTTGAAATGTTTTCAAAGGTAGCGCGTCTGGATACAACACTTCAATAGAATTACTTCCATGGACATAATTTAAAAATCCATCAGGAGAAATAGCATCCGAAACGTCCGTCACATTCGAAAATTTCCACTTTTTCATTTCATTTACCCATTTGTTTACATCATCTTCGTCGTGAGACATGTAGTGATTATCGTTTCGATGATAGAGAACTTCTGTTGGAAGAATATGATCTTCTATTTTACTTTTTGAACTCACTTCAACTTCCTGCAAATGTTGATTTTTTGAAATGACCTTATAAGAAGGCTGATACGTCCATATATGATACGTCATAATTAAACTGGAAGCGACGAGAACAACTAAGATGGCCGTTTTGATATGTTCATATCTCATTCCCATTCGTCATCATTCTCACTTTCAATCGGAAGAGTAAAGTAAATCGTTGTTCCTTTTCCTTCCTGACTATCTGCCCAAATACGTCCATCATGTGCTTCAATAATTTCCTTGGCAATAGCAAGCCCTAATCCTGTTCCGCCTAATTTACGCGTTCGTGCTTTATCTACACGATAGAAGCGTTCGAAAATTTTAGCTAAATTTGATTTTGGAATTCCCATACCTTGGTCTTTAATGCTCACAACAATTTCATGCGTATGCTGAGCAATTGAAAATGTAATGGTTCCGCCTTCAGGTGAATATTTTATTGCATTGGAAATAATGTTATCTAATACTTGTGTAATTTTATCTTGATCGATCGCGACATAGATTGCTTCATTTGGCAAGTCGCGCACGAACGAAATACCTTGTTCAATTGTCATTTCAAAGCGATCAATGATGTAATGATAGAACTTCACAAAATTGATTGGGTCACGACTAAATCGGTAGTCTTGGCTATCTAGCTTAGATAATTGAAGCAAGTCGTTAACGAGACGAATCATTCGTTCTGTTTCCGTTTGCGTTACATTTAAAAATGTTGGAGCTAAGTCCTTATCTTGCCATGCTCCTTCTGCAAGCGCATCTAAATAACTGCGCATCGTTGTTAACGGCGTACGCAATTCATGTGAAACATTGGCTACAAATTCTCGGCGATCTTGATCAATTTTCTCCTGCTCTGTAATATCATGCAAGACAATGATAATCCCGTTAATAAAACCGGTCTCTTTTTGAATAGCGGAAATGGTAGCTCTTAAAATAAAGGGATCTGATTTTGTACTAAAGTCCAAAATTAATGACTCTTGATTAGCGAGCAAGCTTTCAAACGTATGCGTTTCTTCAAGATCTAATAGGGAAACAACTGGATCAGACAAAACCGTTTCACGTGAAACATTTAGCATAGCTGCAGCTGGATCATTAATTAAAATTACTCTTCCCTTTCGATCCGTAGCAATAACGCCGTCCGTCATATGAGCTAATACCGAACTAAGCTTACGGCGCTCCCCTTCTGTAGTTGCCTGTGCTTCTTGAAGCTTTCTTGTCAAGTTGTTGAATGTGAGAGCTAGCTGACCAATTTCATCATACCCGTATACCTTAGCTTTTCTCGTAAAATTCCCTTTGGCCATCTCAAGTGCTTGTTTTCTCATTTCAGACATTGGACGAGTAATCGTCTGAGCTAAAAACACGCCTAAAATAGCTGTAATAAAAAGAGCAATCACCGTACCTGCCTTAAAGATCTGATTGATATTACTCATTTGATCGTAAACAGGCTCCATGGAAGCTGTTAAGTAAATAGCACCTAAGATTTCTTCGCTAGACTGAACTTTTCCATTTTTATTAGTTGAATTTGATTGACTGGCACCTACTTTATCCTGTAAACGAATAGGCTGTATCATAACTCTGATTCGCTGTCCGCTTTGATCAACAAATACATTATCAGAGTTCGTTCCTGCTAACAACGCATTTGTAATCGCTAAATCATTAGTCTTTTTACCTATGATCTGTTGAGGATTTGAGTTCGATGTAGCAATGATTCTTCTATTTTGGTCAATGACTCTTACTTCAGAGATGTCATTCATATCATTTGAAGCTAAATTGGGTCTTGAAGCAAAATCTCGTAAAATAGTCTTTAAGTCTTCCTCAAGAGTGGGGGAATCATCATCACGATTTTTCACCATTTCTTGTCCAATGTTATACGTCAGCAAGTCTGTCCGCTCTTGAAGAGACGTTCGAAAGTTGTTAACTAATTCTTTTTCTAATTGTCGTGCAAAATAGACCCCAATAATTTGCATCGCAATTAAAATGAGCAGCACATAAATCAATACAAACTTTAAATGAATAGATTGCAGGAGCCTTACTTTCTTCATCTAAAATTACTCCTGCTCTGGGCTGCGTAAATAATAGCCTACTCCACGTCTTGTTACAATCCACATTGGATGGCTTGGATTATCTTCAATTTTTTCACGTAATCTTCGAACTGTTACATCTACCGTACGCACATCACCAAAATAGTCATAACCCCATACAGTTTGAAGCAAGTGTTCACGCGTCATGACTTGTCCAATGTGTTTCGCTAAATAATGCAGCAGCTCAAATTCACGGTGAGTCAGTTCAATCGTTTCTCCGCGCTTAGACACGATATAAGCATCTGGGTGAATAACAAGTGCTCCAATTGTAATTTCATTCGTTTCGCTTTCTTCCGTTGGAGCAGCTACCTGCTGATGTCTACGCAAATTAGCTTTTACACGTGCTAATAATTCACGCGTACTAAACGGCTTAGTTACATAATCATCTGCACCTAATTCTAGACCTAAAACTTTGTCAATTTCAGAGTCTTTTGCTGTTAACATGATAATTGGCATATCATATTTTTTGCGTACTTCTCGGCAAACTTCCATTCCATCTTTCTGAGGAAGCATAATATCTAATAAAATCATTTCAGGCTGTACTTCTTCCACTTTTTCAAGTGCTTCTACGCCATCATAAGCACAAAATACTTCGTAACCTTCTTTTTGCAAATTAAACTTTAAAATATCTGCAATCGGCTTTTCGTCATCTACGACTAAAATACGTTTATCCATGATCATCGTTCTCCTTTATTAGTTGAAGCAAAATATAAAAGATAGTATTCATACTGTTTGAATACCGTAGTTTTATTATACTTGATAACCCTTGAAACGTCACAAGTTCATCCTCTACTATACATGAAGATATATGATTTTCAACCATCTCTAAATACAAAAGTAATATATTACCACAAAAGAGATACAAAGCAAATAACGTTTTCTTTTAAATGTAAATAAAAGAAAAAAGCATGACTTTAAATAAAGTCATGCTTTTTGATGGCTCGGGACGGAATCGAACCGCCGACACAAGGATTTTCAGTCCTTTGCTCTACCAACTGAGCTACCGAGCCAAAATGGCGGTCCCGACGGGAATCGAACCCGCGATCTCCTGCGTGACAGGCAGGCATGTTAACCGCTACACCACGGGACCTCAGTCTATATGCTATGTATTAAAAATATTAAAAATGACCCGTACGGGATTCGAACCCGTGTTACCGCCGTGAAAGGGCGGTGTCTTAACCGCTTGACCAACGGGCCACGTTGTAACAAAAGTGAGCCATGAAGGACTCGAACCTTCGACCCTCTGATTAAAAGTCAGATGCTCTACCAACTGAGCTAATGGCTCATGTTATATCTCTTAGCGACGCTTATTATAATAACATGATATTTCATATGAATGCAATAGTTTTTTTAAAACTTTCTTTTTATTATTGAGCTTTTTTTAAAAAACTTGTTAACAAAGCACCAATTATAAATAAAAAAAGGTTAGCTCACGAGGAGCTAACCTTTTTTATTTAGCTATATACACCACGTAATACATTTGTTTGTGTGCGATCTGGACCTACAGAGAAAATAGATAAAGGAATACCTGTTAATTGAGACACTCGCTCTAAGTAGTGGCGAGCGTTATCAGGTAACTCATCTAATGTTTTCACACCCGTAATATCTTCTGTCCAACCTGGAAGCTCTTCATATACAGGTTCGCATTCTGCAAGTGTTTTTAAGCTAGCAGGGAATTCTTCCATAACTTCCCCTTTATAACGGTAAGCTACACAAATCTTTAATGTCTCAATTCCCGTTAATACATCAATTGAGTTTAAAGATAAATCTGTGATTCCGCTAACGCGACGAGCATGGCGTACAACTACACTGTCGAACCAACCTACACGGCGAGGACGACCAGTTGTTGTACCATATTCACGTCCTACTTCACGGATTTGATCACCGATTTCGTTTGTTAATTCAGTTGGGAAAGGACCGTCACCAACACGAGTTGTATACGCTTTTGATACACCTACAACGTGTTTGATTTTAGATGGACCTACACCAGAACCAATTGTTACTCCACCCGCTACTGGGTTTGAAGATGTAACAAATGGATATGTTCCTTGGTCGATATCTAACATAACACCTTGTGCGCCTTCAAATAGTACACGACGTCCTTCGTCTAACGCATCATTTAATACTACTGATGTGTCAACAACATATTTTGCAACTTGTTGACCATACTCATAGTACTCATCTAAAATTTCTTCTAATGTAAAGCCTTCTACTTCATACATTTTTTCAAGAAGGCGATTCTTTTCAGCTAAGTTTTGTGTTAATTTTGCTTCAAATACTTCACGGTCTAGTAAATCGGCAATTCGAATACCAACACGTGCTGCTTTATCCATATAAGCTGGTCCAATACCTTTTTTCGTTGTACCAATCTTATTTTCACCTTTACGTTCTTCTTCAACTTCATCTAATTTTAAATGATACGGAAGAATCACATGAGCTCGGTTACTAATACGTAAGTTTTCTGTTGTTACACCGCGATCATGTAAGTATTTTAATTCTTGAACAAGCGCTTTTGGATCGACAACCATACCGTTTCCAATTACACATGTTTTGTCATTATAAAAAATACCTGAAGGAATTAAATGTAACTTATAAGTTTCACCATTAAACTTAATTGTATGACCTGCATTGTTCCCACCTTGGTAACGTGCAATCACTTCTGCATTTTCTGATAGGAAGTCTGTAATCTTCCCTTTTCCTTCATCTCCCCATTGTGTTCCTACTACAACGACTGAAGACATATCTTAAGCACCTCCGCTTAGTAAGCAACAGCTCACTACGACATAATTTAACCATGGATAAGTGTATCAATTTATCACGCTAAAGTCAATTAAATCCGAACGATTTAACAAAAGTTATTACAAATATATCGTATTTTGCGGAACGAATGCGATAACAATAAAATAAAACCTCTCATATTGAGAGGTTTTATGCACCAGGCGGCACTCCTGCGTCATCAAAGCGCCGCTCGAGATTAACGAATTTATTGTACTCTTTTACAAAGGCAAGCTGTACGGTTCCAACTGGACCGTTACGCTGCTTGGCTATAATAATCTCGATAATATTTTGATTTTCTGTATCTTTTTCATAATAGTCTTCACGATATAAGAAAGCTACGATATCGGCATCCTGCTCAATACTTCCGGATTCACGGATATCAGACATCATTGGTCGCTTATCTTGTCTTTGCTCTACTCCACGGGAAAGCTGTGATAAGGCGATAACAGGAACTTCTAATTCACGAGCTAAAGCTTTTAACGCACGAGAAATTTCAGATACTTCCTGCTGTCGGTTTTCTCCGCTTCGTCCATTTCCTTGAATGAGCTGTAAGTAGTCAATTAAAATCATCCCAAGCCCGCCTTCTTGTTTCAAGCGACGACACTTAGAACGAATTTCACCTACACGAATACCCGGTGTATCATCAATATAAATCCCTGCATTGGACAAAGATCCCATTGCCATAGTGAGCTTTCCCCAGTCATCAGCTGTAAGCGAACCTGTACGCAGCCTTTGTGCATCAATATTTCCTTCCGCACACAGCATCCTCATAACAAGCTGCTGAGCACCCATCTCTAAACTGAAGATGGCTACGTTCTCATCCGTTTTCGTTGCAACGTTTTGCGCAATATTTAAGGCAAAAGCCGTTTTACCTACAGATGGTCGAGCCGCTACAATGATTAAATCATTTCGCTGGAACCCTGCTGTCATTCTATCTAAATCACTAAACCCGGTTGGGATACCTGTAATGTCACCTTTTCGATTGTGAAGAACTTCGATATCATCGTACGTTTGTACAAGTACATCTTTGATATTTTGAAACACACCGCTGTTTTTACGCTGTGCTACTTCTAAAATGTTTTTTTCCGCTTCATTTAATAAAACTTCCACTTCGTCTTCCCTTGCATATCCTTCTGAAGCAATATGCGTTGCAGTACGAATTAAACGGCGTAAAATCGACTTTTCTTCTACGATTTTACCGTAATACTCTACGTTTGCAGCCGTTGGAACAGAGTTAGCTAAATCACTTAAATACGATACGCCGCCAACTTCTTCTAGGATTTTTTGGTCAGCTAATTCAGACGTTACCGTTACCAAATCAACCGGTTCACCTTGGTCAGAAAGTTTCAGCATACATGTAAAGATTTTCTGGTGCGATGCCCGGTAAAAATCTTCAGGTATTAGCAGTTCAGATGCTAAGGTTAAAGAAGAAGGCTCTAAGAAAATGGCCCCTAATAGCGCTTGCTCTGCTTCAATATTCTGAGGCGGAAGACGATCAGCAAAAAGATCACTCATATTTCTATGCCCCTCTTATATTCTTTCAGTATTTTCTTTCATCATAAATGTTGGCGCGAACAAATACAAGTCCGCGCCAACCCTTTATATTATTTACTTATTTCTCAATCTTACGTTTATTTTTGTTCAGTCACGTGTACCTTTACCGTAGCCGTTACTTCCGGGTGTAATTTAACCGGTACATTTGTGTAGCCTAATGCGCGAATTGCATCATTTAATTCAATTTTACGCTTATCTACTTTAATTTTGTGCTTTTTCTTTAATTCCTCAGCAATTTGTTTGCTTGTGATAGAACCGAATAAACGGCCACCTTCACCAGATTTTGCTGTTAATTCAACTGTTAGTTCTTCAAGAGTTGCTTTTAACTCTTTGTTTGCTTGAAGTTCTGCAGCTGCATCTTTTTGCTCTCTATTTTTTTGTGCTTCTAATACTTTCACATTACCGCCTGTAGCTTCAACAGCATAACCATTTTTTAATAAGAAGTTATGTGCATAACCGTCTGAAACATTTTTCACTTCACCTTTTTTGCCTTTTCCTTTTACATCTTTTAAGAAAATTACTTTCATGATTTTTTACCTCCATCTAAGTACTCATCAATTGCTTGTTTAAGCCGTTCTTCAGCTTCATCCAAACTAATGTCTTGAAGCTGAGTAGCAGCATTCGTTAAGTGGCCTCCGCCTTGGAGACTTTCCATAATAACTTGTACATTGATATCTCCCAGCGATCTAGCACTAATGCCAATTAGATTATCCCGTCGCTTAGAAATAACAAACGAAGCAACCACTCCGCTGATTGAAAGCAGCGTATCTGCAGCTTGCGCAATTAACACTTGATCATACATTTTGTTTGGTTCAGCTCGTGAAATGGCAATACCTGCTGTATAAATCTCTGCATGTTCAATAAAGCGTGCTCGCTGTACATATTGCGTGATATCTTCTTTTAAAAACTTTTGAACAAGAACCGTATCTGCGCCTTGAGAACGTAAAAAGGACGCTGCATCAAACGTACGAGATCCCGTGCGTAATGTAAAGCTTTTTGTATCGACAATAATACCGGCTAAAAGTGCTGTTGCTTCTAGCATATCAATTTTAAATCGTTTTGGCTGGTATTCAAGAAGCTCAGTAACGAGTTCTGCTGTCGAGGAAGCATATGGCTCCATATAGACAAGAAGAGGATCTTCGATAAAGTCTTCTCCTCGTCTATGATGATCAATGACCACGACATTTTCAATACGATTTAATAACCTTTCTTCAATAACCAGGGACGGCTTATGCGTATCTACTACTACTAAAAGAGTATCATCACTCACAAGATTTAAGGCTTCTTCAGGCGTAATAAATCGTTCCCACAGGCCTTCTTTCTTTTTAATCTCTTCCAGCATTCGCTGAACACCTGTGTCGATATGATCAGGATCTAATACAATAAAACCGTCTTTCTGATTTACTTGGGCTACTTTTAGTATCCCAATAGCAGCTCCTACAGCATCCATATCCGGATACTTATGACCCATGATAATCACTTTTCCACTCTCTGTAATGAGCTCTTTTAAAGCGTGAGAAATAACCCTTGCACGTACGCGCGTCCGTTTTTCCATTGGGTTTGTCTTACCCCCGAAGAATTTCACTTTTCCATTCGGCTGTTTAATCGCTACTTGATCTCCACCACGACCTAAGGCCAAATCCAAGCTAGATTGAGCTAAAGCACCCAGTTCGGGTAAATCAGCCGCACCAGCCCCAATACCGATACTCAATGTAAGCGGTATATTTTGTTTAGACGTCTCTTCTCGAACTTGGTCTAAGATAGAAAATTTGCTTCGCTCTAAATGAATTAAGATTTGTTCATTCATAATCGCAATAAATTTCTCGGAAGACGTACGTTTAATAAAAATACCGTATTCTTGAGCCCAATTATTTAACATTGAGGTTACTTGGCTATTCAAGTTACTTTTAACTTGATCATCCATTCCTTGCGTTAGTTCATCATAATTGTCTAAAAAGATAATACCTAAACTTGTTCGTTCTTCTTCATACAATTTTTCGATTTCTATTTGCTCTGTAATATCAAAGAAGTACAGTAAGCGCTCGTCTCGTTTAATCACCACTTTAAATTTCCGATCATGCAACGTGACAACTTCTGTTTCCACTTCTTGTTTGATCAGTGGAATAATACTTTCGGCTACATCGTATAATGATCTTCCCACTAGTGTGTCTTCACCGAGACAAGATGCTAGAAAAGGATTGGTCCATTCAATTTGATATTCATCATTAAACAGCATAATCCCAATCGGCATTTCCATTAATGCCTCTTCGCCTACTTTTTTCAGCCGATGAGACAGCATTGAAATATAGGTTTCAAACTCATCGGACAGCATTCGCTCCATTCTCATGTATAGAAAAAGACAGGCTAATAGTAATATAAAGCCTATCATTCCTATGATCCAATTATGATAGGTCACGATACCTACTAAAATCAGAGCTATACTATACAATGAGTAAAATGGATAGCGAATGACGTTCTTTTTTGTAAAGACAGGCATCCATTTCAGCTCCTACTTTTTTAAGTTCCACAATATCTACTTTTTTGTGTCTAATTGTTTTCTTAAATTAAATCCTAAATCAATTATACCTAAGATGCGCACAATTTGAAGGATAATTGGAATAATTAATGCTAAAATTGTTACAACAATTGGAATTGCTTTGGCATACCCTTTTTGATGTGAGAAATAGAAAATAAAAGAGATCCCTTGTAACACTACTAACATTTGCAGTCCCATCACGATGTTGATAATAGCTACGTACATAAATGTACCTTGTTCAATATTAAAAGATGGGAAGGATAAGATTAATGCAATCAAATAATACCATAGAATACTTTTAGGAAGTTTGAATTCACGAAAAGGCGGGAATGCTTGCACCTCATAACCTGTTCTTTTAAGAATAGGCGTAGCAATAAGCTGAGAGAAAAAGGCCAGAATAACTCCACCTATAACAATTAATAGAGGCAACAGATTTTTAAACATATCAAATGCATCTCTCATTTGGTCAATTTGAGATTCCTTAACGTCTTGTCCTAAACTTTTCATCATTTCAATACTTTGATTAATCGATTGATCTAAAGCATTATTTATTTGCTCCATTAAATTAACATTAAAAATGACATTTGCTCCTACGAACAATAAAAGTAAACCTAAACTAAATGCAACCGTGCCGCCTAGTAAAATGGTATACCTTTTTTGTTTTTGTCGGTAAAGCATTCCTATTGCTAATCCACCAATACCAAATACAAATGTAAAAGGAAGAGTCAACACATTTCCAAATAACAAAGTCAATAACAACCCTACTACTAAAAATAATATTGCCTTTTTCCACCCATGACGAACGGTATACACAATAAATGGAACAGCTAGCGCTAGTTGAAAAATGGTTCCCACAACAGGTATGTATAGTGAAAAAAGCAACAGCGCCACAAACAGCGCTAAAAGAGCTGCTCCTTCTGTAATATATCGAATTCCTTTCACAACTTCACCTCGTTGATATAGACTATTATTTATTTTATCGATTCAGTTAGTAAGAAGCAACTATTTGGCAAAAGAGTACCTATGTAATGTAAAAAGAGGCAGTAAGGATTCCCTTACTGCCTCTTTTTATACCGTTCATTATTCACCAGAAACATATGGTAATAATGCCATTTGACGAGCGCGTTTGATAGCGATCGTTAATTTACGTTGGTATTTAGCGCTTGTTCCAGTTACACGACGAGGTAAAATTTTACCACGCTCTGAAACGAATTTTTTAAGCATATCTACATCTTTGTAATCGATGTGAGTGATGCCGTTTGCTGTGAAGAAACAAACCTTACGACGTCTGTTGCGTCCACCTTTACGTCCACCTGCCATTTTGATACGCCTCCTTCCGCTTAAAAGTTTCTATAAAATTTTATACTCCGGATAATCTACTGCGAATTAAAACGGTAAATCGTCATCAGAAATGTCAATTGTCTCGCCATTATTTGCAAATGGATCATCATCAACGCGAGTATAACCTTGATTACCTGAGTTACGGTTCTGATTATCTCCAAATGGAGAGCCTTGTCCAGATCCTCCAGTGTTAGCAAAGTTACTGCGTTGCGTATCCCCACCGCCACTTTTCGGCTCTAAAAATTGCACACTTTCCGCTACAACTTCCGTTACGTATACACGACGACCGTCTTGTCCTTCGTAACTGCGAGATTGTAGTCGACCATCAACACCAGCTAAACTTCCTTTTTTAAGGAAATTGGCTGCATTTTCAGCCTGACGACGCCATACAACACAGTTGATGAAGTCAGCTTCACGTTCACCTTGCTGATTTGTAAATGTGCGGTTTACCGCTAAAGTGAATGTTGCAACCGCTGCTCCACTCGGGGTATAACGTAATTCAGGATCTTTGGTTAAGCGTCCTACGAGAATTACGCGATTCATCATCAGAACCACTCCTTAAGGAAATAAAACCCAATTTATTTAAACGTTTAATTATGCTTCTTGTTTAACAACGATATGACGGATAATGTCTTCGTTGATTTTCGCAAGACGATCAAATTCAGAAACTGCTTCTGAAGTAGCCGCCACGTCAAGAATCATGTAGTAACCGTCACGGAAATCATTGATTTCGTATGCTAAACGACGTTTACCCCATTCTTTAACATTTGCGATTTCAGCACCATTATCAGTTAATACGCCGTTGAAGCGCTCAACTAATGCTTTCTTTGCTTCGTCATCAATGCTTGGACGGATGATGTACATTACTTCATACTTTCTCATCACTGTCACCTCCTTTTGGTCTAACGGCCCGAAACGGGCAAGGAGCAATAAAATATTACTCACGAATTAAAATTATAGCACACTACCATAGGCAAAGCAATACGCATTGCCGCCTGTTTCATAAATATACGCTAATATTTTCACACACGACAAAAGCCAAAAGAAAATATTTTCTTTCGGCTTTTAATCTTATACGTTAAAGCGGAAATGCATAACGTCTCCGTCTTTTACGATGTATTCTTTTCCTTCTAAACGTACTTTTCCGGCTTCACGAGCTGCTCCCATTGTTTTGGCAGCTAATAAGTCTTCATATGATACCGTTTCTGCACGAATAAATCCGCGTTCAAAATCTGTATGAATAATACCTGCACACTCAGGAGCTTTCATACCTTGTGTAAACGTCCACGCCCGTACTTCTTGCTCACCAGCTGTAAAGTACGTGGCTAATCCAAGTAAATCGTACGCTGCACGTACAAGCTGATCTAGACCTGACTGTTCAATGCCTAGTTCTTCAAGGAACATTGCTTTTTCTTCTCCTTCAAGTTCAGCAATTTCAGATTCAATGCGTGCGCAAACAACAATTACTTCTGCGCCTTCACTTGCCGCATACTCACGCACTTTTGCTACATATTCGTTAGCAGATGCATCGGCTACTTCGTCTTCAGAAACGTTTGCTACATAAAGAATAGGTTTGATCGTTAGCAAGTGAAATTGTTTTACTAACTTCATTTGTTCTTCTGTAAATGATACAGCACGAGCTGGCTGATCACTTTCAAATGCATTCTTTAGTTTCTCTAGAATTTCGTATTCATACATTGCTTCTTTATCTTTTTGTTTAGCCATTTTTTGAACACGGCCGATACGCTTCTCTACCGTTTCTAAATCCGCTAAAATTAATTCTAAATTAATTGTTTCAATATCTGAAATAGGGTCTACTTTTCCTGAAACGTGCGTGATGTTTTCATCTTCAAAACAACGTACAACGTGACAAATTGCATCTACTTCTCGAATATGAGATAAGAATTTGTTTCCAAGACCTTCACCTTTACTAGCACCTTTTACGATTCCAGCGATATCTGTGAATTCAAATGCTGTTGGAATTGTTTTTTTAGGTTTTACAAGCTCTGTAAGTTTTTGAAGACGATGATCAGGTACTTCTACAATACCCACGTTAGGATCAATCGTACAGAAAGGATAGTTCGCAGATTCTGCGCCCGCTTGTGTAATTGCATTAAATAATGTTGATTTTCCAACGTTCGGAAGACCAACAATTCCAGCTGTTAAAGCCATATATTTATTCACTCCTCTTTATATATCCGAAACAAGTTAACCTGTCACAATTATAGTGAGTCAACTTTTGAAATACAAGTTTAATAAAGAACCTTTAGTCGCATCATGTTAAGATACTTCATTTTGTCCCACCTTACAGTATAAGGCATAAACATAGAAAATGCATGAGGTTATTCCTCATGCTTTACAAGAATTTTTTTCATTTTACGTGCAAAATCACGTCGTGGAATCATTACGCTGTGGCCGCAGCCTTCACATTTAATGCGGATATCCATTCCCATTCGAATGATTTTCCATTCATTTGTACCGCAAGGATGAGGTTTTTTCATTTCCACAACGTCATTTAAACCAAATTCTTTTTCCGTCATCAGCTCTCTCCCCCTTATTTCCCTTTCAACGTCGACGAATGCTGTGCTTCTTCTGTACGATTATACATAACCATACGAGGAAATGGAACTTCAATGCCATGTTCATTTAGCCTTGTACGCACTTCTTTACGAATCATACGAGAAATATGGAAATGCCTCATTGGTTTTACTTCGCTTGTAATCCTCATTGTGACTTCAGTTGCATGGATATTTTGAACCCCCAGCAATTCAGGCGTTTTAACCATATCTTCATAGCGGCTTGGCAATTCTTCTAAGAGCTCTAAAATCACTTGTTCTGCTTTTTGTATGTTTTCTTCATAAGAAATGCTTACATCAACAAAAGCTACGCTGTTATGTAACGAAAAATTAGTGACCTCCACAATACTGCCATTGGGCAAAATATTAATTTCACCTGTCCAACTCTTAATCTTTGTTGTTCGCAACCCAATTTCTTCTACAGTTCCCTCAAATGTTCCTACTCGAACATAATCGCCAACGGAGAACTGATCTTCAAAGATAATAAAAAATCCCGTGATGATGTCTTTCACTAAGTTTTGAGCACCAAACCCTACCGCGAGCCCTACGATTCCAGCCCCCGCTAGCAATCCTCGAACATCTACCGATAATGTTTCTAAAATCATAACTCCGGCAACGAAATAAATAACATAAGAAAAAACATTCTGAAGCAAACGGACCATGGTAGCTTCTCGTCGCTCAGAAATACGCAGAGGGCTATTTGTGCGAACCTCTACAAATTTATTTAACGCTTGCTTTCCAATTCGAATTAAAAACATGGAAATAAGCAGAATCAACAGAATTTTTATGAAGCCTTCTCCAATGTGTGCCCACGTTTCTTCTTGAAAAAACGGCTCAAATACGTTCTTAAAAACTGTCGTCAACGAATTCATACTACATGTAGCTCCTATCGTAACATACTCTACATACGAGAAAGTTTTAATCTATTGTAGCAAGTTTCTACGAACTTTTGTAGCGATTTCGAAATGGATATAATAGAACGGCTGTTACTAAAAATAAATTGACGATTCCATACATTGGATACAAAACGGCAATCAAAGTAGAAAAACCTAACTTTGTAAAGGGAATCATTAAAAGTAGCCAGCAGGCTGCCAGTTTCCAAAGAGATTGCACCTTTTCAGTATGAAAACGCGCGGTCAGTCCTAAGATTCCCGATACGGCTGTTGTATAAATTGCAATGAGCAAAACAATGCTCATTAAAAACAGCATCGTATAAGGAAAGTCTTTAAGAATAGCGAATAATGGAATTTCATAGGAAGAAAGAAGGCCTGAAACTTGAATAAGCGATTCATTATAAATAAAGGAGAGCCCCCCTAATAAAAAGCCACTGCCAACACTTGCAATATAAATCTCTTTTTTGCTTTTAATTTCCTTTCCAATTGTAGATAATACCGCGACAAGAGGAAGAATATTTAAAGCCGTAAAGGTAAACGCAGCAGGCCAATTATGCTGAAGATGCCAATCAGTTACTCCAGGATGACGTAAAACAAATGTAAGAAGGACGCCAGCTAGTCCAATCATTAAGATTGGCATAACGAAAGAATTGATAGAAAGAAGCCCATTTAATCCTCTTGAAAAAACAAAGACGATAAACGCACTAAGAGCGCCAATTCCCCACCAATAAGGAACATGCCACATTTCCAATGTCGCCCCGCCGCCCGCGATCATAATCACCGTCGTCGTAAACAAATAAAAAACGATTAAAACATCATAGGCTGCAGCCCATCTCTTTCCTATTAATTCAATTAGCACTGGGTAAAATTGATTGGTTCGGTAGCGATAGCTGATTTGCATAATCACATTGCAAGAAATCGCAAAAATAATAGAAAATAGAAAAATAGCAAGTCCGCTTTCTTCGCCAAAAAACTGCCATAGCTCTCTCCCTGAAGCATACCCAGCGCCTATCATGGTTCCCATAATTAAGAATATCCATTTACATCCTGCTCTCCACATCGATTTTCCCCCAATCCATGAAATATATGTATAGAATCTTCAAAATCTTCGTATACTGTTACTATTATGTATAAGGAGTGGACCCTATGAATTTAAAATCTCCCTTCTTTGAGAAGACACAACATTCAACCCGCGTATTTCATGATGAAGAATCTGCTACAAAGAAGCTGAGTACACAGTTACTATCTTTACTTCCAGCACAGAAAGACAGACCAATTGTTTTTGTATGTATTGGAACGGACCGTTCAACTGGGGACTCATTGGGTCCATTAGTCGGAACGAAACTGAATGAAAAAAAAGTTTCATCTTTTCACATTTTTGGAACGTTAGAAGAGCCTGTTCATGCTGTTAATTTGAAAGAAACGTTAAAACATATTCAAAAGCTTTTCCCGAATCCTTTTATTATTGGAATTGATGCTTGTTTAGGTCGTATGAAAAGCGTAGGCTCTGCATCACTTGGAATAGGACCCGTTAAACCAGGAGCAGGAGTTAATAAAGAATTGCCGCCAGTCGGGGATATTCATATAACAGGGGTTGTCAACGTGAGCGGATTTATGGAGTTTTTCGTCTTGCAAAATACGAGGCTTCACCTCGTTATGTGCATTGCCGATTTAATTGCGAAAAGTATTGAGACTGCGCACAACGAACGAGAGAAAGAGTTTAATAATTCTTCGGTTTACCAACCTGTAAGACATTATAAACAATAAAAAAGGTTGTCCTAAAACTAGGACAACCTTTTTTATACAGAAGATTTGTTAGTCTGAGAAAGATCGTTAAATAATTCAAGAAGACGGTTTAAATCTTCTTTAGAGAAAAATTCGATTTCAATTTTTCCTTTTTTCTTGCTTTGTGTAATGTGAACAGAGGTACCAAAACGCTCACGAAGCTGTGTTTCACTTTGTTTTATAAATAAATCTTTATCTTTTTTAGTTTTTGATGTTTCACGTGGAACGGCTTTATTTAAGTGGGCAATATAAGCCTCTAGCTGTCTAACATTCAATTGTTCCTTGCGTATTTTTTCAACGACTTTAGGTAGAAGAGCTTTATTTTTCAAACCGACTAGCGTACGCCCGTGGCCCATAGACAATTCATTAGTAGAAATGAGGGTTTGAATTTCCTCAGGCAACTGCAAGAGGCGAACATAGTTAGCAATATGAGGTCGGCTTTTTCCCAGTCGTGTAGCAAGTTGCTCCTGTGTCATATCGAGCTTATCCATAAGCAATTGATAAGCGGTTGCTTCTTCAATTGGCGTCAAATCTTCACGCTGTAAATTCTCCAACAAAGCTAGTTCCATCATTTGCTTTTCTGAAAAGTCTTTTATAATGACAGGAACAGTAGCAAGGTCGGCTTCTTTAGCAGCTCTAAATCGTCTTTCACCCGCTAAGATTTCATAGCCTTTAATGCTTTTGCGAGCTACAATAGGCTGTAAGATGCCATGATGTAAAATGGATTGCTTTAACTCATTAATTGCTTCTTTATTAAACGTTTTACGTGGTTGATAGGGGTTGGGTCTGAGTTCGTGAATAGCAACTTCCTGAATTGAATCATCAGCCTGTGCATCTAAGCCTGAAAATAAGGCATTAATTCCTTTCCCTAATCCTTTCGCCATTATAAATCACTTCCTTTGCAAGTTCCGTATAAACTGCGGCCCCTCTAGATCTTGCATCATATAAGATAATTGGTTCACCATGACTAGGTGCTTCGCTCAAACGAACATTTCGAGGAATAATCGTTTGATAAACGCGATCCTGAAAGTACTTCTTCACTTCTGCTGTTACCTGCAGTCCTAAATTTGTGCGTGCGTCAAGCATAGTCAACAATACACCTTCGATACGCAGTTGATTATTCAAATGTTTTTGGACTAATCTAACGGTATTTAGCAGTTGACTTAATCCTTCAAGCGCATAATATTCACACTGTACAGGTATTAAAACAGAATCAGCTGCCGTTAAAGCATTTAATGTCAGTAAACCAAGAGAAGGGGGACAATCAATAATAACATAATCAAAGTGATCTTTCACCGTTTCTAAAGCTCTCTTAAGTCGAACTTCACGTGAAATAGTCGACACTAATTCAATTTCTGCACCAGCTAATTGAATGGTCGCGGGAATGATTGATAAATTTTCGACGGCTGTTGAACGCACAACGTTTTTGGCTTCCATATCTTCCACTACTACATTGTAAATACATTCATCTACATCTGCTTTATCTATGCCAACTCCACTCGTAGCGTTCCCCTGTGGATCTCCGTCTACAAGTAGAACCTTTTTTCCTTGTTCAGCTAAACAAGCTCCTAAATTAACAGCGGTTGTTGTTTTTCCAACTCCGCCTTTTTGATTCGCAACTGCCACAATTTTCCCCATGTTGTCACCTACTTTCATTTCCATCCCATTTGTCCAGACAGTTTAATTGTTCATTGAATTTTCTGACGAAAAACTTTGATAAAAAAGCCTCATCAAAAAAAGATGAGGGCTATTTCTTTATTTTTTCGGAATCTTAATAGTAAACTGAAAATATTCATCAAACTCTTCTTCTTCCGTGTTTAATGAAATACCGCTGTCACTAACCATTGTCAAGGATTGACGAATTGTATTCATTGCAATACGCGTATCTTTACTAAACGCTTTTCTTTTAGCTTTTGGCTTTTTAACCTGCGTTTCTAACAATTTAACTACTCGATCTTCCGTTTGTTTTACATTTAATTGTTTTTCAATAATCTCAGCTAATACTTGAAGTTGTTTTTCTTGATTTTTGAGGGGAATGAGCGCTCTTGCATGTCGCTCTGTAATCAATTTTTGTTTGATTGCTTCTTGTATTTCAACAGGAAGCTTTAACAAACGAAGCTTGTTTGCAATTGTGGATTGGCCTTTTCCTAAACGTTGAGCTAATGCCTCTTGGGTAAGATTATGTAACTCAATTAACTTTGCGTAGGCTAGTGCTTCTTCGACAGCCGTTAGCTCTTCACGTTGTAAGTTTTCTATTAAAGCCACAGAGGCCGTTTCTGTATCGTTAAAATGTTTCACAATTGCAGGAACCGTATCCCATCCTAAGCTTTGTACAGCTCTCCACCGGCGTTCTCCAGCAATTAATTCGTATTCTTCGCCCTCAGTCGGTCGAACCACAATAGGTTGAATAATACCGTGTGTATGAATAGTAAGAGCTAGCTCTTCAATTTTTGCTTCATTAAACACAGTACGCGGCTGATAACGATTCGGAATAATACTTGAAACCCTAATTTGTTTTACTTCATCTCTTAAAACTTTTTCGACATTTTCATCTTGGACAGTTTCAATCTCTACATGAATATCCTCATCTTTTTCTTTTAAATTAAAAAAACGTGAAAAAGCAGATTTCATAGTCCCACACCACCTTCAGGAAAATCCCGCCTTAAACTAATTCGATGTTTTTTAATCATATCCTGCTTTCTAAACAGAAAATATAGAGAAGAAAATGTTTCATATGAAACATTCTCTTCTCTATCTATTTAATACCTACTCTAGTGGAAGCTTAACTGGGGTACCAGGTTTTCTAGGATATTTTTTAGGCGTTTTCTTGATTTTGTCTATTAAAATAATGTAACGTTCACTTTGCTCCAAAGGCAATTGGAAATGTTCAATCGACTTCACTTTTCCACCTAATACTTGGAATGATTTTTCTCCATTTTTTAATTCCTCAGGGGCAGAAGCACCTTTCATTGCTAAAAAGCGTCCTCGTTCTTTAACAAGCGGTAAGCAAAATTCATTAAGAACCGAGATACGCGCCACGGCTCTTGCCGTTACAAGATCGAATGACTCGCGAATCGTTTCTTTTTTACCAAATGTTTCAGCTCGATCATGACATAGTGTGACATTGTCTAGTTCAAGCTCATTTACAAGATGCGTTAAAAACGTAATACGCTTTTGTAACGAATCAACGATTGTTACATGCAAATGCGGGAAGCAAATTTTGATCGGAATACTTGGAAATCCTGCTCCTGCACCTACATCACACATGGATTCAATTTCTGTAAAGTCTTGAAAAAAAGCAGCTGAAATAGAATCGTAAAAATGCTTTTCATACACTTCACCGTGATCAGTGATAGCAGTTAAATTCATTTTTTCGTTCCATTCCACTAAAACTTGATAATACTTTTCAAATTGATTCAGCTGTTTAGAAGAAAGAGAAATTCCCTTTTCCTCTAATAGCTGTTGAAACTGTTGAATATTCATTGAGTTTCCCTTTCTTCGCGCCTAAGAGTTTTAATCATTTGATACTTTAGCGATGCGCCCTTGTTCAATATAAACAAGCAAGATTGAAATATCAGCTGGGTTGACTCCAGAAATACGTGATGCTTGCGCTACCGTTAGTGGACGCACTTGGTTTAATTTTTGACGTGCTTCTGTAGCTAAACCGTTAATTGCATCATAATCGATATAATCAGGAATCTTTTTGTTTTCTAACTTCTTCAAGCGTTCAACTTGCTGAAGTGATTTCTGAATATATCCTTCGTATTTCACCTGAATTTCTACTTGTTCAGCTACTTCAGGATCTACCGCCTCATCAGCTGGTGCTAATTGATGAATATGAGTATATGTCATTTCAGGACGGCGAAGTAAATCTGTCGCACGAATGCCATCTTTTAATTCGCTGCCGCCAGCTTCTTTAATCAGTTGTTGAACAGCTTCATTCGGCTTAATAATAAAGGAGAAAAGACGTTTCTTCTCTTGCTCGATTTCCGCTTTCTTCTGTTCAAATTTAGCATAGCGCTCATCGCTGATTAATCCTAGTTCACGACCAATTTCAGTAAGGCGTAAATCAGCGTTATCATGACGAAGCAATAAACGATATTCTGCACGAGACGTTAGCAGACGGTACGGTTCATTTGTTCCTTTTGTTACTAAATCATCCACCAATACACCGATGTAAGCATCAGAACGTCCTAAGATGACTTCTTCTTGTTCCAGCGCTCTTCTTCCCGCGTTAATTCCAGCAAGAAGACCTTGGCCTGCAGCTTCTTCATAACCAGATGTTCCGTTAATTTGTCCAGCCGTATAAAGATTTTTAATTTTCTTCGTTTCAAGCGTTGGCCATAACTGAGTCGGAACAATTGCATCATATTCAATAGCATAGCCCGCACGCATCATTTGGACTTTTTCAAGACCAGGAATTGTCGCAAGCATTTGACGCTGTACGTGCTCAGGAAGGCTTGTTGATAGTCCTTGAACATATACTTCTTGCGTATTTCGTCCTTCTGGCTCTAAGAAAATTTGGTGGCGCGGTTTATCATTAAAGCGCACAACCTTATCTTCAATAGATGGACAGTAGCGTGGTCCAGTACCTTTGATCATCCCAGAATACATAGGAGATAAGTGAAGGTTGTCATCAATAATTTGATGAGTTTGTTCACTTGTATATGTTAACCAGCAAGGCAGTTGATCTGTAATGTACTGTGTTGTTTCGTATGAGAAAGCACGAGGCACATCATCCCCAGGCTGAATCTCCGTTTTGCTGTAATCAATAGTTGAGCTATTAACACGAGGTGGAGTTCCTGTTTTAAAACGGACCATGTCCAGCCCTAACTCCTCTAAGTGTTCAGAAAGCTTAATAGCCGGTTGTTGATTATTAGGACCGCTTGAATATTTTAGTTCACCTAAAATAATTTCCCCGCGTAAGAATGTCCCTGTCGTAATAACAACTGTTTTAGCTTTATACACAGCTCCCGTTTGAGTGACAACGCCCGTACATACACCGTCTTCTACGATTAATTGTTCTACCATACCTTGCATAAGCGTTAGATTTTCTTCATTTTCTAACGTTTTTTTCATTTCATGCTGATAAGCAAATTTATCCGCTTGAGCTCTAAGTGCTCGAACAGCTGGACCTTTTCCTGTGTTTAACATTCTCATTTGAATATGAGTTTTATCGATATTTCTACCCATTTCTCCGCCAAGAGCATCAATTTCACGTACGACAATACCTTTTGCAGGACCGCCTACAGAAGGGTTGCAGGGCATAAATGCCACCATGTCTAAGTTGATGGTCAACGTTAACGTTTTAGCACCCATACGCGCAGAAGCAAGTGCGGCTTCACAACCTGCATGACCTGCTCCAATGACAATAACATCATATTGTCCACCTTCATATTGCATAATAGTAGCCTCCTTTAATAATCTATTTTCCTAAACAGAATTGAGAGAACAACTGATCAATTAAGCTTTCGTGAACAGCATCACCAATAATTTCACCTAATAGTTCCCACGTTCTTGTTAAATCAATTTGGACGATATCGATTGGAACACCACTTTCAATGCCTGTGATGGCCTCATCGATAGCTCCTCTTGCTTGCGTTAAAAGCGCAATATGTCTCGTATTAGATAAATATGTTAAATCTTGAGATTCAATTGTTCCTCCAAAGAAAAGAGCTGCGATTGCTTCTTCAAGCTGATCTACTCCTTGTTCTTGAAGGAGCGAAGTCGTCACTACTGGATGATCACCAGCAAATTGCTGCACTTCCTCTAGATTAATTTTTTGCTCAAGATCTGTTTTATTCACAATCACGATAACGTCCATGCCTTTTACAGCTTCAAATAGCTTTTTATCTTCGTCCGTTAGTTCTTCATTAAAATTCAACACAAGCAAAATTAAATCTGCTTCTTTCAAATACTGACGGGAGCGTTCCACACCAATTCGTTCTACAATATCTTCTGTTTCACGAATTCCAGCTGTATCAACTAATCGCAGAGGAACTCCTCGCACATTGACGTACTCTTCGATTACATCTCGCGTCGTTCCAGGAATGTCTGTGACAATGGCCTTTGCATCTTGCACTAAACTATTTAGAAGAGAAGATTTCCCTACATTAGGACGTCCAATAATAACCGTAGCCAATCCTTCTCTTAAAATTTTTCCTTGATGAGAGGTTTGAAGAAGCTTATCAATTTCTTGGCGTACATTTGAAGCTTTTTCGATCAATACTTGGTGAGTCATTTCCTCTACATCGTCATATTCTGGGTAGTCAATGTTTACTTCTACATGGGCAAGTGTTTCGAGAATTTCCTGCCGTAAATGACGTACTAGCTTGGACAAACGCCCTTCCATTTGGCCAATCGCCATATTCATCGCTTTATCTGTTTTGGCACGAATTAAATCCATTACAGCTTCTGCTTGTGACAAGTCTACTCGACCATTTAAAAATGCTCGTTTTGTAAACTCACCCGGCTCAGCTAAACGGGCACCATTTGCAATAACTAACTGCAGCACACGATTAACGGATACAATTCCTCCGTGACAGTTAATTTCAATAATGTCTTCTCTAGTAAATGTCTTGGGACCTTTCATAATGGAAAGCATCACTTCTTCGACGACTTGCTCTGTCTTGGGATCTACGATATGACCGTAGTGAATAGTATGAGAAGCTACGTCTGTTAATCGTTTGTTCGAAACGCTTTTAAAGATACGATCTGCAATCGTAATGGCTTCTTCACCACTCAGGCGGACGATGGCAATAGCTCCTTCTCCCATTGGTGTAGAAATGGCCGCAATTGTATCAAAATCTAGCACCAACTTCACCTCATTTCATTTTATAAACCTTTTATTTTAAACGATGTTATATACTATCATCGTTAACAATTTTACACGAACAAAAACATCTATTTTAAGGCCCGTAATTTGTATGAACCAAATAAATAGAATACCACAATTCACCGATTTGGAACATCTCTAACGTTCTTCTGTTATGCACAGCAAGAAAAACAGGCAGTATGTACTATTTTAACTTATCCACATGTGAATAACAACGTATGTAACTTGATTTTTTGAACGCTAGCTTGATAAAAGTAAACATAAAAAAGCACTAGCGCATTTTGCTAGTGCTTTTTTCCGACGGGCTGAACCAAAATACTTCTTTTCGGTTCTTTTCCGATAGAGTGTGTCTCAACTAAAGAATTTTTAGCTAACACTTGGTGAATCATTTTTCTTTCATGCGAAGGCATTGGTTCTAGTTGAACAGATCGATTCGTTTTAATCGCCTGATTCGCTATTTTTAATGCCAGTTTTTCGACCATTTCTTTTCGTTTTTCTCGGTAGCCTTCTGGGTTTAATACAACATTTAAAAATTGCTGACTGTATCGATTAGCTACCAGTTGTGTGAGAAGCTGGAGCGCATTGAGGGTTTGTCCATGTTTTCCAATCAGCATTCCCGCTGAATCGCTACTAATCTCAATTATGCAGTTTCTCGAGGTTTTTTTGACGTTCGTATGAATCGAAATCCCCATTTCACGGCTAACATTTGTAATAAAATGAACCGCTTCCTCTACAGGGTCAACTATTTTTGTAACTTTTACAACTGCGGGTTTTCCCTTAAAGATTCCTAAAAATCCTTTTTTGCCTGGTTCAATTATTTCTACATTTGTTTGATTTCGCTCTACTTCTAAAGCATCTAATGCTTCTTGAACAGCAGCTTCAATCGTCTGGGCCGTAATTGTGATTTCGTTCATTTTTTAACCCCTTCAATATTCGCTTGTTTTAAGTCTGGCCCTTTAATGAAGTAGGTTTGAATAATCATAAATAGATTTCCCACTACCCAATAAAGAGATAAAGCGGCTGGAAAATTGATTGCAAAAACGACAATCATGATCGGCATAACCCAAAGCATCATAGCCATTTGAGGATTTTGATTTGCATTTCCGGCCATCATCATCTTTTGCTGAATAAACGTTGTGATTCCTGCGACAACTGGTAAGATAAATAGCGGATCACGCGCACCTAAATCAAACCATAAAAAGCTGTTGTTTGCGATTTCTGACGTTCGTGTAATCGCGTGGAAAATTCCGATAAGAATGGGCATTTGAATTAGAATTGGGAAGCACCCAGCTAAAGGATTTACTCCGTAAGTTTGGAATAATGCCATCGTTTCTTTCTGCAATTGCTGCTGCGTCTGGGCATCTTTTGAACTGTACTTCTCCTTTAACTTCTGCATTTCGGGCTGAAGCGTCTGCATTGCTTTCGTGTTTCTCATCTGTTTAATCATAAGCGGTAGAATAAGTAAGCGAATCAGGATTGTGACAACGATGATCGCAACTCCATAGCTTTTAAATACCTCCGCCAGATACGTAATGACTAATGACAGCGGATACACAACATACTCATTCCAAAAACCTTTACTATCATCTGTAATAGGTTGGTTAATTTCCGTACAACCCGCTAAAACAGTTAATAGAAAGATAAGCGTTATCCCTAAAAACAACTTCTTCTTCACCTGTTTTTCCTCCTTCTACATGTTCACCTTTCAATTCTGAAAGTGCGTCAAAATCCATTATATAAGGATGCGGTAGAAAAACAACAGCTATTAAAGGCTTTTCTTCTATTGTTTATTAATCGTTTTGTCTATGTGTAAGTAATTTGCCACGCTTAAAGACATGCTGCAAGCTGCTTTTAATTTCTTCATAGCTCATTGTTGCAGCAGGCTGCCTTGCAATTACAATATAATCTTTGTCTTGCTTCAAATACGGTGTGAATTCAAACATAATTTGTTTAGCAAGGCGCTTAACTCGATTACGAGTCACGGCATTTCCAATCTTTTTGCCCACGGAGAATCCTACGCGGAAATGTTCTTGATCCGGTTTGTCTAGAACATACAAGACAAATTGGCGATTCGCTACGGACTTGCCCTTTTTAAAAACTGTTTGAAATTCATCATTCTTTTTTATACGATATCTTTTTTTCATTTTTAACAACTCCTGCCCTTTTTCAGGTCATGCTTTTATGTAGTCCCTACAGGAACAGAGGTGATTTTAGCCTTATAAAGCGAAAAAAGACCACTGGCGTCAGTGGTCTATTATGCTGATAATACTTTTCTTCCTTTACGACGACGACGAGCTAAAACTTTACGTCCATTCGCTGAGCTCATACGAGCGCGGAAACCGTGTACTTTACTGTGCTTACGTTTGTTTGGTTGGTAAGTTCTTTTCATCTATAAACACCTCCTCGAGGAATAACTGAAAAAGACAGTCCTTGCAATTATAATGAAAAGACTAAGAAGATGTCAATGTTATTTAAAAAATAAAATTTTCAATCTCTTGGTTTCATTATCTGTTTTACTCAATCTTCTTCATTCTAATATCTTTATAACCCAATTGTCTATACCTAATCAATAAAATTCATTGATTTATTAAAGAAAAAATTTTTCCTTTTCATCTCTTTTTCTTTCTCTACCAGCTGCGATCGCATCCTTACTGAACAAAACTACAACAATACAGGTTATAAAAAGCCTCTTTTTTATTCAAATTCTTCTCTTAAACCATTGTGGATAAGTTTTTTCGACATTTTTCTACTTTTCCATTTCTTATCGACAACTCATGCACACTATCTTGTGTTGTGGAAAACTTTTCTCCACAAGGTGTAGTGATTGTGGATAAGTTTCGAAAATTCATTGCATCATGCCGAATTCTTTGATATTATATTTTTGTTTTCACTCTTAATTACTTTTCCACAGTTGGTTTTTATCCACAAACTGTGGACAACTTGTGGACATCATTTCCACTATTACTGTATAAAGTTATCCACACCATGTGGAATCTGTCGAATAGTCGACTTTCTTCTATAATATATATTTACCCACATAATAGCAATTGTATAAATATAAATTTTTTATGCATAAGGTTTTGTACAGGTTGTACAAGGGTTGTACAAAGCGCATAAAAGCTAGAAAAAGGAGGGATTGCTCGTTGGAAAACATTCATGATTTATGGGATAGAGCTTTAGATCAAATTGAAAAAAAATTAAGCAAACCTAGTTTTGAAACCTGGCTCAAATCGACAAAAGCTCATGCTTTACAAGGAGACACGCTCATTATTACTGCACCTAATGATTTTGCACGGGACTGGTTAGAATCTAGGTATTCTAATTTAATTGCTGAAACACTTTATGATCTTACGGGGGAAGAGTTAGATGTAAAATTTATTATTCCTCCTAACCAGGCCGAGGAAGAATTCGATATTCAAACTCCTAAAAAGAAAGTCAATAAAGACGAAGGAGCAGAATTTCCTCAAAGCATGCTAAATTCGAAGTATACCTTTGATACATTTGTTATCGGATCTGGAAATCGGTTTGCGCATGCAGCTTCTTTAGCAGTAGCAGAAGCGCCGGCTAAAGCGTATAATCCGCTTTTTATTTACGGGGGAGTAGGATTAGGCAAAACACACTTAATGCACGCCATAGGCCACTATGTGTTAGATCATAATCCTGCCGCGAAAGTCGTGTACTTATCATCTGAAAAATTCACAAACGAGTTTATTAACTCTATTCGTGACAATAAAGCAGTAGAATTCCGCAACAAATACCGTAATGTAGATGTTTTACTGATTGATGATATTCAATTCTTAGCAGGTAAAGAGCAGACACAAGAAGAATTTTTCCATACGTTTAATACGCTTCACGAAGAAAGCAAGCAGATTGTCATCTCAAGTGATCGACCGCCGAAAGAAATTCCTACACTTGAAGATCGACTTCGCTCTCGCTTTGAATGGGGCCTTATTACAGACATCACACCACCAGATTTGGAAACACGAATTGCTATTTTGCGTAAAAAAGCCAAAGCGGACGGCTTAGTTATTCCAAATGAAGTTATGCTTTATATCGCCAATCAGATTGATTCAAATATTAGAGAATTAGAAGGCGCACTTATTCGTGTAGTAGCTTATTCTTCACTAATTAATAAAGATATAAACGCTGATTTAGCAGCAGAAGCATTAAAAGATATCATTCCTAGTTCAAAACCTAGGGTTATTACGATTCAAGACATCCAACAGATTGTTGGACAAGAATTTAATATAAAATTAGATGATTTCAAAGCAAAGAAACGTACAAAGTCAGTTGCGTTTCCTAGACAAATTGCCATGTACCTTTCTCGCGAACTAACGGATTTTTCGCTGCCTAAAATTGGAGAAGAGTTTGGCGGGCGAGACCATACTACTGTCATCCATGCTCATGAAAAAATCTCAAAACTTGTTCAAACAGATACTGACCTACAAAAACAAATTAAAGAAATAAGTGAATCACTAAAAATATAGGCTTTTTTTACTTGTATTTTGTGTATAAGTGAGTTAGGATTGTACACAGTCTGTCCACATGTGGATAGGCTGTGTTCTCACGTTTTTAGGGGTTATCCACATTTCCACAGCCCCTATTACTACTACTATCTTAAAATATAATAAATAATAAGCTTTTAAACCTACTTTTAAGGAGGATTAATTATTATGAAATTTATCATACAGAAAGACTATCTAGTTCAAAGCGTTCAAGACGTTATGAAAGCTGTATCTTCTAGAACAACAATTCCAATTTTAACGGGGATTAAAATTGTAGCGACTGAAGAAGGTGTTACCTTAACAGGAAGTGATTCCGATATCTCGATTGAATCGTTTATTCCAAATGAAGAAGAAGGAAAAGAGATTGTTGATATCCAAAAACCAGGAAGCGTTGTTCTCCCAGCTCGTTTCTTTAGTGAAATCGTAAAAAAGCTTCCTAAAGACATTGTAGAATTAGACGTCCAAAGTCACTTTTTAACAATCATTCGTTCAGGAAAAGCTGAATTTAACTTAAATGGTTTAGATGCAGAAGAGTATCCTCATTTACCACAGATCGAAGAAAACAACATGTTTAGATTACCGACAGACTTATTAAAAAACATGATTCGACAAACTGTCTTTGCGGTGTCCACCTCAGAAACACGACCTATCTTGACAGGTGTAAACTGGAAGGTCGATGGCAAAGAATTAACGTGCATTGCCACTGACAGTCACCGTCTAGCTTTGCGAAAAGCGACCATTGAAACTGGAAATGAAGCAACGTATAATGTGGTTATTCCAGGTAAAAGTTTAAGTGAATTCAGTAAGATCCTTGATGATTCTCATGAATTAGTAGACATTGTTATCACGGAAAATCAAGTATTATTCAAAACAAAACATTTACTATTTTTCTCAAGATTATTGGACGGAAATTATCCTGATACTTCAAGATTGATCCCAGCTGATAGTAAAACGGATGTTATATTGAACGTAAAAGAATTCTTGCAATCGATTGACCGCGCTTCTTTATTAGCTCGTGAAGGAAGAAACAACGTAGTAAAACTATCTACGCTGGATGAAGGAATTGTTGAAATCTCTTCTAACTCTCCTGAAATCGGAAAAGTAATTGAAGAGGTACAAAGTCAGTCTATCTCAGGAGAAGAATTAAAAATTTCTTTTAGCGCAAAATATATGTTAGATGCATTAAAAGCGCTCGAAGGAACAGATATCAAAATCAACTTCACTGGTGCGATGCGTCCATTTGTCATTCGAACATTAGAGGATGATTCAATGCTGCAGCTGATTTTACCAGTGCGAACATATTAAATCTCAGAAAGCTACTAGCATGCCGTACTAGTAGCTTTCTTTTCTCAAGGAGAATTATTTAGTAAAATAGAGATACATCATTAGAAAGTGAGAGAGTCGCATGAAAACAGAGGTTAAAATTTCAACTGAATACATTACGCTTGGCCAGTTTTTAAAACTAGCAGACGTCATTCAAACAGGTGGAATGGTAAAATGGTTTTTAAGTGAGCACGAAGTATATGTAAACGGGGAGCTAGAAGAGCGCCGCGGACGTAAATTATATGCAAATGACGAAGTGGATATACCGACTGCAGGATCATTTGTTGTTATTACTTAAAGTTGGTGAAACGTTTGTATATTAAAGAAATTACTTTAACAAATTACCGAAACTATACGAAGACAACGATTCCTTTTGAAAATAAAGTAAACGTCATTTTGGGTGAAAACGCACAGGGTAAAACAAACGTGATGGAATCGATCTTCGTATTATCTATGGCTAAATCTCATCGTACATCCAACGATAAAGAATTAATTAAATGGGACTGTGAGTATGCAAAGCTATCCGGCATTGTAGAAAAGCATAGAGGACCTGTTACACTGGATTTAGTCATCTCAACAAAAGGGAAAAAAGCAAAATATAATCACATTGAGCAGAAAAAACTCAGTCAATATATAGGGTCAATTAACACTGTCATGTTTGCTCCGGAGGATTTGAACCTAGTTAAAGGGAGTCCGCAAGTAAGGCGCAAATTTATCGATATGGAAATTGGTCAAGTTTCGCCTGTTTACATGCATGATTTAAGCAGGTATCAAAAGATTTTGCAGCAAAGAAATCAATATTTGAAGCAGCTGCAGACAAAAAAACAAACGGATCTTTCACTTTTAGACGTACTTACGTTACAGTTAAGTGAAATGGCGGCGAAAATCTTAAAAAAACGTTTTGAGTTTTTACAGTTACTTCAACAGTGGGCAGAGCCTATTCATAAAGGGATCAGTCGAGACTTAGAAACATTAAAAATTGAGTATAAGAATTCAATTGATGTATCAGAAGATGCAGATTTGTCGAAAATGTTAGAAGCATATCATCAAAAGTTTGATAAAATAAAAAGTAGAGAAATTGATAGAGGTGTCACCTTAGCAGGACCACACCGTGATGATCTTCTTTTCTACGTTAATGAAAAAGACGTTCAAACATTTGGTTCACAAGGGCAACAGCGGACGACTGCTTTATCGTTAAAGCTTGCTGAAATTGAGTTAATTCATCAAGAAGTAGGTGAATATCCAATCTTGCTTTTAGACGACGTATTGTCTGAATTAGATGATTTTCGTCAATCACACTTGCTAAATACCATTCAAGGAAAAGTTCAGACGTTTGTAACGACAACGAGCATTGAAGGAATTCATCACGAGACCTTAGAAAAAGCCGCTACATATCACGTAGAAGCTGGCCAAATTCAAAAGGTCAAATAGTAATTGATCTGTCTAAAAACTTTTCGCAAGGCAATCTAACTGAAATATGATATCATTATAGTTTTAAGTCTATATATTTCAACTCGTACCCTCGTTTATGAAAATTTTGTGCATTAAGTAAACAAATTGCAAATACATTAAAGGCTCCGTATTATTTCCACATAATATTCGAAAAACATAATACAAAATGATAAATACAGCAGTTTGCTGTTAAAAAAAAGTGTAGGTGATACATTTGACGATGGAACAAAAAGAAGTACAAGCATATGAAGCTGATCAGATACAAGTATTAGAAGGATTAGAAGCTGTTCGTAAACGTCCGGGGATGTATATTGGATCGACGAGCGCAAAGGGTCTACATCATCTTGTATGGGAAATTGTAGATAATAGTATTGATGAAGCGCTGGCCGGCTATTGCGATGAAATTAATGTTATTATCGAAAAAGATAATAGTATTACAGTCAAAGATAACGGTCGTGGAATTCCGGTTGGTATTCAAGAAAAAATGGGCAGACCTGCCGTTGAAGTTATCTTAACGGTTCTTCATGCCGGAGGTAAATTTGGCGGCGGCGGCTATAAAGTATCTGGTGGATTACACGGTGTAGGTGCCTCAGTTGTTAATGCACTTTCTACCTCTTTGGAAGTGCACGTACATCGTGACGGTAAAGTTCATTATCAAAAATATGAACGAGGTGTACCGGCTGCTGACTTAAAAGTAGTTGGAGAAACAGATAAAACAGGTACTGTTATTCAATTCCGTCCAGACGGTGAAATTTTTACAGAAACGCTTGAATACGATTTTGATACGTTAGCTAATCGTCTGCGTGAGTTAGCTTTCTTAAATCGCGGCATTAAAATTACGATTGAAGACAAACGTGAAGAAGATAAAAGACGTGAGTATCACTATGAAGGCGGAATTAAGTCTTACGTTGAACACTTAAACCGTTCGAAAGAAGTGATTCACGAAGAGCCAATCTATATTGAAGGTAATCGAGACAACATTTCTGTAGAAATTGCTATTCAATATAACGATAGCTATACAAGTAATTTATATTCTTTTGCAAACAATATTCACACATATGAAGGTGGAACGCACGAAGCAGGATTTAAAACAGCGTTAACGCGTGTAATTAACGACTATGCACGTAAAAACAGCGTATTTAAAGACAGTGACGCCAATCTAACAGGTGAAGATGTTCGTGAAGGAATTACAGCTATCATCTCTATTAAGCACCCAGATCCGCAGTTCGAAGGACAAACAAAAACAAAGCTGGGAAATAGTGAAGCAAGAACAATTACTGACTCTGTGTTTGCAGAACACTTAGAAACTTACTTGCTAGAGAACCCTATTGTGGCGAAAAAGGTAATTGAAAAAGGTTTAATGGCTGCAAGAGCAAGAATGGCAGCTAAAAAAGCTCGTGAGCTTACACGCCGTAAAAGCGCGCTTGAAATTTCAAACTTACCGGGTAAATTAGCAGATTGTTCATCAAAAGATCCTTCTATTAGCGAACTCTATGTAGTAGAGGGTGACTCTGCCGGAGGTTCAGCTAAGCAGGGAAGAAGCCGTCATTTCCAAGCTATTTTGCCTTTACGTGGTAAAATTATCAACGTAGAGAAAGCGCGTTTAGATAAAATTTTATCTAATAACGAAATTCGTACAATCATTACCGCTCTAGGAACGGGTATTGGTGACGATTTTGATATTTCGAAAGCCCGCTACCATAAAATTGTGATTATGACAGATGCAGACGTAGACGGTGCGCATATTCGTACGCTTCTTCTAACGTTCTTCTATCGCTATATGAGACAGATTATTGAGCACGGATATGTGTACATTGCTCAGCCGCCTCTTTACAAAGTTTCACAAGGTAAAAAAGTGGAGTACGCGTACAACGATCGTCAATTAGAAGAGGTATTAGCTTCTTTCCCTGAAGGCGCAAAACCAAACCTTCAGCGTTACAAAGGTTTAGGAGAGATGAATCCTGAACAATTATGGGAAACAACAATGGATCCAGAGTTCCGTACCCTTCTTCAGGTGAACTTGCAAGATGCAATTGAAGCTGATGAGACATTTGAAATTTTAATGGGCGACAAAGTAGAACCACGCCGTAATTTCATTGAAGAAAATGCTCAGTACGTAAAAAATCTTGATATTTAAATGAACGGTAATACCCTTTATATTTTTTATAAAGGGTATATAAACGTCAGGATGGAGATAGGTTCTATCCTGCGTTTACATATATATGAATTACTATACTGAACTTCGCGAAGGAGGTTCTTATCGATGTCAGATAAACCAAACTCTCAAATAAGAGAAGTAAATATTAGTCAAGAAATGCGCGCATCCTTTTTAGATTATGCAATGAGCGTAATTGTATCGCGTGCTTTACCAGATGTAAGAGACGGACTTAAGCCTGTGCACCGTCGTATTTTATATGCAATGAATGATTTAGGTATGGGATCGGATAAGCCATATAAAAAATCAGCTCGTATCGTAGGAGAAGTAATTGGTAAGTATCACCCACACGGTGACTCAGCTGTATATGAAACAATGGTTCGTATGGCACAAGATTTTAGCTATCGTTATATGCTAATCGACGGTCATGGAAACTTTGGATCTGTTGATGGAGATGCAGCAGCAGCTATGCGTTATACAGAAGCAAGAATGTCAAAAGTGTCGATGGAACTGTTGCGTGACATCAATAAAGATACAATTGATTACCAAGATAACTATGACGGTTCTGAACGTGAACCAATTGTATTACCTGCTAGATTTCCAAATTTACTTGTAAACGGTTCAGCCGGAATTGCGGTAGGTATGGCGACAAATATTCCTCCGCATCAGTTAGGGGAAGTCATTGACGGCGTTTTAGCTGTAAGTCAAGACCCTGATATCACAATTGCAGAGTTAATGGAGATTATTCCAGGCCCGGATTTCCCAACTGCAGGACAAATTCTTGGCCGCAGTGGAATTCGTAAAGCTTATGAAACTGGAAAAGGTTCTATTATTGTTCGCGCAAAAGTAGAAATTGAAGAACAAAGCAATGGTAAACAAACTATTATTGTTCATGAACTTCCATACCAAGTAAATAAAGCAAAGCTAATTGAAAAAATTGCTGAGCTAGCTCGTGATAAGAAGATTGATGGAATTACGGATTTACGAGATGAGTCTGACCGTTCAGGTATGCGTATTGTTATTGAAGTAAGACGTGATGCAAATGCAAATGTTTTATTAAACAACTTATATAAGCAGACATCTCTTCAAACAAGTTTTGGTATTAATACCCTTGCATTAGTAGATGGACAGCCAAAAGTATTGAACTTGAAGCAATGTCTACAGTACTACTTAGACCATCAGGTAGTGGTTATTCGTCGTCGTACTGAATTTGAACTTCGAAAAGCAGAAGCACGTGCGCATATTTTAGAAGGTTTAAAGATTGCTCTTGATAATTTAGATGCTGTTATTGCTTTAATTAGAGGTTCTCAAACAACAGATATTGCACGTGAAGGATTAATGACGCAGTTTTCGTTATCTGAAAAACAAGCGCAAGCTATTTTGGATATGCGCCTACAGCGTTTAACAGGATTAGAGCGAGAGAAGATTGAAGCAGAATATCAATCTTTATTAGCGCTAATTGCTGAATTAAAAGCTATTTTAGCAGATGAAGAAAAAGTATTAGAAATTATTAGAGAAGAACTAATAGAAGTAAAAGAAAGATTCAATGACGGCCGTCGAACAGAAATCGTAAGCGGAGGAGCTGAAATTATCGAAGACGAGGATCTGATTCCTCGCCAAGATATTGTTATTAGCTTAACGCACAACGGCTATATTAAACGTTTGCCTGTTTCTACGTATAAGAGTCAGCGAAGAGGCGGAAGAGGTATTCAAGGAATGAATACAAACGAAGATGATTTCGTTGAACATCTTCTAACAACTTCTACTCATGATACGATTCTCTTCTTTACAAATAAGGGAAAAGTCTATCGGACAAAAGGATACGAAATTCCAGAGTACGGAAGAACGGCTAAAGGGATACCTATTATTAACTTGTTAGAAGTAGACAAGGGTGAGTGGGTAAATGCCATCATTCGCGTCGATGAATTTGTAGACGATTGGTATCTATTCTTTACTACAAAACAAGGAATTTCTAAGCGTACACCTTTATCTTCTTTTGAGAACATTCGAAATAGCGGACTTATCGCCTTGAATTTAAGAGAAGAAGATGAATTGATTTCTGTTAAATTGACAGATGGTAAGCGCGATATGGTTATTGGAACGAAGAAGGGTATGTTAATTCGTTTTAATGAAAATGATGTTCGTTCAATGGGACGTACAGCTACTGGAGTTAAAGGGATCACTCTCGATTCAGAAGATGAAGTAATCGGTATGGAGATTCTCGAAGAACAATCAGATGTCTTGATCATTACGAAAAATGGTTACGGAAAACGTACGCCGATTGAAGAATATCGTGTACAAACAAGAGGCGGTAAAGGTTTAAGAACATGTAATATCACTGATAAAAATGGTGATGTTGTCGCACTGAAATGCGTATCTCAAGAAGAAGATATTATGCTTATCACAGTAAGCGGCGTTCTTATCCGTGTTTCTGTTTCAGATATTTCACAAATGGGCCGTAACACACAAGGTGTCAAAGTCATCCGTTTAGGAGACGAAGAGTTTGTTTCAACGGTTGCAAAAGTACAAACTTCAGAAGATGAAGACGAAGTGTTAGATGAATTAGATGAACATGAAGAGACAGATATAATAATTGAAGCTGAAGAAACAGAAGAATAAAAAAAAGCCCCTGAAAAAGCAGGGGCTTTTTTTATGTAAAAAAACCTTGCCATAGGCTTTTCATTTTGGTAATATATAAAAAGTCAGCAAAACATATATAACTTTCTTAATAGTTTTAAAAAAGTTATATAAAAGTGTTGACAACGATTCTTATAAAGTGTTATTATATAGGAGTCGCTTTAAGACAAGAGTTCTTTGAAAACTGAACGAAATAGTAAACGTCAACGTTAATTTTTATTTTTTAAATTGAGCAAGTCAAACATTTCTTCGGAGAGTTTGATCCTGGCTCAGGATGAACGCTGGCGGCGTGCCTAATACATGCAA
>NZ_JBZVWT010000005.1:0-70 GCF_058629175.1 Priestia sp. MDV22-iso46
TCAATCTTAATGTCGCCCTGCATCATGTCCGGGTAATAAAGAACGTGTCGATGGGCAACACGATTCGGTA
>NZ_JBZVWT010000005.1:170-528 GCF_058629175.1 Priestia sp. MDV22-iso46
ATCCTCAATCTTAATGTCGCCCTGCATCATGTCCGGGTAATAAAGAACGTGTCGATAGGCAACACGATTCGGTAATCCTCAATCTTAATGTCGCCCTGCATCATGTCCGGGTAATAAAGAACGTGTCGATAGGCAACACGATTCGGTAATCTTCAATCTTAATGTCGCCCTGCATCATGTCCGGGTAATAAAGAACGTGTCGATGGGCAACACGATTCGGTAATCCTCAATCTTAATGTCGCCCTGCATCATGTCCAAGTAATAAAGAGCGTGTCGATGGGCAACACGATTCAGTAATCCTCAATCTTAATGTCGCCCTGCATCATGTCCGGGTAATAAAGAACGTGTCGATAGGCAA
>NZ_JBZVWT010000005.1:626-158391 GCF_058629175.1 Priestia sp. MDV22-iso46
AACATGATTCGGTAATCCTCAATCTTAATGTCGCCCTGCATCATGTCCGGGTAATAAAGAACGTGTCGATGGGCAACATGATTCGGTAATCCTCAATCTTAATGTCGCCCTGCATCATGTCCGGGTAATAAAGAACGTGTCGATGGGCAACACAACCTAGTAAACTGTTTTTTCATTACATTGATGCAGTTTCTATTAGAGAGAGCAAGTTTTATAGCTACAATTGTGATGTTTTTATTATTAATGAAAATATCCATGGGAATATTCTAAGAAAAATAGGATGTAAATATAGGGAAAATGTATCTTTTTTCGAATGGAAAATGTAATCAATTAAGAAGATTATGTATTTTAATTACAATAAATAGAATTTATACAGGAAATATTTAATTGGGTTAAATGTAAAATAAAGTAATTATGTTCTATTTGAAAGAGGTTAGAACTTTGATAGGATTAAGGAAACGAGTGTTCCGTAAAAAATTAATTAGTTAAATGAATTGGAAGTGTAGAGATGTTTAAAACAATAATTTGTGATTTTGATGGCACTATTGTAGATTCTGGTCAAGTTGTGTTTGATCTCTTTAATGAGTTTGCCGATAAGTATGACTACAAAAAAATTCCTCAAAGTGAAAGCGATCGAATTAGAGCATTGACTGTAAAAGAACGTTTCAAAGAATATGAGGTGTCCATATTAAAGGTTCCTATGCTTACTATGGATGTTGTTAAACGATACAAAAAATCAATCCCAACTTTAGAAGTAAATCAAGAAATGAAGCAGGTACTTAAAAATCTAAAAGAATTAGGAATTAAGCTTGTTATGATTTCAGCTAACTCTAAAGAAAATATCCAAAAGTTTTTGAAATTAAATGACATAGAATACTTTGATGAAATTATTCAGTCAAGTCGTTTTTTTGGAAGACATACTACAATGAATAGTTACATGAAAAAATATAACGTAGCCAAAGATGAAATTATCCTTATTGCCGATGAGCATCGTGATATTGTGGCTGCAAGAAAAAGTGAGATTCCAATAATATCTGTTACTTGGGGGTATGATTTAGAGGAACTTTTATCTAAAAGTAATCCTGATTTCTTAGTTAGAAGTCCATTAGAGATCATGGATATCGTTCGGAATGGTACTAAATGATTGCTCTATTTTTAATTAGTACAATATTTGCGATTATTAGTTATCGTTTCGATCCTAAATCACCATCTATACGATGGGGGGTTCTTGTACTAGTTTGTGCAGCATTTGCAGGACTCTCTAGAGCTACCATAGAGACTTTTCTTCCTACATTAGATAAGTTCAATATGGATTTTGCTTTATTAGATTCGCTTTTATATTACCTAAGAATTGCAACTGGCTTCATTTCTATTTACTTTTTTCCTTATGCCTTACTCATGTGGGCCATTACTTATAGTGACAAGTTCACTAAAAGATTTATCCAAATCTGTAAGTATCTTTTACCTATCCCGATTATTTTTATGCTCAAAACAACCGTGTATTACCCTGATATAATACCGGATTTTCGTTCTATGTTATATTGGGCAGTTCCTTATATTATTGCTGCCTGTTTAGTCCATATATACGCTTGGTATACAGAGAGTGATCCCAATAAGAAAAAGCAACGCATTACCACAATTTCTATTTCATTTCCTGTCATGTTATCAGCTTTAATTTTAAATTATATTGTAAGAGCAATAGACAATCATCACCAATATTGGCGCTATATGATTGTTTTTCTCGTATTAGCATTTTTTATTTTTTTATGGAAAGCTCTGAAAAAGGGTGCTGGATCTCTTAATGGAATTAAGCTACGTTACGAGAGAGAGGCTCATAAGAAGACTAGAGAAGCAATAAACAAAGGAACAGCATTATTAAACCATGCTATAAAGAATCAAATTTATAAAATTAATTCAAGCTTACAAACTATAAACGTAGATGAACTTAATCCATCTTCTCAAAATTCAATTGAAATTATAAATCGTAGTTCTAAACATTTGACAGAGATCATTGAGCGTATGCATAGCAAAACACAAGAGATAGAGATTATAAAAAGTCAGAATAACTTAAATAAGTTAGTAGATGAAAGCCTAGAAGATTTAGAATTGGATTTATGCAAGAAAAATATAAAGGTTAAAAAACTCTATTCATCAGAGAAAAACACTGTATATTGCGATCGTACACAGACCTACGAAGTATTTGTAAATATATTGAAAAACTCGATTGAAGCAGTTGACCATGGAGGAGAAATAAAGGTAACTATTTCATCTAAGAATAGTAAAAATATAATGGTTTCCTTTTCAGATAATGGAATGGGTATTCCATCAGAGAATTTGAAATATGTTACTGATCCTTTTTTTAGTACTAAGAAAAAAGGTGACTTAAATTATGGGTTGGGATTAAACCATTGCTTTGAAGTAATGTTTAACACTGGTGGAGACTTGAAAGTTAAAAGTAAGGTTGATGAAGGAACCACAATTAAATTAACTTTTCCAATACATTTAAAAAAGGGTGATGTTTATGAAAAATCCAATTCGAGTAGTACTAATTGAAGACGATCCAGATTGGCTTAACATAATGGAAAACCTAATTGGCAAGGAAGAAGATATGACTCTAGTAGGATGTGCTCAAACGCAAGAGGAAGGGATCACTCTTTCATACGCTTTAAACAATATAGATATTTTCCTTGTAGATATTAATTTGTCAGGGGTTAATCTTGATGGCATATATACAGCTCTAGAATTGAAACGTGAAAAAACATCAAAGGTAATAATGCTAACGTCTATGTCGGAGGAAGACATTATTCAAAAGGCATTTATGGCAGGAGCATCAGATTATATATTGAAGAAGGATGTACATCGCATACCAGAAATTATCCGTTCTAATTATAACAATGAATCTAGTCCAGTCGAAGCTGTATTAAAAGAATTTCGTCGTTTAAAATCTGAGGAGCAACTTAAAGATTTAACAAATGCAGAAAGAGAAGTTTTTGAATATATTGAAAAAGGATACTCGCGTAAGAAAATTACGCTAGAGACACATAAATCCGACAATACACTGAAAACACATTTTAAAAACATCTTCAAAAAATTATCGGTATCTAATACAAAAGATCTTATAGATAAAGTAAAAACTGGCGGCCTAAAGTGACTCGTTAAATTAACAAGTCGCTTTTTTTGTTTGCAAAATGGGTGATATTTCGTCACCCCTTGTCTAAAAAAGGGTGAAAAAACATCACCCCATTTCCAAAATAGGGTGATGAAAAATCACAGTATGCAAGTTTTCAGAACTTATATATCCTATATTTAGGAGTTGTTTAATACTGAATCAAATAATGCTGTTAAATGTTTCTTTTCCTGTGAATCTAAACGATTTAGTACCTTTAAGAGTGGAAAGTCATTAAGAACCAAGCTTTTCAACACTTGTATCTCTTCTGTAGATAGATTTTCTAATAATAAATGTGCTTGCTTATCTTCATGAGAGTTGTTTAGGTTTACTTTCTGCGTGTAATCAGAAGGCAAGATATCATATAGGCTAATTCCTAATACATCACAGATATTTAGCATTGATTCAAATGTGCCAAATCTTGTTCCTCGTTCAATAGCACTAATAGTGGCTTGTGAGGTATTAGATAACTTGCCTAATTCAGCAGTAGTTATACGACGAACCTTTCGGTACTCTTTGATCTTTAATCCTATATATTCTTTAAGTTCCTCTATAGTCATATTATCTATCTACTTTCATTTAAGTTTTATTATTAATTTTATCAGAAAAGAAAGTTGTTGTGAAATATTCGTTTAAGAGTAACTTTTTACAAAAAACTCTTTACGATTTATTTGTTAACGATTATTATGTAATTAAGGAGGTGCTGGAAATAAAGACCATACGAGAAAAGAGGTTAGAAAAGAAATGGAGCCAAACTTATTTAGCTCAGTTATCAGGAGTCCCGCAACCCACTATTTCTCAAATTGAAAATGGGACTCGTCAATATCCAACGTTTGAAAATATGAAGAAAATCGCAGAAGCACTGGATCTTAGATTAGAAGATATTTTCTTACCAGGTCAGAAGAATATGAACTAAGTTTTTAAATACTTAACAGCTTAAAGGGGCGATGAACATGGAAGCACAAAAGCGACTAGCATTCTATGATATATCAGATGCACGAGCGAAAAGTGCCAAAACCTTTGATGGAAAGTTGTATACGTTAAAAGGAGGGGTAGCTGTAGAAAAAGGAACGGGCAATATCAAACGTGTAGCAGATATTTATTATGAAGTACGCTCAGTAATGGATCAGGCTCATACCATCGTCGCCAAGCGCAGAAAAAAAGATGAGGAATTGAAGGAAGTTCTACAAAAGACCTGCTAGTTCTTAGATGCAGCATACAAGCGATTTTGAAACGTGCCGAGAGCACGAGAAGTGGTTCCTTGATAATTTTATATTGCGTGCCTCCCCTAAACGGATCACAAGGGGGTTAAGGTATACGATAACGATAAGGTTCGATGAGTGCGTCCTAAAACTCATCGGTGATCTAGCAACAAAACAGTGACGGTATATCCATGATCTGTGAAGGGTTTCGTCGTGAGGGTCACTCCGAAGAAGCGACAAGACTCCAAACAGTAGATATACGAGGTTCTTCGTACATGCCGAAAACGTTGTGCATTATTGGGCTTAGTGAAAACTATGCATGCCAATATAGGGTTTGCCCTTCCAGCCAGAAACGGGTATATATTTCCTTTCATAGCCTTGAAAAGACAGAGATGATCGCTAAACCTGTGGTAAAATATGACTCTCGGTAGGTTTCAGAATCGTTTGTTATGTCTGAATATTAAGAACAAAGGAGAATGGTTATGAAAAACAAAAAATGGTTACTTTCTGCGGTTGCAGGGATCGTTGTGGCTTTAGGAATAGGCACAGCGTTTGTCTCTTCCTACAATTCAAGTGAAGTGAAAGGAAATGGTGAACTAGAAGAATTACATCCTCTAGAAATGAAAAAATTTATGAAGGAAGATGGTACAGGATTCGTGATGTATTCCTTTGACAAGAATAACCGAAGTGTATACATGAACGAAGTTAAAAATGCCCTAGAAAAAAACGATGTAGATGGAAAAGAACTTAACAGTTATGATCCACAATTTGATGGTACAAAAAGTCAAAGTGATTACGGTGTAACTCAAAAAACGGATACCTTAGCTGCTTATAAGAATGGTAAATTAAAACAACAAATTAAACTAGATGAATATAATCCATCACAGTTAGAAACAGAACTTTCTCATTTTATTGAAACATCCAAAGAACTGTATTTCGAAAAATAAGAGGTAAGCTTTGAAAGGTGGTGGTATCTTGACGATCTCCCAAAAGGAATTAAAGAAATCCAAAGACCTCGTGGAAAAGTTGCTAAAAGTGAATGGAAACAAATACAATGACTGGCTACACCAACAACACCAACAGTTTATTGAAGAAAATCAAGATTTAATTCTTCAAGCATTAAGTGCTTTTACAGGTGAAGAAGAGGAGGAAGAAAAAAACGAACCAAAAGCAGCTGAACAAGTTCCTGTAAGACCACAAAGTATTCCCGTAACGCAAAATTAACGAAAAAGAGGAGTGAAACACATGTTAGATTTATTGAATAGCGTTGATGTGACGCAGTTAACTTCGCATTTAACCTTGGGGGCGGCAGATGGCATGAATGGCCTCATCGAAAGTGGAAAGTCTATTATCAAATGGATGCAGCGTATTGCGATGGTTGCGGCAGCTCTTGCCTTTTGTGTAGGTGGATATCACTTAATCTTAGGTGGAGAACGAGGTCGTCATAAATGTATCGCTTGGTTTGTTGGAGGCGCAGTTGGGTTAGTGGTTGTCATGGGTGCTTATGCATTAGCTGAAGGTGTCAATACAAATATCCGATTCGGAAGTTAAGAAAGCTATACAGTCGATTGTATAGCTTTTTTCTATGCTCATTTTTAGACGAAAGGAATGGAGAAACATGCTGTCTGTCATGTTTATAAAAAGTGAGACAAAAGAATTAAAGCCATTTCAAAAATTATCGATTCCAGAAGCATGCGAGATAACAGAAACAGTAGAAACACAGTATCAACGTACTAGAAAAAAGACTCATGCGGATTTTTTTATCCTCGATGAAGAGGATCATGAGGTATATGCAGGGACATTATCCATTGGATCAGGTCTTGCTCGTCATGTAGTCGATCATATCAAGAAAAAGTTAGACAGTTTAAAAATGGATGATATACAGGAAGCTCGAAAGAGAAGTTTTCTTGAACAATTGGAAAAGGAAGTACCGGACCATCTGAAAACAACAGATGGTTCCTTTTCTTTATTAGAAGAAGAAACAGAAGATCATATGCAAACGACTCAAACACCTGTTATTTCTACTCGTAATCGGAGGTTGATCTATGGAGGAGGGATTTTATCCCTTCTTATCCTTTCAGCAACGTGTTTTTCGACGTTAGCTACTTCTCAAGATCGAGCTGAAACCATTCAAGATTTACAAAAACAAGTCAAACTCGAACAAAAAATAACAGGGACCTATGAAAGAGCGCTCTTAGGGGATTCAGAAGGTGTTTTAAAACGGCTTTCCTCTATTGATGAACAAAGCCTCACGAAAGAACAGAAAAACGTTTATATGAGCCTTCTCGTCGATCAAAAAAAGTATGAGAAGGCTGTTAAACTTCAGGGAGACCATCCAGAAGTAGTGGAAAGCATGATTTCAAAGAAGGGAGATGTTCATGCGTTAAAAGAGTTTCAACAAACATTTCCTTCGCCAAATGGAGCCTTTGATCTTGCCTATCACGAACAACGATGGGAAGATATGATGCGTCAATCAGGAGTAGAAATGACCGATAAACGATATGAAATGAAGGCTTATGGATATCTGAAGCTAGATAAAGTAAAGGAGGCCAAAGAAGCAGCAGCACATATTCAAAGCCAAGACTTGAATCAAAAAATAGAAACCTATGAAAAAATGAAAAAAGATATAGAAGAAACGAAAAAACAAGTGGAGGAAGAGAACAAGAAAGACAAAAAAGATGAAAACAAAATCAAGTCGTTAACGGATCAACAAAAGAAACAAGAAGAAGCTTTAAAGAATTTATAAGAAAGGATGGATAGGGTGTATACAAAAACAAAAGTGAAAAACCAGAAGCAAGCCTTGGTCGTAGGGGTTGAGTACTATGAAGAAGATTTATTCCTGGAAATTGAATTAGGCAGCTTTTACACCACTCAACTTCATGCCCAACGCATTGCGAACAGTGTTCATAATGTCATTCTTTTAGAGAATCAGATTGTCATGATCTTTAAAAATGCTGATTCGATCACTCTTACAGACGATTTTTTGACATATGCGTTCAAGTTTCGATTATGCACGAAACCAACGATGCCACCTCTAGATATCTCCAAGCTTACTCAACAAGAAAAAGACGACTTAGTTTGTAATGAAGCCTATGTAATAACCGAAGAGGATATGAAAGAGGTACAATGGGACATTAACACGGCTTTTCGTTACCTTCAACACAAGTATGAGGCAAGAGATCAAACGTTCTTTTCTCTTTCATCGAGTGCCTACTATGTCATTCCTACTTCTGAAGAGATTGACCAGGAGCGAATAAGAAATGCAACCTAATAAATCCATCAAATATGTGGTCGCTGAAAAACAAGTACTTATTCCTTTAAGTGCTTGTTTTTTTGTGTCTATTCTACTCATCTTAAATTTTCTGTTTAACATGATGCGTAACCTTGTTCAAACAACGTTTAGTGATGTGTTTGAACCGCAGCCATTTCATTTGGACACATCCTTTTTGACAGAGATCCATCTTCAACAGTACATGCCTTTATATGGAGCGATGTCTCTAGTGGCTGCCTTATTAACGGCCAAATTTGCTTATAATATTCGATCCAACTTCAAAGATTTAAACCATAATCAAAAAGGGTCGGGGCGCTTTACAACAAGACGCGAATTGAAAAAACAATATCGAAAAGTACCTGAAAAAACGACAACCTATCAAGGTGGAGGTGGGGTTCCTGTTTCTCGTATTCAAACGTATGATCTGATTCAAACATGGAAAGAGTATAAAGCTTTAAAGGGAATACAGAAGCTTCTCCACACACATCGATTCTTTACGAAGAAAAGCTACATGCTAATTGATGACACACCCGTTAATAATTTGATCATTGGGATTACACGATCAGGGAAAGGGGAGACGTTTGTTTTTCCAACGATTGATATCTACTCACGAGCTGAAAAACAACCTTCCCTAGTCTGCAATGATCCCAAGGGGGAATTGCTCGCAGCTTCTAAAAACACGCTAGAAGAAAGAGGCTATCATGTTGAAGTGCTAAACTTACTCAATCCATTAGAATCAATGAGTTATAATCTGTTGGAAATGATCAAAGAAACGTATAAGGATGGGGATTATTCAACAGCTCAGGCTTTATGTAATACGTTATCCTATACGCTTTACTACAATCCAAATGCCAAAGATCCGTTCTGGCAACAATGTGCTATGAGTTTATGTAACGCCATGATTCTAGCTGTAACAGATAAGTGTATTAAAGAAAAAGAAGAGAATAAAATCACCATGTACACAGTGGCGAATATGTTGTCAGAGTTAGGCTCGAAAGAGGTTGTGATTAATAAAAAAGGAGATACCCAAAATGCGTTAGATTTGTACTTTGATGGGCTGCCAACAGAGAGTGTCGCCAAAATGCAGTATGCGACTTCAAATTTCTCAAAAGGTACGACAAGAGGCGGGATCTTCACCCAAACGATGAATGGACTATCCATTTTTACGTTTGACGAAATTGCCAAGATGACTTCTAAAAATAGCGTCGATTTAAAACGTGTGGGCTTTGGAAAAACCATCAAAGGAAAAGCAGCACCCCTTACTCGCTTAGAAATCATCTTTCCAGATGGTCAAAAAGAAACGATTAAAACCGATGCCAAAGGGTTATTCGAGGTCAACTTTACGAGCGAAATAAAGCAGAATGATGAAATTATTCTAACTGAAAAGTTGAGTGATAAAATTGTTACTTCATCGAGGCTTGAAACCGTTATATCGATTAATAGGATCACAAAAGAAACAGGAGCTACAACGTTTACAGTAGAGAAGCAACATCCAAGTATTCATGTAAAGGAAGTGACGTATTTTACAAAACCAATCGCCATTTTTATGGTCACACCAGATTATGATTCAAGTAACCATGTAATAGCCTCTATTTTTGTTCGGCAGTTATATTATGTGCTTTCTAAAAATGCTTCATTGGCACGAGGAAACAAGTGTCATCGAGAAGTAGTGGTGTTGTTAGACGAATTTGGCAACATGCCGGCAATCGAGGGAATGTCCAACATTATCACAGTTTGTTTAGGACGAAATATACGTTTTAACTTAGTGATTCAAGCCTATGCACAACTAAAAAATAAATATGGAAATGATGCTGAAACGATTGAAGGGAACTGTGGGAATACGATTTATATTTTAAGCAATAACTATGAAACAGCGAAGACCATTTCACAAAAATTAGGGGACGGTACCATCAATTCTACCTCTCGAAGTGGGAAAGGATTATCAACGGATAAAAGTAAAACAGAGGGGGTTGATGGAAAACCATTATTAACACCAAATGAGTTAATGGAACTTAAAGAAGGAGAAAGTGTGGTTGTACGTGTTGTAAAACGTCAAGATAAAGCACGTCAGAGAATTAAAGCACATCCCATCTATAACACTGGAAAAACAGCGTTGAAATACCGTTGGGAATACCTCGGAGAGGACTTTGACACGGATCGTTCGATTCTAGATATTGATATTTCGTCTTTACATGAACAAGTCAATCCAAGATCCTTGGTGATTCATAATTTCTTTCCTTTTCAATCACAAGCTCCATCGGTGGAAAAAGAAGAGGAACTAGCCAACGATTCGTTTACTCCTCTAACGTATGAGAACTATAAAACTAAGACAGTCAAAGAGTTTTTCGGTGGAGATAAAAACGTTTCTACTGCTTTAAAAGTACACTTACCAAAAGCAATGAATAAAACGGTGGAAGAGATTGAGCAACAGTCCATGAGTGATTTTGAAGAGGAATTAAATATGCTAGGAGTTAGTGACCAATTGAATAAAAATGTCTACCAACTTCTTCAAACGAAAATAAATACCATTATTAGAAATTTGAAACATGAGATGGAAAAACAAGAAGCCTAATATCAAAAGGGGGAGAAAGAATGACAAGTATTTCAAAGGAATTAGAGCGTATTTTAGAGGACTATGCACCGATTGTGAAGGAAGGACACCAAGTGTTAATTGGCTTGCTAGATGGCACTATCCACTTGGAAAAAGGGCAGGAAGGAGAAGCACCTGTACAAATTCGTGTTTCTCCTCTGGATGAACGATTAGAGATAACTGTTGATACATTGTTTCAAGGCATGTAATACCTTCGTAAGGAGATGAGCAGATGAAGGATAAAGAAATTCTTAAAAAGCTACATGAGTTTTCAGATTACTTAGATGTTGGAAATATCCTCAGCTATTTGTTACGAAAATTAGGGTGGGCATGTATTCAACTTCTTTCTTTTTTAGTGGATGGATTAGAAGGGATTACTGATAATGTATTAGGAGTTAAAGCGTTTTTTAATTCACCCGAAATTCAAGACTTTATTACGAAGCTTCAACCCTTTTTATATGTGTTACTGGCTTTTTCCTTTCTGTATATCGGCTATATGTTGATTATTCAGAAGAAAGTCAATCGTGAACAGATTATGATTAACATTTTTATTTCGATGGCAGTCTTACTTTTATTAAACACAAGTATGTTAAAGGCAGATAAATTCACCGATCAAGCCATTGAAGCCGTTGATTTGAATGAAAAAGGCACGGTGAGTGAAAAGATTATTAAAAGTAATATAACAGATGTAGCGCAGTTCGATCTTACGAAGTGGAAGAGTCCAAAATTAAAAGAATCGAATAAAGTGCCACAAAAAAATATTATGATGATTGATATTACAGAAAAAATTGATAAGGATTTTGAGGTTAGCAAAGGAAAAGATTTAAGTAATGATAGTAAGAAGATATTAGAAAGCAAAACAGCAATTGCACCAGATGGAAAAGAGGGATTAGTTGAATTAGACAATGGATGGTTTGATTTCTTTCCAGAACTTTATTATCGATGGTCATGGAACTTCTGGACGATTGCCATTTCTCTTTTTGTTATAGGAATGACCTTGTTATTTACCTCTATTAAATTAGCAAAACTATGTTACGAGCTAGGATTCAATGCGATTCTAGCCCAATTAGTTGCGCCTGCGGATGTAGCAGATGGGCAGAAGTTAAAAGCCGTTCTGAAAAACATCCTAAATACATTTCTCGTCACGATTATGATCTTTATATCCATGAAGGTTTATCTAATGGGAACGGTTTTTATTAGCGATAAGCTAGAAGGTATTCCGTATCTTATCGCATTGATCGCCTTTAGTATTGCCGTTGTAGATGGGCCTGTAATGTGTGAACGTCTCTTTGGTATCGATGCTGGCCTCAGAAGTGGTTGGGGCGCTGTAGCAGGGGGCTTTGCGATGGCAAAAGGACTTGAAAGTAGTATTGGCATGATGGGCAGAACCTTAAAAGGAGGAGCCAATCTCGCAAAAGGTGTTGGTAATGTAGGAAAAGGCATGACTGGTGGCGCTCTTCAGACAGCAGCAGGAGTTGGAGGTTTTGGTAAAGGGTTAGCTACACAAGGAAATAAAGAAAAACAACCAGCTCTGCATGAAGAAATGAAAAAGGCAGGAATGGCAGGTGAGAAAGGAAACGCTGCCTCTAAAGGTCAAAACGCAGGAAATGAGAAGAAAGCTCAACAACAGGGATTATCTTCTACTGAAAAACAAGAAGGGGGCAAAAATACTGAAGGGAATTCGTCAGAAGGGAAAGGAGCAGGTCAAGGAACATCATTACAAGATGAAATGCAAGCAGCAGGTGTTTCGACTGATAGTCAGGGGTCAAGTTCCTCTGTAGAAGGTGGGAATACTTCTCTACATGATGAAATGCAAGCTTCTGGTCATAGTGAAAGCACAAGTGAAGGTACTGGATCTTCTGTAGAAGGTGGAAGTGCTTCACTTCATGATGAAATGCAAGCTTCTGATCAAAGTGAAAGGGCAAGTGAAGGTACTGGATCTTCTGTAGAAAGTGTAAGTGCTTCTCTACATGACGAAATGCAAGCTTCTGGTTATGCTGAAGGCGCAAATGAAGGCACTGGATCTTCTGTAGGAAAGGCAAGTACTTCTCTCCATGATGAAATGCAGGCTTCTGGTCATAGTGGAAGTACAAATGGAGGCAGCTCTTCTGTAGGAAAGGCAAGTACTCCTCTACATGGTGAAATGCAGGCTTCTGGTCATAGTGGAAGTACAAATGGAGGCAGCTCCCCTGTAGGGAAGGCAAGTGCTTCTCTACATGATGAAATGCAGGCTTCTGGTCATAGTGGAAGTACAAACGGAGGCAGCTCTTCTGTAGGAAAGGCAAGTACTCCTCTACATGGTGAAATGCAAGCTTCTGGTCATAGTGGAAGTACAAATGGAGGCAGCTCCTCTGTAGGAAGTGTGAGTACACCTGTTCATGAAGAAATTCAAACTTCCGGTTACGGCGGAAGTACAAGTGAAGGCGGATCTTCTGTAGGAAATGTGAGTACACCTGTTCATGAAGAAATTCAAACTTCCGGTTACGGCGGAAGTACAAGTGAAGGTAGCTCTTCTATAGGAAATGTGAGTACACCTGTTCATGAAGAAATTCAAACTTCTGGTTACGGCGGAAGTACAAGTGAAGGTGGATCTTCTGTAGAAAGTGTAAGTTATCCTACACCAACAAGAGAACCGTCTGTTTCCATACCGACAGGGATGGATCAAGCCCAAGCACAAGTGGCAGCTACACAGGAACCTCGCCAAGGAAAACAACCAATTGAAAAAGACACAGTTCCTGCTTCAACAGACGATATTCCAATGCCAGATCAGAACCGGATAGAAACACGCAATATTGCACAAGTGGTAAAAGATAACTTTAAGGGAGGGGTAGGAAAGGTAAAAGAACGTATTGATAATTCGCAAACAATCCACAAAACAAAACGTTCTTATCAAATTGGACGAAATACAGGGCGAGATTTACGAAATCTTGGATCAAAGAAACGAAATAAACCAAAAGAGAAGTAACAAGCGTTACTTCTCTTTTTTATAGGGAGGAGAAGAATCATGGCAAACTATAACATTCCGAAAGAAATCTCGACGGAATTAAAGATTAATAAATCACTTTATCTCTTCGATTTGTTGTTCATTATTGGCTTACTTATGGTCACGATGATGTTACGTTTTTTTATTCATCCTACACTTCAAATTCCCTTTTATATCTTCATGGGCATATTTGGGCTATTGATGATCGTTAGACCAAGTACGAACCCTAAAAAACGGATGTATGAGGCGTTATTGCTTACATTGGTACGAAAGAAGAGCACGTATTGTGCGATAGATCGGGATCAAGAATAAAGGAGGGTAATAGATGGCATTATTTGATGAAAGAATCCTAGAAAAAGAGAAACCTATTTTAAAAGAAAAAAAGACAAGTAACTCCCTTCTCTTTGATGAAAAGGAACTGGATAAACAGATCGCTCGTACAAAGAAAAAGAATCCTTTTTCTCTGTTACAACTTCCAAAGGCTGAAAAGGAAAAAAAGAAAGAGAAATTACCGGAGGTAAAGAAAAGTGTAGCTGACATTATTCCCATTATCGATCAAACAGATAGTGGATTATTTCAGCTAAAAGATGAGGGAGGCTTTTTTGGCATCTGGCAGCTTCAAAGTACCGATATCAATGCCATGCATGACCAAGAGGCAGGACGCAATATTTATACACTGGCTAAAACATACCAGGGCGACAAAGATCCTTTTAAAATCATCTCATTAAACTTGCCCGTTTCAACCCAAAAGCAACAACAGTATCTTGAAAAGAAGATTCGAGAGGCCGACAATGCGTTATCACTTCGATTCTTACGAAAAAAGTTAAAAGAACTTCAATATTTAGAATGGGGGCGAACCAATCGAGAATACTTTCTTTTCCTATATGGACCGACTGAACTCGCTGTAAAAGAGCGAAAAGACCAATTTATGCGAGATATTCAACTGGCTATCCCTCTGTTACCTGTTTCGGATGAAAAACAAATGAACCTTCTTTACAAACTCTACAATCAAAACGCCAAGCTTGGTAATAAACAATAAGAAAGGATGATAAAACCATGATAACTTTACCTTTTCGTAAAAAAGAGAAAACACCTCAAGAAATCAAGCAGAAAAAAGGATACAATCCCTATTTTGTGGCACAGATTCAACCACAAGGAGGCGTGAGCTTTAAAGAAAACCTTATTCGAAACGGGGATGGATATTCGACTTGTATTCATATTTATGAGTACCCAACGAACGTGAATGATTTTTGGCTGGAACCGATCATGAATATGCCAAATGCCATTACAACCCTAGATGTAGTAAGCGATGAGCGAAAACAAGTCGTAGAAGCGATCAATAAAAATATGTCCGAACAAAATGCACGGCATGTGAATGCCAAAGAAAACATTGATCGTATGGATGCCCAAGAACAGTATTTAGATATGAAAGAGCTATACCGTCAAGTCACAAATGGTGAAGTAATCAAACGGATACACCTTCGCATTTATATTGCAGAAAAAACGATTCCTGACTTAGAAAAGCGATTAAAAGAAGTCATTCATCATCTGGAAACCCATAACTTCAGAGGATCCATTTTCTTAAATGAACAAGAGTATGAGTGGGAATCGTTAGTGACGCATTTTGACATACAAAAGAAATACCCTAATAAGCGAAAAGGAAAGGAAATCCCCGCATTAGCACTAGCCGGAGGGTTTCCTTTTCATTTTACTCACTTAGATGATCCATACGGCACATATCAAGGAACAACTCGTACAGGTGGCAGCGTCATCTTTGATTTGTTTCACAAAGACCAACAACGAAAAAGTTATAATGCGGTGTTGATGGGTTTAATGGGCGCAGGTAAGTCCACGTTTTTAAAGAAAGTCACGACAGATAATGCGATTAAAGGCTATAAGATTCGAGGCTTTGATATCGTTGGAGAGTTTGAAAGTCTCGTCAGAGAGTTAGGAGGTAAACAGATTGCGCTAGATGGATCAGAAGGGCAAATTAATCCCTTACAGGTATTTAAAACACATGAACATGAGCTTAATAGCTTTACACAGCACCTATCTAAATTAACTGTTTTCTATCGCTTTATCGCACCAGAAGCAAAAGACGATGAGTTAAAAGAGTACGAAAAGCTACTTCGTAAACTCTATATCCAAAAGCAGTTATGGAACGATGAAAAAGGCGCAATTAACTACATCACAGGGCTTTCACCAGAAGCTTACCCAACCTTTAGTGAGTTTTTACAGCTTATTCGCCAAGAGTTATATGCAGATGAGAAAACACGAGAACACCATTCGAACCTAGGAGAGTATCGGAAACGTCGTCTTGAAGTTATTGAGCTTAACATTGAAAACTTGGTTGAAACGTACGCTCATTTGTTTGATGGCATTTCAACCATTGAAGATTTTAATGACGAACAAGTCGTATTCTTCTCAATCCGCCATTTATCGAAATTAAAAGATGAAATTGCACAAGCACAGCTTTTCAACGTCATGAGTTTATTATGGGATGGCATGCTGCAAAATGGTGAACCTCAACTAGATGCCTATACAGAAGGGACATTAGCCTTTGAAGATGCCATTCGCTACTTAATCGTGATCGATGAGGCTCATCACATCGTGAACACGAAAAGGGGGAATGAGCATGCCTTAGATTTCCTAACAGAGTTTAGTCGAGAAGCACGTAAATACTTCGCAGGTTTGATTTACGCAAGTCATTTAATTAGTGACTTTGTGCCAGATGGTTCGGAACAAACAGCGATTGAAAAAATTAAAAAGCTTTTTGACTTAACACAATATAAATTCATCATGCAGCAGGATGATAACAACTTAGATACCATTCAGCGAGTGTTTAAAACAGGGATTACAGATAGTGAATTGGCTGAGATCCCGAAGCTACCAATTGGGGATGTGCTCCTTTGTATTAAGTCTGTAAAAAACATTCTCTTTCATATTGAAATCGATGAGGAAGAAAAAGTGCTGTACGGTGGAGGTGCATAAGCCTTGCATATCGTTTTACAGCTCATTCCCAAAAAATATTTGATTGGAGGCACGTTGATCCTGTTAGGATTATCGGGCCTCTTAGTCATGAGTACGATTGTAGCCATTACAGGTGAATTTGAAAAAGATAATCAACAAAGTGAGGTAACTGAGATTGAAGGCGGAGGCATTGGTGTAGGAACGGCTAATGTGTCACCAGAGGTGATGAAGTATCAACCTTTGCTTGAAAAATACGCACAAAAACATGGGTTAGATGCTTCCTATGTGCCAATTATGATGGCACTCATGATGCAAGAAAGTGGAGGAAGAGGAAACGATCCGATGCAAAGTAGCGAGTCCTTTTGTGGATCAGTTGGATATATTTCTAGTCCTGAATTATCCGTCGATAAAGGAGTTTTACATTTTAAAAGTGTCCTAGAAAAGGCTCATTATGATTTGAAACTTTGCCTTCAGTCGTACAACTTTGGCGGTGGATTTATCAATTACGTCATGAAAAATGGAGGTAAATATACACCAGAGTTAGCAATCTCTTTTTCACAATTGCAATATCAAAAGGTAAAACATACCGGAAATTATCACTGTGTACGTCCTGAAATGGTGCCTTATTCCGCCTGTTATGGCGACGCCTTGTACGTTAACGCGGTTTTAAAGTATTACACAGGAACAATCACAGCTGATGGAAAACCGGCTGCTCCTGCGAATGGAGGAAGTGGTGGTAAATCGGGTGTGAAAGTGATTGATGCAGGCAAAACGTTGATTGGTAAAACACGCTATGTATTTGGTGGCGGACGCTCTCAATCTGATATTAATGCAGGACGTTTTGATTGTTCAAGTTTCGTCAGATGGGCATTCGAACAGGTAGGAATGAATGTCGGTCCAATGTCAGGCGTAACAACCGATACACTCAAAACGCAGGGGCAAGCAATCAATCCAAAAGACATGAAGCCCGGGGATGTAGTGTTTTTTGATACCTATAAAATAGACGGACACGTTGGGATATACGTCGGCAATAATCAGTTTTTAGGCTGCCAAGGGAAAACAGGTGTAGCCATCGCAAGTATGGCAAAAGGAACCTATTTTGGTGAACGATTCAATGGAAGAGTAAAACGATTCTAAAAGGAGAAAAGGCGATGAAAAATAAAGCAGCACTACTATTTGGAGCGCTTGCCATTGTGGTGGCAGGCGTAACCATTTTCAACATTTACCTGAATCACAATATCTCCAACACAACAGCTTCGAAACAAATTCAAGTCACAAATGAGAGCTTACAAGAAGAAAATAAAGAGTTAAAAAAACAACTACGTGAAGTTCGCCCTTCTGCCCAAGAACAACAAAAACGAGATTACTTGAATACGGTTAATCAATTCATCGATGTGTCTTATCATCGTGAAAAAGATGGATTTGAGGATCGTAAAAAGACTGCAAAATCCATCATGGACAAAGAGCTTTATGAACAATTTTACCCTTCTGAAAAGTTCGTATATGGAGATAGTTACACTTCGATTCCAAACGATGTACAGCTTTATGTACAACAATATGATGGAGGGCAAGAAGAGGTTGAAGTCATTGCAGAATTTACAAATCATCTTGTCATAAGAGATGAAAACGTCGACGATCAGACGCATGACATTATTAAAGTTTCCCTACGGAAAGAAGAGAATAAATGGGTGGTTTATAGTATTGAAGAATTGAAAACAGAAATCATGAAATGAGGTGGAGCAGATGGCATTTAAAAAGCAATTGGAAGATTATCGATTTAATTTAAATCGTAATCGGTCATGGAAGTATACAGCGATGTTGATCTTTTTCTTTATCGGTTTTTTATCCTTACTGACATCGAAATTTTATTTAAAAACAGAAGATCCTTTGTATCATACGAATACCTATGAGGCGGTTTCTTCTAACATAACAGGAACCGTAACCATTGAGAATCGTGTGTATCATCCGGCTAATGCCTCACTGGATATGGTTATCAAAATGGATCAAACAGATGAAGAGGAAGTAAGCTTCCTTGCACAAGAAAAAGCGAATCCAAACATCAAATTACCTGTTCATTTATTGTATGAAGATGATGGCTATTATGTGGTAAGAATCAGCGATTTATCTCCAAATTGGGAAGCACTTGCCTTTGATCTGTATCAAGAAAATGAAGAAAAAGAAACGGTAAATGTGGATGATGTAACGAGTGATTCAGAAACAGATTCAACAGAGGAAATAGACGCTCATGCGTTAATTACAACGCTCTATTCTGACCAACGAAAAACAAAAAGTGAAGAAGGAAAAGGAACAAAAAACAAGCAAGAATATGCGCTTTTGGTCAATGATTTAGAGAAGCAGTTTGTAAAAAAGAAAATGAAAAACTATGAAAAAGCAATCACAGTAGAAGCCAAACATAAGCGTCAAACGCAACAAGAAATGAACGAATTACAACGTGATATGAAGTACCAAGTGCAGGAGGAAAAAGCAGATACTGAATCAAAAATTGCGATGAAAAAGGATGCCATTCAATCAAGTGATGAAAGCATTCAGCTTTATAAAGATGAACAAAAAAGCTTGCAAGAAAAGCTCCAAAAATTGAATGAAAAGCAACAAGATTTAGCCATGAAGTGAAAAAACACAGGGGGACGCAAAGGGGACATGGCTCCAAAACAGGGGGACATAAAGGGAACATTGGGATTTTAAAAGGGGACGTAAAAGGGACGTACACCAAAAAAAGGGGACGTAAAGGGGACATTTAGCGATTTTCTTTGTACCCACGGTTTTGCTAGGCTCTGCCTAGCCCCACACCTATGGTGGGGGCAAAAACCCCTTATGCTCTTCTCTCTTTTTAGGGGGAAGAGCACTACTACAAAAGAGAGTTCGGATAAAATGGAAATTAAAATTCGATATGTTGATCCAGTTGCACTAAAAAAAATTGATAAAATCGCAAAAGAAAAAAAGATTTCTCGACAGGAATTTTTAAAAGGTCAGATTGAAACACTGGCTGTTTTTCAAGAACAAAAAGATCGTGAAGCAGAGTTAGAACGTCTCATTGATCGAAACATAAAGATGATGGAAAGGTGTGCAGTTGCCATTGAAACAATCAATGGATTTATTCAAGATATGACGGGAGAAGATGAGGAGTGAGTACACCTTCTGTTATTCCAGGCGTGGTGTTAAAAACAAAGTTTGTCACATCTGATAAAAAAGCTTTTCAAGATTATGTTGATTATGTAGATCGTGATGAGGCGAAAAAAGAACAGGAAGTACATGAGAAACTGTTTACTCTTTATCAAGATTATATGGATAACCCTGATAAAACATCTTCTTTATTTACTCAACAATCCAATCACTTGAATGATGTGGAGAAAAAGAAATTAAAAAAGTTGTTTGAAAAAGCGCAAAAAAATAACAGTATTATGTGGCAAGATGTCATTACATTTCATAATCCTTGGCTCCAAGAAAACGGTTTATATGACGCTCATACTCATACAGTGGATGAGAAAAAATTAATGGAGATTACCCGTCAGTCCATGAAGGAAATGCTTAAAAGGGAAAGGTTAAATGAGTCGGCTGTTTGGTCGGCTGCCATACACTATAATACGGGGAACATTCATATTCATATTGCAACCGTAGAACCACAACCTACTCGTGAGCGAGGCAAAAGAAAGCCTAAAACATTGGATGCGATGAAGTCAACAGTCGTGAATCAAATTTTAAATCGAGGTGAGGAGCACCAAAAAATAAATGAGTTAATTCGAAATGATATGGTCGAAAAAAAGAAGAAGGATTCTTCATTAAGGTGGAAGAATCGTGATATTCAACCATTGTTTCTTCAAATCTATAATCATCTTCCAGAAGATAAAAGGCAATGGCAATATAGCTACCGAACGTTAAAACCAATGAAGCCATTTATTGATGTGCTGAGTCAAAAATATATCGAAAAGTATCATCGCAATGAATACCAACAATTGCTTAAAAAATTAGATAAAGAAGTAGAAGAATTAAAGAAAGCTTATGGAGAAGGAAAAGGAGATGAGAAGCGATACAAGGACTATAAGCAAACAAAAATAGATGATCTTTATAAGCGAATGGGGAATGCCTTTTTAAAAGAAATGAAAGAGTATGATAAGCAGCAGCAACAGATTAAAAGAATGGCAGAAAGTAAGAAACAATCAAAACGTCCTGCAAATTTTAATCAAAAGGTCTCTATGCATTTTGCATTAAAAAAGATGGAGCGAGCGTTTAAATCAGAATATGAAAGTTGGAAAAACCAACAACATTATGAACGATTACAAAAAGAAATTGAACATCATCGTCAGGAAGAGAGGAGTTATTAAATGAATAAACAACGTATGAAATTATCACTGGATGAGGAAACAAAACAATATATCCAAACATATATGGAAGAAAACAATATCGGATTTACAGGTGAGGCTATTGCTCAGATCTGTATGGAGCATAAAAAAACTAAAAGTAATGAATGGTCATTGCAATATATTTCGGAAGTGGTCAGCAATAACTTACATCAGGTTTTAAAAGATGAATTAACAAGGATTCGTCTCGGGGCAAATAGTGCTGATAAAAACACACAAATTTTAATTGAATATATGAACGGTCTTTTCTTCCATCACGGTTTTGATGGATTAATGACAACCGATTTACAAGAGTTAGATAGCACAAAGGTGGCGAAGGAAGCTGTTGAGAAGCGTATTGCGAATCAACGTCAAAAACGAATTGATTGGGAAGAGTCCAAAGGGAAACAACCATCTCATTGATGGATGTATATAAAGATAGTTTGAAAAATGTAGAGGAGGAACGAAATATGTTTTTTAACAAAGATTTAGTGTTAGCTTCGATTAAAGCTGTAGGAGAGGATCATGCCATTGTACAGTATCAAGACAAAGAGGTAGAGGTGAATTTAAGTCCAGAAGAAGCGAAGGAGTTTCATCAATATGTGGTGCATCAAGAAAATATGTTGGTGCCAATGAATATCAAAACACAGAAGCTTTTTGTGGATTTAGAGGAACCTTGGTATGAACAAGAGCTTGAAGAGTTAAAGGGGATCTCCTATCAAGAAGAGGAGGATGAAAATGAGTAAAACATATGCAAAAAAATCGGTGGAAGATAAGCGTAAAGAAGTCGAGGAGCTAACAAATGGAATGGAGAAAAAAATTGAGCAGCATTTTCATTCTGCCGAAGAACTAAAAGACTACTTATCTTTTATGGGTAAGTTTTATCAATACTCCATGTCGAACACGGCACTCATTCAAAAACAGTTTAGGGGTGCTCAAGCTGTTGGTTCATTTAAGTTTTGGAAAGATAAAGGGTTCTCTGTCAATAAAGGAGAGAAAGGCATTAAGATCCTTGTTCCAAATAAAACAGTCCCAAAATTCAAGGATGAAAAAGGGAAATGGAAGTCCATTAATAAAGCTACTCCCCAAGAAAAGAAGCTGATTAAAGAGGGGAAAAAAGAAGTTACTCAAGGCCGACTGTATTTTTCAGTCGGCCATGTTTTTGATATTCACCAAACGAACGCAACGGCTAATGATTTACCTAAGATATTCCCAAATCGTTGGTTAGAAGGAAACGTGGAGGACTACAAGGCGCTTTATAAAGGAATGGAAGCCATTGCTGAAAAGAATGGTATTTCCATCATTGCTCCTAAAGAAGAACTAGGCAGCGCAAAAGGCGCTTGCTATCCATTAACAAAGGAAGTTGCGTTGAATCCTCGTAACTCCGAACGTCAAAATGTAAAGACACTCCTTCATGAAATCACGCATGCCAAACTTCATACGGAGGAGTCACGGGCAAACTATACGGATGCAGAAAGAGAGTTTCAGGCGGAAATGACAGCCTATACGGTTTCGTCTTATTTTGGCGTTGATACGAGTGAGTATTCTCTAGGATACCTGTCACACTGGACGAAAGGAAAGAGCTTTGAAGATAAAACCAAGATTTTAAAAGAAGTACATGAAACGTCCGTTGGCTTTATTGAAACAATAGAAGAAACATTGGTAAAAGAACGAGAAAAAAATCAGTCATCAGAAAAAAAGGATGAAAAACAGCAGCAAGCAGATCCTCTTTCATCTGAAAATGTACAACAGAAAATGAAAGAAGGATATGAAGATTATAAACAAAAACAGCAACAGGAATCGGCACAAAATGTAGATAGCATTTTAGATCGTGTCACGGCTGAAGAAAAATATTATTCAACCAAAACACAAGCGATCAAAAATGGATGGATGACAAAGGAGGAAGTCGTGAAGCTTGAGCATCAAATTGATTCAACTATGACTAAAAACGAGATGGGGATCATCAATGGTCAAGTTCAAGAACAATCGCTTACTTTTCAAGAGCGTGTTGAAGTGGGTAATCACATGCAATTCCAGAAACGTACAGGCACCGTCAAAAAGAAAAAAGAAGAACAGGAACTCGAAAGGTAAAGTATAGCAAGAATATTTGACGGCACATCAGATAAATATTGTGTAAACAAAGAATAGTAAAAAGACGATGGCTAATGACCGTCTCAATAGAACTAGTTTTTATTTCCAGTGAACTTATTTTTAAAATAAAGGTAATCAACCTTGTGTTTAGTGGCCGTCAACTGTGATGCAAGTACTGCTGTATAAATTGATGTTAATAGTATCGACAAAATTCCAATACCAAGTAACGAGTCATTTTTATTACCCAAGTTTCCCCCTCCTTGTTCATAATTCGTAGATAAGGATATTTTCTGTAAAGAAATCAATTTTATACTGGAAAAAATGAAGTGATTTTAACCTGACAAAATTAAATTTAACAAGCAGAGCCTGTTAATTCCTCTGCTTTTTCTTTTATAAATAATCCTTTCTTTCATATTTAAAACCAAATTAATTGGAGGAATAAACGATGAAAAAAATTACGTCTCTTTCAAATGACCAATTTAAAACGCTTATTTCCGATAAAAGAGAATTAAAGAAGTTTATGAAACACCCACAAAATGAAAAGATCGAGGCAGGTTGGGCCAATATCAGTGGTGAACAGCTGCAAGACATCCCTTCTGGAGCTGTTTACTTAACACGATCAGCTCTAGGAGAAGAAAAACCGCAGGTTTTGCTTGTTTCCACCGATGAAAGAGGACAAAAACAAGCCTATAAAAGTGAAGCAACACTTGATTTTTTAAAGAGTCATGATGTGAACCCTGTTTTAGAGAAAGATCGAGAAACGCAGCTCAAAACGAGCTATATTACGTTTTTACAGGCTCATGACAAAGAGAAACCTCAAGATATTGATAGCATGTTAGCCCGTGTGAATGCAGAAAACGATTATGTCATGTTGAAATCAAGTGCCTTAAAGGAAAAGCAGTTCACCTCTGACCAATTGAAAGGCATGGAGAATGAGCTTTCTCATCAGTTTCAAGCACGTAAACAGACACAAGAGAAGGACCGATATCAAGAAGATTACAAACAAGAAGTACTAGAAGTTATGCAGCAGCCTAGTGAAGAAACACAGTATAAGCAAATGTTTAAACAAAACTTGTTAGCTCAATTAGGCATATCAAGTGAAAAAGATTCTTCTAAAGAAGCGAAAAAAGAAGCCGAAGCAGAAAAAGCTCCTGTCGAAAAGCAGCTGAAGCAAGAAACACCTCAAGAGAAAGAGCAGCGTTTGGCCAAAATGCAGGAGTTTGAACAAAAGCATTCCTTTGATAAGGTGTACAAATTGAAAAAAGAGGTGCTGCAGGAGTTAAAAGAGCTGAATTTGACTGATTCTCAACGTGAGAAGTTAACAAAGCTTGAAAAGGCGTTGGACACAGAGAAGAAGGATCACGACAAGCAGAAAAAAGAAGAGAAATCACAAAATGGATTTACAAAGTTTTTTGCACGGAACAGTGGAGCATTTTCTTCAAAAAAACAGAAAGATCAACAAGAAATAGAACGTTAAAAATGACAAAAGTTTGAAAAAGGTAAGAGGACTAAATATTATATTTAGTCCTCTTTTTTCATAGGGTGAAAGAGAAGGAGGGATTAGGTGGGAGAACGAAAACACGTCAATGAGGGGGAAATCATGAAAGCACGAGATATTGATTTGTTGTCGTATCTGGAAGCCAAAGGCGAAACCTTTGTAAAAGAGGGAAAGTATTATCGTCATACGGAACATGATAGCTTACTCATCAAAGGAAATATGTACGCTTGGAACAGCCGGAATGAAAAAGGATATGGAGCGATCAGTTTCGCTCGAATGTATTATGGAATGTCGTTTCCACAAGCCATATTAGATATCAACAAAGGCGATTATAAAGAGCTTTCACAATCGCATGAGCAACCGTCGGTTTCACCATTAAAAGAGCCTTTTCGCTATCCAAAAGAGTTAGAAGTAAAGGATCAAAGCAAAATAAAGGATTATCTCATAAAAGAACGTAAAATAGATTCTCGGTTGGTTGACTGGCTTCTTCAAAAAGATTTAATCGCCCAGGACAAACGGAACAATGTGGTGTTTAAATGGCGTGAACATGGAGGTAAAGGAAAGGTAATTGGGGCGGATCGGCAAGGCACAGCTTCTATAAATAATAAGCGTGGTTCCTTTAAACAAGTCTTACCGAACGATAACCCCCATACAGGCTTTTCAGTTGACGTTGGTCGCCCAAATAAAATTCATTTTTTTGAAAGTCCAATTGATCTCCTTTCTTATTGGAGTATACAAGAAAACCAATTGCAGAATACACGCCTTATTAGTATGAATGGCTTAAAACCTAAAACTGTTGCTCAATCTTATATCGAAGCTCGAAGAGAAGGCTTAAGCATTCAAGAAATGGTGTTAGCTGTCGATAATGACCAAGGGGGAAAAGAATTTATTGACAAAATGAACCAAATCGTGAATGCTGATTTAATAAGAGCAGATATTCCAAAGGGAGTGAAAGATTGGAACGACCAATTAAAAAAGAATGGAAAAAGCATTCAACCTGTGGCATCACGTCTCCGGAATAAACAAACAGAACAGGAGCTTTCAATGAATGGATAAAGTGTTTCAAAGTGTATTTTATCTCTTTCTTATCCTCATTTTATTTAAGCTTTCTCAATTTGCTTACCGTGTTCTTCGTGAACGGAAGTATAGGAAAGAATTAGCCCAATCAGGCATGCCTTATATTGATAAAATGGATGGGAGGCAGTTCGAATTTTACTTGCAGGCTCTTTTCCAACAGTTAGGGTACAAGATACAAGTAACACCATCATCTGGGGACTTTGGAGCTGACTTGGTGATGAAAGGAAAAGAAAAGATTGTGATTCAGGCCAAACGGTATAGCGCTAAAAATAGAGTTAGCCTTTCAGCAGTACAAGAAGTATACGCAGCAAAAGCTTATTATAAAGCGAATCAAGCATGGGTTGTGACCAATAGTTATTTTACGAAACAAGCAAAAGAGCTTGCAGCTGCATGTGATGTAACGTTAGTGGATCGTGCGGACCTTCAAGGGTTTATTAATGAAGTCCATCCTGTTTTCAAGGCACGAGAAATCTTTGAAAATATCACACCAGAACCTCGTAAGTGTCCGAAATGTGGGCAAGATTTAGTCGTACGAGATGGAAATGGCACTCGTTTTTTTGGCTGTTCCTCTTTCCCTTCTTGTCGTCATACGGAGAAAATTAATAAGGAATAAAAAATGTAAAATGACGATAAGGTTGTTTAAGATTTTATATATTGCATCCGTATGCTTAGGAGGATTTATATTTGATGGATGAAGTAAAAGTAGTCTATGCCCTCATTAAAAATAAGTACAATCAGATTTTAATGGTTGATAATCACGAAGGGCATTGGTCTTTTCCAGGTGGAAGAGTGGAATCTGGTGAGTCATTAGTAGAAGCTGTAATTCGAGAAGTATTTGAAGAAACTGGACTGACAATTGAACCTGGCAAAATATTAGCTATCAACGAAGGGAAATTTTTAAAAAGGAATCATCATGCTATCTTCTTTACTTTTGAAGGACATATTGTAGGTGGAACTGAAGAAATTAAGATGCCTGAAGAAATATTCCAACTTGAATGGGTCGATATTGAACAAGTAGAACAACGTGCTCCTTACTATTTAGAAGGAATTAATAAACTTTTACAAGGGCATGCATTTTACTACAACCAAGGAATAGTATAAAGAGGATAAAAAATGGTTCTTATCATTTTTAAACTAATTTCTCAATACAAAAAGACCTCTCTTCCATGAGTGGTCTTTTTTATATGTATGTTTAAGGTGCTGAAATTTGCATCGAATGAGTACTTATATGTAAAACAAAAGTTAATTTGCTCAGAGAGCGTTTCTCTGCATGTCAAAATCGTCAATTAACTAGGCTTTTATTTATAAATGATTGTGAAGGAAAAGCATCTTTCTAATTGGAAGGTGTTTTTTTCGTTTCCTATAAAAATATAAAAAAGAGGAGAGTTTTTATGAAGAACATTTTTATGAAATCAATGACCGTTCTTACATTATTAATGGTCGCATTATGTGGAGTAAATCAGGGGAAAACAGAAGCAGCAAGTAAACCAGCGAATCAAGATTTGATTATTATAAACAAATACTACAACAAGGTTGCTTATTTTCATAATGGCTATATTGAAATCGTTGGCCCAGTAGCAACGGGCAAAAGTTGGGACAAAACACCTATCGGATTTTTTAAAGTAGTTAATAAGATTAAAAATCGCCCTTATTATAAAGGACATATCGCTGGTGGAGATCCTCGCAATCCATTAGGAAAACGTTGGTTAGGATTAAATGCAAACGGTACGAATGGCGATACATACGGCATTCATGGAAATAACAATGAAAGCAGTATAGGGAAATATGTGAGCCAAGGTTGCGTAAGAATGCATAACGCAGACGTTGAAAAGCTTTATGATAAAGTTCAAGTGGGTACACCGGTTGCTATCACTTATTCCTATAAGAGTTTTATAGATTTAACGAAAGTCTATGGATACGAGTTTAAAGGTTACAATATGAAAAATTAATAATGAAGGATGATTTCCTTTAAGGCTAAAGGTAATCATCCTTTTACTGTGTAAACTAGGTGTTACATGTATTTGCGATATGATAAAGTAAATATATAAAATCCTTTTTGTTCCATAAATAATGATGAACTACAAAAAAGCTCAAATTATTTTTAAATAAAATAAGAAAAAAGAGCATAAGAAAGGAAATCATCAATGGTACCCATTTCAATAGAAGCTTATGTTAATAAGCATTGTAAGAATAATCCTAGAGAAGAACCAAATCAGTTAAGGGAAAGTCTGAAACAGGCAGTTAAAGATAAGAAAAATGGAGCGATCTGCATCAACTGCGGTCAGGAAATTTGGGCAATTGGTAGTGCATTGTCTTATCAGGGATGTTTTTCGTGTTTAACTGGCGAGGCGGATTCCTCGGAAGACTATGAGATCGACGAGGTGTGTTGGTCATAGATTAAAAAATATCTGTTTGGGCTCTAAATAATAATATGAAAAAATACCCTAAAGGAGTTAATTGAAGAAATATAGAGTTAACGAAAGTGTATGGCTACAATTTTAAAGGTTATCCTATGGAAGGTAACTAACTAAAAAAAGAGCTCTTGATACACAAGAGCTCTTTCGTTTTACAATTTTTCACCACACAGTTAATCCCGTTCTTGTGTCATTTTCATCAGTAACATATTGAACATCTTTAAATCTATAAGCCTGCGCATTCCTATAAAGTAGTTCGAGCTTTTCTTTATCCTTGCAATAAATAGTGGTGTAACAACTATCTACTACTAACAGAACAAGTTCGCAATCACTTTCGATAAACTCTTCATAGGTCGCAATCTCTGAAATCTTTTCTTTTGGATATGCCTTTAAATCAGCAAAGATAATATAATAGACATTGTTTTCTAATAGGTTTTTAAGTTCAGTACCTGGCATTACTTTTTTCTCTTCAGGGAAGAGTTCTTCATCTAATTTATCATTCACCTCTAGATATGATTCTTCATTACTAACTCGCCAAATAAAATCTGTTATATCTATTGGCTTTAGTACATCTCCTAGAAAGGTTCCGCATTCATTGGGGATCTCAAAACTTATTCCTCTCTTCATAAAAACCTCTCCTAATCTTCAACCAAAGTACCCTTTCATCGAAAGTTACTTGTTTTCAATGCCATTACCTGTGACAACAAAGTGAGGGCTGTTTTCTCTTCGGTTAAAAAATCTCCAGAACTCACTGTATTCATCGTCTTCTGAAGTATCCGGGAATACCTCCAATAAATAACCTTGAGATAAAAAGATTTTTAGTCCTCCTATCTCGTCTGGTTCAACCCTTTCTATAGTTACATGTTCTTTTGCATTTTCTATAAAGGATTCAATTCGTTCATCAAATCTATTATTTCCTTGTACATCCCAGTCAAAATCATCGTTTTCCTCATTCCATCCTGTTCTTGGAGAATAGAAATCCCGTGAGCCTACTAATATTTTATTGTCCTTGGTAATACGCCACGAACATTGAATATCTAAAGCGTATTCAGCTAATTCCTCAGTTTTTCCTCTTCTGGTTACTGAAATCATTTCGCCAAACCCAAGCCAAAACAGATTCGACGCTCTTCCAGCGTATCGTAAATTTAAGCCTATTAATTTACCTATTTGGGATCTAATTGCTTCTCTCATATTCTTCTCCTTTTAAACTATAAAGGCTGCCACAGCAACCCTCACCCATCAATTTAAGCACACGTTAGTTGATGAAACCATTAATATATTTAATCCTTTTCGCCAATAAACCACAATTCGCTTTCGTACACATCTCCCTCATCAAAATTTTTCACAAGATAACCCCATATGGCCATATCGTCAGGCAGGATCAACTGCCATTCTCTTGATAAATCACGCTCTTTTGGGAGAGGAATCCATTGTTGTTCTTCATTATCTCGATCAAAGAAACCCTCATAATGACTGTCGCCTGAAAACACAATAATTTGAGAAGACCATATGTCGGGTATATCTATTGCAGACATTACACGGATTGTCTCTGTAGATGGTTGTTTCAGATCTATAAGATATTTGGTTCTATCTACTAAAATCTGAAGACAAAGCCTCTTAATGGCATGCGGCGTCTTATTGGAATTAATAAATCCTTGAGAACAAGGTAAATGTAAATGCCAATATCCATGCCAGAATTCATTGGGAAATTCAGTTGTTGCTTCTGTTAAACGTTGTATCAACTTCTTTGTTTTTCTTTTTAAGCCTCTTATCTTTTTCTCTCTATTCAAAAAATTTCCTCCAAAACTAAATTCTACATTTAATCTTGAGTAATTATATCACAGACTTTTCATCATGGTTTTTACAAAAAATAGAACGTCTTCTTGACTGCCCATTAGTAAAGAACAAAAGAGTATCACTAGTAATCCAATCCTTCATTGAGGATATAACACATAATCTGTTCTTAAGACTGTTCAATATAGACAGTCCCAAAAGGTACGAGTTTTGGAACAAATAATAAAATGTGTGCTTTTTTAACGTTGTTCAGCAATTGGGTAAGGGAGGTAATCAGATGGTTCATCTCGAAATTGTAAGTTATGCCAGAACAACATGCCGCAAATGAATATTGACCAAAGGGATTATCTATTAAAAGGGATAAGATTGGAGGGAATAGAAAATGGATGTAAGGACACTTTTGTTACAACAATGGGCAAGCTGCTTAGATAAAGAAGACTGGTTTCCACCACTTGAAAAAGTACTAGAGAATATTACTTTGGAACAGGCAATTTGGAAACCAGTTGAAGGGGCACATTCCATTTGGGAATTAGTTTGTCATTTACTTTTCTATGAAAAGAGAATTCTGTTACGCTTTCTAGGTGAAACAGCAAATGAACCAAAGGCAGAAAATAATGACGCTACATATCGATTACCAACTGAGACCTTTCAAAATTGGAAGGAAACAAAACAAGAATACTTTTCTGTTCATCGTGAACTTGAAAAAATACTAGCAAAATCAGAACTAGAAGATTTGTATAGACCGATTCCTGATGACAATCCATTAGTGCTTGAACTGAAGAGTTTAGCAATGCACGCCGCATATCATATTGGGCAAATTGTATTCCTTAGTAAAATGCAAGGAGCTTGGGCAGGGAAACGCAACTTTTAAAAAGTTTTATTAGCTTTACAGTTATTCCACTATAGAGCACTATTCCGAAGTGATGATAAAAGTCCAATTTCTTAATTTTAATATTGAGAAATTGGGCTTTTTATGTTTATTTATAGTGCAAAATAACTCCTAAAGTGACAGTCTATTTAACATTCGAAATAAACCTTATGGTACGTACAAAAAGAAATTAACCTTTTTATACGTTATTTTATGCACTTTGAATATATACGATAGGTAATTTCTAGTTACGTAAATCTAACTAAATTTATCTTTATTTTCTTCCATATCGTTAAGTAAACTTAAACGCACTTTCTTAAAAAAAAATTTATTATTTACATACCTTATAGAAAAACTATCTATTTGTCTACTTAACATAAGCACTTAGAGTTTTTTCTATAGCGATGAGAGTTAGTAATCCTATAGAGATAATAAGAAGAGATTATACATACCTAGGATAGGCTCCACAAAAATAGTGAAAAAACTATTTTAAATTGGAGATAATACTATTAAATTGCAATCGCTCTCAACTTATTATAGATTAGAGATATCGAAACGTTTCGCCTGGAGGTTTTTACATGGCTACGATGAAGGACATATCTAAAAAAGCTAATGTTTCACTTTCTACCGTGTCGGCTGTAATTAATCAATCAGCATACGTCAGTCCGGCACTTACCAATAGAGTGATGCAGGCAATTGAAGAATTAAATTATAAACCAAATGCAGTAGCAAGAAGCTTGAAAAAGAAGAGAACCAACACGGTTGGTGTCATAGTTTCAAATCTTTCAAACCCCTTTTATCCCCCATTAATCGAGGGTATAGAAGATGTATCGTTTAATAATAATTTCAATGTAATCCTGTGTAATGTATCAAATGGACACAAAAAAATTTTGACTTATTTAGAACTAATGCTGGAAAAGCAGGTTGATGGTCTCTTATTAGCCAATATTGCTAATTCGGAGGATTTAAATGAAGTTGAAAAAACAGGATTAAAATATGTTTTAATCAACAGAAAACCCTCATTCTATGATAAAAATTTTGTTGGAGTTAATAACCCACTTTCTTCTGAACTAGCAGTTAATCATTTAGTAAGGCAAGGTTACAAAAGAATTGCTTTTTTCGGAGGTGATCCGGATATTAATACTGCAAGAGAAAGAAAAGCAGGATTTATAAGCTGCATGACTCAAACTGGATTAGATATTGATCCAATGCTTATCTATGATGGAGAATATTCCTTAGAATCAGGATATACCAATGTGAAAAAGATGATTGAGCAGGTGAAAGTATTACCAGAGGCTATTTGCACTGCAAGTGACATAATAGCCTTCGGAGTGATAAAGGGGCTAAGAGATTCTGGTATTCGTGTTCCAGAGGACATTTCGGTTATTGGAAACGATAACAACTCCTTTTCTGAAAATTTTCTTGTTCCTTTGTCCAGTATTGACCATTCTACATATGACATGGGTAAACTATCCATGGAGTTTCTATTAGAAATGATCAAAGAAAAAGATGAAACTCGGGCTAGACAAATCATACTTACACCATCTTTAGTAGTTCGTGAAAGCTGTGGATATAAAAGAAATAAGATTGATAATCTTTCTTAAATCGATTTTAGGGCAACAATGAAAGTTAAAGGGATTAAATTAATTTAATGCCACAGATACTATGAAGTAAAAACACAATCATGATTTAAAAAGCAAAAAATAGGTTTTTAAAAACGTATTCACATATTTGATGGACGCGCCTCTATAACAAACGTTATAGAGGCGCGTCTTTAATGTGTCTTAATATTTAACAGCTTGCCTATTAATTTTTTCTTTGTAAAAAAGTGTCGTAGAGATGAACCACAGAATAACAATCAATACCAACATACGTATTCATCTTTTCATGATTATTAAATCGCTTGGTGGTCCTGGTTCTTTTGATATTTTGTAGGTATGATATCAAAGAAGTTCATGCTGACTTTCTTGTTTTTATAGACTCTAAGATCCTAAATTTCCCCAGAAAAACTTCTTATATTTTATAAGCAATGGTACGTAATATACGTAACTAAACTAATAAACAAATAGAGGGTATCATCATATACACTTGCTTATTATTTCAATAGTAGAGGGTAAATAACTAATAATATTCTGAAAATTGTTTAGAAACCCCTTGATTTTGTAAGCGTTAACAAATTATAATAAGTATCAACGAAACGTTTCGCTAACTCATGTAGTAGATTTTAAGTATAACTTTTTAAAATCCATTAAAATAGCCATTAAATAAAGAAAAATTCATATTTTTTTATGATTTATGGAGTTTTTTCATTGTGTTTTGAACGAAACGTTTCGCTGGGATATTCGTAATGTTAATCAAATGGAGGGATTATTTTGGAAAAATTAATTATTACCGTTGCTCCAACTGGAGCTCAGACAACTCGCAAACATACTCCTTATGTACCTTTTACACCAAAAGAAATTGCCCATTCTGTTTATGAAGCGTGGCAGGCAGGGGCATCCATAGCCCATATTCACGTAAGAGATAAAGACGGGAATAATTCTCTTGATTTGGGTACCTATATAGAAGTCGTTAATCGCATAAGGGATAAATGCGATATTATTATTAACTTAACGACAGCAGGTGGAGTGGCCATGAACGATGAAGATCGTCTTCGAGTATGTGAATTAGGATCTGAGTTGGCTACTTTTGATGCCGGTTCAATGAATTTTGGTAGTGATGTATTTCTTAACTCACCTAATTTTCTGGAGCGCTTGGCAAAAAAAATGAAGGAGTATGAGATAAAGCCTGAAATTGAAATATTCGATGTCGGTATGATTGATAATACCTTGCGAATTGCTAAAAAGGGTTTCATCGAATCCCCATTTCATTTTCAGTTTGTTCTAGGTATAAGGGGAGGGATGCCAGCTACACCTAAAAATTTATTATTTTTAGCTGAAAGTATTCCTGCAGGTTCAACTTGGTCAGCAATTGGAGCAAGTAAAGATCAATTAGCTATCAACACAATGAGTATTATAATGGGGGGACATGTTCGCGTAGGAATGGAGGACAGTGTCTATTATCGACAGGGTGAACTGGCGAAAACCAACGCTCAATTTGTAGAAAGAATTGTAGATTTATCTAAAACTTTAGGAAGAGATGTCGCTACTCCGAACCAAGCTAGAGAAATTTTAGGTTTGGGTAATTCAAAGCATTTGAAGGGCTTAAGCAGCATTGGTAAATAACCTAGGAAATTTCGGATGCCCTTTTCTTTTCCAAGCATCAATCTAATCAGAATCTTCTAATGCTCCTTAAACTGAGTAAAAGGAGAGGATGAACACCTCTGAATAAAAAGTAATATTGTAGATTGAATGATTTTCGACCTATCGTGTGGGATTTTAGAAGACACAAAAAAGGCATTAAAAGAGATTGCTATAATTATTGCGAAAATTCAAGTTTTAATAGTCTCTTTATTTATCAACTTTAGTAGAAGAAAATGCACTTAATAAATTTAAGTTCATTCAATAAGTCAATCATTACTCCAGGGAGGAATACATATGAGAATTGCAATAATGGGTTCAGGTTCCTTAGGAACTATAATAGGGGCCTTAATTACTGCAGAAGGACAAAAAGTAGATTTAATCGATATCAACAAGGAACATGTATCTGCGCTCAATCATTCCGGTGCAAAGATCACTGGCTTTATGGATCTTTGCGTTCCTGTAAAGGCCATGTTACCCCATGAAATAACTGGTCAATATGATTTAGTTTTTTTATTAACTAAACAGGTTTACAATCAGGCCTCTTTAGAACAATTGCTTCCGCATCTTCACTCTACTAGTATTGTATGTACGTTGCAAAATGGTATACCTGAGGACTTCGTTGCTTCTTATATTGGACATGAAAGAACCATTGGTGGCGTTGTAGGATTTGGTGCTACCTGGCTTGGTCCAGGTGTTTCCGAACTCGCAACAGAAACTCGAATTTTAAAAAAATATGCGTTTGATATTGGTGAATTAGATGGATCAATAACTCCTCGACTCAAGGAAGTAAAGAGAATTTTAGATTTAGTTGGAAATTGTGATATCTCTTCTAACATCATGGGAATAAAATGGGCAAAATTATTAATGAATGCAACATTTAGTGGCATGTCAGCTGCATTAGGCTGTTGTTTTGGGGAGGTTTTATCCAGTGAGTCGGCAATGGTTAGCTTAGCCTGCATTGCAGACGAAACTATAAAGGTTGCCCATGCTTATGGAATTAGATTAGAGAGGATTCAAGGAAAAGATATGGAGATTCTTGAACTCCAAGATGAAAATGATATATCTAGTAAAATGGATTTTTATCAAGAGGTTTGGGGACCACATAGTAATACAAAAGCAAGCATGTTACAAGATTTAGAAAAGAAAAGAAAAACAGAAATTGACTTTATCAATGGTTTTATTTGTAGAAAGGGGAGTGAGGCAGGAATCAAAACTCCGTATAATGATTTGGTTGTAAAATTAGTAAAGGAAGCTGAAAAAAAAGGTAGTTCTCCAAGATTTACAGACAATATAAAGTACTTTAATCCTGATCTATCAACTATGAGTAAAATGAGCTTCAGAAAATAGCGTGCTATATAGTCTGGAGTAAAGCCTCCACGGATTTACGGAACAGGGAGGGGAGCATCCAATAAATAGATTGTGTATTATATGGGACTTTAAATAATAGATGTTAGATCACTTATAGGCTACTGAAAATTTCTTAAATGGTCTAGTTTCATGAATTTTGTATTATAGAAACTGGCTATTTACTAAAAATAAGGAGGATTGTATGGATCTTATTGTTATTCTTTTATCTTTAGGACTGCTTATGTTTATTGCTTATAGAGGGTTTTCAGTAATCCTTTTTGCGCCACTTTGTGCGTTGTTTGCAGTCTTGTTAACTGAGCCATCATACGTTCTCCCTTTCTTTTCTAATATTTTCATGGAAAAGATGGTTGGTTTTGTTAAGTTATATTTTCCCGTTTTCCTTTTAGGAGCTATATTTGGAAAAATAGTTGAAATGTCTGGAGTGGCAAAATCTATTGCTCAAACTATAATCAGTTGGGTGGGACCTAAACGAGCAATTTTAGCTACTGTATTACTAAGTGCAATACTGACTTATAGTGGTGTAAGTTTGTTTGTTGTTGCTTTTGCTGTTTACCCGTTTGCTTCCAACATATTTCGTGAATCAAATATTCCTAAACGCCTGCTTCCTGCAACTATTATTTTAGGGGGCGCAACATTTACGATGGATGCCTTACCTGGAACGCCACAAATACAAAACGTAATTCCTACTACCTTTTTTAAGACGGATATTTACGCTGCTCCAATGCTAGGGATAATTGGTGGTGTTATTGTTTTTTCTGTTGGAATGATTTATTTAGAATCACGTTCTCGAAAGGCTCGCAAAGTTGGAGAAGGATATTCAGGTTTTGAAGGTAATGAAATAGAAATGGCAGCCACTATCCAGGCTGAAGAGGAGAATTATTCAATAAACCTCAAGACTCCAAACAGTCGTTCTCGTGAACTTTTTGCATTTGTACCACTAATCCTTGTTGGGGTCACTAATAAATTTTTCACTACGATTATTCCTAAGTGGTATCCAAACGGATTTGATTTCTCTTCCATTGGTCTGGATTCTTTTGGGAAGGTCGAACTTTCCCAGGTTACAGGAATTTGGTCAGTAGAACTTGCCCTATTGTTTGGAATAATTTCTACCATATTATATAACTGGAGAGAAGTACAATCTAAATTTAAAGAAGGGATAAGTATTAGCATTGGTGGAGCTTTACTAGCAACCATGAATACAGCCTCCGAATATGGATTTGGCGGTATTATTGCTGCACTTCCTGGCTTTAGCATTGTTCGAGAGGGTGTTTCGCATATATTTACGAATCCACTTGTCAACGGAGCAGTAACAACTAACGTTTTGGCAGGAATTACTGGATCAGCTTCCGGGGGAATGGGAATTGCACTGAGTGTCATGGGTGAAAAATATATGGAGGCGGCAGCCCAATATAACATTCCTCCAGAAGTCATGCACCGAGTAATTGCAATGGCTTCCGGAGGGATGGATTCACTACCCCATAATGGAGCAGTCATTACAATCCTTACTGTTTGTGGGTTGACACATGTTCAATCATATCGTGATATTTTTGCTATCACTGTTTTGAAAACATTAACTGTTCTAGTGATTATCGGAATTTATAGTTTAACTGGAATCGTTTAATATTTCATTTATTGATACTTTAAAATAAGATAAATCGGAATTTTATTTTGTGTTAAAAGATTTAAGGGGACTTAAACTCGGATAACAGCTAGATTTTTGAGGAGATGAAATTTGCATTGAATGAGTAGTTATAAGTTATACGCAAAACAAATGTTAATTTCGTCAGAGAACGTTTCTCTGCATGTCAAAATCGTAGATCAACTAGATTTTTATTTATAAATGATTGTAAAGAAAAAGCATCTTTCTAATTAAAAGGTGCTTTTTGCGTTTCTTATAAAAATATAGAAAAGAGGAGAGTTTTTATGAAGAACATGTTTATGAAATCAATGACTGTTTTTACCCTGTTAAGCTTGCATTATGTGGGGTAAATCAAGGGAAAACAGAAGCAGCAAGCAAACTGGCGAATCAAGATTTAATCATCATTAACAAGTATTACAACAAGCTTGCGTATTTTCATAATGGCTATATTGAAATCGTTGATCCAGTAGCAACGGGTAAAACATGGGATAAAACACCCGTTGGCTTTTTTAAAGTAGTGAACAAGATTAAAAACCGTCCCTATTATAAAGGACATATTCCTGGGGGCGATCCTCGCAATCCATTAGGAAAACGTTGGTTAGGATTAAATGCAAACGGTTCGTATGGTGATACATACGGCATTCATGGTAACAACAATGAAAGCAGCATTGGAGAGCATGTTCGCGTATTATTCTATTTTTAGTTTTGGGTATCAAACTATGTTGAGATTTGAAAGGGCATTATAATACCTGTCTTATGAGTAAGTCGCACAGTGTGGAGATATTTCTATGTGGCTTAATAGTAGCTTTAAAAGGTACTATTGCACAAAAAAATTAGGGATGCAAAGAGCTACCTCTTAATGCAGGTAGCTCTTTGCTATATAAATGCTGAAAAGTCTCAGTGCAAAATAATTAAAGTTATTGATCTAGTTACTAATTCGCTTTACTTAAATTATATTTGGGTAAAATAACCTGCTAAGAGCAACGTATGTTTTGAAATAAAAGGGGAGTTATAGCCATAAAACCAGTCAAGTTATTGACTAGTTTTTGCTTTTTGTTAGTTTGTGGAGTAGCCACTTTATATTTTTCTTCTGTTGAGGTAGGGATTAAATTATTTAAAAAATCTAACTATTGTAACGATAGTTATTATGGTAAAATTTTCTCATATACTGGAATATACATAGTGCTAAATAGGGGGGCAGTAGGGATCTGAAATCAGTATAGAAAAAAATAAATATATTAGGAGTGACAAATGATGAAACAAAAATTTAAAAAGGAAGAAATTTTGCAAATCCTAAGTGGTATTATGGTTTTTATTAGCTTCTTTCAAGCTTGGATTTACGATGGGGGTCTAAATTATTATAAAGGTACAGAGTTAAAAACAATGTTGTATGATCCACCATTCTTACTTAACCTTATTTATTTGCTACTTATATTGGGGGTTGCAAATGTATATTGTGGATGGAATAGAAAGTATAACAGTGCCTTATCTTCGACAACAGCAATTGTAGTTTTTTTTCTTCTATGGAGTATTGTAAGTTTTAATAGTAAGAGTGAAGATCTGGTTGCTGCAAATGGTTTTTATATGGCTGCTGTAGGAATGATTACTGCTGTAGCTTCAATTTTAGTAGCAAGAAAAGAACGAGCTAAAGTTGGTTCAGAAACAAAGGGTGTTAATAAATAATGGAGACCTTCGCTAGAAGGTCTTTTTTGTTGTGGAATTCAACAGTTTGACCGTTAGAGGTTAGGTCTCTAGAAGGTTAAAGCATGCTATGTAATATATAAAAAACCTTAGTTGTAAGGGACTGAGTTGCCATAAAGCCCTTATTAAACAAAATCCTGCTAGAAGCCAACCAATAATAGGGGAGTAAATAAAAACATTTGTTAATAACAATCCTCCACAAATAGAGATCACCAAAACATTAATAAAAAAACGTTAGTACCTTCACTTTTACGACCGTTTTTAATAGATTGATAGAAAGAGAAACACATACAGGAGGACTGATTTCAGTCCTCTTTCATTATATTTCAATCTTTGTGTTATAGATTTCATCAAAGGGTTTATTTTACTTTTTAGGAGTGTAAGTTAGTTCACATAGTAAAGTATTATAAAAACCATAAGTATTCGAAATAGGTTTAGTTAGAAATCTAGCTGAAGAGCTCTAAACTCTAATAATTTTCCCTCTTCTTGTTTCATAGGTGTTTTAATATACTAAAATGATCATTTATGTCATATTTCCTAAATTAAATAGTTAGAATTATAAAAAAAGTTAAAACATACCATTGTTATAATGGTAAAATAGTTTATTGAAAATACATAAAAAGGAGTGATTTGGTGAAAAAAGTACTGGTCTCGTTTTTAGTTCTGGTTATTTTGGGCCTAGGTGGTTTTGCTGGCTATAAAGTAATCAGTAAAAGGGATGTACAAACAACAACTGAACCAACTAACGTGGAACAGGAAAAAGAAGTAGAAACAATTAAGCTAAAAAATGACATAGAGACTGAATTAAATACCACTACAGATAAGGTTTGGGAATTTTCCTTTTACAAACCGCTAGATACTAGTACTGTCACATCGGATAATGTATATGTCTTAGATCAAGATGGAAACAAAGTGAATGCTGGGATTCAACTAAGTGGAGATCAGAAGACAATTTTAGTTTCCCCCCCTAGTGGAGGTTATAAAGGTGGCAGCTATTATGAAATACATTTTAAAGATCAGATAGGATATACAACAGGTGAAAAGGTAGAGAAATCTCACCAATTAAATTTCTCCACTGATCGTGAAGAAGCAGAAGAGGTCAAATTAAACCCTAGATTAAAAATAATAGATAACAAGAACATAATTAGTGCTTCAAGTACAAGAGTGGAAATTTCAAAAGATATTAACGAGATAGTAAAAGTAGGGGACATTCTTGTATTAAAGACAAGTAAAAATCCACAAGGACAAGCAGTAAAAGTTACGAGTACTGATAGTGGGGTGAATAAGTACACGGTAGCTGTGGAAGCTCCGAATTTTTTTGAATTATTTGATACTTTAAATGTTAACAAAACCTATAGTTTAACAGAAAGTAACTTCAAGCCGGCTCCAGGTGTAAAGTCTCAAGCTATTACAAGTTTAGATCCAAAAACTCAGATTTCTGCGAGTAATTCTCCTGGGGAAAAATACGAGTATAAAAGTAAAACATTTGATATGGATGTGGAGAGAAATGGAATTGAAATTGAGGTAGAGGATTTAAAATTAGGTAAATCAAAAGCTAAGTTATCGGGGGATGTGAATTTATATACTCCTAAAGTAGATGTAGATATTGATGCTAAACTTTTAGGTATCAAAAAAGTTGAATTTGTAACAACTGCAAAAACAGATGCACATTTATTGGTAACTAGTAGTAGTAAAGGAGCAGAAAAGTTAACAACTAAAGAATTAGTTCAAGAAATTCAAAGCTCAAATAAGGGGAAAGGAAGTTTCGAAAAGAAACTAGGCTCGTTTTCTATTCCTTTACCTACCCCAGGTCTCTTTATTGAAGGGGATGTAGTATTACAGGGTCAAATTGATTATAAAGGTCAAATAAAGTATGAGGTTACATTCAAACAGACAACTAAAAAAGGAGTAATTTATAAGAATAAAAAGATCAATAAGATTAATTCTAACACGGGTAAATTAGAATCTGAATTTACAGGTATAGGAACTGCGGGTTTTGCCGTAGGTCCGAAAATGTCATTTTCATTAACAGCGTTTAAAATAGTTGGGGCTGGCGTAGATACAGCTGTAAAGGCAAAAGCAGATGGTAAAGTAGTATCCGGTATAATGTCTAAGAATGACTTAAAGTTCCTTTGCGGAAGTGCTGAAGCTAAGTTAGTTGGTAACGGAAATTTAGTCTTAGGAATTGATGGCCTAGGGAAGAAGCGTAAGAAATTAGTAGATTGGAAGATTGCTGAAGCCACCTTCTTGAAAAAGAGCTTTGAGTTTGGCGAATGTGAAAAAACCATTTCAGTTAAAGCTAATCCGTTTAAGCTACAAATGAAAGCTGGAGAATCACAAAACTTAAAAGTAGATGAAGAATACTTTGATGTTAAAAACTTTGAAATAAAGAATAGATCCTTCAATACCAAAGGAATAAAACTGAACTTTAACCAAAGTGGTGTAGCCACTGCGAATAAGAATAAAACAACCTTGTCTGTTTCAGCCAAGGAACAACCAAAAGCAAAAAGTACAACAATGAATTTGACAGTTACAAGGGGTAATTTAAAGGGAGATAAATTGTCTGTTCCTATTCTTATTACCAACTATGATGAAATTCAGAAACGAAAAGAAAAAGAAGAAAAAGAGAAGAAAGAGAAAGAGGCACAAGAAACTGGCAACAAAGAGTTGTGGGGAAGTACTTGGACTAGAGATATTAATACAGATCGTGCTGGTATTGATATTACACAACTAGAAGGAAATACATTTAGATTTAAACTCAATGCTACTCACGTTCAAGATGCAGAAGCTGCACGAAATGGTATTGTGAGTGCGGGTGATGTGGCGGGTACCGCTAAGGTTGAAGGTAATGTGGCCACTCAAATAACAAACGATTTAGGAAGTGAATGTAGGATTAAAATGACGAACTACAATAGTTATATTCAAGTTGAAGAAATTGCAGACTGTTCGTTAGAAGGTGGAATAGGGGTTTACTACGAAGGTAAATACAAAAAAGGTAATATACCTGAAGAAAATTGGTGGCAGGAAGAAGGTCAAGATCAGGCAACAGAAGATAGTGAAGAATCTGCTACAGAGGAAACGCCAATCGAAGGTGCACAATCTTTATTAACACACGAAGAAGCAATACAACGTGTAAAAGAGTTCGTACAGTTACCGGCTGATAGTGATATGACATATGTTTATGATGGTGATACAGCGACAGGTAAGTATTTAATACGTGTATTTCAATATCAAGAAGCTACAGCTGATTCAACTGAGCACGAAGCCCCTTATGGTTTCTTTACAGTGGACCCAAGAACAGGGGAAGTTATGGATGTGAATGCTGATTAATAATGAAGGTAACAAAAGAACAGACTATGCAATTAAGTTATTGTAATGATCGGGCTAAAATTACAAAGGTCTAAATCTAAATGGAGTGTATCTGTTTTTCAAATTATAAAGTTTTAAATAAGCAGCCTCATTCAGAAATGGGTGAGGTCTTTTATTTTAGTTTACATCATATACGCTTATTTCAGAAAAATAAGAATGAGTGCTTTCTGAGTTATTACTAACTTAATAGATATATACAATAAAACGCTTTTAAGTAAAAAATCTGCTATGCAATATACTAACAGACTTCCTAATATACAGAAAAAGGATATATATGATAAAGAAAGAGGAATCAATGAAAGAATACTAATAACATTAAGATTAAAACAATTTAATAACCCTTATAATAAATAGATTAGGTATGTCATGGTGAAATAAGAATATAATTTAAAAATTTTGAGAAGGAAAAGAACACAAAATAACAAAGTTAGAAAAGAGGAAGCACTTAATGATAAAATTTCTAATGCTCTTAGTATTTATTCTACTTGCAATTGGAGGATTTACCATTCATCCCATAGTAGGAATTGTTATGTTTATTGTGGTATTAAGTAGCCTAAAAAAAATAACCTACAAAAAGCCACAAGAATACAACCCTTATAAAGACTACAATAGTAAATATTCGCGATATACAAATTCTGAAGTTCAAAAAGGAAACAAAATAAGGAAAACTTCGCATACCTCTAATACTAAAAGATATAAACAATCAACTAAAGTACGCTCATTTAATGAAGTAGCAACCTCAAATGAAGATAAGATATATGAAGAATATGAGTATGAAAATCAGAGTCGAGATGGGGATAATGCAAATTATGAGGGTTACGAAACCAACAAGTATAATCATGGAATTCTAAATAGTAATAGATTGAAAGAGCAAGATATAATGGAAAAAGAAAAGAAGCGCCTTAGAAATGCAGAAGATGAAGCCTATTTCTATCGTACTCATGGTGGTCCTCAATGGAAAATTGATGCTGCGGATGATGAGCTGAAACGAAACCAATTTGAGCGTGATTATGAGGATGAGAAGTGGGAAAACGTTTGTGATAGTTGCAGAGAACCTGGACGCTACTGTAAATGCTGCTCTAAATGTAACGAATACCCATGTGAATGCTGTGATGAATGCGGACAACCAGATCGTTACTGTCGATGCTGTAATAAATGTGACCGTTATCCATGCGAATGCTGTAATACTTGTGGTTATGCTGATTGCCAATGCTGTTCTAAATGTAATGAATATCCGTGTGAATGTTGTGATGAATGCGGACAACCAGATCGCTATTGTAGATGCTGTAGTAAATGTGACCGTTATCCATGTGAATGCTGTGATACTTGTGGTTATGCCGACTGTCGATGCTGTTCTAAATGTAATGAATACCCATGCGAATGCTGTGATGGTTGTGGACAGCCAGATCGCTATTGTAGATGTTAAATTAATTATAACTCCTATAGATAGTAATTCTACAAATTGCAACAGTTTATTTAATAGAACTCCTTTCAGTTATGAAGGTGTTCTTTTTTTATTAACATTATTATTTCATCTTTATCTATTTATATTCCATAGGAAATTCATCCAGCCGATATATCTCCTTTGATTAAATAAAAAACGACCACTAAATTGGTAGCCGTTTTCTAGTAAGGTTAAGTTAAGCTAAGTTAAGTTTAAAAGTTAAGATGGTTTTTAAACAAAACAAAGAAAGGTGAGAAGAATAAGAGTTTGGAAGATAATAAGTTCATATATTCTTCAAAAGCTGCATGAGCTGTACAACCTTTATTTTTAAAATTATCAATTAATTTACATAATTTGGATAAAAATAAATAAAAAGTGCGTTTCATTTAGTTAACAAAATAAAAAGCAACTTCTGTTTGGTATGGTATGCTCCCCCTATAGTAGGCAAGTAAAAGAAAGCAACCTATCCTGTCTATTTAAAGGGGATAATATCATATCAAGGGGTTGCTAAAATACTGAAAGAATTGATCGTTTGAATTGTACTAACTAGGTGCCTGTAAGTACAATTAGATTTACCCTCTAAAAAGGGATGAGAAATGAAAACTGAAAGCCTCTTTTGATGGTCTTTCTTTTGGGTTAAGAGGTAATGCAATATTTTTCCCATTAAATGATCTGTAGTAATTCGAAAAAAGATGTTCACTTAACACCACTTTATTATTAGCATCTATCGACAATAAACCAGCATCGAATAATTTATGAAGATCAGATCTTAAGCAAATACCATTTTGAATATGGTTACTTTCTTCATTTATATATGGTTGTATATGTGCAGCCTCTAAAATTTCGGAACAGTCCTCGCCACTTACTGCACATGTATTATTATAAGCCAAAAGCACATTTTTCCGAAACGAAGATTGTCCTTTTCTTTCTTTCACAGTTACTTTCTTTTTTGAACCTGCTTTAGAATCTACCAGTTGAAAAGGATCGTTATTTTGTAACATGGTTACTCCAATAACTTGGTCTAAAGTTGTGTTAAAATACTTTAACTTAACCACTTGTGGGGCAAAGCTTAGTCCAACATCTTCGGGCTTAACAAAATCATCTTCATCAAGAAAGATAGGATTTTCAAGAACAATACACCCTATCACGGGGTTCGTATTTTCATAAGTATTTGGTTTTGTTGAATGGATTCTTGCATATCCTGTTGCCTTTTGCACCAATTCATTTAAGTTACTACAGCCATTTCCTATCCCATACTTACTCCATGCGTCATTAGCAGTCAGATTTTCATAGTATTTAAATGTACCATAGCCAGCTATTTTTCTATATGGTGATTTTAATAAGAATAATAAATGGTCTCTTTCTTTCAGTTGGCGAACATTCCATGGAGTAGGAGTCCAGAAATTAACTAATGAGGGTGGACTCTTGGTATAAAAAAAATTAAACCAATTGATATCAGTTGGTGCAATTGCAAGCATATATATCCCCTTTCAAATTACAAACTTGTTTCTATTCTATAGATTGATATGATGGTTATAAGTGATTAAACTACGGTATCCATCAAATTAAAGAAAGGTATTAATATGGAAGACCTAAAGAAAACAGTCATCCAATTTAGAGATGAAAGAGATTGGGATAAATTTCACAATCCAAAGGACCTTGCGATCTCTCTTTCACTTGAAGCTAGTGAGTTGCTCGAAAACTTCCAATGGAAATGTAGTACAGAATTCATGAAAAACATTGATAATATTAAGGCAGAACTTGCTAATGCCCTAATATACTCTTTATTATTAAGTCATGAACTTAACTTAAATATTGAAGAGATCATACAACAAAAACTACATAAAAATGATTTTAAATACCTTGTAGAAAAAGCATTTGGTTACAATAAAAAAGATACTGATTTATAAAGGTGACTTAGAAATAAGCCATCTTTATTTTTCAAATTACATCTTTGTATGGTAATTGTAATGCCATTCAAAATACTTTACACTGACTTCATTCCAGAACGGATATGAATGCCCTTCTAATTCCTCAATAGTCTCTTCAACTCTTGGTGTACTTCTATTATGACATAAAGAGCTTATTAACTTCCTCACATTATAACGGTTTAAATAATAAATTTCCCACCAAAACTATATGGAAATATCTCTTAAGTAATAGTATCATTAGTTTAATTGCGTATTTTTATGAAACTTTATCATTATATATTTTGAAATTTCTGTATTTTCTATTTTAAAAAGGTGGTTCCAATGAAAGAAGTTAAAAGAAGAGAGCTAGAACTATTAGCTAAAATATGTAATCAAAATAATATTCCTTTAAAACTGGCGGGTGAATTAATTCGATCGGCTGAAAAATTATCATATGAAAATGTTAGTCAAAGTACGAGAATAAAAGAATATGAGGATTTAATTAGTTACTATACAAAAAATAATTAATAAGGTGAGGTTTAATGTTACTTAAAAAGTTGATTTTTGACAATTATAAAACCTACTATGGTTACCAAGAAATTGACCTGTATATTCCTAAAGAGGTTAGAGAAGAAAAGGGTCAAAATATTATTCTTCTTGGTGGACTGAACGGTGCTGGAAAAACAACTATTCTTAAAGCTATCCTCTATGTGTTATTTGGTAAAAGAGGAATATCTGAATCAGAATATAAAAGATTATTTTCTAACGTTATTAACAATTCTTTCTTTGATGAAGGTGGACGTCAATGCTCTGTTTCCTTAATTTTAGAAACGGATTCAGGTGAGGAATGGAGTTTAAAAGTTAAGTGGTATTTTGATCAATCCAAAAGAATGACTCATGAGGAAAGAGAACTTGATGTTAAGAAAAGAGGATCTAGTCTTGCTAAACGTGCCCGCATTGAGAATATTGAAGTATTTAATAAATTTATAGATAGGATTATTCCTTACCATGCTGCACCTTTTTTTGTTTTTGATGGGGAAGAAATTAAAGATATTATTCTACGACAAAATAGTAATGAAATGAAGGAATCTATCCAAAAAATAACAGGTATGGAGGCTCACAAACATCTTTTAATTGATCTTCGTTCACTTAAAAACTCTCTTGAGAATAAATTAGCTAAATCCGTTAGTCAGGTGAAACTTAATAATATTAAAAGAGAAGCAGAAGAAATTGAGGGTACAATTACAACTCTAGAAAGTAAGAAGATAAAATTTTTAGCAGATATTCAAAAATATAAGCAGTTAATTAGTCAAGCACATGAGGAGCGTAATGCGAAAATTTTACAGAACTCAAAGTCTCGTGAAGTAATCGTAAAGAATCAGTCTCGTGTATCTACCCAACTTGAACTTTCGACTAAAGAGCTTGATGATTTCCTAGAAAAGAACATCATAAACATTATTTTAAAAGATAAAGTTCTTGATCTGAAAAAACAACTTAAATTAGAGAATGAGATAAATCATAAAAAATTATTACAAAATGCTTCCTTGTCTCCTTACCGACGTTTTATTGAACAGTTACTTAGTAAGAGCATTACTCCTGCTTTAACTGATGACCAGTTGGAACAAATAAAAAAAATTGGTGAAGAGGTTTGGATTAAAGAAAATGATATAAAGCATACTGTGCCTTCTGATTTTCAAGAAGTTCATGATATATCTAATAATGACTACAATTATTTAATCAATCTAACCAGTAAAGATAAAAGCCAAGTAGTCAACTTGATAAACAAAATCGAAAAGTTACAACAAGAATTAAATAAATTAGAATTCGATATTCGTAATGCTCCAGAAGCAGTAAATATTGAAGAAGAAAATAAGAGAATTGATCTCTTAGTAGAAAAATCAGGTGAGATTAACACCAAGTTTAAAGCTTTAAACCGTAGACTGAATAATGTTTCTGAAGAAAGAGCAAACTTATTAAATAATCTTAGTCGAATGTCTAGTCAAGATGAGAATTTAGAGGAATTGCAAAAACGTTATATTCAAGTAGAAAGCATTATTAAAGTAATGGAACAGTATGTTTCAGAGCTTACAAAGATGAAAGCAACATTTATAAAAGAAGAGTTTTCAAAGATGTTACGTCAATTATTTAGAAAACAAGATGAATTTGGCAAGATAGAATTCGATATTAATACTTACACTGTTCGTCTATATAATGACCGCATGCAGGAGATCAGTATTCAAGACCGTTCAGCTGGTGAAATGCAGATGATTGCCTCTGCGCTAATATGGGCATTAACAAAAGCTTCCGATTTATCGTTGCCTATGGTTATTGATACACCTCTTGGTCGACTAGATAGTTACCATAGAAATCATCTAATTAACCATTATTATAAAGAACTGAGCGACCAGGTAATTATTCTTTCTACAGATACAGAAATTACACAAGAATATATTACGTTAATGGAAAAGAATTCTTATAAACAATATATGTTAGATTATGATGAAAATAAGAAATATACCGTTATCAGAGATGGTTATTTCAATTTTGTTAAAGGGTGATTGAGTGTCTAATCGAAGAATGTCATTGTCTGAAGAAGGTAAAGCAATATTAGATAGAATTGTAGATTCTTTAGAGTGTGAAAGACCTATGGCTGTAAAAATAGCTCTTGCTAAAGGTATTTCAATTTCTGAAGGTCCAGTTTCAGAGCAATACACTAGTGGAAAAAATAAGTGGACTATACCAGATAACATCATTAAAGATAAGGAATTTTTATTGTTCAAACATCTAATTATTAATGAAGTGAATGAACCTTTAAATGATGATGATTTACACAAACATATGCTAGCTTTTATTGAAAAAGGATTAAGAAATTTAAAAGAAGATCTAGAAAATAAAACCTCAATGGAAGATTTCAGATTACGCATAATATAAAAAACCACCATAATGGTGGTTTTTTTATATTCTTTCTGATAGTGGACTAATATCCACTACTGTGATCGTAGGATTAGATAATTCTCCATTTTCTTTTTTTATAGGACCATGAACAATACATTGTCCTTTTTTTAATGAAGCTAACTTATGTTCCCAATGCTTTTTCTCATGGTTATCTTTAGACAAGCTTGCTGCAATATTAGATAACTCCTGCTCTGGAGGGGAGAAATAGACTTTTTGAGACGACATCTGTAACCTTGCTAATTCACCAGCATCTAATTGCGATTTTAAAAATTGCGTCGCATACCATGCTGACCAGCCAAATTTTCTACCTTCGGTTAAAATTCTCGCAGAAGGTGATTTTTCTGTATGGTCAAGGTTCTGAGCCTCGTCCATAATCACTGGCATAGGTGTATTTTTGTTGCCGTATCTCACAGAATAATTCCATAAGTCCCAGAGAATAAATTCAGTGATGATTAATTGAACATCCCTAGGGAAACCAGTAAGTTGAATAACATAAACTTCTCCATTACTGTGTATTATATCTTCCCAATTTATAGTATTGTCATTGCTAAATGGATTACGATCGATTAAAGGTCTAATTTGTGATAGAGCTGTTTTAGCATAGCTTGAACCATCTTCTTCAAGAAGTTCTTTTAGCTTTATTAAGCTCATTTGCTCATTATAAAGCTCTAAACCTTTTAAAATCGCTTCATATATTGCATTTTGTTGCTGAATACCCAAGGATTTATAAACGGCCGCAAAAACGCTTTTAATTCGCTCTGCTACATCAGTGTTAGATTCAGGTAAATGAATTCCACCAATATCACGGGTGTTCTTTTGAAATGGATTTATTGGGAGTTTTTCACTGTAAACAATTTTTTGTTTTAATTTCTCCCCCATAAATTCCACAAATTCAGATTCTAATTGATTAGGTAGAAAACCTTCCGTATAGTCAATGACGATACTAGAAATTCCTAATTTGACTTTCTCTAAAAGCAGACATTGCATAAAGTAAGTTTTACCTTGTCCTGAATTACCGGAAATCAGTAAATGTCTATTAGCAAGACCCTTATTACCGTATTCCCAATAAATCTCCCGATTAGAATTTTCAGCTTTCCCAATCTTAATTCTGTACTGTTCTAATGAGAGGGGACTAGACCCTTCTTCTACCTGATCAACAGAAGAATTATCTTCATCATTTTCCTGAAAATCGTCTTCCTTGGATAAAGAGCTATTGTCTATATCAATACCATTGTTAGGTATAATCTCTCTTACAACACTGGTATCCTGGCCTCTTACTGCCTCTTTCTCGTAGGAAGGTAATTCTTTGGCGATTGATGTATTATGTTCCTCTTCTTCAAATGCTTCTTTTTTATCACTTGCTGGAATAATATCGGATTGAACATTTTCCGTTATCAATTCCTCCTGATCACCGTTTAACCTATAACGGAATGAAAGCATATCCTCTTTAATAAAATCGCTTGACTCCAATTGAATCCACTGATGCATGTCTTTAAGTGGAAAGACCAAACCTTCGTATCCATCTTTTTCTGTAAGGTTTAATAGTAATACATCATCTTCTAACTCAGCACTTCTATGAAAAGCATCTTTTTGAAAAGATAGTATTGCTCCATCTCCTATATAACTTTTCAACTTGTTAGACACTACATATTCATCTTTTAGTAATTTTTCAATTACATCGTCTGATAAGCTATATGATTTTTCCTCCCAAAAGTTACTTTGTTCCAACTTTTGAGCATTAGAAATGAATAACTGGGCAAAAAAGTTACGATAGAATTTACTGGTAAATGTGTCTTCTGTTTGTTTAGTTAAAGCTTCGATAAATAATTGCTTTGTTTTTCGAACTTGTTTCCTTGCCTTATCTAATATTTCTCCTCTATTAATTCCAATTTTAACCTCAACGGGGTAAAAGTGGAGTGAAATTGCTTCATTATCAGTTTCTAAACCTATTAATAGTAAGTCATCACTATGACTTCCTGTAACATTAAGGTTTTTAGCAGTAAATACTCCATCAGATTTACTTAGACTAACGGCTCCGGCAACTCTTAATACCTCTTCGAGAGAAATTGGAACCCAAAGAATATCTTGATGATCAAAGTAAGATACAGAATATTTGATAGCAGATATAATACTTAATTTTTCTCGATCATAGTGACCTTTACTTCCTATAATCCTTAATAGCCATTCACCGTTAAATGTATTGAAAGCTTTAATTGTGGTGAGAACATTTTCATCTGTTCCTTCTACGTCTTTTTGTTTCAGAAATTCTTTAATAACCGCATAATATTGCTGTGCTTTATCAGTAACTGTTATAGCATCATAACGACTTGAAGAAGAATATTGATCGTTGTAATGAATTACAACTAATTCATCATCATAATCATGAAAAAACTCTAAATCAATTAATGGATCTACAAATGTTACCCAATAGGATGATTTAAAGATTCTTTTCAACGTTTCCTCATCTGCAGTGGTCGTTCTTGAGAAGATAGCTTCACCTTTTCTATAGCTATCATTACCTCCGTTGCGCAAATTTGCGGCTAATTCATTGACATAGTACGCAGTACTAGTTAAGTAATTTTGAGAATCAATGTTATATGCTTTTGTTCCGAAACCACTTCTATAAGTCTCTTCATCTTTCATAGAAGGTACACTTGAATAAAGACCCTCAATAGCAATTCCTGAAGTCATTCCATTAAGTGGTTGGACAGCATGATTTTCTTGTGCCTGCATTTTATAAAAGGATATATGAGCATATCTTAGCTCTACATCTGGTTCTTGTTTATAAAAGAAGAGTTTTTCTCGTATTGTTCTTAGGATGTCATCTGCATCTACATCCTTTGATTTAAGCTTTAGATCAAAAAGGTGCTCAAACTGATCAATTGATTCAATTCTAGCATATAAATCAAAGTAGCTTTCTATATGCTCTTTTTTATATAGAGTAACTTCCACTGGTTTTAAGCTTTCAGAACCTTCTCTATTAATTTCCTTTATCATCCATTGTAAAATTCCTCGAATAACCTCTTTGTCATTGGCAATATTTATTACATTAATTTGCAGGGGCGCTTGCGATTTTTTAATAAATAGATACGAAAAATGCTCTTTAAACTGTGTGATTTTATCAGTAACAACTTTCGCTAAATACTGATTAGCTCCCGAAACAGATACTTGACTCACTGGCTTGAATGCCAACCATTCCATAGCAGCCTGCTGATAATCTGGTTTAAATAACGTTTCTGTTTCATTATACAAAAATGGAATAAGTCCGTTTGGATTTAATCTGTTTAAAATACTGTTATCCAGATCTTCAGAACCTAATAACTCAAACATTTTCAGTTTAAAAGCAACCATTAGAGGATGAAATGGCGTAAAATATACCATGTCATGTGAATGGATAGTACCTAATTTAAATAAATCCCTTCCTTTACGTCCAGCAGGGGCTCCACTTTCAAATTTACTGATCTCTTTTTTATATTCTTCTATATAATCAATTGAACGCTTCTTTAAATCATCAGTAACAGTACATAAACTAGGAATTGAATTTCTGATTTTAAAATATGTTATAAATCTGCTATAAGCCTCTTTTAAGTCGTCACCAAGTTTTAAATCCTTATTGTTAAGTAACCGATCGGATTCATATATTGCGTACTTTAAACCATTTGTAACCCATTCATTTTCCCATTCAAAGAATTCTCGATATTCAGAGTGGAAATAAAATTCTCTGTTCTCCAAAACTAAGCGATTATTTTCTTTGATCCATTGAATATCTTTATTTGTCTCTCTAATGAGCTTCCAAATTCGTTGACCGGTAATTGGCATAGCCTCAGGTAGTTCATTTTTCAAAAGGATAGGTACAAGGGATTCTTCGAATTTGACGTTGATTTTTAATTCATCATTATCATTAAAAGCTTCTGGTAAGGGAACAACAACCAATTTTTGATCTTGAGAGGTGGTAATCGTTTGGTTTCCCTCTGTTACTTCTATCTTCTTAATATCAATTCCGTTTCCGAAGCTTAATTCATCTTCTTCATATTGAAGCTCTATGTACCCGCCACTTGGATCAACTAGATATTTGGATTTGTAAAAGTCTAGATAGATAGGGTCAATGGGTAAAACAGCAATAAAAAATTCAGCACCTAAGGAAGCTTTGTTATCATGTTTATAAGAGAACCGGACAAATGTTGCTCTGTCTTTTTCAGTCTTAATATTTGCTAAAATATTAGCCTTCTTAACCTCAATGGTAAGGTGTTTTGTAAAAGTGTTTTGCACCTTAAGGTAATCGGAACTCAAACTTTTCACATTTCCCTCTAGATTAAAGGAAGCCTGTAATTCAACTTGATCTTTACCATCTGGATTGAAAATTACAATATGTCTTTTTCTCTTCCCTGAAGCCGATTCTTTATAGGGTTTATCCCAAGGTTTAATCTTCTGGTTAGTCTTTACTTCTATTAAGTCTACTTTTTTCTTTTTATTAAGTTTCTTATAATCTTCATTAAATTTATAAACCCTTGAGAACGGTACTTCTCTCCATGCTTCTTCAATTAGCTCATTTGCACCTTCTGGTGAAAATCGTTTTTCTAAGTCTTCTTTGTTAAGACCGAAATTGTGAACCTTTCTTACATAATCGAAAAGTTCTCTATTCTCTCTTAGACGCTCTCTCTGATCTTTACCTTTGAAACTATCTAGATCAGAGTCTTTGAAAAGTCCAAATTTATGATAATCTTTATCTTCAATAGAACCTTTTTGTAAGGTAGCAAAAATATCCTCAAACTCAAAAAAAGTAACTTGTTGAAGAGGCTGCTCTTTTACTAAATTATTAAGGTTATCTAATAATATAATTTGATCAATTTTTACTAAAACGCTATTTTCAATCTCATTCTTTAAATTATTAAATAGTGAGGTTGGATGTAAAGGCATTCCTTCTTTTTGCAAATCACTACTTCCGCCTTGAATGGAGTCCAATTGCTCTGAAACAATACTAATCAAAGCTGTGTTTCCCCAAACTCCTTTTTGCTCTCCAACTAAATTTCTCAGTGTAACAAGAAAATCTGGCTTAACATTGTTTGAGGTATGTGCTACTACTAAATTGATTTTCTGAAAAGGGATAGAAAAAGTTTCATATTCCTCTCCTAACTCATGTTTGTATCTAAATGATTTAGTTCCTTCGATGTCCTTTAACGCTTGAACTAAATAAGAAACATCAGATTCACTATCTAATTGTAAGTAAAACCGATCTCCTTTTTTAATCCCTATTTCTTTAAAATAATCTGTTAATAATGCAGAAATATAATTATAAAATTGGTTTGACATACTGTGCATCTCCACTATCACTTTTTTTATCTAAAATATTCAGGTTATCAAATAAACTTATGATTTCCTTTTTGGAGTATCGATCAAATGCTACTCCTCTTTTTTCTAACTCTTTAAATAAATCATTTAGAGGGATTCTTTTATCCTTTACAGAAACTGCTGTTAGTAAAAGTAGAAAATCATGTTTAATATTGAAGACTTGTCCATAATTCCCACGGGTCTTTAAAAATTGGTTCGCGCCTAAATCTCCTATATTTTCTCCAAATCTCTTAGCAACATCTGTACTTGTGCCTTCTTTTAGACAATTGAATAGTAATTTGAAGGCTTGAGGAATAGTTTTCGCTTCGTCAACCGACACTGAATCAAGATTTAGCCAACTTAAACTTGAATAATCTTGAATCCATTGGTTAATCTCTTTTAAAAAATCTTCCTCATATTCTACACCTTTATTCTTTATAAGTTGATAAAGAGTACTGTATGGAACGAACTTAATTTTTTCAGTACCATCTTCACCTTTATTAAGAGAATTATGACTAATATGTGAGATAGTATGAATATGTCGGAATAGATTAATGGCGTTTTCTTTTATATATTTATAGCTTTCCAGTTCATCAGTTGCTTTTCTTCTTTTACTCATAGATTCCCACTCTAAAGCAAAATACAAAGGATGAGCATCTTCCATATTAGCTTCAATAAATTGTTCGAACTTCAAAGTTAATTGACATGTATACATAAAAACATAGTATTGTGTTAATAAAGGAAATGAACTTAAAAAATAATCCTTATATTTACTTAAATACAGAATATCTTCTTGATAAATGCGTGTGAAATTAGCCAAAAGAGGTTGGTATTGTTTACTCTTTGTATTTTTCCCTTGACTCTGTTTTTCTTCTATTCCGTCAAGCATCTCTAAAATTAATTCGGTTAAAATATCATCTGATTCTTTATTATTAAAAATAGCCTTTATCTCAGGAGACTCCTTGACCAAGGTCCCATTCATAAACTGACCGTATTTCCCAACTTCATTTTTTAAGGTCTTTTCTACTTCTATATAATTAAATAAGAAAGGGTGAATAGGTCTAATATCTTTCTGATTAAATAAGTATTGGTCTAAAAAGCGTACAAAGTCATAGGCATCGTCGTCATCGTTGTAATCTACATTATTTGCAATATGCTCACTCAATTCATGACTGTCTGTAGATAGAACAAATTCCTTTTCTCTAAAGGCCTTGTTGTTTAGCTCAAAATCACAGATATTTCTTATATATTCACCAAGAATCTGATTAAATTGTCCTCTAATAGATTTTTTTCTGTTGGACGAAAAAGGTAATATATCCAAAACCTTTCCTGTGTCGTGCCTTTTTGTTTGCTCTAGATGATTTTTTAAATATTCTCTATCCAAGGTCTGAACCATTTAAATTTACTCCCTTTCAAATACAAATGAATCAAAAGTATCACGCTTAATCGTATAAAACCTATTATCTTTAGGGAAATGGACAAGCATTTCTTTTTTCTTATCTCCATATACCATAAGTTTTTCAATAAATTCGACAAATTTAATTGCGTCTTCTTCATTTTTTTTATTTGGACAGTATCCCTCTCGTACCTTCATTAGTAATTGATATAAAGGAAAATCAATATCTAAAAAGATATTATTTTCTTGTTTTCCATCATTATAAGCAAGTGTGATAAAAGATCTAAATGACTCTATTATCTCTTTTGTACTTGGTTTTAGATGAGAGATTGAAGGTTTTAACTCCAATTTCTGTGCTAGACGATATTTTTCAGAAGCTTTATCTACGTAAATGTAGTCTTTCTTTGGGCTGCCTTTCCATTTAAAGATCGCTGTTTTAATTTCATCATAAAAGCTTTTGATTTTTCTTTTATCTCCGACATTGAAATAATAAAGGTTTTTAAGAAAGTCTAAATAATTGTGATCAGCAATATTAGAAGCAAATTTCTCATTGGTTAAAAACGTACTTCTAATAAATGTCTCAAAAAACAAATTGAAAGAATAGTCTGTCAAATTTTCTTTGCAGATAAAAGGTTTAAACCAACTTTGTGATATTTCCTCTTGTATATAATTTTCAATTACATTATTCCAATCATTGAGCGTACTAAGCTCAACTACTAATTGATCAATAAAAACAGATCGATGATGAATAGGATCTAATTGGCTTAAAGCTTGAAGAATTGAAGATCGTTCTTTTCGATTAAACAAAAGATTTGGTAATGAGAACTCCAGAATATCAAATTTGGACATAAGCTCTATGTTTTGAATATTGTCCGGAATTAAAATATCAGCAATGAGATTAAGGAAAGCACGAGCTGAGATAACTAATTTCTTTCTAACAATTGTCTGTATAATCAGCTGTATAATCTGCTCTTGAACAAATTTATTCTGTATTAATTGGTAATTTGCATGAACAATACTATTAACTTCATTCTTTTTATCTTCTTCCAGGGCTAAATAAAAGGGGTTCTCTTCTGAAGGGGTGCATACCTTCTTTAGTAGGGAAGAGTAGAAGGTTGAATTAGGTCCCTTCTCAGTTAGCTCATATGATTGATAATCACCAAAACTTAGTAAATCGAAATTCTCGTCACTAAAGTAAGTAGTTATACTTTGAGAAAATAAATCACTTTGTTCAATAAAATGCCTTAAGGTTTTATACGAATACTCTTCGTGCTTTGCATTAATAAAGTTATGTAATACTCCCATATTAATTGCGAGAATTACTTTCTGAGTTGAATGGTCAATTTTCTCATCAGAAAAGTTGTTTAAGATCTCCTCTAAAGTCTCCATTGCATCTTTGTCAGGCGAGAAACTTTCAGTTGCATCATTAAAGATCTTATAGTCTTTTATTAACTCAGGTTTCTTTTCTTTGAGGTATGCTAAAAGGTGAGATTTTCCGTCTCCCACACTACCGCATAATAAAATTAAATTACCTTTTTCTCTGTTTTTATTACGTTCTAATATGTTTTCCAAATCTAGTTGAATGTTTCGATCTACATGCATGTAGTCCTTGAAAGTACTAAAATTATTTGCATTTTCAATTGCTTCTTTAGATGAATCTTTTAATCTGTTTAACTCCCTTATTAGGTAACTTTGGCCTTTTTCTAAATCCTTATTTAAAAGAGAAGGCTTATAATTATGATCTGGAGATGCCATTTCCTCTACAAATTGAGGTTTTTCTTTCTCCGAGGTTGTCTCCTTTTGGGCTATCTTTAACCCTTCAGGGCCAAAAAGGTCGAGTAATTGTTTTTTTACAATATCTTCTATATTCTCTTGGTGTCGAGGTTTAGGGAGCTCATAGACAGGTAAATCTAGTTGTTCTGAGGTATATACTTCATAAAACCAAACTGCAATCTTATACATTTCTTTATGCAGCTTGAAAGCCTCTGTAATATCATTAAATTGCCCGTCGTGAGCAGCCTTATTGCCAGATAAGCGTATGGTATCAAATGATTTTTGAATTTCTCTTTCAATATAATCATTTCTTGTTAAATACGAGATCTTCTCATATAAAGTATTTACATAAGGTTCTTGTATTTTTTCGAGTTTAAATATGTCATTAAGAATTGCTTCAGCGAACAGTCTGGCCTTCATAATAGAACTACTCGGATCTTCATATATTAATTCTTGCATCTTTTTAGCACTTTGAGCTGCTGTAGGATTTATATCTTCTAAGAAGCTTAAAAAAAAGACCTCTTGGGAACTCATTTATTAATCATCTCCGATTACTATAATCATTTTCCATTTCATTTCAATTTTAACATATCTTCTTTATATTTTCCCTATGGTTGTATTAGAGGTTATATTTTCCAAATAGAATATATTCAAATAATAAAGTTAAATAGTAAATATAAAAAAACCGAACTTTCATTCGGCTTTTTTTATTGTATCTTAACGTCAATTGTTTTATAATCAATTTATCTTTTACGTACGTAATAAGGAGGTTCGAACATGGACGCCACATTTAGTTATAATTTTCCTTCTATTAGAGGAATGCAGGCTGGTAAAGAATACTTTGTTGCGATGTGTCCACTTCGCATCATTCCAAAAATCTTTCTTTTTGATGAGGAAGAGATTCCACCTGAATATAGAGCTCAAAGAATTTTAAATAAAGCCAGAATACCGGAGATGACAAACTACATAGTAGAAAACCAAGAAGATTATGTATTCTCGTCCATTACCGCATCGATAGATGGAGAAATCGAATTTAAACCTTATAACAATGACCCATCATCGAAAGATCTAGGGCAATTAAGAATTTCACTTGATGCAAGGTTCTTAATTAATGATGGTCAACATCGAAGAGCAGCTATTGAGGAAGCATTGAAAATATCTCCAGAGCTTGGAAATGAAACAATATCAGTTGTTTTTTTTCATGATGAAGGTCTAAAAAAATCCCAACAAATTTTTTCGGATTTGAATAGACATGCAGTAAATACGACTTCTTCTATAGGGATCCTTTATGATTATCGAGATCGCTTATCACTTATAACAAAAGATGTTGTAACCTCTACACCTTTATTGAGTAGATACACAGACAAAGAAAAAGTATCATTATCAAAAAACTCACCTAAGATATTAGCTCTAAATCATATATTTAACACGAATTTAAAGCTAGTAGGTAAGTCTAAAGGTGATGAAATTACGCAGGAAGAAGAAGAGTTTTTAAAGCGTTTTTGGTTAGTTTTATGTGATTCTATTGTAGAATGGAACATGGTTTTTCAAAAACAATTGACGCCTCGCGAATTAAGAGCAAACTTTATTGTGGGACATGGTGTGTTTATTGAAGCTGTTGGCTTAGTAGGACAATACTTAAAAAAACATCACCCTAAGGATTGGGAGAATTATATTCAAAGGTTGTCGAACATAGATTGGAATAGAAGTAACACTAAGGATTGGTTAGGTCGTGCATTTAATCAGAATGGTCGTATTCAAAAGACTTCTTCCACCATTCAATTAACTTCTAATAAAATTAAGCAATTAATTGGTCTACCTTTAAGTGATGCTGAACAAACATTAGAAGACAAATTTTTTCAAGGAGTAGTTTAACTATGAACAATGGCATCATTAGTAATCTTTTATCAAAACAAGTACCTTTTGTTGATGACGCAAAAGAGAGAATAAAAAAAGCATATAAGGAAGACGATCGCCCATGGGTAGTAGGATATAGTGGGGGAAAGGATTCTACAGTTGTAGTTCAACTAGTATTTGAAGCATTATGTGAAATGCCTAAAGAAGAATTGCATAAAAAAGTATATGTTATTTCTTCAGATACATTAGTAGAGACACCTTTAATTATAAATTCAATTAATCAAACACTTAGAAGAATTCAAGATGAAGCGTTAAGCAGAGATCTACCAATAGAAACCCATAAAGTGAAGCCAGTTGCCGAACAGTCATTCTGGGTTAACATTATAGGTAAAGGATATCCTTCTCCAAACCAAAAATTTAGATGGTGTACGGATAGATTGAAAATTGATCCGGCTAATCAATTCATCATGGATAAGGTATCTTCATTTGGAGAAGTTATCATGGTATTAGGAGTTCGCGAAGATGAAAGTGCTACTCGTGGAAATGTAATTCGCTCTCATAGTGTGGAAGGAAAGACTTTCATGAGACATTCCACTTTATCAAATGCTTATGTGTATGCTCCTATCCGAAGTTTTACACTTGATGACGTTTGGAATTATTTACTTAACCATCCTTCTCCTTGGGGTGATGATAATCATGAGCTTCATCGACTTTATCAAGATTCTAACAGTGGCGAGTGCCCTCTTGTAATTGATAAATCAATTAAGGAAAGTGCGGGGTCATGTGGTAACAGTCGATTTGGTTGCTGGGTATGTACAGTAGTTAATGAAGATAAAGCTTTAAGTGGCTTTATTCAAAGTGGTCATGATTGGATGAAACCTTTACTTGATTTTAGAAATTGGCTATCTGCCATTAGAGATGATCGAACTCGAAGAATGAAATATAGAATGAACGGTCATACCTACTTTAAAGAAGTAAGAATTGTAGATATTGATGACGTGCCACATGTATTAATTCCAAAAAAATCTGGAAGACCAAAGCAACATATACCACTTGATCAGTATGCAATCGTTGAGAAGGAAGCATTGAAAAATTATCTTTCAAAAAACAATATTGATTTGAGTGCTCCCGAAGATTACAAAATTTTAGTTACCTATGAAGAAGAAACATTGGATGGTGAAATAGTAACTAAATATGCGCAACTTGGTTTAGGGCCTTTCACATTGGAAACGCGACAAGAAATCCTTACAAAGCTCTTGGAAGTTCAAAAAGATTTAAAACATCCAGATGATCCTCATTATGAACTTATAAGTACTGAAGAGCTAAAAGCGATTCGTAAAATCTGGTTTAAACATGGAGATTGGGAAGATCAGGTTCCAAGAATCTTTGAAGAGATTATGGGCTATTCTCTAGATTGGGAAATTGATGACCGTCCATTATTTGATAAAGAACAAGTATCAGACTTAGAACTACTTTGTGATCAATTTAAAGTTGATATAAAAGTAATTAAGCAATTAATATCTATTGAAAAGGATTTCTCTGGATACAAAGTTAGAAGAGGTTTAATGGATGAAATAGGAAAAGCATTAAAACAAGATTATTTACATCTGTAATAGTAGAAAATGAGGTTTAAACATGATTATAAATGAGATTCAATTAACGAATATAGGTGCTTATAAAGAGACAAACTCTTTTAACCTTCGACCAGAGAACGGTAAAAATGTTATTTTAATTGGCGGAGAGAATGGCGCTGGTAAAACAACTCTCTTAAATGCAATAAAACTGGGTTTGTTCGGCTCTTATGGTTATGGATTTAAAACAGATAATGCTGAATACTTTAAGAAAGTTCAAAGTATCCTAAATCATAATGCGAAAAGGAATAATGAAAATAACTTTAGAATTAAATTAGATTTTTCTCTAGTGGATAATTTTGAAAAAACGGATTACATCTTATATCGCCATTGGAGATTCTCTAATGATGCCTTAAAAGAAACGTTTGATTTATCTGCGAATGGAATACATTTATCAGAATACGAAAAAGAAATTTTTCAATCAAAATTAAAAGAAATAATGCCACCTCAACTGTTAGATCTATGTCTATTTGATGGGGAGGAAATAGCAAGAATTATTAGCAAAGATTTGCTATCTGAATACTTACAGAATCTATCTAAAGTAGTGTTTAACCTTGATTTATTTGAGACACTTGAAAATGATCTTGAGAGCTATTCTAATCAATCTGTAGATGTTAGAAAAATGGAAGAGTCTGAACAAGTTCTTTATGATTCAAACCTTCGTGAAAAAGAGTTGAGGAAGAAGATTATTTTGGCTATCTCTGAGTTAAAAGAACTTAATCTTAAGAGAGATGAACTTAGTGATGAATATCAGCAACTTAAAGATGCATTTGAGAAATATGGTGGACTTATAAAATCTGAAAGAGACCAGATTGTTAAGGAAATGAACAACATTGAAAACGTTAGAAAACAAAACTTTGAAAAGATTAAAGGTTTTGTTGCTAACCTTCTTCCTTTCTATTTAACTAAAGGACTTCTTTCAGACGTTAGACAACAAATTCAGGATGAGGAATCATTACAATTATTTAAACAGTTAGATACAAAACTCACAGATGAGAAAATAAATAATGTTCTCCACTCTATTAATGGTTCTTTCGAAGAGAATGCTGGTTACGAATTGAAAAATCAACTATTAAATTTAATGAAGCCGGAGAAAGAAATTAGCCAAATTCATGGTGCTTCTTTTTCTGAAAGTAGCCTAATTGAGAATATGTTTCTAAGTGTTTCGAGCAATGCTCAGCAAGAATGTCTAGATATTATTAATGATAATAAAGAGAAGTTAAACGAACTTCAGCAGTTAAGAGAAAAGTTGAAGATTAATGATACAACCAATGAATTTAGTGATATGATTCAACGAATGGAAGAGACTCAACAAGCTATTTTAAAACTAGAAGATGAATTGAGTCAACGTGAATCTCAGCTAGAAGAATGGAAGACTGAATTAGACGGAATTACATCTGCTATAGATAAGATTCAAGGAACTCTAAAAGACAGTGAAAAAACAAAGAGTTCATTTATTGAATCACAAAAAATTATTACATTGAGTCGAAGATTCCGAGAAATTCAATTAAAGAAAAAGCTACAACAGGTTCAAATCGAGGCTTCTGTTATGCTGAAGAGAATCTTAAGAAAACATAATTATATTTCATCTATTGTTATTGATCATCAAACATATGATGTTCTCTTGCTTGATTCACAAAAGGAATATATTGAAAAATCAACACTTTCAGCAGGAGAAAAAGAAATCTTACTTATTTCTATCATTTGGGCAATCTTTAAATGTTCAGGCAGAAAAGTACCTTTCATCTTTGATACTTTACTAGGTAGATTAGATAAAACTCATAAAGCATCAGTATTAACAGAGTTTATCCCTAATTGCGGTAGACAAGCGATTATTCTTTCAACCGATGCAGAGATTGATGAAAATAACTATAAGATTCTTGAGGATCATGTGGCCAAGGAGTATATGCTTGAATTTGATGTAGCAAGAAAAGAAACTCAGATTTTAAATCAGTATTTTCCTTTTAGACAAACGGGGGTAAACCTATGAATTTCCGATTAAAAACTTCAAAAGAAACTGGAGAGAGATTAGTCTCTCTTCAAAGTACTACAGGATTAACTTGGAATATTTTATCTAGAATTGCCCTTGCACTTTCCTTAAGAGATCCGTCAATGCCTGATTTAGTAGAAAATAAATTTGGTGTTGATATTAACCGAAATGCAATGACTGGAGAGAACGATTATATTTACAAAGCTTTAATTAGACAACATGCTCAAAGAAATGTATCTGATGAAGAGTACTTCCCAGACCTTTTTAATGCACATTTAGAAAGAGGCATTGTATTACTTGAAAATGAATACAAACATGCTAGAAACTATGACAAGCTTCTCCTCAACTTATTAAAAATGGAAGTATAGGTGATAATGATGCTTTATTTAGATAATAGCGCAACAACACAAATTCATCCTGAAGTTAAAGAAGCTATGCTTCCGTACTTGATGGAGGAGTTCGGTAACCCTTCAAGTAAGTACTATTCTGTTGCTGAGAATGCTAAAAATGCTGTTAAAGAAGCAAGGCATTCTCTTGCTTCTTTAATTGGAGCTCAAGATTCTGAAATTATATTTACAAGTGGTTCAACTGAAAGTAATAATATGGTTATTAAAGGTGTCGCAGATTATTATTCTAATCAAGGTAAACATATTATTACTAGTAAAGTAGAACATCCATCAGTGTTAGAAACATGTAAGTACTTAGAGGAAAAAGGGTTTGAAGTTACTTACCTTGATGTAGATAAGTATGGAAGAATTAGCTTAGAGGACCTTAGAGGTCAGTTACAAGATAACACAATACTAATCACTCTAATTTGGGGTAATAATGAGTTAGCTTCCTTAAATGACATGGAAGCTATCGCAGACTTGTGTTATGAAAAAAACATCTTTTTACATACTGATGCTACTCAAGTAGTTGGTAAAGTTGAAATTAATTTATCAGATTATCCTGGTATCACTTTCCTGTCATGTTCAGGCCATAAATTTCACGGACCTAAAGGAATTGGTGCCACCTTTATTCGTAAAGATCGATATGATCTTTTAACTAAAATTACCCCCCTTTTACATGGAGGTGGACAAGAACAAGGTATTAGAAGTGGTACATTAGCTGTTCATAATATCGTAGGCTTGGGAAAAGCAGCAGAAATAGCTAAGAAGAATTTAAAGAAGAACATTAAGAAATTAGAAGACATGGAATCTTATGTTTCACTAATTTTAAAAGATAAATTCAGTGATCAAATCGAGTTTAATCATGATACTAAACGTAAGATACCAGGCGTTTTAAGTGTCCAATTTAAAGGAGCAAATAACGAATTACTTGTAAAAAATTTAGCTCCCGTGATGGCTGTTTCTACAGGTTCAGCATGTAGCTCTAGCAAGCCTTCACATGTACTTGCTGCTATTGGGCTGTCAATTGATCAAGTTAGATCAACTATTAGGTTCTCTATGTCTAGCTTTATTGAAAAAGAGGACCTAGAAATATTTAAAGAATTGTAGGGGAGATCATCCCCTACTTTATTCTAATTTTATAAAAAAAGATTATAATAAATGTACGCAAAAAAGAATAGTATATTACTAACTAATTGTACTATTTTCAAGAACTGAATCTAAAAATGGTACTTCGCCCTCACGGGTGATATCTAAAAATGTAGACAGTTATCGCTTTAAATTTATTAAATCCTTCGTTTATATTATCTTGATTATTAAACCCTTTCCATTTGTACTGTCATGAAAGGTCTACTAAATTTTGTAGCAATCTTAACTACAGTATTCCATAGATCAATGGCTTCAGGCCGCTTAATATCTTCTCTAAACCTTAGGGCCACTTTATTTGGAACTGGATTACATAGTATTTTTCTAATATTGAGGAAATAGCATTACATAATAAATAAAAAGATTTTCTATAACAGAGAAATTTTCAGTGATTTGCTTTCTCTCCAGTCGAAGAAAATTTCTCTGTCAATTTAATTTTAACTGATTCAATAAATTTAAGTAACAAATATATGAAGATTATATTTGCTGCATTAATTAGATTTCCATAAAATATATTATAAAAATATAGTTATATCCCAAACGAAAAACCTCTGAATTGTTAAATTCAGAGGTTTTTCTTCTAACACACTATATTTATTGAAACCCTTATATTACATATGGTCTTAAGTAATAATTACAAATTGTTGATGGACGAATTTTACTTGATTTCGTATAAATTTGTTTCATAAAATAAGTGCTTCTTTTAACTATATGCGTATCTCTAAGCCCCAAAAGAATGAATGTAGCTAAATAAAAAGATTTTGAGCTACTTAGATAAGAAGCATAGTATTTTTTGAAGTGTATTGATACTTAATATCAATCCTATTGGCTAATATTATACATGATAACTTATTTACATAACTTTAGCTTTCAGAGGATTTATTTTACTTCTAAAGATCAATTAGATGGATTCGCGTAGTTATAATATACTAATTCATTATAACTATTTCTCTGATTATTTGTTATAATACTTATAAAAAATAGACAATTTATATTAAATAAGTTTTAAAATAACAAATTTAAAGAGGTGTAATTACTTTGACTAGTTTGCCAAATGTGCCACTTACATTAAACACTTCAGAAAACGATCTTACCCTTGAATTCTATGATCCGTGTTTGAAGTGGGCAAAGAAATATGATAGGGGTGTAGGCTATTTTACTTCAAATTGGATTAGATTAAATGCACACGGCTTAAGTCACTTCGCTACTAATGGCGGTACGGCTCGTTGGCTAACAAGCCCAATATTAGAGGGAGAAGATATGGAAGCTCTCTCAAAAGGGCTAATGGGACCAGAGGATGTTGATCTTGTTGCTTCATTAAAAAAAGAAGTAAAATTGCTTCAATCGTATCTAGAAGAAGAAACACGTAATGCAATCGGTTGGCTTGTATATGATGGAATTTTAGAGTTCAGGTTTGCAATCCCTACTAATAGTCTGGAAGGTGGCGATTTCCATGACAAGTTTGGAATATTTTATGGTGATGAAGAAAAGTTATCTTTTAATGGTTCTGTAAATGATAGTAAAAAAGGGGGACGAAACTATGAAAGTATTAAAGTATTTCCAACATGGAAAGGGCTAGGGGATTTTGTAGATGATGATATTAAACGTTTCGAAAGAATTTGGAACAACAAAGATGAAAATTTAAAAATTTTTGACTTGCCTAGCGCTATTAGGAAGGACATCTTCTCATTACGTACATTAGAAAGACCTTACCAACTTTCAGAAGAGAAAAAATCAGAAAATAAGTGGAGACATCAGGATGAGGCAATTAAAAGTTTTTTGGATGTTGGTAATGGAATACTTGAAATGGCAACAGGGACAGGTAAAACTAGAACCTCATTAAACATTGTAAACATTCTTCATAACAATAAATCAATAAAAAGCGCCATTATTACCGTAGATGGATCAGACCTTTTAGAACAGTGGTCCAAAGAAGTGGGAATTTGGACAAATTTAACTATTTATAAACAATTCTCTAGGTATAAAGAGATAGCAGGTTTTTTACTTAATCCGGAAAATGCTGTTTTAATAATCTCAAGAGAATTTCTTGTTAAGTATATCCACAACTTCACCAAACAATTATTAAATAACTCAATAATCATCTGCGATGAAGTACACGGTTTGGGTTCCCCCATGTTAGTAAAAAACCTTTCTACTAAGATACGTCCCTTTAAATACAGGTTAGGGCTAAGTGCAACGCCTGAAAGGGCATATGATGAAAATGGTAATAATTTCATAGAGGGAGAAATAGGAGAAAAAATATTTGAATTCGGATTAGAAGATGCAATAAAACGTGGGATATTATGTGAGTTTGATTATATCCCGTTAGAATTTCAATTAACTCAAGAGGATCGAAAAAAAGTTAAAACACTAATTGCTACTCATAATGCTAAAAAACAATCGGGAGAATATGTGGCCGATGAGACTCTATTTAGAGATATAGCTAGAGTTAAAAAAGTATCTAAAGCGAAACTACCCACTTTTTATTCGCTTTTAAACTCAAATAGAAATATTTTGGATAGATCGATTATTTTTGTGGAAACAAAAGAGTTTGGAGAAGAGGTTCAGAAGATACTAATTAGATTTGAGCCGAACTATCATACCTATTATGGAGAGGATGATAGACAAAATTTACTTCGTTTTAGTAATGGAGAACTTAACTGTTTAATAACAAGTAAAAGAATTTCTGAAGGAATTGATATAAGTTCTGTAAATAACATTATTTTATTCTCTGCTGATAAAGCAAAGATTCAAACAATACAAAGAATAGGTAGAAGCTTAAGGCTTGATTCTAACAATCCAGATAAACGAGCAGCTGTAGTTGATTTTATTCAGGTTAGTGAAAATGGGAACTCTGACCAAGAGAGAAAAACATGGTTAGATGAAATTTCCAAGATAAAAAGAGAGGAGTAATTCTTGTGGATAGAAATAATGAATTAAATGAAGCGATTGAAGAGTTGTTTCATGATATGGATGAAAATGATGAGTTTAAGAGAAGACTAAAGCGTCTTATTGATAATGCAATGAAAGATTCGTATTTAGATGATGATGTTTTAGCTGTTATGGAGCTTATGAAAAAGGAGGTATAAGGATATGAACCTTAAAATACTTAATTGGAGCTATACAAATATTAGGGGCGTAAATAATCTCAATATTTCTGTTGAAAAGGAATTAAATATACCTCATAAAATAAACCTTATTATGATGCCAAATGGTTATGGTAAGACAACTACACAAACTTTATTACGGGCTATATTTGATGGATCAGCAGTTGGCTGGGATTATGATAAAGTAATAGGTTTTAAACCACCAAACTCGGATGATTTATTAGGAGAGTTTAAAATAACTCTTTTAATTGACAACTCTATATATGTAGTTAAATTAAAGTTTAATTATTTAGATGGAAAAGCATACTATCAAACGTCAAGAGTTGGAGATCAAGGTGGGCTTGAAAATGGTCATAAGTTACCAACTGTTTTAAAAAGTGCATTTACACCCGAATTTGTAAAACGTTTTGTATTTGATGGCGAGTTAGCAAAGGAGATAATTGGTAGTCAAAGCCTTGAAGCCGAGAGAACAATTAGGTATCTTTATCAACTGAATCGTTTAGGTGATATGAGAGAAAGAATTACGACGATTGTTAAAGAGAAACAAAAGAGTATGGAGAAGACCAATGCTAAGACTGAAGTCGGGCTAACAAGATTAAAATCTGAAAAAGAAAGTATATTAAAAACATTAGTAAGCTTGAAAAATGAAAAAAAACAACTTGAAAGTGAAAAAGAGATAAAGCAAGCAAGGCTAAACAATGTGGTTAAAGAAATATCAGAACATATTAAATCAGACCATACATTGAGAGAGCAAGCTGAAAAGTTAGAACAAGAGAGAATTAACGTAGAAAATGGAATTGTCGAGAAGTCTCAAAGTATACTACATGATTTAAGAAATCCATTCCTATTATCAAATGTAATTGCTAATAAACTTACTGCACTTTCTTCTAGAATGCAAACTTTAAAGCTACCGAGAACTATGTCAAGACAGTTTTTTGAGGAACTATCTGAGCATGATAACTGTGTTTGTGGCAGATCAATAGGTTTAAGTGAGAAGACTTATATTCTAGAGAAATCTGAAGATTTTCTTGCTGAAGATCAAATTGGAGTAATAAATGCTATTAAATCTTCTATAAGAGGAAGAACTTTTAATGAAGAGCTTAATGAAGAAGTGGATATGCTAAACTCATTGATTATTAAAAGGAATCAAGTAAAAAGCGACTGGGACCGACTTCAGAATAGGAGAACAGATGCAGGTGATATTGAACTTCAAAATCTTGAATTAGAAAAGGATAAATTGGAGGTACTAGTTGAAGGATTGACTGAAAGGTTAAGAGTCCTTACAACAAAAGATAAATTTGAAAAAGAGCAGTTGAATTTCCAAGAAAATATAACACTTTGCAAAGAAAAAATTGGAGAATTAGACGAAAAGATTGCCGAAGCAACTGACACAGTAACACTTGTAAATAATTCCCAAAAACTCAAAAAAATACTTACTAAAATTGAGGATTCTACTATTAACAAATTAAAAGAAAGAATCAAGGATGAGACAAATGAAAAGCTCGAGAAAATAATAAAAGCAGAACACATTGAAGTGGAAGAAATAAAAGGTTACCTAAAACTAGCTGGTAAATCAGGAGCAAGTGAAGGGCAATCTTTAGCTATAGCATATTCATTTTTAGGTTCTATGTTTGAAACATCATCTCATGATTTACCCTTTATAGTTGACTCCCCAGCAGGTTCGCTGGATCTATCAGTAAGAAGACAAGTATCTAAAACGATACCTAATTTATTTGACCAGCTTATTATTTTTATTACCTCAGGTGAGAGAGAGGGCTTTACAGATTACTTTTATAGAATTGAAGAAGATGTACAATTTTTAACTATAAGTAAAGAAAATGAAAATACCCGCTGTATTGAAGGCAAAAAAACGTTTGCTTCTTTCCAAGATGAAGAAGAAGCTGCTATAAAAAGTTAGGAGGATTGTCTAGTGGGATTTAAATTACCTAAAGAAGCGAGAAATTACTTTAAGCTAATGGACCAAAAAGATAATAAATTTAAAATTATATTTGATAAGTACTACCTTTGTTTAATGGTTGGACTTTGTAATGAAGAATTAGGTAAACAAGATGAATATGAAAGTGCTGATTTCCTAGAAGGATATCCCCAATCATATGCAGATAAGTCCCCACTAATTACGGGGTTATTAATCAATGCTGAAATGGATAGACAAGGTATAAATTCGGAGGATCGTATCAGTGTTGAGGGTTTAATCCTTCAGTTAATTGATAATGACTCGAGTACCAAACTTAGTGAAAAGGGAATGGAATTATTAAATAGATATGCAGCTGGTGGTATGAATACTATTAGGGAAGGTATACCAAAGACTAGTGAACTAGAAACATTCTTAGTACATTATCATAGGTTAATTAACCCAACGTCTTAATTTTTTTGCTGAATAAAAATAGATACGTTTTCCTGTGGTAATTATAATTCATATCAAAATTATATTTTATTGCAAAGTGCTGTAATAGATAAAGTGCTAATACATATCTTTAACATTTTAAGATAAAAAAGAACGGAATCAGTCGATAATGTATTGACATATACAAATGATATATTTGATTTATAAGTTTGTATCCTGTTTTTCTTTATTACTTTATTAATGGTTAGTTTTGCACAAAAAAGAGCAGAGAAATCTGCTCTTTTATTATGTACTGCCTTTTTTATCCTTTGTAAATCTCTACGTTTTCAATACCTCTGCTTTGTAATCTTTGCTTTTCCGCCTCGGCTTCTTCGAGAGTATGAAAATGTTTTGTTATAAGGTTTCCTTCTTCATCATAATATTCAACTCGATATATCTCTGTTGACACTGTACATCACCTCCCCTATAAATAGTTCGCTGCATAAGTATATAGTCCTTCTTATTTGGTAAATATTTTTTCTAATAAATCTATGATTAATTAAGTTTGGAATTACTTTATCTATATATTATTAAGATTAGGTGTTGTGAACTTTATATTTGATTATTATCTTTTTAATAAGTTGTTTAAATGGAATCATTGATTCATCTTTCATCTGTTTTTTATGCCTTATGCATTTATGGTATTATATATTAGCATGGAGGTGATCGGTAATACCTAATACACTTATGTCAGATAAGCTTTCTAAGGCTTGAAGATATTCATCCCAATCCCCAAATTCATTGTGCAGTTTAGACGCAGGAGAATGAACATGTAAATCCCATTTCTTCCACGTGGAGCCCCCGGTGTTTAATAATCTTTGCACTATAAAACCCTCCTAATTTATAATTGTTTTCTCATAATTCTATACACCTATGAATATTATACACTTTACCATAATTTCCACATATAAATAGAATAATATGAAATCGTCACAAAGAATGTTTCAACTTAATGTAAATAATTTATTAACAGTAGATATTAACTTAAGAAATAGCTTTTCAAACAACATTTTATCCAAATTAGTTAAATCAGGAGATTAAGGTAATTATTTTCTATTAAATGGAATTGTCCGATATAAAATCCATGTTAAACTACATTACTATTATATAATTAATAATGTGAAGATTACTTAAAAGAAAATATAGAAAAGGGGAGCAAAAATGTCTTATACAAATGATATTAGAAGAAATCCCGATTATTTATCTTATCACCAATCAATCAATGCTGAACTTAAAGCTACCAAAGATAGAGTTAGATATTTCATAGGGGATAGCCATTGGGGAGAAGATGGAAGATTTAAAGAAATATTATTAATAAATCATTTAAAGAAAGTCTTACCATCGAATGTTTCAGTTGGAACAGGATTTGTTAGAAATGGTGAAAAAATCACAAGCCAAATTGATTTAATTATATATGATAATAGCATTCCAACCTTATTCTTAGAGGGAGATTTTGTAATTGTTTTACCTGAGAGTGTTTATGGAATTATAGAAGTGAAATCTAAGATTCGGGCAAATGAAGAATTCATAAGAGCTGTTAATAAAGCTCACCTAAATGGTGAAAAAATTCAAAAAAAGATCTTTAATGGAATATTTGGATTTGAAAATCAAATTTCCTTTTCAGGTGATATGTTAGCTCCAAGTATTCATCAGATCCTTGTAAATAACAGTGGGTACCTTAATCATGTATGCTTTGGATCAGATATTTTTATGAAATATTGGAAAGGAGGTAATCCGCAAGATAATGACAATAAAGAATGTTTTTCCTTTTATAAGTTAAGTAATCTTTCATTTGGATATTTTATTTCAAATTTAATCGAATTTATACATCTTAATAGTAGAGGTTCTGTTATAAGTGAAGAATTTGAAAATTTTTTATATCCCATTGAAGAGGGAAAGGAGTCTAGAAGATTACAGAATTTCGAAATGAAATTATAGTTTCAGTTTAAAAGTTTCTGTTATTTAAAGAATTTTTATGGTGCATCTTAAACTATTTTATAGCTGATAATTTTTACGTGGATATCAATATAAATACAAAGGGATATCCTGACTTTGCTCTAAAATTACCTGAAGCAGAGATAAGTATGCTTCGACGTAACTTTATCATAGCTAAACAAAAGGATAGTTCCGATATAGATAGAGTCCACGAAATAGAACAACTTGAAAATGCTGCGTGTAGAGTATTTGATGGTTATATACTAGCGTGTTTATCACGCATAACTGTTTATGATTTAAGTAAAGCGCCTAGTAGAAGGATAGTTACAGATATTGATTCACTCTTAATTAAATGCAATGAAAATAGTTTCACTATTGAATTCCATGAATCAAAGAATATAAAAAAGGCACGCGAAAAAGCTGCTGCGAAAGACTTAAGAGAAAAATTCAGGCCTATATTAAATGATAATGCTAAAGGTTATCGTATTAAGAATGTAAAAAATAGAGGCGCTAAACTGGTCATTAAATACAAAAAATAATTTTATCTATTTACTAAAATTAATCATAGTGATTAAATATTTTCATAAAAAAGCCTCATGCTAATGAAGCAAAAGCTACTTTTTTGACGGGTCTCTTCTGTAAAATATGTCATTTTGAAAAGAATTTTGTGGAAGTAAAATGAGTCGCTCTAAAAAGATCCATCCTTTTAGAGCGACTCATTTTTATCAATCTTTATACAGACAGTTATATGCATGATTATTAGTAGATGAGACAACAAATGTTGAGTGTCCCCTTTGATCTTTATGAAAGACTTTCACACCACAACCTGGGCAAGCAAAAAATCCTCTGGAATGCATGTAGCTGAACTTTGTGATTTCTTCGGGTTTAAAAACACCCATTTTCGTTCCACAATGAATATATACAGCTTCTTTTACACTTGACATTAGATCACTCCCCTATATACGTTGAGTAGCTTTCTATTTTTAGTATATAAGAGTTGAGTGGATAATTTAACCTTTTTTCAACTTTTTTAACATAAAATTCAAAAAATCATTCAATCTGAAGTTAAAGAGTAAAAGATAAATTTTTATTTAGGTATCTAAGATATATCTTTTTATATAAACAAACGTTGAGACAAAAACAGTAAATACTAAATAAATAAGAAATATATATATTCGGAAAAGTATTATAAAATTAATTTTATATTTTAAATAATAGTTATTTTTATCTCATATATAAGAGTAGTAGTTAACGTATTTTATTAAAAATAGTTGTATCATTTACACACTTTATAGAAAAAGACGCTATTTGTCGTCAGTTAGAGTAAAGTATAAAACCATAATTTTTATAAGTAGGTTTATTCATTTACTTTTTTATATAAGAGAAATTAATTTTATATTTACAAATAAATTTACCTTATTAAAAACACATTGATAATAAATGTATATAAATTTTATGTTGAAGCAAAGTGAATAAAATAATTTCTTAAAATAGAAATAGAAGATAGAATAATATATAACAAGAAGTGAAAATTGTCATTTTTTATCATTAAGTATAACTGTTAGAACTATATTTTTAGAAGTTAGTTTTTAGTGTTACTTCTACAAATAAAATGAGTGTGTATTTCAATCTGTATTTGTAAGTATAAAATAAAGATTAGAATAACAAGAGGGTTGTAAATGCATAGGTTAAACATTATTCGATATCTCACTATTCGATATCTCACTTTATCTATCAACCTCGTATAAAAGTTGTCAAAAAGGATAATACTGTTCGAAAAAGAGAAATGTTAAAGGGGTTGATGTTTAATGGAAAATAGTGTATTTAATGAAATGAATCGAGTTGATCCAAATATACGCGATGAAATGTTGGCTGAATTGTTTTTGGATCAAATGATGAATGACTTCAAAAAAAGTAAGATTCTTGAGAAAATTGACCAGTCTTTAAAGAATAAAGATATAAAAGCCTTTTTACGTTTAACGGAGGAACTTAAATCTGTAACTTAAGAAGAGCAGTATATAATAGAAGAAACTCGTTAAAAAAGAAGCCTTTTTTGTTATAAAAAGGCTTCTTAAATAAAATATTTTTAAATTCTTTTAAGAATAATAGAATTTAAAATCTCAATCAATAAAAATTTTTTTAATCAATGCATTTGTTTTATATTTTTGAAAATATAATTATTTTTCTGCTAACTAATTGCTTTATTATAGCATCACACCGACGATAGTTCCTGATAGTAAACTTACTAAGGTAGCCCCATATAAGAGTTTTAATCCAAATTGGGAAACCACATTAGCCTGTTTCGGATCAATACTTTTCGTTGCCCCAGCGATAATTCCAATAGAAGAAAAATTCGCAAATGATACAAGAAAAATTGATAATATACCAACTGTCCGTGGTGATAAATCTCCAGCTACATTTTTCAGGTCGAGCATTGCAACAAATTCATTGGTTACTAGTTTGGTTGCCATAATGTTACCGGCCTGTACTATCTCCGATGCAGGAATCCCCATTATAAAAGCCAATGGTGAAAAAATATACCCTAATATACTTTGGAATGTTATACCAAAAATAGTGTTAAATAAGCCATTTATTGCTGCTATTAAAGCTACAAATCCTATTAACATTGCTGCTACGGTTACAGCAACAGTAAAACCTAGTATAATATACTCTCCCAACATCTCAAAAAAAGTTTGTTTCTTGTATTCTTGTAATTCTAAAATATCTTCTTCTTTACTTACGGTGTAAGGGTTTACAATGTGAACAATGATAAAACCACTAAACAAGTTTAGAACAAGTGCTGTTACGACATATTTGGGTTCAACCATTTTCATATAAGAGCCTACAATTGACATTGAAACAGTTGACATAGAAGACGCACAAAGTGTGTATAAGCGCTTTCTAGACAACTGGCTTAATTGATCTTTTACCGTAATGAATACTTCTCCCTGTCCGACAATTGCAGCTGCAACTGCATTATAAGACTCTAACTTTCCTAATCCATTTACTTTACTTAATAAAAAACCAATCCCTTTAATAATAAAAGGCAAAATTCTAAAGTGCTGTAGGATTCCAATCAATACAGCAATAAAAATAATTGGAAGGAGGGCGGAAAGGAAAAATGGAGCTTCCCCTTTATTTGCTAGTCCACCAAATACAAAATTAATACCAGATTCTGAGTATTTTAAAAGAACTCCAAATGCGTCAGCAATACCTTTAACTAAGATGAATCCAATTGATGTATTTAATAAGAAATAGGACAATATTAATTGAATAACAAGTAGGATCAAAATTGGTTTATATTTAATTTCTTTTCGATTACTACTTACAAGAAAAGCAAGAAAAAATGTAACTGTTAGACCAAGTATAAAAATAAGAATTTTCATGGTGTCTTTCCCCTTATAATATATTTATTATATTGATAGTAAAAAAATAAAAATTTAAACAAGGTTAGTATAAGAATAAATAGATTAAATCGTTAAGCACACCATATTTGTTGGATGCGATTTAAAATTATTATTTTCCCTTGTATCCGCCAAAAATAATATAACAGTATCGAAAAATATAAATGCTGTTGTGTGATTCTTTCAAAATGGATATGTACACTACCAATATGAAAGTGTTTACAAAAAAATATATCGTCAGACGTCCGACATCTAAAAACCGTTTAGAATGATTCTAGCACTGAATAATCTGATACACAATGTTTTTTTATGAAAAATAGATTATTTATTAATAAAACAGAAATAATATTATTTATTCTGTACGTGTAAAGTTTTATGAAGATGTACCAAGCGAGTATTACTAATTTAATTTATTATATTTTAAAAGGTCTTTGAACAACACATAATCTCCTTTAACTTGATCATAATACTTTTCACTTAGCTGTATAATTTTATCGTTAAAATTTGGCCAAGAAGAGATTGCAGCTAAAGCATTTTTTTCAAAATTATAAGGTACATAACTCTTATCATAATCTTCATCAGCTTTTGCATGTGCATAAGCAAATGATTTACCGGAATATGTTAAAAACTGTTCTAAGTCTGATTTATTATGAAAAGAATTAGCATCAAAGCTATAATACCAAGGTGATATTTGTTTTACAAAGTAAGATAAACTATTATATTGTAAAATCCCTAAATGCTTATCTGCGTTTACTCCCATTGCTAAAGTTCCTGTAAATGAACGTTCTGCTTGTTGCTGAAACCAATTATTATATTGTGAGGCAGATAGGCTTTTTTCAAAGAAAACTGCAGGTTTTTGTTGTTCTTTTACTTCTAAGATAATATCATCATTTGAAGATGAAGTTTCTCCCTCTACTAACACATAAAATGTATTAACGCCTGAACTTCCTATACCGGAATGAATTCTATTTGCTATATCTTTAATAGAAAAATAGTTAATAGAATTGGCCTTAATAAACGCTCTTTTACTATATACGTAATTTTTCCAATCCTTCTTGAAAGAATTTCTACCTGTTAAACTAACAGGTGTTAATGAACTATTATTGAAATCAAACTTACGTACACCCTTGTCGACTGTGGTCCATTCATTTAAAAATTTAACCTGATTGTTTGAATTTTTTGTTTCAATCATTTGATGTTTAATAAAACCATTAGGAATGTTTTCTTGCTTCAATTCAATAGCTAATTCATCATTATTTCCCTCTACTTGTTTTAAACCCTCTTGATAGGAATTCAGAAAGGTTTTTATGAGATTTAATTTATCTTGAGAAGATAAATTAAATCTCGAGACTTCATCTGTCAATAAAAAGACGCTCGTTGAAAAGCGTAATAAATCCCAATAAAATGGAGCTACATATGTTTCATCAAAGTCATTTAAACCTAATACCATTTGACCTTTACTATTGTTAAAGATTCCTATGTTTTGAGTATGAGCGTCGCCTTCTATCCAAGTGCTAATATTTTTGGTTTTCTTCCATGTATCAGGAATATTAATAACACTAGTGCCTAGATCAGTATAAAAAAGATTACTAGTTCCACGATAAAAGTTAAATGGAGATTCCACCATCTTATTGTACTTTTCTTGACGAACACTATTTTCTTGAATAAATGAATTAGCATTTTTAATTTGGTTTTCAAGATACTTTTTACGTTTTTTTTGATAATAACTCATCGAATGGGTAGGAGACATATGGTCTGTATTACTAGATGCTTTTTTTTCACTTTCAACTTGTATTACCTCATTCTTACCACAACCGGCGATTAATACCATTGCTAAAGTTAGCGTAAAAAATAATTCCCCTTTTTTTGTCACTTAATCCACACCTTTCATTAATATCTTTAAGAATTTAAAGTACCATTCAAGTAGTTCTAGAGAGAGTAGATGACTTAAACGCTTTCATTGTAGGTTATGTAAGTTTGATTTAAACGAAATTAAAGTCGTCCGTCGTCTGACCTCTAACATGGAATTTATATTAACAAATAAAATTTTGAAAGTAAATAAAAAACAGAAAATTATATAAATTATATTTAAATTTCTTTTCTGCTAGTTGTCTATAGCTTTTCTTATTTAGAAATCAATAATATTTAAAGATTTATTGCCTAATAGCGTTATATTTATTGTTCCTTCACTTTAAATTTTTTTGATTATTATTTTTTAGATTGACAAATAGCAACAAATTATTGTAAATTTAAAAAAAAGTTACCCACATAGTGGTAACTCGTTTAGGTGATGATAAGTAAATGGTTGGATATTTTAATATTTCATCTAAAATATTATTGAAAGCGATGTCAGTAATAGAACCTCTAAAAGGGATTAGGATGAAAAATTTTATTAGTAGAAGGAGGGAGCACGATGAAATGCATGTAAAACCGGCAGTGGAAGGAATTTTTTTATAATTTAAGAAGAATTTTTAATAAATATTCTGACCTATAATATCATCTGGGCAGTATCAAATTTGAAGAAAAAAGTAAAGTTATTATAGTGTTTATCTGTTTTATTAATAGCAATTTTAAGCGTTATTTCAAAAAATCGATGTAGAAGCGTCTTTATAATTATTATTTACATTAACACTCGAGCTGTTTTGAGGGAAAAGTGTTTTTGAATTCTTTTTAAGTACATAGAAAAAATTATAGGACATATCCCTTGGAACTAATTTTAGGACAATAAAAAAATTATTCTATTTTCAAGTAAATTATTATTAAAAAATAAATATTTGAATGGGAGATAAATATGGGAATCAAAGGGGTATTTTTAAATATTAGTACAGTAGTTCTTTTATCTTTATCATTAGCTGCATGTAGTACTACTACCAAAACTGAAACAAATGCACATGCAACAAACTCGAAGACATATGGGGAAGAATCAGTTATGTCCACTGCTTGGTATCAAACTTCAGGTGAAGCTGAAGCTCTCTATTACCAAGGATACAATATTGCAAGGAATAAAATAGATATAGCTTTAGAAAGAGGTTCAAGTAAAAAACCTGCTGTTATACTTGATTTAGATGAAACAGTGTTGGACAATAGCCCGTGGGATGCATTACAGGTTAAAACAGGTAGAGGATATCCTTACAAATGGGATGAATGGGTAAATAAGGCAGAAGCGAAAGCACTTCCCGGATCGGTTGACTTTCTAAAATACGCCAATCAAAAAGGATTAGATATTTACTATATTTCTGATCGAACAACTTCTGAATTAGATGCAACGATTAAGAATTTAAATAGAATTGAAGCTCCACAGGCAAATAAAGATCATGTATTATTAATAAAAACTGGGGAAAAAGGTAAACAAGCTCGAGTTAATAAAGTTAAGCAAAAACATGATATTGTATTATTCATTGGTGACAACTTATCTGACTTTCCTGGACATAAAGGAAAATCATTGAAGGAGAGAAATAAAACGGTCCAGGATGAGAAAAACAGCTTTGGCGATAACTTCGTTATTTTACCAAATCCAATGTATGGGGATTGGGAAAACGCCTTATACAATTTTGAAAATAAGCAAAATCAACAAAAAGCAGATTTACGAAAAGAAAATTTGGAATATTTTGATTATAAATAAAATTAAATATATCAACTATATAAAGCGTGTTTTTATAGCTACTAGAGGAATTGAATAATGGTTTTCAAAACTACATTTATTTTATATGGAAGAAACTCGTCAAAAATGGTCTTTAATCAATAAGATAAAAGACTATCTTTGATGAGTTTTTTTATAATCTGGAAAATTGAAATTGTTGACGTACGCCTTAATAAATTAATAAAAATTACAGATAATACTATTACAGTCTTCTTATTATTTAAGTGAAAAGAGAGTAGATGAGGTGCATAAAGATGTTTTTTAGAAAAGGTAAAGAAAAGGTAACTTTTCCAATAACAGAACAATATATTCAATCTCTTTCCGCATTAATGAATAATTTAGAGGCATCTGCTGACTTTGTATCCGTTGAATGCTTAGATTCTTGTCCTTTTTATTTAGCGTATTATACAACATTAGTAAATCAAGATTTTATACATCGAGATATTCTCCCATTTTTGGTGACTAAAAATCTAGACAAATTAGAAGATATAAAAAGACATCTACCTATAGAAAATATGTTGATAACTAATAATTTGAAAGAAATTCAAGATAAGCTATTAAGTGGGTTTCTTATTATTTATACCAAGGGAAAAAATCAAGATAGCGTTCTTATTATACCTTCAGCCCCTATCGAAAGTCGGCAAGTAACAATACCAGAAGTAGAATCTGTTATTGTGGGACCAAAAGAAGCTTTTATTGAATCCTTAGATACTAATCTTAATATGATACGTAAGAGAATACCCCTTATAGAACTAAAAGTAAAGGAACTAAAGGTTGGTGATATATCAAAAACCAAGGTTGCTGTCTTATACATATCAGGAATTGCAAACGATAAGTATTTAGAAACCACTCTACAAAGAATCAATGATATTAAATTTGATCAAATTATAGATAGTTCTTATATCTCGCAAATGATTACGGATAACCAAAACTCATTGTTTCCACAAATACTCGATACTGAAAGGCCTGATCGCGTAGCGAATTTTTTATCGGAAGGAAAGATTGTAGTTTTAGTTGATGGATCTCCTCAAGCCTTAATTGTACCAATTAATATTTTTGAATTTTTTTCTTCATCTGAGGATTATTTTTTTAATTGGCCCACAGCCTCAATCTTTCGTTTAATGCGATTAGTAGCAGCTTTATTATCAATATTAGCTACACCAATTTATATTGCCGTCCTAACGTATCATTATGAAATGATACCTGAAGAATTGTTAACCTTACTAGTAGCTTCTAGAAATAATGTTCCCTTTCCTCCGATTATTGAAGTACTTATTTTAGAATTTGCTATCGAATTACTTAGAGAATCGGCAAAAAGGCTTCCAACTAAAATTGGTCAAACAATGGGGATTGTAGGCGGTATTGTAATTGGAACTGCGGCAGTGGAAGCAGCAATTACAAGTAATGTTTTACTTATTATTGTTGCACTTGCTGCATTAGCATCTTTTACTACGCCTGCGTTTCAAATGAGTAATACCGTTAGGTTGATAAGACTTCCATTTCTAGCTTCTGCTCAAATCTTAGGACTGTTAGGCATTTCTATCTGTATGGCATTCTTGCTTGGTCATCTTTTACAATTAAGCTCCCTTGGATGTCCTTATCTAGAGCCTGTTTACCCTTTTCGTAGTCAAGACATGAAAGATAGTTTGTATCGGTTACCGTTTCAACGGCAGAAAACTCGACCCATTTTTTTGCGAACAAAATCGTCTCTACGAATGATTACAAATTGTATAAAAAGAAAGAGTGATATTGATGAATGAACATGATAAGGGGATAAAGAGATGATAACAAGGCCAACAGAAAAAAATAAAGTCTCTCCTTATTTTGCCTTTTTTTTGGTTTCTTCTGCCCAAATTAACGTAGGGCTTTTTGGCTTTCAAAGGTATATTGCTAAAGATGTTGGTCAGGATGCATGGCTTACAGTCTTACTAGTAGGTCTAGCAGTTCATCTCTTAATTTGGATATGTTATCAAATCTTAAATAAGGGTGGAAATGATATTATAAGCATTCATTATGATCTTTTTGGAAAATGGATTGGAGGTCTTCTTAATTTTATTATAATTTTATATTTTCTTGTATTAGTAATAATTTGGACGAGAACTTATGTAGAAGCTATTCAAGTATGGATGACCCCTTTTATTAATCAAGGGTGGATAGTAGGATTGATTCTTATTTTAGCTTATTATTACGTTTCAGGTGGTTTTAGGGTTGTAACAGGTTTGACTTTTTTTTCAGGAATTATAATTACCATTATTCTTTTTACTTTATATTTCCCTATAAAAGAAGCACATTTTCATAATTTATTGCCTATATTTGATCACTCTATTGATAATCAATTTAATGCAATGAAAGAAATGGTTTATAGTTATTTAGGTTTTGAATTTATACTAATATTCTATCCATTTTTGAGACAGCCAAAGAAATCGCAGAAATGGTCTCATTTAGGTGTATCGTTCACTATGCTTATTTATATAGCTTTTATCATAGTCTCGTTAGCTTATTATAATTTAGATCAGTTGTATCATACTGTTTGGGCTACCTTAACATTGTGGCAAGAGATTAAACTACCTTTTATTGAACGGTTTGAATATGTAGGTATTTCTCTTTGGTTATTCCTCGTACTACCAGGTATTTGCTTAGGTCTATGGGCTTCTAGTCGTTCACTTAAAAAAATCTTCCATGTAAATCAACATATAGCTCTTTTGATTTTAATATGTATAGTTTTTATTGTCAGTAATTTAATTACAGACCGTCAACAAATCAATATGTATACCAAATTAATTAGAAATATAGGTGCTTATATAATATTTCTTTACATACCTTTACTCTTTTTTATACAAGCAATTGTTTATAAAGTGAGGAAAAATAAAAAATGAAAAAATGGTTAATCACTTGTCTAAGTGTGTCGGTAATAACAGGCTGTTCTCCCTCTCCCCCTATCCTTGAGGATCTTCAATTTGTTCAATCAATTGGTTATGACTACGTTGATAAAAGCTCTATCAAAGGCAGTGTTTCTGTACCTGTTATTCAATCAGGAATGAATAGTCAAACAAAAAGTGAAATTTTTACAGCTGTAGCTCATACTAGTAAAGATTTTGGGAGAATTATACAAGGCCAATCTCAAAAACCAATTGAAACAGGAAGATTAGGGGTGGCGTTATATGGGAAAGAATTAGCTAACAAAAAAGGAATTTTTGAGATGTTAGATTCTATTTATCGTGACCCTCGAATAAGTAAAAAAGTCTATTTAGCTGTAGTAGAAGGTAAGGCTTATGAAATGCTTAACTATAGATATCCAATTAGCGACACCACTTCTAAATACTTGATAGGATTAATTGAACAAAATGCAGAGCAGTACCTTCCGAAGGTAGATGTTCATACTTTTATGTATCAATATTTTGGAAAAGGAATGGATCCCTTTATGCCTCTTCTAAGAAGAAAAGGGGATAAAATACAAGTAAAGGGAATTGCCTTATTCAAAGGTGATAAGTATATAGATTATATTGGATTTAAAGAAGCATTCTTATTTAAAATGCTTTATGAAGATAGTAAAAAAGGATTTTTTAACATAAAATTAGATAATGATTTGTATGTAAGTATTGAAAATATTTCTTCCTCAGTCGATTATAAAGTGAGAAAATCAAATATGAACCCAAAATTCTCTATTTACTTAAAGTTAAAAGGAAGGGTGGTTGAGGGGACAAGAATACCATTAGGCAACAAAGATGAAATTCAATCTATTGAAAAAGAAGTGAGATATAATATAAAAAAAAGAGGTCAAAAAATGGTCAGCAAATTTCAAAAGCTTAAAATTGATCCATTAGGAATCGGAGATAGAGTAAAAAGTCAAACCAGGAAATTTGATTTTAGAAGCTGGGAAGACCAATATTCCGAGATACCGATTGAACTTAATGTTGATGTGCAAATTACACAAACCATGAGTGTAGAATAAATATATTTCCTGAAGATGTTTACTATTAGGTACAAATTTTGCTATATATTTAGAAAAATTTGTGCCTTTATTAATTAAACTACAATCAATTGAAAGGTAAGAAACTAAGCAGTAAACAATATTTTAAAAATTGTAGGAATACTAACTACTTATATACTTAAGGTATTAAAGAAATTGATTTGTTTTTTACACTAAATGAATCTAAGTCTTTATATAATAATTGATTTTCTTTTAATTTGTGAAAAATTACAGCATTAAATCATCGATTATTTCTGATAATAATCTTATTAAAGTTGCTCCGTATAGAAGTTTTAATCCAAAACGGGAAATTTATTAATACTTACAAGATAAGCGAGAAGTAGCTCTTAGTCCAATAATAAAGATAAGAATTTTTATGGTTCCTTCCCCTTATAAAATATTTGAATAAGACGCATTGCTGTACATAAAAAATAAACTTTGCATATTCTTACTTGCAAAGTTTAGAAGCAAGGGTATTAAAAAAGACTCCTTAAAGCTTTTTATATCATACATTCCTAGTGTATTTACCTTAAGGAGTATTCGTTCCTAAAACGTAAATTCTCTCAATGCACAAGAACAGAAGAAGCTACTATATTTAACAGGAAAAGTAATGCAATTACATATACCAAGGGAGATACATGTTTCCATTTTCCAATTGCAATTTTAGCCAATGGATATGCAATAAAACCGAAAGCTAAACCATCGGCAATGCTAGAAGTCAATGGTATACAAACAATAATTAAAAAAGCAGGGAAGCTCTCTGAGAAATCTGAAAAGGGAATGTCGACTACACTTTTCGTCATGAGAGCTCCAATGATAATTAATACAGGAGCTACAGCATTTCCTGGTATTAGTTGAATAACTGGTAATACTATCGCAGAAAGAGCAAATAAAATCGCTGTCACTAGAGCTGGTATTCCTGTTTTTCCACCCTCTGAAATTCCTGATGCACTTTCAGCAGATGCTATAGTAGGGCTTGTGCCGAGAATTCCTGAAGTTATTGTAGAAATTGCCACCACTTTATATGCTCGAGGAAATTTTTCGATATCTGGTAACATTCCACTTAACAACCCCATGTTTTCAAAGAGAACAATCATTGTCATAGAAAACACAGCAATCCAGAAAGGTATCTGTAATATACTAAAATCACCAGATGCAAGTACATGGCTATATGAATGAAAATCAATACCTTTTGTTGCTGTTTCTTGCTTATCTGTAACTACTAGCGTCAATACGCTAGTAAACAGCAAACCAATTAATAAACTCCCTTTAATATTGCGAACAAATAACACTAGTGTAACTGTTAAGCCTATTACTGTGGATAATGTAATAGGGTCTGCAAATTTACCAAGAGTAACGATCGTTGTGTCACTAGATTGAATAAGACCACCCTTTTGTAAACCTATAAACGTAAGAAAGAGACCAATTCCTACGGTGATACCATGTTTTAGTGAATCAGGGACAGAAGCTAATATTCGGTTGCCAAAAGAAGATATAGTTACGATAAAAAAGAGTAGTCCTGAAGTTATTATTACTGCAAGTCCTTGGTTTGGAGTAAGTCCTATAGATTGAATCATTGTATAGCTAAAAAAAGCATTAACTCCCATACCTGGTATTACAATAATAGGGGCATTTACCCATAGAGCCATCAATAAACATCCAATAATTGAAGCAACGATAGTTGCTATAATGCCAGCACTTAATGGAATTCCAGCATCCTTTAAAATCAGAGGGTTAACTAATATTATATAAGCACTTGTGAAAAAAGATGTTAAACCTGCCATGAGTTCTCTTTTCCATGTTGTTTTATGTGCTTCTATTTGAAAGTGTTGACTTAAAAAATGAATCATAATTCTATTCCTCCACTTTGAATCCCGCACCCACCCGTTATACCGTTAAGCATAACAATATTACTTGCAATTCTTTTTTTAATTAAAGTAACTAATTTTTGAAGTTTATACCAACAGCATTTTTAATTTATGCTGTTGGCACAGGTTTTTTAAATAATATATTCTCTACATAGCAACAATAATTTCTTTAACTAACTTTAAAAATTGAGCTTTAATATTTTCAGTTGTTTCCATTACTTCATCATGCGTTAAAGAGTGCTCGGAGATTCCAGCAGCCATATTACTGATACAAGAAATCCCTAATACTTCTATGCTTGAATGTCTAGCAACGATTACTTCCGGAACAGTGGACATACCGACAGCACTTGCTCCAATTATACTTAAGAAATTTATCTCAGCCGGTGTTTCATAACTTGGTCCAAGCATACCAGCATAAATACCTTCTACCAAGTTTATATTATTCTTGTTTGCTACGTCTTTTGTTAGAGCAATTAACCTCTTTGAATAAGCTTCCGACATATCAGGAAATCTTTCACCAAACGCCTCTTCATTTGGACCAATCAAAGGGTTTTGAGAAGTCAAGTTGATATGATCCTGAATGATCATCAAATCCCCAGGCTTAAAGGTAGGGTTAATACCTCCGGCAGCATTTGTTACAATAATTTGCTGAACGCCAATAGCTTTCATTATACGAATTGGATAGGTTACGGCTTCCAGAGAATGTCCTTCATAATAATGGAAGCGTCCTTGCATAGCTATAACACGTTTTCCCTTTAAATCTCCAATAACCATTCGACCTGCATGCCCAGTCACAGTTGAAGCAGGAAAATGAGGAATTTTATTATAAGGAATATAAACTGGATTTTCGATTTCATCTGCTAATATGCCAAGACCAGAACCTAGAACTAATCCGATGGATGGGCATTGATCAATCTGAGATAATAAATAATCTTTTGTTTCTTGGACCTTTTCATTAAATTTCATTGTTTCTTTCTCCTTTCAAATGGCAAAAATAAAATATAATTTAAAACTCCCTCTAAAATGAGGATGTTTTATTTCAAAATTCATATAGAAATTAAAACTTATTAAAGGTTTATATTTAAGAAAGAAAAATCTATAAATGTTTTAATCCATCATTGTAAGTTTACCTAGAAAGTGTTTTCTGGAGGCGATTTGCTTCCGCAATTACTTTCTCTTCATCAATTGTTAAACATGTTCCATCTTTTACAATTGTTTTGCCATCAATAAATACATCACACACATCATTTCCACGGGCAGCATAAAGTAAATGTGAATATGCCTCACTAATTGGTTGTAAATGCTCCTTATTATAAGGGTAAATGGTAATGAAATCTGCCTTTTTATTTATTTCAAGAGAACCTGTATGTGCCATGCCGATAGCTTGAGCTCCAACTCGAGTAGCCAAGGCTAATGTGGCATGTGCAGGCAGCTTAGTAGCATCCTTATAAATGCCTTTTTGCAGTAATGCAGCAGTTCTCATTTCTTCAAACATATCGAGATTGTTGTTTGAGGCTACACTATCTGTTGCGATTCCTACTTTAATTCCAGCTTTTAATAGGCTAACAATATCTGCAATCCCTGAGCCTAGTTTTAGATTACTAATTGGGTTGTGAGCAACTCGCACATCATGTTGTTTTAAAATTTCTCTTTCTTCGTCATTGAGAACAACGCCATGTGCTATCACTGTCTGTTGATCAAAGATACCTAAGCGACGAAGGTGTTCGATAGGACGGACTCCATAATGTTTTTCAATATTCGAAACTTCGTAATCGGTTTCAGAAACATGAATGTGTATCATTAAATTATTCTCTTTAGAGATCCGTAAACTTTCGAGAAGAGCTTCGGGTGTGCATGCATATGGACTATGAGGCGCCACCATTGTTGTGAGACGGTCATCAGCAAACGTTTTATAATTTCGAGCAAAACGCTCAGCTTGCATAATATTTAGTTTTTGATCTTCTTCTGTGCCTAAACTAAAAATGGTATGAGAGAATGCTCCACGAATTCCTGTTTTACCAATTGTCTGCATCACTTCATCTGAGTCTATACCATTAGGATTAAACATATCTGAGAATGTAGTAGTTCCCGTCTTTACCATCTCTAAAATTCCAAGTTGAGCGCTTACAGAGGCAATCTCTGTATTAAATTGATTTTCAAGAGGCCATATTTTAGTTTCAAGCCAAGGTTTAAGTAACATATCATCTCCAATGCCCCGTAAAAGAGTCATTAAAATATGAGAATGGGCATTTACAAGGCCAGGAAGGACCCATTTCCCATGAAGATCCACCACTTGATCCACATCAGTTAACTTATCTTCAGAATACTGACCAATATAGGAGATACATTTATCTTGTACAACCATCATGCCATTTTCAAAGATATTATTTTCTCTATCCATGGTGAAAAAGGTAGCATTAATATACACTTTCTTCATTACAATTCCTCCAAGAGTGTTAATTTTTATATGTTTAGAAGGGTTATTTCTAATTAATAATTTAGATACAATTGTATACCGTTTTAAAAAAGTTTTTTTACCTTTTGACTCTATCTCTCTTGTTGACATCGCTTTCAATTAATATTGCAATATATTTAAGATTATTTCGAAACATGAGCCTAACGAAATATTATTGGTTACTACTACGTAAGTAACTTTCTATAGATTACATGGGGTTAATAATATTTGTCAATCAAAAATTAAAATATTAGATATTATTATAGTGGAATTAGCGACAATACTGGATAGTTAAGGAATTTATTAATTCATTATCCAAAAAAGTCTGAAAGGTAGAAGATGTATTGTCAAATGGAGCTTGCAAGGTGGTATTAGATCTAATTTTGCTCTATTATTATTTATAGATAACTTTGTAATGAATGAATAATTCATTTTGAATATATTGGAATTTGTGGTTTAAAATAAATTTAGGAAGAGGAATACATATGTTACAAAAGTTTGGATTTTCACAATATGAAAGCAAAGTATATGAAACCCTTGTTTCTCTGGAGGAAGCATTAGATGCAACCACTATTGTTAAATATTCTGGCGTACCTAAAGCGAAAATCTATGAAGTGTTAGCGCGAATGATTGAGAAAGGAATGGTAATGGATTCTATATCAGAAAAGAAGAAGCTATATGCTGCTCTTCCATTAAATCTTGCTATTGAAAAATTAACCACTGAATTTCAAGGTAACATTAAGCAATTAAAGAAAAACAAAAACAAAAAAAAGTTATTAGATGATCGTGTTTGGAGTTTAAAAAAAGACACATCTATTCGGGTACAAAGTAAACAGTTAATTGAAGAAGCAAGAAAGTCTATCCGAATTTCTGGTTGGAAAGATGATTTAATAAAATACTTACCATTACTTGAGGATAAAGAAAAAAATGGAGTGAATGTGGAAGTTCTTGGGGTAGGTGCTTTAAATATAAACTTAAAGAATTTGTATACCCTTATTCCAGCAAAAGAGCATGACGTATTAGAGCGTTTTCAATTAATTATTGTTGATGATCAAAAAGTTATTTTTGCATGTGTAGAAGAGGATTCATGGCAGGCTATAAATACCATGTCTAAACCTTTTGTTAAAATTTTCACTGAATTCTTTTATCATGATATTGCCTTAACCAAAATTAATGAGAAGCACTATGATTTATTAATGAATGATGAAGAAATTAGAACTATTCTGATGAAGCTACGTTATTAATAAATTTCTTCATGATATAAAATTTAATTATCAAGGAGTCAAGATAGCTAAACAAATTTTTGAATTTTATTATGTCTCAAAAAATACATAAAAAAAGAAATTTTTGTTTGAATTTAACTTTTATAAACAAGGAGATAATATATCAATGTACCTTAGTGAATTCGAACAAACTTTTCTTATATTCTTTAATATGAGCACTTTCTTTATTAAAATAGCCATGTACCTCATAAAGGGACCTGGCTATTCTGGTGGTTATAGGACGCTAAAGCATAATTTAAATAGGTATTTTTATTTTAAACGCTTGCGAAAAACATGGAAATTAAAATTATCAGAACGAAAATAGTTTATTGAATATAATACAAGCCGGTCATTTTCGTCATAATGTGATTGTTTTAAAACTAATAAAGGAGTTTCCATATCACATTTTAAAGCGTCTGATATTTCTGGTAAGTAACTAGTCGTTCCTATACTTGTAGTAGCATAGTCAATTTTAATGTTAACTTTTGCTTCTAGAAAGTCAAAAATTGATTCCCTATCTAATTTACATTCATTAGGCAACAAATACTGAGGAACTTTATCTATACAATATACCAATGGGTCTCCATTTGACGTTCTTATTCTTTTAACTAATAACATCTTCTCATTATCTTTAAGACCTAATTTTTGTTTTTCATGTTTATTTGGTGTTATATAGTCTGAAAATATTAACTTTGTGCCAGGTGTATAGCCTTTTCTTTGAATCAGATCCGTCACACTAAATAATTCTTCTATTCCATTTGAATATAGAGGCTTTTGATTTATAAAAGTACCTATACCATGTTTTTTAGTAACTATATTTTCTTGCTCTAGTACCCTTAAAGCTTCCCTTACTGTAGAGCGACTTACCTTGAAATTTTTAGCTAACTCAGTTTCTGAAGGTAGTCTCTCACCAGCAGTTAAATTCCCTTTTTCTATTTCTTCTTTAAGTTTATCCATAATAACCAGATACCTTGATTTTTGATAATCTTCTATATACATTCAACGTTGCCTCCATAAAAAACATTACCTACATTATGTTATCAAAATCTAAGGAATGTTGCTATAAGTATTCCTGGGAAAAATCTATCTAGCATGTAATACATATAATAACTGGTATAGAAATGTAACTAACTCTTATACATTTTTGTTTGTACAAATAAATTTAGAATTTTTATATAAATTTAAATTTTTTGTCTAAAAATATTGAATAAGAAATAATAGAATGCTAGAATCAACTTTAGTTGTCGGACGTCTGATGACACATAGTTCTATATTATTTCATTTTTTGTACATAAAACATTTTCTGAATGAGGTATATACAAAATATAACAAAGAAATACTATTTACTTTTTTAACTATCCTTAGTCATTCAAGGTTTATATTGTCTAAAAATAAATAGTATTAAAATCAAAAAATCTATCTAGTAACTTTTTAGTTGTCGGACGTCCAACAATAAAAAAGTAAGATTAAACAGATTAAGGAATTATGAGGAGGAAAAGTTGTGAATGAACAAAAATTAAATATTGATAAGTTAGCTATCGACACTATTAGGATGCTATCAATTGAAGCAATAGAGAAGGCGGGATCAGGTCACCCGGGGTTACCAATGGGGGCTGCACCCATGGCCTATACACTTTGGACGAAATTTATGAATTATAATCCAAGTAACCCAACTTGGTTTAATCGCGATAGATTTGTATTATCAGCAGGTCATGGATCGATGCTTTTATACAGCTTACTGCACTTAAGTGGTTATAATCTCTCATTAAATGAGCTGAAAAATTTCCGTCAATGGGGAAGTAAAACTCCAGGCCATCCCGAATTTGGTCATACACCTGGAGTTGATGCTACTACAGGTCCATTAGGTCAAGGAATCGCTATGGCGGTAGGGATGGCTATGGCTGAAAGGCACTTAGCAGCTACATATAATCGTGATAATTTTAATGTTATCGATCATTATACATATAGTATTTGCGGTGATGGAGACCTGATGGAAGGGGTATCTGCAGAAGCAGCTTCACTTGCAGGACACCTTAAGCTTGGTCGCTTAGTTGTAATATATGATTCAAATGATATTACTCTCGATGGAGAGCTTCATTTATCATTTAGTGAAAGTGTGCAGAAACGTTTTAAAGCATATGGTTGGCAAGTTCTTCAAGTAGAGGATGGCAATGATATTAATGCACTTACGGAAGCACTAAATAAAGCAAAAACAAACACAGAACAGCCAACGTTAATTGAAGTGAAAACCACCATTGGTTATGGTTCACCCAATAAAGGTGGTAAATCTGATTCACATGGTTCACCACTTGGAGCAAAAGAAATAAAGCTTGTAAAAGAACAGTACGATTGGAATTATGAAGAGGAATTTTGCATTCCAAAAGAAGTAAAAGAACATTTTTCTAGATTAAAGGAATTAGCAAAACAAAAAGAACACACTTGGAATGAACTATTAGATGAATATACGAGAATATATCCAATGCTTGCGGAAGAGTTAATACAAGTAATGAAAGGAGAGCTTCCAGTAGGTTGGGATGAAAGTGTTCCTGTTTATCGTGTCGGAGAAAGTAAACTTGCTACTCGAGCTTCAAGTGGTGAAGTATTAAATGGTCTAGCAAAAAATGTTCCACAACTATTTGGTGGTTCTGCAGATTTAGCATCCTCTAATAAAACGCTTATGAAGGGGGAAGGTAACTTCAGTCCCAAAGATTACAGTGGACGGAATATTTGGTTTGGTGTGCGTGAATTTGCAATGGGTGCTGCCCTTAACGGAATGGCTCTTCACGGGGGTGTGAAAGTTTTCGGGGCTACTTTTTTCGTTTTTTCTGACTATTTGAGACCGGCCATTCGTCTAGCTGCCTTAATGAAATTACCTGTTACTTATGTGTTCACGCATGACAGTATTGCTGTTGGTGAAGATGGACCAACACATGAACCAGTTGAACAATTAGCAGCTCTACGCGCAATGCCTGGTATCTCAACTATTCGACCCGCAGAGGCTAATGAAACTGCAGCTGGTTGGAAATTAGCACTTGAGAGCAAAGATGAACCGACAGCTCTTGTGCTTACACGTCAAGATTTACCCACACTTGTAACGTTAGAAAAAGCTTATGAAGGTGTTAAAAAAGGTGCTTATATTATTTCTGAGGCAAATGGTAATGTTAATGGTTTATTATTAGCATCCGGCTCTGAAGTTGCGCTTGCTGTTGTTGCTCAAAAAGCACTTGAAAAGGAAGATATTTTTGTTTCAGTTGTTAGTATGCCTAGCTGGGATCGTTTTGAAAAACAGTCGGAAGAGTATAAAGAAAGTGTACTTCCCAAAAATATAAAAGTACGTCTTGGCATTGAAATGGGTGCTTCTTTAGGGTGGCACAAATATATTGGAGATAAAGGTGATTTGATAGCAATTGACGAATTTGGAGCTTCGGCACCAGGAGAAAAATTAATTGAAGAATATGGATTCATAGTCGAAAATGTTATTTCAAAATTCAAAAAAATTCTCTAATAATTTGATAACTTTTAATGAAGATCAAGTTGAGTTTTTATTGAATTATTTGGCAATCAACGGTATACAAAGGATTCTTTAAAACATGTAGATTTATAGATTCTACTTTTTTAAAAGAAGACTAATTCTCATATAAAATATGGAATCATTCATTTCATTAAAGTAAATAAAAAGATGGAAAATGGCTTAAATTTCTCTAGAAAAAGCATGATAGGTCATCTTATTTTTTATATATGAACTTATTTTTATAAGAAGATACTGGATTATACAGGAGTGAAAAATCAAATGAGAAATACCAAAATCATTTGTACAATTGGACCAGCGAGTGAAGAACCAGAGATACTAAAGAAATTAATGTTAGCAGGAATGAACGTTGCAAGACTAAATTTTTCTCATGGAACTCATGAGGAACATGCTGCTCAAATCAAGTCGATAAGATCTTGTGCTAAAGAGATAGGACGAGATATAGCTATTATGTTAGATACCAAGGGTCCAGAAATCCGTACAGGTATCTTAGAGAATGGAAAAATCACCTTAAAAAAAGGGAATCGTTTTATCTTGACTACAGAACAAATAATAGGAAATGAAGAGCAGGTAAGTATCACCTATGAAAAGCTTGCTGAAGAAATTAATGTTGGCGCTACAATCTTAATAGATGATGGCCTTATTGAACTACAGGTTGAATCAATCAATGGGAGCGAAATTCATTGTCGAGTAGTGGATGGTGGTATTCTCAAAAATCGAAAAGGCGTAAATTTACCAAAAGTATCTTTACAACTTCCTGGAATTACAGAAAAGGATATTAGTGATATTACTTTCGGCCTCCAAATGAATGTTGATTTTATTGCGGCTTCATTTGTTCGTAAAGCTTCGGATATTCTTGAAATTAGAAAAATAGTTGAAGAGTATGGAACAACTACATCAATTATTGCCAAGATTGAAAATGAAGAAGGTGTTAAAAATACTAATGAAATTTTGGAAGCAGCAGATGGTTTAATGGTAGCCCGTGGAGACTTGGGAGTGGAAATCCCCATTGAGGAAGTTCCACTTGTTCAGAAAAAGTTGATAGCAAATTGTAAATTAATGGGTAAACCGGTTATTACGGCAACCCAAATGCTTGATTCTATGCAGCATAATCCAAGACCAACTAGAGCAGAAGCCAGTGATGTGGCAAATGCTATTTTTGATGGCACCGACGCTATTATGCTTTCTGGTGAAACAGCTGCAGGTGCATATCCTGTTGAATCTGTCGAAATGATGAATAGAATTGCGGTGAAAGTAGAAAATTCTTCAGTCTATAAAGATAAGATGAATTATACATCCCGAGGTAAAGTGTCCATTACTGATGCAATGGGAAAAGCTGTAACCGTAACGGCTCAGGATTTAAATGCAAAAGCTATTTTAACACCTACTGAAAGTGGTTATACAGCGAATACCGTATCAAAATATCGACCATCCTGTCCAATTATTGCGCTTACTCCTCATGAGAGAGTGCTTAAGCGTCTTCAGTTAGTATGGGGTGTGCATCCAATTTTATTTGAAAACACTGACAATACAGATGGAATGATGAAAAATGCTATCCAAACTGCACTAAGGAAAAAAGTTATTAAGGAGGGAGACCTAACTTTAATTACTGCTGGTCTACCTGTACATGAAACTGGAACAACCAATATGATGAAGGTTCATATTGTCGGCGATACAATTATAAAAGCACGGGAGGAAGTAGAGTGAAAGTAGCCATCGCATCTGATCATGGGGGTATGACAATTCGGAAAGAAATTATTTCTTTACTGGAAGAAATGAATATTAGTTACATTGATTTGGGTTGTGAATGTAGTACTTCGGTTGATTACCCAGATTTTGCAATTCCAGTAGCTGAAAAGGTGATAAAAGGGGAAGTATTACGAGGAATTTTGATTTGTGGAACAGGTATTGGAATGAGTATTGCAGCAAACAAAGTAAAGGGAATTCGCTGTGCACTTGTACATGATACGTTTAGTTCCAAAGCAACGAGAGAGCATAATGATACTAATATATTAGCTATGGGAGAACGTATTATTGGTGCAGGGCTAGCTCGTGATATAGCTAAGATATGGTTAGAAACTCCTTTTGAAGGCGGTAGACACGAAAATCGTCTTAATAAAATTAAAACATATGAGCAATTCAACAATTCAAAAGATAAAACTTAATTAAATATTTTTCAAATGACTATATTATGACGTCTGACTTTTTGTTCCAACCCTTAATGGGTATTTTCATATAAATATAGGAGGTAAAGTCATGAGTAAATATAAACGTGTTTTTCTTATTGTTATGGACTCTGTAGGTATCGGCGAAGCTCCTGATGCAAAAAAGTATGGAGATGAAGGTGCAAATACGCTTGGGCATATAGCCGAGCATATGAACGGCCTATATATGCCTAATATGGAAAAGTTAGGTCTTGGAAATATTCATGAATTAAAGGGTATCAAAAAGATGAAAAAACCGTTAGCTTATTATACAAAAATGCAAGAAAAGTCTGCAGGTAAAGATACAATGACCGGTCATTGGGAGCTTATGGGACTTTTCATCGATAAACCTTTTCAAGTATTCCCCGAGGGTTTTCCGAAAGAATTAATTAAAGAGTTAGAAAGAAAATCTGGTCGTAAAGTAATTGGGAATAAGCCTGCTTCAGGTACAGAAATCCTTGAAGAGCTTGGAAAAGAGCATATGGAAAATGGAGCGATTATTGTATATACATCTGCTGATAGTGTATTGCAAATTGCTGCTCATGAAGAAATTATACCTTTAAAAGAGCTTTATGATATTTGTGAGATCGCTCGGGAATTGACATTAGAGGAAAAACATATGGTTGGCCGTGTTATCGCACGTCCATTTTTAGGGGAACCAGGAAATTTTCAACGTACAGCCAACCGTCATGATTATGCCCTAAAGCCGTTTAATCGTACCGTTATGAATGAATTAAAAGATGAAGGATATGATGTTTTTGCTATCGGCAAAATTTCGGATATTTATGATAATGAAGGAGTAACAAATACACTACGTACCAAATCTAATATGGATGGTATGGATAAGCTGATTGAGACACTAAATATGAATTTTACAGGACTAAGTTTTGTTAACCTTGTTGATTTCGATGCCATTTACGGTCATAGACGTGATCCTCAAGGATACGGGAAAGCACTAGAGGAATTCGATGTACGTCTTCTAGAAATATTTCAAAGGATGAAAGAAGATGATTTATTAATTATTACGGCTGACCATGGAAATGATCCTATTCATCATGGCACAGATCATACACGTGAGTATGTTCCTTTATTACTTTACAGCCCAAGTATGCAAAATGGCGGAAAGGAAATATCCATCCGTACAACATTTGCAGACATTGGGGCTACTTTAGCAGATAACTTCGGCGTTGAGAAGCCGGGTTATGGAGCAAGTTTTATACAAGAATTGGATTAATAAGAAATAAGCTTTTGGTGTAAATGTAAGGAAAATTGAACCTTATCACTAAAGTCTTTACACTAGGGTTAAATTATATAATCTATTTCATTAGTATTTCAATAGAGAGCGTTTGACTTTATAGATAAGGTAATTTCAGGTAGAATAAAAGGTGTTTGTCAGAGAGCTTATTATATGATTGGAAATGAACCTGCAGCTCGGGAAATTATAGAATCCATTTATATAACACTACTGTAAAGAAAAAATTACATTTTGATTTTTAAACTATTGGAGGAAAGAAATCATGAAATTTTTTATTGATACTGCAAACCTTGAAGACATTAAGAAAGCATACAAAGTGGGTGTTTTATCTGGCGTCACAACCAACCCATCTTTAGTAGCAAAAGAGGACATAAAATTTGAAGATCGTATTGAAGAAATCCTTCAAATGGTGCCAGAAGTTGAATCTGTATCAGCAGAGGTAACACCCGATGCCGTTACAGCTGAAGAAATGATCGCCCAGGCTGAAGAATTAATTAAAATTAATGATGGAGATAAAAATATTACGATTAAACTTCCTATGACGTTAGCTGGATTAGAAGCGACACGTTATCTTTCTCAAAAAGGTGTAAAAACAAACGTAACACTTATTTTTACAGTGAACCAAGCTCTCTTAGCTGCTCGTGCTGGTGCAACCTATGTTTCTCCTTTTTTAGGGCGATTAGATGATATTTCAGAGGATGGAGTACACTTAGTATCCAGAATTGCAGAACTATTCCGTATTCAAAATATCGATTCTCAAATCATTGCTGCATCTGTAAGACATCCAGATCATGTAACTCGTGTAGCCCTTGCAGGTGCTCATATTGCTACGATTCCATATTCGGTTATCGAGCAATTAGTAAAACACCCTTTAACTGAGCAGGGAATTGAAAAATTTGCAGCTGATTGGGAAAAAGCTGCTAAAAACTAATATAATTTGAATTTTAACATTGAGTGAGAAAGCTGATTTTACACAACGCTATAGAGATATCTCACGCTTATCATATGGATGCCTAGAGGCATCCTTTTTTATTCTTTATTTCTTGGGTTTCCCTACAATAAACCAATAATTATTAAAGGTCTTATAAAAAAAGTTTTAGAGAATACGTATATTGTAGTAAAAGTTCATATTTGTCGTCAGGTAGAGTAAATAATAAAAAATTTATTTCTATAAAATAGTTTATTCATTTACTTTACTATACTAAATATTCCATCTTTGTATTTTCAATAAATATTATGTTAATAAATATATATAAATGTTGATAAATATTCTATTTAATTATTATCAGTTCGCCAATTTCTTAAAATGTAAGTGGAAAATAAATTAATATATTAAAAGAAATAAAATCTCATATTTGTCAGCACTAAAAGTAAACAGTTAAACTAATCATTTTTATGGGTAATTTTAAATCTTATTTAGAATAAAGTAATAGTAGAGTATTAATTTATACTTTTAAAGTTAATACTTTACCTACATAAATTGAATTTAGATTAACACTTTCAAAAAAAAGATTGATTTTTCTAAAACAATAATTTATTATAATCTTATTAACTAGTTAAAGCGTTTTCATTAAATCGATTAATAAAATAATTAAATCTATCTATCAAGGCGTGTTACTGTTCGGCAGGCAAGACCTAGATTAGGTGGAATTCATTAGTACGTGAATTTCACTTAATCCAGGTCTTTTTTTGTTGTCTATTACTGGAAGAAGGTGGAGGTAGAAATGAATTATAAAACTTTAGCTCAGTCAATACTCAAACATGTTGGCGGAAAGGACAACGTCCAAGATGCTATTCATTGTATGACAAGATTAAGATTAACACTGAAAAATCCTTCTTTAGCAAATTCTGAAGAAATTAGTGATCTTGAAGGGGTTATCAAAGTAGCAAGTACATCAGGACAGTATCAAATTATAATTGGAAGTAATGTTGGATATGTCTACAAAGAGTTTGCTAAGCTTATTGACATCGTACTAAAATCAGATTCAAATGTTGAAACAATGAAAGATAATAGTTTAAAAGGGTATTTTAATCGGTTCGCAAACTTAATTACTGGTATATTTGCTCCAATTATTCCTGCTATTGCGGGGGCAGGGATGTTGAAGGCTCTCTTAGTTCTACTACCAATGCTCAACCTTATGAAAGAAGATAGTCAAACATATCTGTTATTAAAAATCATTTCGGACGCTGCTTTTTTCTTTTTGCCAATGTTATTGGCTTATACGAGTTCTCAAAAATTTAGTACAAATCCAATGGTTTCAATTACCTTAGCAGGAGTGCTATTGCACCCAAATCTAACGACACTATTTAATAGTGGAGAATCTGTATTATTCGCTGGAATACCAGTAAAAGCTGTTTCATACGGAGCTTCCGTTATTCCTATCATTCTTGTCGTTTGGCTTATGTCTTATGTAGAAAAACTCGCTGATAAGGTATCGCCGGGACCAGTGAAAATATTTTTAGCACCATTAATCACCATAGTTATTGTTGCTCCAATTGCATTAATAGTATTAGGACCTCTTGGAATGTACCTTGGGGCAGGATTAGCAGCAGGAGTGTTATGGATCCACCAAACAGCAGGTTGGGCAGCTGTCGCTCTTCTAGCAGTATTCTTACCATTTATTATTATGTTTGGGATGCAAAAGGTCTTCTATCCAGTTGTCATTGCTTCCTTGGCTTCACCAGGATACGATTCCCTTATTGGTGTAGCTATGCTTGTATCAAATATGGCACAAGGTGCAGGATCATTGGCAGTATCATTTAAAACAAAAGACCCTAAATTAAAACAAATTGCATTATCTGGTGGAATTTCAGCACTATTTGGTATAACTGAGCCTGCTTTATATGGAGTTCATTTAAAGCTTAAGAAAACTTTATTCGCTTGTATGATTGGGGCAGGAATATCAGGTATTATCGTGGGGATTGTAAAATTAAAAGCTTTTGTTATGGTTTCACCAGGAATTGCAACAATGCCTATTTTTATCGAAAAAGGAACATCAAACTTTACGTATGCTGTTATTGGGGCAATAATTTCTATAGTGATCACGTTTGCAATGGTGTACCTAATTGGTTTTGATGATGTAAATGTAAAAGACGATAAACAAAAAGATATGAATTTAGACGAGGGAAAAATACAAAGTACAGTGAATAGAAAAGTGATTTACTCACCAATCAAAGGAGACGTAATCCCTTTAAAACATGTACAAGACAAGGTGTTTTCAGAAGAGGTAATGGGAAAGGGAATGGCTATCAAACCTATTGAAGGTAAAGTAGTAGCTCCATTTGATGGAACGGTTGAAATGGTTTTCCATACAAAACATGCAATTGGTCTAAAATCTGCCCTTGGTGTAGAAGTTCTCATTCATATTGGAATTGATACGGTGAACTTAAATGGTCAATATTTTACTTCTCACGTACAAGGTGGGGACCATATAAAACAAGGCCAACTATTGATTGATTTTGATTTGAAAAACATTCAAAAAGCTGGTTATGATACAACAACTCCGGTTGTGATTACAAATTCAGCTGACTATCTGGAAATTCTTTCACAGGAAGAAAAGGTAGAGCGTGTTTCTGGTAAACAGCAGCCACTATTAACTATTTTATGAAGATAGATTTTTAATGTAATCAGGAAGGTGAGACTGTAATGAAAATTGTTAAAGTGCTGAATACCAGTGTGGTTCTGGCAAAAAGAGATGATGAAAAAGAAGTCATTGTTATGGGAAAAGGTATTGGCTTTAAAAATAGGCCTGGACATATTATTAATGAGGCAGAAGCAGAAAAAATATACGTGCCGGAAAATAAAAGTACATCGAATGATTTAGTAGAGATAATGAAAGAAACCCCAAAAGAATACTTGATCTTAACGGATGAAATTATCTCATACGCAAAAGTTCGGTTATCTAAGCACTTAAATGAGCATCTTTATATTTCTTTAACAGATCACCTTTTTATGGCTACAAAGCGCTTCAAAGAGAATTTGACTATACAAAATCGGCTCCTTTGGGAAGTGAAAAAATTTTATCCAGAAGAATTTAGTATTGGTTTGCATGCGCTAGATTTAATAGAAAGGCAAATCGGACTTCAATTACCTGAAGAAGAAGCAGCGAATATTGCTTTCCATCTAGTAAATGCACAGCAAAATGAAGATAATTCAAACCACATATTACTAATGACAAATACGGTTAAGGACATTCTAAACATTATTAAATTTCACTATAAGGTTGATATTCCTACGGATACTATCAATTTTTCTAGGTTTCTTACACACCTGCAATTTTTTGTAGAACGTTTACTTGATAATAAGATGTTAAGCACAGGTGATAATGATTTACTTGACCAAATTAACCGAAAGTACCCACAGGAAGTCAAGTGTGTTGAAAAAATTCAAAAATATATTCGTACCAATTTTGACTACACGATTTCTAACGACGAAAAAATGTATTTAATTATTCACATTAATAGAGTTGTATCGAGAACTAACGAAAAACCAATAGGGGGATAAAGCATGTCTAACAATATTAGAAAGTTTCCAGAAGGTTTCTTATGGGGAGGAGCAATAGCAGCAAACCAAGCAGAAGGAGCATGGAATGTTGATGGAAAGGGTTTATCAACTGCTGATGTTGCTGTTTTCAAAAAAGGAGTCAGTAAATCAGATTACAAAAAGCATAATAAAGTAGATGAAGAACAAATACAAAACGCGATGAGTTCAAAGAGCACTGAGGAATACCCAAAGCGCAGAGGAATTGACTTTTATAATCGTTATCGTGAAGACATGGAACTTTTTAAAGAAATGGGATTAAAAACATTACGTGTATCCATTGCTTGGACTCGTATTTTTCCTAATGGTGATGAAGAACAACCCAACGAGGCGGGCTTAGAATTTTACGACCGTTTATTCGATGAAATGCATAAAAATGGTATAGAGCCATTAGTTACCTTATCTCATTATGAAATGCCACTATACTTAGTTAATAAATATGGGGGCTGGTCGAATCGAATTGTAGCTGATTACTTTGTGAAATTTAGTAAAGTTGTTTTTACTAGATATAAAGAAAAGGTGCAATATTGGCTTACTTTTAATGAGATTGATAGTATTGTCCGTCATCCATTTACAAGTGGTGGAATTGTATCCGAACGCTTTGAGAATGTAGAACAGACGGTATATCAAGCGTTACATCATCAATTTATTGCTAGTGCTTTAGCCGTAAAATATTGTCACGAAATCATTCCAGGCTCACAAATAGGTTGTATGTTGACCAAGCTAATGACGTATCCATATTCTTGTAATCCTAAAGACGTCCTTAAAGCTTCTAAAAACAATCAGTACAATCATTTCTTTACAGATGTTCAAGTACGTGGTGAATATCCACGTTTTATCAGTCGTTTATTCAAAGAGAAGAAAGTTAAGATCGATAAGCAAGAGGGCGACGATGAATTACTAAAGGTACACACTGTGGATTTTATCTCTTTTAGTTATTACAACTCACTTGTAGCTACTGAAAACAGTGAAGGAATGGAAACAGTTAGTGGAAATACAATAGGAGGTGTAAAAAACCCTTATCTAGAAGTCAGTGAATGGGGTTGGCAGATTGACCCAATTGGGTTGCGTATTGCTTTAAATGATTTATATGATCGATATCAGATACCACTATTTATTGTTGAAAATGGGCTCGGAGCTTATGATAAGATTGACGAAAATGGTGATATTCAAGATGATTACCGTATAAATTATCATGAGCAACACTTAGAACAAATGCTAGAAGCCATTGAAGATGGAGTGGAGTTAATGGGTTACACAAGCTGGGGAATCATTGATTTAATTAGCTATTCATCATCTGAGATGGAAAAAAGATATGGTTTTATTTACGTAGACCAAGATAACGATGGAAATGGAACACTAAATAGAATCCCAAAGAAAAGTTTTTATTGGTACAAAGATGTGATTAAGAAAAATGGAATAATATATAAAGAAAAAGAACAGTTAGTTCGCTAAGTAAAGAGGAAGTGGAGAATCTCCACTTCCTCTTTATGTTTTTCTCATTTATCTTTGCAAAACCTTTTAGCAAAAGTAGTGAAAAAGTTCATATTTGTTTTCAGTGAGAGTAAATGATAAAAGATTTATTTTTATAAACATGATCACCTTTTTTCAAAGTTGTAACACTTTGACCCACACTTTCAATAATTCCTGATCCTTCGTGACCTAGTACAGCTGGAAGGGGTGCAAGGGCTGCATCACGAGCAACTGCATCTGTATGGCATACACCTGTAGCCACAATCTTCACTAATACCTCATTTTCTTTTGGAGTAGCTAGATTCACATGTTCAATCTTAAAATTCTCTCCTTGCTTATGTGTTACAGCTGCCTTGATTTTCATAGAAAAACTATACTCCTTATTCAAAATATTTAAAGTGAAAGACAAAGATTCTTGATTCTTTTATTATATTTAAAACGGATAATTTCTTGGATTGTTCTGTATAGATATCCATTTGGTATTTGTAAACTCCTCAAGCGCCCAACGTCCTCCATATCGTCCTAAACCAGAAGATTTTATTCCTCCAAAAGGTACCATGCTTTCATCATTTACACTTTGATCATTTACATGAGCCATGCCACTTTCAATCTGCCTTGCTATTTTACGACCTTTCTCAATGTCTTTTGTGAAAATTCCAGCGCTTAGACCATAAGCTGTATCATTTGCAAATTTAATCACTTCTTCTTCATTATCAAAAGGAATAATAGTAGCGATTGGACCGAATATCTCACTTTGAGCAATCTTCATATCATTTGATACATCGGCAAAGACAAATGGAGTAACTACATTTCCCTCTATAGTTCCTTCTAGAACTGGAGTAGCTCCTTCTTGTTTAGCTATTTGAACCAAATCCCCTACCTTGTGAACTTGCTTTTCATTAATGAGTGGACCAATAATAACAGAAGGATCTTCAGGATTTCCAAAAGGTAATTTAGACACTCTTTCTACAAATCTCTCAACAAATTCTTTGTAAAGGCTACGATGAACTAACATTCGATTAATAATCATGCAAACTTGTCCTTGGTGAAGGAACTTTCCAAATACAGCTGCATTTACTGCTTCTTCAATATTAGCGTCTTCCAAGACAATAAAAGGATTATTACCACCCAATTCTAAAGCGACTTTCTTTAAATTTTGACCGGCAATCGACCCAATGTGTTTTCCTACTCCAGTAGAACCTGTAAAAGAGATTATTTTTGGAATTGGATGTTCAATAAAAGAATCTCCAATTTCCTTAATATCTGTAACAATTAAATTGAATACACCAGCTGGCAATCCTGCTTCTTCAAACATTTTGGCAATAATTGTGCCACCAGAAATAGCTGTTTGTAAATCGGGTTTATGTACAACCGTATTGCCCATCGCTATAGCAGGTACAATAGAGCGCATCGATAAATGAAGTGGGAAATTAAATGAACTAATTACCCCTACTACACCAACAGGGTCTCTATAAACCAAATTTTCTTTATGTTTGGTTTGGGAAGGCAACTCTATAGTTTCCTCCATTTTGCTTGGATAATTGAATGACTCTTTCAATATATTTAAAGCAGCTTCAAACTCAATAGTTGCTTTAATAAAAGAGCTGCCTGCTTCTTTAACCAAGATATTAATAATTTCTTCTTTATTTCTTTCTAAATAAGTAGCTGCTTTCTTTAAAATAGTCACTTTCTCAGTTGAAGGAACTTTTAACCATGATTTTTGAGCTTCTTTCGCAATTTCGTACGCTTCATTTACATCTACTTCATTTGCTAATGTTACTTCAGCTAGTACCTCATTATTAAAGGGATTATGAATGGTACCTTTCTTTTTAGACGAACCAACTTCCCAACTACCTCCAATAAATTGATTAACTGGTTTAATTAATATGTTGTTCATGTGATATACCCCATTTTCTTTTAGAATAAAAAAGCATGACATTACTATTTTATTTCTCATTTTTTATACAAGCTAATACTTGTTTTATATAAATTTAATACTTAATAGGTATAATATTAAAACAACATATGATCCAGCAAACCTTGGAGTGTATTGTGAAATGTAGGGTTTTATTTCTCGTGGCTACTCTTATAAGAGGGTTTTATGATAGGTGTAGTTTATAAAAGGCAAAGTATATATATACTTTGCCTTTTATGCTAAGGTTTTATAATTTAAAAACATTTTAAGATGTGAATGATATGTTTGATAAAAAATCAGATTGAAAACTAACGGTTAAAAAATTGTAAAAATTCTCTTGTAGAAGCTGATAAGTAGCTATTCGCCCTCCACACTAAGGCAGGTTCTGATATCCATGGACTATCTTGAATTGAAAGGATTTTAAACTCTTTGGTTAATTTTTGGTTTACCATAGATAATGGTAATATCGTTGCTCCGAATCCCATTTCTACCAGATTTAACAACATAGCAGAATCATGACACTCGCATAGGATATTTGGAGTTAAATTCAACTCCTGGAACGCGTTAATAATTTGATCAAATAACCCAGCTCCTTCTGTAGGACGTAATAGTAACAGAGGAATCTCAGAAATCTTATGGATACTTATAATTTCTTCATTTATTTTGTAATCATTAGGTACAACTAATACACATGGGTCAACCTCCAACTTTTTCATCTCGATATCTTTTTGAGAAAGAGGTCCGCCTGTAATAGCAATATCAATCTGACGATTCTTCAATAAGTTCATCAAATGAGTAGAGTCGCCTTCCCAAATGTTAAATTTGATATGTGAGTATTTCCGCCGAAATTCCTTCAAATTAGAAAGTAAAATAGGAGCACAATAAATCGTGGATCCCACTGAGAGTGTTCCACTTATTTCCTCACTGAATTCTTTAACTTCTAGTATTGCTTCTTCCATTCCATGTAATAATTTTTTTGCTTTTTTCAGAAACAATTCTCCTTGAGCAGTTAGGGTTACTTTTTTCTTTTTATTTCTATCAAATAAGACAACACCTAATTCATCTTCCATCATTTTTAATTGTCGACTAAGTGGTGGTTGTGCCATATGTAGATGTTCTGCTGCTTTAGAAATAGTTCCTTGTTCTGCAATAGCTATAAAATAGCGTAACTGCTTAATGTCCATGGTTATCCTCCAGAAATAATTATACCTTTAAGGTATTATATATAAACAATATAGATATTATCAATATAATACACTGAAGAGTATAATCATTTCTAGAGGTAACATTAGACTAACGATAATAGAAAAAAGGAGAAATACAAATGAAAATAATCATAGGAATGTCGGGAGCAACGGGGGCTATTTTTGGTATTCGCCTTTTAGAACTTCTTAAAGAGACGGAAATAGAAACTCATTTAGTGATGTCCTCATGGGCAGCTGCAACAATTCAAGTAGAAACCCCTTATACAGCGAAGGAAGTAGAAGAATTAGCCGACTACACATATTCTTATAAAGATTTAGGAGCCAAAATTTCTAGTGGATCTTTCCAAGTGGATGGCATGATTGTCGCTCCTTGTAGTATGAAAACATTAGCTTCTATTCGTATGGGATTAGCAGATAACCTTGTGACACGTGCAGCTGATGTAATTTTAAAAGAACGGAAAAAGCTGTTATTGTTGACACGGGAGACACCTCTTAATGATATTCACCTTGAAAATATGTTGGCGTTATCACGTATGGGAACAATGATTTTCCCTCCGATGCCTGCTTTTTATAATCATCCTGAAAATATTGATGATTTAATTAACCACATTATATACAGAGCACTAGATCAGTTCGACATTCATCTACCAGAAGCAAAAAGATGGGAGGGCATAAAAAAGGGAAAAATAAAAAAATCTTAAATTATTATATGGGAAAGGTTAGTCGTTGAACAAAGAGACTAACCTTTTTTATCTGTATATAAATATGTCCATTAAATAATTAACTAAAGAGAAGGATAATTTATATGCTCATATACTAGAATGTAAGCTTTTTTTAAAATAAGAGACAAACAAATTTGGGAGGATAAAAGATATGCTAGAGTCAGATTCTCAAAAATGGGATGAAGCTAAGTATGTTATTACGATAAATTCTAATAAAATTCATTTGCCGGATTCTGAATTCTTTAAATGGTGTCAATCCCTTTATGGCATTAACAAAGGAATTTATAACACTATTGACTTATGGTTTTATGAATCTAATAAACGAGATATATTATCTAGAAGGCGTTGTATTGTTGAATTTTTGACCTTTATCGCTAGCTGTAAAATGAATCGAAATCAGCATCATTCTCTTCGATTTGGACATGGAGGCCTTGTCAAAAAGCTTGAAGAGTTTTTTGACAAACAAGAGTATCAGGAGAATTTAAGGAAAAGAAATCATAATGATTAAAGAAGGCAGCTTTTATAAGTTGCCTTTTTTATTAAATTCCTAATAAGAGAAGTATAAAAAAGACTCTAACAATTTTATACTGTTTTCTTTCTTCAATTACCTTTATAAAACAAGAAAGTGTATTTCTCATTAAACTGTAGCATCTAATATTATACCTTTAAGGTATATAATAAATACATAATAGATATTTCCAATATTAAAAATAGGAGAGTATACTCGTAGTTGTAAGGCAAACAAGCAAATTAAATTAGATAATGCAACGTAGGAGGAATACTTAATGGCTTACAGAGATTTAAGAGAATTTTTAGATTTACTTGAATCAGAGAATCAATTAGTCCGTATTAAAAAAGAGGTTATGCCTGAACCAGATTTAAGTGCGATTGGAAGATCTGCTCCAGACATGGAGAATGCACCCGCAGTTCTTGTGGAAAAAATAAAAGGGTATAAAACACCAGTTGTTTTAAATGTTCATGGGTCATGGCAGAATCATGCTTTAATGCTTAATATGCCAAAGGACACACCAGTTAAAGACCAATTTTTCGAGTTAGAAAAAATTTGGGATAGATATCCTATTAAACCTGTTTGGGTTGATAAAAAAGATGCGCCGGTTAAGGAAGTTGTAATCGAAGACGATATCAATTTATTTGATGTTCTACCATTATTCCGCATTAATGAATTTGACGCTGGATTCTATCTCTCAAAAGCTTTAATTGTAAGTAAAGATCCAAATAAACCAGAGAGTTATGAAGAACAAAATGCTGGTACGTATCGTATTCAAGTTAAAGGTAAAGATAAAGTAGGTATTCAACCACTTCCATTCCACGATATTGCAGTTCATCTGAAACATGCTGAAGAAAAAAATGAACCACTACCAATTGCTATTTGCTTAGGTAACGATCCTGTATTAAGTTTTATGGCTAGTACGCCAATTGAATATGCTCAATCTGAATATGATTTTGCTGGAGCTCTAAAAGGTGAGCCGATTGAATTAACAAAGAGTGAAAACGGTAATTTAGATATCCCATCACGCAGTGAAATCGTATTAGAAGGTTACATCATGCCTCGTGAAAGAGAAATTGAAGGACCGTTTGGTGAGTTTCCAGGTAGTTATTCAGGTGCTCGCTTACAACCCATTGTTAAAATCACTAAAATTACTCATCGTCAAAATCCTATCTTTGAAAATTTATACTTAGGAATGCCATGGACTGAAATTGACTACTTAATGGCATTAAATACAAGCCTACCATTATACAAACAATTAAAACGTGATTTCCCAGAAGTTGAAGCTGTAAATGCAATGTATACACATGGTATTGGAACCATTGTTTCGACGAAATCTCGTTTTGGTGGATATGGAAAGGGAGTTGCTATGAGATTATTATCTACTCCTCATGGAATGCCTTATACAAAGATTGTAATCATCGTAGACGAATTTGTTGATCCATTTAACTTAGAACAAGTTATGTGGGCTTTAACAACACGAGTTCGTCCAGATAAAGATGTTTTCAAAGTTCCATATGCACCTGGTATGCCACTAGATCCGTCTTCTGAGCCTGCTGGTATGCATACAAAATTAATTATTGATGCTACAACTCCAGTTGCACCTGACTTTGCTCGAGATACCGAATTACTAGCTGTTCCAGAAAAAGCAGAGGAATGGTCAAAAATTCTTCGCGATTTAGTTAAAGAAGGAGGAAATAAATAATGAAATGTCCTAGATGTGAATCTGAAAAAGTAAATCTCTTAACAAAAGCTCCAGTGGATGACGCTTGGGAAGTATATATTTGTGAGACTTGCACCTTGTCATGGAGAAATACAGAAGGTCCTAATATAACTGACCCAGAAAAATATGATAAACGTTTTAAGCTAAATCCTGCTGAATTCAAAGAATTGGATCAAATTCCTCCAATTCCTGAGTTAAAAAAATAATCATTGAAAAAGATCCCTATTCACAAATTAAATAGGGATCTTTTTCAGTCTATCGGAGAGTCTAAAAGGCATGCGTATTAATGGATATGCCTTTTAAGATTTTTTATTTTTATTAATCCTAATTTATTATAGTTAAGTTTACATAAAACACGTTCTCGGTAGAAGCATGATAAAAAGTCCTAAAAAAGGACTTTACATACTAATTACACTCTGTTAGAAATTACACCAATATACAGTATCCATTGATGATGAGATATCCTTTACCTCATGAAATTCAATTAACATATCTTTCAACCTACTCCCAGTACGTGAGTTACTATCAACATTGTAAAATTGATAAACGTTTACTTGGTATATTCCATTTTGAATCGAAATACGATAATTTGAACAATTTTGGTCAGGAACCTTTCTATGATTAAATTGAGCAGCCATTGTTAAACAGTCATAATCCACTAAATACAATTCTTTATTGGTTACACGTATATAGCCTTGTGCTTGTCGATAACTACCCTTTACTTTGTTCTCTTGGTTTACAGTAACCTTAACTTTCCAAGAATGTTCTATTCCATTTACAGACATTTGAAATACCATAATATTCGCATTCTTTGTTTCTTCTCCAAAATGTTTTAGTAGTTGGTTAAGCGACCAATCCTCATCTACAAATGACATATATGTATCTGCATTGGCGATACCGATAAAAGTTGTATCTCCAGATTTCATTTTATATTTCATACTTTATCTTTCCCTTCTCCATTAAAACCCTCTTTTATTAGCCGTTATTCTTAGCAAATAAGCCTTTTATTTTCTATTTTTGCAATTGCAGGTACTGTTTGTAAAGTATTCTACCAATAATTCATTCTATTACTTTTATGATTTTGATTTGAAGAAGAGTAGTTGTAGAAAAAGCATGATTCTTGGTGATTTTCTCTGTTTTAGAATACATATCGTATACAAAATTAGTTAACATAATCAGCGTTATAGGAATCCTGATAAAATATAAATAATAGCTAAATAAAGTTATAATAGATTATAAGTATAAAATAAGGTGAGATGTATTGATGATGGACTTTATATCTGATCTCCTTTCAGGTGGATTAGGATTCAGCACGGATGTTTTAGATACAAGGAAAATTGACAGTAATATTACGTTACTAAGACAGCAAGAATGGTTTAAAAAGATTTACGAGAATAACCAATACTATTTACTACTTATTGGAAATAGAGAAGTCAGAGCTTACTTACAAAGTAATTTTCGTGTTAAAAGAATAATCCGTAATGAGAAAGCACAAGCAAAGTTCTTACTGCTCTTAAATAAAAAGTTGAAGATATGATTACTAAGGCATAAAAAGCAGAACATCAAATGTGATGTTCTGCTTTTTATAAATTTAATTTATAATGCTATAAAAATATTAACGTTCATTTTCCTACATCGTTCGATAAGGCATAAACGTTCCGCCAAAAAAATAACTCCATACAATGAGAAGTACAGCAAATAAAATGAACAAGAACCAACCTCTGGAATATGCGTTTAATTCTTGTTTGTTTTGTATCTTTTCTCTGTATTTTCGTTGGACATCATGATGTTTCGATATATTTTTCATTAACATTCCTCCCTTGAATATGGAACAAACAATTGGAGCCAGTGTTATGAAATATAAAACATACTATACATTACCTTTTTTCCTTATAACTATATTTATGAAAGGTGTTTTTTTAGGTTGAAGTAGTCTTTGCACCAGAACCTCAAAGACTTCAAGGAGCCAGTGAGCTCTTATTACGTTCTTCTTTGCTATTTATATCCATTACTACTTCTAACAAAAAGAGGAGAAACACAGCTATAAGCTCAGTTATAGATGGAATATTAATGCTTCTAATTAATTCATCAGCAGTATGTATAGCAAACCAAGAAAAGCTACAATCAATGACCAGTCTCACCAGGAATTTTCTTTTAGAATTTCTAATTTGTTGAGAAAATGTATTAATAAGAAATATTGATAATAAATCAACTATAAATCCAATAATAAAAAATAGTAAGAGGAATATTAATAGAGATAGAAATGAATCGTATTGTACCCCAAATATTTTAAATAAACCAATGAATCCAAACACAAATGCTCCTAGCATTAATGAAATAGCAATAATAATAATTAAAGTTATAAAAATAACAGTAAATGATTTAGCAAAAAAATTAGATATATTGTGAGAGGGTCCAGTTTTCTTTGCTTTCAAGGTAAACATTCACACCCCTTGCTGTTAATTTTTCTTTAATGTATTTATCCTAGCCAATTGTGCGTATAGGCTAGGATTCCTAAGATGGCTCCAATTCCAGCTCCAAATAAAGTAGCCCCTACTAGTTTTAATTTATTATTATTATAAGTCATAAAAAACCTCCTTTTATCCAATTATATACAAAAATGGTTTTTAGTAAATGAATCTCTTTAAACGATATAATTAATATGTACATACACCCTTAGTTACCATAAAACCAATTATCGGTACTCAATAATATTGAAAAACAAATAAGCCATATAGAAATATGGCCTATCTGTAACCAATTCTTTATTTATCCAGGTAGCTATTTATAAGAATGTGTCTCATATCGGTTTACGGAAAGAATAGCACCATTTATTATAATCAAGTTTTTCCTCATAAAATCTGTGTGCATTGGTTCGTTGAATTCCTGACTCTAGGGCAACAAATTCAGCTCCATTTGCCTTAGCCCATTTTTCTATATGGCTTAATAGTTTATAACCATAACCTTTGGAACGGTGTTCTTCACCTGTTACTAGATCATATACAAAGACATATTTTTTATTATAAAAGTTTACTTGTAAGCCCACTCCCGTTAATGCCACAATTCTGTTTTCATTATATAGAGCAAAAAGCTTGTATCCATTTTGTTTCATCTGTTTTAGAAGTTCTAAATAACCTTCTTCTGTTAAATCTGTACGTAATTGCTTTAATATCGGGAATGCTTCTAAATATTGATCATGGTCAATTAACTCTATAATTTTTTCTGTTGAAGCTATCATAGGTTATCCCCCTCATTACCTAAACTATAATTTTTTAAGTACATATATATAGCTTAAAGTATTGCTGATACCTAGGGTAGGGTCAGATTTAATATAATTTATACTGTCACTTTCTAGTTACCATAATCAAAATTATCGGCAATCGTTTTTCCTTTTAACTCTTTAGATCTTGATATAGATCTAATTCTTTGATTAAAAGCTTATAAAAAATGGATAGCTAAATTCTTTTCTACTTTGAACAATGAATTGAATGGGAGTTTCTTTATTTCTTTTGTTACTCAGGTTTTCTCCTGTTGCGTTTTCACCTTCATACCATATCTTCCCTTTACTGCTCTTTTCAATTGTCTCATCGCCGTCAAAGTATAGCTCAAATCGATTCTTATGATAATAATTGAATATTTCTTTTTGGCTTAGTTCAGATGATAGCTTCATGTATGCAGCAACAGTTGGACGCCCCCCACTTCCCCAAGGTCCTCCACCGTATAAAACTCCATGATTAAAATCTTTTTCAATTACCTTTGTTTTTTGGGGTAACGGATAATCGAAAAAATGATATGCATATCGTTTAGCGTATCTATGTTCTTGACCAAATATATAATAAGACAAGGAACTAATGCCTATTAAAACAAGACAAATAGATAATAATTTAAATTTATTCATATACTCCCTCTTAACTTATATTTTCTTACAAACCAATTGTCATTTTAACATAAATACCATAAATGTCCTTTTACAGCATGAATATCATATACAAAACAAGTTTCCATAATCGTTATTATAGGAAGATATTCAATATTTAAGTTAAAAACATACCATGTAATTCTATTTTTAAGTCTCTAAGATCAAGATTCTCACTTCTGTCTTATCTAAAATAATTGCTTTTTTACCAAATTGAGGTAAAATAATAGTAATATAAAAAGGCAATGAAAAAGAGGAGTACATATCTAGAGCATTATAGAGAGCTAATGGTTGGTGAAAATTAGTATGTGAGGATATGGAATGGACTTTGGAGCTTCGAACTGAAACATAAAGATTAGGATTCGACAGATTTCCTTCTGTTATCAAGGAAGCATATTCATTTTAGCTTGAATGTGTATAAGTGAGTTACAGATGTAACTAAATAAGGTGGTACCACGGGGTTTCTCGTCCTTTTATGGATGAGAAACCCCTTTTTTATTTCTAGTATAAATTTGGAGGAGATTATATGAATAAGCCTATTGTATTAACCGGAATTAAACCTACAGGTCATCCCCATCTTGGGAACTACATTGGTGCTATTAAACCGGCTTTAGAAATGGCGAAAAACCCCAATTATCAGAGCATGTACTTTATTGCTGATTATCATGCTTTAAATACAGTTCAAAATGCTAAACAATTAAGGTCATATACTTATGAGATAGCAGCTACATGGTTAGCTCTTGGTTTAAATCCTGAGAAAGTTATATTTTATCGCCAATCAGACGTTCCAGAAATTACAGAGCTCAATTGGATTTTATCTTCCATAACTCCTAAAGGTCTAATGAATAGGGCTCATGCATACAAAGCAAAAATAGACAAAAACACAGAAGAAGGATTAGATATAGATGCCGGTGTGAACATGGGATTATATACATATCCTATTTTAATGGCTGCTGATATTCTGATGTTTCAGTCAGATTTTGTTCCAGTCGGAAAAGATCAAATACAACATGTAGAAATTGCACGTGATATGGCATCTAGCTTTAATCATACATATTCAGAAACTTTCACACTTCCTCAATATGTAGTAACAGAAGAAACAGCTACTATACCTGGACTAGATGGGAGGAAGATGAGTAAAAGTTATGGAAATGTTATTCCTTTATTCGAAAGCCCTGAGAAGTTAAAAAAATTAATCTTTAAAATGAAAACAGATTCTTCTCTCCCAACTGAACCAAAAGATTCAAAACAATCATCTTTATTTATTTTATATAAAGAATTTGCTGAAGAAAGTGAAATCTTATATTTAAAACGACGATATGAGGAAGGAATAGGATGGGGAGAAGTCAAACAACAAGTATTTAATACTCTAAATAGAGAATTAGAAGGTCCTCGTGCAGAATATCATAATTATATAAATCAACCAAAACTTTTACAGGAAATTTTAGATGTGGGAGGAGAGAGAGCGAGAAAGAAGGCTCAAGAAAATTTACAGATTATTAAGCAGCGTATTGGTCTTACATTCTAAACAAAAAACTCTCACTGTATTAATTATATGATTTAATACAGTGAGAATTTCTGTATACTACATACAATCTTAGTTCACATAATGTAAGTTATCGGAAATGAAAACTATCTGCTTAGATACTTTACTTATTTTGCAAACTTACTTAATTCCGTGATGGCGTAGGCTACTTCTTCTTTTGTGTTGTAAAAATGAGGAGCTATTCGTATGACATTGTTTCTGGCAGAAACGAGAATGTTTTTTTCTTTTAACCTCTGCTCAATTTCAGAAGCATTAGCCATGTGAAAAGAAGTAATACCTGAAGTGATTTCCGTATCGAATGGGAGGTTAATCTGTAAGCCATTCTGCACTCCAAACTCTTTTGCAAACCTAGATAGCTCTTTCAAATAGAAATGAATAGGAGAGACTCCAACATCAAGCAACAACTTAAGTGCCGCGTGTGCAGCATACACACTAATAAAAGAAGGTGTGCCTGTTTCAAAACGACGAGAGCCAGCAGCATAGGTAGAGTGAAAGATATCAAATTTTGTCTCACTTTCTTGGCCAAACCAACCTGTATGTCTAGGCTTTACTTGTTCAGCGAGCTCTTTCTTCATATAAAGAAACGCTACACCTGGTATCCCCAACATGTATTTGCGTGTGACAGTAGCGAGCATGTCGATATTCATCTCTTTCACATCAATTGGGATATGACCTGCTGATTGAGACGCATCCACAAATAGAAGAGATCCTTTCTTATGAACAATATCGGCAATGCCTTTAAGGTTTTGCACAATTCCGTTCTCGTAAGAAGCATGGCTCATACACGTAAGTAATGTACGCTCTGTGACGTCTTTTTCATATTGTTTTAAAGGGATACCCCCATCCAATGAGCGCATGAGCGATACAGTAGCTCCATACTTTTCTTGCGCATACCAGACATGGCCGACAGTAGGGAAATCCATATCCGTTACGATAATTTCATTTTTACTAGGATGGTAGGATAGACTAGTCGCTACGGCCGAAAGAGCATCAGAAACAGAAGGTAAGATGGCAATTTCATCGGGTTCAGCGTTTATAAGTTCAGCGAATTTTTCTCTGGTCGCTTCCAGTTTCAATGTAGCTTGTTTCCAGTTAGTACCTAATGATAATAACTCATTGTGATAGTCTTCAATTGCTTGTGAAACAGGCTGAGCAATGGCGCCTTGAGAGCAACTAGCTACATGTACATACTCTGATAAAACGGGAAACAACGAACGATACGAACTAAAAGAGTTGTTCATCTCTCTCCTCCTTTTTCCTTAAAATTACATTTTAACATATTAGAAAGATAAAAAAGTGAATGAATACCATATACAAAGTTAGTTAACACAAAACCCCTTATCGGTACCTATTAAATAAACGAATTAAGGTGTGTTTCTTTATCACATATTAAAGCTTCAAGGTTTAGAGACTTAATTGTATCCTCAATATTTGTATCTTTAGCTAAAAGCAATGTTATAAACGAATCATAGATCCCCATAAATGCAAAATCCATATTTTCATCTGTGATAATTGACTCGTTAGGAGATAAGTTAGCTATTTCTAAAGATGACATATCATTGACTTTAAATGAACCGTTTGTGTCGTGAATAGGTTCAGAAAAATATAAAGTATTTGCCCCTTTTGAACAGAGGATCTCTACTAAACTATTTAGTATAAACAACGATGTACGATCTTCTTCGGGGTAATAAAAATCTGGATTAGAATTAACATAAGGAGCTAATTTTTTATATTCATCACTAGACACACCAGTAAGGTGTTGCAACGCTTTGAATAGTTCCTTGTAGGATTTTAAATTACATTTGGCCATTACTTCTTTCCATGATATTGGTTCTCCAAGTTTAAGCATTTCCTCATCACTAGGATATATATGCTGATAAGGATTTTCTCTCTTTGATTTATCCCAACCAAAGGGCATTTGAATAAAAGGGTGGAATAGAATAGCAGCAGAATTAAAGTCGTTAGGTAATTGGGACAAAATAGGTAAATCTCCATCGATCCATATATAATCCAACAAAACGAGACATCTCCTTTGAATATACTTAGTTACGTACATTTTATATACAGAGAACAGTAATTTCTAGTCAACATAATCAATTTTATAGGAAGAAATCTAACAACGAACGATTACGAGTTTAATTAGAATAATGTATTAGTGGTATATCAACAGATATAATATAATGAAATAAAAAGGGAGAAATATCCAAGATGAAAAAACGCTTGTTAAATTGGAGCATTATCATTGGAATTACTACTATTTTGGCTATTGGTATACCACGAATAATAAGTAATGAAGCAGAGGGTTTGAGTTCGCTAAAAGAAGAAAAAAAGGTAGAACAACTTGAAGGAGATTTCCGAAAATGGTCACTTAGACCACTGGACAAATTTATGGTGCAGAGCTACCAAGCTAAATCGAATGGACATCAGTGGAACACAGTAGAGGAAAAATCAATTGAAAATTATCGCGTTACATATTACACCTTTTTTGGCATACGTTACATGGAAGTAGAAGTTAGTTAAATCTAATAAATATATATAAACATAAAGATAAGAAGCCTTGGGAACAAGTAGTTCCCAAGGCTTCTTATCTTTATGTTGCCCCTAAAACTGCAACTATTGTAATTGATAAAACAGTGCTCAATAGCAAAGAGATGATCCAGTCTTTTTTATCTGTCATTTTCAAAAGTATATTTAAGGTTGAACTAATCGCAAGCAGAAAAAGAAAAACGAATAAAGTCATAATAAATTCCATTTCCTCATCTCCTTTTTTCCTTATAATTACATTTTATCACATTAGAAAGATAGAAAAGTGAATGAATACAATATTCATTGCTAGTTTACATAAACACTCTTTCCGGTACACATCAAAAAGAGAACCCCTATTGGGAAAAGGGTTCTCGATGGAGCCTTGTTTCTCCTTTATGCAGCTTTTTATACATCGTTGATATAACGGGGTTTCCCTGGATAAGTGGATAAGGATTTGATGTATAAAAAGTGCACGTTTTATACATATGCAATAGAATAAAAATACTTTACTTTATTATCCAAATTATTTATAATTTACAAGTCGATTAGTAAGTTAATCACCACTTACTGAAAAAACTATCTCATTCCATGAGATAGCTTTTTACTTTTATTTTTCACAGCATCCTTTCGATGACTTCAAAGGCAAGTAGTGAAATCATATAAAGCCCACATCTATTATTAAATCTAATAAGACACAAACCAGCTAATTATAACTGGTTTATATTATTAATCAGATAATTCCTTAAGGATATCTCTTTTCGATAAGTACATTGCTGGAATTAAGGTTGCAACTAATCCTGGTATAGGAGTAGTAATCAAACAAATTATTATCATTTTCCAAGGGAGAGTAATGCTATTATGATCAAGTGACAACAATAGTTGATTTAATAGTACAGATCCGAAGAGAGCTCCTAGGATTCCACCACCTAATGTGACCAGGGCTCCCTCTACTAACGTCAAACAAACTATATTTTTAGTTTGACTTCCTAAAGCGCGTATTGTAGCAAATTCTCGCGAACGTTCTTGAAGACTACTCGCCATACCATTCATTAGACCTATCATAGCTAACAAACAAATTAATACAACACATGATAATAAAATAGCAACCCTTTGATTAAATTGGTTATATAATGTCTGTAATTCAGTTTGACGGTCATATAATATAACTTTAGACGAAGGCTGATTTCCGATTAGGGTTTCAACTTTATTTTCTATGTCACTTTGGGATTTTTTATCGAGTATTTTATAATAGACTTCATTTATACTATCCATATTGAAATGTTTTTTCATAAATTCAGGTGAAGTATAGATGCCTATATCAGGACCTTCTTGCATAGGATAATCTTTTATAATACCAACTACTTTTAGGCTGAGTATTTGGTCTTTAGATTTTCCATCTTTGTAATCAAGTTTATCTTCTTTAAAATTCAATTCCTTATCATGGATAACTTTAATGTAGTCCCCCAATCTATAGCCTAACACTTTAGAACCATAATTTGTTATGATTACTCCACCTTGGTTTAATTGATTTACGTTTATGTTTCCTTTAGTGACTTTTAAGGATAAACTGCGCTTTACCTTATTAAAGTCTACACCTTGTAGACCTGTCATGACTTCTCTTTTTTTATTTATATTGTACAACATCAGCTTTGAATTCTTTTTGATATTAGATTCATCAAAGTTTTGAGTAAATACTGTAATATCTTTATAAACGGGGACTGATTTTACCCCCGGAATGCTGTCTACTTGCTTATAAAAAGTTAACGGTAATCCAGGTTTGTCATACTCTGAATTAGAGTCAATTACATGACTTAGAGGGTATTTCGTTAAAATGGATTTCTCCGTTGTATCTCTCACTGTAGTCAAAACACTTATTCCAACAATACTTATGATAACACCTAGCATGATTACACCTGCTATTTGTACGCTTCTTCGTAACTGTCTAATTGTATTACGACTTGCTAATAAACTATATTGTTTTAAAAAAGGTTTGATTATAAAAGATAATATTTTAACAGTACACCTTAACAAGAAAGAAATACCAAAAAATATAGATATGATTAATATGGCAGCCGAAAGTATATAGATCTTAGGATCATGGATTTTTACATAATTAAAAAAGCTTAGAGCAATAGATAAGAAAACTAAACAAACGCTAATAAAAGGTAAAGCAACCCTTGTTTTATGTTCTGTGTCAATGGATTGTCTGTATGCCTGCATAGGAGATAATTTGCCGGCTAAAGTTGCAGGGATTGTACTTGCTACTATTGTTATACAAGTACCTAATAACACGCTATACATAATTGAGGGCCATCCAATATAAATATTTTCTACTGGTATTCCACTCACTTTTGTTATTACATCCTTTAGAACAAAAGAGATTCCTATGCCAAAAATAACACCTAGTAAAGCAGATAAAATTGCAATAATTACTGACTCAGAAATCACTAACCATGCTATTTGTATCTTCTTTGCCCCTAATAACCTTAGAGTAGCTAATTCCTTTTTCTTTTCTTGAATCGACATTTGCAACGTGCTAATTAACAAAAGAGCACTTCCAATCAATACAGCTATATTTAACCCTTGAACGACAGGTTTTAGTCCTCCTAATTGCTCTCGCTCTTTATCCATTTTAATTTGTCCATCAATAAAAAATTTAGGGTCAATCTCTTTTAATTGATTTATTACTTGTCCTTTTGCATGCCAGTCATTTAATTTGATCATTAATGTTGTAACATGATTGTCTTGAGAAGTAGCTTTAGCTAACCAATCATATTGAAATAAAACAACTGAGTGAAGGTATTCACTTTTCTTCATAATTCCTGAGACACGTACGTTTTTCTTATCATTTGGTGGAAATGGAAAAGCTAATGTAGAGCCAAGTTTTAAATTCTTTGCTTTAGCCCAGCTATATGGAATAACTACTTCAGATTTTCCAGGTAGATGACCCGAAGATAGCTTGGTGAATTCATGCTCTTTTGATAAAGAATCACTTTTCAACCCCACATACATCGGCTGAATTTCCATCTCTTTTTTATAAGGATTATCTTTACCTATATATGGATAAAGAAATGGGCTGGTTTGTTGAATATTTTCAAGCTTATTAATTTTATCTACATCACTATTATTTAAAAATAAACTAGATTTTTGATAACCCACTATTAAGTCATAATTACCGTATTTCTCCTTAACTATATTTTCATTTGATTTTTCTAACGTACTCATTAGTATATTAGAAGATATAAGTAACATGAAGCCGATCGAAATCCCTATAATTGATAAGATAGTTCTGCTTTTTCGTGATTTAAGAAAACTTTTTGCTAAAGAAAAAATTAAACTCATAATGAAATACCTTCCACTCTTTCAGTTATTTTAGTAACTTTTTCTTTAGCAGATAAATTTTTATTCTTTAATATTAATTCGTCTTGAATTACTCCATCCTGTAAAAAAATCACTCTATGTGCATATGAGGCTACATTTGCATCATGGGTAACCATTACGAGGGAATGATTTAAGTTATCACAAAAATGTCTCAATATATTTAAGATTTCTTTTCCCGTTTTAGAGTCTAAACTTCCAGTTGGTTCATCAGCCAATATAATTTTAGGTTCTGTCACTAATGCTCGTGCTATTGCAACGCGTTGTTGCTGGCCACCAGACATTTGAGAAGGGTATGAATCTTTTAATTGACTAATTCCTAAAAGTTTTAAAGTTTCTTTTCCTTTTGTTTCTGCTTTTCTTTTCCCTGCTAGATCAATAGGTAAAGTAACATTTTCTATAGCTGTAAGAACGGGTATTAAATTAAAAAATTGAAAAATAAACCCTATATTATCTCTTCTTATAGTTGTTAAAGCAGAATCTTTTAATTGATTTATTCTTTGACCATCCAAAATTACTTCCCCTTTAGTGGGTTTATCTAGACCAGACATCATATTTAACAGAGTAGATTTTCCAGAACCACTAGTCCCCATAATCGCTAAAAATTCGCCTTCTTTTACTGTCACACTTACATCTCTTAATGCGTAAAATTGATTAGAGTCTTCACCGTATATTTTAGTGATATTTTCAACACTTAATATGGTTTTCATATTTAATAACCCCCTTATAGGGTTTATGTTAAGGGGAAAATCTAAAAATATTATTCAATAAATATCAAAAAAGTATCAAATTTAACAAAAATAAACATCAGAAGAATTTATTGTTATAATTAAGTGTATTTTAATTAATGGGGAGAACTTATTATGAATAAAAACGTTTTAATTGTAGATGACGAGGTAGAAATAGCTGAATTATTGGAGGATTTTCTAAGTATTGAAGGTTATAAAGTCTATAAAGCTGCAAATGGAAAAAGGGCAAAGGAAATTCTTTCTGAAATAGAGATTCACTTTATATTGTTGGATATCATGATGCCAGAAGAGTCAGGTTTTGCTCTCTGTAAAAGCTTAAGAAAATCGTATAGTATGCCAATCATTTTCCTCAGTGCTTTACAAAACGATACGGATAAAATTAGAGGATTAAACATTGGAGCAGATGATTACATTGTAAAAGATGCTACTCCAGGGGAAATCGTAGCAAGAATCAAGGCAATTGAAAGAAGACTAACTAATTTTAATAATCCATTGAAAAATAAAACAAACGAAGTTATACGGTTTAAAAGTCTAGAATTGAATACACTGACACGATCTTTATTTATACGGGATGAAGAAGTTACCCTAACAGCGAAAGAATTCGATCTTATCAAGCTTTTTTTGACTAACCCTAATCAAGTTTTTACATATGACCAAATTATTGAGAAAATCTGGGGATATAACCAAGGAGATTTTCATAGTGTGAGAGTCTATATTGGTAAACTAAGAGATAAAATTGAGGAAAAAACAAAGGATTTTAAAATTTCTACAGTGTGGGGAGTAGGTTATAAAGCAGAAGGAGTTTCAGGTGACTAATTTTCAACTATCTATAAAGAAATGGTCCTTAATCTTTTTGATTTTATTTTTAGTCATTCCTTTGTTTATTACGAGATTAACCGTTCATCTGTATGAAGATTTTTACTCTCCTTATAAGAATGTGGAATTAGATAACTTGGATGCATGGATGAAGAAGTATGTCTTAGATGATGTGGAACATTGGAACAACTTATCATGGCAGAGGTCAATTAATGAAAAAACTAGTACATTAGGAATTAAAATAAGGCTAATAGATCGAAGGCAACAACAAATATTTTCTAACATTAACAACTCTAATAAGTACGAGTTAAACTCAGATATTTCCAATAATAAGGTGGAATTGTCAAGTTTCTTAGAAGAATATAAGGTTTATTCTCATGGCAAGCTACTAGGCGTAGCCTACGTACAAGATAATCGTACTTTTGAGATGAAACATACCCCTAATAGATGGATATCTTACATAATTAATGAATGGGGAGGAGCGTTCATTTGGTTATCTATCTTTGTTTTAATTTTAATTATTAGTGTAAGGTTTATTAAAAGAAAAATACTTTTTCCATTGAAGGAATTCAGGAAAGCTACTGACTCAGTAAGTAAACAAAACTTTAATTTTAATGTACCCCATACTCCAGTCAAGGAAATAAATCAACTTTCTGAGGCTATAGTATTTATGCAGGAAACATTAAAAGAGTCCCTAGATAAGCAGAATGAAATGGAAAAGGAAAGAAAAATTTTTATATCCTCTATCATACATGATTTACGGACTCCTCTTTTTTCTATTCGCGGGTGCTTGGAAGGAATAAAAAAAGGAGTGGCCAATACACCGGAAAAAATTAATAAATATGTTGATATTAGTTATAAGAAAGCAACTATTTTAAATGAACTGATTAATGATTTACATACTTTTACTACTGTTAATTATATTGAACCTACACCTAAATTTAAAGAAATCAATATAATTAATACAGTTGATATAACGATTAAAGGGTTCTATCCAGCAGCTGTAACGAAAGAGATAAGCTTACAATCTAATTATAATGATGAAGAGGTTATCATTATAAATGGAGATCAGTATCTCTTATCTAGAGCCTTAGAAAACATAATAGGAAATGCTATAAGGTATACTCCTAATCGAGGAGAAGTAAGTGTCACGGTTACACCTTTAAACGGAGAATATTGCAAAATAATTATAAAAGATAACGGTATTGGCATCTTACCTAGTGAGATTCCTCATATATTTACGCCTTTATATCGTGGAGAGAAATCCAGAAATAGAAAAACAGGAGGATCTGGATTGGGGTTGTCTATAGCTAAACAAATTATAGATCAACATAGAGGAGTTATTAAAGTTTATAGCAATGATGGGAGAGGAACTACTTTTGAGATTGTCCTACCTATTGAGACTACATCTTAGCGATGTGGTCTTTTTAGTTTACTAATAATTAGTGTTAAATGGTGTTGTCCTTCTGAGAACTGATTTTAGTCCATAAAATACAACGATACAATTCGTAAAAGTATACTTTTGTAGTTAACATAAGACATGTTCTAGGCACCAAAAAAGCTTTTAAGAATTGTATTTCTTAAAAGCCTTTTTGATTGAAGTATCATCTAGTAAAGAACATATTTAAAATCCTTTTCAAAAACTGTTCGTAGAATTTAAACACTATACTAAATTTTGAACTCTGCTTTTCGTTTGGATTCATTATATTCCTACTTCCTGCGTGGATCTTTCCATAATTATACCAACATTATTTTAATTAATAACAATAATTTGGATATATATGATCTACAGATTTAGTTACCATAGCGTTCTTCTTTTAAATTTAATCCATATTTAGAAACAAAATTAAGATCTTACCGTCAAGATTGTTGCTGTTAGAAATAATTTTATAAGAACTTTACTTTATGAAGCAAATGTTCGTTTTCAGTCCACTCAATAACGAGTTGTTCATAACCCAATAGGGCAGTATCTGGTTTGTTAATTTGACCTTCAAGCCATTGTTTAATAGTTAATAGTATTTGATTATTAAAATCATCGGAAGCACAGTTTGGATAATCAGCAATTGAAAGAGGATAAAGCGAAAAAAGAACAGTTCTATCTCTGGAATAAGAAATTGAAGAAACTACGTTACCAAAGATATTTGGCTTGTTAGGACACCTACTATCAAATTCGAATTTTCTTACCAAACCAAATGAAACATCCATTTCTATGTTGAAAAAGACTAATTTAAGTTGTCTTTTATTAGTCGAGTATTTCTCATTCTTGTTTAAATTACGGAAATGTGTAAATTTCATTTATTTCCCTCCTTCATACACCCTTATTATACAAATTTTTCATTCATGACTGAAATCACCCAAATCCTTTGATAAAATGTAATGATAAGGAAGGAGAAGAAGTAAATGGACACTAATCAACTACCGACAAGAAGTGAAAGACATAAAACTAAAGAGAACTCATCTCAGCTTAGTGTTGCATTTGTATTAGGTACATGTTGGATACTCTTTACCCTGACTCCTGAGTCATGGAGGGCACCCTGGGCCTATATTGTTATTGGCATAATTGCTATCTATTTATCAAGTAAATTAGACAAATTCAAATGCTCCCGAACAGTAAAATGGACAATTGCTATTTTGGTTTATGTCATCGGGTTCATCTTGTATGTTTTATAAGAACAACAAGTAATATACATATAGAATTTCTTTATTTGTTATAAAGTTTGTATGATATTAGATAAAATATTTTCAAAAGAGAAATGAAGATTATTTAGAATAAAATGCGTTTCTTCTTGAATAGATGGGGGTGTTAAGGGTTGAAGGAGGGGATAAAATGAGGCAAAGCACTATAACATCTATCATATGTACGCTATGCGTGCTAAGTACAGTTATTATATCCTTTATTGTTTATATGGATATTGATAATTCATTTTCGTTTGGATTTATGCTAGGCTATATATTCTTTATTATCATAGTATCTTTATATTGGATTATTACTTTGATCATCAACATCAAGAATATAAAATGGTTTGAACTAAGAAAGAGACTATTTAAGTTTATTGGATTATTCATTTCCTTTAGCGCTGCTATATATATTTTCAATTATATTTTTCGGTCATCTGAAATAGATATTTATGATCTTAGCACTCCTTTAGCTATGGCCCTTAGCTTAACTTTTTTTGATTTAGTATTCTTCAAAGACAAAGAAAGCTAAGGTATGGTTGTAATTCCTTTTTACTTACATAGTGTTAGATATACTCAACAGCACAGGAAACGATAAATTAGTAGGAACCAATGGTTCTTAGGAATCCATTGGTTTCTGGTAGTTATTTTTAAATGTAAAATTACTCTTTATGGGATTTAACTTTCTAAAAGGCTACCTTGCTTCCACCCTGCTGAGGCAGCTTTTTATTTTGTTCTTACACATAAAGAGCTTTACTAATCCCACAGATGAAATTGAGTTTAATGTTTAGAAGGAGTATGAATATGAGCAAGTATGATGAAATAGATTTTGAAAAGGTTTCGCTTCAATTGCAGGAGCAAGTTGAAAAGGACCCAAACAATGTAAAGCTAAGAAATGAGCTCGCTATAGTGTTTATGGAAACAAATGAATATGAAGAAGCTTTTTTTCAACTACAAGCTGCTGCTGAAATTAACCCTTCTGTTCAAACTCTTTATAATTTAGCCTATTTTTATTTTACAGAAGGCAAACCAATTATAGAGGCTACAAGTAATACTAAAGAAATAAGAAGTTCTGAAGAAGATGCAGAAGAGGAATCAATGTTCTCTACATGGGAAATTGCAGATGAAGAAGCATTTGATATAGTAGAAGATTTGTTAAAAAACAAACCTGGGCATTATTTTATTTATAACTTAATGGGTGAGATGTACATAAAAAAAGAAAAGTATGAAGAAGCAATAAATGTATTAAAAGAAGGCATCAATCTAACACCTTCACTAGAAAATCTAAATAATCTTGGGTTATGTTACTACAAAAAAGGAATGTTACCTGAAGCTGCTGAATGTTTTCATAAAGCACACCCACTACGATCCTGTAACAACTATAGTTTGTTTCCGTTACTTAGCTACGGAATTTGTCTAGCACGACTAGAAAGGGGATCAGAAGCAAGAGCAGTTGCAAAAGAATTACTTTTTTTGAGTGAAAAAGAGGAAGAAGCATTAGAAGCATTAGAAGCTGATATAGCAGAGATATATTATATTCTGGGAGATTATGAGGAGTTCGTTAAAATCTATTCTAAATTAGATTGGGATTTTTATTCAGAAGAGTTCCTTCCGACTTATTTTTATTCTTTATGGATGCTTTCAAAAACAAAAGAAATTGAAGAACTTGCTTATAAGACTATTCAAAGAAAAGAACAAGAGATGAAAGACGTCATTCAAGATCCAGATGAGGAAGAAGATTTTAAAAAAGAATACGAAGAAGTCACAACAGAAGAGATTGCTTTCATTAAAAATACAGTTAGAGAAGTTTATTGGGGAAAAGCTCCTACTGTAGATTATGAGCCACAATTAGAAACTCGATGTTATTTGTATGGCTGCTTCAGACATACAGATTCGAACCCTCATTATTTTTCTATATAAGATGCTACAAATCTCTGAAGGTCAAATAAGCAAAATTATTGTTTTTATAAGTGATTTTATAGGTGAAGGAGGTTTTGTATGAGTGAAGTTTGGATTCAGGAAGAACATCTAAATGCCGAGTTTTATGAAATGGTGGGGCATTATGTTCAATTGGAGGGGACTATTGAGTCTGTTTACTTTATATCTGAAACAACAGAAAGCGTTGAAGATAGGGATGAACAAAGGGATTTTTTACTCGATTTCTTAATCAATCAGGATAGGTATCCTTTATATCTTACATTCCTTTGTGATGATATGATGGCAGAGGATTTTGAAAAGGAATTTAATCAATTAGGTATAGAATATAGTTATGAATTGTTAGAGGAAAAACAAGCCTACTATACATTTTTTAAACGGGTTACCTATCACCCTCGATGTTTTACTTTACCAATTAAAGACGCGCGTACATTATCCTTAGCATTAGAACATACCTTTTATCTTGCTAATATGAACGAATTTTACTCGCTTTCTTATTCTGAAAATATAAGATTTGAGCTTCAGAAAGTTAAGGAATGGGGCAGGTGGAAAAACGTATCTATCCCTATTTTTAAAACGGAAGAAGATACTACATTCATAACCATTTTCCATGATGGAGCAGGATTTTTCTTATTTTCAAACGAGGATAGATATTCATCCATACAAAAAGTGTGCGCAACCTTCCCAGAAGGCTCAAGAGTAGTACAAATTAATGACAAATTAATAGATCAAGATAAAGAGGTTTAGTTTAGTGTGTCAGAGAAAATTAATTTAGAAGGAGAAGTAATTAAACATTGAAAAACGAACTATTAAAGGTAATAAAAACAGATAGGCTTATAGAGATTTACAAAGATATTGAAGATATGGATACCTTCATAGTGGCAAAGGTTTTGAAGGTTACTGATAACCATGCAATCATCGTAAAGGTATCAGCAACTGGTATGTATGATGGATTTCACCTTATTGAGATTGAAGATATTTATCAAATCAATACTGGATCTAAATACATTCGAAACATTGAAAAGCTATATGCTGCTAAAAACCAAAAACACCTTGAATTTGATGGAGAGCATGAAAATTTAATGGTGAGCATTTTAAAATTTGCTCAGAAAAATAACTTCGTTGTTTCAGTAGAGCTATTTAAAGATGGAGATGTACAAGGATTTATTAAAGATATTAGTGAAGATATTCTTGTTATTTCTATCCTGACTAATGATGGAGAACCTGACGGTGAAGCAATCGTAAAGCTTGAAGATATAACTTCTATTTCGTGTGATCATGAGGATGCAGTGTGTTTGAAGATTTTATATTCTTATATTGAAACTGGAGATATCTGAAAGAATAAGCCTCTCTATTAATTACGCCCAAACTTAGCTATTATTCTTTTTACGCTTTTTCAGAATGGAGTCGTTACATGCAAACACATAAGGAAGAAACCCTAGTATGGAAATGGTATGGAGTAAAGGTTCTTTATAAACACTTAGTTAGTGGAAAGCCCACTCCAGAAAAAATTGACACAAATTATAATGAACATCAAATATTTGAAGAAAGTATTTTATTAATTAAAGCCCAGTCGTTCGATCAAGCCTACGAACTTGCAGAACAAGAAGCAAAGGGACGTGAAGATAGTTATACAAATGTTTATGACCAACTTGTAGAGTTTAAATACATTGAAAGTTTAGATGCTTTTGAGCTATTTGAAGACGAAGAGCTAGCAAGTGGTACAGAAGTATATTCTAGATTCGTACATATTTCTAAAGGTGAAAAATTCACTGATTTTTTGACTAGATATTACCCAGAAGTTGTCGAATCTGATGAAGAGCAGATAAAAAGAAACTTCATCTTAAGAAACCGAGATTTTAACTGAGTATTAATACTAAAAATCTATATATTATATATGGGCCTAGAATACTTAGTCGCTGTTCTAGACAAAAAAAGAAGAGTTTAAAACCGACTCTTCTTTTTGCTCATACAAAGTTATACTTCTTTGAGTATTACTTCTAACTGGTCTTTAATGTTTGCTTCTAGGTCATATTTTGATAAATCGTATAGAGTTCCTATCCCTTTACGACCTCCACTAAAGTAATACCACAACTGTATATAGTACACATATGCATCCTCTTCATCTGTGAAACCATCAAAGTTTATAGCAACTTGAGAACGATACTCGCCTTCTAGGCAATGATTAGAAGTTAAGTCTGGTAGCTGATCTCCATCAATGTCTCTACAAACCCATATTTTTAAATTCTTCTTTCCATTGCACTCAAATTTACTTGTGTATTCCTCTTCAATAACCTCACTATATTTTTCGCCTAACTTTTCTAACGCGATTATATGACTTTTTAAGTCTTCATTTATTTCATTTGCTGGTACTTCAACGTACTTATCAGATGCTTCGTCCTGTTGCTTACCTGTAAACAAAAGTTTAAATTTATTAAACAAAATTCCACCACCTATTTAAGAAGATAATACGAAACTTCGTTTTTCTTTATAATAATCTTGCTAAGATTTCTCTAACACATACAATTTATAAACAAAATCTAATCCTTAAAGAAACACTAATAAATTACTCGTTATCTTTTAATTCCTTTAGGAAATCAGGGTCTATCCAAACTTCCTCAACTTCGTATCCGTCCAAATCATCTTCTTCTGGATTATATGGCTTAATCATATGTAAGAAATCATTAAACGAAGGTGCAACATAATATAAATCCTGTATCTCCATCTCATTATCTTCAAACTCTAGCTCTATATCATGATCCCACAAGAAGATGTATCCATATCTTTCTCTATTCAGGTTTAGACAAACAATATTCCCCCCAACATCACGTCCAATTGGAATAGAGCCCTTAGGTACTCTACCTTCATACATGTCATAACAAGATAAAATATCATTTATGTCTTCTACTCTTGTGCCAAAGAAGGAAGATAAGATAAATGATTCTATTTCTTCGAATGGAAGTTTAACTATACTATCCTCTACTTCACCACCATTATATTTCCTTAGAAAATTTACATACTCCTCGGGAAACGATGCGCCTACCTTTTTTTCTACTCTCTCCAAGTCTTTATGATCAAACCGTCTAGAGTTAGATTTAATACCAATCAACTTCTTATCCTCCTCAAATAACCCCATATTCATGCCATTGATCATGATTGTAGTAGCTATTTCAATCATTCCTCTATTCTTCGTGTTACTCATACTTCGAGGGGAGAGCAATACATATCCATCCAATAGGGAAATTTTTATTTGTCTCGACTTCATTCATTATCGCGTCGTCTTCTAATCCAAATATAATTCCTTTGTATTTTACTGATTCATAACAACATGCTTCCCAATCTACATGCCAGTTTTCTGGGTTAGGGTCCACCTCTAACAAATCGCTTCCTATTCCATATTGAGTTAAAAACTTACCTTTAAACCCTTTAAACATACAGATTTGATTTACTTTTTTTGTTTGTTCATCTACGAAAAAAGACATGTATCTAGTTAGATAAACTGTACAACCATGTCTTTTTTCACTTTCATATGGTTGCACAAGACTTTCTAACAAAGCTTCTTCAGACATACCTAAAAGAAAAATGCCTACCCTTTCTCCTTCTACAACGATTCCATCTAAATGGTTTTTCATTAAATAACTCCTTATTCAAAATTACTTTATAAACCTTTACACATGTACTATCCTGAACTAGATAGTATTTACAGAAAAAATGATTCAAAAATTATAAAACTAAGAGCAAGACCTAAAAACCCTAAAAGTATAGAGGCCATATTAAGCAACCATCTATTATTAGACCTAACAAGCCAAGTTCCCACAACTGCAACAGTTAAATATTTTGAAATTGTTTCATTAACATGTAAAACCTCAGGTAGGACATAAATGGATAAATAAAAAACAACAACTAATATCAAAGAGTTTCTAATTAAGATGAACAATATAGGTACACTCCATTAAACATTTTTAAATATAAATTTTATAACCTAAATTGAATTAGGCCATTTGGTTGTTCTAGTCGTGACTATGTATTTCAAATAAGATTGATTGTATTATGTCAATAATTTCTCTCTTAAGGGTTCTAACTTTTTGAATTTCTTATGATAAGATTGCCGTTGTAACAAACTTTCCACTAATTTAAGAGCATCCTCTTTGCGATTGGCTTTCACATAACTATCAATAACCTCAATGTATTGTTCATCATATGGAAATTTCTCTTCTTGAACCAGTTCAAAAGCTTTATCAAAACAAAGGGTAGCATTATTATAATCCTTCAAATAAAGGTATGTTCCTCCATTTCCAGCATACAGACCCGCGCGCTCTGCATTGTTTAACGTTGTAAACTTTAGACCTTCATTTCTAATATCAAGTGCTTTCTCATATTCTTTTTTCATTTCAGCAATAATAGCTTCATTGTGAAAGTGTTTAAATTTTGTTCGCTTTTTCTTAGGGCGAGTTATCTTAAAGATGATCCAAATTACAATCAAGTCTCTTATTATTGAAAAGATATCGTAACCGAAGTTCTCAAGGCTATATTGTGTTATAGCTCTATAAATTAAATGGACCACATCATAAATAAGAGAGAAATATAGCATATAAAGAAGAAATTTTTTCAATTCGTTCCCGACTTTCTATTATTAAGTTACTTTATTATACATGATGTATGATAAAATGAGTCGATAATATTACAAATGAAGAAATTTATGGAAGTGAGGAACGCAAAAGAATCATTCTGGGAGGCTTTATTTGGCGTAGTAATGGTATCATTAAGCTTTTATCTTATAATTAAATCTGCAAGAGATAAATTTGTTTTGGCGATAGGGAAGGGGGTTTAAATGGATATATATACGTTTCATGTTTCTAGAATCAAATCTTCAGCTAAGCCATTTATCATAGAAAATGGAGATATGAAAAAGATAGCAACTATCCAAAGAATTTATAGTAATTTTATTGTGCATTTCTTGGATTTTATTCTACGTGATCTTACTTCTATGGTAAGAGTTCGTCCATTATGGTCCCAATTTTTTATGCAATTTATAAAAGTGAATTTGGAAATTTTATGGGAGGACAAAAAATTCCTCCTTCTTCAGGACAAAGATGGTATATGGTCAATTATAGAAGAAGGAAATACAGTAGGAAAAATAGTAGGTAAAGGAAGGTTTAACATTGACAAGAATGGTTCTAAAGAAATCGTCCTGAAAGAAAAAAGTTTCATTCTAAGCACTAATGAATTAGGCCCTGATGTGAATGTTTTTAATAGTTCTGGAAAAGTAGTTGGAACTTTTAAATCAGACCTTTATCATTTAAAAGAAGGTAAATATTCTTTGGTAGTAATGGAAGATAGTATCCCAATACCGGTTATAATTGGAGCCTACTATATAAATAATTATATCCCTTATTAACTTATAAAAAACGGGAGTGTTGTATATGGATAGCCTTCCAAAAGAAAGAAAAATATTGCTTGATGAAGATATTAATGAACAAGAGTTTGTTAATATGATCTCTTGTTTTTACAAACAAGAATGTTTTATCTATGCGATTATCCCTAATTGGGAAGAAGAGTTACTTAATGAACTTTCAAATCAATTCATCAGAGTTAAAGATGTTAAATTACCACGTACATTCCCAAGGACAACAGGGTATTTGGGTTATGTGAGAGATAGTGAAAAACAATTTATATATGAATTTTATTTGAGGTCTACGACAATGGATATAGTTTACTCGGAGGTAGATGTAATTGAGAAATTGGATAAAATAGATAAGAAAAACGTTGATATTTACAACATATTTGAATTGAATAAAATTTCTCATGTAACTATAGGTCCTGATGGTCAATGGTTAAATGTAGTTGAGTATTAACATAGAGTCGTATTTAACTAAATGGTATTTGAGTTGAAGAACGTCAATTAGAAAATATGTATCCCAAATGCAATATAAATACAAAGAAAGCCTCAGGAATCTATAGATTTATACGGCTTTCTTTTTTGTTCCGAGAACATCCATTATAGTAACTAAAAATGTATGCTTTTACGGAGGGTGATTTAAGAAGAATGAAATTATGTTAATTTTATAGATTAGAAAACTATACTTAATAATAAAGACACAAGCCTGTTTTTTCACTAATTTCCTCAATGTGTTACAAATATTATACAATATAAAAACACTAATAATTTAGGGGGGGAAGGTTATATGGGAAGAAAAAATGGAACAATCAAGTCGTACAATTTTAATAAAGGGTATGGTTTTATTACAACAGAAGATGAAACTGAGCTTTTTGTTTCTTATCGCTCTATTGAAGGGAATGGTTATGCAGCCCGGAGGGATGGTCAAAAAGTTTCTTTTGACGTAGAAACAGGTCAAAAGGGGCTAGAAGCAGTACGTGTACGGGTCCTAGACTAATATCCTAAGATCATCTGTTATTTAAAAGGCAACGGGTTATTCCATTGCCTTATTTGTACTTTATAAAGCTGTTATGCAATTATTAGATAAACAATCACTACAATAACCAAAATAAACTTTCATATAAAAAATGAACACAAACAGACAGTTCATAAAATAACCGTACGTAAAAGTATACATTTACGGACTTTGAATTTTGTATAAGAAATCTACCGTTTCTATCGTTCATTTAAGTTTTAAAATAAATTACGAACGTATTCTAAAATACATACACTTTTACGAACGTTTTTCGGTAGAGTAATAGGTATATAATTGAATAATATTATAATAATGTAAATCAGATTAAACTGGTCAATTGACGCCGTTAAACGTGACTGTTAAAACCTACATTCTTAAAAGTTAGTTTGTAGATGTCTTTCAACAAGTATATAAAATAGTTTTGTGCTTCCTTCAGGGTTTATAAGTATGAAATAAAAATCAGAATAGCAAGAGGGTTGTAAATATATAGGTTAAATATTATTTGATGTCTCACTTTATCTATCAATCTCGTATACAAAACGTCAAAAAGGTCAATGCTGTTTGAAAAAGGGAAAAGATAAAGGGGTTGATTTTTTATGGAAAATAACATGATTAACGGAATGGATCGAGTTGATCCAAATTTACGTGATGAAATATTGGCTGAATTATTTTTGAATCAAATGATGAAGAACTTCAAAAGAAGTAAGATCCTCGAGGGAATTGATCATTCCTTAAAGAATAAAGATAAAGAAGCTTTTTTACGTTTAACAGAGGAACTTAAATCCGTATCTTAATAAAAGACACCATAATATAAAAGAAACTCACCAAAAAGAAGCCTTGTTATATAAAGACTAAGGCTTCTTTTTATAATGAATTGAAATTGTAATGAGGGAACCTACTGGTTCCCGTACACAAATGTCCAGAAGTTTCGTGTCAAAAACTAATTACTAATTATTTAATACTTGGATAGATGCAGTAAATCCATCCTTTTCAGAAAAGGATAAATTAACTTGTAAATGATCAGCAACGAACTGATGATAGACCTGTAAATATACTGCAACAGCATCAATGATGTATTGTTCATGTAATCGCTCTGTACGCCCTAATGCTAAAGTAGAAGCCGCAAACCCATGAGAAGGATGAAACTCCAAATCTACTTCTACCTGTTGAGGTTCAATTCTTTCTTTTACCGCCATATAAATACAAATACTATCCACAAGATCTTGTTCATTAAATAGTACTTCCATCTTAAATTTCTCCTTAATATCTTCTTCTTGTAAAGATATTTTTAATTACCCAGATGATGACTAAAATCAAAAGTATATCCACAAGAATTCCTAAAAAAGAAAATCCATTTGAAGCGTTATTTCCATATGCACCATTATAATTTCCCCCAAATGGATGAAGCATATGGCCTAAAAAAGCCCCCGTTCCAAAAGCTGCAGCATGAGTCAGTATACTTTTTGTTCGTGAAGGCGGGGTCTGGTTATATGTTGTGTGAGAGTTAGAACGTGATGGCGTTCTTGTAAAGTTGCTTGAGGGAGACTTATATCCAGAATGATAAGTTCCACTCGAATATGTGCCCCTACTTGAATGAGAACTGAACGAAGAACTGTGACTGAAAGAACTATGACCACTAAATCCTTTTGCCTGCGCAACATTTGGTAAAGCTATTGCAAATATTAATACGAAAATTAAGGTCAATTTTTTCATTACCATTACCCCTGTCCTTATTAATCTAATATAGCTAATTTTTATTAAAATTTCTTTCCTCAAGGGCCTATTTAGATGTTACTATATCACTTAATTTATAGATTTCTACTAATTTCATCTACTTTTAATGTAATTTTAAGGTGAATTTTAGAGTTAGTATAAATGATTAGGAAAAGTAAAAAGAATTTCAATATCTAATTGACTCGTGAAATTAAAATAAAAAACGGTGATATAATTACTAAGATTTATATCAGAATGAGAAACCGTAGGAAATGATTTGGTAAGGGAGAAAAAGATGAAACTTGCTCGGAGTAAAGAACCCACCTAACCTCGTCGTATCTATAAGATGCGGAACTTGGTAAGCCCTTTGTTATCTGTATACACAGTAGGGAGATCGTAAGATCAAACGATGTGACAGAGGGTAAAGGATACGAGAGAAAGCGAATGCCGTTGTCTCGAAAGAGAACAGGAAAGCAGGAAACTGTATAACTGAACGGATACTGTCGTCCTTATGGACAAATCCATGACAGGCCCGAAAGGGAGCCCACTTCTCGTTGGTCTCTCGTGGGAACATAAGGTTGTGGCTATCTTCTGACGAAAGAAACATACTGTTATGTATACCTCCAATCGGAGCGTCGGTGTATGTTTTACTTACTGTTATGGTATGTGACGAAGATACGACAGCAAATGGATTTGTAATGGGAGGCTTGAGCCGTATGAGTTGAAATGCTCCCCTAAGGTTCTTAGGGGAGTTAGGGGCAGTGATGCCCCTCGCTTCCCCAACATAATTAAGAACAAATACTCTATATGTCTAAAAGGGAAACAGAAAAATCCACTTCTGAGTCTGAAGTAAATTCCAATGAGTTCCTTTTTGACGAATTTCCTTTATATATGATTAAAATCCCTATTTAGTTAAGCCTATAGTTACATAATCAATTAGTTTATCCATTACTTTTGGAAAAAGGTCGGTGCCAATTTCCTCTTTGTGTAATCGTAGCATCATGATAGCCTGGATGACTCCCACAATTACTTCTGGATTCTCTTGAGGTAAGACACCACGCTCCATCAAAATTTGGATTGCATCGATACCTCTTTGAGTTTGCCATTTAGTAAATTCCATCATCTGTTGTGGAAGCTTTCTTGTGAGTCTTTCGTGTTCGTCGTTTTGAAAAACACGCTGAAGAAAGGGATTATCTTCAACAAATTTAAAAGAGGTATGAAAAAAGGAAGTTAGTAATTCTTTAGGGGGAAGATTTTCACGAAAGAGTTCACTGAGTACAGTTTCTCTTACTTCTTCTTCGTTTTTTAAGATTTCAAAATAGAGCTCTTCCTTAGATTGAAAAAATTTATAGAAAGAACCTTTTGCAATTCCACATGCTTGTATAATATCATCAATACTTGTTTTAGCTAGCCCATATTGGATGAATAGTTCTCTCCCTTTTTCCATAAGGGATTGGTGAATATGTTCTTTTTCTTGTTCTGTAAATTTAGGCATAGAAAAACTCCTTTTGATATTTTTGTGACTTTTTATGGACATTTAGTCATATACTGTTTATACTTATCTTAACCGTTATGTAAATAAAAGTAAACATTCTTAAATAATCATAATATTTTTTTGGGTTTTATATGACCATATATACTATTTTGGTCATATAATAAAAATATTCTTTATAAGAGGGTGAAGAATAATGTTAGAAAAATTTTTTGATTCAGGAAAGATTCGTTTAAATTATATTGAAACAAATCCTAATTCGTCTGATATATCTCTTTTGTTACTTCATGGCGGGACTGCTAGGTGGCAAACTTTTAGTACTATTCTGCCTAATTTAGAAAAGCTAGCCCATGTATATGCAGTAGATTTAAGAGGACATGGTAAATCTGGGAGAGGAGATAAAAATTACAGATTAAAAGATTATGTAGAAGACATCTTTCTTTTTCTTAAAAAACATGTTAACAAACCGACACTTATATTTGGTCATTCACTTGGTGGAATGATTAGTCTTATGATGGCAGTTAACCACCCTACCCTTGTTACAGGGGTAATTATTGGTGATTCCCCCTTATCTATGACAGTTTTAAAAGAAGGGTCCATGGAGTTAATGAAATGGAGAGATATACTACACTCTAATCAAATGGCATTGAAAAATCCTAAAGCATTAATTAAAAACAATCCAAACATTTCACTAAAAAGGAATAATTTGGTTGATGAAATGATAACAAACTTAACATACATGGATCCAGATGTACTAACAGCTATGATAGATCGGTTTGAGGAAACATACGCTGGATATCAAGTAGATAAGTTACTTCGTAGAATTCGATGTCCCGGGTTGCTCTTACAAGGAAATCCTGAATTAGGGGGGGTAGTAAGGGATAAAGATGTGCAAAAGGCATTAGAGATTTCTCCTAATTTACAACATAAAAAGATAAAGAATGCAGGTCATACTCTGCATTTAGAAAATAAAGAAGAAGTATTAGAAGTAATTGAACCTTTTATAAAAGCTTTTAAGTAAAAAAAAATAAGAGATAATCTGACTAAATAATAATGGAGAAATGAAAATGAAAACTGCAGAAAACATATACCAATTTGAAAATTTATATAATTTCCGTGACATTGGGGGCTTTAAAACCAAAGATGGTTGCCACGTGAAGACCGGTATCCTATTCCGTTCAGATGAACTGTCTCGATTGTCTCAAAAAGATATAGAAAGTTTTCATCAAATAAATATAAAGTCAATTTGTGATTTAAGGACGCTTCAGGAACAACAATCAAAAGTCAGTCGTATCCAGACTGGAAAGGAAATTCAACTACTAAACGTATCAATTCATGATAAGAGCAGAGAGTTTACACATCTTGAATTCTTTAAGTTTCTAGTTAGTAAATCCAATACCATTGATTTTGAAAAAATAATGAAAGAAATGTATGACCATATGGCATTTGGTTGTTATAAGGAAATCAATGAAGTTATTACGTTTCTTTCAAATCAAAAAAATTCACCTGCTCTCATTCACTGTACCGGAGGGAAGGATCGTACTGGATTTATATCAGCCCTTATCCAATTACTTGTGGGGGTGCCATATGAAACAGTGATAAATGAATACCTTTTATCTAATCAATTAATTGCGAAACGTATGAAAAAGGTAGAAACATTTATTCGATGGATGAGTTTGTTCCAAATGTCTTCAGAGCGTATAAAACCAATCTTAGAAGTTAGACGTGATTACTTAGAAGAAGTGTATAACAAGATTATAGGGCAATACGGTGACATTGAAAATTACCTTCGTCTGGCTTGTAAAGTTCCCCAAAGCAATTTAGAGAACCTTAAGCAATTATTGATTGAATAATGGAATCAACTATATCTTATGAATATAGAACGTACGGAGGCGTTATGATGGATATGAGTAATTACCAGGTTAGTGAAGAAGAAATAAAGAAAATATTAAATGTATATTTTGAGGAGGGATGTCTAAGACAGATACCAAAAATCACTATGCTAAAACCTGTTTAACGTGAAATAAAGTAAGATAGCATATTAATCAACGGTCCTCATGTTCCTTTTAAATCAATGAGAAAATCCTTTATTGAGGAGCTTTCTAGATAAAATAATTATTTAATAATAAGTAACATGCCAACTAATTATATAGATGAAATACTATTAAAAAACTTAAAAATGGGGTGAATCGTTTGATTCTTAAGAAAAGTGCAACGTCCACATTATGTCTTTTCGGATTGCTTTTTGTGTTAATTTCAAATTACTTGTTATATCATTCCTTTTTTCAAATCAATTCATCATCTCCTAATTTAAATGGAATGGTAGTAGGTTCTATTTTAAATTTAAGTCTCGTTGTTCCTTTATTATTTTCAGGCTGGCAACGTAAGTTCAGCTTGAAATATTTTATTATGTTAATGCCAGCAGGTCTCATTCTCGCACGTTTCATCATCCCAATAGAATATTTGTCCTCTTTTGGGGCAGTTATATATGGTTGGGTGTTAAAGTAGAGGACATATTATTTGTACTTGAAATTTTATTTGATTGACAATATGTTAATTAGGATTATATGAATTATACACCTTTAGAAAAAGAAAAAATAATAAAATTCCCATATATAAGTTGTTTTTATTAATGTGAACAGAGCGGGGGAATTAGTATGAAGAATCAAAAATATATTGATTTGAGTCATACCATTCAAGATGGCATTATACCTTATAAAGGACTTCCTGCCCCAATAATTTGTGATTATTTAAGTCGGGAAGAATCTCGAAAACATTACGAAGAAGGTACAGAATTTCAAATTAGAAAATAGAAATGGTGTCTAATACAGTAACTTATATTGATGTCCCTTTTCATAGGTATGTTGATGGAAAAGCTCTATCGGAAACATCAATTGATAAGATGGCTGGTCTAGAAGGAATCATTGTTCATATCGATGAAAACAAAAAAGAGATTGATGAGGATGATGTCTTTGATGACCTTGCTATGGAAGGAAAGACTGTTCTTATTCACACAGGTTGGGACCAGTATTGGAATACGGATCAATACTTTGAAAATCATCCATATTTAACTGAGAAAGCAGCACAATATTTAGTAGATAAAAGAGCTTCTTTAGTTGAGATTGATTCTGTAAATATAGATGATACATCAGGTAAAGGTCGTCCGGTACATACAACTTTATTGGGGCGAGAAATTCTATTCGTTGAACATTTATGCAACTTAAAAGAAATTTCAACTGAAAACTTTTTATTTTATGCTGTTGCTCCAAAAATCAAAGACTTTGGAACTTTTCTAGTTAGAACCTTTATAGAAGTTTCAAACTAACTATAGTTATTCGACATAGTGGCATTTATATTATTGTTATATTCACAGGGAAGATCCATGAAACCCTTAATCCGTGAGTCTTGTTTTTGTTTTTAATAATTCCTGTTATGGTAACTAACTTTGTATACAACATATATAATCTCAACTTCACGGCTTTTTATTATATTAATGATAGAACACCATGGGGGATGTAGACCCAACTTATTATCCATGAAAATGTTACTCAAAAGGATTTTTAAAAGGAGTAAGTTTAGATGATAACTATTATGCAAGTGATTTTAGCCGTTTTTATTTTAGTGGGAGGTTTCATAAAACTTTTTCGTATACCGTTTCAAGTTGAACATTGGCAGCACTATCAATATCCATTATGGCTAATGTCTGTAATTGGAATTGTGGAACTTATTGGAGCAATAGGAATGATTGGTGGTATTTGGAATCCATACTTGGTTTTTGTATCTGGCGTATTGTTTGTAATTCTCATGATAGGTGCCATACATGCCCATATTTTTCGAGCTCATCAACCTATTGGGATGATTATTCCTGCAACAATCTGTTTGATATTATCTATGATAGTGATTATGTGGAACTTTAAGGTGTTTTCCTAAGCGAATAGCTTTAGTCTGATTAGGAATTTTAGGGGCACTTTTATCGACTTTTGCTAGGTATATTCCTAACAAAGTTGTGTCCCTGGGAATCCTTGCTGTTGCAATTATAATTACATTTGGAGCAGCCCTTATAGGACTCTCCTCACTTAGAAAAAACAGAAAACAAAAGACTTTATAGAAGAAACTCGTCAAAAAGAGGCCTTCGCTCAATAAGAGTGAAGGTCTCTTTTAAAAAGTTTCTTCTATAAAAATGAAGAAAAGCATTTAATCATAGATGTTGTAATAATAGGAGAAGGCAAGTACCTTCTCTTTTATATAGCTATGTTTACTTTTATTAGTCTGGAATCTAGAATTCCTGACTAATAAAAGAAAGCGTTGACATTCCCTTATTTCATAAACTATAATAAGCGAAAGAAACCGGTTCCAAGTCGACTTTTATTTAACGAAATTGGCTCCTATGAAAGAAAACATTTAATTATGTATATGCTGTTTTTTTAGTTTTTTTGGAACCGGTTCCTATTCGTCTGGGCTATCTCTTTTATAAATAGCAAGAAGTATAGTCACAATCAAATCAGGAATATTAGTTTTTTTCTTATCACAGCTTCATTATACTATCATCACCAAAGGGGTGTTATCATCAAGTGGAAAAGGTTTACAAAGATATAGCTAGCAAAGTAGTTGAGGCAATAGGTGGAAGAGAAAACATTTCATCATTTGCTCACTGTGCAACAAGATTGCGTATTATGGTACATGATCAAACAAAAGTAAATCAAGAAGCAGTCGAAAATATAGAAAAAGTAAAAGGTGCATTTTATAATTCAGGACAATACCAAATTATCTTTGGTACAGGAACTGTTAATAAAGTATATGAAGCAGTGAATGAGTTGGGTATTAAAGGCACGTCTGCATCTGAAGTAAAAGCAGAAGCTAAGAAACAAGGCAACGCTTTTCAACGAGCTATCCGAACCTTTGGTGACGTTTTCGTTCCAATTATTCCAGTTCTTGTTGCAACCGGATTATTTATGGGTTTACGTGGGGTACTAACGCAAGAAGCAGTGTTAAATTGGTTGGGTTATACACCCAATGATATCCCTGAAAACTTTATAATGTTTACACAAGTTGTCACAGATACAGCTTTTGCATTCTTACCAGCATTAATTGCATGGTCAGCCTTTAAAGTATTTGGTGGAAGCCCTGTTCTAGGAATTGTCTTGGGGTTAATGTTAGTAAATCCAGCACTTCCAAACGCATATGCAGTAGGTTCAGGAGACGCACATCCTATTCACTTCTTTGGATTTATTCCAGTTGTAGGGTATCAGGGTTCTGTTTTACCAGCTTTCTTTGTAGGTCTTTTAGGGGCAAAATTAGAGCGTTGGATTCGTAAAAAAGTGCCCGATTCCATTGATTTAATACTCACGCCATTTCTAACATTATTGATCATGATTACATTAGGTCTCTTCGCTATCGGACCAGTTTTTCATTCATTAGAAAACATAATTCTAACAGGCACAAAAGCAATTTTAGATTTACCGTTTGGTTTAGCTGGTATTATTATTGGTGGCCTACAACAAGTTGTTGTAATTACTGGCGTTCATCATATATTTAATTTACTTGAAATTCAATTATTAGCTGATACAAAATTTAATCCATTCAATCCATTAATCACTAGCGCAATCGTAGCTCAAGGGGCTGCAACGCTAGCAGTTGGATTGAAATCTAAAAATAAAAAAGTGAAAGCATTAGCATTCCCATCAGCATTTTCAGCCTTTTTAGGGATTACAGAACCAGCTATATTTGGAGTGAATCTAAGGTTCTTTAAACCCTTTATAATGGGACTTATAGGAGGAGCAGTAGGAGGATTCTTAGCCTCGATTTTTCATCTGAAAGCAACGGGAATGGCTGTTACAGCTATTCCAGGATTATTATTATACTTGAATAATCAGATTTTCACCTATATTTTCGTTAATTTGATTGCCTTTGCTGTATCATTTATTCTGACATGGCTGTTTGGTTATAACGATAAGATGCTTAAGAATCGATAATTATATATAAATTATAAATTGTAATTAATAAACTATAATGAATGACATTAGAAAAAGCCTTGTATCTAGATCCAGTATAAGGCCTTTTTAGCAAAGCTTAATCATTGATGTTGTAGGAAAAGAGAAGATTAAAGACCTTCTCTTTTTTATATAATTTTATTTACTTATTTTTAAAATCTGAAATATATGATCCTTCACGCTGCCACTGCTGCTCATTATGTTCTACTTTAGACGGAGTGACATCTTTTGAACTCTTGTCCATTTCATAAAAAGAGAAGCCACAAGACCGATCCCCCGCATACAAAAAAACAGCATCTGTTACATCATCATCTAATGACCCCTTACTGCAGTAAAGGTTCTTTTTTATTTTCCGAATAGACAGGCAAGCTTACTACAGTTGCTACATAGTATCTATCAACAGCTCATTACCGAAATGGCTTACTTGGAGGCCACAAAGCGTAAGGAGGACAGAAACATGGAACATAGAGGAATGAAAAAGTGGCGCCCTTTTGCTAGTATGCCCGAGCAATACATAGGGTTACAGGAAGTTATAAACAAGCAACTTGAAGTAATTCAACCTGTTTTAACAGAAGAGCAAATGGAACAAATCAATTTCACCTTGATTGAAGCCTTACATACAAATCAACAAGTCTACCTTACATATTATAAGAACGGGCAACATATAACCGAAACAGGATTCATACAATTTGTTGATTCCCTGGGGAATTTGTTTGTTTTTATCGATGAAGTATTTGAATTAAAGAACAAAATGAGGTTAAGTGAACTAATTAATGTTCGTTTTGCTTAGTTCTTGAAATTTAAGTGTACGGAACCATTCCTGTAATTGGGCAACAAAGTTTTTTTATTGTATCTCTAATTTATTACAGTGAACAAGCGTATCATCTACATTAAAAATTAGTGTTTGTCTCTGCATTTCTTTAAGGCCCTTCTATGATTGGTATATGGATAGTATATGTAGAAAAAATAATTAGAGAGAACCTTCTGCTATATTAAACAGAAGGTTCTTTTTATGAGGTAAGAAGCCGTGGAAGCTTCTTATCAATAAATATACTGGTCAAAATTTTCTCTACTCATATTTATTTTGAAACTAGAGGTACTTAACCCTGCACGACTTATAAGTCGCTCAGTGCTTTCGTCTTCTTTAGATATACTAAGTTCAAGTCCTTGTATAGTGAAAGGGTCATACATATACTCTGTTAGGTCACTTCTTACATCTGACATCATATACACCTCTGTTATTCACGATCATTGTCTATATTTTTTTGTATATTACTTAATATGTTTTTCGTATTAGTTATTTCGTTTAAACGTTCTAACTCGTGCATGTTAGTAGAGGTTGGATTATTTAAGTGTAAATGCTTTGCATAATCATTGTCGAACCTTCCTAAATAATGTTTTTTACTATCTAATGGTTCATTGACACCAGATTCTCGCATAAAAAAAACCTCCCACATATATTGTTTGATTTGAGTAAAAAAATATAAGAGGTAGTATAAGACAAAATGATTTTCCTGTTATAGATATTCCTTATGGATAATATTCCAATTTTCTTTTCCCACTAATAAAATTTTATAAGCACCAAAAAGTAAAGTAATTTTTTTCTTAATGGAAAGTATATAACTATAAAGCTTTAACAGGGGTGATCAAATGTTAACATCTGAAGAAAGTAAAAACGATGTACCACGTCCGCAACATTATTTAAAACTAATAAATGGCACTGATAGAAAATTGAAGTTAGAGTGGAAAGGGGATATAGATCAATCTAATGTTACTGTTCCATCAGAATTAAACCCAGGTGACGCTGATGAAAAAGATTCCAAAAGAACTAGTGATGCAAGTTTTATTGTAGATATTTATCGTTGGAAAGATAGCTCTTATATTTATAGTGGGCAACTAACAGAACATGTGCATGGCAGAGTGTATAGTAGTGAAGAGACCTACTATTTAAAATTAGAGTCATTTCCTGACAGAAATCAAATTCAATTGATAAAAAAATCAGAAGTAGATGAAACTGAACATACCATAATCAACACTTTTTCAGAAGATGAGTGGTAATATAATCAAGGTCTTTTCTTAATGAAAAAGCTGCCAAGCAGGCAGCTAACAATCCAGCTCTAATTCTCTTTCAAGGTTTTGCGTTGCCAGGAGGCTTATTGGTTGGAAAAATTGCTTTTTCCACGTCTTCTGCTGCGATTACTGGATCTACTGTATTGCTATTTGGTTTGCCCTTCTAACTATTGCCTTTATCGCGTTTCTGACTCATCTTTAGATCTCCCTTCAAATTTAGTTACATTGTTAAGGTGAGTTAACAGGTGGAAGCTTATTCAAAGACTTAATTAATGTATTAACGCATTACCTGAAGAATTCAGTTGAAAAAGAGAAGGATTTCCCTTCTCTTTTTTTAATTCAATCTTGTTTTCACTCTTTTTAAAACTTGAGGCATCTGATTTACCAACCTCTCGCTGATTCTCCTTACGTTCTACTTTAGACGTTGGGACATCTTTCGATTTCTCGTCCATTTTATGAAAAATATAAGCCACTAGGACAACCCCCAGCATATAAAAACCACTCCTTCTTGCATAACCAGCTACCCCTTACCTACTTCGGTAAGGGGTAGCTGGTTATTTTTTGATTGGACAGGCAAGCTTACCGCAGTAGCTACATAGTATCTAAAGTATTGTAACTCCGTTATCTAATCAGTAGCTAATTCAGTATCGCTACCCCGTTAATACAAGCTGTATAACCCTCTTGAAGCCGTTTGTGGAACCTGTAAGGGAGCTGAGCCGAGGAGGCGAAGGGGGCGACCGGATGCGTCGAGCTGAAAAAACAGGTACGTAAAAAGCAAAAAAATTAAAAGAGTGAAAGAAGGTATCAACATGAGAAAAACTCATTATATTATTTTTCAAAACTTCTTCCATAAACCATCCTTTAAGCCCTCAACAAAACCTCGTCCGTTCACGGCGTATTCCTTTGTCCCATTTAGTCCACTTGCCATGCTTGACCCCACTACCCTAACCATAGGAGGCATTGTCTTAGGGATTGCGATTATTGAACGAATTTTAGAACGTTGGGGTGTCATTGACCTTGTAGACCAGTTCGCAAAGGTGATGCGTTTTATCCTGCCTGTCACCTTCTATAGCGCCTTGATTTACTTTTTTGCGACCTTTATGTTTTGAGGAGGGATGTTGATGTTTGAAAAACTCAAATTGCGTGGCCAATTGATGAAAGCGTTTCGTACGGCAGAGATTTATCGGGTTATAAAGCGTGGGGATCGTACCTCCTATCAATTTCCGAAGATTCATCGGATCGATCATCAGAAGAGCTACACTCGGTATGCTTTTTCCTTACTAAATGGCATTGATCCTGAACTTTTAACTAAAAAAAGATGGGCCTTACGACAAGTATTAGGAAGCAATATTGAAGTGAATGGCAGCTTAAAGAATTTTAGTATTACTGTTCATCACAAAAGCCTACCTAAGATGCTCAATTATAAGTATGAAGTCATTCATCCTCATATTGAGAAAATGGAACTTCCGGTATGCATTGGTCAAGATATCTATGGAAACCCCGTCTCATGGGATTTTGCCGACTTAGAAACCTTATTGATATCTGGCGAAATTGGAGCCGGAAAGAGTAGTCTCATGCGTGTGATCCTCACAACATGGGTGAAATATGCCTCTCCTGAAGACTTGCGCTTAGTATTAGTCGATCTCAAACGAGCTGATTTAGGGCTATTTCACGGGATTGAGCATGTAGATGCGCTTTGTTTTGAGGCTAAAGATATGAGAAAACCTTTTGCTTTATTACGAGCTGAAATGTATCGAAGAGGCGATTTATTGTTAGAGCATGGTGTAACCCATATCAGCAGGCTTCCTTTTAAGCTGCCTCGGATTGTCGTGGTTGTAGATGAAATGAGCATAATCAAACGAGAAACGGACCTTGTGGAGATGATCCAACAGTTTGCGAGTCAAGGCCGTGCTTTAGGTGTTCATACCATTATTGCGATGCAGCGTCCTGATGCAGATTTATTGAATTCAGCGTTAAAAGCTAACTTACGAGTACGAATCTCTGGAAGGCAGGCAGATGCAACAAATGCGAAAGTAGCCGGAGTGATGGGCGCAGAAGAAATTGATGCTGCAGCCAGGGGACATATGAAAATTAAAATTGATGACGTGAAAGAGTTTCAAGCCTACTTCTTAGATGAAGGAGCTTGTAAGGAAATACTTTCTCCTTACAAGACGTTGGTACATGATCCTAAGCCGGATATAGAAGTTGCACCACAATCCATCTTTGGGTTATTAGAGAAGGAGGAGCAGCGATGAGTTTCCGTTTGTCTCAACGTGATAAGGATATCATAGCGTTTATTAATCAATTTAGAGCCGTGGATCGAGACTCATTAGTCGATCTATTCTTTAAACAGCTTAAATCGTCCATAAATGCTTGTAATAGCGTCATGGTACGTTTATATCGACTAGACGTAATTGAACGTACACAGCAGTATTCTCCGACCGTCTATTTGCCCGTGGATGCAAAGATCAAAAAGAATTCTCAAAAAATCTTACATTTCCTTTCTATCTTGGATGTCTATAAACAAATGTCTATGTATAGTACACCTAAACAGGTCATTGTCGAAGATAAGCCCACCGGACGAAAAGGAGGAATTGAACCGGATTTGTTTTGCATTTTTAAAGGATCTCCTTTTTGGATTGAAATACAACGCAATCAGTATTCAGAACAGAAAATGCAAGCGAAGATTAACCTCTATGAGGAGTTTTTCTTTTCAGATGAGTGGAAAGCGTTACAATGGCAACCAGAAGAACGGTCACCTATCTTCCCTTCTGTCATTTTGATTACACCTGTTCGTTATGCTGTTAACTCTGACCATATCCGCATTATACAGGTATCAAGTATTCATGAACTTATGGAGAAATACAAGAGTTCTGCGAAACAGCAAAGAGATGGAAGATCAAGAACATCAGCTTCTTCTAGTGGAATTAAAATTAACTTAACATAGGATACTAAGAAAATATGCTTTCTGATAAAAAAGAAAGCTACCCCATCGTTGCAGGACAGGTAGCTTTTAAGGGAATTCCTAAACTAATTTATAAAAGTCTGAATAATTTTACAATAAATCAAGAAATAAATCAATATAAGATGACCTTGAGCATAGATATGTAACGTGCACTTTTTATACATCCTCCGCCCCCTTGGGTATCGAGTAAACGCAGTCATATCAAGGATGTATAAAAAGCTGCATACTCAAGAAAAGATACCATATGCCAAAAGGTCTCTTTTTAATCGGGTTAAGGAAAGAGGCCTTTTGTTAACTAAAGATGTATATCATATATAGCTTAAAACACAGAAAAACTCCTGATGCCTATTCAGGAGTTTTTCTACTACATTTATTTAACCAAAGGATGGAAGCTTTTCGACCTCTTGAGTAGTTTGCTCAAAGTATTAACAATAATTCTTCGAATTTACTTTTTTCTACATTAAATCTTAAATATTCATATAAAAAGACTTATATTGCAGGAATTTAGAAGAAATTTGTTGAATGAATAGTCTTGATTTTCAATATTTTATCTTTAAACGATAGCGTCTACTTAATCTCGATTAGGACAATTGGGGGAATCATGAGTGCTAAAAGAAGAAGATAATACGTTTGATCAGGAATGGATAAGTCTCATTAAAGAAGCATATCATCTAGGACTTTCAATCATAGAAGTAAAGGAGTTTATATATTCAAAGCGAAAAGAGCTTGTTTCTAAATGATACAGACTCTTTTTGCTTCTGATAAATGAAATTATGGTAACTAGAACTATTCTATTAGGAATAATAAACGGGTATAAAAATTAACTAAATACTATTTGTTTCACGATTATTTTACATTTAATGTTAAAAATAATCACTTTTAACTAAAATCAAATTTAGTGATTTTAGCATTTTATTACATTTTCAATATTTATTATATTTATGGTATAGGGGATTTAGGGTAACTAGCTATAACATTTGACCAAAAAATTGTTATGCCATCTAGACTTTACACATGGGTATTAACAACGGTTCGCTTTTTCAACCATATTACCAAAATGTAAATAATAAGGGAGTGAAGGACTTGCAAGTGAAACGTTGCCTTTCCGCACTATGTTTTCTTTTTGTTATGATGGGATTTATAGCAGTACCTACGAACGGGGCGTATGCAGAAAAAGAGTATACAATTAAAACATTTGATTATGTAACTGTCGATGGAAAAGATGTAGATTCTTCAGTCCAGATGAATAGTATTTCCAACAAAGATATACAAGTAACCATGGTTCTACCTAAACAGAATAAAGAAGGTGCTTGGTTGGCATATGGGTTTACGAGCCGGGAGGCTTTGAACGCATTTATTGAGAAAGATAAACAGAGACTTCAAAACAAAGTCACCATGATGGGCAGTGGTGCTTGTTGTACGGATTTCTACGAGTATAAAAATAAAGGAGGCCAGTACATTTATTGGAGAGACGGTTTTAAAAACTTGCCTTCCAGCTGGAACGACAGAATTTCGTCCTTAAGCACGGCATCACCTTCTTCAAGCTATTCAACGACTCTCTGGGAGCATACTTCATCTCAAGGGTATGGCAAAGGAGTCTCTTTTAGACACTCTGATTGGTATGGTAAAACTGCCAATATGGCTTCAGATTGGGATAACAAAGCTTCGGCAATTGAAATAAAATAAACAAGAGATTATGAGCGAACAAGTAAAGGTTTCTTAAAACCACTATTTTCTCACTTATTTAGAAAAAGTGAAAAAAAAGTGGTTTTTTATGAACTTTTTCTAAATCTGAGCAAAGGTTTCTTTTAGAATATTAGGGTTCTGACGAATGAAATACTTTTCCTCATGATTCTAAGAATAGATTGTTACACCAGCAACATAATTACTCTTCCTTCGTTTTTTTCTTACTACGAGAATGATAGCAACGATTAAAGCAATACCTCAAAATCCTTAATTTTAACATCTGGCCTTAGCACTTTTTCTTCATCAAACTTTACCAATAGTTCCCCCTTTTTGACTTTGTTGACCCAATCATGGTTAGCAAGAGCTCCTTTACCTAAGGTAATTATATCGGCTTCCTCCTTTTCAATAATTTCTTTTGCTTTAACAGGATCCTCTAAATGTCCGTTTGCTATTACACAAAGTTTCCCATACTTTTTTGCCAGAGCCGCAAGCGACAAATTGCTGTTGTCCAAACCTGAACTGGTTACAATGGTATCTTCATCTTTTGGAAATGCAGGTTGCCATGCCTCATATTCCGTAACGTGAATAAAATCAAGACCTGCGTGCCCTAACTGACCAAAGATGATTTCCCCATCTTTTTCTTTTCCTGCCCACTTGTGATTATAATCATTTACCTTTCCCTGTGATATTCGAATACCAATGGTAAAGTGCTCCCCAACAGCCTCTCGAACTGCCTCAGAAACTTCAACCAACAATCGGACCCGATTTTCAGTAGAACCACCATATTTATCTGTACGTTTGTTGGTATAATCAGTAAGAAACTGATCAAGTAGATAGCCATTGGCCCCATGAATTTCAACCCCATCAAATCCAGCAGTTTTAGCACGTTTAGCCGTATCAACAAACCCGTTTATCACTTCTGTGATGTCTTCTTGTGTTGCTTCTCTTGGAATCCGGTAAAGGCCTTTTCCTTCGTAAAATTCCATTTGTTTTCCTTTTGGCTGGACAGCAGATGGTCCGATTGTTTCTTGAATAAAACGATTCCCTTGTGAAAGGGCTCCCGCATGCATTATTTGTGCAAATATTTTAGCACCTGCTTGATGAACAGAATCGACGACCTTCTTCCATGCTTGTATTTGTTCTTTATTAATAAGACCTGGATTATTGAAATAACCTTGGCTATACTTGTTATCCGTATAAATTGCTTCCGTAATAATTAGACCAAATCCTCCGCATGCAAATGATGTATAGTATGATACCATCTGATTGGTTGCTACTCCTTCAGAAGTTGCGCTTATCCTTGCCATTGGAGCAACCCCTATTCGGTTATTTAATGTTATATTTCCTAATGTAACATTTTTAAATAATAGTTTTGGATCGGTCATTGTTAAAACTCCTTTCTTCTTAAAAAAGCTTTAGGCTATTTAATTTAAAAACACCTCAAAAACTTTAATTAAAATAATATTAAGTCATTTTTAAACAGTCCATGAAACCAGTAAAATATTTGATTTGATTATTAAGTTTAATTACTTCCCCTAAGAAATAAACTCCTTTCCTGCTTAAAAGCTACTCTTAATTTAAATAGTTTAAGGACCTATCAATTTCTCAATTTATGTTATAACCAATTGTTTTTTTGTATGTATAGAATATATGATTTTCTAGCTCTTAAAAAAGCTACCCTTGTCCTTTGGGTTAACCAGCTTTAAAGTCTGAAATAATTCCTGTAATATATCCCATTTTCAATCTCTATCTCATATCTAAGTCTTGTTTGTCTTTTGTAAAGTTCATCAGACAAATAGTTAAATTCCTCTTCTGTGATATCCTCGTTTATTAAATCTTCAAATAATTCATCTAGATGTTGAGTTACTTCTTGAAGTTCTCGTTCTTTCAACAGAATTCACCTTTCAAATGTTATTTTATTCTCTTTCTTTTTCCTGTCCCTCATTTTGCTACTATCATATAGGTGGAAAGTCTTTGGGAATCTTCTTTAAATATCTATTTGGCCAATCTAGATCCTCTTCCATGGTACCTTCAATTCCTTATTTTATCCCGCCCCATTTCCTTTTCTATTTACCTTATTTAATTCCACTTTAGGTATCTGGATATTAGTAGTTACTTTAGGTTATTAATTAAATAATCGTATTTATCCTCTATAGTCGTTACTAAGGTTTTTTTGTTTCTAAATATCTTTCCCTCTCTTCATTTTCCAAAATATTCTTTAATTCGTCTATACGACCTTCATACTGTATTTTTGTTCCTGAAATTCCTTCTATTTTCACCTTTTATGCATGCTTATATAAAACAACTTAGTTAGTTAGATATTTAATGAATTCATTACAAAAATATTGGGATTTCAAAGACAAGAGTTCTTTTTTTAGATGGGTTATAGAAAGGTATATGTTATATGGTGGAAAAGAGGTGACCTGTTAAGCTTTGGCGAATTAAGGAAAGGAAACAAATAGAGAAGGAGGACTTAATAGTGAAAGAGTTAGTCATTAATGATGTTGTATTTGATGTAAAATATCTTACTACGTCTACAGTCAGCAAAGAAGAAGTAGGGCTTGAAAAAAGAATTATTAATAATGGAAAAATGACTAAGGGAAGAGATCAAATTAAGTTTTCATTTTCTGTTTTAGGTAAACAAGATTATCAATTATATGATTCCTTTTTTGAGAATACCCATTATACTGTCGTGATTCCCGAAACGAGTGAAAGATTTATAGCTCATAGTGTTTCGCATAGTACATTTTATCAAGGTGCTGAAGTAGCAGATGACACAGAAGTGGTATTTAAAGTTACACTTACCAAATAAAGAAATCGTCTGTGTTTAAGCTCGAACTGTAACTTTTTTAAAAAACTTGCTGAAGAATATCATCGAATTTGATCAAGTTCTATTTATAAGAAACACCTGTACGCCTATAATATTTTTTTAAGGGGAGATCTTAGTGAATACGTGTAGTGGTTTTGCAATAATTTGCTTAAATGATAAAGATGAATTATTAATGGTCTCCCAAGAGAAACCCAACATGCCAAAGTGTTGGTCTGTTCCTTCTGGTGCTATCGAAGGACATGAAAGGCTCGAAGACTGTTGTGTTCGAGAAGTATGGAATCAAACGGGTTATCAAATAGAGATAGTAAGAAAAATACACGAGAATAGGTCTACTACCTATAATGTTGATGTTCACATGACCTATTTCGAAGTTAAAATATTAGCTGGAGAAAAGAAAGTCCAGATCCTAGACTCATATTTCTGGCAACCTATATCTAAAATTAATCATTTGAACCTGTTATTTGAAGATGAGCGTGAAGTTGTACTGGATTATATAAAAATGAAAAAACAATTCACTTAATCTTGCTCAAGGGTATTATTTTACCTCTAAAAGTTTTGGGTGGCTTGACAGATAATTCGTTAAAACAACAAGTTTGTTCTGAATGCTCTACTTTAGTCTACTAATTCTGATTTTTTATAATAAAATTCGAGAAAAAAGCCTGTATATAACAGGCTTTTTTCTTGTTTGATAGTAAAACCATTTCATTGACAGAGAAGAGCTTAGAAGTAAATCTGGTGGGTTTAATTTATCTAACGAATGCTGTTCTATTATTGATATACTAGATTCGATGAGTTTTTAATGGACTTAAATGTTCATTGTGAAGAAGGAGAGAATTGAATGGCTACAACAAAGATCCAAAAAAAGATTGCAGCAAAAAATTCAGAAACTGATACAACAATTGTTGAACAGCTAGCGTATTATCGAATGTTAGCCCCACTAGAAGTGAAATCCCTCTTATCTCATTTTAATTCAAGTGAAAAGAAGTCTATTTCCTTCAATTTCAAAAAATTGAATAATGAAGATTTGAAGCCTTTATGCCACACGTTTAGAGAGGAGGTAGACAAACAGCAAAGTCGCTCTATTGAAGCATCCGAAAACGATGAATCTACGCATTACAAAGCAGATTTTGTGAACATGAAAAAGGAAGCTTTTAATTTATTTGAGGGGATGATCCACGTATATGGTATCCCAGACGACGGTATTAGGTTACCAGTGGAGGAAGCCCAGTCAGATGAGTTGAAAATTAGAAAAAACGAAGTGGTTTATATGAATAGTGAATCCACTCTTGTTACTTACCAAATCATCGAAACAGAGGAAGGATTCAAGGTCGTTATAGAAGATAACTTAACGTTATATTTTGATAGGAGAAAGAAATCTGGTGTATTTCATTTAGGCAAAGTAAAAAGTCTCGGTTCCTACATGAAAAGTTTACGATTAATAAACTATTACATACAACGCAATAAGTTTCCTTTTCAATCTTTAAAGTTATCTGGTGGAACATTAAATGTAAAGGGACAACTTCAACAAATTGAGGAAGAGATTGAATCTTACAAAGAACTGATAGATATTTGCACTCAAATTGGATTAAGTGAAAATTATATATTCGATGATAAAGAAGATTTACCTTCCCTATTCAATGCTATAATCAATATCTTTAAAAATAAACAATATAGCTTACTCAATATTCATCAAGAGACACTAGAAAAAACGGAAATAATCAATATTGAACTTTCTAAATATGTGAAACTAGCATTAGTGTATGCAGATGGATGTTTCCTTAACCTTTATAGTGAAGAAGCGTTAAAAATAATGGGTAGATATTCGTCTATAACAGATCTAGTTAGTAACCACGAGCACGATACTGTTGAACCTGTTATATTACCTGATAATCGGGAAAATCATGCCCCAAAAGTAAGTATTTTCGCTTCTCAAAAAATTGAAGAAATGGTGAAAGACACAAACTTTGATTTCGAAATAATAAAATTATCTTTTGTCGATGAACATCATGATATACATGCTGACTTAACAATTACTAGTTCTTTAGCGTATATAGACTTTTACGATAAAACCCTCGATGAAAATTATTTGGAGCTTGCTCTTGACCTAAACCAACGATACTTAGCGACGTTTCCAGAAGATGATATCGCAAAGGTTAATATCTTTCTTATTAAACTTAAACAAGGTCATGAATTATCAGAAGATGAACAAACTGACCTTTATGATATGCAAGAAAGAGCAGAGATTAATAAAGAGCAAACAATATGTTTTGCATGTGAAGTTTTGTTGAAAAACAAGACAAAAGCGAAGAGAATATTTGCTACTCTTCCTGATGAGGAAAAAGAAGAAATCATGGAGTTTCCAATCTACCGTTTTTATCAGGACTTGGAGTAATATGCTCATTTTCTTCTGTATATAGATTGCTAGTAAACTTTTATAAAGTTTTTTATCCTTAATACAATAAATAAGCCCTATTTGCCTATGATAGGGCTTATAAGTTAAAAAAGTCCTCTACTTTCGCCTTCGAGTCAAGTTTTTTTAAAATATTCATCACTTTTTTTATGGTTGAGCCAGATGGAATATAATTTGAGTCATTATAAATTTTACTAACTGTATGTCTATTTAAATTAGTTGCTTTAACTAATTTTGTTTGAGTATAGCCCTTGCCCATTAGGTATTTTCCTAACTTACTTTTTTTAGTGATTTTAGGCATACTAACACACTCCTTTTTATAAAGGATGGACGCATTCTAAAAAAACTATACATTTTTGTATAAAAAAACAGGCAAAAATCTTAATTTACAACATATAATAAACTATAAAATAAACAGTATATAAATATTGCTTATGCAGAGTTGGAATAATGTCGATATTTTGGTCATAATCATATAGCATGAATACAGTTAAGACCGCCTTATACACTGATACATATTGGGCGGTCTTTGTTATCGATATTCTTTGAAATTGAACTTTGCACAAAAAACCTTTTCCCTCTAGGCAGAGGAAAAAGGTTTTTTTGTGTGAATATTAGATAACGAGATACCATCATTCTAGCAAATCATTTTTCAAAAAAGGTTTTTAACCACTTATAAAAACTCTTCTTTTGTTGTTGTGCTTTTTTTAACGCCCGAATTTCACGAGCCATTGAAATTAATTGACGTTCGCGTTCCTCAAATTTTGCATCGATATAGCTTTGTATCTCTTTCATTTGCATCTCACGTGGTTCTAGGCTAAGGGTTTGCTTTTCAGTTGAAATGTTAGTTGGAGTGGCTGGTATTTGTACTAAGTTAAATTTTTTTGCAACGGTTATAACGGCTTTTTCTAAGGTCATTTCGGGATGAGCATAAATTCTTTTTAGTTTATGAAAGATGGTAACGTCGTCATTTGTATAAGCTAATCTACCTTGTTTTTTAGTAAAGTGCACACCAATTTTGGCAAAATGGAAGTTGTATTTTCGTATAGTTGATATGGGCAAACCAAGTATATCGGCTAATTCTTCGGTGGTATATGCTGCTTCTGCGGTTATGACTCTCAACATACGATCACCTCCTCTTATCAAGAGAACTATTCTAGGTATATATGTAAAAACCTTCAAATAATAAGAGGACCATATTTGGTGTTTTGTCATTTTGCCGTTAATATACCAATCTAAATCCTACTCAAAATGATTTAATTTTCATCTACATTCTCTGCTTGGTTAAAATATTTAATCGTTTTGATATCTCCGTTTTTGAATACAATAACCTTTTCATCTTCATGAAAGGACACTTCTTTAATTTCTTTGTCATTGTCATCCTCGGGCTCTTCGATTGAATGAACAAGACAATGGATGGCCTGATCTAACTTTCTATCAGCCGTATTCAAGAAGGATACATTCAGGCCTAGATTTGCAAGAAACTCCCGGTGCTTTTCCAATTCATCAGACGCCTTTTGAATATATTCAATCGCTTTTTGTTTATTATTCATTTAGTAGACTCCTACACCCTTATTTTTGATATTCATAGACAACAGGAACTTGATCCATTTTGACCGTTTTGGCCACGATATAACGACGGTAGCCATCTTTTAAGATCTTAGATTCTTTATCAATGGTTAAGGGTTCATCTAAATGACCAGTACGCTTCACAAATTCAATAACTTTTTGTGTTTTTTCGGGGTTTGGTCGTGTCTTTAGGAACTCTTCAGGTACCACAATTTCATCGAAATTCAACACATCCTGTGTTCCTTTTGGCTGAGTAGGTAACTGTTTCTTTTTTTGCACAGCCTTTTTCTCTGGAACAGGTGCTTCTTTCGCTTCTGGCTGTACCGTTTCTGTTTCTTTTTTCTGTTCATTTGCTATGGGTTGAGAAACAGGTGCTTGCGCTTCTTCCTGTTTTTTAGGTTCCGTGTTCTGCGAGACATCAGAAGACGCAGAAACCTCTTGTTTAGGTTCTTTTTTCTCTTCGGACTGATTCTTCTCTTTATCATTTTTGTTCGGGAGAACGGTAATCTGGAAACAGATGACTCCTACTTCACCAGGGCATTCATCAATGGGAATGTCTAACGTTGGTTCCCCTTGAATTAAGATTTTTTCATGCATGATACTTTTCTTCGTGAGTCCGGTTTTATTAAAGGCTTTCTTCGCAACAAAAACTGTATACGAAATAAACGTACTTTTCTTCAGACCTTTAGGCGCAGATGGTGACCCTTTTTCACGCATATCAAAAGCAACGTAGCGATCGTACTCTCGTAGTGGTCCTGTGGCTGATCCGGTTAAGGTAATTTTATGTGGCATAATGTTCTCCTCCTGCGTAGATTTTTAGTTATTGTTTATTTAGAACACAGTTCTAAATAAACATATGCCATTAAAACATCAGCTTCTAGGGAATTTCTACTTTTTTGATTAGGAAGCTGTGTCTTTTAACTGGTTATGTTGACGTAAACATTCTTGTTCCTCTTGTGTTAAAGCTTGTCCTAGGTCTTGTTTTACCTGAGCTATTTCAAACAAACTGTACGTAGAGCTGTGTTCTTGCAGCAAGTTTTCTTCTTCTAGCGTGAGTTCTTGTCCTAAATCTTGCTTTAACTGGATCATTTCAAGCTGTTGATTCAGAGAAATCTCTGCTTTTTGTGTACCCTTTTCTTGCTGCTGTTCAGCTTTTAACCAATCTGGAACGAGTTCTTTACGGATAATCCTTTTTGGTGTACCTAATTTTGTTTCTTTGCTTTCGTTATGTATAACTTCTTGTTGGTTCGCGTATACTGATGAATAATCCTGGTCTTTAGGCTTTGCTAAATCATAGAATTGATTTTTCGCAATTTGATAGATTAATCGACACATATCCCGCAGGGATAAAGGATTTCCTTGTTGATTGGCTTCATGTACATATTTATCTAATCCTACAATGGATGTATACGCAATTTCATGTATTTGCTCTTTCTCAATCTTAATCTCTGTATCTCGTTTTACAGCTTTTGCAGCATTTTGAATGCGAGCATAGAAGTCTTGTAGTTGATGTCCATACTTACCTGAATAGACTTGATTGACTTTCTTAGGCACACCCTTGATATAAGTAAAAGCCTGTGAAACAGATATTAAATGATTATTTATATGATTTACAGGTAAATCAAGGTTAATAAAGGCATCAGGTGATTTATCGGCCTCTAAGCTTGCTGTATCAACGTTTCCAGCACTTTCTGGAGACGTCACAGGACGTGTCACAGGAGTGGTCATTTCTTCTTGTTGAAGCGTTTGTATACCTGTTGTATCATGAGCAAAAAAGATTTCGTTGCAAATTTGCTGAAAGTTTTTATGACTTTTAAGGATAAATACATAACTGTCAGGATGAGTACCTGTTGCATCCTCTTTGATGTAACGTGCCACAAGTACAAACGAAGTCGCTTTTAACGAGCGTACAAAACGAGAAACTGTACTTTTGGACACATTAAATTTCTTCATAAGTGTTTCAGAACGGATCGCTTGAATACCCGTAGCCACTAGGTTGTAGATGACGTGATCGAGCATTTCCATTCTCTTTTTAGGAAATTCTTTATGTATAGCAGAGTGTTGTTGTTTAAAGTGGATACAAAGATTTTCTAAAAAATCTTCTTTCTTTTTCCGAAGTGTGGACTTGTGGGTCCATAACCATTTGAAACGTCCATTAAAGGTGTCTACATCTTTTAAATAGCAGGTCAAAATCTTTGTCATTTGTTCATCGTCTCCTTTAAGGAACACAAAAAAGACACTGTTTCCCTGGGAAAAGGAAAACAATGCCTTGATTTTGATGAACTAAGCCCTTGAAATAGATAGCTATTTCGTATAAAATAAAAACATAAGTTTTATCTTATAGAAAAACTAACTCTATTAACAAGAGACTTCGACAAGTGTTTTCCCTACCGTCATTAGGGGGAACGGTTTAAGAGTGCGGTCAACACTTCTTAAACAGTTGAAGTCTTTTTTCTATTCCGGTCATTTTTGTTAGTTTTATTATAGCGTTAACTCGTCTCAAAATTCAATAAAAATTATAATATCTCTTAAAACAATTATTTTTAACTACATATCTACGTAGAAATGAAACTATTACAGAATAGAGTACTTAATTAGAAAATGAAATGTTTAAGACAAGGTTTGTTCAAAGGTAATAGATTAATTACTCTCTCTCTATGTTAATGCCAAAAGATTAGTTTGGGTAGGGTGATTTTTTCTCACCCTGCCTAAAAGAGAAAGATATATAAGTCTTTATCTTTTAGAAATAATATTGTTTATTCCTCTCAGCTTTTATAATCCTCTTTCACATCCATTTTTTTCATGAAAATAAGTTCATGACTGTAACATTTATAACCCCCTTTATTGGTATTAAAGTTTTATTTTCACTTTATATTACATTCAAAAGTATCCTACTATCCATACAACGTGGATTTCAGAGATTTAAGTATCTCTAAACATTAAATAATTAGGGTTTAAAGATCATTTAGTAAAACAAATAATCTTTAAAATTGCTTATACAAAAAAACAAGTTGAACTATAGTTCAACTTGTGGGAGGGAGCATATATCGCAGGGCGACATATGAATGCTGATTATTATTTTAAGTTCGACTTATGTCGTACTTAAAGTTTGATTTTGTATCGCAGGGCGATATATGAATAACTAGTTATTATTTTAAGTTCAACTTATGATGTACTTGAAGCTTGATTTTGTATCGCAGGGCGATATATGAATAACTAACTACTATTTTTCCCCTAAATTATATCTTATTTAGGGGAAAATACTATGTCGATGGGCGATACAGTTTTGATTGAACTATTATTTTACCTCAAGTTCAGGTTAGTAGTAATTAATTATTAAAGAGACGCTGAAACCAGCTTTTTTTTCTCTCTTGTTTTTCTTCAATAGTCTTTTTATAAAACTCAGTAATTTGTTTATCACGTTTTTCAAGTGAAACAGCAATATATTCTTTTTGCTCCCTCATCATATCCTGTAATTCTAACATCATATTTTTCAGCTCAGCATTCTCATTTTTTAGTGTAGTAAATTCATTACCATATTGTTTAATTATAGCTTGTAACTGGTCATTCTCCTTTATGTCGGGTGGCGACACGGGTGTCTTAGGGATATCTTCAAGGACAGTTTTTACAGCTTCTTCTAATGTAATACCAGGTGATTTACTTAGGGATTGAATATCTTTTAAAACAATTATGTCACGTTCCAAAAAGGCCCTTTGATCATGTTCATTACGTATAAATTTATAATTATGTTTTTCCATCAAAGTAGCATACTTGCGTACTGTTGTAACTGCTATGTCTAATCTTTTAGCAACTTCGTTTGTCCAATATGCTTTTTCAGATCTTGTTGTGTCGTTTTCCATAGCGACACCCTCCTTTTATATGTAAAATTCTATATGGTAAAGTGAAGTCCTCTATAGACCAATTTTCTCTAGAAAAATGGTTTGCTAACTAATAAGTTACTGGAAATTAGAAGTTTTTCGTAGTTATAATGTTTTAAGGCTGCATCATTTTTGTAAAAGGTCCTTTACCAAATTCCTTTTATTGATAGTAATAAGATTTTTAAGTATGTCTATGTAGCATTAGTTGGGAAACTTATATTGATTAGAATAACATGGTTTCCCCCTATTATAATTCTACATCAATCTGTATTGTACCTGGTAATAAAGAACATGTCGATGGGCAACACGATTCAGTAATCCTCAATCTTAATGTTGCCCTGCATCATGTCCAAGTAATAAAGAACGTGTCGATGGGCAACACGATTCGGTAATCCTCAATCTTAATGTTGCCCTGCATCATGCCCAAGTAATAAAGAACATGTCGATGGGCAACACGATTCAGTAATCCTCAATCTTAATGTCGCCCTGCATCATGTCCGGGTAATAAAGAACGTGTCGATGGGCAACACGATTCGGTAATCCTCAATCTTAATGTCGCCCTGCATCATGTCCGGGTAATAAAGAACGTGTCGATAGGCAACACGATTCGGTAATCCTCAATCTTAATGTCGCCCTGCATCATGTCCGGGTAATAAAGAACGTGTCGATAGGCA
>NZ_JBZVWT010000005.1:158490-158612 GCF_058629175.1 Priestia sp. MDV22-iso46
AACACGATTCGGTAATCTTCAATCTTAATGTCGCCCTGCATCATGTCCGGGTAATAAAGAACGTGTCGATGGGCAACACGATTCGGTAATCCTCAATCTTAATGTCGCCCTGCATCATGTCC
>NZ_JBZVWT010000006.1:0-155989 GCF_058629175.1 Priestia sp. MDV22-iso46
GTGGCTGAAGAGGCGCCCCTGCTAAGGGTGTAGGTCGTGTAAGCGGCGCGAGGGTTCAAATCCCTCCTTCTCCGCCAGTCGTTTTAAATTTAAATATGGCCCGTTGGTCAAGCGGTTAAGACACCGCCCTTTCACGGCGGTAACACGGGTTCGAATCCCGTACGGGTCATCTCAAAAAGGTTTGCATATATGCAAACCTTTTTTATTTGCGCTTTTTTAAAGATTAAGTAAACAGAAATAATAGTTAGGAATAATTACCATGAATTTTCAGAATAAAAAGTAAGTTTTAAGCAGGATTTTCCCTATATCATATGGAATTATTCATAAAGTAATAAAGTATGAAGAGTATGGGATAAAGAGTAATTTAAAAGAACATTTATTCTATTATATTTGTAGAAAAGGTTTATGTTTTTACTGTAAAAGGGAATGAGTGGTAAGAAGCGTATATTATATGCGTATATTATGTTTGAAGTTAAAGGGGTGGCAAAAGTGAATCTAGCGGTTCAGCCTACTGAATTTGATGTTCATTTGTATCACGAAGGAAACTTATTTCGCAGTTACTCTATTTTCGGTGCGCATCAGGTAACGGTAGAAGGAATTGAAGGCGTACGATTTTGCGTGTGGGCACCTCATGCAAAGGGTGTAAGCGTTGTAGGTGATTTTAATAAATGGAACGGTTTTCAACATTCAATGGTTAAAGTTAATGAAGAAGGTATCTGGATGACATTTATCCCTGAATTAGAACAAGGGACTATTTATAAATATGAAATCATCACACAAAGCAATCAAAAAAAATTAAAAGCAGATCCATACGCTTTCTTCAGTGAAGTGCGTCCAAACACTGCGTCTATTGTTTACTCATTGGATGGCTACAAATGGAACGACCAATATTGGCGTAGAAAGAAAAAACAGCAAAATATATATGAAAGACCACTGTGTATTTACGAGCTGCATGCAGGGTCTTGGAGGACTCATGAAGATGGCAGCCTTTATACATACAGTGAATTAGCACAGGAGCTTATTCCTTATATTGCTGAACAAGGTTTTACACATATTGAGTTATTACCAGTCATTGAGCATCCGCTCGACCGATCCTGGGGATATCAAGGAATTGGATACTATTCTGCTACCAGTCGATACGGTACACCTAAAGAGTTGATGAACTTTATAGATGAGTGTCATCAAAACAATATAGGGGTTCTTTTAGACTGGGTACCCGGGCATTTTTGTAAGGATGAACATGGTCTGTATATGTTCGATGGAGAACCTACTTATGAATACAAACAAGAACCCGATCGTGAAAACTACGTTTGGGGAACAGCTAATTTCGATTTAGGAAAGCCTGAAGTACAAAGTTTTCTGATTTCGAACGCTTTGTTTTGGTTGGAGTACTTCCATATAGATGGATTTCGAGTAGATGCTGTAGCTAATATGCTTTATTGGCAAAATTCTTCTGGAAAAGCAGTGAATGATGGAGCTGTCAGCTTCTTGAAAAAGTTGAATGAAGCTGTTTTTGAATCTGATGAAACGATATTAATGATGGCAGAAGATTCAACGGACTGGCCGCTTGTTACAGCACCTACGTATGAGGGCGGTTTAGGCTTTAATTATAAGTGGAACATGGGATGGATGAATGACGTTTTAACATACATGGAAGCTGGCGTGGAAAGACGTCCCTATCTTCACGATAAAATGACCTTTTCACTAATGTATGCGTTTAACGAAAACTTTATTTTGCCGCTTTCTCATGATGAAGTCGTACATGGGAAAAAATCATTACTTAATAAAATGCCAGGTGATTACTGGCGCAAGTTTGCACAGCTTCGACTGCTATATGGATATTTCTTTGCACACCCTGGGAAAAAGCTTTTATTTATGGGCGGAGAGTTTGGGCAATTTGATGAGTGGAAAGATTTAGAGGAGTTGGATTGGATGCTTTATGACTTTGACATGCATCGCAATCTTAACGGATATATGAAAGATCTCATCAAGATTTATAAGAGAAGCAAGCCTTTATATGAATTAGACCATAATCCAGATGGATTTGAATGGATTGATGTTAACAACCATCATCAACAAATTTTCTCTTTTATTCGTAAGTCGAAAGAAAATCAGGAGATTTTTATAGTTGTTAGCAATTTTTCTGAGCATCCATATCATTCTTACAAAGTTGGAGTTCCAGTTGAGACAGAGTACATTGAAGTTATTAACAGTGATGACGAAGTGTACGGCGGTTCAGGCATTGTAAATAAAAAGGCATTAAAATCAGTGGGTGAATCGTTTCACGGCCAACCTTTTTGCATTGAAATGAATATTCCGCCGTTTGGCATTAGTATACTACGAGCAAAGAGAAAACGAGGGGAGAGAAAACAACATGTTAAAAAAGAAATGCGTAGCGATGTTATTGGCAGGAGGAAAAGGTAGTCGGCTAAGTTCACTTACAAAAAATCTAGCAAAGCCAGCTGTACCATTTGGTGGTAAGTATCGAATTATTGATTTTGCTTTAAGTAATTGTACAAATTCAGGTATTGAAACAGTAGGTGTGTTAACACAATACCAACCGCTAGTTCTCAATTCATACATTGGAATTGGAAGCGCTTGGGATTTGGACCGACGGAATGGTGGCGTCACGGTATTGCCTCCATACGCGGAGTCAGATGGAGTAAAGTGGTATAAAGGGACGGCTAGTGCTATTTATGAAAATTTAAACTATTTAACACAATATGATCCTGAGTACGTACTGATTCTATCAGGTGATCACATTTATAAAATGAACTATGAAAATATGCTTGATTATCATATAAACAAAGAAGCAGACGTAACGATTTCTGTTATTGAAGTACCTTGGGAGGAAGCGAGCCGTTTTGGTATTTTAAATACAAATAGTGACCTAGACGTAATGGAGTTCGATGAAAAGCCTCAGCGTCCTAAAAACAATCTAGCTTCCATGGGGATTTATATTTTTAAATGGAGTATTTTAAAAGAATATTTAGAAATGGATGCACGCAATCCATATTCAAGCCATGATTTTGGTAAAGATGTTATTCCGCTTTTACTAGATGAAAAGAAAAAGCTAATTGCATACCCATTCCAAGGTTATTGGAAAGATGTGGGAACTGTAAAAAGCTTGTGGGAAGCGAATATGGATTTGTTATGTGATAAAGACGAGCTTAATTTATTTGACTCTTCATGGAAAGTATACTCTGTTAACCCTAATCAGCCTCCTCAATATATCGCGCCAAACGCCTGCGTGGTGGAGTCATTAGTAAATGAAGGGTGCGTTGTTGAAGGAAACGTAGAGCAGTCCGTGTTATTTCCAGGTGTACAAATCGGCTCAGGTTCTGAGATCAAGAAAACGGTTGTCATGCCTACTGCAAAGATAGGTTCTAACGTATATATTGAAAACGCAATTGTTCCATCGGACATTGAAGTTCCAGACGGTACTATTATTCGACCGACCAAAGGAAGCGAAGAAGTAATTCTTGTTACTCAAGAATTGATTGAATCAGTTGCTAAATGCATTTAACGAACAGAGAGGATGAACGACATTGAATAATCAAATGCTTGGTATTATTGATGCTTGTACAAACACAACAGCGCTGCAGCCTTTAACCTTTTATAGATCGATTGCTGCCATTCCTTTTGCAGGACGCTATCGATTAATCGATTTTACGCTTTCTAATATGGTGAACTCTGGAATTTCGAGCGTTGCCATTTTTCCTCGTGATCGCTATCGCGCATTGATGGATCATATAGGTTCAGGAAAAGAGTGGGATTTGGATCGGAAGCGAGATGGATTGTTTATCTTCCCTCCTATGACAAGTGATTTACACTTAGAAAGTCCATCACTATTCACGCAGTTCCGTTATCATATTGATTATTTCTTAAGAAGTAAGCAGGAATACGTATTAATTGCGAATAGTTATACGATATGTACAGTTGACTTTGAGCACGTGCTGCAACGTCATATTGCTTCAAATGCAGATATTACTGAAATGAAGCAGAGTGATAAATCGCTTAATATGTATATTATTAATAAATCTATTCTAGTTAATATTTTGCAAAATGAATCCCATGATTTTTATACGATTAAAGAAATGGTTCGATATATGGCACAATCTCATCTTGTAGAAAAGTATGAGCACCATGGATATACGGCTGAGATTTCTAGCTTAGATGCCTACTATAAAACAAGTATGGAAATTTTATCTCCAGATGTTTGGAAGCAGCTATTTATCAACGAACGTCCTGTTTTCACTAAAGTAAAAGATGAACCGCCTACTCGTTACGCAAAAAAAGCGGTTGTGAAAAACTCAATGATCGCAAACGGGTGCGTGATTGAAGGGCATGTGGAAAATAGTATTATCTTCCGAGGTGTTAAAATTGGAAAAGGTACGGTCGTTAAGAATAGCATTGTGATGCAAAAAGGCGTTATTTTAGAAAATAGTGTATTAGAAAATGTTGTTTTAGACAAAGATGTGAAAATAGGAAGTAATGAAACGTTGCTAGGTGAGTCAGGTCTACCTAGAGTCATTGCTAAAGGAACAACTCAAGGAGCGTTGATGAAGTCGTGAATGTATTATTTGCTGTATCAGAATGTGTACCTTTTATTAAAACAGGAGGATTAGCAGACGTAGCTGGTGCCCTGCCTAAAGAATTAAAAAAGTTAGGAACGAACGTATGTGTAGTCATGCCAAAGTACGGAACGATTCCTCAACATTATCAAGATGAAATGGTGCTTGAAAAAGTTATTCATGTGCAGGTTGGGTGGAGAAGACAGTACTGCGGAATTGAATCGTTAACGATGGATGGCGTTAAATATATTTTCATTGATAATGAATATTATTTTAAAAGAGATAGCTTATATGGGCACTACGATGACGCTGAACGATTTGCTTTTTTCAGCAGAGCCGTGCTTGAAGCTATCCCATTTTTAGAGAATGAGCCTGATATTATTCATTGTCACGACTGGCATACGGCTATGATTCCATTTTTACTTCGTGCTAATTATGATATGTATGATCATATTCAGACGGTCTTTACGATTCATAACTTGCAATTCCAAGGAATTTTCCCTAAGAGCAATTTATATGAGTTATTAAATTTAAATGATTATTATTTTACTACAAGCCAGCTCGAGTTTTATGGGAATATTAATTTTATGAAAGCTGCGCTTGTATCAGCTGATAAAATTACCACGGTAAGTCCTACATATCGAGATGAAATTCAAATGCCATATTACGGAGAAAGTTTAGATGGATTATTGCGTCAGCGAAATCAAGATTTAATTGGGATTGTAAATGGAATCGATGAAGAAGCTTATAGCCCAGACGCAGATCAGCTTATATCTTATCCTTATTCGGTAGAAGAGATTGAAGGAAAATATAAAAATAAAAAAGAGCTCCAGCGCTATCTTGAATTAGAAGAAAATAAGGATGTTCCAATTATTTCGATGGTTACAAGGTTAACTCAGCAGAAGGGGCTGGATTTAGTTAAGCACGTTTTCCATGAGACGGTTAACTTAGGAGCCCAAATTGTTATTTTAGGAACTGGAGAACACGAGTTTGAGCAGTTTTTCCGTGAGATGGAAGATACGTACCCCCAACAAGTAAAAGCCATTATTGGTTTTAATGAGGAACTTGCTCATAAAGTTTATGCCGGTACGGATTTGTTTTTAATGCCTTCCCGTTTTGAGCCTTGCGGACTCGGACAATTAATAGCCTTAAAATATGGAACCATTCCAGTCGTGCGTGAAACGGGCGGCCTGAATGACACGGTCAAAGCTTATAATGAATATAGGGGAGAGGGAAATGGCTTCTCTTTTAAGAATTATAATGCTCACGACATGCTTCATACGTTAGAAAGAGCTGTTTCATTTTATCACCAGAAAGATGTATGGAAAAAATTAATGATGGATGCTATGAGTCAGGATTATAGCTGGGGACAATCGGCATTTAAATATAATCAATTGTATTCAAATTTGACATCTACTCCATCGTGAAAGGGTGAGCAGATTGTTCTCTGATAAAAAAAGCTTTCAAGAGGCTTTTTTAAAAAAGCTGGAAATGACATATGGAAAGAGCTTTAAAGAATCTACTGTTCAAGATCACTATCATACATTAGGCAATATGGTGCGAGAGTATATTAGCAGCGATTGGATTTCAACCAATGAAATTCATAGGTCTTCACATACAAAGCAAGTGTATTATCTTTCTATCGAATTTTTATTAGGCAGACTATTGGGTCAAAATCTGTTGAACTTAGGAATTCGGGAAGTTGTAAAAGAAGGATTAAGTGATCTGAATATTTCACTTGAAAATATTGAGGAAATAGAAGTAGACGCAGGATTAGGGAACGGTGGATTAGGCAGGCTTGCTGCTTGTTTTTTAGATTCTCTTGCTTCACTTAATCTTCCAGGCCACGGTTATGGAATTCGCTATAAACACGGTTTGTTTGATCAAAAGATTGTAAACGGCTTTCAAATTGAGCTCCCAGAACAGTGGTTAAGGCATGGGAATTCATGGGAAGTACGCAAATTAGATCAAGCCATAGAAGTGAACTTTTGGGGCGAAGTTGAAATGGTACAGGAAGACGGAAAATTCTCTTTTCGTCATGTAAAAGGAGAACCCGTCTCTGCTGTTCCTTATGACATCCCGGTTATCGGGTATAAAACAGATACTGTGAATACACTTCGCCTTTGGAATGCGGAGCCTTCATCATTTCCAGTACATAAAGATGTGATGGAGTATAAGCGTCAAACAGAGGCTGTATCAGAATTTTTATATCCGGATGATACACATGAAGATGGTAAAATATTAAGATTGAAACAGCAATATTTTCTTGTGTCAGCTAGCTTACAAAGTATTATCAGAGCACATCGAAATACCTATCAAACACTTACAAACTTTCACGAAAAAGTAGCCATTCATATTAACGATACGCATCCTGTACTTGCGATTCCTGAGCTAATGAGAATTTTACTGGATGAAGAAAAAATGGAATGGGAAGATGCATGGCATATTACGTCCAATACCATATCATACACAAATCATACGACCCTTTCTGAAGCCCTTGAGAAATGGCCGATTGATTTATTTCAACCCTTGCTTCCACGCGTGTATATGATTATTGAAGAAATTAATGAGCGTTTTTGTAAAGAATTATGGGAATCATATCCAGGTGACTGGCAGCGAATTGAAAATATGGCTATTTTAGCGCACGGGTTAGTAAAGATGGCTCATTTAGCAATTGTGGGAAGTTATAAAATAAACGGCGTGGCAAAGATTCATACTGATATTTTAAAAGAACGAGAAATGAAAGATTTTTATCAGTTTTATCCTGCTAAATTTAACAATAAAACGAATGGAATTACCCACCGGCGCTGGTTGTTAAAAGCTAACCCGCAGCTTTCCTCCCTTATTACCGAGGTGATAGGAGATAAATGGATTAAACAGCCGCATTCTCTTATAAAGCTCCAAGAGTATGTGAAAGATCCAAGCTTTTTACAAGGACTAAAAACAGTAAAACAACAGCGTAAAAAGCTGCTTGCGGATATTATTCAAGAGCAAACGGGAATTAAAATAGATTCTAATTCTATTTTTGATGTACAGGTTAAAAGGCTTCATGCTTATAAAAGACAGCTTTTAAATGTGCTGCACATTATGTATTTGTACAATCGATTAAAAGAAGACCCTAATTTTCAAATCGTTCCTCGTACATTTATTTTTGGTGCAAAAGCTTCTCCCGGCTATTATTATGCAAAAAAAGTCATCAAGCTAATTAATTCTGTAGCTGATGTTGTCAATCATGATCCACAAACATCACCGTTCTTAAAAGTCGTTTTTTTAGAAAACTATCGAGTGTCACTTGCTGAGTATATCTTTCCTGCAGCGGATGTCAGTGAACAGATTTCAACCGCCAGCAAAGAAGCTTCGGGAACGGGAAATATGAAATTCATGATGAACGGAGCGTTAACTCTTGGCACCATGGACGGAGCGAACGTCGAAATTAGCGAGGCAGTAGGAAAAGATAATGTCTTTATTTTTGGATTAAAAGCCGAAGAAGTGTTGAGCTATCAGCAAAATGGAGGATACCGTGCCTATGATTATTACCATCATGATAAGCGGATTCGACAAGTGCTCGAGCGGCTTACAAACGGCTTCCTGCCTGACACATATGACTTATTCGAGCCTATATATGATTCATTATTAATGCAAAATGATGAATACTATGTGCTCCGTGACTTTGACTCATACGTTACGGCACAGCAAAAAGTAAACGAAGCTTATAGAAATGAAAATAAATGGCTTCAAATGAGTGCGACGAACATTGCACATTCCGGCTTTTTTTCGAGTGATCGAACGATTGAGGAATATGCATCTGATATTTGGGGAATTCACTCCACTAAAAATTTATTAAATCAATAAATAAAAAAGGTGTAGTCAAAGACTACACCTTTTTTATTTTATCTGTTGTCACCGTTTAAGAAATCACCTAAAGAACCAAGGATACTGCCTTCACCTTTACCTCCCGTTGGCGAAACTGCACTTGATAAAACGCGATCGGCTAGTCGGCTAAAAGGAAGAGATTGAATCCAAACTGTTCCCGGTCCTGACAGAGTAGCAAAAAACATGCCTTCTCCTCCAAACAGAGCTGTTTTAATTTTCCCTACATATTCGATGTTGTAGTTTACATCACGGGTCATGGCCACTAAACATCCAGTATCCACACGAAGGCGTTCACCCGGCTGCAGCTGTCTTTTATGAATGGTGCCGCCTGCATGCAAAAATGCCAAGCCATTACCTTCTAATTTTTGCATAATAAAACCTTCACCGCCAAAGAAGCCCGTTCCTAGTTTTTTTTGAAAATCAATACCAACGGATACGCCTTTGGCAGCGCATAAAAAGGAGCTTTTTTGACAAATGATTTTATGATCGAGCTGCTCTAAATCGACAGGAATAATCTTACCTGGAAATGGTGAAGCAAAAGATACTTTTCGTTTGTGATATCCGTTATTTGTATATACCGTCATAAATAAACTTTCACCAGTTAATACGCGTTTCCCAGCTCCTTTTAGTTTATTAAAAAGCCCGCTGCTGTTGGAGGAAGAACCGTCACCAAAAATGGTTTCCATCTCAATATCATCTTCCATCATCATCATTCCTCCAGCTTCTGCTATAACACTTTCTGAAGGATCTAATTCAATTTCAACAAACTGCATGTCATCTCCATACAATTTATAATCAATTTCATGTGCATTCATCATTTTCACCTCATTATTAATTCTAATCTCCTATTCATTCGATATCATCTCCCATTGCTCCTACTAAAAATAGAAAAAAGAGTAGTATGAAGAACTACTCCTTTTCAGTGTATGGATCTTTCTCATAGGCCGGTAAATCTCCAAATATGGTCATCGTACCTTCTTCATCCAGTGCATTTTCGTATCGCTCATGCTCTTTTGAAGGGTAAATAGGAAGAGGCTGTCCATATAAATCGGTAGCGGCAAAGTTTTCATAATCTTCAACGTACCCGATGGCTTCATCTGCCTCAATATAGGTTTCACTATAGTTAGACGTATCTTCTATAAAATCAGAAGGAGATTCAGACGTCCCGTAACGCGCAACGTCTTGCCAAGAATCTTCTGCGTCATATCCTGTCGTTTCGGTATCGTCATAGTCGTATTGACCAAATGGGTGATGGAGAACATTTTCTTCTACAGGTCTGTGCTTTGGAATATCCTGTGATGGGCTATGTTCTCTACAGTATAAAGTAGTCGGTACAGCCTGAAGTCTTTCAAACGAGATATCTGCTCCACATACTTTGCATGTTCCATACGTGCTGTGAGCGATTGCCTGAAGTGCTTCTTCTATTTCATGTAGCTCTTGTTTTGCATGTTCATTTAGTGCAAGGTCTTTTTCACGCTCGTATGTTTCCGTGGCTGTGTCACCAGGGTGGTTATCGTAGCTTGAAAGTTCTCCTACAGCATCGTGAGCGTCGCTTCGAGTTAGACCAAAATGATCATTTTGGTCAAAGTGCGATTGAATATCAGCCTGCTGCTGCTGTAAATTTTGTTTTAACTGACTGATTTCTTGTTTTGAAAGTGTCATGAAGCTCCCCCTTAAAAATTTATTGTGCTTTTGTAGTATGTGTTAAAAATTCAAAAAAACACGATTCATATTAGGAGTATTTGGGGTATTCATGAAGCTAAGAGAGAAAAGGAGTGGAAAATTAAAGAAAGTTAAAGGTTATAGAAAAGGGTATGATAAAAATAACGTTCTCGAGGTTTAAGGAGTACTAAATAGATCATAAAGATTTTTGATTCATTTAATAAAAACGCATAATTTAGACAAGCGAAATTAATTTTTTCTGGCGAATCGCGATGCTAGATTTTTTTGAACTGAAAGTTTATAATAAGTTAGTTACAGACTTAAGAAAAAAGATGAACGGGGGGACGTAGTGTGATTGCAACGACCGAACAGTTAGTACAAGAATACATTAAAGATGCGATTGAGTGTGCAAAAAATGAAAATCAGCCAAAATTGGTCAGTTTAGTGAAAAAAGTAAGACCTATTGACCCCCTTATTTTTTATGCGAACGGACATGACCAGTTTTATAAAGAACGCTTTTTTTGGAAAGATCCCAACAGTTATTATACATTTGTTGGATTAGGATATGCGCATACTATTTGCACCAATGCGGCAAAAGAACGTTATTTCCACATTGAAAATGAATGGAAGCGCTTTATAAAAGAAGACCTTTATAAAAATAACCAAATTTTCCCGGATGGGACAGGTCCTCTTTTATTTGGAGGATTTTCATTTGACCCAAATCAGTATCGAGAAAACTATTGGAGTGATTTCCCGAGTTCAAAATTTATGATTCCAACTGTGTTATATACTCAGGTAGACAAAGAAGGATACCTTACCGTTAATATGATGGTTAAAGGACAAGATTCTGTTAAAAAGCACATCAATTATTTCGAAGAGGTCCAAAAGCTTGTTCTTTGTGAAGAGTACGACGGGGAATCTCATATTTCACCTTTGCTGTTGGAAAAAGAGGAAATTGGGGTAGAGAAATTTAAAGGAAATGTTGAAAGAGCTACTACTTTAATTAAGCAACAGGCTATAGAGAAAGTGGTTCTTGCTCGTCAATTAAAAGTAAAATTTAATGAAGATATTTCTACTGAATACGTGCTTCAGCGTCTGTTAAAGGAACAGCCAACTAGCTACACATATATTTTAGAGGGAGAGCATCAGCATTTTATCGGTGCTTCCCCAGAAAGGCTAGTGCAAAAACAAGGAGATTATGTGTTTTCCACTTGTTTAGCGGGTTCGATTCCAAGAGGAAAGACAAGGCAGGAAGATCACGAACTAGGTGAGGAATTGCTTCAAGATCCCAAGAACTTAATTGAACACGATGTTGTTGTTCATATGATTAAAGAAGCGATGAATTCTTATTGTTATGAAGTAGAAATTCCAAGTACGCCAAGTTTATATAAAACAAAGCATATTCAACATTTGTATACACCTGTTAAAGGGCGTATAAAGGAAGATGTAACGCTATTTTCATTTATTCAAAAGCTCCATCCAACACCAGCGCTAGGAGGATATCCTCAACAGGAGGCCTTGCCTATTATTCGACAGCTAGAATCCTTTGACCGAGGGTGGTATGCAGCTCCTTTAGGGTGGATGGATATCAACGGAAACGGTGAATTTATAGTAGGAATCCGCTCCGCTGTTATTCAGCAGAAAGAAGCCGTTTTATTTGCGGGCTGTGGAATTGTAGCAGATTCTACGCCTGAAAGTGAATATGAAGAAACAAGAATTAAATTCAACCCGATGCTTTCAGCTTTAGGAGGGATTATGCGTGGAACACATTAAATCATTAACAACGTATATTGCGTCATTCGTGGATGAATTAGTAGAAGCAAATGTTGAAGAAGTAGTGGTCAGTCCAGGGTCACGTTCAACGCCTATTGCGATGCTCATGGCTGAACACCCTGATATTCATGTGCACTTAAATATTGATGAACGTTCCGCCGGCTTTTTTGCTCTAGGAATAGCAAAAGCAAAGAAAAAACCAGTGGTGCTTGTATGTACATCTGGAACAGCTGCAGCGAATTATTATCCTGCAGTAATTGAAGCTCACTACTCACGCATTCCTTTAGTAGTTATCACAGCGGATCGGCCGCATGAGTTAAGGGATATAGGTGCCCCGCAGGCCATTAATCAGAATCATCTTTTCGGTCAATATGCGAAGTGGTTTGTAGATACAGCTTTACCAGAAGAAAGTGCAGATATGAATCGTTATATTCGAACAGTAGCTTCAAGGGCTGTTCATACAGCTCAAGCTATACCGAGCGGTCCTGTACACATTAACGTACCTTTACGTGAACCGATTGTACCAGATTTGTCTATTGAACATTTATGGAGTCAAGGGAAACGCGGTAAATCATATGTGGCTGCTATTCATGGAGAAGCATCTCTATCTGAAAAAGGATTCGAAGAAATTGCGAAGCGCTTAAAGGGAACAACAAAAGGACTTATTATATGCGGAGACCAAATGTCTTTAAAAGCAGTAGACAGCGTATGCCGTTTAGCTGAATCTTTAAGCTTTCCGGTCCTTGCAGATCCGTTATCACAATTAAGAAGCGGCAAGCATTCAAAAGAAAATGTAATAGAGACATATGATACATTTTTAAAAAGTGATAAGGTTGATGAGCGTTTTCACCCGGAAGTTGTCATTCGTTTTGGCGCGATGCCGGTATCGAAACCGCTATTGCAATTTTTGAAAGCACACGAGCCGACAGAAATGTTTGTAGTTGACCAAGGTAAAGGCTGGAGAGATCCTACTTTGCGTTCAACAGTGATGATTGAAGCCGATGATACATTATTTTGTGAAGAACTGATCAAGCGTCTTTCAGCGAATCAAGAGGAGTCTACTTCATGGCTGAGGCTGTGGAAAAAGATTAATGCTCAAACTGCACAGGCTTTGAGAACATTAACTTCTGGCCAGGAATGGTTCGAAGGACAAGTAGTTCAAGAAATTGTTGATGTAGTACCTGAAGGCACGGCTTTGTTTGCTGGAAATTCAATGCCTGTTCGAGATATTGATTCTTTCTTCTTAAATACGGAAAAAGATATTCCACTCTTTGTAAATCGGGGAGCAAATGGAATTGATGGTGTAGTTTCGTCTGCTCTAGGCGTAAGCACGGCTTACGATCACACCGTTTTATTTATTGGTGACCTATCGTTTTATCACGATTTAAATGGTCTGCTGGCAGCTAAAATGCATAATTTAAATTTAACCGTTGTGCTAGTTAACAATGACGGCGGAGGAATTTTTTCATTTTTACCGCAGTCAAAACAAGAAAAGCACTTTGAATTTTTATTTGGTACGCCAACTGGATTAAATTTTGAGCATGCCACGCGTTTGTATGATGGCACATTTTCTTCAGCAAGCAGCTGGGAAGAATTTCGACATGCAATGAACCATGCTTTCGTAAAAGGCGGGTTGCATGTTGTAGAGATTCGTACAACTCGTACAGAAAATGTAGAGACTCATCGCAGTTTGTGGAAACTTGTTTCCGGGGAAATAAATTTGTCAAACGGTGAGGAATAAGCAATGATGTATCAATTAAATGGTGTATCTTACTATGTGCACACCGAGGGAAAAGGAGAGCCGCTGCTTTTGCTTCACGGCTTTACCGGTTCTTCTCAAACTTGGCGTACCTTTATGAAGAAATTCGTTAAAGACTATCAGGTGATTGCTGTTGATATTATTGGTCATGGCCAATCAGCAGCTCCGAAAGAAATCAAACCATATTCAATGGAAGCAGTCGTTGAAGCACTGCATGAGCTTCTTCAACAGCTATCTCTATCACAGGTGAATGTAATTGGATATTCGATGGGAGGAAGGCTTGCTCTTTCATTTGCTCAGCGATATCCACACCTTGTGAAAAAGTTGGTATTAGAAAGCGCATCGCCTGGTTTAAAAACGCGAGAAGAACAAAAGCTAAGAAAAGAAAAAGATGAACAGCTGGCGAGCCGCATTATGAAAAATGGGATTGAAGAATTTGTGAACTTTTGGGAGAAAATCCCTCTTTTTAGTTCTCAAAAGCAATTGCCTAGCCATGTTCAAGAAGCGGTGCGTAAAGAAAGACTTTCGCATACAGAAACCGGCCTTTCCAACAGTTTGAAAGGAATGGGAACAGGAGTCCAGCCATCACTTTGGGAGAAGCTGGACAATCTGTTGATGCCGGTTTTGCTTATTACAGGAGAAGTAGATCAAAAGTTTTGTTTAATTTCCAAAGAAATGCAAACATTAATACCAAATGCTACTTCTAGAATTATTTTAGGGACAGGCCATGCAATTCACGTGGAACAACCCGAGATTTTTGGTAGAATAGTAAGTGAGTTCTTAGCTACTACATAATTAGGAGGAAATAAAGATGACAGTTGAATGGACATCAGCACGTCAGTATGAAGACATTTTATACGAAACATATAACGGAATCGCTAAAATTACGATTAACCGTCCGGAAGTGCACAATGCATTCCGTCCAAAAACAGTAATGGAATTGATCGATGCATTTGCTTATGCTCGTGACGATGCAAGTATTGGAGTAATTGTATTAGCAGGTGCTGGAGATAAAGCATTTTGCTCAGGCGGAGACCAAAAAGTTCGCGGCCACGGCGGCTATGTAGGAGAAGATGAAATTCCACGTCTAAACGTTCTAGATTTACAGCGTTTAATTCGTGTAATTCCAAAGCCGGTTGTTGCGATGGTATCAGGCTATGCAATTGGTGGAGGCCACGTTCTTCACGTTGTATGTGACTTAACAATTGCAGCGGATAACGCAGTCTTTGGACAAACAGGTCCTAAAGTTGGAAGCTTCGATGCAGGATATGGCTCTGGTTACTTAGCTCGCATCGTAGGTCATAAGAAAGCGCGTGAGATCTGGTTCTTATGCCGTCAGTACAACGCTCAAGAAGCACTAGACATGGGATTAGTAAACACGGTCGTTCCATTAGAACAGCTTGAAGCTGAAACAATTCAATGGTGTGAAGAGATGTTAGAAAAAAGTCCAACCGCTCTTCGTTTCTTAAAAGCAGCATTTAATGCTGATACGGATGGCTTAGCTGGTATCCAGCAATTTGCGGGTGACGCAACGCTTCTTTATTACACAACCGATGAGGCAAAAGAAGGTCGCGATGCATTTAAGGAAAAACGCAATCCAGACTTCCAACAGTTCCCACGTTTCCCTTAAACAGCTGAAACAGCTTGGTGATTATCATCAGGCTGTTTTTTCAATTTAATTTAGTTAATCAGTATAAAAAGGAGAGAAATTCATGAGTAGCCAAACGATTCCCAATGGGCTTATGCAAAGAGCATATTTGACGCCAAATCGAGTGGCGGTAGAAACACCGCAAACGTCTCTTACGTTTCAAGAGCTTCATAAACGTGTTCAAAAAGTAGCACAGCAGCTTTCGTTTAACGGTGTAAAGCAAGACGATACCATTGCTTTATACATGAAAAATAGAGTGGAGTTTATTGAGATTTTACATGCGGTTTCTTATATTGGCGCCCGGTTGCTGCTCGTCAACACGCGTTTGACAAACGAAGAAATTAATTATCAGCTAACAGATGCAAACGTGTCGTTGCTTATTGCGGATGAAACATTTTTAATGAGAGAATTCCAAAGTTCCATTACTCAGCTTACTTTACCTGCTTTAAAAAGTTCTCCAGAAGCAGAAACAGGTTTTCAAAAAACGTGGAATCTCGAGGAGACATTCACCATTATGTATACGTCTGGAACAACAGGTCATCCAAAAGGAGTGCTGCAGACATATGGAAATCACTGGTGGAGTTCCGTTGGCTCAGCGCTTAATTTAGGATTAAATGAAAAAGACTGCTGGCTTATAGCGGTTCCTTTGTTTCATATTAGCGGCTTATCTATTTTAATGCGGAGCGTCTTTTACGGAATGAAAATCATTTTAGAAGAACGGTTTGAAGCAAGAGCAGTAAATGAAGCGATTGAAAACAAAGGGGTAACGATTATTTCGGTTGTCACTTCCATGCTATCCAATATGCTCGATGAGTTAGGGGAACGGAAATATCCGCATACGTTTCGCTGCATGCTTTTAGGAGGAGGACCTGCACCGCTTACTATTTTAGAGGCTTGTGTGAATAAAGAAATTCCTGTTTATCAAACGTATGGAATGACAGAAACATCTTCACAGTTCGTTACCCTTTCACCTGAAGACAGTTTGCGAAAACTGGGATCAGCAGGTAAACCATTATTTCCATGTGCAATGAAAATTGTAGATGAAAAAGGAAATGAAACAAGCGAAGCAGGAGAAATCATTGTTAAAGGTCCAAATGTTACAAAAGGATATTTAAATAAACCTGAAGCTACTGAAAAAGCCCTTCAACAAGGCTGGTTCTATACAGGAGATATCGGGAAAGTGGATGAAGAAGGCTTCCTATATGTATTAGACAGACGTTCGGACCTCATTATTTCAGGTGGAGAAAATGTATATCCAGCTGAAATTGAAAATATTTTATTGAAGCACCCTGCTGTTAAAGAGGCTGGTGTAACGGGAGTAGCCGATGAAAAATGGGGACAAGTTCCGGCAGCATGCATCGTTATAAAAGAAGACGTTTCAGATGAAGAATTATCTTTACACATGCAACAATTTTTAGCGAAGTACAAACTTCCAAAGTATTTCGTTCGAGTAGAGGAGCTGCCGCGAACGGCTTCTAATAAAATCATACGCCGGAAGCTATCATCGTTCATACAGAAAGGTAGTTAATCGATGATTATAAAAAAAGTACATCTTTATAAAATTGACATGAAGCTTCTTTCTCCTTTTTCAACAAGCTATGGTACGGTGCAGGATCGAGAATTGATTTTGCTGGAAGTAGAAGATGAAAAAGGTTTTACAGGGTGGGGAGAGGTCGTTGCTTTTTCATCTCCTTGGTATACGGAAGAAACGATTCAGACGTGTTTTCATATGTTAGACGATTTTTTAATTCCTTCGCTTCTTCATCAGCAGCTTCAAAAACCAGAGGATGTTCAAAAGCTATTCAAACCTCTAAAGCGAAATAACATGGCTAAAGCAGCTTTGGACTGTGCTGTATGGGATTTGTATGCAAAGCGGCAAAATAAGCCGTTATCTGAAGTAATTGGCGGAGTAAGGCCTGCTGTAGAAGCTGGAGTGGTAGTTGGCTTAAATGACATTTCCGTAATGAAAGAACAAATAAAGACTTACATGAAAGATGGCTATAAGCGCTTTAAAGTGAAAATTAAGCCGGGTGCTGACTATGAGCTACTGAAACAAATTCGAGATGAATTTCCAAGCATTCCTCTTATGGCTGATGCCAATTCAGCCTATACGTTAAGCGATAGTGATTCATTGAAGAAACTAGATGAATTGAATTTAATGATGATCGAACAGCCGTTAAGTTCTGATGATATCCTTGATCATCGATTGTTACAAAAGCAAATGAAGACGCCGATTTGCTTAGATGAAAGTATTGTGAGCTATGAAGATGCACGTCATGCAATTGAACAAGAAAGCTGTAAGATTATCAATGTGAAAATCGGTCGAGTTGGCGGAATGTCCGTAGCAAAGCAAATTCATGATTTATGCGTCCAGCATGGTGTAAGACTTTGGGTTGGAGGAATGTTAGAAGCAGGGATTTCACGAGCTCATAATATCGCCCTTGCCACACTGCCTTCTTTCACGATACCAGGTGATATTTCTGCGTCGTCTCGCTATTGGGAAAAAGATATTATTAAGCCCGAAGTAGAGGTAGAAGCCGGAGTAATAAAGGTGAAGGGAAAACCGGGGATAGGATACGATATTGATAAAAAGTTTATCAAAACAATCACAGCATTTGAAAAAGAATACAAATAATTAAAAACCGTTTTTTTATGAAAAACGGTTTTTTTTATTGAGGTTGTCAATGTTTAGTAGAAAAATAGGACAAATTTTTTAAAAAGAGCACATTGTTCCATCAAGCGTGTCAAAACATGTTATGATGGAATAGTTTGATGAAAAAGGTCGAAGAGTTTTATCGTAAAAAACAAAATTATTTTTGAAAATAGGTTGATAGTTTTCTAAGTTGTCCTATATAATGTGTTTATAACATAACACAATATGTTGTTTTGAAATCCATAATAAAATACTATATTTTGTGTTTTCCAGTGAAAAAGGTGTCTGATAAAAAGACTTAAAAGGGAATTTGGTGAAAGTCCAAAGCTGTCCCCGCAACTGTGAATGCTGATGAAATAAGGAGATCCACTGTGAGTAAACATCATGGGAAGGCCTTAAAGTAAAAAGAAGCATAAGTCAGGAGACCTGCCTTTTTTATGTCGTTTTATCTTCTTCGGGAGGTGAGAGGGTAGAGCGAGGATTGAGAAAAGACTTAGTGTCTTCTTCTATCTTCGTTCTATTCGCTCACCGAGGTACGGTGAGCGATTTTTTATTTTGAAGTGAAGAGAGGAGCCATATTTATGGTGAATACATTAAAGCCTACAATTCTACATGAATTAACTGCATATATTGAACGTTTAAAAAAAGAATTTACGCAGCTTGATTTTTCTTTGTATGAGGAAAAGGTTATTCAAACTGTTACAGTAAAGGAAAATATGACGGACGAAAAGGTTGCAAACGTACTAATTTTGGCAGCCTTAGAGCGTATTTCAATGGAAGAACCCGATTGGACGTACGTAGCGGCAGACGTCTACTTAAACGAACTATATCGAAAAGCAGCGGACAACCGAGGTTACGATAAAAAAGAGAAGTACGGTTCGTTTTATCAGCTTATTCAAAAACTAACAAAAATCGGCATTTATAATAAGCAGCTATTAAAAACATATACAGAAGAAGAAATTAATGAAATTGCTTCAGTCATTATTCCTGAACGCGATCGTTTATTTACATACATTGGATTGTTGACATTAGCAGATCGCTATTTAGCGACATCACATGATAAGCGCGTATACGAATTACCGCAAGAACGTTTTCTTATCATTGCTATGACGCTGATGTCTCAAGAAAAGAAAGAAAATCGAACAGCATTAGTAAAAGAAGCGTACTGGGCGCTTTCTAGTCTATATATGACGGTTGCCACACCAACACTTTCAAACGCAGGAAAGAGCTACGGACAGCTATCTAGCTGCTTTATTGATACGATTGATGACAGCTTACGCGGTATTTATGATAGCAATACAGATTTGGCCACGCTTAGTAAAAATGGAGGCGGAATTGGTGTCTACCTCGGTCATATTAGAAGCCGAGGAAGTGATATAAAAGGTTTTAAAGGCGTATCATCAGGAACAATTCCATGGATGAAACAGCTAAATAATACGGCTGTAAGTGTCGATCAGCTAGGTCAACGACAAGGAGCTATTGCCGTATATTTAGACGTATGGCACAAAGACATCTTTTCATTCTTAGACGCGCGTTTGAACAATGGTGACGAACGTCAGCGCACGCATGATTTATTCACTGGCGTATGTTTGCCAGATTTGTTTATGGAAAAAGTAGAGGCACGTGAAGACTGGCACTTATTCGATCCTCACGAAGTTCGTACGCTGATGGGCTACTCGTTAGAAGATTTTTATGATGAAGAAGAAGGCAGCGGTTCGTTCCGCACTCGTTACGCTGAGTGTGTAAATAATGAACAGCTTTCAAGAGAAACAGTACCTGCTATTGAAATCTTCAAGCGCATTATGCTTTCGCAGCTTGAAACCGGAACGCCTTATATGTTCTATCGTGATACGGTTAACCGAGCTAATCAAAACCGCCACGAGGGCATAATCTACTGCAGCAACTTATGTACAGAAATTACGCAAAACCAAAGCACAACGGTCGTAACAGAGGAAATTACGGAAGACGGAAAAATTATTATTACAAAGAATCCGGGCGATTTTGTTGTATGTAATCTTTCTTCTATCAACTTAGCGAGAGCCGTAACTGAAGATGTGCTTGAACGTTTAATTCCAATTCAAGTACGCATGCTTGATAACGTTATTGAGTTAAATGATTTGCCGGTACTTCAAGCAAAACTAACAAACCAAAAGTACCGCGCAGTAGGGCTTGGCACATTTGGTTGGAACCATTTGCTTGCCTTAAAGAAAATAGCATGGGAAACAGATGAAGCGGTAGCATATTGCGATGAATTATATGAGCAAATTGCTTACTTAACCGTACAGGCAAGCATGAACTTAGCTAAAGAAAAAGGTGCATATCCATTATTTAAAGGCTCAGATTTTGAGTCAGGCGCTTATTTTGAAACACGTAAATACACAAGCGAAGCGTGGAGTGAACTGCGTAACGAAGTTCAAAGCAATGGGATAAGAAATGGCTACTTAATGGCTGTAGCACCTAATTCATCAACATCTATTATCGCGGGTTCTACTGCAAGTATTGATCCGATTTTCCGTAAGTTTTATTCAGAGGAAAAGAAAAACTATAAAATCCCGGTGACGGCACCAGATTTATCACCAGCAACAAACTGGTATTATAAGTCCGTTTATTTAATTGATCAGCACTGGAGCATTAAGCAAAACGCCAAGCGACAGCGCCATATTGATCAATCCATTTCATTCAACTTATATGTGCAAAATGATATCCGAGCAAAAGAGCTGCTGGATCTTCATATGACGGCATGGAAAGAAAAGTTAAAAACGACCTACTACGTACGTTCAACATCAAGTGAAGTCATTGAAGAATGTGAAAGCTGTCATAGTTAAAAGGAGTGAATAATTGATGACAAGCATGTTAAAACGAGAATTAATGAACGAAACAGCTCCGAACCGTTCGACAGGAATCATTAACGGCAAGAGCTCAAATATTCTAAACTGGGATGACGTCCGATTTTCATGGGCGTTCCCTAAATACAAACGTATGCTAGCTAACTTCTGGACGCCGTTTGAAATTAATATGGGTCAAGATATTAAGCAGTTCCCTCAGTTAACGGCTGACGAACAAGAGAGCTTTTTAAAAATTATTGGCTTGCTGGCGCTACTGGACAGTATTCAATCAGATTATGCTAGCAAAGTAGCTGACTATGTAACCGATTCTTCGATTAATGCTCTAATGATTATTTTAGCGCAGCAAGAAGTGGTTCATAATCATTCGTATTCATATGTTTTATCAAGTCTTGTACCAAAAGGAAAACAAGATGAAGTATTTGAATACTGGCGCACAGACGAAAAGCTTCGCGCTCGAAATGACTTTATTACAAACGGATATAAAGCATTTAGCGAAGAAGCAACGGTTGAAAACTTTTTGAAGTCTATGGTATATGATGTTATTTTAGAAGGCCTTTTCTTCTATAGCGGATTTGCTTTCTTCTATAATCTTGCGAGAAATCAAAAGATGGTGGCGACATCTACGATGATTAACTATATCAATCGTGATGAACAGCTTCACGTTGGGTTATTTGAAAAGATTTTCAAGGAAGTACTAAATGAAAATCCAGCTTATCGTACGGAGGAGCTAGAAACGTTTGTAGTTGAAACGTTCCAAGAGGCAGCTCGTCTTGAAATTGAATGGGCGGAATCTGTTATCGGAGAAAAATTCGACGGCATCACGATGAAAGAACTGCAGCAGTATATTGAATACATGGCTAATAAACGCTGTAATCAGTTAGGCTTCGGTCGAGCTGCTTTCCCAGAAGCACCGATTGAAAATCCTCTTCGTTGGATTATTGCTTATCAAGAGGTAGATTTAGGGAAAACGGATTTCTTTGAACAGAAATCAAGACAATATACAAAAGCATCAGATGCGAATGGATTTGATGATCTATAAATACAAAAGCTGACTAATTTCCTTATTGATTAGTCAGCTTTTTTTAAGTGAATAAGTCCAAGTTCTAATGCACGTGTGGTAATTAAGTCATCAATTTCTTCTGGAATGTTTTCAAGTGTTCCCCATTTATATGTCCATAAATGAGTAAACGATTGTACATAGATTGGAAAGGTTTGTTCATTTGCTTTTATTGCTTCTTCTTTAAAAAAATGAATCAGTTGTTCAGTTTTCATATTAGTCTCCTTTTTTATGATCTTGAAGAGAGAAAAAAGACAACCCAGAGGCTGTCCTTTTGCGGGTTACGCTTCAGTTGGCTTGAACGTTTTACAGTCTGTTTCATAACTGCTTGCTGCATGTTTTCCGCTATGACTTACCACGTAAATTTCTTCTGCGCTGCAGTGATTTCCATTTTTCCAAAAGTGACAGTTATTTACTTCACAAAGAATGTTTTGTTCCAACGTTAACCCTCCTTTGTATGTGATAGCTATAGTATGGTCAAAATTCAACTAACTTATAAGAAAGGTGGTAGACTTTCATTTTAATTGAGAATTTTTATCAATTAAACATTGACAAAGAGAATCATTCTCAATTAAACTGTGTATATAGTAAAGAATACAAGTTGTTGTCAAATCATTAAATGAATAATTAATTGGGAGGGAACAAACATGTCATCAGTTATGGTTGTAGGAGGAGACAGGTTAAAGCATATTACAGATCGTTTAGCGGGAGAAGGATTTAATGAAGTAATTCATTTAGATGGCCGTAAAAGCAATATGGTGAAGCGAGAAATACCCGAACATATTGGGTTTGTATTAGTTATTACGGATTTTATTAATCACAATATGGCAAAAGTCATTAAAGAGAAAGCAAAAAAACAAAAAAAACCGATTTATTTCGTCAAACATTCATGGAGTGCTATTCGTAAAGTGATTGAGCAAATTTCATGATTTAATTTTTACTTATTATTGAGAATGAATTTCAATTAGGGTGGTGAGACATAGGTGGAACCGATAAAAGTGCATATAAAGACACTCTCTAACGACCACATCGAACAATTTATTCGATGTCCGTACAAATTTTATCAGCAGCAGCTTCTTTTGAAAAAAACATCTATAGATTGGAAACAGCTTGTTCAAGTAACTGTCCATCAAATCATTAAAACATACTATAGCAAGCCCGTTGAGTATCGCTCGAACCTCTATGTTTTACAGCTTATTGAAAAATATTGGCGCCTAAAGCCAAATATGTTTTCATCACCCGTTCACTATTACGATGTGTTAGCTAAAGTAAGCGATTATTTACTAAGGTTTTTAGGAGAGAAAGCACATGTGGAACTACCGCTTTTTGTGTTTGAGAAATACAGCGTGTATGTAGAAGAAATTCAAAGCAACCTTTCTCTAACCATTGATTTTGCTGCATGGACAGAGAAGTCTTATACGGTAACAAAATTCATTCTAGATGACCATGAAGAAGTGAAAAACGCCATGAAAGACTTTATTATCGTTTTTTCGAAACAAGCTTTTAAAAAGGTTCCTGAACAAATTCGTTTTTATTCATTATTAACTGGAGAAACAACAACTTATCATATTGCACCAGACGATTATCAAAAAGCCATACTTCAACTACATATTGTCAAAAGTGTGTTAATGGAACCAAAACATTTTCAAAAGAATTATGCATCCAGTGAGTGTGAAAACTGTCCTCTTAAGCGAGAATGTTGTGAAGAAGGAGATGTGCGGCCAACACTGCTGGTGTAAAGGAGCGTCATTTACATGAAGGAAATCTTACTAGCTTATGCGAGTATGTCAGGTAACACAGAAGCGATAGCCGATTTGATCGAAGAAGAATTAGTCAAGCATGGATTGCATGTGAAACGAGCAGAAGTATATGACATTGATGCTTCTGACCTTGTATCCGCAGAATCTATTATCTTTGGAGCTTATACGTGGGGAGATGGAGAGCTGCCAGATGATTTTTTAGATCTTTATGATGAAATGGATGATATAGATCTCAGTCAAAAGCAGATGGCTGTATTTGGCTCAGGTGATTCATCATATGATGTTTTTTGCGGAGCAGTTGATTTAATTGAAGAAAAAATAAAGAGACGTAACGGAAATATAGCCGTTCCCGGTTTGAAAATCGAGCTCTCTCCCTTTGGAGAAGATGTAGAAAAATGTAAGGTATTTGCTAAAGGTTTTGCTGAAGTAGTAGCAAAATCTGCTCCTTCATAAGAAAACCCGGTCAAGTGCTGACCGGGTTTTTTAATATGGCTTCTTTTTGCTGTATTCTTTATTATCTTTCATAAATAGACGCCAGAAATAAAAGAATCCAGGAAATAAAATAGCAAAACCAACAATATACACAATAAATAAAGAATGAAACGCATCGGGATGTGTAAATCCATTCTCAATCGTTACGTTTGGATAGACAACATAAGGTAAATGACTTCGTCCGTATACGTAACTTGCTAAGAAATATTGAAGGATAATGGATACCACAGCTAAACGAGGCATGCCTTTTCCTTTTTGAGAAGGTAGCAGCAGAGCAATGCCAGCTACTACAAATAGACCTACAGATCCGTAAAGAAGGGGCTTAAACTGCATCATTTTATCATATAACCAGCTTGCTTCTGATTGCATTGTAATCATAATAAAGATAGCCATTAGCAGGGAAAGAGGTCCTGTAATGAGCGCATCACGCCGATAGACCGCATAAGCTTCCATTTCGTCAGATGACTTCGAGTAATCTGCTAATAACAGAGAAGATAGAAACAGCGAAGAGCTTATGGCAAACCCGATAAATGAATAGACGTGCGGACTTGAAAATACTTTTGCTAAATTTAATCGCTGCGTGCCATCAATTATATCAATAAATCCACCTTGACTTACTGGCAGTACAGCGATTAAAAAAGCAGGAATTAACACGCCGGATATACCGGATATATAAACCAATGCTCTCCGATATTTGAAGCTGCTAGCATAGTGTGAAAACACTAAAAATCCGCTTCGAATAGATAAGAGAAGTAAAATGATACTTCCGGGTATTAGTAACACTGTGCCAAGCGTAAATGTAGCTCGAGGAAAAAAACTAAACAGCGCAACAACAATCGCAACGATAAATACATTGGTTACTTCCCAAGTAGGCGATAGATATCTGTTTGCTACATCTGTAGCATTTGTTTTCGTACGATTAATATATACCATCGACCAAAAGCCAGCTCCAAAGTCCATCGTTCCCATTACGGCATAGATAAAAATGAAGCCCCATATTACAGTAATTGCTAGTAATGAATCACCCATATTCTCACATCCTTTTTAATCTGCTTGCGCAGCAAGCTCTTTAGAAAGCGGATTTCTTCTGAAATAAAACACCAGTACAAGGGCGACTGCGGCCACAAGTACGATATAAACAAGCAAAAATAAAAAAAATAAAATATGCAAATTAGCAGAAGTGGTAACTGCTTCTGATGTACGCATGATGCGGTAAATGACCCAGGGCTGTCTTCCTGTACATGCGAAAATCCATCCGAATTCAATGCCCATGATCGCGAGAGGGCCTGTTGCGACAAATGCCCACATAAAAATTTTAGGGAAGCTTTTCTTCTTTAAAAACTTGTACCAAACAACGCCCACTAGCGCCACTAAAATTAAAATCGATCCGATAATGACCATACCGTTAAACAAGGTATGCACAAAAAGCGGCGGCCAATAATCCCTAGGGAAGTCATTGAGTCCAGTAATCACTGTATTAAAGCTATTACCCGACAAGAAGCTGAGCATCCATGGAAACTCAATTCCATACTTGACTCGCTGTTCTTTTTCATCTGTAAATCCGCCTAAAGCTAATGGCGCATGATCTTGCGTTTCAAATAGACCTTCAGCTGCTGCAAGTTTTTCGGGTTGATATTCGTATACTTTTTGCATAGATTCATGTCCATTCAAAGCTGTTACAAAAGAAAAAATCCCGCCGATTACTAATCCCATCATCAATGCTTTATGATGAAATTTATATTCTCTTGGATTATGTTTTCGCGCACGAAGCATTTTAAAGGCAGCGACTGAAGCAATGACAAAGCCTCCGGTTGTATAAGCAGAAACGGCTACATGACCGGACGTTACAAAGAAACTCGGATTAAAGAAAGCTGCCCAAGGATCTACGCTTACAATTTCGCCATTTAAAATTCGAAAGCCAGCAGGTGTTCCTTCAAATGCGTGCACGTTTGTAATTAAAACGGCAGAGGCAAGAGCGCCTATTGCTACTAAAATTAGACTGATAATCCTCATTTTTCGAGAAATACGGTCCGCTGCGTATACGTAAATAGAGAGAAACAGAGCCTCAATAAAGAAAGCATAAATTTCAATTTGAAAAGGAAGAGCCATCACTTTTCCTACGATTTCCATAAAACCCGGCCAAAGCAACGCTAATTGTACACCAGCAATCGTTCCCGTAGGAATGGCGACTCCAAGCAGGACAGCAGCTCCTTTTGTCCAACGCTGTGCCATAAGTTCATAATCTTTATCTTTTGTTTTGTAGTAAAGAATTTCAGCCAATAAAATCATGAGAGGAATGCCGACGCCAAGAGTGGCAAAAATGATATGTACTCCCATGTTCAAACCAAACATTGAACGTGCAGTAACTAAATGATCCATTCATTTTTCAACCTTTCCAGTAAAGTATTGATAAACCTTATTGTCCACTTTTTACCACGCTTTATGCATCAGAATTGGTAAAACATATAACTTGAAAATAGTAATCATTACGATTATAATAAGTGTATATTGTTTTAAAGGAGAGATATTTAATGAAAACAAATATTCATCCAGACTATCGTAAAGTTGTATTTATGGATACAAATAGCGGAACATCATTTTTATCAGGATCTACAAAACAATCAAATGAGACCGTTCAATGGGAAGATGGCAACACATATCCGCTTTTAAAAGTTGAAATCAGTTCGGATACACATCCATTTTATACAGGAAAACAAAAATTTGCTGATAAAGGCGGCCGTGTAGAACGCTTTAAGCAAAAATATAAGTTACAATAAAAAAACTAGCCGGGAGGCTAGTTTTTTTATTAATATAATGCTTTTTTCAACGTATCAATGTTGTGCTGCATAATGGAGAAATAATCTTCTTTATTTTTAACATCGTTTTTTGTTAATGACTCTAAGTTATGAAGTGTTAAAGCTTGAGCTCCCACTTCATTTTTTACAAGCGTAGACACTTTAGGCTTTAAATTTTGGTCAAAGATAAAGTATTTGATATGGTCTTTTTTTGCCTGTTTTACGATGTTTTCTAATTGTTTTTGAGACGGCTCATTTGTAGGAGATAAACCCGCTACGCTAATTTGCTTTAAGCCGTATCGTTTTTCCCAGTAGCCATAGGCTGCATGTGATACTAAAATTTCTTTATGAGGTGCGTCGCCAATCGTTGTTTTTAACTCTTGGTCCACATCTTCAAGGTGAGTCTTTAACGCTTGGAAGTTCTTTTCAAACTCTGCTTTTTTATCTGGTTTTAATTCAATAAGTTCATCTTTAATATTTTCTGCTAATTGAATAGCTAAAACAGGATCAAGCCAAACGTGAGGGTCTGTATCTCCGTGGTTATGCTCTTCTTCATGGGCATGTTCGTCTTCGTGAGCATGATCATCTTCAGAACTCTTTGCTAATTTAATTCCTTTTGCAGCTTCTACTAAAGCTACATCTTCATTTTTAAGTGTAGACTGTGCTTTATCTGCAAAACCTTCAAGTCCAATTCCTGAGTAAACGAATGCGTCCGCGTTGGCGATTTTAACCATTGTTTTTGTTGTAGGCTCAAATGAATGGGCATCTACACCGGTTGGTAAAATGCTTTTAGCTTCTACATATTTTCCACCAATTTTTTCAGTAAAGTCTTGTAAAGGGTAGATTGTTGTATAAACTTCTAATTTTTTGTTTTTATTATCAGATGCGTTATTTGCACTGCTTGAACTGCACCCTGCAAGAGCTGTTCCGATTCCTAATGCAAGCACCATTAAAAGTGGTTTGAATTTCATTATGTTGCTCCTTCCGTTCGTATCGTAACCATTTATGACCTATGTTATTATATCGTAATTATTACGATTTGAAAACTAAAAATTTACGCACTTACTGTAAACTTAGGAAGGGGATCTTTGAGAGTAGCCCAATCTTGATTCATTTCCTCATTTGTCAGCAAACAGCGGTCTAAAGTTTCAATTATTTCAGCTGTGTTCATATCAATACCAATGAACACGAGCTCGTTAATACGATCTCCAAATTGTTCATCCCATTTTGCTCGTAATTCAGGCTCTTCTTTTAAGGTTTGTTCTCTTTCTTCCGGTGCGTAAGTTGCTATCCATTCACCCGCTGCTTGAATCATAATGGACGTACCCGCTTGAGAAAGAAGTCCTGCCATATTATTACGCGAAGCAAGCCAGAAAAATCCCTTTGCGCGTACAATATCAACCGGCCAGTTCTCTAACCATTTCATAAAGCGTTCAGGATGAAGGGGACGATTCCTTCTGTATACAAAAGAAGAAATACCGAACTCTTCCGTTTCAGGCGTATGATGTTCTTCATTTAATTCTTTAATCCATCCGGCTCCTTGACTAGCTTTTTCAAAGTCGAATAAGTGGGTATGAAGTATGGCTTCAAGGCTTACTTCACTATTAATTGTTTGGATAACAGTGGCTTCTGAGTTTAATTTATGAAGAACGGCCTGCAGCTCATCTGCATCATCTTTTGTTAACAAATCAACTTTGTTTAACAAAATGACGTTTGCAAATTCAATTTGATCGATTAATAAATCAATCACTTCTCTTGTATCGTTTTCATCTGTTCCTTCTTTGCGGTCTAATAAGCTTTCGCCGGATGAAAAGTCTTCCCAAAAGCGATTGGCATCTACTACAGTGACCATCGTATCTAACGAACATTTCTGAGTTAAATCAATGCCAAGCTCTTCATCAATATAAGTAAATGTTTGAGCAACAGGTATAGGTTCGCTGATTCCGGAAGATTCAATGACAATATAATCAATATCACCATTGTCAGCTAGGCGTTCTACCTCTTTCATTAGATCGTCTCGAAGCGTACAGCAAATACAGCCATTTTGCATTTCAACAAGTTTTTCTTCTGTTCGAGAAAATCCGCCTTGTTTAACTAAGTCTGCATCAATATTTACTTCGCTCATGTCATTGACAATAACCGCGACCTTTAAACCTTCTTTATTTTTTAAAATATGGTTCAAAAGAGTTGTTTTACCTGAACCAAGGTATCCGCTTAAAACGGTAACGGGAATTTTTTTCACTGTTATAACCTACTTTCTTGTTTATAAATAATAATGATTACGATTTAACACTTTTCATCTTATAGGAAAAAGTATTATAATACAAGAAAGAATTTTTTTTATGAAGGAGAAGACAGCAAATGAGCTTATTACAAGATGTTTTAGAATTCAACAAAAAATTTGTAGAAGAAAAGAAGTATGAACTTTACGAAACAAGCAAATTCCCTGATAAAAAAATGGTCATTTTATCGTGTATGGACACAAGATTGGTAGAATTGCTTCCACACGCTTTAAATTTACGCAACGGAGACGTGAAAATCGTTAAAAATGCAGGAGCGCTTGTTTCACATCCATTTGGAAGTATTATGCGAAGCATTTTAGTAGCTGTGTACGAGCTACAAGCTGATGAGGTATGTGTAATTGGTCACCATGACTGCGGAGCAGGTAAACTTCAGGCGGAACCTTTTTTAGAGAAAGTAAGAGCAAAAGGCATCTCAGATGAAGTGATTAATACCATTGAATATTCTATGGACTTGAAACAATGGTTAACGGGTTTTGATTCAGTAGAAGAGACTGTTCAGCATAGTGTAGAGACAATCCGTAATCATCCTCTATTTTCAAAAGATACTCCTGTACATGGACTAGTTATTGATCCAAATACAGGAAAGCTAGATGTTGTTGTAAATGGGTATGAAGCAATCGAAAACAACTAAAGCTTAGTGTGATTTTTTCTCAGGTACTTCATCGATGCCACCCGGATGGAACGGGTGGCATTTTAAAATGCGTTTTACAGTCAAATAAGATCCCTTTACGGCACCAAAGCGTTTAATGGATTCAACTCCGTACTGGGAGCAAGTAGGGTAAAACCGGCACCTTGCCGGAAGAAAAGGTGAAATTCCTTTTTGATATCCTTTTATAAGTAAAAGCAAAAGCTTTGCAATCATTTATTATCACGTTCTTTCTTTCGTGTTTGCTCATACTATAAGGGATAGAAGGAATAAAAAGCAACTAAAAGAAATAAAGGTTATTAAATGGATGAAATATATCGGAATTGCATGTTATGATAGGTGAAAGAAGAAAAAAGGAGTGGTATTATGCCATCAGTAGAAAGTTTTGAGCTAGATCATAATGCGGTTAAAGCACCTTACGTAAGACACTGCGGTGTTCACAAAGTGGGAAGCGACGGCGTTGTAAATAAATTTGATATTCGTTTTTGCCAGCCAAACAAACAAGCAATGAAGCCCGACGTTATTCATACGTTAGAGCATTTATTAGCTTTTAACATTCGTACTCATGTAGAAAAATATGATCACTTTGATATTATTGATATTTCGCCTATGGGATGTCAAACTGGGTACTACTTAGTAGTGAGCGGCGAGCCGACTGTACGTGAAATTATTGACTTGTTAGACGATACGTTAAAAGATGCAATTAACATTACTGAAATTCCAGCAGCAAACGAAAAGCAGTGCGGTCAAGCGAAACTTCACGATTTAGAAGGAGCAAAACGCTTGATGAAGTTCTGGCTAGAACAGGACAAAGAAGATTTAGAAAAAGTATTTGGCTAAAAATAAGCAGTCCACTGGGCTGCTTATTTTATTTGAAAAAAGATGAAGAAGTTTCTCTGAGTCTAAAGAAAGGGAAATGTCTCTTTTTATGAAAAAAATGTTTTAATCAACTAAAAAAGGGTACAACTATATTATATAAAGAGTTCACAAAGGAGCGAAAAACATGGCAGCAAATGTAAATGAAATCGTTAATAAACAAGTAGCGAATTTTAGTGTAATGTACATAAAACTTCATAACTTTCACTGGTACGTAAAAGGTGAACAATTCTTCACTCTTCATGAAAAGTTTGAAGAGCTGTATACGGAAACAGCTACAATTATTGATGACCTTGCAGAACGCCTTTTAGCATTAGAAGGAAAACCTGTGGCAACAATGAAAGAATCGTTAGAACTTTCTTCTATTAAAGAAGCGGATGGAAGCGAAACGGCTAAAGATATGGTTGCTTCTTTAGTAAGCGATTTTGATACGCTAACTGCTGAATTAAAAGAAGGAATGGACGCAGCCGGTGAAGCGGGCGACGAAACAACAGGAGACATGCTGTTAGCCATTCATCAAAGCTTAGAGAAGCATACGTGGATGTTAAAATCATTCCTAGGCAAGTAATTAAAACCTGCGAGTACTCGCAGGTTTTTTTATGATAAGATGGACGAACACTTTTTTTTCACTGGCATATACTGTAGGGATATGACTGCTTATGACTGCTGAAAGGGTGAAAAAAGTGGATATGCAGAAGCTTGCTGTCTTGATAATCTCAAGTTTAGGTTCACTGGCTTTTTTTTTATTTGGAGAGTGGGACTATTTACTAATGGCTTTAGTAGCATTAGTGGCAATGGATTACTTGACGGGTACAATTGCAGCTTTTATAAATAAACGTTTATCTAGCAAAGTAGGTTTTAAAGGAATTGCCAAAAAGATTTTTATTTTTGCCATGATTGCTGTAGCAAACTTTATCGATTCTGTATTCTGGGAAAACGGTCATATTATTCGAGATGGAGCTATTTTGTTCTATATTTTAAACGAAATGATTTCAATTACAGAAAATGCAGGAATTGTAGGAATTCCAATTCCAGAGCCGTTAAAAAAAGCAATAGCGATTTTAAAAGACCGCTTTAAATCGTAGAGTGTATAAAAAAAGAATAAGATACAAATAAGAAAGATAAGTTGGCACTAGAAAGAAGGAGCTGAATATCTTTCATGACAAAAAAATATTATGTATCTCTGAGTTCAGGAGAAATCAATCAGTCAAATACTGCTTCAGATTGGAATTATGCAATTGAAGCAACAGATGAAGAAGTGGAGAAGCTGAGAACGTATTTAGATCAGCGTGCTTCAAGCGATTGGTCGAGCTTTTGGCGATCACATATTCCATATCTGGAATATCATCATGATTCTCAAAATGATATGTACGATAAAACGACAGTTGAAATATATACCATGCTTTATCAGCTGGGAGACAATGAAACAAAATCACATATCAAACAGATGAATATTTTATCTTCAGATAGAATGGAATAAGGGGTAAAAAGCAAAGAAAAAAAGTACGAGCATACTTTTCTTATCAGGTATGGCCGTAATGTATGATAAAATAAGGGAAAAATCAAATGGAGTTTGAGTCGACCATGTACACATTTAAGGATGCATATCATAATCAAGTATTTTTATCATTTGAAAAAAATCCATTCTCGAAAACTCCACGTCATGTTTGGGTCGTATGCAGGTATGAAAATCAATGGTTGCTAACGAATCACTCAAAACGAGGTTTAGAATTTCCCGGAGGAAAACTAGAAGGCAATGAAGTACCAGAAGAAGCAGCGGTTCGAGAAGTATTTGAAGAAACAGGCGGAGAAGTCTCTTCTTTAACTTATATTGGTCAGTACAAAGTAGTAAGTAAAGGAAAGACTATTATTAAAAACATTTATTTTGCTACTATTGGAAATGTAATTAAAAAAGAAGACTACATGGAAACAGATGGTCCAGTAATGATTGATGAACTACCTTCGGGTATTCAACAAGATGATGCATACAGCTTCATCATGAAAGATAATGTTTTACAATATGTAATGAAATATGTAAAGCGAACATTTTTGTAAAAGCATCGTATTAATAAAAATCCCCCCGTTTGTACGGGGGGATTTTTTATGAGCGTCGGATCAATTTCTTTTCTAAATAAGCAACGCCTTGGTACATAATCGTAGCGAAAATGGCAATTAATAATAAGCTGAGAAGAACAAGAGTAAAGTTGAAAACTTGGAAACCATAAATAATCATATATCCAAGCCCTTTTGAAGAAACTAAAAATTCTCCTACGATGACGCCTACCCAAGATAAGCCGACATTTACTTTAAATGTGGAAATAATGGCAGGCATGGAAGCTGGCAGAATTGCTTCTTTAAAACAGCGGGTTTTCGTTGCACCGAAGCTTTTTAGTAATTTAATATAGTTTGGATCAACTTCTTTAAAGGCTGTGTAAACGACGATGGATGTAATAATAACGGATATAATCGCTCCCATCGTTAAAATTGAGAAAAATCCTGGACCGATCGCTACTATTAAAATAGGGCCCAGCGCTACTTTGGGCATGGCGTTTAAAATAACGAGGTAAGGGTCTAATATGTTTGCAAGCCTAGTTGAATACCAAAGGGCCGTTGCAAGTAAAATACCTAGCAATGTGCCTAGAATGAAGCCAAGAACCGTTTCAAATAATGTAAAACCAATATGTTCTGCTAGCGAGCCGTCGGCAAGTTTAATTAAAAATAAATGCCATACTTTAGTAGGGGAACTGAAAATTAAAGGATCAATCAACTTTAAACGAGAAGCTAGTTCCCAGAAGCTAAAAAAGGCTAAGAAAATGACCATCTGTACGCTCAGTACTAATCGTTTTTCGCCGCGAACCTTGCGAAGGTAGCTTTCGTGAAGAGTATTTAGGGAGCTAGTGGGTTTCAAGTTGATCAAGCTCCTTCCATATGTCCATAAATAAATCGTTATAGACAGGGTGCTGGCGTGCTTCAAACGGAGAAAGGGTTCGTAAAATAGAAGGAACCGTAAATATTTTTGCGATTTTCCCCGGCTTGGCTGAGAATAAAAAGATTCGGCTGCTCATAGCAATGGCTTCGCCGATATCGTGCGTGACCAAAACGGCCGTTTTTTGATAGGTCATCAGCGTTTTGGAGACAAGTTCTTCAAGCTTGAGTTTTGTTTGAAAATCGAGTGCTGAAAAAGGTTCGTCTAAGAGTAAAATAGCGGGGTCAATAGCAAGTGTTCGAACTAAAGCGACGCGTTGTCTCATGCCTCCGGATAACTGGTGCGGATATAGGCTATCTACGCCTTGTAAACCGATTTCTTTTAGAAGTAACAAAGCTTTCTTCTCTGTTTCATCTGTTAGCTGGCCGCGAATTTCAAGACCAAGTAAAATATTTTCTTTAATGGTTTTCCACGGAAACAAATAATCTTGTTGAAGCATATAACCGATGTTTGGGACTGATGTTCCGATATTTTCACCGTCTATTGTGACAGAGCCGGACGATGGTTCAATCAAGCCGGCAATAATCGATAGAAGCGTCGTTTTTCCACATCCGCTTGGGCCGAGAAAGGAAACAAATTCTCCTTCTTCAATAGACAAATTAATATGTTCAAGTGCAGTGGTAGCAGACTTTGTCGTAAGATACATATGCTGAACATCTTGAATGTGAAGTTTTGTCATATTACTCACTCATTGCATCTTTTGCGAATTTTGTGTTGACTAGCTTGCTGTGATCGATGTGTCTTGGAAGTTCTCCAGATTCGTCCATGATTTTTTGTAAATGATCCCACTCTTTTTGATCTAATAAAGGGTTAGTTGCAAAGGATTTTTGGGATTTATAGCGGTCAATAACAGTTTTCAGCGTTTCTTTAGGTGTATCTTCAAAATACGGTGCAACCACTTCAGCAATTTCATCTGTGTTATGTGTATTCACCCATTTTTGTGCTTTGTAAATAGCTCGAGTAAATTTAGCCGCTGCTTCAGGGTTATCTTTTAAATAGCTTTCTTTGGCCATAAATGTTGTATAAGGAACTGTTCCTGATTCTTTTCCGAAGGAAGCAACGATATGTCCTTTTCCTTGTTGCTCTAAAATACTAGCCGTTGGCTCAAATAATTGAACGTAATCTCCAGTGCCAGAAGCAAAAGCATTCGCAACGTTAGCAAAATCAATGTTTTGAACGAGTTTTACATCTTTTTTAGGATCAATATTATGCTGTTTCAACACATATTCCCCTACCATTTGCGGCATGCCGCCTTTGCGTTGACCAAGAAACGTTTTGCCTTTAAGCTGATCCCATGAGAAGTGATTGACTTTTTTACGCGCTACTAGAAATGTTCCGTCGGTTTGGGTTAGTTGTGCAAAGTTGATGATGGGATCACTAGACCCCTGTGCATATACGTAGATTGAAGTTTCCGAGCCGACTAGAGCGACGTCGATGCCGTCAGATAAAAGTGACGTCATTGTCTTATCTCCGCCCCACGTTGTTTTTAAATCTACCTTTAGTCCTTCTTCTTCAAAAAAGCCTTTTGAAATAGCGACGTACTGGGGAGCATAAAAGATAGAGCGAGTTACTTCGCCAACACGAACCGTTTGTACAGATGTTGTTTTGCTGCAGCTAATTAGTGGAATGAGTAAAATCATAATAGCAAGCAAAGAAAAAAGCCATTTGATTGGTTTCATAAAGCAAACCTCCTTAAAATAATAAAATATTTTATGATAATGTATGTAAAGAAGTGGAAGAAGGTGAGTGCCTATATAACTATGTGTAAAATCAAAGAAGTATTAGTCAACAATTGAAAGTACACCTTAGCGGGAGAAAGCAGGCTAGTTATATAAAGAATGGAGGAAAAAAATGAAAGATGGAACAATTCTTCATAAACAGCGTTTCCCATCATCAAACCCTCGCGTGGCGCTGTGGGTGATTACATATGCATGTCAAGGGCTTAAGATTAAAGGAATGCTCGCAGAGCCAAAAGAAAAAGGAATGTATGACGGCTTTTTATACTTAAGGGGAGGTATTAAGAACGTAGGAACGGTTCGTCCTGCTCGACTCATTCAATTTGCTTCTCAAGGTTTTATTGTGATGGCTCCGTTCTATAGGGGAAATCAAGGAGGCGAAGGAAACGAAGATTTTGCGGGAGATGATCGTTACGATGCTTTTGCTGCTTACGATTTACTGAAACAGCTCCCTAACGTCTACCATGACCGCATTCATATTTTTGGGTTTTCAAGAGGGGGAGTGATGGCTTTACTCACAGCCATTGAAAAAAACGACAGCCGTTCTCTTGTGTTATGGGGAGGCGTCACGGATATGGTGCTGACATATGAAGAAAGAGAAGATTTAAGAAGAATGATGAAGCGGGTGATTGGAGGAACGCCTTCTAAATATCCTGAAAGATACGAATGGAGGACACCTTTGCATCGTGCTCATCTCGTCGAGCCGCCGGTCTTGCTTATTCATGGTTTAGAAGATAAAAACGTGTCGATTGATCATTCCTATCAGCTCGAATCTAAACTAAAGAAGTCCAATAAAAAAGTTACCAGCTGGTACTTCGAAAACTTTCCACATGCTTTTCCACCAAAAGAAAACCGAGAAACGGTGAAGAAGTTAACGAAGTGGATGAAAGCGCAATAAAAGATATGCTACGATAGAGAAAACAAGTAGAATAACAGTGAGGAGTGAGAAAAAATGGGGATGCCGCTAGAATTAAATACAATGATTGTGACAAAAGGCAACGAAAAGCGTGTAACGGATAACATTTTTCAAATTGAGAAAAAAGGATATCGCTTGTATCCGTTAGATATTCCATTAAACATTCACAAAACGAAAAATGGAGAATGTATTGGAACTGCTGTTGTGCGTAAGGTAGAAATGGAGCAGGAAAAAACCATTGTCACATATGAACTGACAAAATTACATTCGACTAACTAAAAAACCGATCGTCTTATAGACGATCGGTTTTTTATTAGACTCTAGGTCCGCCTAATGTTGAAATGTCAGATGCTACATCATTAAAACGCTTGAAATTAGCTTTGAATTTAGCAGCAAGCTCAGTTGCCTTTTGGTTATAAGCTGTCGCATCGTTCCATGCTTTAGAAGGCTGAAGCACTTCATCAGGAACTCCCGGAACATGAGTTGGAATCGATAAACCAAAAATAGCATCTGTTACTGTTTCGGTATTAGCTAGTTCTCCTTCAAGGGCTGCTTGAACCATAGCTCGAGTGTAACTTAACTTCATTCGTTCGCCCACGCCGTATTCACCGCCGGTCCATCCAGTATTTACAAGGTATACATTTACATTATGTTCATCGATTTTCTTTCCTAGCATTTCTGCATAAGTTGTTGGAGCAAGGGGTAAGAAAGGCTCACCAAAGCATGTAGAGAAAGTAGCCTGTGGCGATGTTACGCCGCGCTCTGTTCCAGCTAACTTACTAGTGTATCCGCTCAGAAAATGGTACATTGCTTGTTCTTTTGTAAGCTTGCTGATTGGAGGCAAGACGCCGAAGGCATCAGCAGTTAAAAAGACAATAGCTGTAGGGTGCCCAGCAACGCTTGGCAATACCGTATTATCAATAGAGTCAATTGAATAAGCGGCACGAGTATTCTCTGTTAAACTATTATCATTGTAATCTGCTACTTTCGTATTTTGATTTAACACTACATTTTCCAGTACGGCGCCGAAGCGAATTGCATTGAAAATTTGCGGTTCTTTTTCTTCGGAAAGCTGAATGCACTTCGCGTAGCATCCTCCTTCAATATTAAATACACCAGAGCTTGACCAACCGTGCTCGTCATCTCCGATTAAACGACGGTTTGCATCAGCAGAAAGCGTTGTTTTACCCGTTCCAGATAAACCAAAGAATAATGCAACGTCACCTTCTTCTCCTACGTTAGCAGAACAGTGCATGGATAGAATATTGTTTTGAGGAAGCAAGAAGTTCATCACTGAGAAAATAGATTTTTTCATTTCACCAGCGTATTCAGTTCCTCCAATTAGCACGATGCGTCGCTCTAACGAAAGAATAATGAAGGTTTCAGAATTCGTCCCGTCTGTTTCAGGATCAGCTTTGAACGTTGGAGCTGCTACAATTGTAAACGGCTTCACATCATCATTTGTTTTTTGTTCGGCTGAAGGGCGAATGAATAACTGCTGAGCGAATAGGTTATGCCATGCAAATTCATTAACTACTTGAATTGGTAACTGATACTTTTTATCAGCTCCAGCATATCCATTAAAAACAAAAAGTTCATCCTGCTTCTTTAAGTGGGTTAAGACTTTTTTGTATAGCGCATCGAATCGCTGAGCAGAAATTGGCTGATTGACAGGTCCCCATTCAACCGCTTTTGAAGACACAGCATCGCTTACAATAAATTTATCTAAAGGAGAGCGACCTGTATATTTTCCGGTTTCGACTGACACAGCACCTGTAGAAGTCAGCGTTCCTTCGCGTCGAGCTAGAATTTTTTCAACAAGTTGTGGAACAGATAATTGGTGTTTTGTTGTTTTTAATTGAAGCAAACCATTTAATTCGATAGACATATCAACAGTACTCATGTGCACTACCTTCCTTTTTTAGCTATTATTTATTCATTAATGTTTGAAATTTATAATTAGTATAACACATTTATTTAATTATTCTATACTATTTAACTAAAAATGTTTGTGTATTATAAAAAAATGTACGTTATACCTATTTTAGACACATGTATATGTGATAGGAGCAAAAAAAGTGAAGCTATTTTAAGTGAAAGCCTCATTTTGATCTGTCTTATTAACTAAACTTAGTGATGATTCTTAATAAGATGTACTATTTCGGAATTTGAGTATGTTACATTAAAACACATTCAAACATAAAGAGATGATTTCCATTTGAATGTTGTTGACAGTGAAGCGCTTTTTCATGTATTATATGTCCTTGAACGGATACTCTCTTATCCCGAGCTGGTGGAGGGACAGGCCCTATGAAACCCAGCAACCATCGTCATTTTTTTGTGTAGACGATAAGGTGCTAACCTGATGCAAGGGCACAACCTTGATCGATAAGAGTGAAAGGCTTATGTAGAATTTGATACCTTTCCTCGATACAAGGAAAGGTTTTTTTATATTTTTTAACGTGTAGTGAAAATAAGGGAATGAGTACCGTATCACAATGTATCGTATTTATAAGGAGGAAAACTGATGTCAACACAACGTCGTCTGTTCACGTCAGAATCTGTTACAGAGGGACATCCCGATAAAATTTGTGACCAAATTTCTGACTCAATTCTTGATGCTATCCTAGCAAAGGATCCAAATGCTCGTGTTGCTTGTGAAACAAGCGTAACAACTGGTTTAGTTTTAGTAAGTGGTGAAATTACAACTTCTACTTACGTGGATATTCCTAAAACAGTTCGTGAAACAATTAAAGGAATTGGCTATACTCGTGCAAAATACGGATTTGATGCTGAAACTTGTGCAGTATTAACATCTATCGACGAGCAGTCAGCTGATATCGCTGCTGGTGTAGACCAAGCGTTAGAAGCACGTGAAGGTCAAATGTCAGATGAAGAAATCGAAGCAATCGGAGCTGGAGACCAAGGGTTAATGTTTGGTTATGCATGTAACGAAACAAAAGAATTAATGCCTCTTCCAATTTCATTAGCTCATAAACTTGCTCGCCGTCTAACAGAAGTACGTAAAGAAGAAATTCTTCCTTACCTTCGCCCGGATGGTAAAACACAAGTAACAGTTGAATATGATGAAAACAACAAACCTGTTCGCATCGATACAATTGTTATTTCAACCCAGCATCACCCAGAAGTAACGTTAGAGCAAATTCAACGTAACTTAAAAGAATATGTTATTAATCCAGTTGTTCCAAACGAGTTAATTGATGAAAATACAAAGTATTTCATTAACCCAACAGGACGTTTCGTAATCGGCGGTCCTCAAGGAGATGCTGGTTTAACTGGTCGTAAAATTATCGTTGATACTTACGGCGGATATGCTCGTCACGGCGGCGGTGCATTCTCTGGTAAGGACGCAACAAAAGTAGACCGTTCAGCAGCTTATGCAGCTCGTTATGTTGCGAAAAACATTGTAGCAGCTGATCTTGCTGATAAATGTGAAGTACAACTAGCATATGCAATTGGTGTTGCACAACCAGTATCTATTTCAATTGATACATTCGGTACAGGAAAAGTTTCTGAAGAAGTACTAGTAGACGTAGTACGCAAAAACTTTGACCTACGTCCAGCAGGCATCATTAAAATGCTTGATTTACGTCGCCCAATTTATAAGCAAACAGCAGCTTACGGCCACTTTGGTCGTACGGATGTGGAGCTTCCTTGGGAGTTCACAGACAAAGCGGAAGCATTAAAAACTCAAGCTTTAGCTAAATAATAAAAAAATCTCCGTGAAAACGGAGATTTTTTTATGCCCATTGAATACCTGCAGCAGATTTTTCTACGACACTTTCATATTCTGAAAGCAAATGCTGAAAAATGGCGTCCCATGATTGAGTAAGAGCGTATTGTCTCGCTGCATGGCCAAAGTGAAGACGCTGATGCAAATCATCGAGTAAATCTGTAATAGCCGAACTGAATTCTTCTAAGGAGTGAGGTTTGCAAAGGTAGCCGTTTCGCCCGTGCTGAACCATCTGTTTAACTCCTCCTGCATTTGCTGCCACTACAGGAGTTCCAGAAGCAAGAGATTCCAGTACAACATTTCCGAAGGTTTCTGTTTCTGAAGGAAAAACAAACAAATCAGATGATGAATAGATATGAGCAAGTTGCTTACCTTCAAGGAAGCCTGTAAATGTCATATGCTCAGATGCTTGCTGCTGCATTTGTTCTTTTAAAGGGCCGTCTCCCACAATAACCCAGTGAATTTGATGGCGGATATGATCAGGTAGAGATCGTGCGATTTTTATTAAAAAATCAGCGTTCTTTTCTTTAGCTAATCTTCCTACATACGTTAAGATGTAGGGTTTTTTTATATTATATTTAATACGAATATCAAAGCGGTCATAGTGGGGATGAAATAATTTATGATTTACTCCTCGCGACCAAATATCTACGTTGTGAAACCCTTGTTCTTCTAGCTGCTGTTTGGTCACTTCAGAGGGAGCGAATATTTTTTGTACAGGTTTATAAAACCATTTCATATATTTTTGCAGTGGTACACGCATTTTTTCAAGTTCATAGTGAGATAAATAATCATCAAAATTGGTATGATAAGAGCCGACAAGAGGAACACCTAATCTTTTCCCGTAATAGGAGCCGCAAAGCCCCATTGTAAAAGGAGTGGCCAAATGAATAATAGAAGGATTGAATGCCTGCAGCTGCTTTTTAATTTTTAGAACGTTTGGCAATGAAAAGCGGCTGTTTGGATAAAGGAAAAACGGCATGCTGGGCGAACGGTGAACATACGTTGAAAATGACTGATCATGAGCAAATTCAGGAGCAAATACCTGGATGGGAATTTGCTTTGATTTGACGTACTGAGTAAATTGATAAAGTGTTTTAGCAGCTCCGTTAACTTCTGGAGCAAATGTATCCGTAAATAAAGCAATTCTCATTAGTACTCCTCCTATCAATTAAGTTAAAAATATGTTCAGTGAAACAGCACCCGAAAAGATGCCCAGTATCAGACCTACCATGACATCCGTCGGATAGTGCAGGCCAAGATAAATTCTTGAAATTCCTACCATTACTGCAAGAGGCAAAAGAACAGCAGCGAAGGCTGGATAAACAATCATAAGAGGGGTAACCAACGAAAAAATAGCTGTTGTATGCCCAGATGGAAATGAATGATCTTTTAATGGATTTTCTAACACTTTTGTATGTTTTAATTGAATATAAGGTCGTTTTCTCGGATATAGTTTTTTAGCAATGGCGACTGGAATATGACTAACGGCTAGAGAAAACGCACAAGCGTAAGCGACGGATGAAGGATACAGAAATAGCAGCAAGCACGCTATCACAATGGTAAAAGTGGCTCCTCCGGCGTGAGTTAGTAAACGTAAAAATCTATTTAAGTGCTTTCGATCAAAATGTTGGTTTACGCTTTTGAATAATCGGCATTCGGCATCGTATACATACTGAATTAACTTGGCTTTCATAGAGTCGCTCCCTTTTCAATAAATACGTCTTTATTATTCAGTTTAATCTTTAATTGTGGAGGCAGTACTAAAACGATGTAAATTAATATGGAAATTTCTTTACAATTGTGGAGAGAATAGAACATGATTGGAGAGTTTGTGGAGATACTAAAAAAATTCCCTCAGTGTGACTTTCTGAGGGAACGTTTCCTTTATAATGAAGAATCAGATTTCTTAATAGACTTATAATACTGCCCTTTTTCTACATATTCTGTACGAATGCGCTGCATATCTTTTAAATCCTCTTCTGTCAGAGTGCGGATCACTTTAGCAGGTCGGCCGAGTGCGAGAGTATTAGGTGGTATTTTTTTACCGGGAGGCACTAAGCTTCCAGCACCGACAAAAGCACCTTCACCAATTTCTGCACCGTCTAAAATAATAGAACCCATGCCAATGAGCGCGCGTTTGCGGATGATGGAGCTATGTAAAATAACTTGATGTCCTACTGTCACATCATCCTCAATAAGCAATGGAGCATTTGGGCTTTGATGGAGTGTTGATTGATCTTGTATATTTACTCGTTTACCAATAATCGTAGGTGAAACATCTCCTCTAATAACAGTGTTAAACCAAATGCTGCTTTCTTCACCAATGGTGACATCTCCAGTAATCGTGACATAGTCTGCGATGAAGCAGCTGGGTGCAATGGTAGGCATTTTTTCTTTATACGGATAAATCATCAAATCATCTCCCTTTATTAGTTGAAAAAAAGTAGTAAATCTTCTAATGTAAGTGTACAAAGGTTTTTTAAGCAGGTAAACAAAAAAAGGAAGAAGGAGTAACTCAAATGCATAAATGGGAAGCAGTAAATCCAAAAGGCGTTATTGTCATGGTCCATGGAGCAGCGGAGCATCACGGACGCTATCGCTGGCTGATTGAGATGTGGCGTTCGGTTGGAATGCACGTAATTATGGGAGACCTTCCTGGCCAAGGCTTAACAACAAGAAGAAGAGGACATATCCTATCCTTTGATGAATATGTGTATGAAGTGGAAGAATGGGTACGTGAAGCGCAAAAATATGATTTGCCTATTTTCCTGTTAGGTCACAGTATGGGAGGACTGGCGGTTATTCGTACGCTCCAGACAAAAAACCTCCCTATATGGGGTGCGATTCTTTCCTCTCCTTGTCTAGGATTAAAAGAGCAAGTACCGGCTTATTTAGATATGCTATCTAAAGGGTTAAATAAAGTCATGCCGAACAAACTTTTCGATTTAGGTCTCACTGTTGAAAAAGCAACAAGAAACCAAGAAGTTCGAGATGAAGATGAAAATGACTCACTGTATGTTACAAAAGTTTCTGTAAGATGGTACCGGGAATTGATCCAAGCTGTCAACTTAGCTTTTAAAGATATCGATCGTTTGCCTGATGTCCCGCTTCTTGTGATGCAGGCAGGAGAAGATAAAATTATTGAAAAGCTGATTGTTAGGCAGTGGTTTGATGAAATAGAGCTAAGTGAAAAAATCTACAAAGAATGGTCTCAGCTGTATCACGAAATCTTTAATGAGCCTGAAAGAGAATACGTTTTTACATATGCGAAAAGTTTTGTCGATCTTCACATTTAATAAGTGCGGTAAAAAATTGAGGTGAAAATAAATGAAGATTCCGTCTCATCCTATTTCATTAATGAGAAAAATCTATCGAGAAGTGTTTCCTGTCGTTCATCATGAGCTTAATCATTGGCGCGAACGAGCAAAAGAGATTCCTAATAAAGAATTGCGTACTCAAGCATTGGCAAGTATCGATACAAAAACTTTTCATTGTGAAGGAGGCGGTATCCTATCGATTTTAGCGAAAGAAAACATGATTGAATGCGTGAAATTTATTGTTGCCTACCAAACAATCAGCGATTACTTAGATAACTTATGTGACCGCAGCAATTCGCTAGACCCTAAAGATTTTGCCGCCTTACATGAATCGATGCCAGATGCGTTGACTCCTCATGCACCTCTTGGGGATTACTATCGTTTTCGAGCGGATAAAGACGACGGAGGATACTTAGCCGGACTTGTCCAGACTTGTCAGCAGTCCTTGCGAAAAGCTTGTAATTACCATATAGTCTCTTCACATTTATTAGAACTAGCTAATTATTATTGTGATTTGCAAATACATAAGCATGTTGAAATCAAGGAAAGAGTTCCACGATTAGAGAATTGGTTCGATGCTCACCGGCACAGTGTTCCTGAAATGGAGTGGTATGAATTTTCAGCGTGCTCTGGTTCAACGTTAGGAATTTTTTGTTTAGTTGCTTATAGCTTTCAAGAAGAGATGACCGAAGAAATGACGCAGAAAATAAAAGCAGGATATTTTCCTTATATTCAAGGCTTACATATTTTACTCGATTATTTAATTGACCAAGAAGAAGATAAAGCAGGAGGAGATTTGAACTTTTGTTTTTATTATCCTCATTATCAGCAAATGATGGATCGCTTTTTGCATTTTGTCGTAAAAGCGGACGAATATGCTAAAAAACTGCCGGATTATCACTTTCACTGCTTTATCTATAAAGGACTCTTGGGCGTTTATTTGTCAGATCAAAAAGTGCGGGCACAAAAACATGTTCATGTGAATGCACGTAGGTTAATAAAAGCGGGGGGAGCCCTCAGCTACTTTTTCTATATCAACGGACGCTTGTACCGAATGTTAAAAAGATAAGCCATATGCGGCTTATCTTTTTTCAATAGCAATGATGAAGGGAGGGTTGTTTTGCTGATTCATGAAACGATATTGTAAAACGTGAACGTCTTTTTGATCAAGATTTTGGACATACGTTAGTAAATCGTCTCTTTCTTGTTTCCCTTGTTCGTGTCCATGATAAATAACGAGCACAATCACTCCTTCAGGTGCTAACAAATCAAGTAACTGCTCAATTGCAGAGATTGTTGTTTCAGAAGTGGTGACAATGTCTTTATCTCCACCTGGTAAATAACCTAAATTAAAGACAGCGCCCGTGACTCGTCCTTTAATAGAACGAGGAAGCATGTTTATATTGCTATGGCTTTCTTGGATAAGTGTTACTCTGTTTTCTACATGGTGTTCTGTCAATCGCTGCTGAGTTGCTTGAATGGCTTGAGGTTGAATATCAAATCCATATACATGACCTGTATCTCCGACTAAGTTAGCTAAGAACAATGTATCATGTCCATTTCCTGCTGTGGCATCAATCGCGACATCTCCTTGAGCCACAGCATTAGTGAGCAATGTGCGGGCAAAAGGCAGGATACGTTCTATTTTCATCTTTCCATCAACTCTTTTTCATAAGATTTTCCTTGATAGCTTTGACGACGTTCGAGCTCTTGATCAATGGCATTTAATACGCTCCACTTATTTACGCTCCACATCGGTCCAACCATGAGGTCTATCGGTCCATCGCCTGTAATACGATGAACAATCATCTCAGGAGGGATTACTTCGAGCTGATCGCATACAAGCTTTACATATTCTTCAAATGAAAGAAATTCAACAAGGCCCTTTTCATACTGTTTGACCATAGGAGTTCCTTTTAGTAAATGAAGCAGATGAATCTTAATTCCTTGAACGTCTAATTTTGCTACTTCACGTACCGTTTCCATCATCATATCAGGTGTTTCTAAAGGCAAACCATTAATGATGTGAGAACAAACGCGAATACCGTGTTTTCTGAGCTTTGCTACGCCATCTACATAGCATTGATGATCGTGTGCCCGGTTGATAAGCAGTGAAGTTCGTTCATGAACAGTTTGCAGTCCAAGTTCTACCCATAGATAAGTTCGTTCATTTAATTCAGCCAAGTATTCCACCACATCGTCGGGGAGACAGTCAGGGCGCGTGGCGATAGAAAGCCCAACAACTCCGGGAAGCTTTAAGACGGCTTCATATTTTTCACGAAGCTCCTCGACAGGAGCATGAGTATTAGTAAATGCTTGAAAGTAAGCAACGTATTTTCCGTCTTTCCATTTATGATGCATTTTTTCACGGATTTCATTAAATTGTGTCACAAGGTCATCCGCTCTGTTTCCGGCAAAATCCCCCGAACCGGCAGCACTGCAAAACGTACAGCCGCCGTGAGCTACTGTGCCATCTCTGTTTGGACAATCAAATCCTCCATCTAAGGCTACTTTAAATACCTTATGGCCAAAGTGGTTACGTAAGTGGTAATTCCAGGTATGATAACGTTTGTTTTCAGATTTATACGGAAACGGGTTTGTCTGATTCAAATCAGCAACCTCCTTTTTACATGCAATATACATCAACAAATTGTATCAAAAACGTGAAAAAGTGCCAAACAAATTTAAGGATGCTTATATTTAACAGGTTCTTCTTGTCGTAAAGGGAAGTAAAGTTGCGCAAAATAAGACAGAAATGAACGAATAGGAGGAATAGAGAATGACAACTCGTCAAGCAGTGGATCAACTTATGCAACAGTGTGAAGATGCTATTCGCTTTGGACAAGGCCAGTTGCAGGAAGGCATGAAGCAAGAACATTATAACGACACTGAATATACAAAAGCACAGGAAAAATTAGAAAATGCTTATAAAGAAATTGAAGAGTTTTCTCACAGTGCAAATGCACAGCAAAGAGAGCAGCTATATCGCATGCGCCTGCAAGTTCAGCAGCTGCAAAATAAATTGATCACAACTCAGCATTAAGGAGAGGATTTTATGGCAACGCGTTCAAATCAAAATAATCCGGAACAAAAAACAAAAAACGGGATCAACAGCAATGACATTGAGCTAGGAAAAGATTTTGATCCAGTAAAAGAATTAAAGGCACGAAACAGCAAGCGTGCACAGCCGGTTCGTTCGAAGCAAAAGTAAGCGGTAAAAAGGTGATTTTGCATGATATTGTCATGTGAAATCACCTTTTTAAATAGTCAGCGAATTTCAAATAAATTGTCTATATGTAAAAGCATTGCGAACCCTTTAAGAAAAGACTAGAATGTACGTTGGCATTCGAATAGATAGGGGGGAGATCAATGCCCAAATCACTTTGGTTTTTGATTATTGGTATGCTTGTAAACGTAACGGGAGCTTCATTTTTATGGCCTCTCAATACCATTTATATAAATGAACATTTAGGAAAGTCGTTATCCGTCGCAGGAGTTGTTCTTATGCTGAATTCTGCTGCAAGCGTAGTAGGAAATTTGCTTGGAGGAACTCTTTTTGACAAAATCGGAGGATATAAATCCATTTTATCAGGAATTATTATTACTCTTATTGCATTAGTGGGACTCGTGTTTTTCCATGGTTGGCCTACATACGTTGTTCTCTTGGTTGTTGTAGGGTTTGGATCTGGTATTGTGTTTCCATCTATGTATGCAATGGCAGGGTCCGTTTGGCCACAAGGCGGAAGAAAAGCATTTAATGCGATGTACGTTGCTCAAAATGCAGGAGTAGCTATTGGCGCCGCGGTAGGGGGCATTGTAGCGTCTTATTCATTTACGTATATTTTCTTAGCTAATACAATTTTATACGTTATTTTTCTGCTTATTGCTATTTTTTCATATCGTCATATTTCGGTTACCGTTGGACAAACGAATGTCCTTAATGAAGCAGGGAGCATTGGGCATAAAACGAAGCTGACTGCTCTTCTTATTTTATGTACGGGGTATGTCTTATGCTGGGTTGCGTATGTTCAGTGGCAAACAACGATTGCTACGCATACGCGTGAGCTGAATATACCTCTTTCTAGCTACAGTTTGCTTTGGACGATTAACGGGATTTTAATTGTAGTCGGTCAGCCTTTGATCGTACCCATCATTCAAAAAGTAGCAAAAACGTTAAAAGTACAGGTCCTAATTGGAACGGTTATTTTTGTGGCTTCTTTTGTTATCGTGGTGAATGCTACAACATTTCCGCAGTTCTTAACAGCAATGGTTGTGTTAACAATTGGAGAAATGTTCGTTTGGCCAGCCATTCCAGCTGTTGCAAGTCAGTTGGCTCCATCTGGAAGAGAGGGATTTTATCAAGGCGTAGTTAACAGCATGGCTACTGCAGGTAAAATGATTGGTCCTCTCTTTGGAGGCGTTATTTTCGATGCGTTTAATATGTCTACGCTGTGCTATTTATTAATTGGGCTATTGCTATTCAGCATGTGTACAACATGGATATACGATTATAAATTAAAAGAAAAACGTCAGCGTTCATTAACCATCTCTAAATAAATAGAGGTGGTTTTATTTTTGACTGTTAAATAAACGTAGGAATGTCTTCAGTATTCCTTTAATAATATAGTAAGGGTTGTGACAAGCAAAGAAAGGAGTATATACCTGTAAATATGTAAGCGTTTTCTAATTATATGACTTCATGGGGGGCTAGAACATGCTTAGTATGATTGGATTAATTGGAGGGTTATTGCTGCTCATTGTACTAACGATGAGAGGCATGAATTTATTTATAGCAGGTCCGCTCAGTGCTTTAGTTGTTGCGTTAACAAGCGGAATGCCTTTATTTCCGCAGCTGGTGAAAGAAGGAGAAGCAAATTTTGTTGGAAATTACATGTCTGGTTTCACAGGATTTATTGCTTCTTGGTATTTAATGTTTCTATTGGGCGCCGTCTTTGGAAAAGTGATGGAAGACAGCGGGGCTGCTGATAGTGTTTCTCGCTGGATTGTTAGTAAACTAGGAATGAAAAGAGCAGTGTTGGCGATTGTCCTTGCCTGTGCGGTCTTAACATACGGAGGAGTCAGTCTGTTTGTAGTAGCATTCTCTGTCTATCCAATGGCTTTAAGCTTATTCAAACAAGGCGATTTGCCGAGGCGGTTTATCCCTGCTGCTTTAGCATTCGGTTCAGTTACGTTTACGATGACCTCAGCTGGGTCGCCTGAAATCCAAAACTGGATTCCAATTGAATATTTGAAGACTAGTCCGTATGCAGGATGGGAAGTTAGTTTAGTTGTAGCAGTAGTGATGGCTGTATTCGGCTACTGGTGGTTAAAGCGCTTGATTTCAAAAGCAGTTAAAAATGGAGAGCGTTTTATATCACGCGAGAAAGATCCAGTAGTAACGGAAAATCAGTCTCTTCCTAATCCTTTATTAAGTTTGCTTCCGCTTGTGGTCGTGCTCATTATTTCTTTTGCACTTCATAAGCCACTTCAGCAATCTGCGTTGATTGTCGCACTTTTAAGCGGGATCATTGTCACTTATATTGTGAACCGAAAGCATTTTAAAGGATTTTGGAATGCAGCTTCAGAAGGAACGCTGGGTGCGTTAATTGCTATTGGGAATACAGCCGCTGTCGTAGGTTTTGGAGGAGTTGCTAAGGCTGTTCCCGCGTTTGGAGTGGCTGTAGATGCCATGACGCATATTCCAGGAAGTCCGTTGATTGGGGGAGCTATTGCCGTGAGTGTTATCGCGGGGATGACAGGTTCGGCTTCAGGAGGTCAGGCGATTGCTTTGCCAATTTTAGCGCCTCACTATCTAGATGCTGGTGTAAATCCAGAAGCTCTCCATCGCGTAGTAGCTATTTCCTCTGGAGTATTAGATTCCTTGCCTCATAATGGTTATGTCGTAACAACAATTAATTCTATTTGCGGAGAAACTCATAAAGATGCGTATGGATCAGTTGCAGCAATGACGGTGATTGTGCCGCTTGTTGGTCTTGTACTTGCGATTATCCTGTTTTCTTTTGGATTGGGCATTTAATAATAGCAGCTAAAGGAAGCAGGGACAGGAATAAAAGTATTTTAGTTGAAGGAAGATCCGAACGATGAATCGTTCGGATTTTTTCATGTTTATGGTGCACGTAGGTTTCATTTGTTTAGGTGCTTCTAGCTGTGGAGTGGAGGGAAAGACAAAGACTCCTGAAATAGGTGAGACCCCGCATGAGTGTAAGCAACGAGGAGGCTCATCGGCTGCCCGCGGAAAGAGAAGTCTTGCACGGAAATCAACAGTGGTGTAACCAAGAGATTCATACTAGCGCATTTATCCCATTTGTTCGTCTTTAAATTGGATTGATTTAATTATGTCTCAATCCTTTTTTGTTTGGCCGTGGATGTATGTTTTTGGGAGAAGTTGTTCATATATAAGAATGAAAGAGAGGATTTAGCAACAAAGCAGTGCTGCAGTGCAGAAACTTTTACAAAATCCGTTGAACAACTTGCAGTTTACGAACATATTATTTACAATACAAGGTAGTATGATGTAAAAACTATGATAAGGAATAGTAGTGAACGAAGCGAGCTAAGAGAGTTGACGGTTGGTGCGAGTCAGCAAACGAGCGTTCATGAACTCACCTTGGAGTTGTAAATGTGAAGTAAAGTAACATTTGCCGTCTATCCGCGTTAAGGAAAATGAGTGAGTACATAATTGTGCTAATTTGGGTGGTACCGCGGGAAGTTTATTCAACCTCTCGTCCCTTTGTTTGAGGGATGAGGGGTTTTTTAGTTTAATTAAATACAGCTGGAGCGTACAAGGAGGATTATGTATGGCTTTTAATCATGAAAAGATCGAACAAAAATGGCAAAAAGTTTGGGAAGAAAATAAAACATTTAGAACAACAGAAGATGAAGGAAAGCGTAAGTTTTACGCATTAGATATGTTCCCTTATCCATCTGGCGCTGGTTTACACGTTGGGCATCCAGAAGGTTATACAGCAACGGATATTTTATCTCGTATGAAGCGTATGCAAGGATACAATGTACTTCATCCGATGGGATGGGATGCATTCGGACTACCTGCTGAACAGTATGCATTAGATACAGGAAACGACCCGGCTGAATTCACTGAACTTAACATTAATAATTTCCGTCGTCAAATCAAATCGTTAGGTTTCTCTTACGATTGGGAGCGAGAAATTAATACAACTGATCCAAACTACTACAAATGGACGCAGTGGATTTTCTTACAGCTATATAAAAAGGGCTTAGCTTATGTGGATGAAGTAGCTGTTAACTGGTGTCCTGCTCTAGGAACAGTACTTGCGAACGAAGAAGTGATTGACGGCAAAAGTGAGCGTGGGGGACATCCGGTTGAGCGTCGTCCAATGAAGCAGTGGATGCTTAAAATCACAGCTTATGCAGATCGTTTACTAGAAGATTTAGATGAGCTTGATTGGCCAGAAAGTATTAAAGAAATGCAGCGCAACTGGATTGGCCGCTCTGAAGGAGCTCACGTGCACTTCACAATCGATGGATACGACGACACGTTTACTGTGTTCACAACGCGTCCTGACACGCTATTTGGGGCAACGTATGCCGTTTTAGCACCTGAACATCCGTTTGTGGAAAAAATTACAACAGCCGAACAAAAAGAAGCAGTAGAAGCGTATTTAGATCAAATTAAAAGCAAAAGCGATTTAGAACGTACAGACTTAGCCAAAGACAAAACTGGCGTATTCACTGGTGCTTATGCAATTAACCCTGTAAACGGCGAGAGAATGCCAATTTGGATTGCTGACTATGTTCTAATGAGCTATGGCACCGGTGCAATTATGGCTGTTCCGGCTCATGATGAGCGTGATTATGAATTTGCTGTTAAATTTGAACTGCCTATTAAAGAAGTAGTAGCGGGCGGAGACGTTTCAAAAGAAGCTTATACAGGCGACGGCGAGCACGTTAATTCAGACTTCTTAAATGGTTTAGATAAAGAAGAAGCAATTTCAAATATGATTCAGTGGCTTCAAGCAAATGAAAAAGGTGAAAAACAAGTAACATACCGTCTGCGTGACTGGTTATTCAGTCGTCAGCGCTACTGGGGTGAACCAATTCCTGTTATCCACTGGGAAGATGGCACAACGACTGCAGTTCCTGAAGATCAGCTTCCGCTTGTGTTACCAAAAACGACTGAAATCAAACCGTCAGGCACAGGTGAATCTCCGTTAGCAAACATTGATGACTGGGTGAATGTTGTAGATCCGGAAACAGGCAAAAAAGGGCGCCGCGAAACAAATACAATGCCTCAATGGGCAGGCAGCTGCTGGTATTACTTACGCTACATTGATCCGACAAACAGTGAAGCGTTAGCAGATGCAGATAAATTAAAAGAATGGTTGCCGGTTGATATTTATATCGGTGGAGCTGAACACGCTGTTCTTCACTTATTATATGCTCGTTTCTGGCATAAGTTTTTATATGATATCGGCGTAGTTCCAACAAAAGAGCCGTTCCAAAAACTGTTTAACCAAGGTATGATTCTTGGAGAAAACAACGAAAAAATGAGTAAGTCAAAAGGTAACGTTGTAAACCCAGACGAGATCGTAGAAAGCCACGGAGCAGATACGCTTCGCCTTTATGAAATGTTCATGGGGCCTTTAGATGCATCAATCGCTTGGTCAACAAAAGGGCTTGATGGTGCACGCCGTTTCTTAGATCGTGTATGGCGCTTACTTGTTGACGATAACGGTGAATTAAGCAGCAAGGTTCAAGAAAGCAATGACACTACGCTTGAACGCGTGTATCACCAAACGGTGAAAAAAGTAACGGAAGATTACGAAGGCCTCCGTTTTAATACAGGTATCTCTCAGCTTATGGTATTCATCAATGATGCATACAAAGTTGACGTGCTGCCAAAGCAATACGTAGAAGGATTTGTGAAGCTATTAGCACCAATTTGTCCTCATACGACTGAGGAATTATGGAGCAAACTAGGTCACGAAGATACAATTTCGTATGAGGCTTGGCCTGCGTTTGACGAAGCGAAACTTGTAGATGATGAAGTGGAAATTGTCGTTCAAATTAACGGTAAAGTACGTGCGAAAGTAAACGTACCTGCTGAGGCATCTCGTGAAGAGCTTCAAGATATTGCAATGGCTAATGAAGATGTTAAAGAGTTCATTGAAGGTAAGACAGTGCGCAAAGTGATTGCTGTGCCTGGTAAATTAGTAAACATCGTAGCTAATTAAGTATTGATGTAGAACAGAACTCCTGACTAAAGAGCTGTCAGGGGTTCTGTACTAGACCTAAGCGCCTGATGTCCGCCTTTCGGGTTAACATCAGGCGCTTAGTTAAATCTTTAACTACGATTGGAAAAGCTTAGGCAGGCTTGCTGCTTAAGCTTTTCTTATTTTGTGGCATAAAGGTATTTGAATTTGCTACAATAGCGATAGCAAGCTGAATGAAAGAATAGAGAGGAATGACGAAGATGGAAGAAGTAAAAGTAATTACGCCTGAAGAACTTCAAAAACGTGTTGAAAATGGAGAAGAACTTCATTTAGTTGATGTGCGCGAAGATGAAGAAGTAGCAGAAGGAATGATTCCAACTGCTAAACACATTCGTATGAATGATATTCCAGCTAATGTGGATTATTTCGATAAAGACAAAGAATATATTTTCATTTGCCGTTCGGGCCGCCGCAGTGAAAACGTATGTTACTACCTTCAAGAACAAGGATATAAAGTAACAAATATGGCTGGCGGTATGTTAGAGTGGGAAGGAAAAACGGTTAATAAATAAAAAAGAGGCTGAGACAAAAGTATCTTAGCTGAAGTGAAAAATGAACCATTGATCAACATGTTTGATTAGTGGTTCATTTTTTTTGTTATGGTGAACATAGGTTTTATTTGTTTCGTTTCTTCTAGCAGTTGATTGGAAGGCAAGGCGACGACTCCTGCGAGAAAAGCGGAACAGGTGAGCCCCCCAGGAGCGCAAGCGAGGAGGAGGCTCACCGGCCGCCCGCGGAAAGCGAATTCTTGCAAGGAAATCGACTGCCGTGTTACAAGCGGTTCAGCTCATGTATCCCATTTGTTCGTCTTTAGATTGAATTAATTTAGTTATGTCTCAACCTCTTTTTTGAATGAAACTTCTGCCATCCGACTAAAATGATAGCAGGAAAACAAATGATGACTAAATCTATAAAAGCCCTCATAAAAATAGAGGTAGTAAGAGATTGAAAATCCGTACAAAAACCATCATCAAGAGAAACAGTCCATTCTGATTGAAACAAATTTGATAGGACAAGGTGGTAGAAGCTGTGATACAAGTAAAAATGTTTGATAAAGAGCATGAAAAAGATTTAGAATTTGCGGTGAATCGATTTTTACGGAAACTAGAGGATGAAGACGTCGTTGATATTAAATACCAAGTGACAGTGGATGTTGATCGTGATGAGCAGGTGTACTGTTTTTCAGCCATGGTTATGTATAAAGCCTAGCATATTATGCTAGGCTTGTTGCAAATTCTCCTGCATTACTGCCAGCCAAACGGCCTGTTACAAGAGCAGAAGTGATATTGTATCCTCCAGTATATCCGTGGATATCAAGAATTTCCCCGCAGAAGTAAAGGCCTTGCATAAATTTCGAAGACATTTCTTTTGGGTGAATTTCTTTAACGGATACGCCGCCTCCTGTTACGAATGCTTTTTCTAAAGAAAGCGTGCCGTTTACAGCAAATTCAAATCGTTTGCACAGTCTTGCAAATTCTCTCAGTTTCTCATGCTGAAGCTGTCCTGCTAGCGCTTGGCTATCAATGCCTGCTTGCTCGAGTAAAAACAATAGATAGCGTTCAGATACAAAACCTTTTAAGACATTTTTAATTGCTTTTTTCGGCTCTTCTTTTGTTGTTCTGACTAATTGTTGGAAAATATCTTCTTCGTTTTGGCTAGGAAATAAATCAAGAGACATTTGAACAGTGTTGCTTTTTTGTTTCTTTAACTCTTTAACAACATATTGGCTGCAGCGAAGAGCGGCAGGGCCAGAGATGCCAAAGTGAGTGAAAATCATATCCATTTGATGAGTAATGACAGGTTTGCCTTTTTTATTAAGCACGCTTAGTCCTACATTGCGAAGCGATAGACCTTGAAGCGTTTTGGTTTTAATAAAGTGTTCGCTAGATGTAATAGGAACTTCTGTTGGGTAAAGTTCAGTAATTTTATGCCCCGCATCTTTTGCCCATTGATAACCGTCTCCTGTCGAACCTGTATGAGGTACTGATTTTCCACCTACTGCAATCACAACGCTTTTCGTTTGGATTGCTTCCCCGTTTTGAAGCACAACTTCTTTTACCGTGTTATTCTCATAGTTTACGCGTTTAACGGCTGTGTTTGTGCGAATCGTCACACGAAGACGGTGAAGTTCGCTAATTAATGCGTCAACAACAGATTGCGCTTTATTGCTGACCGGAAACATACGACCGTGATCTTCTTCTTTTAATTTAATTCCAAGGCCTTCAAAATAAGAGATGATATCTTCGTTATTAAAAACAGAAAACGCACTGTATAAAAAGCGTCCGTTTCCTGGAATGTGTTTAATAAGTTCATCAATGGGAAGACGGTTTGTCACATTACAGCGTCCGCCTCCAGAAATGGCAAGCTTTCGTCCAAGTTTATTGCCTTTATCAATTAATAATACGTTTGCACCTGACTCACCAGCTGCAATCGATGCCATCAAACCAGAAGGTCCTCCTCCGATTACGACTACATCATATATCATACTTTCACCAACCTGTCTATTCTTAAAAAATTTTAGTTTGTTCACTGACAAATCTCTCAACATTGGATAAAATGGGCTATAGTCTTTGTTTTTTAGTTTGTTGACGAGTGCGAGTGAGTATAAGACCTTTCTTAGTGTATACTGTCACTTGCTTCTTTTCAATTCTATCATTATTATCATTATGTAACATTAAGTATCGGAGGCAAACGTATGTCTGATTCAAAATTGTTAAGAGGGACCTTTGTGCTAACGCTTGGCACCTATGTATCCCGAATCTTGGGAATGATTTATTTATTTCCATTTGCGATCCTTGTTGGAACCGTAGGGGGAGCACTGTTTGGTTACGGATATAACCAATATGCTATTTATTTAAGTATTGCTACAGCCGGTATGCCAATGGCCGTATCGAAATTTGTATCAAAATATAATGCACTCGGTGATTACTATACGAGTAGAAGAATGTACCGGGCCGGCATGAAATTAATGCTTGTCACAGGAATACTTGCATTTTTACTTTTATATTCGTTAGCTCCTGTTATGTCTAGAATTACACTGGGAGGTTCTGATTTAAATAACTCCTTAGAAGATGTAGTAATGGTTATGCGAATGGTTAGTGTTGCGTTAATTGTAGTACCGATGATGAGTTTAATGCGAGGATTTTTCCAAGGTCACCAGTCTATGGGACCAACAGCTGTTTCACAAGTAGTTGAACAGCTTGTGCGGGTTGTCTTTTTATTGGCATCTACCTATATCGTCATCAAAGTTGTCCATGGAAGTCTTGCATTAGCCGTTGGATTTGCTACGATGGGGGCTTTTGTAGGAGCTCTTGCTGGACTGGCTGTATTAATTTGGTATTGGAAAAAACGAAAGCCTTATCTTGATAAAATGGTGAACGAGCAGACGGTAACGCCTACGCGTATTTCTACCGTATCCATTTTTAAAGAGCTGCTTACGTATTCATTGCCATATGTCTTTGTCAGCTTGGCTATTCCGCTTTATCAGTATGTGGACCAATTCACATTTAACCGTGCGATGGTAGCGGCTGGACAAAAAGAAATAGCAGAGTCAATGAACGGAATTGTTCAGTCTTATGTTCCAAAGCTTGTGATGATTCCCGTTTCATTAGCTACTGCGTTCGGTTTGACTCTTGTACCAACGATTACACGTTCCTTTGTGAATAAAGATTATAATGTACTGCAAAAGCAAATTGATCAAACATATCAAACGATTATGTTTCTTGTGCTGCCAGCATCTGTAGGATTAATGGCTTTAGCTGGCCCAGCCTATACGTTTTTCTTTGGAACAGATGCATCGGATGCGGGTGGAAATGTCTTGCTTTACTATGCACCGGTAGCTTTATTGTTCTCATTTTTTACGGTTAATGGAGCTATTTTACAAGGAATCAACAAACAAAAATATGCTGTTTTAAGTCTATTATTTGGATTGATTGTGAAAATTGTCGTGAACGTTCCATTTATTCTTATGTTCCACGAGATTGGTTCAGTTTTAGCGACAGCACTAGGCTATATCGTATCTCTTGTTTATATGTTTGCGCTTATTCAAAAACACGCAAAATATAACTACAGTGAGTTTATAAAACGCTCTGTGCTTATTCTCATTTTTGTTGCGATTATGGGAATCAGCGTAAAAATTGTCGCAACAGTGATTGGTCTGTTTACAACGCCAGGACGATTCTCTGCCACTGTTATTACGATTATAGGAGCAGCAGTAGGCGGCATTATTTACTTTATTATTACCTATCGTTCAAGCCTGCTTGAAAAAGTAATGGGAGCGAGGGTAACAGGTGCAATTGAACGAAAGATACTGCGCCGAAATAAACAGCGCAGTGCCTAAGAAGATGACTCGTTAGAGTCATCTTCTTTTCAAAAAAGAGGAGGATATTACATGCGTTTGGATAAATTGCTTTCTACCATTGGGTACGGAAGCCGAAAAGAAGTTAAAGGTCTTTTAAAGACTGGAGCTGTTAAGGTAGACGGTACAGCAGTTAAAGATGCTAAGGTCCACGTTAATCCAGATGAACAAGAAATAACTGTGCATGGCGAAGCCGTTTCTTACCGAGAATTTGTTTACTTTATGCTTCATAAGCCGCAAGGCGTCATATCAGCAACAGAAGATTCTCTTCATGAAACAGTTTTGGACTTACTTGAACTTGACGATGCTGTGTATGACCCATTTCCGGTAGGGCGTTTAGATAAAGATACAGAAGGGCTCTTGCTGCTGACGAATGACGGTCAGCTTGCACATCAGCTGCTATCTCCTAAAAAACACGTTCCTAAAACATATTTTGCAAAAATTAATGCACCGGTGACTGAAGAAGATGCTGAAGCATTTAGACAAGGTGTCACTCTTGATGATGGATATGTAACAAAATCAGCAGAGTTAAAGATACTAACAAGCGGTGTGGAATCAGAAATTGAATTAACGATCGTTGAAGGGAAATTTCATCAAGTGAAGCGTATGTTTGAAGCAAGAGGAAAAAAAGTAACGTATTTAAAACGTTTATCTATGGGAGCTTTGCTATTAGACGAGTCGTTAGATTTAGGAGAGTATAGGGAGTTGACGGAAGAGGAACTAGCTTTATTACAACAATCAAATGCCTAAGAAGAGGCGAAAGAAAAAGGAACCTAAGTCTAAAATGGTTCCTTTTTTTGTCCACTTTGTTAGACAAGTGAAACATTTCACGTTAAAGCACTTAAACGAGTACCAACTCTGCTTGACGTGCAAATGGAGCGGGGGACTATGCACTCGTCCAAGTCTGGACTTTCTACTGCGTAGAATTTTATCTCTATATATAAATCACTTACTACCCTTGAAATAAACTTACTAGGATGACATCTTGACCTTCTTTTGCGTAGTCGTCCATGTACCGCGACTTGGGCTGCGAACTAAATCATTATATGCTAACACATTCAAGTCACGCTGAATGGTTCTTGGTGTAATACCAAATTCGTCTACGAGCTCTTGCGTTGTAACTGTTCCATTTTTACAAATGAACATATAGACCGATTTGATACGAGTTAGCATTCGATTAGTTGAAGGTTTCAAAAAACCACTTCCTTATTCGTTTTTCGTAAGGCACAACTTCTTTATAACTCTGAGATGTCAAGCACTATTTCAGTCCTTATCCTTATTGTACACAAAATCGACAGAAAAATAAAAGAGAAAACGCAAATTAACACAATATTTACAAAAAATGATATAAATATGTAATCCTTTCGTAACATCTCCTTCCTCTATTTGCACATTTTTTATAGTATATGTAAACAATAAACAAATAGAATCCGTTTTTATCGATTGTGCCTACAAATTATTTCCCGGAATTTTGACTCTGTAAACCTTTGATATGAAAGGAAAGAGACAATTATTTCTTTCTATATAAAGGTATGATAAAGTTAAATTTACCAATAGTAATGATAGATACAATCTGTAAAAGCAGGAAAAGGAGACAAACAGATGACGGCAATTAATTGGAAAGAGGAAGTTCAAAAAAGAGAAGCTGAAATTCTAGCTGAGACGCAGCGTTTTCTACAAATTAAAAGTGTTTTGACAAGCACAGAAAAACAAGAAGAGCCATTCGGACCTGGAATTGCTCAAGCGCTTCACTTTCTTTTAAATAAAGGAAAAAATGACGGGTTTTCCGTCAAGAACGTAGACGGATATGCTGGTCATATTGAGGCAGGAGAAGGGAAAGACCTTCTTGGTATTCTTTGTCACGTAGACGTTGTTCCTGAAGGAGACGGGTGGTCGGTTGATCCATACGGCGGTGAAATAAAAGACGGGAAAATTTTTGCTAGAGGAGCAATCGATGATAAAGGCCCGACGATGGCTGCTTATTATGCGATGAAAATTGTGAAAGATTTAGGGCTTCCTCTATCTAAACGGGTGCGAATAATTATTGGAACGGATGAAGAAAGTGACTGGAGATGTGTGGACCACTACTTCAACCATGAAGAGATGCCAACTATGGGATTTGCGCCGGATGCGGATTTTCCTATCATTTTTGCTGAAAAAGGCATTACAGACGTAGAAATTCGCCAGCAGCCAATTGAAGGAACAAAGGGAAGCGTTCAGCTTACATCATTTGTCTCTGGGCGACGCTACAATATGGTTCCTGATCTTGCAACAGCTGTTCTTGAATTCCATAGTGAAACGGATATTGAAAATAAATATGATCAATTTTTAAAGGATCAGTCTTTAAAAGGTTCAATAACAGACAAGAGCGGTGTATACACACTTACTTTAGAAGGCGTTTCAGCACATGGAAGTGTGCCTGATAAAGGGAAAAATGCTGGCCTTACGCTTCTTCGCTTTTTACACACATTAGAACTTGATGAACAAGCTAATCAGTTTGTAGGTTATGCAAATGCGTATTTAGTCCAAGGTGCACTAGGAGAAAAAATGGGCTTAAATCGCAAAGATGAGGTCACGGGTGATTTAACGATAAATGTTGGAATCATGTCTTACAATCAAGAAGAAGCGGGGCACTTTGGTTTAAACATTCGCTATCCTGTATCAGCTCATATTGACGATATTATTGATACGATTAAAGAAAAAAGTGAATCTTATCAAATGACCATCAAACATTTTACAGATTCTAAACCGCATCACGTCGATCAAAAACATGAGCTTATTCAAACGCTTCAAAAGGTTTACCAAGAACAAACAAATGAAGAACCTACACTTATTTCAATTGGAGGAGGAACATATGCCAGAGCATTAGAAGCGGGTGTGGCATTTGGACCTCTTTTCCCAGGCCGTGAAGAAGTAGCGCACGAAAAAGACGAGTACATGGTAATTGAAGATTTACTTCGTGCAACAGCTATTTATGCACAGGCTATTTACGAATTAGCTAAATAAAAAAAGCGAACGCCTTTGCGTTCGCTTTTTTATTATTCAAATGAGAACAGGTCGCTTGATAAGTAACGTTCACCTGTATCGCAAGCAATACATACGACCACTTGATCAGGAGATAATTTTTTGGCTACCTCGATAGCAGCATAGCACGCAGCGCCAGATGAAGGACCGACTAAAATTCCTTCTTCAGAAGCCAAGCGTCGCGTAATATCGTAGGCTTGTTCATCTTTAATTTTTAAAATTTCATCGTAAACATCTACATTAAGCGTATCAGGAATAAACCCAGGGCTTGTTCCTACAAGCTTGTGCTTCCCAGGTCTTCCTCCAGATAATACAGGAGACCCAGCTGGTTCCACAACATGAACGGTCATATTTGGGTAGTTTTCTCTTAGGACTTCACCAGTTCCTGTAATCGTTCCCCCTGTTCCAGCAGTAGCAACAAAAGCAGATAGGTCTTTGCCTAACTCGTTCATTGCCTCAATAATTTCTTTAGCAGTCGTTTTTCGATGTGCGTCAGGGTTTGCATTATTTTCAAACTGCATGGGCATAAATGCATTTGGAATTTCTTTTGTAAGTTCTTGTGCTTTGCGGATTGCTCCAGGCATTTTCTCATCACCCGGTGTTAGAACAACTTCAGCACCATATGCTTTTAACAAGTTAATTCGTTCTTGAGTCATGGTATCTGGCATGACTAAAATAGAACGATAACCTCTTGCCGCTGCATTCATAGCTAAGCCAATACCTGTATTTCCGCTCGTTGGTTCAATAATAGTAGAATTTTCATTGAGCAAGCCTGCTTTTTCAGCTTCCACGATCATATTAAAAGCAGCACGGTCTTTTACACTACGGCTTGGATTAAAAAACTCTAGTTTTAAGTAAACGGATGCTCCATCTGCAGGTTGAAGACGATTCAACTTAACAAGGGGTGTCTCGCCAATCAAATCAGCCATATTGTTAACAACTTTCATTTTTCTCATCCTTTTCTTATAAAAATTCTCTGTATTGTTTCTATGATAACACAAATTCTTATTTTTTAAGCACATGACAAATTTTCAGAAAAACCTCTCTATTTCATCCGAAAAGGCCTTTAAAATAGATCTAGCTCTTTTTGAACATAACCAATTGGGGAAAGATAATAAAAAGAAAAGGAGCGATTTGATGAAAGGCGATAAACATTATTTTATTGGAATCAACGTGCCTGTATCCATTGCACATCAGGCAGAAAATTGGGCAAAGGAATTAATACCTTTTCCTTTCAAACAATGGACATACCCTGACGATTATCATATAACACTACAATTTTTAGGGTTTTTAGATGACAAAAAGGAAAAGCTGATTACGCGCTTAAAAGAAGTAGCCTCCCGTCATTCAAGTTTTTCGCTGCAGACAGGTCAGTACGATGTGTTCGGTGCGTATAACAAGCCTAGAGTACTTTATGTAAGCCTTAGGCCAAATGATAAGCTTATGAATCTGCAAAGGGATATACAGGCCGTATGGGAAGAACTGAGCGCCTTATACGAAAAACGTCCTTATCGTCCTCATATTACGATTGCAAAGAAGTGGGGAGGGGAAGCCGGACTTTTGGAAGAACAGTTAAAGCAAACGTCGATTGAAGAACAGTTTCAAGTAAGTTCGTTTGCCCTTTTTGAAGTTCATCCTGCTAGCAAACCTAAATATAAAAAAATACTATCTTTTTCCTTGCAGTCACAGTAGCATATGAACATACAAGCATGGAGAGAGGTTATTTAAATATCACTCTTATCAAAGGAAAGAAAACGCCGATGATAATAGAGAAATCATCGGCGAACAAAGTTTTAGAGGAATTTTAATTAGGGGATTGATGTAAACGTGGCGCAGCTACTTAAGGTGCAAGATTATATTTCCCGTTATGAAAAAGACGTTTATCACTACACGTCTCAGTTTAATCACTTAAAAAAGCATAATTGGAAGAAAGTAAAGCAATTATTTGAAGAAGGGCTATTACATGAACCGCCTGTACAAGAAGAAACAAAAGCTCAACGTTCATTTTTGCAAAAAGCAAAAGAGCGGTTTACAAGAAAAAAAGAAACGTGTGAAGTGGAAGAAGCGTTCTCTAGCGATAGCGTGGAAAATCAAGAGCTATTGAGGTTTACAACTCTTCCACAAACAGCGGAAGACTTGAAAATATTGTTTTTAGAAAATGTATTTGATCTTCAAATGAAATGGGCTACATCCACTTTATTTGAGTTCTCACAAGCAGATCGTAAATATTACCATGATGAAGCTCTCCGTTATTTTATTCAGCGCTTTCCTGATACGTGTCTCGTGATGTACAAGCCTGTTTTCATGATTAATAAAGCTCCGGTAGAAGGAGATATCATTATTGTTACTCCAACGGAAACCCTCTGTATTTGTTTAATAGAAACATATAAAAGCGCTGTTTTTCAGTATTCAAAAGAAAATTTTTGGGCAGAGTTAAGAGGAAGAGATCAAAAAAAGATATTAAATCCTTTAATTGGGTTAAATCGAACGGAGCAAATTGTCCGAAGCATCTATCGTACTCACGATATTGAACATAACGTAAAGAAAATATTGCTGAGCAGAAATGGATACATTGATTACGCTGCGGAGCCTTATCAGGTTGAATTTGTAGATGCTAGAAAGTACGAAGAGTGGTTTTATGAACTTAGGAAATCTAAAGCACCTTTAAAGTTTAAGCAGATGAAAGCAGCTCAAGTATTGCTCGAACACAGCCAGAGTATTTATTTTGACCGGGAACTCGAAGCAGGTGAATAATACGAACATTCACGCTATGAAAGTGCTTTCGTTTTTGCGTTTGCTACATATAATGCTACTAAAGAGGTAATTGGCATAAGGAGGAGAAAAGGATGACTGGTGATAATAAGTTTCAAGCTTATTTAGATCAAATAGATCGTATTACTCTTTTAGTTCCAACTTCTTATCATGAAGGTCAAATTGATTTTTTTGTGATTAAAAGTACACAAATGTATGAGACCATCTCTATTGAAAACGTACATGAATTAGAAGGTTTTATCAAATATGAAGGCAAGGTTGAAGGTAGCATAGAAATTGGACAGTCGTACGTTATCTGTGATAATTACGGGGAGAAAGTTCCGCTGCAGGTAGGAGCTGTTATACGAACCAAAGAGTTTGATGAGAGATTTTATTATAATCAAAATGATTTGGGTGCAGCATTTTATTCAGATCATATTATGATAAAAATTTGGGCCCCGACTGCATCAGCAGTGGTTTTAAAATTAATACATGCAAACAGCGGGAAAGAAGAACTGTACGTCATGGCTCGTCAAAGAAAAGGCGTATGGGAAAAGAAACTTCCCTTAGATAAAGAAGGGTATTATTATCGATTTTTAATAGATGTAAACGGCGGGACAAATGAAGCGGTGGATCCTTATGCTGTTGCAGCTACAGCAAATAGTGAATACGGAGTTCTGATAAATCTTCATACAGCCTATGTTCATCTCCATGAAAAGCCACCTTTCCTTCAGCAAACGGATGCCGTTATTTACGAAATGCACGTTCGCGATTTTTCTATTCATCCTTCAAGCGGGATAGAAAAAAAAGGTACGTACCTAGCTGTTACTGAATCAAGCGGGCAGCCAGGCAAAACAACAGGTCTTCATTATTTAAAAGAGCTAGGAGTGACCCACCTTGAATTTCTTCCTATTAACGACTTTGGCGGAGTAGATGAATTAAATCCTCATGCTTCTTATAATTGGGGGTATAATCCATTGTTGTTTAATGTACCAGAAGGAAGCTACTCCGCTGACCCTTCAAATCCCGCCACTCGTATTGCTGAAGTGAAACAATTAATATCAACACTTCATCAACAGGGATTCCGTGTTATTATAGATGTAGTTTATAATCACGTATTTGTACGAGAGGAATCATCTTTTGAAAAAATTGTTCCGGGCTATTATTTTCGACATGATGAGTTTGGGATGCCTTCGAACGGTACGGGAGTAGGAAATGATTTTGCTTCTGAACGGAAAATGGCGCAAAAGTTTATTATCGATTCAGTATTATTTTGGATAAAAGAGTACGACGTTGATGGGTTTCGCTTTGACCTCATGGGGATTTTAGATATAGAAACGATGAACATCATCCGGGAAAAAATAAATGAAATTGATTCTACTATTTTGGTGTTTGGCGAAGGCTGGGATTTAAATACTCCTCTCCCCTATAATCAAAAAGCAATTATGGCGAATGCCCGCCAAACGCCTCAAATCGGCTATTTTAATGATCGCTTTCGAGATTCTGTAAAAGGAAGCACGTTTGATGTATATGAAAAAGGTTTTATCAGCGGAAATATTCATCAAAAAGAGACCGTGCAATCTGTGATAGCGGGGAGCATTCTGGATAAAGAAGACAGCCGGGCTTTATTTATAAATCCAACACAATCAGTTAATTACGTTGAATCACATGATAATCATACGCTGTGGGATAAGTTAACGAATTCAAACGGAGAAGAAGACGAAGACAATCGTAGAAGTCGTCACCGCCTTGCTACTGCTATTGTACTTCTTTCGCAAGGCATACCGTTTCTTCATAGTGGCCAAGAGTTTTACCGCACTAAACAAGGCGTAGAGAACAGCTATAATTCACCCGATGATATTAATGCACTTGATTGGAATCGACGGATCAAATTTTCTCCTGATGTGAATTGGGTTCAAGAGCTGATTCGTATTCGCAAACAGCACGGTGCATTTCGCTTGGGAGATGCTTCAGCGATTAGGCAGCATGTCTCTTTCCTAAACACGCCGCAATCCGTTATTGGCTATTGCTTATCAAACGTATTGGCTTACGGTCCGTGGAAGAATATTATTGTGTTTTTTAATCAAGGCCTAATGGAAGAAAAAGTAGTTTTGCCAGAAGGACCATGGAAAATAGCACTTGATCATTGTAAAGTATATAAAAATGGGTATCCTACTATAGAGGATAATGCTATAAACGTTTCAAAGCTTAGCGTTCTTATTTTATTTCAAACGTAATTATTGTCTTCAACCACTTGACGAAAAAAGTGTGATGGAGATAATATTTATAAAGGATGGCTATTGATACATATCCTCAATAGCCGTCTTTTTTATTTACTAAGAAAATAACGTCATGATGTCTTAATAGATTGCTTTATTGAGTGAAATTTTTAAACGAAATGTGTGTGTTGAAATTGAAGGTGAATTGGTTGGAAGATATATTAGGAAGCGAATGGGAAATTACTCCTGCTGGCGGAGCGACAGGAGAAGCTTATTTTGCAAAATTTCAAGACCGAAAGCTTTTTTTAAAGCGTAATTCATCACCTTTTTTAGCAGTATTGTCAGCTGAAGGAATTGTACCGAAGCTCGTGTGGACAAGACGAATGGAAAATGGAGATGTGATCACAGCTCAGCACTGGCTAGATGGTCGAGAATTAAAACCAAAAGATATGAATTCGAGTCGAGTGACAGAATTGCTTAGTAAAATTCATCATTCAAACGAGTTATTAGATATGTTGAAAAGGTTGGGGAAAACACCGCTTCTTCCCGAAGACGTGCTAGCCGATATTGTAGAGAATGTGGACGAGCGACTTCAAAAAGAAAGTATTGTAGAGCAGGGAATCAGTTATTTACAAGCAGAGCTTCCGTCCGTTCAGACAGATAAATATGTTGTGTGTCACTGTGATGTGAACCACAATAACTGGATGCTTGGGGAGAATACGCAGCTATATTTAATCGACTGGGACGGAGCGATGATTGCAGATCCTGCTATTGATTTAGGTTTATTGCTTTATTGGTACATCAATCCATCTCAGTGGGAAGAATGGCTTGAGCATTATGGGGTTGAACTAACCGAGAACTTGAAAAAGAGAATGAAGTGGTATGTGATAAGTCAAACCATTTTATTCATTGAATGGCATCGTTCGAAAAATGAACGTTCTGAAATGAATTACTGGCTTGAATATCTTCGGATGTTGCTCGTCAACGACATTCAAGCACAGTAGCAAAGATTATGACAAGGTAGATAGTTCTTGGACCCATTGTGATAAATTTTGTTGATTGGTTTGAATATGTTCGTCTAAATGAGCAGCACTTTTTGCATCTTGCGTGTATTTATACACGTTTTGTAGTGTTGCTTGTACGTCTGTGCTAGCGTATCCTTTTGCTAACATTGATTGAATTAAACGTTCAACCTGTTCACATTCCGCAACCGTTCCGCAGCAATCACTTTGATGATTAGATAAAATATCTTTTAATATATTCATTTGGTGTTCGGCATTTAAAGGCATTAAGCATCATCCTTTCTCGTATGATGCTCTTATTTTTTTCTATCTAAACACAATTATGCATGAGAATGTCGGTTGTTTCGAATAACCGACATTTTCAATGCGTCAAAATACATTAAAGAGGTGCAACATGAGATTACGAAACAAACCTTGGGCAAAAGATAAAATTGCTGAAAATCCCCAATACGTGGTTCCAAACCCAGCAGAGTATAAAGGGAACTGGAAAGAGGTTTTTGGGAACGAAAATCCTCTTCATATTGAAGTAGGAACAGGAAAAGGCCAATTTTTAGTAGGGATGGCTAAACAAAATCCGCATATCAACTATATTGGAATTGAAATGTATGAAAGTGTCATCTTAAGTGCTCTAGAACGTTTGATTGAAGAAGAGCTTCCAAATTTAAAGCTGTTGAATGTAGATGCTAACCATCTTAGTGAGTTTTTTGCAAAAAATGACGTGGATCGCGTTTATCTCAATTTCTCTGATCCATGGCCAAAAAAGAGACATGCCAAACGCCGTTTAACATACAAAACGTTCTTAAGCATGTATGAAAACCTGCTGGTTGATGGTGGAGAAATTCACTTTAAAACAGATAATCAAGGGCTATTTGAATATTCATTGACAAGCTTTTCAGAATATGGGCTTTTACTCAAATACATTAGCTTAGATTTGCATAAAAGCGATTTTGAAGGCAATGTTATGACGGAATATGAAGAGAAATTTTCACAAAAAGGCAGCCGCATTTACCGCTGTGAAGTAAAATACCTGAACGAAAAAGACTGAGTTCCTCAGTCTTTTTTTGTTCAAAAAGAGAAGGAGATAGTGATAAAATAAAAAGGAATATAATGGAGGTGTAAAATGGAAACGTTAACAATAGGCGAATTAAAAGTGACATGGCTTCGTGGAGGGAATAATCATTTAGACGGGGGAGCAATGTTCGGTGTTGTTCCAAAAGAGCTTTGGACAAAAAAGTATCCTATCTCAGAAGGAAATCGAATTCCAATGAGGACGGATCCTTTGCTCGTTCAAACTGAAAAACACCTCATGTTAATTGATGCAGGCATAGGGAATGGTATGTTGGATGAGAAAAAAAAGCGTCATTTTGGTGTAACAGAAGAATCATTTATTGCTGAAGATTTACAAAAGTTAGGGTTTACGTGCGAAGATATTACTCACGTCATTATGACGCATCTTCACTTTGATCATGTGTCAGGCTTAACAAAATGTAGCAACGGACATTTTTCCTCTGCTTTTCCAAATGCAAGAATCTTTGTTAGTGAAATCGAGTGGAATGAAATGAGAAATCCTAATATACGTTCTAAAAATACGTATTGGAAACAAAATTGGGAATTTATTCAGCATCAAGTAATAACATTTAGCGACAAAGATGAAATTGTGCCTGGAGTAACGGCTCATCATACCGGCGGTCACAGCGATGGTCATGCTGTAGTTGTATTAAAAGGAAACAATGACATCTTAGTGCATATGGGCGATCTTTTGCCAACACATGCACATCAAAATGTCTTATGGGTAATGGCATATGATGATTATCCAATGACTTCGATTGAACAAAAGCAGCAGTGGCTAGCTTATGCCTATGAGAATCAAGCTTGGCTAAGTTTTTATCATGATGCTTTTTATCGAGCTGTAAAATGGGATAATAAAGGAGAAATAGTTGACGAAATTAAACGGATGCATTCAGCGTCAATTCAATAATAGAACCGCTTTTTTTATCAATGAAAAACTCGTAATGTTCCTGTTTTGCATCACGTGTTCTGATAATTCCACCTGTATAACCATAAAAAGAGAGACCATGTTTTTGAATGACTTTAGTCGTTGTTTCAATCCATGAGCCGTCGATTGCCCCATTTTGTTTAAAAGCGCTTTTAACAATCGTAAGGGCTTCCGATGAGGAAATTGACGACTTTCTTTTTTGAAGAATATAAGCGCTTGCAAATCCGACTGCAGCTCCTGCTATTAGTTGAGTCCATTTCACGTTATTCACCTGCTTTTTAAGGATATGTTTTCATCATTATATCAAATTGTCGAATGCTTTGTTAAGTTGAGTTATAGAAGAGAAGGACAGAACTAGCAACTATTTCCGGTTTTCGATACAATAAAGAAAATGATACATAAAGGAGAGTATATATGAACAATGAAACGCTATCTCTATTTAAAACATTAACGGAGTTACCAGGTGCCGCTGGAAACGAACATCAAGTACGTTCATTTATGCGCTCGCAAATTGAACCCCTTGTAGATGAAGTCATTCAAGATGGGTTAGGAAGTTTATTCGGCGTGCGCTATAATGAAGAAAAAGGTCCTAAAGTAATGGTAGCAGGGCATATGGACGAAGTAGGATTTATGGTTACGTCTGTAACAGATAAAGGAATGCTTCGTTTTCAAACTCTAGGAGGATGGTGGAGTCAAGTACTGCTAGCTCAACGCGTCCATGTTGTTACTAAAAAAGGTCCTATCACCGGCGTAATTGCTTCTATCCCTCCCCATTTATTAGACGAATCACAGCGCAACAAGCCAATGGCCATTAAAAATATGATGATTGATGTGGGCGCAGATAGCAAGCAGGAAGTAGCAGAAATGGGCATTCGTCCTGGCGATCAAATTGTACCGATTTGTCCGTTTACGCCAATGGCAAATGAAAAGAAAATACTGGCAAAAGCATGGGATAACCGCTATGGGTGCGGACTTGCGATTGAATTATTAAAAGAAGTAAAAAATGAAAAATTGCCAAATATCTTATATTCTGGAGCTACTGTGCAAGAAGAAGTAGGGCTTCGCGGTGCTCAATCAGCTGCGAATATGATTAAACCGGATTTGTTTTATGCACTAGATGCTAGTCCAGCTAACGATACATCAGGCGATAAAAATGCGTTTGGACAATTAGGAAAAGGCGTATTACTTCGTATCTTTGACCGTACGATGGTCACACATAGAGGAATGAGAGAATTTATTTTAGATACAGCTGAGACAAACAGCATCCCTTATCAATACTTTGTTTCTCCAGGAGGTACGGATGCAGGGCGCGTTCATACTTCTAATAATGGAGTTCCTTCTGCGGTAATCGGCGTATGTTCACGTTATATTCATACTCATGCGTCTATGATTCATGTAGATGACTATGCAGCCGCAAAAGAATTACTAGTCAAACTTGTACGTTCTACAGACCAAACAACGCTCGATACGATTAAGCAAAACGGATAAAAAAGAACAAAGCAGCTGCTTTTGCGGTTGCTTTGTTTCATAATGACAGGAGAAAAAAATGAAAATTGCAATCGGAACGAAAAATCCAACAAAAGTAAATGCAGTAAAAAAAGTATTTGGAGATACTTTTACATATGTAGAGGTAGCCGTGCAGTCTGGGGTGTCGCCACAGCCTTTTTCTGACGAAGAAACCATCCAAGGAGCGGTTAACCGCGCGCGTGCTGCTGTCAAAAAGGCAGGTGCTGATATTGGTATTGGGCTTGAAGGAGGGGTGCAGGAAACACCTCATGGCTTATTCCTTTGCAATTGGGGAAGTCTTGTTACCTCTAAGGACCTTGAACCGATTTTAGGTGGAGGAGCTCGTATTCGGCTTCCTGAAGCGGTAGCCGGTATGCTTCGTCATGATAAAAAAGAATTAGCCGAAGCTATGGAAGTGTATACAAACCAAAAGAATATTCGAAAAAAAGAAGGAGCAATCGGTATTTTCACCAATGGAAATTTAGATCGGACCGCTATGTTTTATCAGGTTGTTTTAATGCTAAAAGGACAGCTGGATTTTAGGACAAATCAAGCTGTTCAATAGGAAATTTCTTTGTAACCCTTTATAATAGAAAAGCATCAGTGTATGATAGTTGCAACAACTCATATACTATGTTTTGATGTAGAAGGATTAAATAATGTATAGGGCTTTAGCCGTTTAAATACGAAAGTCAAAGAAAAAGTGGAGGAAGAAAAATGGAAAAAATGCAAACAATTGAACAATACAAAGAAATCATTAAAGAAGGAAAACATATCATGATGTTTTCAGCAGACTGGTGCCCAGATTGCCGAGTAATCGAGCCTGTGCTTCCAGAAATTGAGGCCAATCATAGCGAGTATACATTTCACTATGTCGATCGTGACGACTTTATTGATCTTTGTGCAGAATTAAGCATCTTTGGAATTCCAAGCTTTGTTGGTTACAGCAACGGAGAAGAAACAGGGCGTTTTGTCAGCAAAGATCGTAAAACAAAAGAAGAAATTGAAGAGTTTATTAACGGCTTAAATGCATAAATCAAGTGAAGACTGATAGCGATTTACAGCTATCAGTCTTCATACATAAAAATGAGAAAAGGAGGCGTAAATATGGCGAAAATGAATAGTCAAAAGATGAGAAAACTACTAGAAGAGCGATTAACGGGTGCGGATTGGTCATTTTTATTTGATCGTGAAAAAGATACGCTGCGCGTTGAACATCAGGAAACGAAAAAAGGTGTAACCATTTCTTTACCTGGGCTAATTGCAAAATGGGAAGAAAAAAAGGAAGCGGCTCTAGATGAAATGGTATATTATATAAAAGAAGCTCTTCGTGTTATGAACGATGAACAGCAGGTAACGGGAAAAGAAAAGCGCATTTATCCAGTTATTCGCTCAACGTCTTTTCCAGATAAATCGAATGAAGACGTGCCGTTGATTTATGATGAACATACAGCTGAAACACGCATTTATTATGCGCTTGATTTAGGCAATACATATCGTCTATTAGATGAGAAACTAATTCGTAAGGAAGATTTAGATCTATCCGCAGTGCGGGAAATGGCTAAATTTAATCTTCGCTCTTTGCCGATTTCACATAAAAAAGATACGGTAGCAGGCAATGACTTTTATTTTGTAAATCAGAACGATGGATACGATGCAAGCCGAATTCTTAACGAGGCATTTTTGCAAGATTTTGCTTCTAGTGTTTCGGGCACAATGGCTGTAGCAGTACCTCATCAAGATGTGCTGATTCTAGCTGATATCCAAAACGAAACGGGTTATGATATTCTTGCGCAAATGACCATGAGCTTTTTTGCAAGTGGACGTGTACCCATCACAGCTCTTTCATTTTTATACGAAAACGGTGAGCTAGAACCTATTTTTATTCTAGGAAAAAATCGAAGTAAAGGACGGGACTAATTATGAATCTTTTTTATAATAAAGAAGGTATCGGCGATACGTTAATCGTCAAGCTAGAAGATATCGCAATTGAAAATCGTACGTTTGAAACAAAAGGCGACGTTGTGCGTATATTTGATCAAAAATCAAATACAACAGCTGGCTATAACATCTTTCATGCTTCTTCTAAGTTAAAAGTAGAGGGAAATGGTTCTCTTGAATTAACAGAAGAAATGGTGGAAGAAGTAAATCATGTACTTAGCGAAAGCGGTTTTGAAGGTAAACTTGAAGTGGATTTATCTCCTAAATTTGTAGTGGGATATGTTCAAGAAAAAGAAAAGCATCCAAATGCAGATAAGCTGAACATCTGTAAAGTAGATGTTGGCACGGAAACACTTCAAATTGTGTGTGGAGCACCAAATGTAGACGCAGGTCAAAAAGTCGTGGTAGCAAAAGTAGGAGCGGTTATGCCAAGTGGTATGATCATTAAAGATGCAGAGCTGCGCGGTGTACCTTCTTCAGGTATGATTTGCTCTGCTAAAGAGCTGGCGCTTCCGAACGCTCCTCAAGAAAAAGGGATTTTAGTACTTGAAGATAAATATGAAGTAGGTCAACCTTTTCAAGCATAAAAGCAGAGTGCCATACTGATTTATAGGGCAAAAGCATGATGTTTTTTTACACGTATATTTCAAAGCGTTACAGTTGCTGAAAAGCAATTGTCAATTCTTAAAAAGGTTTGATAAAATTAAAAGCCACTAGTATATACTAGTGGCTTTTTTCGCGTTTAATTATGAGTGCTAACTAGACGCGAAAAAATATTTTTGCAAAGAGGAATTTTACTGTATAAATAAGGGAAGCAAAATAGTAGATTTTATAGTAAGAGTTCAAGCATACGTGATAGAATGATAAATGAAAAGATAGTATATATATCCATCTCAGAGAATACTTTGAGGCCAAAGGTAAATAAAGGATGCATGGATAGCTTTTTGTAGATATCGCAGCACTGCGGTATAAGAGGCTAAACGAAGTAAGATAGTCTGATAGAAAGAGTGATAAAAATGGGTTTTGTACGAAAAGTAATGGATTATTTACTAGGATACGAAGTGAAAGAAATCGTTGTAGACGAACATGGAAATACAACGGAAGAATACCCTTTAAATAGAGAAAAAACAATTCCTAAAAAGAAGGCTCCTAAGCCTAAACAAATGCAGTCAGTTCATCAAAAGCCAGTGATGAAAGTAGCGCCAAAACCTTCTGTTCCACACTCGGCCAGAACGCAAAAGCGGAGTTACAGTGAAGAGCAGCAAGATGTTCATACAAAAGTAGCTTATCAATATCCAAAAGGAACGTTTCGTTTTCCTTTAATTGATGATACGGGAGAAGCAAAAAAGGCAGCAGTTCCTAAAAATGAACCAAGGCCTGTAGCAAAAAAGGCACCGGCTCCGTTTTATCAAGAGCCTGCTCGCAAGTCGGCGCTAACACAGCCTAAGTCAGTATCTCAGCCGTTAAAAACGGTATCTGAAAAGAAAGAAGCGGTTCCGCAAGTAAGAAAACGTCCGTTTCGTCCGACTGAAATTCCTTCACCTGTCTATGGGTTTAATAAGCGGCCTTCTAATGTTGTACAAAATGGAAGTGAGGAAGTAGTAGAATATGAGCTTCCGAGTACACAGTTATCAAAAGCAGCGTTTGAAGATGAAATTTACCGACGAGCGATGAATACAGCTGTTGTAGAGCCGTTAAGAAAACCAGTTTCTAAGCCTATAGCCGAAGAAGCACCGATTCAAGAAACAGAAGAAATGATGCAACTGTCTTCTCAGCGTTTTGCTCAGTGGAAGCAATATGAGGAAAATCAAAAAGAGAAGCTATCATTTCCTGAAGAAAAGCCAAGTTCTTCAGTAGCCGTAAAAGAACAGGAAGAGGTGCCAACTTTTGAAGAATCACACGCGGTCGAACCGTTAGTGGGACAAGAGAGAACTCTTGACTGGGATTTAGCGAAAGGTATGACAGCGGCCGAAGAAGTTACAATTTCAGAGGAACCGCGCCCGTCTGAATCATCAGTTTCTCTCCAACAAGAGATAGGAAATGAGACTGAAGAAGTAGAAGCAGAAACGTTGATGGACGGAAGCGCAGTGTTTTTACAAGCAGCAGAAGAAGTAGAAGTAGAAGCACTAAAGCCTAGAAAGAAAGAAGAAGCTCCAGCTGCTGAGAAAGAAAGTGACGTCATTCTAGAAGAGCCAGCAAACAGTGTTCATATGGAAGCAGAACATGAGCTGAATTCTGAAAGTTTAAATTCATCGCAACCCGCAGCTGATGAATGGCAACCAGAAGCGGCATCGGCTGTTGTTCACCAAGAGCTTGAAAATTCGGTGATAAAAGAGGAAGAGAGCAGTATGCAGGAAAGTCAAGAGTTACAAGAACAAGTACAGCAAGAGTCAGCTGTAGAACCTCTTGTACCTGCAGAACAGCCAGGAAATGCTGAACGAGCTCGCGGTAAGCGATTAGTGCCTTTTAACGTGATGATGCTGAAAAAAGACCGCACAAAGATGGATAACAGCGCTCGAGAAAAAAGTCAGCCGTCTCAAGGTTCATACCAAAGGCAGGAGGCAGAAGCTCTGCAAAAAAAAACGGAAGTAAGTAGGCAAGAAGAAGTTCACGGTGAAAAAACCAAAGAAGCGGTTCCACAGGCTTCGTTAAAAGCTGAAGAACCTGTAAATGTAAAGGCTTCTTCTCCTTATGCATTTCCTGGAATGAACTTGCTTAACATTCCTCCAGCTGCTATTGAAGAAGATAATCAATGGGCGGATGAGCAGCGTGAGCTTTTGGATATGACATTAAAAAACTTTAACGTTCGAGCTAAGGTCGTAAACGTCACGCAAGGTCCTACCGTGACCAGATTTGAAGTACATCCTGAACCCGGTGTGAAAGTGAACAAAATTACGAATTTAACAGATGATATTAAACTGAGCCTAGCCGCGCGTGATATCCGAATTGAAGCGCCAATTCCAGGGAAAAATACGATTGGAATTGAAGTGCCAAATCGTCAAAGTAAGCCGGTGTTAATTCGTGAAATTTTGAGGCATCCTTCTTTTAGAAAAGATAACTCTCCTTTAACGGTGGCGTTAGGGTTAGATATTTCAGGAACGCCGGTTGTGACTGACTTGAATAAAATGCCTCACGGTTTGATTGCCGGAGCGACAGGGTCTGGTAAAAGCGTGTGTATTAATACTATTATCGTCAGCTTGCTTTATAAAGCTGCGCCGCACGAAGTCAAGCTTATGTTAATTGACCCTAAAATGGTTGAGCTAGCTCCTTACAACGGTATTCCGCATTTAGTCAGCCCGGTTATCACGGATGCTAAAGCAGCTACTACAGCTTTAAAATGGGCAGTAGAGGAAATGGAGCGCCGTTATGAATTGTTTGCACATGCGGGCGTACGTGATATTACAAAATACAACGAACGTGTAAAAGAACATAATGAAAAAAGCGGGGAGCTGCCATATCTAGTTATTATTATTGATGAACTTGCCGACTTAATGATGGTATCTCCTGGGGAAGTAGAGGAAGCTATTTGCCGTATTGCACAAAAGGCAAGAGCATGTGGCATTCACTTATTGCTTGCAACGCAGCGTCCTTCCGTAGATGTGATTACAGGCTTAATTAAAGCGAATGTGCCAACGCGTATTGCATTTTCTGTTTCTTCGCAAGTTGATTCACGTACAATTATCGACACAGGGGGAGCAGAGAAGCTACTAGGTAAAGGTGATATGCTGCTTCTTGAAAACGGCTCTTCTAAAAGCGTTCGAATTCAAGGGAACTTTGTTTCAGATGAAGAAATTGACCGCGTTGTAGATCATGTCAAAAAACAAATGAAGCCAACATACTTATTTGATCAAGAAGATTTGTTGAAAAAGCAGCAAAGCTTTGCTTCAAATGAAGAAGATGAGCTTTTCTATGAAGCATGCGAGTTTGTGCTAGATCAAGGCGGTGCATCTACTTCCAGTCTGCAAAGACGCTTCAGAATGGGGTACAATCGCGCAGCGCGCCTAATTGATATGATGGAGCAGCAAGGAATTATTTCAGAAGCAAGAGGAAGCAAGCCGAGAGATGTGCTCATTACCGAAAACGAGCTTCAGGAAATGGAAAGTCAAACAGCCACTTCTACATTTTAAGCTGTTTTTCTACATGTAGGTTAAAAAAGAGGCTATGCAAAATCAGCAGAATACAGCATTGTGTGAGCTAACGCTCTGTCACTGTATCCGTGGCCTCTTGTTTTTCTGCTTTAAGTTCGTTTATACAGAATTTGAGTAGAGATTTTGGAAGAAATCCATCAAGAAAAAAAGGAAAAGGTTTGTCAGAACTAGTAAAATGATTTACTATATGTAAGGATAATGTGTGTTTTGCTTTTTTAGCATGTGATAGTTTGCTATCATTTCTCACCAGCAGAAACATATGAGCTGAAGGCGTATAAAGAGGACAAACTAAAATAATTAGAGTACGAGTGAAGAGTAATGACAGAAGAAAATCATGAACTGATTAACTTTAATGAAATTCGTGAACAAAAGCAGCTTCAGTCTGATAATGCTATTTGCGACTTTTACAATCAATATTTCTTTTTTGTGAACCGCTATACGAATATACGAGAAAAAGTGCGGGCTTCACATTTATTTAAAGAGTTAGTAAACTTGCCTCATGAGGCGCCTCTGTCTGATTCCCATGAACAATTATTTTTTCAGTGGTTTGCATTTGAATATGTAACCATTCAGGGGAAAACCCTGCTGCAGCTTTTTTTAGCTGATCAGGCGAAGCAGAAAACAGAGTCGTTTTTGATTCAAGGAGCCTTTTTTTTGACGAGTGTACTAGAGCCAATTATTGTGTCTAAAGTACCTAATTCGTTTTTCTTAAAAGGATATACCCCATTGACAAATGAGCAGGTTATCATCAAAGATGTAAGAGGAAGATTTGCAAATTTAGAGGAACAACAAGTAATTTGGATTCGAAAAATAAAATCAATCGGATATGACGTGTTAATTGACTCTTTCTTTTTAGGACATAAACAACGCATTGAACAGTTAGTAACGCAATATAATGACAAAAAAAATGCAATGACATGGCGCTCGTTTTTAAAACAGCAGGCTATATACTATGTGATGAAGCCAAAATAAAAGGCCGTTTCGCAAGGCAAGAGAGTAGAAATGGAGTCATGGAGTTATGTTATAAGAAGTGATATAATGTACGAATGTTATCGTGAAATCAGTAATCAAACGACATTTATATACGTTTGTAAGAGCAATTCTAGATAACCGTCATATACTGTCTTACAGATAGACGAATGTTGGAGGTTCTTTATATGACAGTTTACCATTTTGTAGGTATTAAAGGAACAGGAATGAGTGCGCTTGCGCAAATCCTAAACGATATGGGCTTTCAAGTTCAAGGATCGGATATTGAAAAAGAAATTTTTACGCAAAAAGCACTAGAACAGCAGGGAATTCCTGTTTTACCATTTGATAAAAATAATATTAAAGACGGCATGACTGTAATCGCAGGAAATGCTTTTCCTGATACGCATGAAGAAATTGCAGAAGCAGCTTCAAAAGAAGGAGTCAAGCTTGTACGCTATCACCGTTTCTTAGGTGACTTTATGAAACAGTATACGAGTGTAGCCGTAACAGGAGCACACGGAAAAACATCCACAACGGGTATGTTAGCGCATGTGATTCAAGGAGCTGAACCTACTTCATATTTAATCGGAGACGGTACGGGTAAAGGTGTAAAAGACAGCAAGTATTTTGCGTTTGAGGCATGTGAATATCGCCGCCACTTCTTATCTTATACGCCAGACTATGCAATTATGACGAATATTGATTTTGATCACCCTGATTATTTTGCCAATATCGACGATGTATTCAGCGCGTTCCAAGAGATGGCACTTCAAGTCAAAAAAGGAATTATTGCCTGTGGTGACGATGAACATCTGCAGCAAATTCAAGCGAAGGTACCTGTTCTTTATTACGGATTAGGCGAAGAAAATGATTTCCAAGCACGTAATATCGTAAAAAGCACAACAGGCACAACATTTGATGTGTTCGTTCGTAATACATTCCACGCATCATTTGAAATTCCAGGGTATGGCGACCATAACATCTTAAATGCACTTTCTGTTATTGCACTTTGTCATTATGAAGAAATTGACGTTGCTGTGCTGCAAGAGCGTTTTAAAACATATCAAGGTGTAAAGCGTCGTTTCAGTGAAAAGAACGTTGGCAAACAAGTGCTAATCGATGATTATGCACACCATCCAACGGAAATTAATGCAACGATTTCAGCTGCTCGTCAAAAGTATCCAAACCGTGAAGTTGTGGCTGTTTTCCAACCGCATACTTTTACGCGTACACAAACGTTCTTAGAGGATTTTGCAGCAAGCTTACAGCACGCTGATAAAGTATATCTATGTGACATTTTTGGATCAGCTCGTGAGCATCAAGGTAAATTATCAATTGAAGATTTACGAAGCAAAATCAGCGGAGCTGAATTAATTAATGAAGAAACAATTGAATCGTTAAAAGACCATAATGAAGCTGTATTAGTATTTATGGGTGCTGGAGACATTCAAAAGTTTGAAAAACTATATCAGCAAACCGTATCATAAAAAAAAGGCACTCAGGAGAGTGCCTTTTTTTATTTCAAAACTCATTTTAAATTTTCAGGATTTAACGCTTTTAATTCCTCAATGACAAATAGCCCGTCTTTACGAATTAACACGTCATCGAAATAAATCTCACCGCCGCCGTATTCTGGGCGCTGAATCATCACCATATCCCAGTGGATATTTGACTTATTTCCATTATACGCATCTTCGTAGCACTCGCCAGGAGTGAAGTGGAAACTTCCGTCAATTTTTTCATCAAATAAAATGTCTTGCATTGGATGTTGAATATATGGATTTACGCCAATCGCAAATTCGCCAACAAAACGTGCGCCTTCATCCGTATCAAAAATGCCGTTGATGCGTTCTGTATCATTAGCGGTTGCTTCAACAATCTTACCGTTTTTAAATGTTAAGGATACATTCTCAAACGTAAAGCCTTGATAGTTAGAAGGAGTGTTGTAAGAAATTGTTCCGTTTACAGAATCACGTACAGGAGCCGTGTATACTTCACCGTCCGGAATATTCATTTCTCCGGCACACTTCACTGCAGGAATATCTTTAATAGAGAACGTTAAGTCTGTATTCTCACCTGTTAAACGCACTTTGTCCGTACGGTTCATGAGCTCAACTAGAGCATCCATCGCTTTGCTCATTTTGCCATAGTCTAAGTTACATACATCAAAATAAAAATCTTCAAATGCTTCTGTACTCATTTTAGCAAGCTGCGCCATTGAATCGTTTGGATAGCGAAGAACAACCCATTTTGTTTTTGGAACGCGAATTTCTCTATGTACTTTTTTACCGATCGTATTTCCTTGGATTTTCATTTTATCTGCCGGAACATCTGATTGTTCAAAAATGTTTGAACCAGAACGCAAGCCAATATAAGCATTCATTTCTTTCATCACATTTGCTTCAAAGTCTGCCATCATATTGAACTGCTCTTCTTGTGCACCGTTTAAAAGAGCGCGGTCTACCGAATGATCTTTTAGCAGTACAAATGGATAGCCACCCGCCTTGTACGCTTCATCTACAAGTGCTGTCACAAGTTCGCGCTGAAGTCCAAAGTTTTCGATTAATACTTTTTCTCCTTTTTGAAGGCGAACAGAATAATTAATTAAATTTTTAGCTAATGTCGCAATTCTAGGGTCTTTCATAAATAGTGCCTCCTTAAAATAACAATGATTGGTGATTCACTTTCTATTGTACCCCACTGAGCTTATTTTGTTTGTTTTTATGCTTTAAAATCCTTTTTTTCTTTAGGAAGGGAAATAACTCATATATCGCGAAATAATGTAACAATCTTCCCTTTTTCTGAATAAAGGCAGAGAGAATATGGTAAAGTTAAAGAGTCTATAGGGAGTAGAAGGTTTAATTGTTTATAAAATTGGGAAAGTAGTTATAACAAGAGAGAAGAAAATAGGAGGTGCCTTGCACAGATGGTTATTATTCTTTATTTAAGCGCTGCTATTGTTGCCATTGCGATTTTTTACCTGGTGGTTTCCGTGTCCAAAACATTGAAATCCGTTCAGCACACATTAAATTCAGTGGCAGGTACTTTAGACGGTGTAGAAAAGCAAATGACAGGAATCACAGCCGAAACAACTGCACTTTTACATAAGACTAATCTGTTAGCTGAAGATATTCAGCGTAAATCCGAAGCGCTGAACACAGTGGTGGATTCTGTTAAAGGCGTAGGTGACTCAATCCAAGACCTAAATAAGTCTATTAAAAGCGTATCATCAAGCGTTTCAGAGAAAGTAGAAGAAAATAAAGAAACTGTTGCTCAAGTTGTTCAATGGAGCAATGTTGCATTAGACGTATGGGAACGTATAAAATTAAGAAAACAGAAAAAAGTTGACGCAGAGCCTGTACCTGTTGAAGTAAAAGAAAAAGCGGTTCAACGCTCACGCTCATTTTCATAAGGATGAACTTTAAAGGAGGAGACGCATATGTCAAACAAACCAAATAAACCAAACAACACTTCAAATAAAGGCTTTTTAGTAGGAACAGTGATTGGAGGAGTTGTAGGAGCTGCAACGGCATTACTACTTGCTCCAAAATCAGGTAAAGAGTTCCGTTCTGATTTAAATGAGCAGGCAGCTTACGTTCGTTTAAAAACAGAGCAAGCGAAAAACAGCGCTGTTGAAAAAGGACAAGGGTTTGCTCAAACGGCTAAAGAAAAAACGGCTGGTCTATCACAAACACTGTCTGAGCAATCTTCACAAGTAGTGGACAAGGTGAAAAACTTCCGTAAAGTAGATCCTGAACACGAAGCATTACCGCCAACAAGCTTAGAAGTGCTTGCTGATGAAGTTGAGTCTCAAAGCAACGAAGACGTTCAGCAAAAGCTAACAGAAGCTCAAAAAGCACTAGATGAAGTGGAAAGCACAGTGCCACGACCATAATAAAGAATCAAAAGCGTTTACCCTACAGGGTGAACGCTTTTTTTGTATGTAATTTAGGTTGGATAACAACAAGTAAATAATCGTTTCATTGCAGGAAACCCCCCCACCTTATAAATGAATTTATGAGCATCATACATAAAGCTGAGCACTCTTTTTGTATGGAAACGGTCAAACCATGTAAACTTAAGAGTAAGTACAGAAAGGGTGAAAAAAATGAAAAAAATTTCAACAGTTGAAGAGTTCGAACAAGTTGTAAAGGAAAACAATCGCTTTTTATTTTTAAAACACAGTACAACGTGTCCAATTAGTGCAGCTGGTCATGAGGCATTTTCAGCATTTGCTTCTAGTCATGAAGACATTCCTTCTTATTATCTTCATGTCCAAGATTCACGTGATGTATCTAACTATATTGCTGAGACGTATGAAGTGAAGCATGAATCACCTCAAGCGCTTCTGTTTGAAGATGGAAAAGTAAAGTGGCATGCTTCTCACTGGAACATTAACGAAGACGAATTAGCGAAAAACGTAGCTCACTAATCGAAAAAGTATTTTAGTAAAAGAAAAATCCGAACATTAATCGTTCGGATTTTTTCATTGGCGGGGTGAACGTAGGTTTACTGTATGGAGCTGCTTCTAGCGGTAGATTGGAGGGCAAGACGAAGACTCCTGCGGGAAAAGCGAAACAGGTGAGACCCCACAGGAGCGTAAGCGACGAGGAGGCTCAGCGGCCGCCCGCGAAAAGCGAAGTCTTGCACAGAAATCAACAGCGGTATGACACGCAATCCATAATAGATTGTTTATCCCATTTGTTCGCCTTTAGATTGGAGCGATTTAGCTATGCCTCAACCTCTTTTTTTTATAAGCTGATTGCGGTTTCATCCGCTTTTTCGTACAATAGATGTAGTTTAGCACATAAAAGCAGAGAAGCCCCTTACATATATCCTCCATCATCTATCATCTTATGTAGTAACCCTGCTAAACGGATTTTTTAAAATCAGTGAAAGGGTGGACGTACATGACGAATTCAGATCTTCAGCATTTGCGATCTCAAATTGACGAAGTAAATATGAAACTGTTAAAGCTTATTAATGAGCGAGGCGAGCTTGTTCAAGAAATAGGAAAGTTAAAAGGAATGCAGTCAACCAAACGTTTTGATCCCGTTCGTGAACGAGCAATGCTTGATGCGATTTTAAGCAAGAATGAAGGACCGTTTCAAACGTCTACGCTTCAACATATTTTCAAAGAGATTTTTAAAGCTCATTTAGAGCTTCAAGAAGATGATCATCGTAAAGCACTTCTTGTATCCCGTAAAAAGAAGCGGGAAAATACAATTGTTACGGTAAAAGGAGAAACAATTGGTGACGGACTTCAGCGTTTTGTAGCAGGACCTTGTTCCGTTGAAAGCTATGAGCAAGTAGCAGCCGTAGCAAAAGCCGTAAAGCAGCAGGGCGTGCGGATGCTTAGAGGCGGAGCCTACAAGCCAAGAACATCTCCTTATGATTTTCAAGGCCTTGGCTTAGAAGGATTGCAAATTTTAAAAAGAGTAGCTGACGAATACGATTTAGCCGTTATTAGTGAAATTGTCGACCCGGCTGATATTGAAACAGCTGTAGAATACGTAGATGTGATTCAAATTGGTGCTCGTAATATGCAAAATTTTGAGCTGTTAAAAGAAGCGGGTGCGGTGAAGAAGCCTGTCTTATTAAAGCGAGGCTTAGCCGCTACGATTGATGAGTTTATTAATGCTGCTGAATACATTGTTTCAAAAGGAAATGATCAGCTGATTTTGTGTGAACGAGGAATTCGTACGTATGAGCGAGCAACGCGAAATACGCTGGATATTTCAGCTGTTCCCATTTTAAAACAAGAAACTCATTTACCTGTTTTAGTCGACGTCACGCATTCAACGGGAAGACGAGATTTACTTGTTCCAACGGCTAAAGCAGCTCTTGCCATTGGGGCAGATGGAATTATGGCAGAAGTTCATCCAGATCCTGCGGTAGCACTTTCTGATTCAGCTCAGCAAATGGATATCCCGCAATTTACAGAATTTATGAAGCAGCTAAAACCTATATGTAACTTAAATTTATAAAAAAACGTAAAAATGAAAAATTCGTATACTTTTATGACAAGTTTGAGGCACTTAATGGTTTCAAGCTTGTTTGCCTTTCGTTATAATAAAGATAAGCGAAATTATCACGTATTTTGAAAACAGTCGATAACTTTTGTCAAAATAGGAAAGAATAAGTGCAAATCCAAAAAACAAGAATTTATGAAATTCTCGTGAAACTTGTCGGAAAAAGGCGGTAAATACGTTGCGATGAAGCACATAGTATCGTATAGTAGTTACAGATATTCGCTATCATTCTGTGATTGCATATGATATAAATTCGCGATTCACTTTTTTTATTTACTTAATATACACCGTCTTTTACATTGTTACATATAAACTGGTAAAATTGTCTTTGCCACGTAATAATAAGGGCATAACAGGAATGATTTAGATGCATACAGGGTATCTAAGCTGTATGTAAGAGTGAAGGAGCTAGAAATAGCCATTCTATAAAGGAAGATGGATTTATATACGTAAATACAAGAAATGAAATAAGGATAAAATAAACGAAATGTTTTTCGATAAGGAGTGTTTGTTGTGAACGTAACAATTTATGATGTAGCAAGGGAAGCAAGCGTGTCGATGGCAACGGTTTCTCGTGTGGTAAACGGAAATCCAAATGTAAAACCATCAACTAGAAAAAAAGTATTAGAAACAATTGAAAGACTAGGCTATCGTCCGAACGCAGTAGCGCGTGGATTAGCAAGTAAAAAAACAACGACAGTAGGAGTTATCATTCCTGATATTTCAAATATTTTCTATGCAGAATTAGCGCGTGGAATCGAAGATATTGCAACGATGTACAAATATAATATCATCTTAAGTAACTCCGATCAAAATCAAGATAAAGAACTTCACCTTTTAAATAACATGCTTGGTAAACAAGTAGACGGAATCATCTTCATGAGTGGGAATGTAACGGAAGAACACGTAGAAGAGCTAAAAAAATCACCGGTTCCAGTTGTACTTGCAGCATCAATCGAATCAACTAACCAAATCCCATCTGTAACTATTGATTATGAACAAGCAGCTTTTGATGCAGTGCAATCACTAATTGACAGCGGTCATAAAAATATTGCATTCGTTTCAGGTACGTTAGAAGAACCAATCAATCATGCGAAAAAAGTAAAAGGGTACAAGCGTGCTCTTACTGAAAGCGGATTGCCTGTACGTGATTCTTATATTGTAGAAGGAGACTACACGTACGATTCAGGTATTGAAGCGGTTGAAAAACTATTAGAAGAAGATGAAAAGCCAACTGCTATTTTCGTTGGAACGGATGAAATGGCATTAGGCGTTATTCACGGGGCACAAGATCGCGGGTTGAATGTACCAAACGATCTAGAAGTTATCGGTTTTGATAACACAAGACTTTCAACAATGGTTCGTCCTCAGTTAACATCTGTTGTACAGCCAATGTATGATATTGGTGCAGTAGCGATGCGTCTCTTAACAAAATACATGAACAAAGAAACGGTAGACAGCAGCATTGTACAGCTTCCTCACCGCATCGAGTTCAGACAATCAACAAAATATACCTGTGAATGAATAAGAACGAATCCAAAGTTCAGACACGGGGAGATAGAATATGAAAAAAATTGATATGCTCACACCTATAGGGATACTAATTGGTATCTCTATGGTTGTGTTTGGGGTTATTTCAAGTGGAGGAATGAGCGGTTTTTTAGCTTTTATTGATGTACCATCGATTTTAATTGTACTGGGAGGCGTTTTTGGTACGCTGTGCGTGAGCTTTCCTTTAAAACAATTGAAAAATATGGGAAAAGTAGGGAAACAAGCGTTTCAATCTAAAGAAATAAACGTAGAAGAAATTGTAGGAACATTTGTACATTTATCGGAAAAAGCGCGTCGAGAAGGACTTCTATCGTTAGAAGCAGAGCTTGAACAAATCGATGATTTATTTGTGAAAAAAGGTATTTTGCTAGCCATTGATGGAGTAGAACCGGAAATGATTCGAGAGCTGCTTGAAGCTGAAATAGCTGCATTGGAAGAAAGACATGCGAGAGGTCGAAGTATGTTTGAAAAAGCAGGCGATTATGCCCCCGCTTGGGGAATGATTGGGACGCTCGTTGGGCTAGTGCTAATGCTTAAAAGCCTTAATACCCCTTCATCGCTTGGGCCTAACATGGCAATTGCTCTTTTAACGACTTTCTACGGGGCGCTGCTTTCAAACTTGTTTTTTCAGCCAATCGCAGCTAAATTAGTTGGTAAAACGGAGCATGAGCTTTTTGTTAAAGAAGTGATTATTGAAGGTGTCATCGGCTTGCAGGCGGGTCAAAATTCTCGCTTTGTGCAAGCAAAGCTAAAAGTATTTGCCCCTGTTGAAAAACGAAAGCTGGAAGAAAAGAGAGAACACGTTCGTGAAGCGTAGAAGAAAAAGGTATTCGGCACAGTCGCCAAAATGGATGGTAACATTTGCTGATTTGGTGACGTTAATATTAGTTTTTTTTATTTTACTATTTTCAATGTCTAGCGTGGATAATCAAAAGTTTCAGACCGTTGTCAATTCGCTTACAAGCGGTGGATCATTAGCTTCTGTAGAAAAGAGCCAGCAGTCTCAAAAGCTGGATAGCATTTTAGCGAAAGTGCAGGACTACCTGAAGGAAAATAAGCTTCAGAATGTCATTACTGCTAAGCGAGATGAACGCGGGGTTGTGCTTATTTTACAAGAACAGGTGCTGTTTGAAACAGGACAAGCCGACATTTTGAAAAAAGGTACCCCTTTTCTGGATGAATTAGGAAGGTTATTCAGTACTATTCCAAATGATATTAAAGTAGAAGGTCATACCGACAATCGACCCATTCACACCTATCGTTATCCATCTAATTGGGAACTATCGGCAGCGCGTGCTAGCGGCGTCATACGTTATTTAACGAACCATTTTTCTCTTTCTGCTAACCGCTTTGAAGCACTTGGATACGGAGATACAAAGCCGCTTGTTCCGAACACGTCTAATGGCAATCTACAAAAAAATAGGCGCGTCGAAATTATTATTTCAGATCCCGAAGCACAGTGAAAAAGGCCATACACTTGTATAGCCTTTTTTTAAGAATGAGATGTATGAGAACGAATAGGATAAAGAGCGCGCTCAAGAGTTTGAGCGTTTTTTTCTGTTATTTCTGGTTTTCTTGGAATTGGCTGATAGATATTAGGTTCATCATCCCACTTTGTGCAAACGGGGTGAGGCGATATTTTTGTCCATTTTTCAAGCCATGACAGAGGAAGCATGCCTTCTGCCTTTCGTTCAATCATTTCAAGCCAAATAAATGACCAAGCCCGAGGAACAACCCGCCAAATATCATAACCTCCTCCGCCAACCGCAATCCATCTTCCCTGACAGTATTCATGGGCAATTTCATGAGCAATTTTAGGAATTTCACGGTATATTTTCGTGGTGCCGCATAAATGAGTGAGCGGATCGTAATAATGAGAATCGGCTCCATTTTGTGTCAAGATAACATCTGGTTTAAAAAAAGCAGCTACTTCTTTTAAAGAGGTCTTATAAACGTCGAGCCAAGACTCATCTTCCGTATAAGCATCAACAGGCACATTAAATGAATAACCATAGCCTTCACCGTGCCCGCGTTCGTTAACGTTTCCCGTGCCTGGAAACAAGTAGCGTCCCGTTTCATGAATGGAAAGAGTGCAAACGGAAGGGTCGTCATAAAATGTCCATTGCACTCCGTCACCGTGGTGAGCATCTGTATCGACATAGAGAACACGCGCGTTGTACTTTTGCTGCATATATTTGATGGCTACCGCGCTATCGTTATAAATACAGAAGCCGGAAGCTTTTCCTCGAAAGCCGTGGTGCAATCCTCCTCCTAAATTTAGAGCATGCTTAGCTTTTCCAGTCATCACATAATCTACAGCAGTAAGTGTACCCCCAACTAAAAATGCACTAGCTTCATGCATGTTGGGAAACATAGGTGTATCTTCTGTTCCAAGACCAAAATCTGCTGCTTTTTCAACAGAAAGCTCGCCGCTTCCTGCTAATTTTACCGCTTGAATATAGCTAGTATCATGGACAAGCTGAAGTTCTTCATCAGATGCCATCCGCGGTAATACAACATCTTGATTGCCTAAAGCGCCAAATTCCCGTAACAGTTCATATGTTAGTTGAACACGAAGCTGGTTAAACGGATGATTATTGCTGAATTTGTACGAAAGAATATCATCTGAATAAATAAATACAGCATTACTAGTCATTACGTCATCTCCGGTAATTTAGGCCACAACACCTCATAGCCGTTTTCTTTTAATGTATTTATACTAATCAATGGATTAATAGCTTGAATGCGAAGCACAAGGATTTTATATCGTTCATCTACATCAGGGTAGACGAGTACGCTTAAGATGTTTGTTTTCTTTGAACCAAAAAGGGATGTAACTTCAGCGAGCACGCCAGCCTTATTTTCTACTTTTATTTCAATTTGTGAACCTGGCTTATTGGTGCCGGTAAGCTGAATAAACGTATGTAATAGATCTCTTTCGGTAACAACGCCTACTAACCGCTTGTTTTTTGTGACGGGAATACAACCGATTTGATGTTCATAAAAAATACTTGCAATTTCTTCAACAAAATCAAGAGGGTGAGCTGTAATGACTTCTTTTTGCATAATCATCCGCACGGGTTCGGATAGAAGAGCAGATGTATAAGTATTATCTAAAATAGATGGACTTGCATCTCTTACGTCTCGATCAGAAATGATGCCAACTACGTGATGAAGGTCATTAACGATAGGAATATGTCTAATCTTATGTGTATCTAAAAGTTTCATAGCTTCAGCAATCGTATGGTCGGGGGTTAAGGTAACGAGATCAGTTTTCATCATCTCTTCAACAATCATCAGACACAGCTCCTTTTCTTAAAGGTCAGCTTAATACATAAAGCGATTTCGAAAGCGCAGGCTATCAAATTCTTGTATGCTTTCTTGAGGTACTCTGCTCCCGATTCTTACCATCAAACAATTAGCAGGGTGGGAGCTAATCTCCGGATCATCTGTGGCAAACCACGTCAGTCCGCCTTTATTCATCATTTTCTCCATAATTTTGCGGTAATCCCACACATTTAGCCCTGTTCCTTTTAAATCCCAATGCCAGTAGTATTCTGTCGTAATGACAATATAATCTTCCATTGCATCATCCATCATAGATACGATAAGCAAGTTTTTACCAACAGCGTAGCTGCGAAATGGAGCGGCTACCTCTATAGCTCCTAATTCGATTAAATTCTCCATATTTCCTTCCGACCATCGTTCTAGAGGATCGGGATATAAAAAGGTTACATAACCAATGATTGTATGATGATGGCGAGCAATAATGATTCTACCTTCAGGCAAGTTGGCAATCTCGATCAATGCTTCTTTTTGCTGTTCAGGTGGACGAAAGGCCGTTAGTTGCTCATGAAAATCAAGTTGTTGCAAGGTCTTGGAGGAGACAGGTCCTTCAATAACAATTGCTCCGACAGCGGTTTTTAGTTCTTTCATATTGTATGTTTGGGAATGTTTCACATGAATCACCACCTTCAAGCAGTCTTATCTGTATTATAATACAAAAAAAACTTTATATTAAAGCGTTTTCAAAAAATTAAATAAAAGAAAAGGAGTTTTTTAAAATATATAGAATAGAAAATTAAAAGAGATTCTTGTTAATTCGACACTTCTATAACAAAGGTTGTCATATAACAAGGGAGACTATTATCCCAATTCCGACAAATAATTTTTATAAAATTGTGAAAAGTCTATTTTTGTTATATAATAGGTTTGTAAATTTTATACATAAGGGGGAGTTTGTGATGAAGGTGGAAGCGCTTCCTGTAATTGAAGGGGTATACAACTTACAGGACTATGATAAAACGTATCAAACCTTTGACTGGTCACAAGTGGAGAAGGAATTTTCATGGCATGAAACAGGTAAACTAAATGCAGCTTATGAAGCAATTGATAAGCACGCAAACTCTACGCGTAAAAATAAAGTTGCGCTTTATTATCGAGATGCGCAGCGCAATGAAAAATATACATTCAAAGAAATGAAAGAATGGTCAAACAAAGCCGCAAACGTGCTAAAACAAACAGACGTAGAAAAAGGAGATCGCGTGTTTATCTTTATGCCTCGCTCTCCGGAACTTTATTTTGCGCTGTTAGGCGCGGTAAAGCTTGGCGCTATTGTTGGGCCTTTATTTGAAGCGTTCATGGAAGGTGCAGTAAAAGATCGTTTGCAAGACAGTGATGCAAAAGTGTTAATTACAACGCCTGAATTGCTGAGCCGCGTTCCGGTGAAAGATTTGCCAGCTTTAAAACACATTCTCCTTGTAGGGGAAAATGTAGAAGAAGAAGGCATTCAACTAGATTTTCTGAAGCGATTAGAAGCGGCGAATAAAGAGGTGGAAATTGAGTGGGTAGATAGAACAGATGGTATGCTGCTTCATTATACATCAGGTTCAACTGGCAAACCAAAAGGCGTACTTCATGTTCACAACGCAATGCTTCAGCACTATCAAACTGCAAAGTGGGTACTCGACTTAAAAGATGACGATGTGTATTGGTGTACAGCAGATCCCGGTTGGGTAACGGGGACTTCTTATGGGATTTTTGGTCCTTGGCTTGCTGGAGCAACCAATGTGATTGTAGGAGGACGATTTAGTCCAGATGCATGGTATCAAGCACTTGAAGATTTTGGCGTAACGGTTTGGTACAGTGCACCTACAGCTTTTCGAATGCTAATGGGTGCTGGTGATGACTTAGTTAAACGCTATGATTTAAGCAATCTCAGACATGTATTAAGTGTGGGAGAACCGTTAAATCCTGAAGTGGTACGCTGGGGAATGAAGGTGTTCCAAAAACGTATTCATGATACGTGGTGGATGACTGAAACTGGCGGTCAGACGATTTGTAATTATCCGTCTATGAAAATTAAGCCAGGATCTATGGGGAAACCAATTCCAGGTATACAAGCAGCAATCGTTGACGATCAAGGACAAGAGCTTCCACCTTATCGAATGGGTAACTTAGCAATTAAAAAAGGCTGGCCATCTATGATGCATACGATTTGGAACAACAAAGAAAAGTATGAGTCATATTTTATGCCAGGTGATTGGTACGTATCAGGTGATTCGGCGTATATGGATGAAGACGGTTATTTTTGGTTCCAAGGCCGAATCGATGATGTTATTATGACGGCAGGAGAACGCGTGGGTCCATTTGAAGTAGAAAGTAAGCTTGTTGAACACCCTGCTGTAGCAGAAGCGGGTGTTATTGGTAAGCCTGACCCTGTGCGCGGGGAAATTATTAAAGCATTTATCGCACTTAGAGATGGGTATGAATCTTCAGATGAACTGATTGAAGATATTCGTCAATTTGTGAAAAAAGGGTTAGCTGCTCATGCAGCCCCGCGTGAAATCGAGTTTAAAGATAAGCTACCTAAAACACGAAGTGGTAAAATTATGCGTCGCGTTTTAAAAGCGTGGGAATTAGATTTGCCAACGGGCGATTTGTCAACGATGGAAGACTAAGGAGTAAATGTTTCAATCTTTGTAGGGAAAATAAGTGATTTTTATAAAGTTCAAACAGCCAGCTGTTTGAACTTTTTTTTGGACTTGAATTTTAAAATGAAATCATTCATAATTGTGGGGTGTAAACTTTTAAATAAAATAAACTGCAGTGATAGGAAGAAGTAATACTTGTCTCCCTGTTTAAGAGAGCTGATGGTTGCTGAAAATCAGTACATAGACAAATATGAAATACGTCCTTGAGCATCTTTTGTGAACTTACAGTAGCAAAAGACGGGTAGACCGTTACATCATTTAAGTGGGAAATAATTTATTTCCAAATAGGGTGGTACCGCGATATTTTCGTCCCTTCTTTTTTAAGAAGGGGCGTTTTTTATGTTGTTCAACAAATTGTAACGAGCAATTAGATAAAGGAGAGAATATATAACATGGATATTTTACAAGATCTTGAGTTTCGAGGGCTCATTAACCAACAAACGGATGAAAAAGGTTTAAGTGAACTTTTGAGTAAAGAGTCTGTTCGTTTGTACTGCGGATTCGATCCGACAGCCGACAGCCTTCACATCGGCCACATGCTTCCTGTTTTAATTTTACGTCGCTTTCAACAAGCTGGACACCAACCAATTGCATTAGTTGGTGGAGGTACGGGTCTTATTGGAGATCCAAGCGGTAAAAAAGCAGAGCGTACGTTAAATGAAAAAGAAACGGTTGCCATGTTTAGTGAGCGTATTAAAGGTCAGCTTTCACGCTTCTTAGATTTCGAAGAAGGTGAAAATGCAGCAGTTATTGCAAATAACTATGACTGGATTGGCTCATTAGATGTTATTACATTCCTACGAGATATCGGTAAAAACTTTGGTATTAACTATATGATGGCAAAGGATTCTGTTCAATCTCGTATCGAATCAGGCATTTCATTTACGGAATTTAGCTACATGATTTTACAGTCATACGATTTCTTGAATTTATACCAAACATATAACTGTAAGCTTCAAATTGGCGGCAGCGACCAATGGGGAAATATTACGGCTGGCTTAGAATTAATTCGTAAATCAGAAGAAGATGCAAAAGCATTTGGATTAACAGTTCCGCTTGTAACAAAAGCGGACGGGACGAAGTTCGGTAAAACAGAAGGCGGAGCAATTTGGTTAGACCCTGAAAAAACAAGTCCGTATGAATTCTACCAATTCTGGATTAATACAGATGATCGTGATGTTATAAAATATTTAAAATACTTTACATTCTTATCACACGAAGAAATTAATGAATTAGCAGCTTCTGCAAAAGAAGCTCCTGAAAAACGCGAAGCACAAAAAGCACTAGCGGCAGCGATGACTACGCTTGTACACGGTGAAGAAGCTCTTGAGCAAGCAATTCGTATTTCGCAAGCTTTATTTAGCGGAAGTATTTCAGAGTTAACAGCAGAAGAAATTAAGCAAGGATTCAAGGATGTTCCTTCTTACACGCATACAGGTGAAAATATTGGTTTAATTGATTTACTTGTAGAAAGTAAAATTTCTCCTTCTAAACGTCAAGCACGTGAAGATATTTCAAACGGTGCGATTTACTTAAACGGTGAGCGTGAACAAGATTTACAAAAAACAGTAGGTGCAGAAGACCGTATTGAAGGTCAATTCACAGTGATTCGTCGAGGCAAGAAAAAATATACCCTTATTCAATACGCATAAAAAAAAAGGCCGAAAGGCCTTTTTTTATATATAGACAGCAAAAAAGCCGCTCCATAAGGAACGGCTTTTTACTATTAACGAGAGTAGAACTCTACGATTAGTGCTTCGTTGATTTCAGCAGATAATTCAGAACGCTCTGGTAAGCGAGTGAATGTACCTTCTAATTTCTCAGCGTCTACTGTTAAGTAGTCTGGTACGAAGTTGTTAACTTCAAGCGCTTCTTTCACGATTGAAAGGTTGCGAGATTTTTCGCGAACACCGATCACTTGACCAGGTTGTACACGGTAAGATGGGATGTCAACGCGTTTACCGTCAACTAAAACGTGACCGTGGTTAACTAATTGACGAGCTTGACGACGAGTGCGTGCAAGACCCATACGGTATACTAAGTTATCAAGACGAGCTTCTAAAAGAATCATGAAGTTCTCACCGTGCTTACCAGTTAATTTACCAGCAGCAACGAATAAGTTACGGAATTGACGCTCAGTTACACCATACATGTGGCGTAATTTTTGCTTTTCTTGTAATTGTAAACCGTACTCAGAAATTTTCTTACGTTGACCTGGGCCGTGTGGACCTGGAGCGTAAGGGCGTTTTTCTAATTCTTTACCTGTACCACTTAGAGAAAGACCTAAGCGACGAGAGATTTTCCAACTTGGACCTGTATAACGAGCCATGATGACTCCTCCTTGTTTGTGTTTTTATTTTATGCAAAACAAAAACAGACACATTCTAGCGATATGCTCATTTTGTTTTCATGTACCATCGCTCTAGCAGCAGAGAGTTACACGATACACCATCTTGTTAAAAGAATTGCTACTTCTGTAAAACAATCTTTTAATGAGGAACAAAATGAAAAAACATAAAGAAGATTGTATAAGCTGCAATATTTCACACAACGAGTATTATAGGTGTTTCCTCGTATAAAGTCAAGGGAGATTGAAGATTAAAAGAATGTAAAAGAAAGGATATATTCTTTTGAAGTATGAAAGAAGAAGAAAGAACGTAAGAAAACGGTGGTGATGGGCTAATCAAACGTTTGTTTAATAAGCAAAAACCGCTGATTTGCAGCGGTTTTTTTGCTTATTCATATTCAAAGAAAGGAAGTGAGTTCTTTGACGAATTCTTCAAGATACTGTTGATCGATCTCATCAAAGCGATTTTTGATTGGACTGTCAATATCAAGAACACCTAAAAGTTTACCATCTTTCACCATTGGTACAACGATTTCAGATTGAGAAGCAGCATCACATGCAATGTGGCCAGGGAATGCATGAACATCTTCAATTCGCTCTGTTCTTTGATTTTGAGCTGCTGTACCGCATACGCCTTTTCCAAGTGGAATGCGAACACAAGCCGGCAGCCCCTGAAAAGGGCCGAGTACTAACTCGCCGTCTTCCATTAAATAAAAGCCTACCCAGTTTACTTCATTTAAAAATTGATTTAGTAAAGCTGAAGCATTTGCTAGATTAGCAATTGTATTGCTTTCTCCTTCTGATAAGGCGCGTAATTGCTTAATTACTAATTCATAATCCTTTTGTTTTGAGCCGCTGTAGTTTTCGACATTAAACAATGTATTCTCCTCCATTCAACATAAGATTTAATGAGTTTTTATCAGGAAACGTCAGTTTTAACGCTACTTTGTCGATAAAAGATTACAGGAACTAAAAAGCCTATCACGAATTATGTAGAGAGGCTACTAAAATCCTTTTTAAATACTGTAACGATTTCTACACAATTTTGCAATCATATGTGTTTTGTAAAAATAAATCGAAATGAGGTGTAGATAGATGGCTGTACAGTCAAAAACGAAAGAGAAAATTATTGATGCGGCTGTTTCTCTTTTTAACGTAAAAGGTTTTGATGGTACGTCGGTGCGCGAGATTGCAGGAAAAGCGAAAGTGAACGTAGCGAATATTTCATATTATTTTCATAGCAAAGAAGGATTGCTTGAAAGTTTAGTGATTTCTTATTTTGAAGGTTATATTGGGGTACTGGAGCAAGCATTCCAAGAAATGAAAAAGCTGTCTTCAACAGAAAGTATGATCGTGATGATTCGAGCTATCTTACATTACCAGCACGAAAATAGGCATATTGCCCGGCTCGTATATAGAGAAATCTCTCTTGACACGATTTTAATTCGAGAAGTTATGACTACGTATTTAACCAAAGAAAAATACTACTTAAAAACAATCCTTGAAAGAGGGATGAAAGAAAAGGAATTTCGAAAGCTGCACGTTTCCTTTACAATCATTGAGCTTAAGGGCATGCTGTCTATGCCTTATCTTCATCCTCAGTACCTAAGTGAAGTTCTTCATATATTGCCTCACGAACCGTATTTTGTTCAGCAATATGCGATTGAGCTTGAGCAATGGGTGCACACAACGGTATGTTTGCCATATGAACGGACAAACAAACTGCGCGTTCAATTATCCTAAATGGAGCTCTCCATAGCCTTGGCCTAAATCCTTCGCACAGTGGGCGTCTGACCCATATACGAGAGGGATTTTTTTCTGTTGGGCTGCTTTTACGACAAAGGGAGCTGGATACGCTTCCTTGCACAAAGGCTTAAACAACCCTGCACCATTATAATCCAAAGCCAGATCTTTCATTTTTATTTCATCGAGTATTGATAAAATAATAGGGGAAAGTGTGTCTTCATATGGAAAGCGAGTTTGAAATTTATGTACGAGTGTCATATGACCAATGCGCTTAGGCTTATAAACGCCTAAATTGGCCTGTACAGAGCGTAATACCGTGTTGTAATACTTATCATATACTTTGCTTACGCTGCCAAACTTCTGTACAATATGTGCAAATACGTCAGCGCTAAAATCTAGGCAGTCATATCCTTCTTCATGTTTTAAGAAGTGGACAGAAAGTATGCTGTCATCGAGATAAGGACCATATTCGTTTAAGAAATCTGTTGTTTCGTGTTCAAATCCTTCAATAAAGTCAACTTCCAATCCGATATTAATACGAATATCGCGCTCAAATTCTTTTTTAACTTGCTGTACGTTTTGAATGTAGCGATCAAGTTTGTCAGGATCCATTCCGCTGTCGCGATCAGGCGTCGGATCACTGAAGCTTTTTGGTAATGGAGCATGCTCTGTAAACGAAATCTCCCCAAAGTTCAGGGAAATCGCCTGTTCAACATATTGTTGCAATGAATCAGGTGAACCGTGTGGGCAAAATGGAGTATGAATATGTTTGTCAACTTTCATAAAAAATGCCTCCTTTTTTCTTCTTTTTCCATTGTAACGACACAAAGTGACTCCATGCCAATATTTTGTATAAAAAAATTTAATTTTTTGCTCAAAAGTTGGACTTTACATGGTATCATAAAAACATTGACGCAAAAAAATTTAAAGGATTAAATTCACCCTTTTTATAAATAAGAAACTTGTCATGTAGAACGCACTGTAAGGGGGCTTAGTATGGAATTCATTATAGCACTAATCATACTTATTATCGGATTAGTTGTGTACGGAATGTTTTCACGTAAAAAGATTTATCAAGAAATTGATCGCCTGGAAACGATCAAAGTCGAATTAGCAAATACGCCAGTTGCAGAGGAAATTTCAAAAGTAAAAGAATTGAACATGACAGGTCAAACTGAAGAGCTATTTGAACGTTGGCGTGAGCAGTGGGATGAAATTATATCAACTAATCTCCCGAAAATTGATAAAGAACTGTTTGAAACGGAAGAAGCAGCGGATAAATACCGATTTAAAAAAGCGAAGCAGTTATCTATACATATTGATCAAGCCTTAGAACAAACCAAGATAGATATTGAAAACATACTTACTGAACTTCAAAATTTAATTGGTAGCGAACAAGATAATCGATATGATATTGAGGAATTAAATCAGCTTCACCGCCATGTGAAGAAAAAATTGCTCGCACATCGGTATTCCTATGGAAATGCTGAAAAAACGTTAGAATACGCAATTAATACATCTAAAGAGCAGTTTAAAAAATACGAGGAAGAGACGATTAACGGAAATTATCTTCAAGCACGTGAGATTGTTCTTCAATTAAAAACTGATTTAACAGCTATTGATTCGTATTTAGAACAAATTCCAAAAGTGTTAGTTGAGTGTCAGACCACTCTTCCTGTTCAGTTCAATGAACTGCTTGACGGGTTCCGCGAAATGAGTGAGCAGGGCTATGTGTTAGATCATCTGCAAGTAGAAGAAACGGTAGAGCTTTTAAAACAAGAAACTGCTGAAATTATTGCAGATATTGAAGAATTATATGTGGAAGAAGCGATTACAAAACTAGATGATGTGAACGAACGCTTAGAGCAGTTATATGACTCACTTGAGCATGAGGTTTTCTCCTATCATAAAATGAACCGTGAATCTCATACGGTATCTAACTTCCTTCGTATGCTTCAAGAACGAAACCGTGAACTTCGTGAAGAAACGCTATTTGTACAGCAAAGCTATCATTTTAAAGAGCGCGATTTAGACGTATATTATAAAATGGACCGCGAACTAAAACGATTGACTAACTTGTACTATAATATTTCGGACAAGGTGGCGGAGCACAATTTAGCCTACAGTGTGATCCAAGAAGAACTCGAAGACGTTTCCAAACAGCTTAACCAATTAAAAGAATCTCAGGAATCCTATAGCGATATGCTACAAGCTCTTCGCAAAGATGAGCTCTCAGCTAAGGACAAAATAGAAGAACTGAAATCTCAGTTGATTGAAGCACGACGCCTTATTCAAAAAAGCAACCTTCCTGGTGTTCCTGAAGAATATAAAGTGCAGCTTGAAAAAACGGTTCATATCTTAAATGAAGTAACCGCTAAGCTGAAAGAAAAACCGCTTAATATTCAAGCTGTTCAATCTTTACTTGAAGATGCTGTTGGTTTTGTTCAGGATACATTTGATGAAACAGAGGCAATGTTAGAAGAAGCGCGACTCGTTGAAAGAGTGATTCAATACGGTAACCGTTATAGAAGTACTCATCACTCAATTGCACAGTCTTTAGAAGAAGCAGAAGAAGCATTTCGTCATTATGAATACAAAGAAGCATTAAAACAGGCATCTGCAGCTATTGAGCAAGTAGATCCTGGTGCGCTGGATCGTATACAGCGTATTGTATCTTCACAGAGTTAAAAAGCTCGTGTCCAAAGGACACGAGCTTTTTTATGATGCTTTTCTTTACATACTATCTCGTATCTCTTTCAATGCTAATGGTATAGTCTATAAATACGGCAGCAACTGTTAGGATAAGCAAGGGGAGACCTTGCTTATAAAGTGGCAAATAGCTTTGAAAAGATCGTCTATCCTTGTTATGATTACTAAGGCAAAACCTAATTTAAAAAAGTATCAAGGTATGTTATGATAATACGTTGTTCCGAAAAAATGAAGAAGGGGGCGCGCATCCTTGATTTATTTAGATAATAGCGCTACAACAAAACCCTATAATGAAGTCATACAATCTTTTACCAAAGTAGCTACAACTTATTATGGCAATCCATCCTCCCTCCATCAATTTGGCGTACAGGCAGAGAATTTGTTGAGCCGTTCGCGTGAGCAAGTAGCAGAATTGCTGCACGTATCGTCAAATGAAATTATCTTTACATCTGGAGGAACGGAAGGGAATAATTTGGCTATTAAAGGCGTAGCGATGCAATATAAAAGCCGAGGTCAGCATATCATTACGACAAATATTGAACATGATTCTGTTCATGAACCATTCAAGCAGTTAGAATCCCTAGGATTTAACGTTACGTATGTTCCGGTAGATTCCAGTGGTTTTGTATCACCTGCGGCTATTGAATCAGCTATTACGGATGAAACCATTTTAGTATCTGTTATGCATGTAAATAATGAGATTGGCACCATTCAGCCAATTGAAGAAATTGGACAGATGCTGACGAACTATTCCAAGGTGCTTTTTCACGTCGATCATGTGCAGGGGATTGGAAAAGTTCCGCTTTCTTTAGCGGATCATAAAATTGATTTATGCACATTATCAGGACACAAAATTCACGGTTTAAAAGGGACGGGAATTTTATATAAACGAAATGGAGTTCAGCTTCATCCGCTGCTTAGCGGAGGCTCTCAGGAAATGCAGCATCGATCAGGCACGGAAAATGTGCCGGGAATCGTAGCATTTGCTAAAGCACTCCGTTTAACACTTGAACATGCTGCTCAAAATCAGCAAAAAATGCGGAAAATAAAAGCAGAACTGATGGACAAACTTTCTGCTCACGAAAGAATCACGATTAATACGCCGAATGAGCATTCGGCACCTCATATTATAAATTTTACAGCACAAGGTATTAAAGGTGAGGTTTTTGTTCACGCTCTTGAAGAAAAAGGAGTGTTTGTATCCACTACATCTGCTTGCTCATCAAAGCGAAAAAAGCCAAGCAAAACGCTTTTAGCTATCGGTAAAAATTACGAAGAAGCCGATCAATCCATTCGATTAAGCTTGTCAGGCTTAAATGATTATAATGAAGTAACGCCCATTGTAAATGCTATTTTCACAGTAATTGAAGATCTAAAGAAAGTAATGAGGTAAATGATTATGATATATAACCATATTTTAATTCGGTACGGAGAAATCTCAACCAAAGGACAAAATAGAAAAAAATTTGTTGCCCAGCTAAGAAAAAATATCGTAACGGCTCTTAGTGCATTCCAAAATATTCACGTAAAATACACAAGAGACCGCATGTATATTCACTTAAACGGTGAAAATCACGAGCCTATCATCGAACGTCTTCAGCAAATCTTTGGTATTCAGAGCTTTAGTTTAGCATTAAAAGTTGAAAATGAGCTTGAAGCGATTCAAGAAGCAGCGTTAGAAGCAATGAAAGAATTTGATATAGAAGGAAAAACATTCAAAGTATCTACTCGGAGAGCGTATAAACAATTTCCTCTTGATACAAACGAATTAAATTATGCAGTAGGAAGTCATATTCTACGAAATACAGAGCATCTAAAGGTAAACGTAAAAGAACCAAGCGTAAATGTACGAGTAGAAGTGAGAAGTGAAGCAACGTATATTACATGTTTTGATTATCGCGGAGCAGGAGGTCTTCCAGTTGGTACGAGTGGAAAAGCGATGCTGATGCTTTCTGGAGGAATTGACAGCCCGGTTGCAGGATACTTAGCCATGAAGCGCGGTTTAGAAATAGAGGCGGTTCATTTTTACAGTCCGCCTTTTACAAGTGAACGTTCTAAGCAAAAAGTCATCGATTTAACGCAAAAATTAACGGCTTATCACGAAAAAGTAAAGCTTCACATTGTACCGTTTACAGCTGTACAGCAAGCGATTCAAAAGCAAATTCCAGAGAATTATACCATGACCTCTACACGCCGTATGATGCTTCGAATTACGGACCTTATTCGTGAAAAAAATGAATCGTTAGCTATCGTAACTGGCGACAGCTTAGGGCAAGTAGCTAGTCAAACGGTTGAGAGCATGTATGCGATTAATGAAGTGACTAATACGCCAATTTTGCGTCCGCTTGTAACAATGGATAAAACGGAGATTGTTGAAATTGCCCGCAAAATTGATACACATGAAATTTCGAATCGACCGTATGAAGACTGCTGTACAATTTTTACGCCAAGCTCACCAAAAACGAAGCCAAAGCGTGAAAAAATAAATCGATACGAACAATTTTATGATTTTGAAACATTAATTCAAGAAGCGGTAAATAATGTAGAAACGCTTGAGATGAAAGCTTCTTCGGCTACAAATACCGCAGACAGCGTAGAAGATTTGTTTTAAAAGGTAAATTTCATAAAATTACCAAAAAAATAATGTATGATGCCATGTGTTTTGACACAATCTATATTCAACAAGGAGGTGAAAACACATGGCAAACACAAACAAATTAGTAGCTCCTGGTTCAGCAGCTGCTATCGACCAAATGAAATACGAAATCGCTTCTGAATTCGGTGTAAATCTTGGACCAGAAGCAACAGCTCGCGCTAACGGATCTGTTGGTGGAGAAATCACTAAACGCTTAGTTCAAATGGCTGAGCAACAACTTGGTGGTAAATAAGTCATATTAACTAAATAATGATGGCTAAAAAGAGTGGGGGAAACCTCACTCTTTTGTCTTGTTTGTTTTGTCACGTATAATAGAGACAAGATCAAGCTTTATAAAGTAAAGGAGATGTTGGCGATGGGGACTTTATTTTACGGCGGCAAAATATATACGATGCTAAAAGAAGGTGAGCATGTAGAAAGCGTATATGTTGAAAAAGGATTCATTGAAGATATAGGCGCAGAAGAAGATCTAAGAATCAAATGGGGTGCTGAGATTAACAAAGAAGTACACCTCAAAGGATATCCAATGTATCCGGGCTTTGTAGATAGCCATCTTCACTTAATTGGTCACGGTGAAAAGCTCCTTAGGCTTGATTTGTCTCAAGCTACTTCTAGGGAAGACGTGCTGATGCGCGTTCGGCAAAAAGTAGAGAGTACACCAAAAGGAGAATGGGTAATTGGAGAAGGTTGGGATGAAAATCAGTGGGAAGATTCCTCTTTGATTCAGTATCAAGATCTTGATCAACTTTCAACAGAACATCCTATTATGTTGAAGCGAGTCTGTCGTCACGGATTAGTAGTAAACGGGACTGCTCTTAAAATAGCCGGGATTACAGCTGAAACACGTGACCCGGAAGGAGGTATTATCCAGAGGGATGAAGCGGGAAATCCTACCGGTTTTTTGGCTGATCAAGCGCAAGAATTAGTAACGGCTCATATTCCTCAAGTATCAGAAGCATACATTCGACAAGCTCTTTCAGTAGCCATTAAAGATTGTGTTCAGCACGGATTGACGGGTGGACATACGGAAGATTTAAATTATTATGGAGGCTTTTTACGTGCATATCAAGCATTTCAAGACGTTATTCATAAAGAAAAGCAGCTGTTTCGTGCTCATTTACTTGTTCATCATGAAGCTGTAGATGATATGTATACATACGTTGAAGAAAAGAAAGACACATCCGCTTTTATTGAAATAGGACCAATGAAGATTTTTGCTGATGGTTCTCTCGGCAGTCAATCTGCTCTTTTAAGCTTTCCATACAAAAGCGACCCTTCTACAAGAGGTGTAGCTATTCAATCACTAGATGAATTAAAACAGCTAGTGAGAAAAGCAAGAGAATTGGGCATGACGGTTGCAATTCATGCAATTGGTGATTTAGCGTTTCAATATGTAGTAGAAAGCATCGAACAATATCCTCCTCAAGCAGGGCAAAGAGATCGTATTATTCATGCGCAAATTCTACGAAAAGATTTAGTTCATCGTGTAAAAAAGCTCCCGGTTGTGCTGGATATCCAGCCTCGGTTTTTAGCCAGTGATTTTCCATGGGTTATTGAAAAAATTGGAGAAGAGCATTTGGACTATTGCTATGCGTGGAAAACGTTATTGGACGAGGGCGTAATGTGTGCAGGCGGATCGGATGCGCCTATTGAACCTATCAATCCCATGTTAACGATTCATGCAGCAGTTTCTAGAAAAACTTCTCCGAACAGCTCGGTCGTTTACATACCTTCTGAGCGACTCACTGTATTTGAAGCTGTTCGGCTGTTTACATTAGGAAGCGCACAGGCCATTCATCAAGAGCATAAAAAAGGATATATTCAAAAGGACTATGTAGCTGATTTTACCATATTAGAAAGAGATCTGTTTGAGATACCTGCAGATGATATTCCAGGGGTACAGGTGCAGATGACTGCTATTAATGGAGAAATTGTATATCAAAAATAAAAAGCGCCCAAAGGCGCTTTTTATTATAGAAATGTACGCTTAACTCGTTGCCAGAAAGAGTTATCTTTCAGCTTAACCGTTTTAATTTGACGGTCGCTTAAACGAATTTGAACTTGATCAACTTGACGTGCATTTAATGCTTCGTTATCTATTCCAATAATTGGACTGTGGTTGTTGTCATTGGATAGTTTTAAAGTGAGCGTATGCTCAGCGCTTAGGATGAATGAAGATCCTAATGTACGATAGTTATTATTATTTAACGATGCCAATTCGCTGACTTGCATACAAGGAATTAACGGATCAACTACGGCTCCACTTACCGATTTATTATAAGCCGTACTGCCTGTTGGTGTTGAAATAATCATCCCATCCCCACGGAATGTTTCAAAGTGATTTTCATTAATAAAAACATCTAGACTGAGTGTTTTTATAACTCCTGATCGAATCGAACATTCATTTAAGCAATAAAAAGAAGTTCCTTGATCAATTTGAGTTTGTAAAACGGGAAATCGACGTACTTCTATATTTTCTGTCGTAATAGCTTCAATCATTTTATCCGTTTCATCGATATGAAAATCGCAGTAAAAGCTTAGTTGATCTGAAGTTGTGACACCAGCATATAAGCAGTCATCTCGAAAGCCAGATTGACGGACAGCCTGCAAGAAAGCTCCGTCACCGCCAATACTTACAATGATGTTAGCGCTGTCGAAATGGTCTACTACTTGAAAGTCATATTGTTTTGCAAGTTCAATAAGTGGACTTACGAGCGCCTTTGTTTCCTGGTTTTTTGGATGAAAGAAATAAACGTTGCGACGATTTGGCATAGATAGTTCCCCCTTGTTTGTCTGATATGTAAAATATTAGCGATAAAGTAAACTTTTTAAAAAAAGTTTGTTACAATAATTATAGCATTATTGCTTTAGGAATTAAAAGAATAATCTTTTAATTCTGACACCTAAAAAGGAGGATTTTCATGAACAAAAAAAGGTGGATTGCTCTTTTAATTGCGGCCTGCTTATTCATTTTTTCTGCGATTGTTAATATTGGTTTTTCAGTCAAAGAAGAAAAAGATGACGGTCTGGCAGGCATATTTGGAGGAGACGACAGTGAACTATCAGAAACAGTTATCGAAAAAGGGAATGCAGCTAAGAAAATTGCAGTGCTAGAGGTCAATGGAACGATTCAAGATACAGGAAGTGGTTCCTCTCCGCTTATGTCCCAAAATGGTTATAACCACCAAGCATTTTTAAAGCAGCTAGAGGCTGCAAAAAATGATAAGGCAGTTAAAGGAGTCATTATTAAGGTGAATTCACCGGGCGGCGGCGTCGTTGAAAGTGCTGAAATACATAAAAAAATTGAAGAGCTGAAGAAAGAAACGAAAAAGCCAGTGTATATTTCAATGGGATCAATGGCTGCTTCAGGAGGCTATTACATTTCAACAGCTGCTAATAAAATCTATGCAATTCCGGATACTTTAACAGGTTCACTAGGTGTAATTATGCAAAGCGTTAACTACGGCAAGCTGGCTGATAAACTAGGAGTAGAATCTGTTGTTATCAAAAGCGGGGCTCATAAAGATATTATGTCTCCAACAAGAGAAATGACCGGAGAAGAAAAAGAAATTATGCAAACACTTGTAGACAACTCGTACGATGGTTTCGTCAATGTTATCTCTGAGGGACGTCACTTGTCTAAAGAAAAAGTGCGCTCTATCGCAGATGGACGAGTGTACGATGGACGTCAGGCTAAAGAGCTGAAGCTGGTCGATCAACTAGGCTATTTTGAAGATGCGGTAACAGGAATGGAGAAAGATTATAAGTTAAAAGGTGCACAAGTAATTCAATACAATCAAGGATTCGGACTGCCTTCTTGGCTTTCAATGAGCATGCAAAAAGTAATAGGTGGAGATGAACAAGTCACTGCAATGTTAAAAACATTTGCGCAGCCAAGCTCTCCGCGTCTGATGTATTTATATGCAGAATAGAGGTGGGAACATGGAAAATCAGTCTCATTCAACCGAATCAAACGACAATATAAAACATGAGCCAGCGGTAAGTACGCCAATAGGTAGTGAATTCCATTATGCAGGCTTTTGGATGCGCTTTTGGGCATATCTTTTAGATCTAGCTGTGGTAGCTAGCTTGAACTCCCTGCTGATCAAGCCCATTTTCCATTTAGCAGGTATTTCTCGAGGAGATGGATTTTTTTCTCCCTATACGATTGTAACGGTTATTATCTTTTATGGTTATTTTGTTTTAATGACCAAGTATTTTGGACAAACGCTTGGAAAGATGGTGTTTGGGCTTAAAGTAGTATCGCTGAAAGACTCCACGTTAACTTGGCCTGTTGTGCTGTTTCGTGAAGGAGTTGGACGTTATATTTCTAAAACGGTTTTTTTACTAGGCTATTTATTAGTGGCGTTTTTACCTAAGAAGCAAGGAGCACACGATTACTACGCAGATACAACCGTCATACACGAAGGTACAATCAGCAGATAATAAAAAGGGGCTGGAATAAAAGGATTTTAGACGAAGTGAAAAACGAACCACTGATCAAGACTTTTGATTAGTGGTTCGTTTTTTTTTGTTATGGTAAACGCAGGTTTCATTTGTTTAGATTCTTCTATCAGTTGATTTCCGTGCAAGACTTCGCCTTCCCCTCCAATCAACTGCGGTGTCACAAGCGGTTCAGCTCATGTATCCCATTTGTTCGTCTTGAGATTGGATTCATTTCGTTATATCATATCTCAACCTCTTTGTATTGTTTCCATAAGGTTTAATATTCTGTGTTTTGGAGATAATGTGAAGCTAAGAAGGAGTGAAGGATGTGCTATGGCTTTTATGGATATTGCTAGCACTTTTAATTGTTATTGTACTTATTGTATGGACAAAAATCACGCTGTTTGTAGATCTTCACCATGTCCGAGATAACGATTATTACAGAGTGAGACTCAGGGCTTGGTTTGGTCTTATTCGCTATACATACGAAATTCCGGTAGTGAAAGTGAAAAAAGATTCTCCTCGTTTGCTTGTTGAAAAGAAGAAAGGAATGGGTGATCAAGGAAAAGAAGACGAGAATTCATGGAGTGATTATTCTGTAGAAGACGGGCTAAGCATGTTAGAAAATGCGAAGCAATTCCTTGAACAGGTAGTCGGTTTTCATAAAATTTTTCGTCGTTTCTTACAGAAAGTGACGGTAAGTGATATTAGATGGCACAGCCGTTTCGGCTTAGGTGACGCTGCGTTAACAGGCGTACTTACCGGGGCTGTATGGTCTGCAAAGGGGGGCATAGTTGGTATAATCAGCCGTTATATGAAACTAAAAGATATGCCTGTAATGAGCGTTACTCCTGTATTTCAACATCTTTGGTCAGAAACGGTATTTGAGTGCATAATTTCTTTTCGAGTTGGTCAAGCTATTCTAGTAGGTTTACGGACCTTGAGATACTGGCGGCATACGTCCAAAAAGCGTCGCAAAAGATGGAAGTCGTCAAATAAGAACAAGACACACTCTGTGAAAACATAAGGAGGTTATCTTAATGGCAGAACATCCAATTAAAAGTTTAATGTCGACAGCTATGGAAAATTTAAAGGAAATGATTGATGTTAATACAATCATTGGGGATCCTGTAGAAACACCTGATGGAAGTGTTATTTTAACTGTCTCAAAAGTCGGTTTTGGTTTTGCAGCGGGCGGAAGCGAGTTTGGAGTAGAAGGGCATGCATCATCTTCTCCTGGACAGCATCAGCAAGAATCAGGTCATCCATTTGGCGGAGGTAGCGGTGGCGGTGTATCAATTACGCCAATTGCCTTTTTAATTGTGAGTGGAAGCGGAATTAAAATGCTTCACCTTAACGAAAGTACACATTTATATGAAAAGATTTTAGATACAGCCCCTCAAGCAATTGAACGCGTGCAGCAAATGTTTAAACGAAACAATCATCAGCAGGATCATCATAATCAACAAAATCAGCATCATGATAGTGCAAACGATTTTAATTTGTAGGTATAAAATAAAGCTTTGCTTGCTTCTTTGAATAGTAAAAGAAGCAAGCAAAGCTTATTTTGTTTGGTTTGTTTTCTAGCTTGGAGTGCCATGTTTTGTATGTCATTTAATTGCAATATAGAGACAGACAAGCTAATATGAACAGTGTACATACTTATTTAAAGGAGGAATTATTCGTGACTAAATTTAAAGGTAACGATGTAACATTATTAGGAAATCAAGTGAAGGTTGGAGACAAGGCTCCAAACTTTACCGTTTTAGCAAATGATTTATCAGAAGTAACGCTTGACAGTACAAAGGGTTCTGTTCGCCTAATCAGTGTAGTTCCTTCTATTGATACTGGAGTTTGTGATGCGCAAACTCGCCGCTTCAACGAAGAAGCAGCTAAATTAGATAACGTAAAAGTATTAACAGTAAGCGTAGATTTACCGTTTGCTCAAAAGCGCTGGTGTGGTGCTAATGGCATTGATAATGTTCAAACTTTATCTGACCACCGCGACTTATCTTTCGGAGAAGCATATGGTGTAGCTATTCAAGAATTACGCTTATTAGCTCGTTCAATCTTTGTGGTAGACTCAAATGACAACGTAACGTATGTTGAGTACTTACCAGAAGTAACTGAGCATCCGAACTACGAAGCAGCAATCGAAGCAGCTAAAACAGCTAAGTAAGATTGTCAGTGGCGTTCGGCAGAAGGCGGAAAACAATGTTTTTCGCCTTCTTTGTGTTTTAAGAAGTTTTTATGATAAAATATGTTGTTCCAAATAGGACGTTTACTCATTTATATAGATATTATTTCATTACACAGGAGGCAGAACATGAGTCAGTTAGCTAGTATGGAAAAGCTATTTGGTGTAATTGATCAAACAGCTATTATTTTAAGAAAAGAACTAAACTGCGTATATTTAGAAGCAGTAGCTGAAACGGGAGAAAATTTGTTTCAAGGAACTATTTTACAAGAAGAGCTAGATGAGGTAACTAAAAAACGTTTGAAAAAAGAGTACGATTCAATCACGCTTGATCATTTTGAAAAAGAAACGATTCGAAAAGCGTATCAGCTGGCTATTTTAAAAGGCATGAAAGAAGCAGTTCAGCCTAACCATCAAATGACGCCTGATGCTGTAGGACTATTTGTCAGCTACCTAGTTGGAAAGTTCATGGCAGGAAAAGATAAATATACGCTTTTAGATCCAGCAGTAGGAGCAGGGAACTTATTAACAACAATTTTAAATACACACGCTGCGTCAATTGAACACGTATACGGTGTAGACGTGGATGATTTATTACTTCAATTGACATATGTAAATGCAAATTTACAGAAGCATGGCGTTCAATTATTCAACCAAGACAGCTTACAGCCGCTTTTTATTGATCCTGTTGATTTAGTTGTCTGTGACCTTCCTGTTGGTTATTATCCAAACGACGAAGGGGCAAAAGAGTATAAGGTAAGAGCTGAAGAAGGTCACACCTATGCTCATCACTTATTTATTGAACAAAGCTTGCGTCATGTAAAAGATGGAGGATACGTAGTAGCCCTTATTCCAAATAACTTGTTCGAATCTGAACAGTCTCATTTATTACAGCCGTTGCTAAAAGAGGAAGCAATCGTTCAAGGAATCGTTCAGCTGCCGCTTTCAATGTTCAAACAAGAGCAGGCTGCTAAGAGTATTATCATTCTTCAAAAGCAGGGAGAAGGGGTAACAGCGCCTGATCAAGCGCTGCTTGTGAATTTGCCGAAGTTCAGTAATCGAGAAGCAATGAGTGATATTATGGCTCAAATGGACCAATGGTTCAGCGTTAATAAAAAGTAAGTCTTTTTCGAAAATAATGAATATTTTCCGGTAGCGTTTTCATGATGTATAGCTCTTGAAATCTATTGTCGTGAATGATTAAATGAATAAGGATAGAAATCGTGTCGAAATGCATAGAATATTGTAGAGATTACACTTTTATGTTCTGTTCGTTATGTTTATGATGCACGTATAATAAAGAAGGAGCTGTTTTTTTATGTCAAAAATCATGGCAATCAACGCCGGCAGTTCTTCACTTAAGTTTCAATTATTTGAAATGCCAAGTGAGACGGTATTAACAAAAGGTTTAGTAGAACGAATTGGTTTAGATAACGCTGTTTTCACGATCTCGGTAAATGGTGAAAAACAAACGGATATTACAGAAATCCCTGACCATGCTGTTGCAGTTAAAATTTTAGTTGAAAAGTTACTTTCTCAAAACATCATTCAATCATACGATGAAATCACTGGTGTAGGTCACCGTGTAGTACACGGCGGAGAGAAATTTGCTGATTCTGTTTTAATCACAGATGAAACACTAGCGGAAATTGAAGCTTTATCTGATTTAGCACCGCTTCACAACCCAGCAAACATTGTGGGAATTAAAGCGTTCCAAGATATTCTTCCAAATGTTCCAGCTGTAGCAGTCTTCGATACAGCATTCCATCAAACAATGCCAGAAAAATCATTCTTGTACAGCTTACCGTACGAGTACTATGAAAAGTATGGCGTTCGTAAATACGGTTTCCACGGCACATCTCATAAATATGTTTCTGAGCGTGCAGCTGAGCTTCTTGGCCGTCCAATCGAACAATTACGCTTAATTTCTTGTCACTTAGGTAACGGTGCAAGTATCGCTGCAATTGAAGGCGGCAAGTCAATTGATACATCAATGGGCTTCACACCATTAGCTGGTGTAGCAATGGGAACTCGTTCAGGTAACATTGACCCTGCATTAATTCCATTTATTATGGAGAAAACAGGAAAAACTGCTGACGAAGTATTAAATGTATTAAATAAAGAAAGTGGTCTTTTAGGTGTATCTGGTATTTCTAGTGACCTACGCGATCTAATCAAAGCAAGCGCTGAAGGCAATGAACGCGCTGAAACAGCACTTGAAGTATTTGCTAGCCGTATTCATAAATATATCGGTTCTTATGCTGCTCGTATGTCTGGTGTAGATGCAATCATCTTCACAGCAGGTATTGGAGAAAACAGTGATGTTGTACGTGCTCGCGTTCTTCGCGGTTTAGAGTTTATGGGCGTTTATTGGGATCCAGCTTTAAATAGTGTACAAGGAGAAGAAGCATTTATTAGCTACCCTCATTCTCCAGTTAAAGTTATGGTTATTCCTACAGACGAAGAAGTTATGATTGCACGTGACGTTACTCGTTTAGCGAATATTTAAGTTCATAAACTGCCTCTTCAATGCATGAATTCTCATAAATTGTCAGGCAAACTAACGAAAAGCTGATTTCCTTGTTAGGAAATCAGCTTTTTTATATAGCGTAAGTAGCCGACGGTTGAAAGAAGGTTTACAACGTATAGAAGAAAGAAATAATATAGGAAGCAAAATGTAACGGATGCATTATTTGTTATAATAAAAATAAAACTACTTATTTCTTGAAAGGGTGACATGATGATACTAACGAATCGCGAAGAACAGCTTTTAGAAGAAATCTATAAATGGGAAGAGAGCTTACAGAGTGTAGAAGCAACTGAGATGGAGTTATTGTACGAAGAGTGGTTAGAAAAAGGGCTTAACTTAATTCCAGCTTCTGTTCGTGAGACCTATTTACATAAAATTGATGAGGGACTCTTTCAGTTAACTGCATTAATTCAAGGTACGGAAATGCAAACTCAAGCGACAAAACGAATTATTGAAACCGCCCGTGTATTCAAAGAGGATATCACAGATCTGTCAGAAATGAATTCCCTTCAAGTAGATCAGCTTTCTTATATATGCGAACAGCAAATGGCCAAGCTTCGATTGTATGCGCTGAGTCAAGGAGCACTTTCAGGAACCGGACAATCGCTGCTAGTCGGTATTGATATACCTGCTGTTTTATGCATGAATATTCAAGCGGTGCAACAGGCAGCAATGAGCTACGGCTATCATATCCAGACTCCTTCAGAGCTTATGCTAACGCTAAAAGTTTTCCATGCAGCAACGTTACCTAGACACCTTCAGGCTCAGGGGTGGCATCAATTAAAGAGTGAGTTAAGCCAAGAATTTGACCCGTATTTTTATGAAGGTGTTGATCAAATTGTAGATAAAACGTGGCTGCAAAAAATCGTTGTGCAAATCGGGAAAACGCTAGCTATATTCGCTGCGAAGCGAAAAGTTTATAATCGTTTGCCAATTGTGAGTATGATGGTTGGCGGAGGGATGAATTATCGAATGGCCAAACAAGTGACAGATTATGCAAAGCGCTTTTACCAATACCGCTATTTGCTGGATAAGAAAAACGAGTCTCATTAATTTTTCATGAGACTCGTTTTTTTGTCTATCCGTGAACTTTTTTTGATATTTCCTCATTTGTTCGATACCAAATCCACAAATCATTAATAATAGAAGCAAGTTCTCCTATCTCGCTATTTAATTCACAAGAGCGGATAAAATTAGTCTCATCTTCTAACGCCGTTTGTTTTTGATTAATACTCTTTTCTAAAGATTGAATTTTGTCTGGAATCTGTCCCCGAATGGATTCCCATGTTAGGAGGATATCCTGCTGAACTTTTTCAGAATAGAATGTCCATTCTCTTTCAAGAGCAGGAATTTTTATACCGAGTCTGTTGTCATAAGTAAAAAAGCGCTCCATTTTTTCACCTCTTCCCTTCCATTTTATACAATGACAAAAGCCACAGCTACTGTAAATGAAAAATAAATCATTTATACTTGATTTATGCATATAAATATACACAGTGTGTAAGAAAGAAATATTCATTCATGTCTATTTTTACAGTATTTTAAGAGATTTTACCCTATTAAATTAAAATAAATGTGAATTTATATACTTTTTTTTGAATAACTATTGAAAATAGATTAAAAAGTTGTTAAAGTAATAGTAGATTAAATGAATAAAAATTAAAACGGTTGTATTAATATATATATAATTTGTGGGAGGAATAGATAATGAGTAATCCAAAAGTTGTTTTAGCATATTCCGGAGGTTTAGATACATCAGTTGCAATTAAATGGTTACAGGAAAAAGGGTACGATGTAGTAGCTTGCTGTTTAGATGTAGGCGAAGGAAAAGATTTGAAATTCGTTAAAGAAAAAGCCTTAACAGTTGGAGCGGTATCATCATATGTGATTGATGCAAAAGAAGAATATGCCAATACATTTGCGTTAGCAGCACTTCAAGCACACACATTATATGAAGGGAAATATCCATTAGTATCTGCACTATCTAGACCGCTAATCGCTAAAAAGCTTGTAGAAGTAGCAGAACAAGAAAATGCAGTAGCTGTCGCACATGGATGTACGGGAAAAGGAAATGACCAAGTGCGTTTCGAAGTATCAATTAAAGCATTAAATCCACACTTGGAAGTTTTAGCTCCTGTTCGTGACTGGAAATGGTCTCGTGAAGAAGAAATCGAGTATGCAAAAGAAAAGAATATTCCAATTCCAATTAACTTAGACAGCCCATTTTCAATTGACCAAAACTTGTGGGGAAGAAGTAACGAGTGTGGCGTTCTTGAAGATCCTTGGGCAGCTCCACCTGAAGAAGCATATGACCTAACGGCTTCTCTTGAAAACACTCCGGACACAGCGGATGTAGTAGAAATTGAATTCGTGGAAGGTGTTCCAGTATCATTAAACGGTCAATCTTACACGCTAGCTCAGTTAATTCTAGAATTGAATGAAATTGCAGGTAAGCACGGAGTCGGACGTATTGATCATGTAGAAAACCGTCTTGTGGGAATTAAATCACGTGAAGTATATGAGTGTCCAGCTGCTATGACATTAATTAAAGCACACAAAGAGCTTGAAGATTTAACATTAGTGAAAGAAGTAGCGCACTTTAAACCAGTGATTGAGAAAAAATTAACAGAAGTTATCTATGAAGGTTTATGGTTCTCTCCATTAACAAATTCACTGCTTGCATTCTTAAAAGATACGCAGCAATATGTGAATGGAACAGTGAGAGTAAAACTATTTAAAGGGCATGCTATCGTAGAGGGACGTAAATCTCCTAATTCTTTATACAATGAAAAACTTGCAACATATACAAAAGAAGATGAATTTGATCACAATGCAGCAGTTGGTTTTATCTCATTATGGGGACTTCCAACACAAGTGAGCAGCATGGTAAATCAAAAGAAGGTGACAACGGTATGACCAAACTTTGGGGAGGGCGTTTTACGAAACGCCCTGAACAATGGATTGACGAGTTCGGTGCGTCGATTTCATTTGATCAGCATCTTGTAGAAGAAGATATTGAAGGCAGTTTAGCACATATAACAATGCTTGAGAAATGCAGTATTCTTTCTGGAGATGAAGCGTCACAAATTAAAAAAGGCCTTCAAACACTGCTTGAAAAAGCTAAGAAGAAAGAATTAACATTTTCTGCTCAATATGAAGATATTCATTTAAATTTAGAAAAGTTATTAATTGATGAAATTGGTCCGGTTGGAGGAAAGCTTCATACGGGTCGAAGCCGTAATGATCAAGTTGCTACAGATATGCACTTATATTTAAAAAAGCATGTTCAGCAAATTGTAGGGCTGATTGAAAATCTAGAAGATGTATTGCTTACAAAAGCAGATCAGCATGTTGAAACCATTTTTCCAGGCTACACACATTTGCAGCGCGCGCAGCCGGTTTCTTTTGCTCATCATTTAATGGCATATGTTTCAATGTTCAAGCGCGATGCTGAACGTTATGCGGAATCGCTGAAGCGTATTGATTTATCTCCTTTAGGAGCAGGAGCTTTAGCTGGTACAACATTCCCAATTGATCGTCATTATAGCGCTGAGCTTCTAGGCTTTAATGGGATTTATCAAAACAGTATGGATGCTGTCAGCGATCGTGACTTTATTTTAGAGTTTTTAAGCAACAGTTCTATTTTAATGATGCATTTATCTCGTTTTTGTGAAGAGTTAATTTTATGGTCTAGTCAAGAATTTCAATTTATTGAAATGGATGATACGTACGCAACGGGCAGCAGTATTATGCCTCAAAAGAAAAATCCTGATATGGCGGAGTTAATTCGTGGTAAAACAGGACGAGTATATGGTCATTTATTTAGTCTATTGACTGTGTTAAAAGGCACGCCTTTAACATACAACAAAGACTTGCAAGAAGATAAAGAAGGCATGTTCGATACGGTTACAACGATTGAAGGATGTTTGACCATTTTTGCTGGCATGATCGAAACAATGACAGTAAAAACAAATGTTATGGAAAAAGCTACGAAACAAGATTTTTCAAATGCAACGGAGTTAGCTGACTATCTTGCTTCAAAAGGTATGCCGTTTCGTGAAGCACATGAAGTGGTTGGGAAACTGGTTCTCGTTTGTATTCAGAAAAATATCTACCTAATGGATTTGCCGCTTGAGCAATATAAGGAAGCGTCAGATTTATTCGAGGAAGACATCTATCATGTATTAAGTCCAAAAACAGCTGTTAATCGCCGTAATAGCGCGGGAGGAACAGGATTTGAACAAGTAAAAAAAGCAATTCAGCTAGCTAAAGATGAATTGCACGAAAAAACATCGATATAAAAAAGTTATCAAAACGTCCGCAGAAAAATCTGCGGGCGTTTTTTGATGTGAGATAAATGGTATAACTAGAGCATTTAAGAAGAAAATAGAAAAGATCATGTAAGGGATTATGAAGTGAAGTTCACATTCGTAAAGAAAATAGAGTGAAAAAGGAGAAGTGACATATGAAAGACAAAAAACATCCGCAGCATGTATATGAATATGATTTTGAAGGAGAAAAAGAGACATCAAGACAGCTGATGGATTCTTATTCAAGCGGCGTCATTGGCGATGCTATGGCTTCTGTAGTCGAAAATCCAGAAGCACAGAGTGATAACGAACTATATGAATAACTAGATGCATATACTGTATATAGACTAAGAAAAGCAGGATTATGCTGAGTTCTATCGAAAGGTAACGTCATAGTAAATCCGGTTTTCTAAAGGATTTGGTGTGGCGTTCTTTTTTCAGTTAATCACTGATATAAGAAAAGAGGGATAAAGGTGAAAATTGGAGTGCCGAAAGAAGTAAAAAACAATGAAAATCGCGTGGCTATTACTCCAGCTGGTGTTACAGCTTTAGTTAACGGTGGGCATGATGTATATATTGAAACACAGGCAGGAGAAGGCTCTGGATTCCATGATGAAGATTACACAAATGCAGGAGCTTCTATCGTAAATACTGCAAAAGAAGCATGGGATGCTGAAATGGTTATGAAAGTAAAAGAACCGATTTCAGAAGAATACGGATATTTTCGTGAAGGACTGATTTTGTTTACGTATTTACATTTGGCAGCTGAAGAAGCATTAACGAAAGCATTGATTGATAAAAAGGTGGTAGGCATTGCTTATGAAACTGTACAGCTTCCAAACAAAAGCTTGCCTCTGTTAACGCCAATGAGCGAAGTTGCAGGAAGAATGTCTTCTCAGATTGGAGCTCAATTTTTGGAGAAAACCAAAGGTGGCAAAGGGATTTTATTAAGTGGAGTTCCAGGCGTGCAAAGAGGAAAAGTAACAATTATTGGAGGAGGAGTAGCAGGAACCAATGCTGCTAAAATTGCGGTCGGATTAGGGGCTGATGTTACAATAATTGATTTAAACGCTGATCGCCTTCGCCAGCTTGATGATTTATTTGGTAAAGAAGTGACGACATTAATGTCAAATCACTACAATATCGCACAATCTGTAAAAGAGTCAGATTTAGTGATAGGAGCGGTTCTCATACCGGGAGCTAAAGCGCCAAAGCTTGTCACCGAGGAAATGGTTCAAACGATGTCAAAAGGGTCCGTTGTAGTTGATATTGCTATTGATCAAGGGGGGATTTTCGAAACAACTGATCGCATTACCACTCACGATAACCCGACTTATTCGAAGCATGAGGTCTTGCATTATGCTGTTGCTAATATGCCAGGAGCTGTTCCCCGCACGTCGACCTTAGCACTGACCAACGTAACGGTGCCTTATGCTCTGCAAATAGCAAGTCAGGGATATAAAAAAGCATGCTTAAAAAACCCTTCCCTTCTTCAAGGCATCAACACCCTAAATGGGTTTGTCACTTACGCGGCTGTAGCAGATGCACACGGTCTCACTTACGCTGATGCAACAACTTTATTAGAGCAAGCATAATAAGGCATGTTTTTGCGCAGTTTGTGATATGATAGCCGCGTATTCACTTGTTTTGTAACCAAAACGGACGGGTAGAATATAGAAAAGGTTAGTGTAAAAGGAGAGAATAAATGATGCACGTTTCTTACCATGGACATTCTATTGTTAAAATTGAAACAAAAGGAAAAACAATTTTAATTGACCCGTTTATCACTGGAAATGAATTAACAGATTTAAATGCTGAAGATGTAAAAGCAGATGTGATTTTACTGACTCATGGCCATAATGATCATGTAGGCGACACGGTTGAAATTGCTAAGCGCAGCGGTGCACTTGTTGTGGCAGTAGCAGAATTAGCTACATATCTTAGCTGGCAAGGCTTAAACGTACATCCAATGAGCATAGGCGGAGCCTATACATTTGATTTTGGCACGGTAAAATTGACGCAAGCTTTCCACGGTTCAAGTTATACAGAAAATAATGAGAAAATTATTTATACAGGAATGCCGGCTGGTTTGCTTTTAACGATTGAAGGAAAGACAATTTATCATGCTGGAGATACGGCTTTATTTTCTGATTTAAAGTTAATTGGTCGCCATGAGCCTGACGTAGCATTTCTTCCAATTGGAGATAACTTTACAATGGGACCTGAAGATGCGGCTATCGCGGCGGAATGGGTGCAGGCAAAGCTTGTTGTGCCGATTCACTACAATACATTCCCTGTAATTAAGCAAGATCCTCATCAATTTATTGAGTCTTTATCTGGTATTGAAGGAAAAGTATTAAAAGTTGGAGAAGGATTGGATCTTTAATCATAAATAGAGGCTGGGACAAAACGATTTCAGTTAAAGTTAAAAAAGAACGAGTAATCGATAATATCGATCACTCGTTCTTTTTTTATTGTTATGGTGAACGTAGGTTTCATATATGTAGCGGCTTCTAGCTGTTGATTGGAGGGCAAGACGAAGACTCCTGCGGGAAAAGCGGAATAGGTGAGACCCCGCAGGAGTGCAAGCGACGAGGAGGCTCACCGGCCGCCCGCGGAAAGCGAAGTCTTGCACGGAAATCAACTGCGGTGTCACAAGCGGTTCAGCTCATGTCTCACGTTTGTTCGTCTTTAGATTGAATCGATGCAGTTATGTCTTAATCTCTTTTTATTTGTAAAGAAACGTTCTGCTTTTTTTACTTCCCTGCATACGATAGTAATAATAAGGAGGGAGAGCTATGGAAAAAAATCGAGTTATTTTATCGCTTTTATTATGCGGAGTGATGCTTTACTATGCAATGCCGCACTTAGTGTTAACAACTTCGAGTTTGCAAGGGATTTTTAGTATAAGCTGGCTTACCTTTGCTCTTTTTGTAGCCGGAGGAAATTTGTCATCACTGCTTTATGCACCGCGCCGCAAGAAGGCAGGTATTCAAAAAAATAGTGCGAGAAAGCCTTTGCGTCAAAGAGGTTAGATTGAATCCATTTCACTTCCCCCGTATAATAAAAGAAAAGACATATGAAACGTAAAAACGTTTTAGAAGGGTGAAGTACACGTGGCGACAAAACATGAGCAAATTTTACAGTATATCGATTCGCTTCCAATTGGTGAAAAAATTTCAGTGCGCCAAATTGCCAAAGAACTGAATGTCAGTGAAGGCACGGCGTACCGAGCAATAAAAGACGCGGAAAATAAAGGATATGTTTCAACGATTGAACGAGTTGGGACCATTCGAATTGAACGAAAGAAGAAAGAAAACATTGAAAAGCTCACGTTTGCTGAAGTAGTAAACATCGTAGATGGACAAGTGCTGGGCGGACGTGAAGGTTTGCATAAAACGTTAAACAAGTTTGTTATTGGAGCGATGAAGCTTGATGCTATGATGAGATATACCGAGGCCGGAAACCTTCTTATCGTAGGGAATCGAGTAAACGCTCATGAATTAGCTCTTGAAGCAGGAGCAGCCGTGTTAATTACGGGCGGCTTTGATACGGAAGAATGGGTTAAGAAGCTTGCGGATGATCTTAAGCTTCCTATTATTTCAACGAGCTATGATACGTTTACAGTTGCAACGATGATTAATCGTGCCATTTATGATCAGCTGATAAAAAAAGAAATTGTGCTTGTAGAGGATATTTTAACACCTATCTCTGAAGCGGTTAGCTTGCAGTTAACCGATACGATTGAAAAATGGCATGAATGTAACGATAAGACTCACCACAGTCGTTTTCCTGTAGTGGATCAGCATATGAAAGTTCACGGTATGGTCACCTCAAAAGATGTTATTGGATATGACCTTTCTACTTCAATTGAAAAAGTAATGACGAAAAATCCCATGACGGTTCATGGGAAAACATCGGTCGCTTCTTCTGCGCATATGATGGTATGGGAAGGGATTGAAGTGCTGCCTGTAGTGGATGATTACCACCGGCTAGAGGGCATTATCAGCCGTCAAGATGTTTTAAAGGCGCTGCAAATGATTCAGCGTCAACCGCAGGTAGGAGAAACCATTGACGACATTGTAACCAATCAATTTATGGATGTACAAGAGACAAAAGAAGCACCGGTGTATCGCTGTGAAGTAACGCCGCAAATGACGAATTATATGGGGACTATTTCATACGGAGTTTTCACTACTATTGTAACGGAAGCCGCCAATCGTGTTCTTCGCTTATATAAAAAAGGTGATTTGGTTATTGAAAACATCACCGTTTATTTTATTAAGCCAGTTCAAATTGAAAGCGTAATTGAAATTCGTCCTAAGCTATTAGAACTTGGTCGGAAGTTTGCTAAATTAGATGTAGAAGTCTACAATGCCGGGGTTGTAGTAGGGAAAGCGATGATGATGGCTCAGTTATTGGAAAGAGTATAAAAAAGAAGCTGCTCTGCAGCTTCTTTTACATTTGATCAGCTTCTTTTATTGCATAAGGCTGATAGTACTTGTAAGCTTTGATACCGGCTAATATGCTGCCTGAACCGAATAATACAAATAGTATGCCGATGATAAGCGAAAGGCTTGTTTCGTAAATAAACCATTGATTGATTCCAAAAAATAATACAAAAGAGCCAAGACAAATACTTGACTTAGCGGAAATCCATTTTCGTTCCATTGGGCGTTTCGAACGTACGTATTTTACTTTTAAATACATGTAGAAAACAAAGGACACAACGATTAAAATCATAAAAAATGGCACAGACGCCCCTCCAGTCCGGTGTATTTCTATCTGTAATGTTTCTAGATGTTAGTAATGCGTAGTGTTGAAAGTGTTTACAGTAGTATCTATTATTTTACAGGTCGATGACAGAAAATTCTACTAGTGATTGATTCTTCTTTTAAAAAAGAGAAGAGATATGATTTAATAAATAATATGGATACAGCGCTGTGGAAGTGTAAGTGCATGTGGTGCGTACATAAAACAAGAACAGTATTGACAGGAGAGAGAAAATGAAAGCACAAATATTAGAAGCTATTAAGCAGTTTGACACCATCATTATTCACCGGCACATTCGTCCAGATCCAGATGCATACGGATCTCAGTGCGGATTAGCGGAATTGTTAAAAACATCTTTTCCGGAGAAGAAGGTATACGTAACGGGAGAAGAAGCGGAGTCATTAAAATTTTTATACCGTATGGATGACATCGCTGATGACACCTACAAGGATGCGCTTGTCATCGTTTGTGATACGGCTAATGAAGCACGAGTATCAGATCAGCGCTACGTAAATGGAAAAATGGTCATTAAAATTGATCACCATCCAAACCAAACTCCTTATGGTGATTTGCTTTGGGTTGAGACGTCTGCTTCTTCAACAAGCGAAATGATTTATGAATTTTACTTGGAAGGAAAAGAAAAAGGATTATCTCTGAATGATGAAGGAGCAAAGCTGATCTTCAGCGGTATCGTCGGAGATACGGGGCGATTTTTATTTCCAAATACAAAGCCGAAAACGTTTTGCTATGCAAGTGAATTGATTCAATATGGTTTCAATTTTAAAGATGTATATGATCAGTTATACAAAACAAAAGAAAACGTCGCTCACTTACATGGATATGTGCTACAAAACTTTACGATGTCTCCAGCAGGAGTTGCTCATATGAAAATTCCAAATGAAATTCTTCGCAAATATGATGTGACACCAGCTGATGCCTCTCAGCTAGTCGGTTCGTTAGGGCAAATTGATGGAGTAAAAACGTGGGTGTTTTTTGTGGAGGAAGAAAATCAAATTCGTGTTCGCCTTCGTTCAAAAGAGCTTGTCATTAATACAATTGCTAGAAAATACAACGGAGGAGGCCATCCTCTTGCGTCCGGCGCTTCCATTTATTCATGGGAAGAAGTAAAGCCTTTACTACTTGATTTAGAAGAGCTCTGCAGTCAGGAGTAATCTGTAAAATAAGCCGTTGATTTTAAATCAGCGGCTTTTTATAGTACTTTTTCCATCTTTTTAATTCGAACTTCAATCGAAAGCGTTGTATAAAAATAAATTTGATGAACTTCAACTTCATAAATCGTTTTATCGAATTCGTATTTTTTATTTTCAATTGCTTTTTTTAAGATATCCCTGCTTCGATACGCACTTTCAATATCTTGGGCAATTAAGTGCTGTGCTTCTTCGTCGACGCTTTTTTGAATATTGTATTCAACCACAGAGTTTACTTTATAACGATTGCCGTTTACTAATTTTACTTTCACATTCTGAATAATCAAATGCTGCTTCATTTCCTTGTTTAATGCTTTTACATCTTCTTGCCATGCGCTAATTTGCAAATTTGCTTTTTCTAGCTTATCATTAGCAATTCGAACTTCTTCTAGCTCTTTATCTCTTGAAACGCCATAAATCGTTAAAAACACCCCCCAGCTAACAATTGCTCCAATGACTATACCGGCAAAAAAACGCTGCCAGTCGGAGCGCTTGAACATTCGCTCGCTGGGTACCCTCATACAAAATGCTCCTGAGTTAACCACTTGATGATAAGAGCCCCGGTCTGAGCTCCTCCCATAGCGGATAGAATTAAAAGGATTTGTTTGAATACATCTTTTGTGGCTCCTTCAAAGAGTCCTCGCTCAAAGCTGTAAAACGTATCAAATGTTCCTCCAATTGCTCCGACAATTGCCCAGATTTTCAAACTATTGCTGAGGGTATGCATGACGTATAAAGGAGATTTTCCAATTAAAAACCCCGCAAATGCTCCAATTAATGAACCACCTAAAATAATACCTAATGAAGTGAAGTAACTCCAAATGAAAAGAGACATAAAAGGCTCTTTTGTCATGACGTGTCCTCCTTTACTATTTTATCAATGAATCACGCTTCCTACATATATATGGACAAACGCTCAGAGTTATGTAATTTGTCTACGCCGGCAACAAAATTTATAATAAGAATAAAGAATTAAAGAAAGGTGGGAAGTCCTGTGCCTTTTGTTCACTTGCAGCTTCAAAGTTCTTATAGCTTACTAAGCAGTTCCGTTCGTATTCATGAACTTGTAGAAACAGCTAAGAAAATGAACTATGAAGCGATAGCTTTGACTGATGAAAACGTGATGTACGGAGTCATTCCTTTTTATAAAGCCTGCGTGAAAGCGGGGATCAAGCCAATTATTGGGCTCACATTATCAATCCTAGAACATGAAGAAAGCGAGCGAGCGTACCCTTTAGTTTTGTTAGCGGAAAATGATAAGGGATATGAAAATCTATTAAAACTAAGCAGTTTAGTTCAAACCAAGGAAAAACACGGTGTAAATAAAAAATGGCTCCATCATTACAGCGGCGGGTTGATTGCTATTACACCCGGTGTAACTGGAGAGATTGAAACCCTGCTAGCAGAAAACAAACTTCAAGATGCCAAGCAAGTCCTTCAATTCTTTAAAAAAGTATATTCGCAGTCTTTGTATATATCGATACAGCGCCACGGACAGGATGAAGCTTTTATAAATCAGCAGTTAACGGAACTTGCTGCTGAAGAAAATATCCCGCTTGTTGCGACGAATCAAGTGAAATATTTAAAAAAAGAAGATCGGGATGCATATGAGTGTTTAGCAGCTATTCGAGACGGAGAGAAATTACATAGCGATGAAGATGAAGAGGTAAAAAGTAAGAGCAGCGAGTACTATTTCAAATCACCTGACGAAATGGAAGATCTCTTTCATGACCAGCATTTTTTAATAGAAGAAAGTATAAAAATCGCAAGACGATGCGAGCTCGAAATTTCTCTAGGCGTAATGTCCATTCCAAAATATCCTGTTCCCCCGTCTGTTACATCATCAGCCTACTTGCGCACTCTCTGCGAAAAAGGATTGCAAGAAAGATTTCAAGTGATCACGGAACAATACGAGGAACGCTTGGATTATGAGCTGAACATTATTGAAAATATGCGCTTTAGTGATTACTTTCTTATCGTATGGGATTTTATGAATTATGCTCATGAACACGGTATCTTAACGGGCCCAGGCCGTGGTTCAGCGGCAGGCTCACTGGTCTCATACGCCTTGCGAATTACAAATGTTGATCCAATTCAGCATCAGCTTTTATTTGAGCGCTTTTTAAACCCTGAACGTATTTCGATGCCTGATATTGATATTGATTTTCCTGATAACAAACGAGATCAAGTCATTCAGTATGTGGCTCAAAAATATGGAGCGCTGCATGTAGCTCAAATCATTACATTTGGAACATTAGCAGCTAAAGCAGCCGTACGTGATGTAGGGAGAGTGATGGGATTTGATCAAGAGGCGCTAAACAAAATGTCCAAAGCAATTCCAACTAAACCAGGTACAACGTTAAAAAGCGCTCTTCGTGATTCAAGAGTTCTTCAAGACTATTTATCTGAAAATGAAGCCAGAAAACAATGGTACAACATTGCCATGAAGATAGAAGGACTGCCAAGGCATACTTCTACGCATGCAGCAGGCGTTGTGATTAGTGAGAAGCCGCTGACGCAATCTGTAGCTGTACAAGAAGGGCATGATGATGTATATCTGACTCAATATCCAATGGAAGCTCTGCAAGACGTTGGGCTTTTGAAAATGGACTTTTTAGGTTTGCGCAACTTAACCATTTTAGATCATATTTTAAAGAAAATTGAGCGGGACATGAATCGAAAGCTGTCACTGTCTCATATACCATTTAACGATCAGAAAACTTTTGAACTGCTGAGTAAAGGGGATACGACCGGTATTTTTCAGCTAGAGTCAGATGGAATGAGAAGAGTGCTTCAGCAATTAAAACCTACAGAGCTAGAAGATATTGTAGCAGTTAACGCGCTGTATAGACCTGGTCCGATGGAAAATATTCCAACCTATATTAAGCGCAAGCATGGAGTGGAGAAGGTAATATATGATCATCCTACGCTTAAAGACATTTTACAATCCACGCACGGCGTTATCGTGTATCAAGAGCAAATTATGCAGATTGCTTCAAAAATGGCCGGTTTTTCTCTTGGAGAAGCAGATTTGTTGAGAAGAGCAGTTAGTAAAAAAGAACGGGCAGTGCTGGATCGTGAACGAGCTCATTTTATCCAAGGAAGCAAGAAGAAAGGATATGACCTATCCGTTGCTAATCGAGTGTATGACCTTATTGTGCGTTTTGCTGATTATGGCTTCAACCGAAGTCATGCTGTTGCTTACAGTATGGTAGCCTATCAGTTAGCTTATTTGAAAGCACATTACCCGCTACAGTTCTTTTCAGCTTTACTAACGAGCGTTATTGGAAACGAAGGGAAAATTGCTCAATACATTAATGAACTAAAAAGAAAAAAAATACAAGTTCTCCCGCCTTCTATTAACAAGAGCATGTATTCGTTTAACGTAGAAGGTGAAAGTATAAGGTATAGCCTTGCAGCGATTAAACATATTGGTGCAGCAGCTATGCAGGAAATAACAGAAGAGCGAAAGAAAAAAAGATTTGAAGACTTATTTGATTTTTGTGCCCGTGTTTCACAAAAAGCCGTGAATAAAAAGGCGCTTGAAGCTTTGATTCTGTCTGGAGGCTTTGATGAGTTTGGAGAAAATCGAGCTACTTTATTAGCAACGATTGATGTAGCGTTTGAACATGCAAGCTTGGTACTCCCAGATGATGACTTTGGATTTGGAGCTGAATTTTCGTTAAAGCCTAAATACATGGAAAAAGAGGAACTGAAAATAGAAGATCGGCTTCAGTATGAAAAAGATATGCTAGGTTTTTATTTATCAAGTCACCCTGCTTCTCAGTATGAAGCACTGAATTCCTTTTATTCTGTTGTTTCTCTTCACGATATGAAAGAATACGCTTCAGGAAAAGCGGTCTCTCTTTTAGTATTTGTGTTGGAAATTCGCGTCATTCGAACGAAAAAAGGAGAGCAAATGGCCTTTTTACGTATCACGGATGAAAGTGGAGAAGGAGAAGTTGTTGCGTTTCCCCGCGTATTTGAGCAGAATCGTCTGCTGTTTGAACAAGGTAAGGTTTTACTGATACAAGGAAAGATAGATGAAAGAAATGGGCAGCAGCAAATTGTTTGTCAACGTGCTGAAGCTGCTAGCGAGGCGGTTCAAAAACTACCGTCAGAAGAATTATACTTACGTATAGAAACAAAGCAAGGTACAGAAAAGCTGCTTCATACTATTTACCAGCACTTTCAGTCTCATAGAGGGAAAATCCCCGTGAAAATTTATTATGAGGCAGAACGTCAATTGGTCAAGCTTCCCGTTCACTATTCTATTGAACGAAGCGACGAGTTAATAAAAACTTTAAAAGCAATGCTAGGAGAGAAGCACGTTGTGTTCAAGAAGATATAGTCTTTACAGATTTCATGTGATGTTATATGGTAAAATAGTTAAAAAAGTGGTCTGACCACCGTTTTTTATGAAATATACGAATTAGATGCGTTTTTCTTGAAATGAAATGCAATTGGATTTATAACATCATATGAGTGTGGGAAAGAACATGGTTCAGGCGCAGTATTTGTTATCATTTTGTTTATTGGGAGTGAAATTCATTGTCTTTACGTGAAGAAGCATTGCATATGCACCGCATTAACAAAGGTAAACTAGAATCAAAGTCCAAAATTCCTGTTCGAAACGCAGAGGATTTAAGCCTTGCTTATTCCCCTGGTGTAGCAGAACCTTGCAAAGAAATATATGATGATGTAAACAATGTATATGAATATACGATGAAAGGAAATATGGTAGCTGTTGTATCTGATGGCACTGCCGTATTGGGCTTGGGCAATATAGGTCCTGAAGCTGCTCTGCCAGTAATGGAAGGGAAAGCTGTCCTTTTTAAAAGTTTTGCCGGCGTAGATGCATTCCCAATTTGTTTAAACACGACAGATGTGGACAAAATTATAGAAACTGTTAAATTGCTAGAACCTACTTTTGGAGGCGTTAATTTAGAAGATATTGCGGCTCCTAACTGTTTTGAAATTGAAGAGCGGTTGAAAAAGGAAACAAATATCCCGGTTTTTCATGATGATCAGCATGGGACGGCTATTGTTACGGTAGCGGGCCTTCTTAATGCCCTGAAGCTGACAGGAAGAAAAATGTCACAAATCAAAGTGGTAGCGAATGGAGCAGGAGCTGCTGGCATTGCTATTATTAAATTATTATACAGCTATGGAGTGCGCGATATCATTATGTGTGATTCCAAAGGAACGATTTATGACAAGCGTCCTCACGGCATGAACCGTATAAAAGATGAAGTTGCAGCCTATACAAATCGAAGCAAAGTAGAAGGTACGTTAGCTGATGCGTTAGAAGAAGCGGACGTATTTATTGGAGTTTCGGTTGAAGGAGCACTCACACCGGAGATGATTGGAAAGATGAATCCAGATCCAATCATTTTTGCAATGGCAAATCCGGTGCCTGAAATTATGCCAGAAGAAGCTAAAAAAGCTGGCGCGAAAGTAATCGGCACCGGACGTTCTGATTTTCCTAATCAAGTGAACAATGTCTTAGCGTTTCCGGGGATATTCCGAGGTGCACTAGATGTACGTGCTACTCATATTAATGAAAAAATGAAAATGGCTGCAGTTGAGGCCATTGCTAATTTAATTACGGAAGAGGACTTGAATACAGACTATGTGATTCCAGGTCCATTTGATGCACGAGTGGCTCCGGCAGTAGCCGCCGCTGTTGCAAAAGCAGCTATGGAAACAGGCGTTGCCCGAATAAAAGTAAAGCCAGAAGCCGTAGCTGAAAATACACGTCGCTTAGCGATTATTGAATAAGGTTACATCAACTGTTCTTTGACAGGCATGATGCTTCAAGCATGCCTGTTAAAGTAATGTAAAGTGAGTGGTAGTAAACTTGAAGAATGAACGTTCAAAAGTATATGTAGAAATTCTAAAACAAATTCGCCAGCTAATGGAAGACGATCGTTTAACTACGGGGGATAAAATCCCGTCAGAACGAGAGCTTTCTGAACGGTTAGGCGCAGGACGTTCTTCCGTTCGAGAAGCGCTCAGAGCGTTAGAGCTAATTGGGTTGATTGAAACTAGAAGAGGTGAAGGTACGTTTATTAAAGAAGTAGGGGATCATCAATTTATTGATTTATTAGCTACTTTTTTAGTACAAGACGGTAAAACAAAATCAGATTTAATTCAGACGAGATATATTCTTGAAAAGAGCTGTTTGTATTTTGTTTTAGCGGAACAGGACGAAATCAATGTTTCGAAAGCAATTCAAAAGCAGAATGACGATTGTTTGAAGAACTTGTTTGACTATTTGTTTTCTTTGCAGCCTAATCGGCTATTACACCGAATCTGGCTGATTATTTGCCGCTTTTCTCAAACTTTTCAACAAAACTCAGCGCCAAGCGACACTCTGATAAGTGAATTAGTAGAGGCGTTAGCTAAAAAAGATGAAGCAGCTGTATTAAATCTTCACCATCAGTGCTACAAACAAGTGTGAAAGAAGGAATTTGTCGAAAGAGACATGCCATCTTTCTACACAAAATCAAACAGTCATCTAGTAAAGTAAATAGCAACTAATGAAGTGAAGCGAACAATTCGTCCAATTTTTGTCTATCCGTCACTTGATTTGTATTTGAGGCGGATTTTCACAACTTGTAAATAGTAGAAGAAGAGGAAGAATAAAGGTTCTTATGATAAAGAAAAGAACCAAAAGGAGGTTACACCTTGTTACGAGATTTATTTACAAAAAACACAAAAACTCCAAAAAAACGAAAATATGCTACGATTCCTTCTGAGCATATGAGACAAGATGTACCTGAAGGAATTATGACCAAGTGTAAAAAGTGTAAAAAAATAATGTATACGAAAGAGTTAAATAAAAACTTAAAAGTATGCTTAAACTGTGGATATCATCATCAAATGACAGCACCAGAGCGTATCGAAAGCTTAATCGACAGTGGAACGTTTGTTGAATACGACAAAGATATGACGTCAGAAAATCCTCTTGGGTTCCCTGATTATCTTGAAAAGCTCGAAAAAGATCGTGAGAAAACTAATTTGAGTGAAGCGATTGTTACGGGTGAAGGAGATATTGAAGGCATTAAAGTAGTAGTTGCTGTTATGGATTCACACTTCCGTATGGGAAGCATGGGGTCTGTAGTCGGCGAGAAAATTACTCGCGCCATTGAAAAAGCGAAGGAAATGCATGTTCCATTCCTTATTTTCACAGCTTCAGGCGGTGCACGTATGCAAGAAGGTGTTCTGAGCTTGATGCAAATGGCTAAAACTAGCGCAGCTCTTAAAATGTTCAGTGATGAAGGCGGCTTAATCATTTCGATTATGACACATCCTACCACAGGAGGCGTGTCAGCAAGCTTTGCTTCGTTAGGTGATTATAATTTAGCCGAGCCGGGCGCGTTAATTGGCTTTGCTGGAAGACGTATTATTGAACAAACAATTAGAGAAGAGCTTCCAGAAGATTTTCAGACGTCGGAATTTCTGTTGAAGCATGGTCAGCTAGACGGAGTTATTGACCGTCATGATTTAAAAGAAACGTTAACAACTATTTTAGATATACACGTAGCAGGAGGTGACATCGAGTGGTAAGCGAATTAGAATTTGAACGTCCAATTGTTGAGTTGCGAAACAAGATTGCAGAGCTTAAAGAGTTTGCTAAAAATACAGAAGTGGATTTATCTAGCGAAATTGATAAGTTAGAAAATCGCTTAGAAAAAGTAGAAAACGATATTTACAATCATCTAAGCCCATGGAACCGTGTTCAAATTGCTCGTCATCCTGAGCGTCCTACAACACTCGATTATATTTCTCGCTTGTTTACAAACTTTTTAGAGTGTCATGGAGACCGCTTTTATGGAGATGATGAAGCAATCGTAGGAGGAATTGCCAAGTTTAATGGCGTGCCTGTTACCGTGATTGGACATCAGAGAGGTAAAGATACGAAAGAAAATATTCGCCGTAATTTTGGTATGCCTCATCCTGAAGGCTACCGTAAAGCACTGCGTCTAATGAAGCAAGCGGAGAAATTTAACCGCCCAATTATTTGCTTTATTGATACAAAAGGAGCTTATCCAGGGAAAGCGGCAGAAGAGCGCGGACAAAGCGAAGCTATTGCGAAAAATCTTTTCGAAATGGCTGGCTTAACTGTACCTGTTATTTGCATTGTAATTGGAGAAGGAGGAAGCGGAGGAGCCTTGGCATTAGGTTTAGGAAATCACCTTCATATGCTTGAGAACTCGACGTATTCAGTTATTTCTCCAGAAGGAGCGGCAGCCATTCTTTGGAAAGATTCTTCTCTTGCGAAAAAAGCTGCTGAAACGATGAAGATTACAGCACCAGATTTGAAAGAACTGGGTATTGTAGATGAAATGGTTTCAGAGGTAAGAGGCGGAGCTCACCGAGATATCGATGCACAAGCTGGATACATGGAGGGCATTATCAAGAAATCATTAAAAGAGCTGATGAATTTATCAAAAGAAGAGCTAGTGGAAGAGCGTTATTTAAAATACAAAAAAATCGGACAATTTGCAGCTGAAAACGATGCCATTACTATAAAATAAAGAAACGTGCACTCTTGAAAAATAAGGGTGCGCGTTTTTGTGCGCTTTGTATAGCCCTTCTCTATTGTGTTTACAAGTTCTTCGTGGTATTTTATAGACAGCAAAAACCTTTAAGTAAAAGTAGAAAAAGAGTGTTTTTAAAAAATTTCCTATGGTTACTAGCAGCTGTGCGAGCGTTTGTCTTTTCTCTAAAACGTGAGATATATAAGACAAATCAGGCAGCAAGTATTGCTGTATGAATTGCAGGGAATAGTAAAACAAGAAGCAAACGATGAAGAAATTCATCGTTAAAGTGCTGTTTATTTGTTTGCTATTTGATTCAGCGCTACGTAGGTATTTCATAAGTTACACGTAAAGCAAGGTGAACAAGTCAGGGCAACAAAATATTTGTTCATAGCCTGCTAGTACAAGGTTAGTAAAAGAAATAGCTATTTGCCCTATCTAAAGAGTAAATAGTAAATATATAGGAGGAAATTTGAATGCGTAAAACTAAAATTGTATGTACTATTGGACCAGCGAGTGAAAGTGTAGAAAAATTAGTTGAACTAATTAACTCAGGCTTAAACGTTTGTCGTCTAAACTTCTCTCACGGTGACTTTGAAGAGCACGGTGCACGTATTGTTAACATTCGTGAAGCTGCGAAACAAACAGGTAAAACAGTAGGTATCTTACTTGATACAAAAGGACCTGAAATTCGTACAAATACAATGGAAAATGGTGCAATTGAGTTAGAAGAAGGCTCTGAAATCATTGTTTCTATGACAGAAGTAGTGGGAACAACTGAAAAATTCTCAATTACATATCCAGGTCTAATCGATGACGTACACGTAGGATCAAAAATCCTTTTAGATGACGGTTTAATCGGTCTTGAAGTACTAGACATCAATAAAACTGATGGTGAAATCAAAACAAAAGTACTTAACCCTGGTACATTAAAAAATAAAAAAGGTGTAAACGTGCCAAATGTAAGTGTAAACCTTCCTGGTATCACTGAAAAAGATGCAAGCGATATTGTATTCGGTATCGAACAAGGCATTGATTTTATCGCTGCTTCTTTTGTGCGTCGCGCATCTGATGTATTAGAAATTCGTGAACTACTAGAAAAACACAATGCAGCTCACATTCAAATCATCTCAAAAATCGAAAACCAAGAAGGCGTAGATAACATCAAGGAAATTCTTGAAGTTTCAGACGGTTTAATGGTTGCTCGTGGTGACTTAGGAGTAGAAATTCCTGCTGAAGAAGTACCATTAGTACAAAAAGATCTAATCAAACAATGTAATGCGCTTGGCAAACCAGTTATTACAGCTACACAAATGCTTGATTCAATGCAACGCAACCCGCGCCCGACTCGTGCGGAAGCAAGTGACGTTGCCAATGCTATCTTTGATGGTACAGATGCAATTATGTTATCTGGTGAAACAGCTGCAGGTTCTTACCCAGTTGAAGCTGTACAAACAATGCATTCAATCGCTTCTCGTGCTGAGCAAGCTCTAAACTACTCTGAGATTTTACAACAGCGCAGCAAGCAAGTTGGCCCATCTATTACAGATGCAATTGGACAATCTGTTGTACACACAGCGCTTAACTTAAACGCTAGTGCAATCGTAGCGCCAACAGAAAGTGGTTATACAGCGAAAATCGTTTCTAAATATCGTCCGCAATCTCCAATCGTAGCTGTTGCAGCAAACGATTCTGTTGCACGTCGTCTGTCTCTAGTATGGGGTGTTACACCAGTTGTTGGTGAGCGCGTAAATACAATTGACGATATGTTAGATCACGCTGTAAATGACGCAGTGAAAACAGGCGTTGTAGCACACGGCGACTTAGTGGTTATTACAGCTGGTGTTCCAGTTGGAGAATCAGGTGCAACGAACTTAATGAAAGTTCAAGTTGTAGGTGACGTTCTTGCTAAAGGACAAGGAATTGGTCGTAAAGCAGCAGTTGGTAAAGTAGTTATTGCTAAAACTGCTGAAGAAGCAAATGCAAAAATGACTGAAGGTGCTATCCTTGTTACAAACAGCACAGATCGCGATATGATCAGTGCAATCGAAAAAGCTGGAGCTCTTATTACAGAAGAAGGCGGTCTAACAAGCCATGCAGCTGTAGTAGGGTTAAACTTAAGCATTCCTGTCATTGTAGGCGTAGAAAACGCAACAAGCGTATTCTCAGAAGATCAAGATATTACAGTTGATGCTTCACGTGGTGTCGTATACAACGGACACGCAAGCGTACTGTAAGAACACGTAGATGATAGAAAAAAGAGAAGGGTAATCCTTCTCTTTTTGTTTAGGCAATTCAATAAGCGAAGAGGTGATGATGGTGAGGAAGCTTCTTCCGCTCCTTCTTATTGTACCTGCTGTTGAGGTAATGATTTTGATTTATTCAAGTCATCTCATTGGTGTAATGTCAACATTTTTACTGATTATTGCTACCAGTTTTATGGGTGCGTTTCTAGCGAAAAAACAAGGAACATCTCTTTTTCAAAAGGCACAGCGTCAGATGAGCCAGGGACATGTTCCAAGCGGTGAAATCTTTGATGGTATGTGTGTACTATTTGGCGGACTGTTTCTGCTGTTTCCAGGCTTCTTGACAGATGTTGTAGGCTTTATCTTTTTACTGCCGTTTACACGCAGAATCGTTAAGCCTTTTCTTTTAACGTGGCTAAGAAGATTTTTTCAAGGACGTAATCGAATGACGATTATTCGTTAACTAGAAAGTGTGTGAAAGAAGCTTCTTTCACACACTTTTTCATTTTCCTATAATAAATTGCCACGTTTCTTTAAAAACCCCCGTTGTATGAAGTGTTTTTAGAATAACAAGAATAACAGGGCCAACTATTAATCCGAAAAATCCAATCAATTGATATCCTACAAATAAAGCAATTAATGTAGCGAGAGGATCAAGACCAATGCTTGATGACAAAATTTTTGGTTCCATAATTTGTCGCTGCACAAGTACTACAGCATATAGTACCGAAAGCCCTACAGCAAATGACACGTTATCTGTGGCAAAGGCATAAATCATCCAAGGAACAAAAACCAGTCCTGTTCCGAGGTAAGGAAGAATATCTACTAAGCCAATCAATAAAGCGACTGTAATAGCATAATCAACCCTAAGAACAAGTAAACCAAAAAGAACGATGATTGTGGTAATCGAAATAAGCGTAAGCTGAGCTTTAATAAAACCAAACAGTGCATTTTTAAGCTCCACAACAACTGTCTGTCCATTTTCCCTTACTTTTTTAGGAATAAACACGCTGCTTTTAGCCATCAGCTTGTACCAATCTTTACTAATAAAAAAAGTAGCCAGTAATGAAAAAATAATCACAGTAGCTGCATTAGGCAATACGGATAAAAGTACTGGGATGCTTTGCAATACATTTTGCAAAAAATCGCCCACCGTTTGAGCGATATGGTTGCCTACCCCTTTAATGTTCGATAAAATAGTTGCTTGCTGACCGGTATTTAAGTTATTAAACATAGAAGTAATGCGTTCATAAAACGGAAGTATTTGTTCTGTAGCAATATTTTCAATAAATATGACCACTTCTTTGAAATTTGTGGGAACAACTTTCGCTAAATACGTACTTCCTGCAATGATTTCTGTGATAAGTAACGTAATAAGTCCGGCTAAAAGAGAGAAGATAAGAACCATTGACAGTAAAACAGCTAAGTAGCGGGGTAAGCGCAGCTTCAATTCAAATAGATTAACCATAGGATTTATAAAAAAAGCGATGCAGCAGGCGATAATAAATGGATATATGAGAGAAGAGACATAATAACTAAGAAATATAGATGCTGCAATAATTGTCAACACACAAGCTAAGCGAAATAGTCGATGTAAATGAAGCTTGTACACAATAAATAGAGGCCTCCTTGTAAACGATAGTCAACAAAAGAAAAAGCTACTCATAAAATATTTACGTAATACGCTTTAGATTTATCACAATAAAAAAAGAAAGGATGAGTAAAATGTTCTCACAACCCATGCTTTTTTTAGCTGTTTTACTCGTAATTGGATTAGTGGCTAAAAATCAATCATTAATCATTGCAGTTGCATTTTTACTTATTTTAAAATTAATCGGGTTAGACGGTAAGGTTTTTCCGTTTCTACAATCAAAAGGAATTAATATTGGAGTAACGGTTATTACAATTGCTGTTCTTGTGCCAATTGCAACAGGAGACATAGGATTCAAACAATTAGGAGAGGCCGTGAAATCTTCTTATGCCTGGATTGCTCTAGGGGCCGGAATTGCTGTGGCAATTATTGCTAAATATGGACTTACACTCTTGGAAGATGATCCGCATATTACGACCGCTTTAGTTTTTGGCACAATTCTTGCTGTGGCGCTGTTTCAAGGGGTAGCAGTAGGTCCGTTAATCGGTGCTGGAATCGCTTATTTATTTATGAAATTAACTGAACTTTTTTCGTAGAAATTTTTGTATAATAATAATTTTTTTAAAATTTCTTCTCTCTTTTGATTCACAAAAGTCAGATAATTGTTTATAATATATTTTGAGGCCGCATCTTTTTACATACAATTGTATGTTTTACCTATAGGGCTGTAACAAAGCAATGACACATGCAGATGTTTTGATTTTGTGTGTTATTGAAACAAATGGAAATGTAAGCATTTTCTTTGCGTGGGGTGAAGAAATGTTCTTCCAAGATATATATTCAAAAGAGGCGCTTCGTATATCATTTAATGTCTAGTTGAGCAGAGGCTCAATTTTGTTTTTCACGTTTTACACAGAAAGGTATGGGGAATTTTTTCTGTAAAGGAGTGGAGATTTATGACAGCAACTCGAGGTCTAGAAGGGGTAGTCGCTACAACGTCAGCAGTAAGTTCAATTATTGATGACACTTTAACATATCAAGGCTACAATATTGATGATTTAGCGAATTATGCAACATTTGAAGAAGTGGTGTATTTACTATGGCACGGAAAATTACCTAACAAAGAAGAATTATCTGTGTTTTCTAGATTACTAGCAGAAAACGCTAAATTACCCCAAGAAGTCTTAGAGCATTTCAAAACTTATCCAATTAAAGATGTTCATCCAATGGCAGCTTTAAGAACAGTCGTATCACTATTGGGGTTGTACGATCCTGAAGCTGATTTAATGGATGAAGAAGCAAATTATCGCAAAGCTGTTCGTTTGCAAGCCCAATTACCAACGGTGGTAACGGCTTTTTCAAGAGTCCGTAACGGATTAGAGCCAATTGAACCAAACGAAAACTATAGCATTGCCGCTAACTTTTTATATATGTTAACCGGCGAAGAGCCAACTGATATCCAAGTAGAGGCATTTGATAAAGCACTTGTCTTACACGCTGACCATGAGCTAAATGCTTCAACTTTTACAGCTCGTGTCTGTGTGGCAACGTTATCCGATATTTATTCAGGAATTACAGCCGCTATTGGAGCGTTAAAGGGTCCTCTTCACGGGGGAGCGAATGAAGCTGTTATGAAAATGTTGTCTGACATTCAAACAGTTGAAAACGCGGAACCTTATATTCGCGAAAAGCTCGCGAAAAAAGAAAAGATTATGGGATTTGGACATCGTGTGTATCAGCAGGGTGATCCTCGTGCCAAGCACTTGAAAGAAATGTCTGAAAAACTTACCAAACAAGCAGGAGATACAACGCTATACGATATGTCAGTGAAAATTGAAGAGATCGTAACAGGCGAGAAAAAGCTTCCGCCAAACGTTGATTTCTATTCAGCTTCTGTATACCACAGCTTAGGGATTGATCACGATCTATTTACTCCGATCTTTGCCGTAAGCCGCGTATCAGGATGGATTGCTCACATTTTAGAGCAGTATTCAAACAATCGTTTGATTCGTCCAAGAGCTGATTATATCGGTCCTGGAAAACAAACGTACATTCCGCTTGAAGAGCGCAGCTAAACAATGTGACGAAGGTGCTCACGTTCGTTGAGCACTTTTCCATAAGTGAAAGTAGACAAATTTTTTAAGGAGGTCATTCTCATGACAAAAGGTGAACAAATTTCTGTAGCAAACGGCGTATTAAACGTACCAAATAACCCAATCATTCCATTTATCGAAGGTGACGGAATTGGTCCGGATATCTGGGCAGCAGCTTCTCGCGTATTAGAAGCAGCGGTTGCAAAAGCATACAATGGTGAAAAAGAAATCGTTTGGAAAGAAGTATTAGCAGGTGAAAAAGCATTTAATCAAACTGGCGAATGGTTACCGGAAGAAACGTTAGATGCAATTCGCGAATACATAATTGCAATCAAAGGACCATTAACAACACCAGTAGGCGGTGGAATTCGTTCTCTAAACGTGGCATTGCGTCAAGAATTAGACTTATTCACATGCTTACGTCCTGTTCGCTACTTTGACGGCGTACCTTCTCCAATTAAGCGCCCTGAAGATACAGATATGGTTATCTTCCGTGAAAATACTGAAGATATTTATGCTGGTATTGAATATGCGAAGGGTTCTGAAGAAGTACAAAAGCTTGTTTCATTCCTACAAACGGAATTAGGCGTAAATAAAATCCGTTTCCCTGAAACTTCTGGATTAGGTATTAAGCCTATTTCTTCTGAAGGAACAGAGCGTCTTGTGCGTGCAGCAATCAACTATGCAATTGAACAAGGCCGCAAGTCTGTTACGCTTGTACACAAAGGTAACATTATGAAATATACAGAAGGCGCATTTAAAAATTGGGGCTATGAGCTAGCTGAAAAAGAATTCGGCGATAAAGTATTTACTTGGGCTCAATATGACCGCATCGTTGAAAAAGAAGGTGCACAGGCTGCAAACAAAGCTCAAGCAGAAGCGGAAGCAGCAGGAAAAATTATTGTAAAAGATTCAATTGCAGATATCTTCTTACAACAAATTTTAACTCGTCCACGTGAATTCGATGTAGTAGCAACAATGAATTTAAATGGAGATTACATTTCAGATGCATTAGCAGCACAAGTTGGTGGTATCGGAATTGCTCCAGGGGCAAATATCAACTACGAAACTGGACATGCTATCTTTGAAGCAACTCACGGTACAGCACCTAAATATGCTGGTTTAGATAAAGTAAACCCATCTTCTGTATTATTATCAGGTGTGTTAATGCTTGAACACCTTGGCTGGAATGAAGCAGCGGATTTAATCATGAAATCAATGGAAAAAACAATTGCTTCAAAAGTAGTAACATATGATTTCGCACGTTTAATGGACGGCGCAACAGAAGTGAAGTGTTCAGAGTTTGCTGATGAATTAATTAGCAATCTAGGAAAACAAGTAACAGTTTAATAGCTATTCATTTAGGGGAGGAATTATAATGGCAAATATGCGTAAAAAAGTATCTGTTATCGGAGCGGGCTTTACAGGAGCTACAACTGCTTTTTTAATTGGTCAAAAAGAATTAGCTGATGTTGTATTAGTTGATATTCCGCAATTAGAAAATCCAGCTAAAGGTAAAGCGCTGGATATGTTAGAAGCAAGTCCTGTACAAGGCTTTGACGCTAACATTACAGGAACAGCCAACTACGAAGACACAGCTGATTCTGACATTGTCATTATTACAGCTGGTATCGCGCGCAAGCCAGGTATGAGTCGCGATGATTTAGTAACAACGAACCAAAAAATCATGAAGTCTGTTACTCAAGAAGTTGTTAAATACTCGCCAAACTGTCACATCATCGTGTTGACAAACCCGGTAGATGCTATGACGTATACAGTATTTAAAGAATCTGGTTTTCCTAAAAACCGCGTAATCGGTCAATCAGGCGTATTAGATTCTGCACGTTTCCGTACGTTCGTAGCGCAGGAGTTAAACATTTCAGTAAAAGATATCACAGGTTTTGTACTTGGTGGACATGGCGACGATATGGTACCTCTTGTACGCTACTCATATGCTGGCGGTATTCCTCTTGAAACGCTTATTCCAAAAGCGCGTCTTGAAGCAATTGTTGAAAGAACACGCAAAGGCGGCGGCGAGATCGTTAACTTATTAGGTAACGGAAGTGCATACTACGCGCCTGCTGCTTCCTTAGTGGAAATGACAGAAGCGATCTTAAAAGATCAGCGTCGTATTTTACCAGCGATTGCTTACCTAGAGGGTGAATATGGTTATAACGGCATCTACTTAGGTGTTCCAACCGTATTAGGAGCTGCAGGAATTGAGCAGGTAATTGAATTAGAACTGACTGATTCTGAAAAAGCTGCGTTAGATCAATCAGCAAAATCAGTTAAAACTGTCATGGGTGTATTAGCTTAATACAATAAAATAGGTTTGAGTATAGGTTTTTATCAATATTCAAACAATAGTCACAAGGAAAATTCGAGGGAAACCTCGAATTTTTCTTGTATATAAAGAAAAGCTATTACTTTATACAAAAGGTGGAATGATGATGGTATTAGGTAAAAAACAAAAAATAGGCCGAAGTATTGAAGATATAAAAGTTGGAGAAAAATTAACGCTAACGGAACGAATTGAAGATAAGGATATCTTATTGTACTTAGGGCTGACAAATGATTCTAACCCTTTATACATTCAGCATGATTACGCATCTCAGACCCCTTTTAAAAAACCTATTGTGCCAAGTATTATGATTACCGGTATTATGACAGCAGCCATTTCAAAGTATTTGCCCGGACCTGGAAGCCACGTTGCAGAACATACGGTAGCCTTCCCCAAAAAGATTCATCATTATAGCACGATTGAATTTTTATTTGAAGTGACAGAGGTAGATGTTTCTTCTAGAACTGTTACGGTTGAGGTGGAAGCGGTCAATGAGCAAAATGAGAAAGTAGTAACGGCGCGGTTTCTTGTGTATCCGCCGTTTAGACTTCCATCAGTAGAGACACACGACTTTGAAAATTTTTAAAACGCCTTAAATATTTATAAATATAGAAGAAACTGTTTGATCATATTTTCTGAAAATGTTGAAATGTATTGGAGAACGAGGCTAAAACATTGTATGATAAGAGAAGATAAATAGAAAATAATATCATTTGGATGAAGCTGCGGTTTAATTTAACTAGATGGAGGCTTATATCGTTAATATGAGTAAGAAATTATTAGTCGTAGATGATGAACAATCAATTTCAACATTATTACAATATAATTTACAACAAGCTGGCTTTACAGTAGAAACAGCTGAAGACGGGGAAGAAGGATACAACAAGGCACTAGAAGGAAAACCGGATTTAATTGTGTTAGACTTGATGCTTCCTAAGATGGATGGAATTGAAGTTTGTAAAAAGCTTCGTCAGCAAAAAGTGATGACGCCTATTTTAATGTTAACTGCAAAAGACGATGAGTTCGACAAAGTATTAGGGCTAGAGCTTGGCGCAGATGACTACATGACGAAACCATTTAGCCCTCGAGAAGTAGTAGCACGTGTAAAAGCCATTTTACGCAGAACACAAATCATTGCTCAGGAAAATGAACAAGAGGAAGATGGCGAGCGCATCATGATCGGTGATTTAAAAATTCTTCCAGATCATTATGAGGCCTACTTTAATCAAGAGCAGCTTGAGCTTACTCCAAAAGAATTTGAGTTGTTATTATATTTGGCAAAATACAAAGGACGGGTATTAACTCGTGATCAGCTGCTAAGTGCAGTGTGGAATTATGATTTTGCCGGAGATACGCGAATTGTAGATGTGCACATCAGCCATTTGCGTGAGAAAATTGAACAAAATACGCGAAAACCTGTTTATATAAAAACGATTAGAGGATTAGGATATAAGCTGGAGGAACCAAAGGTAGATGAATAAATTTCGTTCAAGGCTACTTTTGGCTCTATTAGTACTTATTATTATTGTATTAGTAGGTCTTGGCCTGCTGCTGGGACAGTTGTTTAAAAACTTTTATTTTCAGACGTTTCAAGAGCGAATGGAAAAAGAGGCAAAGCTTGTAGAAATGTACATTAGCGAAGAAGGTATCACAAGTCCTGCTTTAAAATCTAAAGTTGATCAAATCAGCCATTCGTTAAGTGTAAGAACGACTATCGTTCAAAAAGACGGAAAAATATTAGTTGACTCAAATCCAGGCAGCAAGCAGCAAAGAATCGAAAAAAGTATCGTAATCCAACAAGTATTAAAAAAGCAGTTAAACAGTAAAAAAAGCTTTGATCAAATTAAAGAAGATTATGACTTATATTACTATGGTATCCCGCTGATTATAGAAGGTAAGCAAGAGGGATTTGTTGTGCTAAGTACATCGTTTGATTCATTAAAACAAGTAAATCAGCAAATTTGGGGCCTTCTTATTGGAAGCTTAGGTCTAGCTTTGATTGTGATTTTACTCTTAGGTGTAAAGATTATGGGACGCTATACCCGTCCTATTGAATCGGCAACCAAGGTGGCTATGGAACTTGCAAAAGGGAATTATAAAGCTCGTACATATGAAGATTATGTAGATGAAACAGGGATGCTGAGTCAGTCTATTAACGCACTTGCTCGTAATCTGCAAGAGTCTATCACTAATCAAGAAATGCAGCAGGACAGGCTGCGCACGCTAATTGAAAATATGGGAAGCGGCATGCTTCTTATCGATAGTCGAGGCTATATAAACTTAGTGAATCGAGCTTATAAAGAGCAGTTTCATATACATCCGGATGACTTCCTTTATCATTTGTATTACGAGGTATTTGAGCATAAAGAAATCATTAAGCTTGTGGAAAAAATATTTATGACGGAAGTAAAGGTTCGAAAACAAGTGGTTCTGCCTTTAAATATTGAACGAAGATATTTTGATGTTTATGGAGCGCCGATTATTGGCTTAAATGATGAATGGAAAGGGATTGTGCTTGTTTTCCATGATATTACCGAGCTAAAAAAACTAGAACAAGTTCGCCGTGACTTTGTAGCGAATGTGTCTCATGAACTAAAAACTCCTATTACGTCTATAAAAGGGTTTAGTGAGACATTGTTAGACGGTGCCATGGAAGATCCACAGCTGCGCCAGCAGTTTCTATCTATCATTTTAACGGAAAGTCAGCGCATGGAGAGCTTGATTCAAGATCTTTTAGATTTGTCTAAAGTTGAACAGCAAGGCTTTAAACTAAGCATTCATTCAGTAGATTTGAATACGCTTCTTTACGAAGTGACGACAGTGCTATCAAACCGAGCAACTGAAAAAGAAATCACGCTAACGTTAGATACGCTTCCTGAAGAAGCGTGGATTGATGGTGACAGTCAGCGCCTTATGCAAGTGTTTGTTAACTTAATCGGCAATGCGCTCATGTATACAATGCCTGGAGGAACTGTTCACGTTTCGCTTGAAGAGGAAGAAGAAACGATTACGGTTCATGTTCAAGATACAGGTATCGGTATTGATTCTGATGAAATTTCACGTATTTTTGAGCGCTTTTACCGAGTAGATAAGGCAAGAAGCCGTAATTCCGGAGGAACAGGTCTTGGATTAGCAATTGTTAAACATCTTGTTGAAGCTCATAGAGGGGAAATTGAAGTGAAAAGTGAAGTCAATAAAGGGACAACTTTTTCAGTGAAGCTGCACAAGTATTTGCCGCAGATGTAAAATGTTTACGTTCCTTTTACAATTTATTTAATGTAGCTTAATAATTAATTGATACAATTTTTCATGGAAACCCCTTCATCCAAGGAGCCAATGTGTAAGGCGAAAATAGCTTTAACCGTGCTATTTTCGCCGATTCTTTTTGACAATTTCTATCCATTCACATGTTACACCGCCTAAAATAACTAGGCGGTGTTTTTATTTTATGATGTACAGATCTTATCACCACATGAAAATAAAACGTTGAACTCAAGATTACTTTTTGTCCTTAAAGCTTATTGTTTGTTAAAATAAAGGTAAGATAAGAAGAGAGCGAAATGGAGGAACATGAATGACACAAAAACTAGTATTAATTGACGGGAATAGTATTGCCTACCGTGCATTTTTTGCTTTGCCGCTTTTAAACAATGATAAAGGAATACATACAAATGCCATATATGGCTTTACTACAATGCTGACACGTATCTTAGAGGAAGAGAAGCCGACGCATTTACTTGTGGCATTTGATGCAGGGAAAACAACGTTTCGCCACAAAACATTTACAGAATACAAAGGAGGCAGACAAAAGACGCCTCCTGAACTTTCAGAGCAGTTTCCCTTTATTCGTGAGTTATTAGATGCATATGGGATTAAGCGCTATGAACTGCCTGATTATGAAGCAGATGATATTATCGGTACGCTTTCAAAACAAGCTGAAAAAAAAGGAATGGCCGTAAAAGTCATTTCCGGGGATAAAGATTTACTTCAGCTTGTGTCAGAACATGTAACCGTAGATATTACGAGAAAAGGAATTACGGATGTCGATTCCTATACGCCTGCAGCCATTGATGAAAAGTATGGTATTACGGCTGCACAAATTATTGATATGAAGGGCCTTATGGGGGACAGCTCGGATAATATCCCAGGCGTGCCCGGAGTCGGCGAAAAAACAGCCTTAAAGCTATTAAAAGAGTTCGAAACGGTTGAAAATGTATTGAAATCTATCGATCAAGTCAGCGGTAAAAAATTAAAAGAAAAGCTAGAAGATAATCGTGAATCAGCCATCATGAGTAAAAAGCTTGCAACTATTTATTGCGAAGCGCCTCTTGAAGTATCTGTAGAAGATGCAAAGTATGACGGGTTTGAATCTTCAAAGGTCATCTCATTATTTAAAGAGCTTGGGTTTAATTCTCTGCTTGCTAAATTTGGTGAATCAGCAGAAGAGGAAGCAGATTTTGAAGAACTGACGTTTGAAATAGCGCAGGAAGTTCACGATGATATGTTAACAAGCGAAGCAGCTCTGATCGTAGAAGGGTATGAAGAAAACTACCATCACAATCAGCTGCTCGGTTTTGGAATCAGCAACAAGAATGGCCACTATTTTATTGATAAAGATACAGCTCTTTCATCTTCTAAATTTAAAGCATGGTTAGAAGATGGACGTGTAAAAAAGACTGTGTTTAATGGGAAACGTACGATTGTATCGTTAAAATGGGCGGGGCATGAAATTAAAGGAATTGAACATGATGTAATGATTGCTTCTTACATCTTGAATCCTGCTGAGGCAAATGATGACCTAGCGACAATTGCAAAATTAAAAGGATACCATCAAGTGCAATCAGATGAAGCTGTGTATGGAAAAGGAGCTAAGCGAAGCATTGCGGAAGCTGCTCAGCTAGCTGAGCATGTTATAAGAAAAGCAGCCGCCGTAGCTTATTTAAAAGAAGTGTTAGAAAAAGAATTGGTTGAAAATGAACAGTTTGAGCTGTTTGAGAAGCTTGAAATGCCTCTTGCCATTGTCCTTGCTGATATGGAATATCAAGGGGTGAAAATTGACCGCGCGCGTTTGGATGAAATGGGCGAAGATCTTCGAGAGCAGCTTGAAAAAATTGAAGCGAAAATCTACGAATACGCTGGACAAGAATTCAATATTAATTCGCCAAAGCAGCTAGGAGTTGTTCTTTTTGAAAAAATGCAGCTTCCAGTCATAAAGAAAACAAAAACAGGCTATTCCACATCAGCCGATGTATTAGAGCAATTAGCTAGTACCCATGATATTATCCCAGAGATTTTACAATACCGTCAGCTAGGAAAATTACAGTCTACGTATATTGAAGGATTAAAAAAGGTTATTCATGAAAGCGATGGAAAAGTTCATACCCGCTTTAATCAAACGTTAACTCAAACGGGGAGGTTAAGCTCAGTAGATCCTAACTTGCAAAACATCCCGATTCGTCTTGAAGAAGGTAAAAAAATAAGAGGTGCGTTTGTGCCTTCACAGCCTGATTGGTTAATATTTGCGGCGGATTATTCACAAATTGAGCTGCGCGTACTGGCTCATATTGCAGATGATGAAAAGCTAATCGATGCGTTTAAGCATGACTTAGATATTCATACGAAAACAGCGATGGATGTGTTCCACGTCGAAAGAGAAGAAGTAACGTCGAATATGCGCCGCCAGGCTAAAGCAGTTAACTTTGGAATCGTCTATGGCATCAGTGATTACGGTTTATCGCAAAGTTTAGGAATTACAAGAAAAGCAGCGGCTACTTTTATTGAGCGCTATTTAAAAAGCTTCCCTGGTGTACAGGAGTATATGGATACGATTGTACGCGATGCAAAAGAAAAGGGATATGTAACAACGCTCTTGCACCGCCGACGTTACTTGCCTGAAATCACGAGCCGAAACTTTAACCTCCGCAGCTTTGCTGAGCGTACGGCTATGAATACGCCTATCCAAGGGACGGCAGCTGATATTATTAAAAAAGCAATGATTGAAATGGATAAGCGCTTAAAAGATGAAAATCTTCAGGCTAAGCTGCTGCTTCAAGTACACGATGAGCTGATTTTTGAAGCCCCAGAAGAAGAAATTAAAATTTTAGAGAAAATCGTACCAGAAGTAATGGAGAACGCTTTAGAGCTAGAAGTTCCGTTGAAAGTAGATTATTCTTACGGAAAGACTTGGTACGAAGCAAAGTAGTGGAAAAAGGATGTGAAAAACGTGCCAGAATTACCAGAAGTTGAAACCGTCAGACGTACGTTAATTGAATTAGCCAGTGGAAAGACCATTGAGCGTGTAACAGTTAAATGGCCTAATATTATCAAACGTCCTGAACAAGTTGAACAGTTTTGTGATGCGCTTGTTGGACAAACCATTCGAGATGTTGAACGCAGAGGTAAGTTTTTGAAAATTGTGCTCGATGATTATACGATGGTTTCTCATTTGCGCATGGAAGGGAAATATGCTCTCCATGAGAATGCAGAAGAACCAGATAAGCATGTACACGTCTTTTTTCACTTCACGGATGGAACGGAATTGCGATACCGGGATGTAAGGAAGTTTGGTACTATGCACTTATTTAAAAAGGGAGAGGAAGATCTGTTTCCTCCTCTTATTGGCCTTGGACCTGAACCGTTTGACGAAACATTTAATCCTAGTCAATTAAAAATGAGAATCGGCAAAACCTCTCGAAAAATCAAGCCGGTTTTACTCGATCAAAATGTCGTGGTTGGGCTGGGAAATATTTATGTAGATGAAGCACTGTTTCGCGCAGGGATTCATCCTGAACGAGTGGCCAGCCAATTAACAGACGAAGAGTATGAAAAATTGTACGAAGAAATTGTAGCGACTCTTCAAGAAGCTGTGAAGCAAGGAGGCAGCACAATTCGCACGTATGTAAACACACAGGGACAAATAGGCATGTTTCAGCAGCAGCTTTATGTGTACGGAAGAAAAGGCGAATCCTGTAAAATGTGCGGTACTCCAATTGAAAAATTTGTTGTAGGCGGTAGAGGAACACATATCTGCCCAAATTGTCAGCCGGCTAAAAAATAACAATGGATGGGCTCCTTTCATATACTACGTATAGACAGAAAGGAAAGGAGTCCTCTCATCATGATAACATTTTCTTTACTTATTCTTGCTTTTGCCGTAAGTCTTGACAGCTTTAGCGTTGGCCTGACATACGGACTTCGAAAGGTGAAAATCCCGCTGAAATCCATTTTTATTATTTCATGTTGCTCAGCATTTTCTTTAATGTTTTCTATGTTTTTAGGAAAAGTACTTACGCATCTATTTTCAGTGGATGTACTAAATAAAGTAGGCGGAGGTATTCTTGTTCTGCTTGGGATGTGGATTTTATACCAGTTTTTTTGTCCGGCAAATTCATCTCGAGTGAAAGAAGAAAAAACATTAGTGAAAATTGAAATTAAGTCAATTGGCCTAGTCATCAACGTATTGAAAAAGCCAATTGCAGCAGATTTAGATAATTCAGGTTCCATCAATGGAATTGAAGCATTTATACTTGGAATTGCATTATCTCTGGATGCATTTGGAGCAGGGTTTGGAGCGGCTTTATTAGGTTATTCGCCGTATGCTCTAGCAATTGCTGTAGCTCTTATGAGTTCTCTTTTTTTAAGTGCGGGCATACAGTTTGGCAAGGTTTTTTCACGTTTATCATGGATGAAAATGTTCTCGTTTGTACCAGGAGTTCTGCTCATTATTTTAGGTATTTTTAGATTTTAAATAAAGGGATAAAGGAGAGACCAATGTCAATTGTAATTGGATTAACGGGCGGAATTGCAAGCGGAAAAAGCACGGTAACCGGAATGCTACGAGATATCAATATTCCAGTAATCGACGCTGATCACATTGCAAAAGAAGTCGTAGAACCAGGAAAAGAAGCATACAAACAAATTGTCGAGACGTTCGGCCGTTCTATTCTTCACGAGAACGCGGAGATCAATCGAGCGGCTTTAGGGGAAATTGTGTTTTATCAAGAGGAAGAACGTAAAAAGTTGAATGCAATTGTACATCCTGCCGTAAGAAAAGAAATGCTTTCTCAAAAGGAAAGCTATATAGAGGAAGGTTACGAAGCCGTTGTATTAGATATTCCGCTGCTGTTTGAAAGCGATTTGACACACTTAGTGGATAAAGTAGTGGTTGTATATGTCGATGAGTCTGTGCAGCTAGAAAGGTTAAAGTCGCGTAATAACCTCTCGGCGGAGGAGGCCTATGCGCGTATCCATGCACAGCTGCCTTTGATTCAAAAAGTAGCCTTAGCCGATGCGGTGATCAATAACAACGGTCCTGTAGAGGAAACAAAACAACAGCTTTTAAGTATATTAGCCCTATGGCTAGATTAAAGAGTGAATGATTGCATTCACTCTTTTTTTATTGGGAATATTTAAGGGCTTCTAAAAAAGAATGTGTTAAATATCTGTTCTCGCTATATACATATAGTAAAACTTAATTAAAATAATTTATTAAAAAAAATTAATATTATTCACTTTTTAAATATTTATGTTATACTATTCAATATAAAAAGTTAAATAGTATAACACATATAGAGAGGGGTATAGCCATGAAAGCACGTATTGCCATTAATGGTTTTGGGAGAATAGGAAGAATGGTGTTTCGCACAGCGATTATAGAGGAAAATTTAGATATTATTGCAATAAATGCATCTTATCCAGCAGAAACGTTAGCACATTTAATCAAATATGACTCTATACACGGACCATTTAATGGAGATGTCAAATGTGATGATGATGCGCTAATTGTTAACGGTAAAAGAATTCAGCTATTAAATTCACGTGATCCGCTGAATTTGCCTTGGAAAGAGCTTGGGATTGATCTAGTTGTTGAAGCAACGGGAAAATTTAATTCAAGAGAAAAAGCGCAGTTACATATTGAAGCAGGTGCGAAAAAAGTTGTCTTAACGGCACCGGGTAAACAAGAAGATATCACCATTGTGATGGGCGTAAACGAACGAGAGTTTGATGTGAATCAGCATAACATTATTTCTAATGCCTCTTGTACGACAAATTGTCTAGCTCCAGTTGTCAAGGTACTAGACGAAGCGTTCACAATTGAAAACGGTTTAATGACGACCGTTCATGCATATACAAATGATCAAAAGAATATCGATAATCCGCATAAAGATTTGCGAAGAGCTCGTGCGTGTGCTCAATCAATTATTCCTACAACAACTGGAGCAGCCAAGGCACTTTCATTAGTTCTTCCTCATTTAAAAGGAAAACTTCATGGGATGGCGCTTCGTGTGCCAACGCCGAACGTATCGCTTGTCGATTTAGTTGTGGATGTAAGGAAACCTGTGACGATGGAAGATGTTAATTTAGCGTTTATTAAAGCTGCTGAAGGACCATTAAAGAATATTTTAAATTTAACAATGGAACCACTCGTATCAATTGACTTTAATACAAATCCTCATTCAGCGATTGTAGATGGACTATCCACCATCGTAATGGAAGATCATAAAATTAAAGTGTTAGCTTGGTACGATAACGAGTGGGGCTACTCTCAGCGCGTAGTCGATTTGGTAAGATATATTGCTGCAGAAATGCGTAATGGATCAAAAATAAGAGTAAGCTAAGAAAGCTATTGATTGCTTTTAAAAAAAACAGGGAGCTATCGCCCTGTTTTTTTTTTGTTTTTATTCAAAAGAATAGGGAAAAGCAATAAGATAAGCATGCAAAGGGGTGTTTATTTTCCTCAATTTTAATAAAAAATTAATAGTCGTTTAGCAGCTTTTACACACTTTCTCACGAGAATACAGGGGTAATTTGTATAGGTCTATCTGCAAGAACAATCTTTAATAAAATCAAAACACGTATTGCAAAATAAATGTAAACAAAGTATACTATGTTTCGTGAACTTCTTGTGTACCTTTCGGTGATGTGGCTACTTAAAGGGTTAGGACCTCTTTGGACTAACTTTCCCCCGTGGTAGTTAACATGCTATATGGCGAAAGAACTTCATGTTTAACGATTAAAAATTGTTAAAGGGGGAAATATCATTATGGAAACAATGGGTCGTCATGTCATCTCAGAATTATGGGGATGCGATTTCGATAAGTTAAATGATATTGATTATATTGAAAAAACGTTTGTTGATGCAGCTTTAAAATCTGGTGCGGAAGTTCGCGAAGTAGCGTTCCATAAATTTGCACCTCAAGGTGTAAGTGGCGTTGTTATTATTTCAGAATCACATTTAACGATTCACAGCTTCCCAGAGCATGGTTATGCAAGTATCGATGTTTATACTTGTGGTCATTTAGATCCTACAATCGCAGCAGATTATATTGCAGATGCTCTAAGTGCACAGACACGTGAAACAATTGAATTACCACGTGGAATGGGTCCTGTTCAGGTAAAACAAACTAAAGCGAATGCACTTTAATAGTGTCGATTGATTACGTAAGTTAAGAGGTGTATTACACACCTCTTTTTAGTATATAAATTTTTAATACGCAAAAACAAAGGGGATAACAACATGGGGGTAGTACAAGCAGTTAAATCTTTATTTTCTAATCATGTAGAAACAAGCGATCACCATTCAGATCCGACTCTAAAAACGCATTATTACAAAACAACGGCCGGGAATGCATTTAAGCAAGTTCATGAAATGTTGAAGCACATGCAAGGGATAGAGATACTTGCTGCGTATGAAGAGCGAGGAGAAATTAGCTTAAACGTTGTAAAAGGAAGAAAAGCTTTTGTTGTGATTACTATTATTAACGTACGTCCTCTTGAAACCGCTATCGATTTTTCTGCTACAACAGAATCAAAAGTGGTGCCGGTTGATTTTGGTTTTAGTAAAGAACTTGTACGTACGCTTTATAAGAGCTTTGATCAAAAACTTATTCCTATTTCTTCGTAAGTTCCTTATCATTTTTGAATTTCAGGAAATAAAATGGGGAAATTCCTTTTCCTTTACTTGTATTCAAGCCTTGTTTTCTATAAGATGGAATAAAGCAAATCCTTTAATACAGCATCGTGTTTGTTAAAGGAAATGATGATAAAAATCATAATAAATGGCGAATAGCCGGCTAACATAGATGGAAATTAACTTATATAAGAGAAAATAAAAAGAAAAACAAGGTTTATTATTGGAGCTGAGAATATGAAGTGCCCATCCTGTCATTACAATGGAACGAGAGTGCTGGACTCGCGCCCTGTAGAAGAAGGCCGCTCTATTCGTAGAAGACGTGAATGCGAAGAGTGTCACTATCGTTTTACAACTTTTGAGAAAGTAGAAGAACTTCCGTTAATTGTTGTAAAAAAAGATGGAGCGAGAGAAGAGTTCAGCAAAGACAAAATCCTTCGAGGGTTAATTAAGGCGTGTGAAAAACGCCAAGTAAGCTTAAAACAATTAGAAGATACCGTACACGATATTGAAACAGAGCTGCGCAGTCAGGGTACATCAGAGGTGCAGTCAGATGTGGTAGGAGAAATGGTGATGGAGCGATTAGCTGCTATCGATGAAGTCTCTTATGTTCGATTTGCTTCTGTATACCGACAATTTAAAGACATCAATGTATTTATTGATGAATTAAAAGATTTAATTAAGAAGGAACGACTGTAAAAGAGCTATTGAAGTATTCTTTAGGCTCTTTTTTTGTCATTTCTATTACTTTAAAAGTAGGTAGGGAACGACATGAAAGAACAACATTGGAAAGAAATGATACCGGTCGATCGTTATGTTGTTCGTTCGAACGGCATACTGCAGGAATACGACCGAAAGATTTTAACCATGCTCTATCAGCCGTTGGTGGGTACAACGTGCTTTGGTCTGTATATGACGCTATGGAGCGAGCTGGAACAAGATCGTTTATGGGGGAAAGAGTCTACGCATCATCATCTAATGTCAATGATGCAAATTAATTTGAAAGCTATTTACCATGAGCGGTTAAAATTAGAAGGCATTGGTTTGTTAAAAACATATATTAAGGAAGAAGATGATGTTCGTGTGTTCATTTATGAGCTCATTCCTCCTCTTACGCCCCATCAGTTTTTTAACGATGGCGTGTTAAATGTATATTTATATAACCGACTCGGAAAATCTATCTTTCAAAAAGTAAAAAATTATTTTTCTGATTCACTCGTCGATGACCAATCGTTCACAGATGTGACGCATTCATTTAACGATGTATTTAAATCAGTTAAAGCAACAGAGCTGGCTCCAAGTTTTCAGTCTGAAAGCAAGGATGTATTTTCTCCTGATGCTCAAACGGACTTTGTGGATTCCTCCAAACGCGCTTCTATTGAGATGAGCCCGGATTCCTTTGATTTTGATTTATTTTTAGCAGGTCTAACAGATTCAATGATTTCGAAAAGGTCTATTACATCTAAAGTAAAACAAGCGATTGAAAAGCTAGCCTTTTTATACGGTATCGATCCTCTTCAAATGAAAAACGTGGTGCTCGATTCGCTAAATGAGAACGATCAAGTTGATATTGAATTGCTTAGAAAAGCGGCACAGTCCTTTTACCAATTTGAAAATGGAGAAGCACTTCCAAATCTAAGCGAACAAATTCAGCCGCCTATGCTTCGTACTATGCAGGAAAAGCAGCCGCAGACAAAGGAAGAGCAGCTCATTCAACAGCTTGAAGTGACTTCTCCTCGACAGCTTTTGATCGAGTTTTCCGGGGGAGCAGAGCCTTCAAAAGCAGATTTGCAAATGATCGAAGAAGTGATGTTTAACCAAAAGCTTTCACCAGGGGTAGTAAATGTTCTTATTTACTATGTTATGCTAAGATCCGATATGAAATTATCTAAGAGCTATGTAGAGAAAATTGCTGGACACTGGGCGCGCAAAAAGGTACAAACTGTTCAAGATGCCATGAATTTAGCTAAAAATGAACAGAAAGAATATCAGAATTGGACCGAAGCAAAGCAAAATAAAAAAACGGCTGGACGAAAAATTGTGCGTAAAGAAATGGTGCCAGAGTGGCTGAGTGATGAAGAAAAAGAAGAGAAAAAGCAGCCTTCAAAAGAAGTGGACGGATTTGAAGAAGAAAAACGAAAGCTACAAGAAGAGCTCAAGCAGTTAGATCAAGAGCTAAAACAAAAGCATAAAGAATAAAAAGCAGGTATGATAGAGGTGAGGTGAAAAAGATGAAGCCTATCAATGATTCACTAAATCAGTTAGTGAACAAAAAGGATTTTAAAGCACGCTTAGAAGCATTAAGAAACAGTATCCTGTCTAATCCCGAAGTTAAAACATTTTTGCAAGAGCATCGCCATGAGTTAGATGAGCAAATGGTCGACCGAGGTCTGATGAAGATGCATGAATTTATCGACCAAAGCAAATGCTGTGACAAGTGTCCTTCTTTGCAAAGCTGCGTCAACATGGTGAAAGGATACCACCCTCAGCTGGTTGTAAAAGGCCGTAATATTGATTTACAGTATGAACGCTGTCCTAGAAAAGTACAAGAAGATGAGCGAAAAGAACAAGAATCTTTTATTCAGTGTATGTACGTGCCTAAAGAAATTTTACAGGCAACAATGTCTGATATTGAAATTGAGCAGGGAAGATTTGAAGCCATTAAACTAGTAAGAGATTTTGTGCGAGAATATGAGCCAAATAAGAAAATGAAAGCTTTATATTTACACGGTTCGTTTGGTGTGGGGAAAACGTATTTTCTTGGAGCAATTGCCAATGCGTTAGCCGAAAAGAAAGTGAAATCTACCATTCTGTATGTCCCGGAGTTTTTGCGTGAGTTAAAAGGTTCGTTTCAAGATCAAAGTTTCAATGAGAAAATAGAGTATGTCAAAAAAGTACCGGTTCTTATGCTTGATGATCTCGGAGCAGAATCCGTAACGAGCTGGATGCGAGACGATGTGCTCGGAACCATTTTACAATTCCGTATGCTCGAAAATTTGCCGACATTTTTCAGCTCGAATTTAAATTTTAAAGAGCTTCAACATCATTTGACTTATACCCAAAGAGGCGAGCAGGAAGAGCTCAAAGCCGCTCGTGTCATGGAACGAATTAAGTCTCTAGCCATTCCTGTTGAAATGAATGGAGAGAATAAACGAAATAGATGAGCAGGTCGTTTTACATTTCTTGTAACGACTTGCTCATTTTTTTGCATGTTGCCCCATATACATTAATAAAGCGTGTCCAAAGGGGGGCTATGAGGAATGAAAATATTCTTTAAATATGTAGAAGACGCAGTCGTTGTATATGAGTCTTTATGCGCGAAGCGAAGCGCTTTATCATATGGTTCACAGTGCTTGAAGCTGGTGAATAATCAGCTTTTAGTCATTGATGAGACATACAATAGAGAGGCCGTTTTACAAGACATGGTGATACCGGTATTAACCCACGTAATTTTAAAAAAGAAAGAAAAAAAGATGATGGTAAACATATTAAAAGAACAATTTTTCTATTCAGAAGAGGAAGAGCAAGATTTGCTGCTTCAAATTATGGGGGGGATTATGGAAGGAGAGAGAGGCGAAATTCCGCAAAAAACATTTTCTCTTCCAAGAGAATTACTTATCCGCCAGGCTCTTCAAGACTTCTTCATTCATAATGTAACATTCACCTTTGAGTCTTTTCTCCAATTCCGCTTAAAAGAATATCAAGAGCGGCTGCGCTATTATGCCGAGCTGGCGATTGATGAATATAAGCTTGAACAAGACTATCAAATTCTTATTCATCAGCTGCGTCAAGCAGCTAATGAAAGACAGTTATCTACAGGCGATGTGTATGTAATGCACTTGAATAAAAACAAGTTTGTGTTGTACGACCACAATAGTAGATATGTTCCTGAACGTGAATGTGCAGCTCTAGCAGAGGCCTTTTTATCTGAACAAGAATCATTATACATAGACTCAACTATTATCGCGCCTTTGCTAAGTTTATCTCCAGCTGCTATTCATCTGTATAGCGACCAGCATGATCATGATTTTGTTTATACCATTCAAAATATCTTCCAAGAAAAAGTTATGTTATACGAGAAAAATGAATTTCCGTTTGATCAAAAGCAAAATATAACGTGAAAGGTTGATTTCTATTTTGAAAATGAATATAATAAATGCATATTGAAAAACAGCTATATGTTACAAGTTATGATGAGGACATGAGTGTATATTTACGGTTTGTAGAGAGGGAGATCCAGGCTGAAAATCTCCTAACACGGAATATATTCTTACCACCTCTAAACTTCAGTAGTAAACGAGCAGAGCCTCTAGTAATTACTGACGGAATTTCCGTTATAAAACCTCGAGCCGCTTCGGGTTCTTTGGGTTATCCAAGATACGAAGAGGAAACAAGGGTGGTACCGCGTGTATACACAACTCGTCCCTTTTGATAAGGGACGAGTTTTTTGTTTTTACAAAAAGTTTATTCAGTTATGTTAAAGGAGTGGAAAGTTGTGTCAGAAGTAATCAAAATGACATTTCCTGATGGAGCTGTTAAAGAGTATTCAAAAGGATCATCAACAGAAGATATTGCGGCTTCTATTAGCCCGGGATTAAAGAAGAAAGCATTAGCAGGCAAAGTAAACGGCGAGCTGCTGGATTTACGTACGCCAATTGAACAAGATGGCAGTCTTGAAATCATTACGCAAGATGCTCCTGAAGCGCTTGAAATTATGCGTCACAGTACAGCGCATTTAATGGCTCAAGCAATCAAACGTTTGTACAAAGATACAAAAGTACAGCTAGGTGTAGGGCCAGTTATCGAAAACGGTTTTTACTATGACATCGATATGGAAGAATCAATTACTCCTGAAGATTTAGGTAAAATTGAAAAAGAAATGAAAAAAATCGTTAATTCAAATATTGAAATTGAACGAAAAGAAGTTTCTCGTGAAGAAGCCATTCAACTTTTTAAAGAAGTTGGCGATGAACTAAAGCTTGAATTGATCGATGCGATTCCAGCAGGTGAAAAGGTTACGATTTACCAACAAGGCGAATTCTTTGACCTTTGCCGAGGCGTGCACGTGCCGTCAACAGGCAAAATTAAAGAATTTAAACTATTAAGCGTGGCGGGTGCTTATTGGCGCGGAGACAGCGATAATCAAATGCTGCAGCGTATTTACGGTACAGCATTCTTTACAAAAGCAGATTTAGACGAGCATCTTCGTCTTCTTGAAGAAGCAAAAGAACGTGACCACCGTAAACTTGGTAAAGAGCTAAACTTATTTACAAATTCTCAAAAAGTAGGACAAGGTCTGCCTTTATGGCTTCCAAAAGGTGCGACGATCCGCCGTATTATCGAGCGTTATATCGTAGATAAAGAAGTAAGCCTTGGTTATCAGCACGTTTACACTCCAGTGCTCGGAAGTGTAGAACTTTACAAAACGTCTGGTCACTGGGAGCACTACCAAGATGACATGTTCCCTGCAATGGAAATGGATAACGAAGACCTGGTTCTTCGTCCGATGAACTGTCCTCATCACATGATGGTTTACAAACAAGGTATTCACAGCTATCGCGAGCTTCCAATCCGTATTGCTGAGCTTGGAACGATGCACCGCTACGAAATGTCAGGAGCATTATCAGGACTTCAGCGTGTTCGAGGCATGACACTAAATGATGCGCATATCTTTGTACGTCCCGACCAAATCAAAGAAGAATTTATTCGTGTAGTTCGCTTAGTTGAAGCGGTTTATAAAGATTTTGGATTTGAAAATTATTCATTCCGTCTATCTTACCGTGACCCTGCAGATACAGAAAAATACTTTGATGATGATGCAATGTGGGAAAAAGCACAAAGCATGTTAAAAGACGCGATGGATGAGCTTGACCTTGATTATTATGAAGCTGAAGGAGAAGCGGCATTCTACGGTCCAAAACTAGACGTTCAAGTTAAAACAGCTCTTGGTAAAGAAGAGACGCTATCTACGGTTCAATTGGATTTCTTACTTCCTGAACGATTTGATTTAACGTATGTAGGAGAAGACGGAAAACAACATCGACCGGTTGTTATTCACCGCGGCGTGGTGTCAACAATGGAACGTTTTGTAGCTTTCTTAATCGAAGAATACAAAGGAGCTTTCCCAACGTGGTTAGCACCTGTACAAGTTCAAGTGATTCCGGTATCACCTACCGTTCACCTTGAGTATGCAAAAGAAGTGCAAGAACAGCTTCAGCTGGCGGGTATTCGTGTGGAACTTGATTCTCGCGATGAGAAAATCGGCTATAAAATCCGTGAGGCTCAAATGCAAAAAATTCCTTATATGCTTGTTGTAGGGGATAAAGAAGTAGAGGATAAAGCAGTAAACGTACGTAAATACGGTGAGCAGAATTCAGAAACAGTGGACTTCCAAGCCTTTTTACAAAATGTAAAAGCAGAAGCATCTCGCTAATGAAAAAAGCAGAGAATTGAAATTCTCTGCTTTTTTATGCAACATTTATAAAAAACTGTTGCATAAATGTTTTTCCTTTGATACAATAATTTTTGTTGTGAAAAAAGAACGAAATCATTGACTTTTGTCTTTGTTGATACTATAATAGCTTAAGTAATTGAATACTTGTTTATACAGAAGAAGAAGCACCCGCTTCTCACCTGAGTGACGCATAGAGCAGTTAGCAGGTACATCGTATCTTAATTAAAACGATAGAAGTGTGGGTGCAGTATGTACTCACACTTTTTTGTGTGAGTTAATAATCGGTCTAAGCAAGCGTATTCGCTCATTAAACCTTGGAGGTGGCTACTTATTAGCAAGGACATGATGGTAAACGAGGGCATTCGAGCTCGCGAAGTTCGTCTAATTGATCAAAACGGTGAACAATTAGGAATTAAATCAAAAAATGAAGCATTAGAAATTGCTTCACGAGTAAATCTTGACTTAGTAATGGTTGCTGCAAATGCGAAACCGCCGGTATGTCGTATTATGGACTACGGTAAATTCCGCTATGAGCAACAACGTAAAGAAAGAGAAGCTCGTAAAAACCAAAAAGTTGTAAACTTAAAAGAAGTTCGTTTAAGTCCAACAATTGATGAACATGATTTTAACACTAAACTTCGTAACGCACGCAAGTTCCTTGAAAAAGGTGACAAAGTGAAAGCGTCTATTCGCTTTAAAGGTCGTGCCATTACTCATAAAGGGATTGGCCAAAAAGTACTTGAACGTTTTTCACAAGCTTGCGAAGATGTAAGTTCAGTTGAATCGGCTCCTAAAATGGAAGGCCGCAGCATGTTCTTAGTCTTGGCACCTAAAAACGAAAAGTAATAGAACGAGGAGGAACACCCCATGCCAAAAATGAAAACACATCGTGGCGCTGCAAAGCGTTTCAAAAAGACTGGAAGCGGTAAATTAAAACGTGCTCGTGCTTACACAAGCCATTTATTCGCTAACAAATCTACAAAACAAAAGCGTAAATTACGTAAAGGTTCTTTAGTAAGCAAAGGTGACTTCAAACGTATCCGTCACTTATTAGATAACATTAAGTAATTTGGGTTGAGATAGAAACAATACAGGAGGTAAACAATTATGCCACGCGTAAAAGGCGGTACAGTAACACGCAAACGTCGTAAAAAAGTTTTAAAATTAGCTAAAGGTTTCTTCGGTTCGAAGCATAGATTATATAAAGTTGCTAATCAGCAAGTTATGAAATCTCACATGTATGCTTATCGTGACCGTCGTCAGAAAAAACGTGACTTCCGTAAATTATGGATCACACGTATTAATGCAGCTGCTCGTATGAACGGTCTTTCTTACAGCCGTTTAATGCACGGTTTAAAATTAGCAGGTATTGAAGTTAACCGCAAAATGCTTGCTGACTTAGCTGTAGCTGATGAAAAAGCATTTGCTGAATTAGCAACTGCTGCTAAAAAAGGCTTAGATAAGTAATGAATATAAAGTCTCGTCATCTTTAGATGATGAGGCTTTTTTGCTATCGGAGGACATATCATGAATGAACTGCTGCTTACCTATTTTATTGTTATTAATATAGTAGGGGTAGGAATGATGTATAGAGATAAACAAAAAGCGAAAAGACATGAGTGGAGAATTGCCGAAAGCACACTGTGGACGGTAGCTGCTATCGGAGGAGCTCTTGGAGGACTGATTGGTATGTATTGCTATCGTCATAAAACGAAGCACACATCGTTTACAGTAGGTTTTCCTATTCTTGCTGCTCTTGATTTACTTTTCTTTTTTGTTATCAGCTGAGCACAAATGATTTTGTGCTCAGTGTAAAAATTCTCGAACGGGGCTTTTCCAGCGAATAGGAGCATTTGGATACATGTCGTGTACGTGGCTTTCCAGCAGCTTGAAATCTTGTTTTTGCAGTTCATGTAATCGAGCTGGATCTGTTAACACCATTGTAATTGACAAAGATTCTGGTTCATTGGGATTGCTGTATTTTTCTCCTTCAAATAAAATACCTTTATACGTTAGTAGAAAATTTTTGCGGATATTCGTTTTTTCATCAACGACAAAAAATTGCTGATGTTCCTGAGCTGATACAAGCTTCCGCTTTGGACTGCGAAAATGCTGAACCAGCTTTAATAGTGTGTAAGCAACAAGCGCGAAAATGAACACGCGAACGATAACAATAACAAACATAACGCTCCCTCCTTTACAAGGCACAGTTTTCTTACTTTACGTTCGAGTCTCTAAAAAGTTTCATGATTTTTGATATAATTTCTTTATTGGTTTAAAAAGAAGAAGATATACATAATTACAGGAGTGATTACATTGAATTTACAACAGCTATTTACCATGCAGCGCCAGCTGGATCAGCATATAGAGGATAAGCATGAGCTTCATAAGGAAGATTTGATTCCGAGAAAGCTTTTAGCACTGCTTGTCGAAATGGGAGAACTGGCAAACGAAACGCGCTGCTTCAAATTTTGGAGCGTCAAACCTCCGGCTGAAGACGCTGTTATTTTAGAAGAATTTGTGGACGGCGTACATTTTATCCTTTCTTTAGGGATTGAAAAAGGATACGATGATTTAACTGAATTACCAAATGCAAAAGCAAGTGATTCAAAAACAGCACAATTTTTACAGGTATTTGCACAAGTTGCTGCTTTCGAGCAGGATCAGTCGAAAG
>NZ_JBZVWT010000007.1:0-152339 GCF_058629175.1 Priestia sp. MDV22-iso46
CATGTATTAGGCACGCCGCCAGCGTTCATCCTGAGCCAGGATCAAACTCTCCGAAGAAATGTTTGACTTGCTCAATTAAAAAATAAAATTTAACGTTGACGTTTGTCGCTTTGTTCAGTTTTCAAAGTTCAACCGCCGCTCTTAAGCGACTTTTTAATCTTACCAGTTTATCTCTTTCTTGTCAACAACTTTTTTAAGAAGTTTTTTCAAGTTTTTGATAAATTTAGTATCGCTCATCGGCGACGTATATAAATTTATCACGGATATTTTAAAGCGTCAATAGATTTTTTAAAATAAATCGTGTTTTTTTAGAAAAACCTTTTATCCAGGCTATAAAGTCATATGTCAGGGTATCTACACGTCATAACCGCACCGTATCAGATACCCTTTATCCTCTCTATCATTTCGCCACATAGTGTCTATGGTACAAACTCTTTCCCTTGGTTTCTACTTTTTTTACCATAATGATATCTTTTTCAATTAAAAACTCAAGAAGTATTCCTAAATCAATAGCATAAGGGCGTATTTCGGGATGATGAACCAGTTCATTAAACGTCCATTCCTGCTTTTCACTTTTCATAATATGAACAAGATGCTTGGCACCCAATTCAGTTTTTTTATTTACTAGAAATTCACTCGCTAAGAAAAGCAGCTCTAAACGCTTGCTAACCTCTTCTTGGCTAATAATTAGTTCTTCGTAAAGACGATGAATTTCAGGTTCTATTTTTTTCACTTGGTTCCATACTGTCACTTCTGGGTGAAATCCATTTTCCAACACAGACAGTCGTGCTAAATGATGAAGAGCATGAATGACATGATTGAATGCATCTAAATAATGATTAGACGCATAAAAGTCTTTTCCTTCTTTAAATCGGCGAATCAACTTAGCAAACTCGACACCTATTCTCTTTGTCCGATCTTCTCTAGGGAAATCAATTAAGCGTTTCTTTAAATTTTCCATATATTCGTTGCGATCAAATAGCACTTTACCATTTAAGATCCAATCAATAATACGGCGGTTCGTCCCATTCATAATCCATTCACTCATTTGCTGTTCAGAAGCCATATAAAGTGCCGCACGCTCATTTTCATATTCGTATTGTTTAATAAAAAGAGACGTTTCTGTAGTTTTGGTCACAATAAATAAGATAGCATCCAAATTATCCGTCACTGGAGATTCTGATTTCTTTTTTTCAATCAGTAAAATACCTAGTGTGTCTTTATTGCTAGCTCTTTCTTGATATATTGGCCGTAAAACATCTTCCATTTTGAGCTCTCCTAACTGTAATAAACAAATATTTTTCAAACTTTTAAAGGCTATGGACTAAGATTTCTTTTTTTATTATATACGATGTATAACGGATATCCCACTCAGAATTATGGAAATCATTCAGAAAGCTCAAAAACCAACGATAATTTTCCGAAGATTCAATTTTTATTATCATTCACTGTCTCACTCTATGATATATTGGTAACAGGGGGGATACTGATGGGGATAAAGTATTCAAATAAAATTAACAAGATTCGCACGTTTGCACTCAGCCTGATCTTTGTTGGTTTCATTGTTATGTATGGGGGAATTTTCTTTCGGTCTTCAGTCTGGCTAATGACTATTTTTATGCTTTTGGGGTTGCTGTGCATCGTAGCTAGTACCGGCGTTTATTTCTGGATTGGCATGCTTTCTACAAAAGCGGTTCAAGTAACCTGCCCTACATGTCAAAAGCAAACCAAAATGCTAGGGCGCGTAGATATGTGTATGTATTGCAACGAGCCGCTTACGCTTGACCAGTCTCTTGAAGGAAAACAATTCGACGAAAAGTATAATAGAAAAAAACAAAAAGAAAGCTGATAGTATCACTACTATCAGCTTATTAATGCGCTTTTTTAGCCGTACAATCAGGACACGTTCCGTAAATTTCCATTCGGTGGTGACTAATATCAAAGTCAGTAATATGAGCAGCCAGCTTTTCTACTTCGTCTAAACCAGGATAATGAAAATCCACAATTTTTCCGCAGCTTTCGCAAATCACATGGTAATGCTCTGTTGTAACATAATCAAACCTGCTTGATGCATCACCGTATGTTAGTTCCTTTACAATACCTACTTCGCGAAATACTCTTAAATTATTGTAAACGGTTGCTACACTCATATTTGGAAACTTACCTTCCAGCGCTTTATAAATATCATCTGCTGTTGGATGTGTCATTGAATTGATTAAATACTCTAAAATAGCATGACGTTGTGGTGTAATACGAACGCCAGTACCTTTTAACGTTTCAAGGGCTTCTTGTAAATGATTTGACACGTCATGCACCCCTCTTCTGTAAGTATTATTACTTTATAATTCTTATAATTAGTCTACATGTTTTACCCACGTTTTGTCAACTTGATGCCTATTCCTATTTTATGTAATAAGTAGAAATTTTTCATATATTTTATGCAAAAAAAGAAGTGTGGAAATCAATCCACACTTTTAAATATATTAACATCTGAGGAGGTATGCCCTACACTGATATTGTATGTTCAAAGACTAAAACTGCTCTAGTTATCTGCCTGTTTTTATGCCATTTTTTCTTTAATAAATGATAAAGCTTCTTCCACATGCCCTTTCACTCGAACCTTGCGATATTCTTTTACGAGCATTCCTTCTTTATTAATGATAAAAGTGGAGCGTTCAATGCCCATATATTCTTTTCCAAAGTTTTTTTTCAGTGTCCATACTCCATACTCTTCAGCTACGCTGTGATCTTCGTCAGCTAAAAGTAAGAATGGAAGGCCGTGCTTATCAATAAACTTATGGTGTTTGTCGATTGGATCCGGACTCACTCCTAGAATCACCGCATCTAGCTCTTCAAAATTTTCATGCTGATCTCTGAAATCACAGGCTTCTGTTGTACAGCCTGGCGTCATATCTTTCGGATAAAAATACAGCACAACGTTTTTGCCTTTCATCGACGCTAGTGATACTTGCTCTCCATTTGTAGACATCAATACAAAATCGGGTGCTTTTTCTCCAACTACAGCTGTCATATTTATCTTCTCCTTTACGCTTTTCATTTTCTTTGAATAGCGTACCCAATATTAGATAAGATGACAAGTTTAAGTGCGGGTAACAGTTCGCATCACAAAGATTGCAGGCATAATATAGCCGATAAACGCTTCAAAAGTTGCAAATAATTTCCCAATTCCAACCGGATACATATCTCCGTAGCCTACTGAAAATAACGTCGCTGCGCTGAAATACATACTGTTAAACAGGGTATAAAAATAATGACCTTCATGTTCAAACCCTCCGCTTAATACTGGAATACTCCCCATCTCACATACTGTATAAATAAGGCTAAATCCCAATAAAACTGTAATATATGAATAAAACAAGACAAAGAAATGACCAATTGAGAAAAAATGAAATTCTCCAAGTTCTTTTTCAAAGAGAAACTTCATACTACCAATTACAAAAACAATGATAACGAGGATTAGAAAAACAACCATCATTCTACTCCTTTAATTTATACTCTACTACCACTATACGCGCGTTCTTGTCCATTCATTACTACTCCGAAGCCACCAAAAAGAGCAGGCATTTAATTGCCTGCTCCTCTGTATTTTTTGACCCCTGTATTCCATAAGAAAATAGAGATTACAAAAAAGACGATTCCCATAACTGGAGTTAAAAATGCATATCCATACCATTCTGACCTTCCTAAGAAATAAGCAGCTGGATATACGCCTACAAATGCAAAAGGAAGAATCCACGTTAAAACATATCGGATGACATTATTATAAATATCTACAGGATACCTTCCGTAGTTTCCAATATTATAAATAGTAGGCATAATAGAGGTTCTGGCATCGGACCAGAAGCCTATGCTTGCTAAGGCGATGAAAATTCCTGCGTATACAAGCGCTCCTCCTAAAATAAATAATAGAAAAATAAAAACATCATACCACTGGAAATGAAGATGTAAAGAAGACGCAGCATAAGCCATTACTGCAATCCCTGTGATACCACCAAACAATGATTCTAGTTCCATCCGCTCTAAAATAACTTGAAACAAACTGTGAATTGGCCGCGTTAAAATTCGGTCCATTTCTCCTTTAACAATGTACCGCTCGTTGAAATCCCAAATGTTAAAGAAAGACGAAAAAATAGCAAAAGGGACCAAAAAGAAACCATAAATAAAGATAATTTCCTCTCGTGACCATCCGTGCAGCGACTGAGTATGTCCAAATACAACTAAAATAAAAATCAAATTAACTGTTTGAAACAATAAGTCTGAAATGATTTCAACTACCATGTCGGTGCGGTACTGAAGCCTTGTTTTCATATATTGACTAATGTACTGAAAAAAAATCGAAAAATAAAACATTTTCATAGACTACCCTCCTTGAATAACCATTTTTTTCTTCGCTATGTTCCACAAACATGCAATAGGGATAAATAGAAGTCCTGACCAAACTGCTTGTGTGATAAGAGCATTTATTACTTCCTGCCCTTTAAATCCATTTGTGAAAATCATGCTCGGAATATAACTAATGGCTTGAAAAGGGAAATAGCTCATAATATGTTGCGCCCACAAAGGATAGAAGCTGATGGGCAGAAGAAGTCCTGAAAACAAATCAATAACAACGCGCTTCGCTCGAATGAGTCCATCATTGTTAAAGAGAAAGAAAGTCGTAATACCCGTTAATAAATTAATTTGTGTATTAATAATGAAACTAAAAATTAAAGACAGTCCAAAATAAAGCCATGTTGCTGCATTTGCTGAGAACTGTACTGGAAATAAAAACGCGACAATAATCATGCCGGGCACTGAGAAAAACAGCAGCCGAAAAATCCCTTCTCCCAGTCCTTGCATTGTTTTCATACCAAGGTAGCTATAAGGCTTAATTAACTCTACTGCCACTTTGCCATCTTTAATTTCCATTGCCATTTCACGGTCAATGTTATTAAAATAAAAGGCTCTTGCCATCCATGAAACTGCTACATACGTTGTCATTTGGGTAATGGATAACCCTTGAATATTCTCTTTTCCTCCATAAATAGCGGACCATAAAAAGTAGTAAGCACCAATATTAATCGCATAAATCAATATTCCGCTGTAATAATTCGTCCGATACGCCAGCATCATTAAAAAGCGAATGCGTATCATCTCTATATATTTATCCATTCACAACACCTTCTTCATAAATGTTGCGGATGATTTCTTCCGTTGAAATTTCTTCAATGTTAATATCACTGATTTCATGCTTTGCCACCACTTTAGCAATCAGCTGCGACATCAAGTCCCCTTTATTTTGAAGCTGCGCTGTCCACAAATATTTTTGATCACCTTCAATCCAGTTAACAGGCATCCCTTGCGTCAATAGCTTCAACTGTTCTTTATTTGGCGCGGTTCCAAATTCAAACGTAACTTGTTTAAGATCTCCCCAATTCGAACGCAGCTTTTGCAGCGATCCGTCATAAATAATACTGCCTTCATCCAGCATTACGACGCGTTCACATAAAGCTTCAATATCTGCTAAATCATGTGTCGTAAGCAAAATCGTCGTATTATATTTTTCATTAATTTCTTTTAAAAATTGGCGGATTTTTAATTTAACTAGTACATCTAAACCGATCGTCGGTTCATCTAGAAATAGAAGCGGCGGATTATGAATAAGAGCAGCAGCCAGCTCACAGCGCATTCTTTGACCTAGCGAAAGCTTTCGCACCGGCTTATCTAGTAGCGGTCCAATATCTAAAGTTTGAATAACATGCTCCATATGAGCGTTATAATCTTCATCTGACACTTTGTATACTTTTTTTAACAGGCGAAAAGATTCTTGTACGGCAATATCCCACCACAGCTGAGAGCGTTGACCAAAAACAACACCAATCGTTTGGGCAAACTTTTCTCTTTCCTTATGAGGATTCATTCCATTTACGGTAATGTCGCCTGAAGTAGGAGTTAAGATTCCTGTCAGCATTTTGATTGTGGTCGATTTCCCCGCTCCGTTTTCTCCTATATACCCTACCATTTCCCCTTGTTTTACGGTAAACGATATATCGTTCACCGCTTTCATGACTCTATAATTACGGGTAAATAAATCCCGGAATGCCCCTTTAAGGCCAGAGCGGCTAGAATAGGCTTTAAATTCTTTACGAAGTTGATTCACCTCAATAGCATTTTTCATTGTATTCCCTCCGTTACGTGGACGTATTAGTGGTTTCTTTTATTGTTTCCAGCGCCCTTGCTAGCAACTCCTCCAAGAGACGAGGAACTATTTTCTAGCAGTTAGCTCACAAATTTCTATCATACACGTTCTCGAATGTTTTTCAAGAAACAAATAAGTTTGATAGAATAAAGAAGTTGAACTTTTCATTAGGAGGCATACTATGCAATTTACAAAATCAGAACAATTACACGCTGAAGCACTCGAACATATTGTAGGCGGCGTTAACAGCCCTTCACGTTCATATAAAGCCGTAGGAGGCGGAGCGCCTATTGCAATGGAGAAGGCAAGCGGAGCTTATTTCTGGGACGTTGATGGAAATAAATATATTGACTATTTAGCAGCTTACGGTCCTATTATTACGGGACACGCTCATCCTCATATCACGAAAGCTATTACAAAAGCAGCTGAAACGGGTGTTCTTTACGGTACTCCAACTGCTCATGAAGTCACATTTGCTAAAATGCTCAAAGAAGCGATGCCCGCATTAGATAAAGTGCGCTTCGTCAATTCTGGAACAGAAGCCGTTATGACAACGATCCGTGTAGCACGCGCTTATACTGGACGCGATAAAATTATTAAATTTGCAGGTTGCTATCACGGCCATTCAGACCTTGTATTGGTGGCAGCTGGATCTGGCCCTTCTACACTCGGAACTCCTGACTCTGCAGGTGTACCAAAAAGTATCGCTAATGAAGTCATCACAGTTCCTTTTAACGATATTGAGCCTTACAAGGAAGCATTAGAAAAATGGGGCGATCAGATTGCGGCTGTTTTAGTAGAACCAATCGTTGGAAACTTTGGAATTGTTGAGCCTGAACCTGGCTTTTTAGAACAAGTCAACGAATTGACTCACGAAGCTGGAGCACTTGTTATTTACGATGAAGTTATTACAGCGTTTCGCTTTATGTACGGTGGAGCTCAAGATTTACTTGGTGTAAAACCTGATCTGACTGCCTTTGGAAAAATCATCGGCGGCGGCCTTCCAATCGGAGCCTACGGCGGTAAAAAAGAAATCATGGAAAAAGTGGCGCCGCTTGGACCCGCTTATCAAGCAGGTACAATGGCAGGAAACCCAGCTTCTATTCTTTCTGGGATTGCTTGCCTAGAAGTACTAAAGCAAGAAGGTGTTTATGAACAGTTGGATAAGCTAGGGGCGATGCTCGAAGAAGGTATTTTAAAACATGCTCGTACATATAACATGCCTATCACTATCAATCGATTGAAAGGCGCTCTTACTGTCTACTTTACAACGGAAACGGTCAAAAACTATGAACAAGCAGAAAATACAGACGGCGAATTATTCGCACGCTTCTTTAAACTAATGCTCCACCAAGGTGTCAACTTAGCTCCTTCGAAATATGAAGCATGGTTCCTTACTACAGCTCATACAGAACAAGATATTGCCGAGACATTAGAAGCAGTAGAAAAAGCATTTAAACAATTAAGTGAAGAACGCTAATTCTTATTCTAAAGAGGCTGAGATAAAAGAATTTTAGACGAAGTGAAAAATGAACCATTAATCAACATGTTTGATTTGTGGTTCGTTTTTTTTGTTATGGTGAATATAGTTTCATGCGTGTAGGTCTTTCTAGCAGTTGATTAGAGGGCAAGGCGAAGACTCCTGCGGGAAAAGCAGAACAGGCGAGACCCCACAGGAGCGTATGCGACGAGGAGGCTTAGCGGCCGCCCGCGGAAAGCGAAGTCTTGCATGGAAATCAACTGCTGTGTCACAAGCGGTTCAGCTCATGTATCCCATTTGTTCGTCTTGAGATTGAATTTATTTCGTTATGTCTCGACCTCTTTTTCGTTTTACCTTTGGGTTTCCTTATAGAACATTCCCACCTTTCATAACCATTTCTTACGCGTCATCTCCTTTTTGTCAGCCTGTCGAAAAATCCCGAGAAATACCCTTATTTTTCTGCTTGTTTTCTCTTGATATCCATTCTTAAACCTTGTATAGTATGTTATTGTTTATATTATTTCCAACAGGTTATGTAATAAAGAAGGATTGATTTTTGCAATTTATCATTTGTTTTGGGGAACATTCTTCATAACGAAAAAACTTTTTTACAGAAAGGAACTACGAACGCACATGAAACTTGGTGCCCGCATCTTAAAAACGGGAATTGCCATTACACTTTCATTGTTATTAGGTGAATTTCTAAGTTTACCATCTCCAATATTTGCGGCAATTGCGGCAGTTTTTGCAATTCAACCGTCTATTTACAGATCTTATTTAACAATATTGGAGCAAATACAGGCGAATGTGATTGGAGCTGCTTCTGCAGTTTGTTTTGGACTTATTTTTGGTACCCATCCCATCATTATTGGTTTTACCGCTGTTGTTGTCATCGCAGTCAACTTAAAATTACGTATTAATAATACAATTGGGCTTGCGCTTGTGACAGTAATTGCAATCATGGAAAATCCAGGAGATAATTTCGTTGAATATGCACTTATACGCTTTGGTACAGTGTTACTTGGGGTATTCTCAGCATTTATTGTCAATCTTATTTTTATTCCGCCAAAGTATGAAACAAAGCTGTATTATAAAATTGTAAGCACAACGGAAGAAATTATTAAATGGATTCGCATGAATCTTTATCACGCATCTGAGCACACATTGTTAAAAGAAGACATTGAAAAAATGAAAGACAATGTGGCTAAAATGAATCAACTTTTCGATTTTTACAAAGAAGAACGCACTTATTCAACCAAAAAACGTTTTGTTAAGTCACGCAAGCTCGTTTTATTTCGTCAAATGATTACCGTAACAACACGAGCTCTTACAACCTTGAAGCTACTCCACCGAGTAGAAAATGATCTCCAGGTCATGCCACAGCAATTTCAAGATTTAATCAAATCTGAAGTTGAGTGCCTGTTAATGTATCATGAGCAAGTATTATTAAAATTCATTGGGAAATTACGCGTACAGCCAACCACTACTGTACCAAACGAAGCCTGCGTTGGAAAACGAGCTTTAATCGATAAATTTATGCAGTACAAAATATACGATAATGATGAAGAGAATAAGGTTATTTATCATATCTTCCCTTTGATCTCTGTCATCATTGAGTATAGTGAAGAGTTAGAGCATCTTGATAAGCTGATTGATACGTTCCAAAACTATCACAAAGATGATAACTCATTTGATATTAATCATCAGCGACAAGAAGATTAAAAACACCACCTATTGTTAGACAATAGGTGGTGTTTTTAAATTGTATCAAGCTGCTGAACGTTAAAGAGCTGATAGTAATGACCTTTTTTCTTAATTAACTCCTCATGAGAACCTCGTTCGACTACTCTTCCATTTTCTAAAAGTACAATTTCATCAACATGAGTAATTGTAGATAAACGATGGGCTACAATGAAGGTCGTGCGATCTTTTGCTAGTTCAGCTAATGCTTCTTGAATATAGTGCTCACTTTCTAAATCTAGAGCTGAAGTGGCTTCATCAAAAATAAGAATAGCTGGATTTTTTAAAAATACGCGCGAAATGGAAATACGCTGCTTCTGTCCCCCTGATAGCTTCATTCCCCGCTCTCCCACTTTTGTATCATATCCTTCAGGCAAATTCATAATAAAATCGTGGGCATTTGCGGCTTTTGCCGCAGCAATTACTTCTTCATCTGTCGCTCCTGGCTTTCCAAGCAGTATATTGTTTTTAACCGTGTCACTAAACAACACCGTATCCTGCAGGACGATTCCAATCTTATCTCGCAGGCTGCGTACTTTATAGGTTTTGATATCAATGTCATCAATGAGAATTTTGCCCTCTGTCACATCGTAAAAGCGCGGAATTAAGCTGATAAGCGTGGATTTACCGCCTCCGCTCATTCCAACAAACGCAACGGATTTTCCTTTTTCTACATCTAAATTAATATCATGAATCACCGGTTTTTCTTCTTCTTCATAAGCAAATGAAACGTGCTCAAACTGCACCTTTCCATGAAGCTCAGTGCATTCTTTTGCATCTTTCTTGTCTGTAATATCGTATTCTTCATCAATGAACTCAAACACCCGGTCCATAGATGCAACAGACTGCGTGAGCGTAGTCGATGAATTAACCAAGCGGCGAAGCGGATTATACAAGCGGTCAATGTAGGCAACAAATGCTACCATCGTTCCTACGCTAAGACTTTCTGTGATGACTTGATATCCAGCAAATGTAATCACGATTAAAGGCGCCAAATCGGTAATGGTATTTACTACTGCAAATGTTTTTGCATTCCAATTCGTATGATTGATTGCTTTTTGTAGAAAATTTGAATTTTGTTTATCAAATTGTTTCTGCTCATGAGGCTCAATAGCAAAGCTGCGAATAACAGAGATCCCTTGAACCCTTTCATGTAAGTGCCCCTGCACTTCCGCTAAAGCCTGCGAACGGACTCTTGTTAAATGGCGAAGACGACTGTAAAAATATTTTACAGAGAACGCATAAACCGGCAGCAAAATAATCGATACCAGTGTTAAAGGTACATTCATCGTAAACATAATCACAATGGCTATTACAATCGTCATCATATCAAGCCATACATTCATTAAGCCTGTGATAACAAAGTTTTTTGTTTGCTCTACATCATTAATGACTCGTGAAATCACTTCACCCGCTCGAGTATTTGCATAATAACGTAAGCTAAGCTTTTGAATATGGCTAAACAGCTGATCCCGTATATCATATAGTACTTTGCTCGATACCCACTGAGCATAATACTGCCTGTAATATTCAATGGGAGGTCTTAACACTAAAAATATAACAAACGAAATCCCCATAATCGTCACCATTTTATGAACTTTTTCAGAAGAAGACATGCCATGTCCATTTACGATATCGTCCAAAACATATTTCAAAAGCAGCGGAATTAATAAAGGAATAGCAAATTTAATAATACCAATTAATACAGTGCCGACAATTTGCCATTTGTATGGCTGTACAAACTTCATGTAGCGTCTTATACTTCCCATAAAATCTCCCCTTTCTATCTATGAGGGCAAGCTTTCTTAGTATATGTACACGCGTCGATTTTTTAGTGCTTTTATCTCTTCTAAAAGATGGTGAGCATAACGCCAAAAAGAACATTATATCAAACAGTCAGCTTTAGACGGCCTAACATAATGTTCTCTAGATCATTCATCAAGAATGCCGATATGTTAAAAAACGCTCATACCAAATGTCAATGAAATCTGGAGCAAACGGGCCTTTTCGCTGTCGAATCCAACCTTTTAACTCCTCGACGTGATTATGTAAAATACGGTCAATCACTTCTGGATAATTCATTTCTTTTCGATGCTTCTCATATTCATCTTCATCAAGAAGGGTGTATGTCATATCTGGATAGACTTTGATATCTAAATCATAATCAATATATTTGAGCGCTTCATTGTCATCATAAATGAACGGCGAACTGATATTGCAGTAATAATAAATTCCATCTTCACGGATCATCCCAATGACGTTAAACCACTGCTGAGCATGAAAATAACAAATTGCAGGCTCTCTTGTGACCCATGTTCGTCCATCTGATTCTGTAACGACCGTACGATCATTTCCTCCAATCACTAAGTTATTGGTTGCTTTTAATACGGTTGTCCGATCCCACACGCGATGAATATGTCCATTATGCTTGTAGCTGTGTATTTGAATTGTTTCTCCTTCCACCGGAATTCCCATCTCCAATACCTACTTTCATTTTAGCACTTAAAAAAATTCATATAACGTCTCCATTTGTCTTATGTTTATTATAACGGTTTCTCTCTCATTTTAACACAAATGTGCTAACCTTCTTGAGTTCAAAAAAGCCACTCCCCCTACTTTTCCTTTGCTTGGCAGCCTTAAAAAAGAGAGGAAGTGACACATCAATGTTCATTAAGCAAGTGTAGAGCAAGCCCCTTCACTTTTATATGTACGAATAATGTCTTCGGTTTGTGCTTCAAACGTCAATTGAATCTCTTTTAATTTTAGCTTCATTTCACTAATCTCACCTTGCACAGAATGAAGTTTTGCTTCTTCATGAAGTTTTATTAGTTCACCTTCGATTTCCTGACAGCGCTCAATCTCAGACTGCAAAAACAGAAGTTGATCCATGGTCTCCAATTGTTGAGTCACTAGCTCATCAAATTTTTTCATACGATAGCTCCTCCCTATTTGCTTTAACCATACACGCGGCACTTCTGTTAACATTCTGTTTAGGTGATACAGATTCCTTTGACGAGTTGTGTAAAGTTTCAAGAAGTTTTGTCATACTTTGTTGCTTTTTATATAAGAAAAAGCGAACTTAACATCGCCGTATGAAAGACGTTAAGTTCGCTTTTGATATTAACCTTGGTATTTACCAGAGTTTTGGTTTTTCTTTGCTTGAGCTTGTGCGTTTTGTTGTCTCACTTCTTGAGCACTTGTTTCGCTAGCAAATTCAGTACCGAAGTTGTTTTTAGATGCTTGAGCATTTTGGCTTTTGTTTGCCGCTGCTTGTGCATTTTGTTGTTTCACTTCTTGTACATTTGTTTCGCTACCAAATTCAGTACCGAAGTTGTTTTTAGATGCTTGAGCATTTTGTTGTTTCACGTGTTGTGTGCTTGTACCAGATGCTGTTTTGTTTGTTTGTTTTGCCATTGTAATCACCTCCACGAAAATTAATATGCCCGGGAGGTAAATAGGGTATGCAAACTTTTTTCAGTATTTTAAGGCGCAAGCACAAAATACATTTACCTTACATTAAAAGTGAACGCCCTCCATCAATAATAAGCGTTTGACCGCAAATCATATTTGCTTGATCGGACACTAAGAACATAACTGCATCTACCATGTCTTTTGGTTCCACCATACGACCAGCTGGAGTATGCTTGCGTGCATCATCTAGAAGCTCATCGCGATTTGGGAAATGTTTTAATGCTTCTGTATCCACAGCTCCTCCAGATACAGCATTTACCACAATATTCTTTGGAGCCAGCTCCACTGCTAAATAGCGGGTCAACGCTTCTACAGCAGCTTTTGACACGCCTACTGTTGTATAATTTTCTAAATAGCGAATAGACCCAAGCGAACTGATGGTAACAATCTTTCCTCCGCCTACTTTTTCCATACGTTTAGCCGCTTCTTGTGCACAGAATAAATATCCTTTGCTGTTAATATCCATTGTCCAGTTCCAGTGAGTTTCTTCCAATTCCATAATAGGACGTAAAACTCCTGACGCTGCATTACTTACAAATACGTCTAAGCGACCGAATACTTCATCAATTTGCTCAAACATTTCTTTAATTTTTTCTACTTTTCCTACGTTTGCTTTAACAACTAATGCTTCTCTGCCTAATGCTTTGATTTCTTCTGCTACTTCCTGCGCTGCACTTTTGCTTCGTGCATAGTTTAATACAATATCGTATCCTTCTTTAGCCAGACGTAAGGCAATTTCTTTACCAATACCTCTGCTGCTTCCCGTAACTAGTGCTACCTTTTGTGACATGATGTCATCTCCCTTATGTATCGTATTATCTTTACATTGTACTGATTTTATCGCATAAGAAACAAGTAATATAGGGAAAATAGATAAAACTTGATGAAATGAATGAGGTGAATAGAATGTATGTAGGTAGAGACATGACGGCTCTTTCAATGATTTCTAAAAGCGAGTGGAAAGACAGCGAGCTTGCGTTTTTCCATCATTCTTTACAGCAAATAACGCCGTATTTAAATGCTGAAGGACAAAGTATTCATCAGCAAATTATTAAAGAAATTGAAGCACGGGGCGGGTTACAGCGCCAGGAAGCAGATTACACACACGGCACGCATGTATCATATGATTAAATAAAAAGAAGCGCGGAGTTTATCCGCGCTTCTTTTATTTAACAAGTAAATATTCTTTTAAGATTTTTTGATGGGAAACAGGAAATGCATATTGTTCTAAATCTTTTTCAGAAACCACTTTCAAATTTTTTAATGCACTGATATCACTTATAAGCTCTGCTTCATATACTGTGATATTCCAGACGATATGAGAAAACACGTGCTGAATCGTCGTAAACGGTGCATGGATTTTAATATCGGCTCCGTACTCATTTTGAATAAATGCGTGAAGCTGCTGATGATCTGGCGCTATACTAAGATCTACTTCTATATTTGGAAATTCCCATAGGTTAGCTAAAAGTCCTTTGCTTGGACGTTTATGAATCAGATAATTTCCTTCCTCGTCTCTAATCACCGCTGCAGCAAGCTGAAGAGCACGCGGCGCTTTTTTCTTTGATTTAACAGGAAGCTCATTCTGCACTCCTTCTTCAAATGCACGGCAGTGTTCGCGAACTGGACATAATAAACAGGAAGGAGAAGTTGGTGTACAAATAATGGCACCAAGTTCCATCATGCCTTGATTGAAATAGGAAGGATTATCTTTTGAAATAATTTCATGCACGATATCTTCAAACAGCTTTCTTGTTTTCGGTTTTGCAATATCATCCCAAACGGATAAAATGCGCGATAGCACACGCATGACATTTCCATCTACAGCAGGTTGCGGCACTCCGTATGCAATACTTAAAATGGCTCCTGTTGTATAAGGGCCTACTCCTTTTAGTTTAGAGATTTCTGCTGGCGTATTTGGAACTTCTCCCCCGTATTGTTCGTGAACTTCTCGAACGGCGGTTTGTAAATTACGGGCACGGGAATAATAGCCTAATCCTTCCCACGCTTTTAACACATCATCTTCATTCGCATAAGCTAAATCTTTAATAGTGGGAAATTTGCTAATAAAATTATTAAAATACGGAATGACCGTATCTACTCTCGTTTGTTGAAGCATAATTTCAGATACCCACACTTTATAAGGGTCCTGATCTTGACGCCAAGGTAGAATGCGCTGTTCCTGCTCAAACCAAGAGATTAAGTCATCTTGAAATGCTCGAATATCGAAATTTTGTACAATATCTTTACTTTGTTTCACGTCATAGCCTCCGAGGTATTAACTATACATATACAATGTGTTGCTTTTTGAATCTTAGTAACTTTATGATAACCTTATAACAACTACAAATATGAATAGTAAAATGAATTGTTCAAATAATGAATAAAAACAGCTAATTTGCTGCGTTAGTAATAAAGCGAGATTTTTCGCCCTAAATCCAGCTTCCATGCTGAATTAGGATAATCTAAGATTGTCATTTTACAAAGGAGGAGTTCGCTCTGGATACTGGTACACACATTGCAATGGGAATCGCTTTAGGCGGCCTTGCAACATTAGACCCCACTGTATCTGCGAATACAGCCACACTGGATGCTGTAATGATTGGCGTAATGGCCGGGTCATTAGCACCTGATTTAGACACTGTTTTAAAGCTGCGAAACAATGCACAGTATATCCGCAATCACCGTGGAATTACACATTCTATCCCGGCTGTTATTTTATGGCCTTTGCTTATTGTGCTCATTCTTTCGCTTCTGCTGCCAGGAGCTAACTTGCTGCATCTATGGATGTGGACCTTTGCAGGCGTCATTATTCACGTTTTTGTTGATATCTTTAACGCTTACGGCACGCAAGCTTTACGACCTTTCACAAATAAATGGATTGCGCTTGGCGTAATCAACACGTTTGATTACGTGATTTTTTCAGCTCACGTCCTTGCGATTATCATTTGGTTTGCTGGAGCAGAGCCGGGACCAACATTCATTACGCTGTATGTGCTATTGGCGTTTTACTATGGACTGCGCTTTTATATGCGCCACCAGATCGCCAAGAAGCTTCGAAAACAGTTTCCTGATGTAATCAAGCTCAATATCTCTCCTACAATGCGTTTCACTCACTGGCATTTAGCTGTGACGACCGAAAAGTATTTTCACGTAGGAAGAGCAATCGGAGAAGAAATTTTTATTTATGATACGTTTGATAAAGTTCCAATCCCTGAATCCGCTGTAATTGAAGTAGCGAAAAAAGATGAAAATTTATCTGCTTTTCTTTCATTTTCACCTATTTATAGATGGGAACTGGACGAATATAACGACCATATTGAAGTGCGCTTTATTGATTTACGCTACCGCAGCAAGGATTACTATCCATTTGTAGCCGTGGTCCAGCTTGATTACGATTTAAATATTATTTGCTCGTACACAGGTTGGATTTTCAGTGAGAAAAAATTGCGTAAAAAGCTTGATTACCTCCCGCACTAATCATAACAAGAACAAATATGAAACCCAAAAACGAACCGTCTTGAGAAGACGGTTCGTTTTTATTTAATGTTTTAAATAGTCATCGTTATTTAATAAATGCTGATATTTAGGGTTTTTAACCGCGATTTCATGAAGTTTGTCACCGTAGCTGTTGATATACATCGTAACAACCTTTTCCGTCGCTTCTTTACCTTTATAATCATATCCTGCTTTTGCGTAAGATGACTCAAAATCTTCCCAGAAAAGTTCAACCCACGTGCGAGCTTGAGCGTATGAGAGCGAACTGTTTTTATTTAATAGCTGATTCGTTAATCTTTCAAATATATCGTTCATAAGAACACCTCGATTACCAAAATTCTTTATGAGTATGTTTGCACTTTTAACTTACACTATAAATGCGGAGTTATTCACTCCCTCATGTACTATATCATAACCGCAACGCTTTCTGTTGTAAAAGGAGAGGTATCGATGCGCAATAAAGCAAAAGATTTTCCAAACCAACATCATACTAAGTTTGAAGGCGAACCTCGAGCAAAAGCTGAGTACGCTTCAAAACGTGCAAATGGAACTATTAACACGCATCCTCAAGAACGTATGCATGCTTCTAATGAGCGCGAAGAATAACCGCTTGCTTTACGTTTAAAAATAGAGTGAATATAGAAATCAAACAAGCAGCACACTTCGTGCTGCTTGTTTATCCCTTTATTTTTTCAACATGGAAATAGGCAATGCCTCTTCGTTTTGCGGTGAGCCAAGCCTAAATCCCCACGCAAAAACTCCGTTCATATAATCAATTTTAAAATATGAACCCGGATCTCCTTGAATTTCATATACTTCCCCTGCTTTAAACGTTTCGGGATCCAATAAATACGACCTAGCCATTGTTACCTTTCTTTCTAATACTGCATACTCATTGACCATGCCAAGCTGTTCAGCTTTTCGTGCTTTTTCTTGAAGAGACCCAATTTCTTGTTGAAGTTCATACGTCGTCATATCGCTGTAACGTTTTTCAGACATGCTGTTTTCCCCCTTGTTTGCTTTCATTTTATTATAACAAAAGGTATAACTAAAGGGAGACTATGAAAAGGGAGTTTTGGGAATGAAAACAGTGCTAATCACGGGCGGTGCGACGGGTCTTGGAAAAGAACTCGCTAAATTTTACGCAAAAGACTACAACGTCATTCTAGCTGGACGCAATCAATATAAATTAAAAGAAGCGCAGCATGAGCTAGGAGACAACGTATATACGATGTCTGTAGATATTACAAAGTATGAAGAAGTAGGAAAATCTGTAGAAAAACTGCTGGTGCAGCATTCAGTAGATATCCTTATCAACAATGCAGGCATTGGACATTTTGGTCCTTTGACCGATTATACAAAACAAGCCATCGATGAAGTCATCGATACAAATGTAAAAGGAACTATTTTTTTAACACAAGCGCTTATGCCTCATCTCTTGACGAGACCTGAACCTAAAGTTATGAATATCATTTCAACTGCAGGACTTCGCGGGAAAGCTAATGAAAGCGTCTATGTGGCAAGTAAGTTTGGCGTAAGGGGATTTACAGAAAGTTTAAAAGTGGAATACAAAGATACCAGCCTTCATGTGATTGCAGCTTACATGGGAGGCATGAATACCCCTTTTTGGGATCACAACAACCACATTAAAGATAAAAGCCGATTGCGCTCGGCTTCAGAAATTGCTGAGATTATTTATAAACAGCAGAATGACTCAGAAGATATTTTGTTTTAAAAAAGAGTGAAACATACCTACATCAATCTAATCTAAAGATAAACAAATTGTATAAATGATCTTATAGGAATTGCTTGTGACACAGCGGTTGATTTCCGTGCAGGACTTCTCCCTTTCCGGGGACGGCAGGAGTCTTCGTCTTGCCCTCCAATCAACTGCTAGAAGCAACTAAACATATGAAGTTTACGTTTACCATCACACTGAAAAAATCCGAACGAGTTGGATTCTCCATCAAGAATCTCGATTCATCGTTCGGATTTCCCTTCAACTAACATACTTTTTTCCCGCCTTTATTCCTCTTCAATAGAATCTAGAAATGATTGAATTTGGTCAATAGAGAATCCTTTTCTATAAAGAGCCTGCTTCATTTTTTGCTGATATTCCCAGCCTTCATACTTTGAAAAACGACGATGAACTTTCATTCCTTGGTATTGCAGAGCTTCCCATGCTTCATCGCTTTCTTTTTCTGTATTCGTGCGCTGAAATGCTTCTTGAATAATAGAAAATGAATAGCCCTTCACTGCCAATGCTTGTTCCATTTTTTGTTTCATCATTACTTGAGATAATTTTTTATATTTCCCTTTTAACTTTTCAATTAATTTCACAGCAGTTTGAATTTGCTGTTCTTCAGGGTATTCACATAAACTAAGGGTAATAATGGAATCAGAAATTCCCTTTTCTTTTAATTCTCTTTGAATCACATTTGGTCCTTTTGATGTCGTGTTCATTTGAGTTAACACGAATGCTTTTGCAAACTCTTCATCATTTAAATAACGGTGGCTGACTAATTTCTGAATAACTTGTTGAATAATAGTAGAGTTAATTTCTTTTTTCTTTAAATAATCATGTACCTCTTTTTCAGAGCGCATTCGATAAGATAAGTAAGTGATCGCTAAATTATAAGCTTTTTTCTCATCATCTGCGTACTGAATTTCCGTTAATTCAAATTCATCAAGCTCACGACCTTTTTTCAAGTCATATTTGATGAGGACATTTTCGTCAACACCAAAGCCAAACTCTTCACCTTTACCGTAATCTAAATACACATTATAACGTTCACCGCTATTCTTTTGCGTTGTGATTTTTGTGACAACAGGCATAACCTTCACCTCATATTTCTTATTAAATTGATGGCTGAAGAACCGCCAAACGTATCATACACATTTTTATTTATCTCAATAAAGGAGGAAATTCGTATGAAAATTGTTATTGCTGGAGGAACTGGATTCGTAGGTAAAGCTTTAACAAAACATTTTTTAACACAAAAACATTATGTATATATTTTAACACGCAATGCAGATAAAGCTGCAAGAGATCCGAAACTTAAATATGTAGAGTGGATGCAAGAAAACAGCCAACCTGAAGAGCATGTAGAAGGAGCAGACGTTTTTATCAATTTAGCTGGCGTTTCACTTAACAGCGGCCGCTGGACGGACGAGCGCAAAAAAGCCATTGTGGAAAGTCGCCTTTCTTCTACTCAAGAAATCCTTCGTATTATGGCTGCCTTACCCGAAAAACCGTCCCTTTATGTAAACGCAAGCGCAGTTGGTTATTACGGGACATCAACTACAGAAACGTTCACAGAAGCTTCTCCATCCATGGGCACAGATTTTTTAGCTGAAACAGTAAAAAAGTGGGAAAACGAAGCGTTAAAAGCGATGGAACTAAATATTCGTACTGTTTTAACAAGGTTCGGCGTTATATTAGGCAAAGATGGCGGGGCACTCCCTTCTACTGCCCTTCCTTATAAATTATTTGCAGGAGGAACAGTTGGTTCGGGAGAGCAGTGGATGTCTTGGGTGCATCTTCAAGACGTCGTCAAAATTATTGATTATTGTATTCATACCGAACAAATAGAAGGACCTGTTAACGTAACTGCCCCAAACCCTGTTCAAATGAAAGAGTTTGGAAAGACGATTGGCAAAGTGTTAAATCGCCCTCACTGGATGCCCGTACCTAGCTTTGGCCTTCAGCTGCTGATGGGAGAAATGAGTATGATTATTTTGAAAGGACAGCGTGTTTTACCTGAAAAATTGATTCAACAGAATTACATTTTTACATATACTGTATTAGAAGATGCATTGCGAGATTTACTCTAGTTATTTTCTGATATTTACCTAAAACAGGTGACTAAGCTGCCGATAGATAGGAGCATCCTTTATGAAAACCATTCTCTTGAAAAATGCAACGCTCTATCCTATTACGTTAAAACCTATTTATAATAGTGATGTGCTCATTCAAGATGGAAAAATTGTTTTAATTGGGCCAAACTTGCAGCCTCCTCTTCAAGTAGAAGTCATTGACTGCAAACAGCGCTACTTATTCCCTGGATTTATTGATGTTCATACACATCTAGGACTATATGATGAAGGAACCGGCTGGGCGGGAAATGATGCTAACGAAACAATCGAGCCTATGACTCCCCATATCCGAGCTTTTGACAGCGTACATCCTTTAGATCCTGGGTTTAAAGATGCCATTGAAGCGGGTATTACGTCTGTACACATTATGCCTGGAAGTGCAAATGTGATCGGAGGTACAACGTCCGTTATTAAAACAGCCGGAACAAGTATTTCTCAAATGTTGATTCAAGAGACAGCTGGACTTAAGATTGCGCTAGGAGAAAATCCAAAACGAATCCACAGCCATGGCAATAAAGAATCCATTACACGAATGGGCATTATGGGGATGCTGAGAGAAGCCTTTTATCATGCAAAAAGCAGTGACAATAAAGATGATTTGCGAATCAAACCGCTCATTCAAGCACTGAATAGAGAGATTCCCGTTCGAATTCATGCTCACCGAGCCGATGATATTCTATCAGCTCTGCGCTTAGCAGATGAATTTAATTTAGACGTTCGTATTGAACACTGTACAGAAGGTCACTTAATTGCTAAAGAGCTAAGTGGAAGAAACTTAAAAGTAAGCGTGGGACCAACTTTAACACGCCGCTCAAAGGTTGAATTGAAAAATAAAACGTGGAAAACCTATCAAGCTCTCTGCAATGAAGGAGTAGAAGTTTCCATTACAACAGACCACCCTTATACGCCCATTCAGTACTTAAATATTTGTGCATCCATTGCCGTACGTGAAGGACTCGAAGAACAAAAAGCATTAGAAGGCATCACGATTGCTGCTGCTCGAAATCTCCGTATTGATCAGCGAATCGGCAGTATCGAAGCAGGAAAAGACGCTGATTTAGTGCTATGGAGCCATCATCCCTTTCACTACTTAGCAAAGCCCCTTTTCACCATGATAGATGGTAAAATATTATTTAAAAAAAATTAACATTTTACCTATTTTCTTTTTTTATTTTTTTTAGTATGATACGTTTAGAAGCATGTGAATTTCACAAAAGCATAAACATCACACGTTGACTTTTTATGTTTGTTGACTTGTAATGGGAAGGCAAATGGTGCGCCACCAGGTAACTGGTTCTAGTGGGTTCGATTCCCACCCCGAAATTTTTTTAATTATTAAAAAATTTCGAGGGTGGGGACTTGATTGGAGTCTGTATATACCCTCGATCAGGAGGGAAAAGTTATGTTAAAAAAACGTGACCTAAATGACTGTCAATCTCTATACGAACTCATGGTACATCCTGATGTCTTCCCTTTTGTTCGTCATAAAGCCCATTCCTATGAAGAATTTTTATTTGTGACTAAACAAACGATGGAAGCAGAAGATCATGGAGAAATTATTTCTCGCACGATTTTAGACGAATGGGGTAACCCTATCGGCACCATTAATTTATTTGATGTACAGGACCAAGCTGGTTTTTTAGGCACTTGGCTTGGCAAACCGTTTCATGGAAAAGGATATAATCAAATTGCAAAAGAAGCGTTCTTTAATGAACTGTTCTTTGAGTTAAATATAGAGCGAATTTTTATGCGAATTCGCAAAATTAATATTAGGTCTATTAAGGCTGCAGAAAAACTGCCTTATGCAGTACTTGCGAATGAAACACACAAAGCTTTATACGATGAAATTAATCAACATGAAGACGTATATGATTTATACGAAATTCCAAAAGACTTATATACATTATACTACTTGCGTCACGAGCAAGACGTTCAAGAAGATCACCAGCTTAAAGAAGCGTAAGAGTCTCTCCGTGTAACGGAGAGCTTTTTTTATGATTAAAAACGAGAGATTCTGGAAAAAATAAGTAGCATGATCGAAAAACGTTAATTGGAGGTTTTTTTATGTCTGAAAAAAAACGAAAAGAAAACGCAAAAAATACGTTAAGTAGCGCTCAAGAAATCTATTACGGCCGCGAGTTTAAAAAAGCAGACCGTGCAGGCGGCTACACGAAAAAATAAGTGAGGCAAAACATCTCTATCCAACGCTTGATCATCCCAACGTCCTTTCTGTACAGTTTGTATCGGAAGGACGTTTTTATATTATGTAAAAATAATAACACGAAGATTTCAAGCGTATGATTTACGTTTTTTTAACACTCTACTATATCCACAAAGTTTACCCACAATTATGTGGATAATGTGCATAACTTTATTGGATATGCATATTACCGCTTTCATAACTTGAAATAACAGTGGGTAATTTTTATGTAAATTTTCTGAAAAAATGTGAATAGTGTGGATAAAGTTGTGAATATCCTATATAATTCAGCAGTTAACTTCTTGTTAACCTGTGGATATCTTCTTTAGCACTTTCATTTATTTTAGTACCATCAACGCTTTTGATATATTATAAGTATAATAATAAAAAGTAGGGGAAGTTCCCCTACTTTTTTATGATTGGAAACAATATATCCACACTTGTTCCTTTATCTAACTGACTAGAAAACGTCATCTGCGCGTGGTGAGCTTTAATAATCCGATAGCTGACCATCAGTCCTAAACCTGTACCTTTTTCTTTTGTACTATAAAAAGGCTCACCTATCTTCGCTAACCGTTCAGGAGGAATACCCTGTCCTTCATCAGCTAGCTGCAGCCAAAGGTGGTTTTCTTTTATTTTAATCGTAATATGAATAGCTCCTCCTTCAGGCATTGCTTCGATAGAATTTTTAATAATATTAATAAATACTTGTTTTAACTGATTTTTATCTCCATACACCTTTGGTAACTGGTCGTCTCTTTCAAATATGAAAGCTACTTCCTTTTCTACTGCTTCAGGTTCAAGAAGTGAGCACACTTCTTGAACAAGCGCTTGCATGTTCAAAGATTCAACCTTCATTACCTGAGGTTTTCCTAACATCAAAAATTCTTCTACGATTCCATTCATTCGTTCTAATTCAGTTTCCATGATATCTATATACAAAGCATCTTTAGGATTTTGTTCTTTTAATAAGTGAACAAAACCTTTTAAAGAAGTTAAAGGATTTTTGATTTCATGAGCCACTCCAGCTGCAAGTTCTCCTACCACGGCAAGCTTCTCAGAAGTTCTAAGCTTCTCTTCTGCCTTTTTACGCTCCGTAATATCTGTCGATACGCACAGCATTTGAATCACTTCCTGTTTTTCATTCATAATAGGAAGTTTTGCTGTTTCGACCCAGCGCCGGTTTCCTTTCGAATCTTTAAACTGTTCTTCTAATACCATCCCTTTTTGGGTACAGTTTGAAAACTCCCCTTTATATAAAAGATCTGATTGAAGGTTGAACTGATATTTATCAATCGATTGTCCAATTAAGTCATCAGATTTTTCACCTAAGAGCATCGCAAAAGATTCATTAACGAGAATGAATTCCCTTTTTTGATTGATAGCATAAATATAGCTTGGATTAATGTCAATAACTTGTCTTAAAAACGTTTTTTGTTCCTGCAGCTGATTTTCTTTTTGCTGTAAATTTGCTTTAGAATGGCGTATATAGCTAATCATTTCATTAAACTGTTTAGATAAAATACCGATTTCGCCCCGCTCAATTTCTCGTTCCGGAATTTTTTGATTAAAATTCCCGCGCGCTACTTGTCCCGCCAATTCATATAGTTTATGAATTGGATTCACAATTTGCCTTGCATATAACGCAGTAAAAAAAGAAAGCAGTAAAATCGTAACGCCTGAAACGATCCAAAGCGTTTTTTCAAACATTTCATAAGGCCTGTAAATTTCTTCAACGGGTAATTCAGCGACAATTCCCCAATCCAAAACAGGAATATATTCGAAAGACGCAAAGAAATACTTACCTTCGGTGTTCACAACCCGCTGATATCCTGATTTATGATTCATCGTTTTCTGAACGATTTCATTTTTCTTAGCATTTTCACCGATTCTCTGTTTCTCTGGGTGGGAAATAATTCTACCATTGCGGTCTACAATAAATGTATAGCCGTTCTCTCCTATATCAAACGTTTGAAAGATGGATTGAAAACTTTTATTTTCTTCAATTCGCAGCGCTAAATTTACAACCTTTTTTACATTTTGCTGCCCATCCAAAATAGGAATCGCCATCACCACAATGTAGTGCTTTGTATCTGCTGAAACGACATCGCTTAAATATATTTTTTTGGTTCGCAGCGCTTCCTGAAAATATTTTCTTTTACTTAAGTTCACATGTTTCATATTCTTTAAATCATTCGGGTAATAATGCTCAACATACCCTTTTACATTAAAAATGGTTCCGCTATCGATATACGGTGAAATATTAACTATTTTCTGCAATTCTTCGTCTATTTCTTGTTCATCATCCGATAAAAAAATAGGATCTTGCTGTACCTCGTCGCCCAGGCTCCAAATATCTTTAATGACGACGTTAATTTGCTCTTTCATTCTCTTGACGGTTTTATCAGTTACCTGTCTATATTGATCTTGAGAAATATTAGGCAGCATCACTCTTGAAACAATAAACATTAGCGTCAGTACGGTACAAATAAGAAGCACATTAATCGTGAAGATTTTCCAAAACGTATGAGATTTAAACCATTTCATGTTTGTTCACCTTAATCTAATGAAGTCTACCTCCATTGTACTGCAAAATGAAAACTTTTCCATATAAATGACGGAATTCCATCTTTAGACACAGAAGAAAAGCAATTTGTTCTACATTCCTATCAGAAAACTATGAGCTTTCTCACTGTGTTTTCTGTTAGAACAAATTTTTAGTTTTCTTCTATAAACTTTGCTTCCTGCATTTTATTCATGCAGTAGAAATCAATTATTTATCCTCCACTAAAAAGACCTCATCACGGAGTGATGAGGTCAGAAATTTACTATATTCTTTTATAAAAAATCATGTTTATTCCCTGCTGATTTTCTAGCCTTTAAAGATTTATTTTCTTTTTCCTTCTAGTCCAGTAAAAAATAAATAAGAGAATAAACCAAACGGGCGTCAACAATAAGGCTGGGCGCGTCGCGTCAGAAAACAGCATAATAACAAGAATCACCGCAAACAAAGCTAGCACAACATAGTTTATAAATGGTGTTAACGGTGCTTTGAATGCTGATGCTGCATGCAGCTGCGGACGCGTCTTTTTATACCTTAGATGGCAAATAAGAATGATACTCCACACCCAAATAAAACAAATAGCGCTAATGGTCGTGACGATGCCGAAAGCTTGGTCTGGTATAAGTTTGCTTAAAAGAGCTCCCGCTGAGATGACCAGCGTAGATACAAACAATCCGTTGCTTGGTACGTGGTTTTTGTTCAGTTTTGCAAACTTAGATGGCCCTTGGTCATTTTTACTTAAATTATATAAGATACGGCTTGTTGAAAACATTCCGCTATTACAAGCAGAAGCGGCTGAAGTTAATACAACAAAATTAATAATTCCAGCAGCAAGCGGAATTCCGACTAAACTAAAGGTTTTAACAAATGGGCTTTCTGCTGCATTTAATTCCATCCACGGGTTAATAAATAAAAGGACGATAAGTGCCCCAACATAGAAAAATAAGATTCGCAGCGGAATTTTATTAATGGCCGATGGAATATTTTTTTGGGGATTTGATGTTTCTGCTGCCGATACCCCTACCAATTCAACCCCGACGTATGCGAATATAACCATTTGGAATGAAAGTAAGAAACCTGAAACCCCATTTGGAAACAGTCCTCCGTGATTCCAAATGTTTTGAACAGTAACGGATCCCGCGTCTGTTTTAAATCCCATTACCAGCAAAATAACGCCAATAATAATTAATGCAAGAATCGTAATAACCTTTATTAAAGCAAACCAAAACTCTAATTCTCCAAATAATTTTACGGTTAATAAGTTAAGACCTAATAAAATGATTACACAAATAAGTGCGGGAATCCACTGAGGAATATTGAACCAATATTTCACATATACGCCAACTGCAATCACATCAGCCATAGCTGTCATAATCCAGCAAAACCAGTAGGTCCATCCCGTTACAAATGACGCCCACGGTCCAAGATACTCTTCAGCAATATCTGTTAACGATTGATAACCTGCTTTAGACAGCAGTAGTTCTCCTAGCGCTCTCATCACAAAGAAAAGCGCAATACCAACAATTAAATAAGCAAAGATGATAGAGGGACCTGCAAGCTGTATTGCTTTACCAGAACCTAAAAACAAGCCCGTACCAATGGTTCCCCCAATCGCGATTAGCTGAACATGACGATTGGATAAATCCCTCTTTAATTCTCGTTGTTCCAACTCTAACTCCTCCTAACAATAAAACCTTTGATGCGATCGTGCGGACTACAAATAAAGTCCAATAAAAAAAAGAGATTGGATGCGCTCCAATCTCATGGTCATAAGAATAACAAATATTAAGGTACATGCTACCAATTAGTAACATGCCAAATAAATATCCGGTACTCTTCTGTCCTTTTGCCTGAGATTGTGAACCCTTCGGCGTCGCGAAACTATCGCGATCTCTCCAGAAGCTGCTCCTGCTATAGTGTGATCCATAGCAATCATAGCTTTCTACGTATTAATTTTTTCAATCAATAGAATGACTGTCGAATAGTTGTTTATTCTAATACCAGTTAGATGCTTTGTCAACAGGAAAGATTACTTTCATTTATTTACCTTCTTCGACAGAAGGTAATTGAACAGTTTCAATCGTCAACTTAGTATCCTTTTCCTCGCGCTACCTGAGTCCTTGCGGGAACCTGAACACATTAAACGGATCATACTTTTTGTTCACTCTTTCTAATCTCTCTGCGTTGTCTCCAAAATACTCACGTTCGTAGTTTCTCAGGTTGCTGATAGGAAAATTCACATAGGAACCTACCGTAATACTTTTAATATATTCAAATCGCTTGCGAAGCCAATCTCTGTTTGCTCTTGCAAATACATCTTCTGTCCAGACAGACTGAAACCCCATAATATATCTGGCGTTTCTGTAGAAAAAAGCCGTTTCTCTTTTACCAACACGGCGAATTTCTCCTCCTAGTGCATAAAAAGAAATCGCATCATACACGGAACCTTCTGCCGGACGCTGTATGAGATCTGCAAGATTTTCAAGCTCACCACGTGAATAGCTTCTGTGCACAAATCTTCCCGTTGACTTAAATTTTTCAGACGGAGGATAGGTTGCTTCTATTTTTTTTACCGCTTCAAGAAAAGATAATGATTCCAGCTCTACTTGAAACCCTTCTACTTCTGCAAAAGGCTGCAAAATCTCCCGAGCTCTTTCTGGGGAGCCGTAAAAGAATCCGTTTGCAAATATGCCTAACCCTTCTCCTCCTGCATTATAAAATGCTTGCAACTAGCGTCATACGTTTGTCCAGTTTGGGCAGCCAGTTTTGCCATATATTCATCACTTGTGCCTGCTTCTCCTTTGTAGTACCTACATAAAAGAATCGAACGAGCGTCACAGAGCTGTTCGTGGGCTTTGGAAGCTGAAACGTCATGCTTACCACAACGCCAAAGTTACCGCCACCGGCACCGCGGCATGCCCAAAAAAGATCCGCGTTACACGATTTGTTTGCCTTAATGAGCCTTCCTTCATAATTGACTAATTCTAGCTCTATCAAGCTGTCGCACCCTAACCCGTAAAGTCTGCTCGAAAGTCCCCAGCCTCCACCAAGTGTAAAGCCAGATACCCCAACAGTCGGACACGTTCCTCCTGGAAACACATATCCGTTCGAACCGATGAAATCATACACTTCCGTATTTTCCTCTCCTGCTTTCATCTTTAAAATGTTCCGTTTCCTATCCAATTTCAACCCATTTAATCGACTAATATCAATGACTAATACACAGTCACCCGTAGAATACCCTTCATAATGATGACCGCCAGATCGAATGCGAATATCAACACGATGCTTGCGCGCCCAGCGGATCGCATTCACAACATCCTGCTTTTTTTCACAGTATACAATCACAAGCGGAAATTTATTAACAGCACGATTCCATCCCTGACGAGCTTCCTCATAAATTGGGGCTTTTGGCGTTACCACTTCGCCCGTAAGCCCTTTTAAAAACATTGAGTCCATTTTGACCTCTGCCACCTCTGTACATACTTTTTATTAGATTTATTACTATAGTATTATCAATGTGGTTAAAGGTTTGGGTTTTGGGATAGAATTTGCGTTTATTATTTGTATAAAATACGTCATTATAGTTTGTTTTAAAAGCATTAACTCTCTTATGTAATTTCTCTTTAGCGATGTAAAACTTTCTAAATCTAGACTTTATGGGAATTTCGATTCACTATACTAAAATATTTTCTACTCTAAAAGAACAGATGTTTAATTTTAACAATTTCCCCATTAATAAAAGTACAGCTCAAAGAAAAAAGAGCAGAATCAAATCTGCCCTTTACTCTTTTTCTATTCATTTCTTTAACGTCAAACTTACCACATTCTCCACATGCGCCGTATGAGGGAACATATCAACAGGCTGAATGTAATCAACATGATAAGCCTTCGACAGCTGCTGCACATCTTTCGCTAATGTGGATGGATTACAAGAAACGTAAACCACTTTCTTTGACTTCACTTGTAAAATCGTTTTTAGAAGCTTGTCATCACAGCCTGTTCGCGGCGGGTCAACGACGATTACGTCTGGCTTCCAGCCTTCTTTTACCCACTTCGGCATCCACTTTTCAGCTGGACCCGTCACATATGTGGCATGCTCAAATCCATGATCTTTGGCATTTTTTCTCGCGTCTACAATCGATTCTTCAATCGTATCCATTCCGCGAATTTCTTTAGCATCTTTAGCAAGCCATAAGCCAATTGTACCTACTCCGCAGTAAGCATCTACAATTTTTTCATTGCCTGTTAGCGCAGCTGCTTTTTTTACTTCATCATATAGCTTCACTGTTTGAAGAGGGTTCAACTGGAAAAATGCACGCGCTGAAAGTTCGAACGAGATATCTCCTAACGTTTCTTGAATCACCGACTTTCCAGCGAGTGTAAACGTTTCGTCTCCAAAAATAAGCGATGTTTTTTGGCCGTTTACGTTTTGTACGAGCGATTTCACTTCCGGTAGGCGGCGCTGAATTTCTTTAATGAGCAGCTCTTTTTTCGGAATTTCTTGTTTAGCCGTGATCAAGACAATTTGCACTTCACCCGTTTCAAATCCTACTCGAGATACGATGGTACGTACAATACCACGGCGTTTGCGTTCATTGTAGATAGGAATTTGAAGTTCTTGTAAAATTCGTTTTATTTCTTTTGTCACGTGATTCGTGGCTCCATGCTGAATAGGACAGTTTTCAATGTCAATCAGTCGATGAGAATTCAGTCCATACAAACCAGCGATGACTTTTTGTTTATCTACACCTACTTGGAACTGTGATTTATTACGATAGCCCCAAGGATCTTCCATGCCAATTGTTTGGCGTGTTTTTTCCTCTACTTTTTTTAATGAACTGTGACGTTCGAACGCTTGCAGAACAATATCGCGCTTAGATTCTAGCTGACCTTCATAGGATAAGTGCTGAAGCTGACAGCCTCCGCACTGTTCATAAATAGGACAGGGCGCATCTACGCGATGAGGAGATTTTTTGCGAATTCGCTTGATTTTCCCTTCCGCAAACTTATGCTGGACATTTGTTGCTTCTACAACCACTTCTTCATTTGGTAATGCTCCTGGTACAAAGACGACTTGGCGCTTAAAATATCCTACGCCTTCTCCATTAATACCGAGTCTTTTTATCGTTAACGGAAACGTTTGTCCTTTTTGAACTTTCATTTCAGTTTTTGGTTTATTCATGAGACCAACTCCGATTAGTTTAAATTCTTTATATAGTTATTAACGGTCCTTAGCTGCTTAAAACCTATTAGACCGTATCGCTTTAAAAAAGACATCAACGCATATTATAACACTTCAACAGCAAAAAACCGACAGGAGAAACATTCCCGTCGGTTTTTATCTTTATTTCGTTTCAGAAGGACTTTTCTTCATTTGTTTGCGTTCGTTCATTAAATCATCAATACTTTTAAACGTATAGCCCTGCTTTTTTAAATCCACAATTGCTTGATCTAATGCATCTGCGTTATCCTTTGAAACGGTATGCAGAAGCATGATTGCACCTGGATGTATTTGAGCCATCATATTGTCGTATGAGTAGCGCCAGCCTTTTTGTTCATTCACTTTCCAGTCAACGAATGCAAGTGACCAAAATACATTCGTATAGCCCTCTTGCTTTGAAAGAGCTAGCGTTCGTTCACTAAATACACCTCTAGGTGAGCGAAGATACTTCATTTCATCACGACCAGTAATATTCTTGTATTCATCTTTTACTTTTTGTAATTCCTCTTTAAAACGTGCGTCATCCACTTGAGTTAAGTCAGGGTGATGCCATGAATGATTGCCGACAATATGCCCTTCTTTTACCATTCGCTTAATTAGCTTAGGCTCTTCTTTTAAATAGTGTCCTGTTACAAAGAACGTGGCAGGAACCTTTCTTTTTTTGAGCACGTCTAATACCTGCGGTGTATAACCATTTTCATAACCGTTGTCAAACGTTAAATAAATATTTTTTTTATTTGTATCTCCGAGGTAAAAAGCATCATACTTAGCAAGAATTTGTTCATAAGCTGTACCTGCGGATGCGGGCTTGTGATTTTTACTTTTTTGAAATCCCCAGCTGATCGGAGTGTTTGGATACATTTGTGCTTCAACAGATGCTATGCCTGTTGACATCACGAATAAAAAAACGAGAAAAAAGGTGAACCGGCGCATAAGAAGCTCCTTTCGGAAGTCATTTTACGCTTAGTATCCACTCAATTTTCTCGTTCATGAACGTTATTTTTTACCATACGTTCCGGACGTATGTTTATTTAAATACCGGTTCTTTAAATTGCTCAAGCTTTTCAAATGAAGACTTGTCTACATCTGCATGCAAGCTGTTTCCGTGTGAATCCATCGTCACTACAGCTGTAAAGCCTTCTACTTTTAAATGCCACATTGCTTCAGGAATACCGAACTGCATCAAATCAACGCCTTCTACGCTCTTGATACAATCAGCATAGTACTGTGCAGCTCCGCCGATCGCATTTAAGTACACACCGCCATGCTCTTGAAGAGCAGCAAGCGTTTTAGGACCCATACCGCCTTTACCGATAACCGCGCGGATACCAAATTTCTTCATAATATCTCCTTGGTAAGGTTCTTCACGGATACTTGTTGTTGGTCCTGCAGCGGTTACGTGCCATTTTTCATCTTCATCTTTTAACATAACCGGACCACAGTGATAAATGATTTGTCCATTTAAATCAATTGGCGCATCGTGATCTGTTAAATGCTTATGAATAGCGTCGCGTCCTGTGTAGAGCATACCGTTGATGCGCACCACGTCGCCAACTTTTAATTCACGAATTTGCTCTTCTGTAATAGGTGCTTGTAATACAACTTCTTTTGTTTCATCCGCATTTTGTTTGTCTTCTGCGCCTGCATTTTTATTAAAATCTACTTCTTCGCCTTCTTGATACAGCCACTCTTGAACGCTTCCTGTATCGGCATTAATTTTAACGCCCAAACGACGGTAAGCCCAGCAGTTATACGCAACTGACACATAGAAGCTAGCAGGAATACGATTAATTACGCCGACTTTACAGCCAAGTAATGTCGTTTCTCCGCCAAAGCCCATTGTACCAATTCCTAACTTATTGGCATTTTCCATTACATACTCTTCTAATTCTTTCAGCTGAGAATTTGGATTTTCGTCATCTAAATTTCGGAACAGCTGCTCTTTTGCTAATTCATAGCCTGTTGTACGGTCGCCACCGATTCCAACACCAATGACGCCGGCACTACAGCCTTGACCTTGTGCTTGATACACAGAGTGCATCACACATTTACGAATGCCGTCTAAATCACGACCAGCTCTACCTAAACCTTCTACTTCACAAGGCAGGCTGTACTGAATGTTTTTATTTTCGCAGCCGCCGCCTTTTAAAATAAGACGCGCATCAATATAGTCATTTTCCCACTGTTCAAACTTAATAACCGGCGTGCCGCCGCCTAAATTATTACCGCTGTTTTCTCCCGTTAACGAATCTACGGAGTTAGGGCGAAGCTTTCCGTGCTTTGTTGCTTCTTCAATTGCCCAATAAATTGCTTCTTTAATTTGAAGCTGATTCACTCCTACAGGGGTTTTAATTTTAAATGTTGGCATACCCGTATCTTGACAAATTGGCGATAAATTATCATCCGCCATCTTAATATTATTGGTAATGGTCGCTAAAGACATTGCTGCACGCGTTCCTGCATTTTCACGCGCTTTTGCCTTTGCGATAGCACGTCGAACGTCTTTTGGCAATTTTGTAGATGTTTCAACAATTAAATCGTACATGCTTTGTTTTAAAGCTTCAATCATCACTTAATTCCTCCCATATCCCGCTAATGTATGTATTTATCTATCTGTCGTACAACTTTCAAAATTTATTATACTCCTTCAAAAATTGTTTCGAAAGACCTTTATAGGAGGATTTCCACTTCAAGCAAAAAAGCGCTAGTTTTTCTAGCGCTTTTTCCTTTGTTCATTCTTTATCTTTTTTAAACTGCTCACATTTTGCTTCAAGGTCATCAATCATCGTAATCAAACGGTCAATGTCTTCTAGATCTGTGTTTTCAGGCTCCATGGAGTCTAATACGTGTACAAACATATTTAAACGATCTTTTAAATAACGTACTTGTGAATCTTTATCTCGAACGGCGTTTCCCATTTTAAACCCTCCTGATATAGCTTTTTCATTCGTATTTCTTTATATCCTAACGAATACTTTCATATTTGACAACTAAAAGCAATAAAATCCATAATAGTCACTGGTGTCCGTTTTGAATGAGACGTATAATTTAGTCTAGCAGGACGGACCGTGAGATGTTTTCATCATCATTTCACTTTACGGAAAAATAAAAGGAGTTTTTTTATGGCCACTTTACAACGAATTACCCCGGAGTTCGATCCGTGGGAAGCGTATTTAGATATGAAACAATATGGCAAACCGACGCTTACAAACGTTGAATTCACCACAACGACACTTTGTAATATGCGATGTGAGCACTGCGCAGTTGGATATACGCTGCAGCCAAAAGACCCAAACGCACTGCCGCTTGATTTAATTTTAAAACGTCTGGATGAAATTCCAACTCTTCGAGCGTTAAGCATTACCGGCGGAGAGCCGATGATGTCTCTATCTTCTGTGAAAAATTATGTGGTGCCTTTATTAAAGTATGCACATGAACGAGGTGTCCGTACACAGATTAATTCAAATTTAACATTAGATCTTGCTCGTTACGAACAAATCATTCCTTATTTAGATGTTTTACATATTTCTCACAACTGGGGAACGATGGACGATTTTGTGGAAGCTGGCTTTGCAATGATGGAGCGAAAGCCTACTTATGAGCAGCGCGCCAAATATTTCGACCGTATGATTGAAAACAGCCGCGCGCTTGTAAAAGCAGGTGTAACCGTATCAGCTGAAACGATGTTAAATAAACGTACGCTTCCTCATATGGAAAAGATTCATCGTCAAATTGTTGATGAAATGCTTTGTCAGCGTCATGAAGTACACCCTATGTATCCAAGTGACTTTGCTAGCACTCTAGAAACATTATCTCTTCCTGAAATGCGTCAAGCTATTCATCACCTTCTTGATATTCGAGATGAAAATGTGTGGATGCTATTCGGCACGTTACCATTTTATGCATGCAGCAATAATGAGGAAGACTTAACGCTCTTACAGCGCTTATATAGCAGTAAAAATGTAACTGTTCGAAACGATCCAGACGGGCGCTCTCGCCTAAATGTAAATATTTTCGACGGAGATATTATCGTAACGGATTTTGGTGATACGCCTCCTCTTGGCAACATTCAAGATACAAAGCTTACAGACGCTTTTGATACGTGGCAGCAAAGCACAATTTCTAAAGAACTTAGCTGTCATTGTTCAGCAGTGTCTTGTTTGGGACCTAATATTTTGGTGAAAAACAGCTATTATCAAGATACTGATTTCAACAAACTCCAAGCGAGCATTACAAAATAACAAAAAAGAGATTCCATCGTGGGAATCTCTTTTTTGTTATCTCGGCTGGTCATAAGCTCCAAAGCTTAAGGAAACATAATCTTGTACTGGAATCCATGCTCCAATTCCTTGAGACGTTACATTTCTCACCACAATTGCGCGCTTGCTGCCTTTTACTGTGACATACACTTCTCCATATGTTACTTTTCCCTTTTCACTTACAGCAGGCGTATACGCATACAGATAACCTACTTTTTTAGGAGCTACGTTATAGACCTGGTCTTTTTTCGTTCCGGCACCTACAAACGTTTGAAATGATAAAGTGAGCTTTGTTTTTTTAGCTGCTTCAATTAGCATCATTTGTTTAACATGATCAGGCTGAGGCACTTTTGCTGTTAATCCGCCTTTTACATGACTTTGATTTTCCTGACTGTACATCATTTTGTACTGAGTTTTTCCTGCTCTGTTATCATAATGATTTGTATTGATTCGCTGGTGCTGCCAGTTAACGTTCGTTTCTGTTGATTCGTAATTTAATGGCCACTGTCCTAAAAAGACGGTTGCTCTGAAACCAATTGCCCATGGAGTTTTAGAAATGTTTGATTCATTTAATATACGAATTAAATCAGGGTTTTCAATTTTTACATTTGATGTTTCAATGAGCTCTTTTGTAAACTCACTCGGCTGCAAATATGGCGTGTCTTGACTAGCATTTGGATAGGTATTTTCTTTTGAAATATTTAAAGCTGAAGAAGGCACGTTGATGGTAGGCTGAGCTGTTTTAGCAATGGCGATCTTCGTTGAACATGAAAATGAAATAATGATGGTAAACACAAATAAAAGCAATTTACGTAACATCTAGAAACTCCTTTCAACATCGTTAATGAATGCAATCATAGTTTTTTCAAACATCCCCTGTTTTATCCTGAATACCGAAAGGGAAATTCTTCTATTTGCTTACACAAAAAGAATCCGAACGATTAATCGTTCGGATCTTCCTTCAACTAAAACATGTTTGTCCCAGTCTCTTCTTTTTAAATAAGATAAAAACCAATTCCCATAATAATATAAGCACCTAAAAGAGTTGCGCCTTCAAACCAGTTTGTATCTCCGTCATTAGAAATCGCAATAGTTAAAAATACGGCCGTTACCATCGCGATCAACTCGGGCCAAGTAAAGACAAGAGACATTTGGTTTTCGAACATTAGCGAAACAAGTACTAATATCGGTGCTACAAACATCGCTACTTGTAAAGTTGATCCAACAGCAATTTCAACAGCTACACCCATGCGATTTTTAACGGCCATAATAATAGCGGAAGCATGCTCTGCCGCGTTCCCAACAATCGCTACAATGATGACCCCTATGAACAGCTCACTCCAGCCAAAGCTTTCCGATACAATTTCGATTGTGCTAACCAAGCTTTCGGATACGTAAGCTACAGCTAACGTAGACAAAAAGAGAACAGTAATCGCTTTCCACATTGACCACTCTGGCTCCTCATGTTCTTCCACTTCTTCACTTTTATGCTGATACACGCCTCGATGCGTTACCAGCTTAAAAAATAACGCCGCTAAGTACAAGATGATGAGAATAATGGAGATTCCGACACTCAGGGACATGGTCTTCGCTTCGTTCATTTCGCTAGCAAACACTTCAGGAATAACAAACGCAACGATAACGGCAAAGATCAATAATCCAGAATTATGTCTTGCATCATAGACATTAAATTCTTGACGCTTAAATTTTAATCCCCCGATGAAGAATGAAAGACCGCCTACAAGAAGAAGATTTCCTAATACAGAACCGGTTAACGATGCAAGCACCACCGCTGTAAGGCCTTCTTTCAGAGCAAAAATAGAAATAATTAATTCTACAGCGTTACCAAACGTAGCATTTAATAGACCTCCTATTCGAGGACCAGCTACAACAGCTAAGCTCTCTGTTGCTCTCCCCATAAAAGCTGCGAGGGCAATGATTGTTAAACAGTAAATAATAAACATAAGAACATCTGACCAGTGCATCATGTGCCCAATAACAGATAGCGGCACCCCAAGAATAACCGCTATAAGAAAAATCCGATTGATCATCGATATGTACACCTACCTTATTCATTTTTTGACAACAAAATCAATCATATCAAATTAATGGAATTTGTATAGACTCACCGTCAATGTTAGTATTTTTAACCTATTTTTATAAATGATAAACCCTTAATTGATTTTTGATTAAGATAGTTAAAAATCAGCCAAACTACCAAGGGTAAAAAGATATAATAAGGAGTGAAAAAATGAGCAATAATGATGTGAAAAATCAAATTTTATCCGTACTGGATGACTATACAATTGGAACGTTAGCTACAATTCAAGATGGAAAACCTTATTCACGCTTTATGATGTTTTTTCATGAAGATCTTGTGCTCTACACCGCCACCAATAAAGATACCCATAAAGTCGAAGAACTAGAAAAAAACCCTTACGTTCATATTTTGTTAGGCTATGATGGGCAAGGTTGGAGTGATCCGTATGTAGAGGTAGAAGCCAAAGTAAATGTAGAAACAAACGAAGAGTTAAAAAAGAAATTTTGGAATGAAAAGTTAAAAGAGTGGATTAAAAGTCCAGATGATCCAAATTATTTGCTTCTTCAGTTGACTCCTGAACGCATGCGCTATTTTGATAAAGCCGGAAGCAAACCGAAGGAAATATGAGATTGAGACGTAGCTAAGTCCATTCCATCTAAAGACGAACAAATGGGAACAAGGAGCTGAACCGCTTGTAACAACACCATAAAAAATCCGAACGAGTTTGATTCATCGTTCGGATCTTCTTCAACTAAAATACTTTTGCCCCAACCTCATTTAATTTCGAAGGTTTCTGTCACTTCTATACTGTCAATAACCGACTGTAGCATCGAACAATTTTTTCGTGCTAGCTCAATTGATTTTTCAATTTTGTCTAATGGCAGCTCTTCTCCTGTGATGATATAGTGCAAATGAATTTTCTCGATTCGCCCCGATTTTTCATCATTTCGTGTCACATCAGCTTGGATGCGTAAATCGGAAAAAGCAATTCTTTTTTTCTCTAGAATTTTTCTTAACACGCCTCCGCTGCAAACAGCAATGGACGATGTCATTAGCTGATACGGACGAAAGCCATACTCTTCATCTCCGGCGATATGTAGCTCTCCATAAGGAAGATTTGTTGTAAATCCCGCCTCTTTTTTCATGTTAAATTCCATTTTCTTCACTCCTTTACTTTATTATAAACCGCTTTTTATATAACCCACTACTCTCAATATGGATCACTTGTTACACCGCTGTTTATTTCCGGGCACCATCACAATAAAAAAATCCGAACGAATTTGATTCTTGATCAAGAATCAAATTCGTTCGGATCTTCCTTCAGCTAACATAATTTTGTCCTAGCCTTTTTTATGACTCCGTATTAAATTAATTTTCCAGCGCGAATATCATTCGTCATTCCTTCATAAGGGGCTTGAGCTACAACTTCCTCATTGTTCTCTCCGACATTTTTGATAAATGTAATATCAGCAAATTCCGGAACCACATATTTCGGGTACGTTTCATATTTCTCACGAGACTCATGCATTAAATCGAGATGATCATTTTGATAGCACACGGTAATTTCAGGATGTTCATGTACCCATTTTGGGAAGAAAATAATGCCGTGCATCCGTTTTTCATCAGGCATAAAGTTCAAAGATACATCTGTTCCAGTCGGTTCAGTCCACGATACTTTATATACACCTTCTGTTAACTTCACGATATCTACTTTTTGGTCACGAACCCATCGTCCTGCCACCATTCCGCTATGAATACGGTAATCGATTGTATTTTCGTTTTTGATATAAATTTCATATTCCCATCCGTTTTCGTATGTGTAAATCATATGATTTCCAATAAACTTTTCCATTTTTATATCGCTCCTTTGATTTATAACACTTCGTATATGTCTGACACAACGCGATCTAAGTGTCTCACAGCAGTGCCTAGAAAAACGCAGTTGTGTAAGCGTTTATATTTTGCACTTCCTGTATGACCAATGACACTCGTTGTACCGACATTGATTGTGAATGTCGCTATTTTCTTAAGCACTGTTTGTATCCTAGCGATCGCCTTTTGATTGTAAAATAAAACATGTAACTATTTACATGTTTTATTTTACTTTCCTTATAGAAAGATGTCAAATTAACAGCACAGCACGTCTACATCCTTGTCAATAAAGCGTTTTCCTTGTACGATGAAACAGTTAGATTGACAAAATATAGATAAAAAGAGGTTGAATGCTATGAGTGCTACTCATAAACAACGTTTCTGGATTTTAGTTAGCCTTGTCGCCATTTCTGGATTCAGCCAAGGTATGCTGCTGCCTTTAATTGCTATTATTTTTGAGAAAGACGGTCTTTCTTCTACTATAAACGGATTAAACGCAACTGGATTGTACCTAGGCATTTTATTTATTTCTCCTTTCATGGAAGCCCCGCTTCGCAGATACGGATATAAACCAATTATCGCAGCAGGCGGACTTTTAGTTATTGTATCTTTAGCTTTGTTTCCCCTGTGGAAATCTGTTGTTTTTTGGTTTGTGCTCCGTTTATTTATTGGAATAGGAGATCACGCGCTGCACTTTGGTACTCAAACGTGGATTACATCGTCTTCACCTGCTGATAAACGAGGTCGAAACATTTCATTGTACGGGCTTTTTTTCGGTATTGGTTTTGCTGTTGGCCCTTTAATGACGCCGTTAATTGAAATTAATCAAGCGCTTCCTTTTATGATTTCTTCAGCTCTCTGCCTCATAACGTGGGTGTTTTTATTTTTGATAAAAAATGAATTTCCCTTACAGGAAGTGGAGGTTAATTCATTAAAAGAAACGGCTAAGCGATTTTCTAAGGCCGCTAAGTATGCTTGGATTGCTTTTTTGCCGCCTTTTGGATATGGATTTTTAGAATCATCACTGAACGGAAGCTTTCCTGTATATGGCTTACGAATTGGTTTGCAAGTAGAGTTTATTTCACTGCTGCTGACTTCCTTTGCAGTTGGAGCTATTGTATTTCAGCTTCCTCTGGGAATACTGAGCGATAAATTTGGGCGGAAATTGGTATTAGGATGGATTTTATCAATTGGAGCCGTTACGTTTTTTACAGCAAGCCTCTTGGAAGAGACCGCTATTCCATTAGTAGCCTGTTTATTTATAGCTGGCATGGTTGTAGGCTCGACGTTCAGTTTAGGAATCAGCTATATGACGGATTTGATTCCTGCTCGTCTACTGCCTACAGGTAATTTACTATGCGGCATTGCTTTTAGTATCGGAAGCCTTGCCGGCCCTTACATAGGCGGCACGTTTATTCAGTTCTTTCACTATATCAGCTTTTTTAATATTATTAGCGGGATGCTTGGCTTTATTTTTATTATTCTTTTTGTATTCGGACAAAAGATGCCTAGGCAACAAAAAACAAGCGAGAACCTATAGGTTCTCGCTTGTTTTTTAAACTTTTAGCGTTCGATGCTGAAGAGCTGATTTTTCAACTTGTATCGTGGTATGCTCAATGCCGCAGTGATCATGTACTAAATCGATGGCTTTTTGCAAAATTTGCTGACTATCTTTTTCATCTTCTACGCGCATATGACAGCTCAATGAGTCCAGTCCTGAAGTAATCGTCCAAATGTGTAAATCATGCACATCTTTGACTCCTTCAATGTTTTCAAGAAGGTTTTTTATTTCACTGTGATCTACCCCTTCAGGAGAGCCTTCCATCAAAATATGAACGCTATGAGCAAGCACGCCCCAAGCGCTTTTTAAAATTAATACAGACACAACTACAGAAATAATAGGATCAGCAATATACCATCCAAACAGCATCATAAGAAATCCCGCTACAATAGCTCCAATAGATCCTAAAGCATCTCCCAATACGTGTAAGTAAGCGCTGCGTAAATTTACATTTCCTTTTACATCGCCTTGTCTCATAAGTGACCAGGCGCTGATTAAATTAGCGAGTAAACCAACGGTAGCAATCAGCATCATGCTACCGCTTGCTACAGACTGCGGCTCTAATACGCGCTGATAGGCTTCATAGATGATAAATCCTGCTATTACAAACAGTGCCACTCCGTTAAAAAGAGCCGCTAATATTTCAAAACGATAATAACCGTACGTTTTTTTAGCCGATGCAGCTCGATTAGCAAACCATATCGCTACAAGGCTAAGAGCAAGTGAGCTTGTATCAGAAAGCATGTGTCCGCTATCGGATAATAACGCTAAACTATTTGTAAAAAGCCCTCCAACAAACTCAAGAACCATAATACCCGCTGTGATAATGAGTGCAATTAACAGACCTTTTTTGTTGCCTTCACGCTGTGTATCAAAATGGTGATGGTGACCATGATAGTGGTGATGATCATGACTCATGCAAAGCCCCTCCTTTTACTCGTTATGTGCGCATTCTACGTGCTGAATTACTTGATGCAGTATTCCGACCACGTGTTCATCATCATACGTATAGAAATACGTATTCCCTTCACGGCGATATTTTACTAAACGTAAATGACGCAAGTGAGTCAACTGATGTGAAATAGCTGATTGTGAAACACCAAGCACTTCAACCATATGACCGACTGAACACTCTTCTTGAAATAGTAAATAAAGAATTTTCATTCTCGTAGGATCTGAAATAGCTTTTAGTATTCTTGACGCTTCTTCTACTATTTGAGGCGATAAAAACGAATGTTCATCTTTTTTCATAACATCTCTCCGTTCATTATATGCAAGTATATGAGCATATGTTCATATATAAATTATAAAACACCTTTTTCTATATAGTCAATTATTTACGTCTTTCTAAATTTTTTTGCCTATTTTTAAAAAAAATCCACACAAAATACTTTTTCTGTTATATAATACAATTAAATATAATAAACTGTATTAAAACAGATGGAGAGGAGAATAATAAATGAGCAGACAAGAACGCAAAAACATGATTACATTTATTGAAACAATGAAGGGGATTGACCGTGAAACCTTAATGTACATGACGGATGCCGATATCGAGCACATTTACACTTCCGCTTATAAATATTATGAAGAACATTTAGATATGTAGTACGTTTTTTACAGAATGCAGACGTCCAGCTGCATTCTGTTTTTATTTTTTAGGCGTTAGTCGTTACCTCCTTGCTTGTTCCGTGCTATACTATACTAAATATCCCAATTTAAAAGAGAAGAACTGAAAAAATGTGCTGCTATCGCTGAGATGGCAGCTTTCGTGTTTTTTTAGGGGTAATGATTGTGATTATTCTTCTCAATTATCGTTCAAGGAGGATTTGTATGGAAAATGCGTTACCTAAAAAACAAGAACAAACGCCTCAAACATCTTCTGCTGTCAACGTATTAAAAACACATGGTGAACTCATTGCTGCACTGTTAAGCGGCGTGCTGATTTTAGCCGGCTGGCTGCTGTCAAAACAGCAGGATACTGCTGTATCTATTACGCTCTTTGTATTAGCTTACGTGATAGGCGGATTTGCTAAAGCAAAAGAAGGTATTGAAGAAACGATTGAAAATAAAGAATTGAATGTCGAAATGTTAATGATTATTGCAGCCATTGGAGCGGCTGTAATTGGCTACTGGACAGAAGGTGCTATGCTTATTTTCATTTTTGCATTAAGCGGTGCATTAGAAACGTACACCATGAATAAAAGCAACCGAGAAATTAGCGCCTTGATGAATTTACAGCCGCAAGAAGCAACGCGTCTGATTGGAGATCAAGAAGAAATTGTATCCATTTCGGATTTACAAATCGGTGACTTGCTGCTAGTTAAGCCGGGTGAACGAGTGCCATCCGATGGTATTGTTGTCTCAGGTCAAACAACGATTGATCAGGCTGCTATTACAGGGGAATCTGTTCCTGTACTAAAACAGCTCGATGATGAAGTATTCGCGGGCACGGTGAATGTGAAAGGCGCCATTACCATTAAAATGACAAAGCCAAGTGCTGAGACGCTGTTTCAAAAGATCATTCAACTTGTTCAAACGGCTCAAAGTGAAAAGTCGCCTTCTCAATTGTTTATTGAACGATTTGAAGGCACATACGTAAAAATTGTTCTATCGGTTGTGGCAGTTATGCTATTTCTCCCACACTATGTGCTTGGATGGAGCTGGACCGAGACATTTTACCGTGCAATGATTCTCTTAGTTGTAGCGTCTCCTTGCGCTCTGGTTGCATCTATCACCCCTGCTTCGCTGTCTGCTATTTCAAACGGAGCAAAAAAAGGAATTTTGTTCAAAGGCGGCGTGCATTTGGAAAGGTTAAGCCATTTAAGCGCAATTGCTTTTGATAAAACAGGAACGTTAACAAAAGGAAAGCCAGAAGTAACAAATGTCATTGTCCGTTCTGATATGAACGAACAGGAATTTCTTGTTAAAATCGCATCAATTGAACGTCAGTCCAATCATCCGCTTGCTCAATCCATTGTTGAATTTGTGAAAAATAAGCAGGAATTGACGCTCGTTCAGCCAGATTCGCTTGAAGACGTTCCCGGATATGGTGTCATTGGGTCTCTTCAAGGAGATACGTGGAAGATAGGAAAAGCAGATTTTGTAGGTAAAGAAGATGCAGCTGAATTTGAAAATGGGATTTCATCTACGCTTGCCAGTGAAGGAAAAACGATTGTGTACGCAAAAGACCAGCATGGTATTGTGGGATTGCTTGCGCTAAAAGACGTTGTACGAACAGAAGCTGTAGACGCTGTTAAATCTCTTAAAGAGCAGGGCATTCATACCGTCATGATTACAGGAGACAGCGAAAAAACAGCCGAAGCCATTTCAAAAGAATGTGCAGTTGATGAATACATTGCAGAATGTTTGCCTGAAGCGAAAGTAGATAAAATTAAAGCGTTAAAAGAAAAATTCCCTACCGTTTCAATGGTGGGAGATGGCATTAACGATGCACCTGCTCTGGCTACTGCTAACGTTGGAGTAGCCATGGGAGAAGGAACGGATGTGGCACTTGAAACAGCGGATATCGTTTTAATGAAAAATGATCTATCAAAAATTTCGGATGCAGTAGCTCTTTCCAGACGGATGAACTCAATTGTGAAACAAAACGTTATTTTTTCTATTGCCGTCATCTTTTTATTAATTTGTTCGAATTTTTTCCAAGTACTTGATATGCCATTTGGTGTTATAGGTCACGAAGGCAGCACCATTTTAGTTATCTTAAACGGCCTTCGCTTGCTAAAATCTTAACGCAAAAAAGCCTAACGTATTTGTTAGGCTTTTTATTATGAAAATCAATGCCTTAATGGTAACCGTTTTGTCCATTTTGGCTGTTGCTTGTTTTATGCTTCGGCTGGCTCTTTTTATTTTGCTTTGTATTGCTTCCGTCTTTTTTTGTATGCTTTGTCATGATGTAAAACCTCCCTTTCACTTTGTTAGTATGCTCATTATCTTGCGAATTATTTCATCCCAATTTGTGACTATGAAGATTTGACTCGACGGTCGTAGAAAATAGCGTTAATTTCTCCTCCAATAACGATAATCATCCCCGATAGGTACAGCCAAATAAGCAGGATAATAATTCCACCCAAGCTTCCATATGTAGCTGTATAGTTATTGAAATGATTTACGTAATAAGCAAATAGCATCGATACCACTGTCCAGCCGACCGTAGCAAAAGCCGCTCCTTTTACAACATTTCGAATCAGCAGCTTTTTATTAGGAGCAAAGTAATATAACCCCGTAAAAACAGTAAACAAAATGAGGCCGCTGATAATCCAACGGGAAGCAGACCATAAAGCGAGAAAAGTTTCTGAAAACCCAAACGTAGACGATAAATAAAGGCCAATCATATGACCGAAAACAGGAAGTAAAAGCGCTACAATAATAACAAATATCATCGCAAAAGTAAGGAGAACTGCCATACCTCTCGCCACTAAAAAAGGCCGATTTTCTTGTACGTGATACGCCCGGTTAAATGCTCTTACGATCGCATTAATTCCATTTGAAGCAGACCACATCGTGGCAATGATACCAAAGGACAATAGCTTTTCATTATGAGAACCAATGATATGGGAAACGTTGCTTTCAATCATGTGCAGCGTTTGCTGTGGCGCTACATTTTCGACCAAGTCAAGCAGGTCTGTTGATTCCAATGGCAAAAATCCAATCAGCGTAATTAAGAAAATTAAAAAAGGAAATAGCGAGAGCAGCAAATAATAAGCCAATTCAGCTGATAAACTGGGCAGCTCATCTCGATGAATGCGGCCCATCAGTTCTTTGCCAAACCTTACGATGTTATTCATGTACATTCCAGCCATATGTGCCTCCTTATTTATTTTTGTTCATCACCATACTTCTCCACAAATGCTTCTTTTGTATCGTTTACAATTTCCATCACCTGAGGCGTTGTTTCTTTTAACTTTTCTACTTTTCCTGCTACAAATGATACATCTTCAGAAACTTGCTCGATGGTCGTACGGATGGTTTCATATTTCTCTTTGACAGTATCCGTTACAAGTTCAGGGTGCTGAATAAGAGTTGTTGTTTTGTCTTTCAGTTTTTTACTTCCTTGAATGACGGAGCTTCTTGTTTCTTTATCAAATAAAGAAACAGCTCCTCCTATAATTGCTCCAATGACAATACCTTCTACTAGCTTATTTCGTTTACCCATTTGTCGTTTCTCCTCCGTTTTTTATTTTTTAAGTATCGCTTATTCCGAGAAATGCTTCTCTATAATTTCGTCTAAAAGAGCCTTGCATCCTTCTTGAACTAAGTCATATACTTCGTCAAAATTTCCCGTGAAATAAGGATCAGGCACATCTTCAATATGTAAATCGGGCACAAAATCCAAAAGCCTTGCAATATAACCTGTTTTAGTATGTCCAGCCATCCTTCTCAGGTTTCCTACATTTTCGACATCCATTCCAATAATATAATGGAATTTAGCTACATCCTCTTGAATCACTTGTCTTGCTGTTTGCCCTTTAAAATCAATGTTGTTTTTCGTTAAAATAGATTGCGTCCCTTCATGAGGAGGATTGCCTTTGTGCCAGCCTCCTGTGCCTGCAGAATCTACGTGAATTTGTCCTTCTAGCCCTTTTTTCTTCACCATATCTTTAAAGACCGCTTCTGCCATGGGTGAACGACAAATATTTCCCAAACAAACGAATAATACGTTAATCATAGTCTCGACTCCTTTCCCTTATTACAAACATTATATACAATCATTTTTAAACTAAAAAATAGTTTTCTTTTATTTATATCGTTTCCACTCTTCTGTGGATAAGAACCTGACATAAAAGTGTTCACACGATAAAAACATGTTACAATAAAAAAAACGCAACTGGAAGGATGAACAAAGTGGATTTATCAGTAAAATCTCCAGAGAATATTAAACATATGGTCGATAGCATTAGTGAAAAACTGCGCATGCTAAATATCGGAGCAATTAAAGCTGAAGCTTTTGACGAAGAAATGTATGAAGACTTAAAGTACTTATACGATATGGTAATGAGAAAAGATTCTTTTAGCCCAAGTGAAATGCAAGCAATCGCGGAAGAATTAGGTACACTGCGTAAACAAGCTTAATGACAACTCCGTCAATGACTAATAGCCATTGACGGTTTTTTCTACATTTTTTTCTATACATGAATGCTGCACCTTTTAGCGAGCAAATAAGAGTTAAATCGTTTACATACACATAGATGAAATATTCCCAAAAATCTTTCTTTTTCATTAGGAATTGACGTTTTTATTATTTGTCTATAGAATGTATCGAAATACCTAAAGCTCGTATAATCTTGGAAATAGGGTCCAAGAGTTTCTACCGAACTACCGTAAATAGTTGGACTACGAGGGGTGAACATCATTCATACTGCATTTTTATTCTTCTTTATGTTCTCCCTTACATAGTCCTTCATTGTTATTCAGTTATACAATGAGAGGAGTCACATTCATGTCAAATACAAAAACAATCTTAAAAAAACAGCTTGCTGTTGCCAATAAAAAAATACCTGCAGATCTTGTAGTGAAAAACGGGAAAATTATCGATGTCTTTACGCTTTCCATCATTGAAGCGGATATTGCGATTGCTGATGGAGTGATTGTTGGAATAGGTCAATACGATGGGAATAACGTCGTTGATGCAAAAGGAAAATACATTTCTCCTACGTTCATTGATGGACACGTTCACATTGAATCATCAATGGTTACACCTAAAGAGTTTTCAAAACTTCTTGTACCTAGAGGCGTCACAACTGTCATAACGGACCCTCATGAAATTGCGAATGTTTCAGGGAAATCTGGCATTGAGTTTATGCTTCAAAACTCGGATTCCATTCCTTTAGACGTATTTGTGAACTTACCTTCAAGCGTGCCAGCAACTCCTTTTGAAAGCTCTGGAGCCGTCTTAAAAGCAGCTGACTTAGCGCCATTTTTCTCTCACCCTCGCGTGCTTGGATTAGCAGAAGTGATGGATTTCCCTGCTGTGCGAGATGGAGATGACGATATGCTCGATAAATTACAAGCAGCTAACGATGCAAACGGCGTAATTGATGGGCACGGCTCAGGGCTAGATGCTACGGGCGTTAATATTTATCGTACCGCTGACATTTCAACAGATCATGAATGCGTAACAGCAGAAGAAGCAATTGAACGTATTCAGCGCGGGATGTATGTTCTGATCCGCCAAGGTTCTGTCGCTAAAGATTTGAAACAACTATTACCTGCTGTAAATGAACGTAACGCGCGCAGATTTTTATTCTGTACCGATGACAAACACCTAGATGATTTATTAACGGAAGGTTCTATTGATTACAATGTTCGTTTTGCTATTGAACTCGGGCTGGATCCGTTAATTGCGATTCAAATGGCTTCGTTAAATGCCGCTGAATGCTACGGGTTAAAAGATAGAGGTGCGGTTGCTCCTGGTTACAAAGCGGATTTTATTCTATTAGACGACTTAACCGATATATCTGCAGCACATGTCTATCAAAACGGAGAGCTTATTGCTGAAAATGGAGAGATGCTTTCTGTTCAAGAAGAACAAATTGATCTTCCAACAGAACTAATGAATTCTGTTCATCTCAAAGAGTTTTCCATTAAAAAACTTACGATACCACTTCAGCACAATCGCGCTAATATTATTGAAATTAATCCAAACAGCCTGCTTACAAATCATATTGTAGAAGAAGTTCAAGTGAAGCAAAACGAATTTCAGTCTTCTGTAGAAAACGATCAGCTGAAAATGGCTGTTGTTGAGCGTCATCATCTAACAGGGAATATTGGTCTTGGGATTGTAAAAGGTTTTCAGTTAAAAGACGGAGCGATTGCTACCACGATTGCTCACGATTCACATAATATCGTAGCCGTAGGAACAAATGATGAAGATTTAGCAAAAGCAATTGCGGCAATTGAAGAAATCGGCGGAGGTATTGTTATTGTAAAAGGCAATGAAGTGATTGGCTCCCTCCCTCTTTCCATTGGAGGATTAATGTCACCTCACCCTTATAATGAAGTAAACAGCTTACTTAAGCAGCTTCACGGGGCTCTTCATGAGCTTGATATTTCACAGAAATTCAATCCGCTGCTGACACTATCTTTCTTAAGCTTGCCCGTTATCCCGTGTCTAAAATTAACCGACAAAGGATTATTTAACGTAAAAGAATTCAAGCATATCACCGTTCAAGCATAAAATAAAAAGGACTCTTTCGAGTCCTTTTTATTTATATCCTTTAGACGGCGTAGTTCGAGTTTTACGATTTTTATAATGACGATATCCTTCTTTTAAAAGGATAGGAAAAACAGCGACTAGAATTTTTTTTAATATACGTCCCAATTTAAGGCACTCCTTTACGTGTTCTTACTTTACTATACCCAAATTGGACAGCTAAAAACGCAAAAAAAGAGCAGGTATATCCTGCTCTTTTTGTATTACTTACCGATAAATTGTTGAGTCCAGTACGTAGTATCACCTTTTACGTATCCAACACCAATTTCAGTGAAATCAGGGTTTAGAATGTTTTTGCGGTGACCGTCACTATTCATCCAAGCATTCATTACATCTTCAGGAGATTGCTGACCTTTTGCAATATTTTCACCTGCTGTTGTATATTCAATGCCGAATTGTTTCATCATATCAAATGGTGAACCATATGTTGGTGAATTGTGGTCAAAGTACCCTTTATCCATCATATCTTTTGATTTAGTGCGTGCAACATCACTTAATTTTTTGTTAAGTGTTAGAGGTTTTAAACCTTGTTTTTCACGCTCTTGGTTCACTAAATCTACGACCTTTTGTTCGAATTGACTAGCATCTTTTGTTTGTTCTGCTTTATCAGTATTTTCTGATTGTTGAGCTTTTGTGTTTTGCTGTGTTTGCTCTGGTGCTTTTGCTTCTTCACTTTGCTCTGGTGCTTGTGCTTGTTCCTGTGGAGCTGCTTCAGCTTGCTCTGGTGCTTGTGTTTCTTGTTGTGGAGCTGCTGCTTGAGCAGATTGTCCTTGAGCGTTAAATTTCTTTAATAGCTCATCTACATTTATATTTTGTGCTGCTTGAGCATCTTTAATGTTAATTTGTTTTGGAGTGTTGCAATCAGGAGCTGCTGCATTTGCTTGTCCTGCTGTTAGTAATCCTAATGATACGGCACCTGCGACAGTGGCAATACGAAACCTTTTCTTCATGTTTGAAATCCTCCTATGTGATAATAAAGTTTTTTTGTAAAACCGCAACGCATCTAAGCTTGTAGCAAGCCAATCTCGTGATGCACCCTCATTGTTGCATGAAAACTATGAAACTCGCAACGTCTTTTAAGCTACCAAAATTATACTTTCATTTATGTGAAAAATATTTCGATTGTGTTACGTAGCTTCTATCTATTGATAGTAAAAGGTTTTCATATTCTTTTAGAAACCGCTTCATCCAATGCAGTAATATAACTGTAAATTCCTCGTCAAAATCGTTACATACAAAAAAGGCGACAGCAGAGTGGTAAACCACCCTGTTATCGCCTTTTACAGAAAGTTTTACTAATATTATTTACTTATTTTAAGACATTTACTGATTCACGTACGAATGCTTCCATATCATCTGGTGTACGGCTTGTAACTAGTTGATTACCGCATACCACCACTTCTTTATCATGGAAGTTTGCACCTGCATTTTTCAAATCAATAGCAATTGATTTGAAACCAGTTACGTCACGTCCTTTTAATGTTTCAGCATTGATTAGCAGCTGTGGTCCGTGACAGATAGCCATAACCGGTTTGCCTTCATCCATAAATGATTTTGTGAAAGCTACGACTTGATCGTCCGCACGCAAGATATCTGGTGAGAAACCTCCCGGTAAAAACAATGCGTCAAAATCTTCTGGTTTTACATCCGCAATCGCTTTATCAATTGTTAATGTTGTTTCGCCTTGTTTACCTGTTACTTCACCTGTTTTAACATCGATTTTGGTTAGCGTATGGCCTTCTTCTTCAAAGGCTTCGGCTGGATCTGTATATTCCACATCTTCAAATAAATCTGTTACTAATACTGCAATTTTCTTACTCATTCTAAGCAACTCCTTAATTGATTTGTGTACTAATGTTCTATAAATAAAATACCCGTACACTATTCTTTTAAACATAGTTTATGAGTAAAAAACTTTTCTACAATAATCAAAAACCAAATTGAAGATTTTTATAAATCAGAAATTCAAAACAAATTAAATGTCTGGAACGTCGTCTCTTCTGGAACCAGATACACGTCTCTCCCTGCAATCACGTTCAGAATACGCTGATTGCGCTGAACGGATAAACCAAGATTTGTTGCGCCAGATCCATGTGAATGTTCGATATTGGTTAACGTAAAAAAGTGGTGGTTACGGGGTTGTTTAAAGACAAGCCGGTAATCTTTTGTGACTTTAAAACGCTTGTCATCTTCCCATTCGATATCATCTTTTATTCGTTCGATGAACGGCGAAATTTTTGGCTTATAGCCCGTGGACAATATCAAACGATCCGCTTCGTATTGAAAAGAGCGTTCAGCCTTTAATTGTTTGCACTCCAGCTCATATCCATTTCCTTTTTTATGAATATCACTTACTTCAGTCGAAGCTTGAATCGTAACTGGTACTTTTCCTTTAAGTGAACGATGATAAAGTAAATCATAGATTTTCGTTAAAGTAGAAGATTCAATTCCGTGACGTAAAGGATTTAAATCTTCTACCGTGCTTGTACGTTCCTCAAAAGACAGCGAATGAAAGTAATTTACATAGTCTGGCGAAAATAACTCTTGAGCAAGCTTGGATTGATCAAGCTGAAAAAAATTCGAGGATCTTGTAAACCATGTAAGGTGGTAATGATGTTCAGTCTGTTCTTCTAGTAAATCAAGAAAAATCTCTGCAGCACTTTGCCCTGAACCAACGATCGTTACATGCTTTCCTTTTTGAATCTCTTCTTTTTTATGTAAATAGCCGCTGCTGTGTAAAATATGCTCATTCAGCTTTTCTTCAAAAGCCGGAGGCACAAGTGGAATGCTTCCTGTTCCCATTACAACGTGTTTAGCATTTACCGTTTGAATTCCCTCAGGTGTTTCTATCTTTACTTCATAATACTCTTCTTCATTTTTTGGTATCACGTCCACAACTTTTGAAGAAAAGTGGCAGGAAGATAGCTGCTCCGCTACCCATTTTGCGTACTCGTTGTATTCTTGACGCGGAATGTCAAAACGATTAAAGAAAAAGAACGGATACAAGCGTTTTTGCCTGTGAATATAATTTAGAAAAGAATAAGGGCTTGTTGGATCCGCAAATGTAACTAAGTCTGCTAGAAACGGAATCTGCAAGTCCGTGCCGTCAATTAACATGCCCGGATGCCATTCGAATTTCTCTTCTTTATCAAAGAAGACGGCATCAATTTCATCAAGAGGCTCAGCAAGGGCCGCTAAGCCTAAATTAAAAGGTCCTATTCCTATTCCCACCATGTCATACTGCTTATTTGTCATCTTTAAACTCCCTTTCATAAAAAAAGCTAACAGTATTGTCTACTGTTAGCTTTTTACCCTTTTTCCATACATTTATGCGGAAGGAGTCATACTCATTTTCGGGCCAAACGATTCATACATGATATTTTCTTGGGAAATACCCATTTCAGCTAGGCCTTCTAACACCATTTGCGTAAATGAAGAAGATCCACAAACATAATAATATGCATGTTTATCGGCGGCATATTTAGCTAGCTCTTTTTTAGTTAAGCGACCATACGTTATATGTTCATCATGCTGTTCTGTTTGCGCTTGACTATAGAAAACGTGTTGTTCAAACGTATATGTCTCTGACAACGATTGAAGCTCTTGTTTCATTGCATGAAACTGCTCATTTTTAGCACTGTGAATAAATGTTACTTCTTGATTGTTTTCCAGTGCTTGATGAAGCATTGACATCATTGGAGTAATTCCTACACCTCCGCTGATAAATACTGATTTACTATTTTCTTTTAAGACAAAATCTCCTGCTGGAACGCTGACTTCAAGCAAGTCTCCTTCTTTCAATTGGTCATGTAAATAAGTTGACACAACCCCGTCTTCCATTTGCTTTTCTTTTTTCACCGTAATTTTATAGTATGGTTGGTTTTGATAGCCAGATAAGCTGTACTGACGAATGGATAAATACTCTTGACCAGGAATTCGTACACTCACATACTGACCTGGCAGAAAAGCAGGCAGCGCTTTTTGATCAGGTGATATTAAATAAAACGAGTACACGTCTTCTGCTTCTTTTACTTTTTTATGAACCATTAGTTTTTTATAATCTTTCCATCCTTTTTCTTCGGCTTCTTCATATAATTCTTGCTCCACACTTATGAATACATCCGCAATGGCACCGTATGCTTCTTTCCAAGCTTCCATAATCTCATCGGTCGCAGCTTCTTTTAAAACATCTTTAATTGCTTTTAATAAGAACTCTCCGACAATTGGATAGTGCTCTGCTTTTACGCCGATACTGCGGTGTTTATGAGCGATTTGCTTTACAACTGGAAGCAGCGTTTCAAGCCGATCGATGTACTGCGCAGCGGCATAAACTGTATTAGCTAACGCCATTTGCTGACGTCCCGTTTTTTGATTTGTTTGGTTAAATACATTTTTTAAAGAAGGATACTGTTCAAAAAGCATCTCATAAAAACGAGTGGTAATTGCTTGACCATGCTTTTCTAAAACAGGAACTGTACTTTTTACAATAGAAATAGTTGTTTGTTTCATAACTTTCGCCTCCGAAAGATTCATTTTTAAAAGATATATTTTTAATACATCTTTATAATACTCACATCTAACTCAAAAAGATATATTTTATATACATATTTAAAGAAATGTTCACAAATTCGCCTCGTCAAAAATGTGAACATTCTTTCTGTATTTCTTAGATATAGACATGCTATTATAGATATATAAGCTGCTGGTAAGAGAAGAGGTAAAAAGATGAGGCTCACACAATATACAGATTACTCACTGCGAGTTTTATTATATTTAGGCGTTCGCGATAATAATAAACTAAGCAATATAAAAGAAATTGCTGAAGCGTATAATATTTCAAAAAACCATCTTATGAAAATCATTCACGAGCTTGGAAAACTTGGCTTAATTGAAACGATCCGAGGACGAAACGGCGGTATTCGTTTAGCTCAGCTTCCAAAAGACATTAATATCGGAAAAGTGGTACGTCAAACAGAAGAAGATTTTCATATCGTGGAATGTTTTGACCGTGAAGGAAACTTCTGCATTATTAGCCCCGTCTGTAAGTTAAAAAGTGTTTTACATGAAGCCATGCAAGCCTTCATTAAGGTATTAGATCAATATACGCTAGAAGATCTAATTCAAAATAAAGATGAATTAAACCTCCTCCTTCTATCTCAAAAAAATGAGGAATGAGTAAACTAAAATTCATTTGAAATCATTCTCGTTTTTTTAACCTTTTTCCCTTTCATCATAAAATAAAAGATGTTACAATGAGGCACGTATTGGAAAGACAAGATGTCTCCATTCGAGCAGACAATGAACCTCATTCTGTTCATCCTAAAAAAATGACGAAAGGGTGTTTGAGTATGCACGTAGGAAGCAAAGGTTGGTATGTTGAGGAACTTAAGAAACGAGGAGTTCGCAACCACGAGGGCCGCAAAGTAGAAAAGTACAAAACATATGTACTTGCTAACTTGCTTGATAAACACAAAAATTAATTAACGTGTAATAAGAGAGTACAAATGCGTACTCTCTTTTTTGTTCATTTAATAAGCAGTGTCTTGATAAAAATAATTTGGTGATAATACTTTATTTTTATAAGGCTTATGAAAAATATGCGTGGTAGCTGGCGAAACCGGCGGGATCAACCACGTCCAGTTCCCAGTCACTTCGCGGCCATTTTTTTGCTCTCTTTCTTCAAACAAGTGAAATTGCTGAGCAGCGGTGTGATGATCTACAATGCTAACTCCTTCTCGTTTAAAAGAAGAAAGCACTGCAACATTTAATTCAACAAGAGCTTTGTCCTTCCAAAGCGTCGCGTTGTAATCCATATTCAATCCCATCATAGAAGCTATTTTTGGAAGTTGATTATAGCGATACGTATCCGCTAAATTTCGCGCCCCAATCTCAGTTCCCATGTACCATCCATTAAACGGTGCCGCGACGTAATCAATCCCTCCAATTTCTAGCTTCATATCTGAAATCATCGGGACAGCGTACCATTTTAACTGTAAGTCTTCAAATTCAGGAAGTTCTGGATGCGTAATAGCTACTTCTTTCACTAAATGTTTTGGAATCTCAAAACATCGAGGTGACTCTTCATTAACTTGCAGTACCAGAGGAAGAACATCAAAGTGAGTTCTCTCACCTTCCCACCCTAAATTTTGGCAAACCTCCGTGAACGCAATAGAATCAGGATCTCCTACCATACCGTATTCCGTCTCATATCCAGCATAGCGGATTAGCTGATGATTCCATATTCTAACCGGCTCTTTTGCTTTCATTTTCGGTTTAAACACCGTAATAGTAGGCCGGATTTTCCCGTCATTTGTTGCATATTCAATATGGTGAAAAAGCACGTCTCTTACCTCTTCAACTGTGCTTGCCTCTCGCTTATCAAATACATTAAGCGATTGCCAAAATAACCGTCCGATACATTTATTGCTGTTTCTCCAAGCCATACGAGCTCCGTGCTCTAACTCTTCAAATGTATGATCATAATGTCCGAGTGACATAATTTGCTGATGGATTTCTTTTAACCGCTTGTTTTTATCCGCTTCGCTTTTTTCAAGTTCAGCGTAACACGTCTCTATAAATACACGTGCTTGTTCAAATAATTCTTCTTGCTTCAACGTTTGTTCCCCCCTAGAAGAACAGATTTCATTCTTTTCGTTCAAGAAAAGCAAGTTTCAGTATACCATTCTCATAGCGGAAACGCGCATCATAATGCTTTAATAGCCTCTTTCAATACTAACCAAGTTAGAAGGCAATTCGCCTTGTTCAACTTTTTGCACCGTTTCAACAAAGCACTCGACGGCTTCTTCAGGCGTAGTCACCGCTGAAATATGAGGTGTTATGATGATGTTTGAATGATCCCACCAAGAAGATTCTTTCGTTAACGGCTCATGCTCAAACACGTCTATGTATGCTTTTCGAATACGTTTTTGCTCAATAGCCTCTACTAACGCATTTTCATCTACAGTTGCTCCTCGTCCAACATTTATAAAGTATGCATTTTCAACTACATTCATCCATTTTGGATCAAAGTAGCTTTTTGTTTCATGTGTTAGGGGCATTGTACTAATAATCCAATCGGCTTCTTTTAGCAATTCTTTTTCCTTCGAAATCGAGACCACTTGATCAAATGACGGCTTTTCATTTCCACTTTTAGATACACCAATTACTCGTACACCAAAAGATTTTAAAACGGCTGCAAGACGCCCGCCGATTTCACCTGTTCCGTAAATTATGACCGTTTGAGTAGAAAGCTGCTTAGGCTCTACCACTTTCCACTGCTTTTGTTTTTGCTGACGCTGAAACTGTGCGTGGTGCTGAAGTTCAGCTAGCATATAGCTAAGACAATATTCACTGATTCGCTGACCGAATGAACAAACCGTACGTGTTAACATCACACTCTTTTTCCAATTACCGCTTTCTAAGAACCGGTCGACTCCTGCGCCGAGAGAATGAATCCATTTAAAGCTATGATCTTCAAAGCAATTCGTTGGACCGAAGGATAAAAGCGCGTCAGCCCAGTCTAAATCTTCAATTGTAACGTCTTGCTCTTCCATAAATCGAAACGTCTGAGACAGCTGCTTTTGATTGATTATCTCCTGCAGCTCTTTATGCATTCTCCCTGCCACTAGTATCGTATGAATGTTCATTTCTTTTCCCCCTGCCTTTTTATTCTTTTATATACTCTATTTGAATGATTCGATATAACCGTCCCTTCGTCATGAAGGATTTTCTACATTGATATATATAGTATGAATGAAGTGAAAGGAAGACGCGAGTGAATTTTATATGACTTTCAAGGCTGGAAAACTCATATGGATTTATGTATATAAGTTCGCTATAATCGTTATGAATCAATTTGTTTATAACGAAACGTACGATAGATATTTTAAAAGAAAAGGTGTGTCAGCATGAGTGTATTAAACGTAAAAAATCTAAGCCATGGTTTTGGTGACCGTGCGATTTTTAACGATGTATCATTTCGATTGTTAAAAGGTGAACACGTCGGCTTAATTGGAGCAAACGGCGAAGGTAAATCAACATTTATGAACATCATTACAGGCAAGCTAGAACCGGATGCTGGAAAAGTAGAATGGTCTAAAAAAGTGCGCGTTGGCTATTTAGATCAGCACACAGCATTAGAGCGCGGCCTTTCTATTCGTGATGTACTAAAAAGTGCTTTTCAATATTTATTTGATTTAGAAGCTCAAATGAATGGCCTCTATGAGAAAATGGCGGAGGTATCACCAGAAGAACTCGAAAAACTATTAGAAGAAGTCGGTACGCTTCAAGACCTCTTAACAAACAATGACTTTTATGTTATCGATGCAAAAGTCGAAGAAATTGCACGCGGATTAGGATTAGAAGATATCGGCTTAGATCGCGATGTACAGGATTTAAGCGGCGGACAGCGTACGAAAGTATTATTAGCCAAACTGCTGCTTGAAAAACCAGAAATTCTTTTACTTGATGAGCCTACAAACTACTTGGATGAACAGCATATTGAGTGGCTGAGACGCTACTTGCAAGAATATGAAAATGCCTTTATTTTAATTTCTCACGATCTTCCATTTTTAAATAGCGTGATCAATTTAATTTATCATATGGAAAACCAAGAGTTAAATCGCTATGTAGGAGACTACGACGATTTTATGAAAGTATATGAGATGAAAAAACAGCAGCTTGAAGCAGCTTATAAAAAACAACAGCAAGAAATGGCAGATTTAAAAGATTTCGTAGCGAGAAACAAAGCCCGTGTGTCGACACGAAATATGGCCATGTCCCGTCAAAAAAAGCTCGATAAAATGGAAGTAATTGAACTAGCTCAAGAGCGTCCAAAACCAGAGTTTAACTTTAAGGGTGCTCGTACTTCAAGCAAATTAATTTTTGAAACATCTGATTTAGTCATTGGATACGAAGAGCCGCTTTCTAAGCCACTGAATTTAAAAATGGAGCGAGGTCAAAAGATTGCCCTTGTAGGAGCAAATGGAATCGGGAAAACAACTCTTTTAAAAAGTATTTTAGGAGAAATCAAACCAATTTCAGGCTCTGTAGAAAAAGGAGATTACCAGCATATTGGCTATTTTGAACAAGAAATCAAAACGGCTAATTACAATACGTGTATTGAAGAAGTATGGAATGAGTTTCCTCACTTTACCCAATACGAGATTCGTGCAGCTTTAGCTAAATGCGGCTTAACAACAAAACATATTGAAAGTAAAGTAGAAGTTCTAAGCGGTGGAGAAAAAGCAAAAGTTCGTCTATGTAAGCTGATTAACAATGAAACCAACATTCTTGTACTGGATGAGCCTACAAACCACTTAGATGTAGATGCGAAAGATGAATTAAAACGAGCTTTAAAAGAATACAAAGGAAGTATCTTAATTATTTGCCACGAACCTGAATTTTATCAAGATGTTGTCACAGACGTGTGGAACTGCGAATCTTGGACGACTAAATTATTTTAAAAAAACGGGTTAAAAGAGGCATATCTTTTAGAAAAAGTGGGAATGATAAGATTAAGTTCCCCCCCTTTGTGTGAGTAGCCATTTTTTAAATGGTTACTTTTTTTATGTATAGTCCTTTAATAAAATGGCTATATTGTATCTATACTCCCTAAACCCAAAAAGGCCGCTGCAGCGATGCAGCGGTCTTTTCGTTGTCATGGCTTCATCTGTAGCCAGCTATCAAAATAATGAACAGCTATACTGCTTGGAGGATTTTCAGCTTGACACTCCGTAAGCAACATACCCAGCTCTTGCATCATCTTTTCTTCTCCTTTAGCAGAAAAAGAAATGTATTCTCCTTCATCTGAAGCTTTCGTTTCTACCCCTATTTCAATCGGAGTGGATAGTAAACGTCCCCACTTGCGTTCATTTTCTGTTATTTCAGCAATACCGTTTTCTTGATCTGCGTGGTTTCGGTACGCCATAATTGTGACTTCATCAGCGTACTGAATAACCCACCGCCCCAGCGAACCGGAACCATTGCTATTTTTGAATGGAACTTCGTCAAACCAAAACGGTATATCTACAGCAAGCGGCAAGTGTAACTCATGAGACTGTACAGCGGCTTGAGAAATAACATATTGATACTGCAGAATACTTTTCACGCGATTATTTTCCCAACTTTTATACAAATAAGGCTCTACATCCAAATGAACCCCTGAAAATTGCTGTTGCTCGTCTGCTTCTGCTTGGTAAACTGTTATCCAATTAAAAAATGCTTCCTGCTCTTCTATACCAGAAGGCCCTATCCAATAAGGAGCGCCGTCAAGTGCGTAAACACTTATGCCCTTGGCTTGTGCTTGTTGGATAAAATGCCTATATACGGAAGGTGAAAGATGAGTATCAATTTGTAAATAAACGTTTGTCACCTTTTTTTCTTGAAGCTTTTCGAGGATAGCTTCTTGGTTCAGCATCCATTTCTTTGTATCCCACACCCACGTCGACAGCGGTATATTCATCTCTGCATTCACATTTGATCCACATCCTATTCCTTTCCCCATATTAAACAGCCATACAACCACCAGAAAAATAAGAACGCACTTGCTTTTCACACTCTTTTTCCTCCTTTATACGAGCCAGAACTCATATAAAGAGAGTCTGACAGCTTAGCACAACTTTATGGTGAATTTCCCCCTTAAATCTGTAGCTTTTAGCAAACTCCTCCTTATCAATTTTTTGCAGCTTAATCTCTATATGTTCTATCGGTTGCTTGATTTATTTCTCTATATCTTTCTTATTAAATAAATATGCCTGTTTTGGATGGTTTGGCTGATTTGGATATTTCAACTGTAATTGTCCTTTACGTAATAGCTTTGTTAAATAATTATTACGTACTCCATCCGGCGTTCTTTCTAGTAAATAAGCAAACTCTTTAAGCATAAGCGGTTTTTCTTTACATAACTCAAGAATAATATGTTCCATCTGATTCGGCGAAAGCCGTTTTTTTTCACGAGCCAGCGCTGCAATACCCCATAGCTTCGTATCAATATTCTCCACATTTACCAAATTAGAAGAATCCTCTTCTTGTTCATTATTGCAGGAGTTATGATTTTTATTATAGGAGTTAACATCATTATTATATAAGTTACTATCATTATTATAGTAGTTATCTTCTTTATTTAAGGAGTTAACATTGTTATTATATGACTTTAACTCCTCTATTAATTCTTTATTATAGGAGTATCTATTTTTATTATAGGAGTCAATTTCGACATCGTTTTCAGGTGTATTTTGATATTTTTCGACATCTTTAAAATTATTTCCCAAATCGGTTATGGACGTATTGTAAGTGTCTTTTTCAGAAGAACTTACCTGTCTTTCTTGAGTGGACAGAGATAACGTGACCACTGTACGATGCATAGAAACATCTTGATCAATAGCCGGCGTTTTATAATGATGCAAGCTCCAATTTTGCTTTACTTTTTTTAAACCAGAGCCCGAACGTTCACATAACCCTAGTAAACTGAATAACTTAACGATATTTGGGTTTCGAAGCTGACTAACGGTATTGCTAAAAACTGAATCTGTAGGTACTAACAAAAGACCTGGATTAGAAAAAACGTAATGTGAAGGTTGCTTTTCTAAAATAACGCCGCCCTCGCCATTATAATCTGCATGAATAAGCATATTAATCAAAACTTCTGTTAAAGAGGAAGCGATTGACGGCTGGGGTTCGCTATTACGAACAATTTCATGAATATGAAAATAAAAATCAAAGATATTTCCTGACCACGTCCCGTCTTGAGAGGTAAAGCGCTCTGTCCATTCTTCGTTTCCTTTACTTTCCCGGTATTCTAAAAAGTATTGTGGTAAAACTTCTGTGATAATCCGTTCTTCACTGAATAAAAGCAGGCCTGCGAGTGTGACTCCTTCTTTATGGGTATCTCTAACCTTTCCCCAAGCTCCTACTTTGTATAAAAACTCCTTTGTTTCAAGCGCATTCCAAGGATGAGCTGGTTTTACTTCAGCAAACCGATCCCGGTAGCTTTTGATCGTATCAAAATTTAATTCGTTTAATCCATAGTGCTCTAGGATGAGATTATCTTGTAACATATTCAACTCTCCTATTATCTTTGTATATTTATTTAACAGCGCGAATATGCTGTTTCTTACCTCTTTTTACTAACGTACTAACTTTATTTATCTAGATGCCATCAGCACCCCAAAGTCCAGTCCGTAGATTGTACTTCTGTTGTACAATTTCTTCTAAATCGATATATACATCTTATCTATTCTATCATTTTTTCTTTATTCTCTCCTTCATTTTTCAATCTTCAAAACAGTCGAGTTTATTGTGTAAAAGCTGTGGATATTCATCTTTATCCACAGCTTTTACACAGACTACAAACCCTTTTCTAGCTGTTTCAATATAAATTTGTTATAATACCCTTCATAACAACGGATTAAGTGAGGGATTACGTATGGAAAAAGCTACATTTGCAGGTGGATGTTTCTGGTGTATGGTTACACCTTTTGAAGAGCTAGAAGGTATTCACGGCATTGTATCAGGATATATGGGTGGAACTGTGGATAACCCTACTTATGAGCAAGTAAAATCTGGAACAAGCGGTTACTACGAAGTGGTTCAAATCACATTTGACCCCGAAGTGTTTCCGTATAAACGTTTATTAGATCTTTATTGGCCGCAAATTGATCCAACAGATGACGGAGGTCAATTTCAAGATCGCGGCTCGCAGTATCGAACAGCAATTTTTTACCATAACGACAGCCAAAAACAAGCAGCTGAAGAGACGAAGCTAGAGGTCGCAGAAAGCGGACGTTTTAAAAAACCAATCGTGACAAGCATTCTTCCTGCCTCTACGTTTTATGAAGCCGAAGAGTATCACCAAGATTTCCACAAGAAAAATCCAAAGCATTATAAAGAAGACCGCGCTAAGTCTGGTCGAGATGAATTTATTCAAACGAACTGGAAATAATTCTTGTGTTCAAAATAAAGCCGCATAGCGTTTGCTATGCGGCTTTGTTTTACCAATTATCTGTATAAGTCGTTGTTGTTGACGGCACGCTCCAATATTGCTGCGAAGGCTGCCATGCTTTTAACGATCCATCAGCTCTCTTCACAATTGCTTTAAATTGAACATTTTGACTCGCAGGAAAATAGACGGTGCCTCTCCAATCAGCTGTAGATGAATTATATGTTAATTTAATTGGATAAATGGACGTATCCCACTGACCTAGCTCAGCTCTGTCTCCAACAATATAAACCGTTTCTCCTAATGCAGTTGGCGCATTTTTTACTACAACCGTTTGCGCAACAGGTGTAACGCCCAACGTATTTTTAAATTGCCCCATCAGCGTATCATTGTTAATAACATCGTAGAAACGAAGCAAAGTAAATCCTGCAAAATTATAGTTAAAGGCCATTTCAGCTGCTTTTTTATATTGATCTTCACTGCCTATAGTTAAAGCATTTTCCCCGTTTAAAACAACTCCTTTTGCATTCGCAATACCTGCTACCTGGCGTACAAGCGTCTTTGGCATAGAATATTCCGGATAATTTCCGCTGTCCGTCATTTCTAAGCACGTAAACGTTATATCTAATTTAGCTGTTTTAAACGCATCTAAAAGCGCGTTGTAATCATTATATCCAGCAGGTTTTTCTGCAGCATGAGGAATCGTGGGATTATTATACTGCCAATGAATTCCTGCCACTTTTGCACCGATTGGTACGTTAAAGGTGGAATCAAAAGCCTGATGAGCTAACTGTCCAATACGTTTTGTGTGATCTTCCAAAGCTCCTTGATACCATGCTAAGAAATCTTTTCCATAAGCTGTTGAATAACCATCTTTTAAGAACTGATAGCCATCTGATGGCGGTAAAATTTGCGATGCAGACGTTAAATTGGTTCCCCATGCTTGATTAATGCCGGCGAGTGAACCGTATTTAGTCAAAGCATATGATTGAAACTTGCTTTTGGCGAAGTTCGTATACACTTGAAATTTCCCTCTAGACGGATAGCCGGTTCCGTCTGCTGCTGTATAAGACGGATAACGAATTTCACCTGCAGGGCCTCCTGATAAATAGATTTTAGCAATCACGTCTTTATAAGGTGCTAACGCTTGCGCAAATGCCGTATAGAGCTCTCCGTATTGCTTAGAAATAACGTCGGTTGCAAGCGGGCTTAGCGTTTCTTTATTTGTCGTACCTGTTTCAGATTTAAAGTAAAGGCTGTCATCACTTTTTAAGTTCCATACCCAAGACGGAAGCGGAACGTTACAATCATCTCCTACATTACCGCCGCACTGATGAGTAGAAATAATAGGAACGATCTTTATACCCGCGTTACGAGCTGCTTGAGCAAATCGCTGAGCATAGGAAAAATCGAACTGCTGATCGCCGTTTTTCTCCATATCTCCCCACCAGAAGTCTACTGTCACTGCATAAAATCCATTTTGTTTCGCTTTGCGTAAATCGTTCTCAAACGCTTCCCATGTTGTATAGTCTGTTACCTTTTTTAAAGGCGCCATTAAATAGGTTTTGTAACCTGGATTCATTGATTTTCCATCTACGGCAGCCGCTCCGTTAATTGGACTTAAAATGAAAGCGTTAACAAAAATGAACATCAAAACGAAAGCCAATCCTTTTTTACATAGCTGTTTCATATCTTCCCTCCATTTTTTCAAAATCACCTATAGGTATTCGGCAGATTTTAGTTTTTTCCTTTTTCTTTTATAAAAAAAGACGCCCCGCCAGGACGCCTTCTTCATTAGTTCCAAATCTCATTCACCCATTCAGGATGGTCAATAAACGGATTGCGGTTATGCTGATAGTCTGAATAAATAATGTCATTTCTACGTCGTTCTCGATCATCTACTGGGTCTTGGGCATTCCATTGAAGAAGCACAGATAATTTCCCGTGATAAGGAGCAGTGCCATTATTCACTGTGTTATTAAGTTCTAAGTCAGGCTCATCACTTACATCGCCTTCATAGCGCACGGCCATATAAAACAACATACGAGCCACGTCGCCTTTTACTTCATCTCGAGGTTCCCATGAATCACTGTCAAAATAATTTCCGAGTGCTTCGCTATGTTCCGTCCCTCCGTTATCAAAATCTAAGTTTCCTCTCGTACTGTTTACAGACACATCGGTTGGACGTAAGTGATGAAGATCTGTTCCAGGTCCCATAGCTGTTCCGAAATCCCCGTGAGACTTTGCCCAGACGTGCTCACGGTTCCAATCGTCCACTCCGCCTCCATTTGTACCCTTAGCCTGTGAACGCCCCGTGTAGAGCAAAATAACGTTATTTGCGTTAGCTGGATCTTCATCCGTTTTCTTTAAAGCTTCCCATACGGCTGAATACGACAGTTCTGTGTGATGATCAATAATGTTATGAAGCTCTGTCTTTAAGCTGTTTCCTGTTTTTTCAGCTGCAGTACGATAATAGTCTTCTACTGGAACGGTTGGCTCTGTGGGATCTGGAGCGGGATCAGTTCCTCCTGTTTCTGTACTGATAGAAGTAACTGATTTTATTCCAGAGTGCGAAAAATAAGGAGTGAGTGTGCCCGTAACAGTAAGACTTTTCCCTTTTAACTCCGAGTGACTTTGAAGTCCAAATGTACTTCGCAAATTTGAAGGAATTTGAACGTACACCACCTTGTCTGTATTGGTTTCATTTGAACTGTCAGCAAGAGCAAGTGCATAATCGTTTGGGTAATTGCTCGTAATAACTGTAGATGTGCCTGTAGGTTGACCTACTACATATCCTTTAACCGTTTGTACACTGTTGTTTTGATTCTCAAGAGCTTGTGCAACAGATAAAAACGCGGCTGCTTGACTAACAGGAGTTAAGCTTACTAAAAGAACAAAAATAAGCAGGGACATTGCCCATGTTTTTTTACACAGAGCGTATAATTTCACTTTTTTATTCCTCCTTATGATAGGTTTGAAAACTAGTTTTCTTCCACCTCTTTATATTATTTTTTCACTGTGAATTCCCTGCCTCTTTTTTGTTAAGTTTTATAGTGAAAAAGATGTATTCTTCTTTACAGTGACGGCCACTTTATGCGAAGGGTTATATTTTTAAAAGTCCACATTGGAAAAAGCATTATGTGTCTTTCTTTATATATGGTATAATCAACCGAATCGTAAAAGAGCTTATACTATTTCAGAAAATGAAATGATTTAAATAGAAATGAGGATTGTCTATGCTTAGTTTTGACGAAAAATTAGCTATTATTTCATCGTTTCCAGAGCTGCATCGAAAAGATGTATCTTTAGGACGCGTGAATTTTCATTATGAAGAAAGCGTGTACGATAAAACGGTTGTTGTGCATCATCTGCATCCTAACGGAAATGGATTTGTATATGCAGGGTTTTTAAAAGGATATGAAACAAATGACAAAGGTCTTGTAAATATCCGTGATTATACAGAAGAAGAGCTTCGCTCTATTATTGAAGCTTCTATTGAATCTTTGTCTACCCTTCCTGATACAGCTAGAGAAGAAGCTATTGTAGGGAATGGAAATGAACAGCGCTGGAACGGCCCAGACAATGCAACGCTTTTACTTGTTCATGAAGATGACCTGTGGAATGTTTATTCTGGCTTGAATTTAGAGGCAGCATTTCTATCTTACGAAGAAGCAGAAGATTATTTGTTTGAAGAAGGCTTCCGCCGCCTATAAGCCTGCGTCTATACGAAAAAACCTCGCTGTTGATTAACAGCGAGGTTTTTTCATTTTTTTACAGAAGGCTGAGGGCTAATGCGCGGTATTAAAACCGCAAATAATATAACAACCCCCACACCAATCAATAATAAATAAAACCATTGTAGGTCTGATGACTTTTCAGAAACAGTTTGTTCTGTTCGCTCTTTCTTGTAGGAAGTGTTTTTAGAAGAAAACAAGTTATATTCTTTTGCTTTCGCAGAAATCGTATTATCTTCAGCTGATGCGTTCGCAAAAAGACTTTCTTTTAAGCTCTCTTTCTCTGCATCTTCCTCTTTTTCAAATGTAAGATCCTTTATTTCCTCCGGAATATTTCCTACTTCTTTTTTATTTTCTAGCAAAGATTCGGGGTCCAAATTAATCGGATCATCCTTATATACATTTGGTTTAATCTCTTCAACGTTTCCGTCATCAGCTTCAGCCGCTGCTGCTATAGGGAAACAAAGAAGTGAAAAAATAAGAACAATACTTCCAATCTTCTTATTAAGCACTATAGGTTTCATCATTTTCAACCTCTTTAGTCGTCTTTAAAGCACGAATAATAGATGGCAGAACACTTAAAACGGCAGTCATTCCCAGTAATACAATAAGCGCCTGTCCAAACAGAGACTGCGTATCATATTGAATTGACATATATACTTTAGATACTGGATCTTCGTAATTAAAGTTTGGCATAGATAAGTTAAGAAGCGGGGTAATATAAAATAAAATCAACCCTACTGTCGTCACCCATCCAGCGAAGCTTCCTAATAAGAAAGCAATACGTACGAGTGTAGATGAAGCAAGCAATAAGACGATTGTAAAGATTGACCATTCCATTGCCCGGTCTCCCGATAACGAATAAATATTAAGGCTAAAGATACTTACCATTAACCCTACAATCAAATTCAATAACCCAAACAGCGTACCTTTCACAAGCATAGGTGCATGTCGGTAGTATTGACTGAAATAGCCAATTAGTAAGCTGCTGATTAAGATAATAACCAAAATGACAACTGGTGGAACCTCTTTTACTTTTTCAGCCGGCACTTCACCGCTTACTTGAAGAGGATTCGCTAAATAATGATAAACGTAATCATTATTCTGTCCATCTACTAATGTATTATTTAACAAACGGTATACCTGGCCGCGAACCAACTTCGTTGAATCCACGTTTTGGGCCCACTTGCTGTTAAGCGTGTCAGCTTTATCCTGGACTTCATTTACACGCTTCTGCAATTCATCTGTGTATGTGACAACATTAGCTTGTCTTTCACCTAAAGATGAAATGAGTTCGTTCATTCCCTTCAACTCTTGACCCATGCTTTGCTGCAGCGTCATTAAGCCCGTTACGTCCGGAGCTTCTTTCTTTTCTAATGCTTGATCTTCACCTGCGCTAGATTGAAGCTCTTGATTCATTGCATTTGCTTTTTCTTGAATAGCTGATAGCTCTTCCATAATAGATGCTTGTTCAGCATCAACTGTTTGTCCATATTGATCAGCAAAATCTTGCACTGAACTTTGGAACTGTGCTAACTCTTCTTTTGTTAGAGACAGGTTTTGTTGGATTTGCTTACGTGCATCTTGAGAAGAGACGGTGCCAGCTAACGCCTGCTGCAAACTTCCTTTAATAGAGTCATTGTTAAGGACGCTGTTCTGTATGTCTGTATTTCCTATTTGAGCTAAAGTCAAATCATACTGCGATAAATCACCGTAATACTTTAGCAGATCTTCTGCACTGCTGCTTTGAATCTTACCTGAGAATGTATTGCTCAACTTTTCCTTGCGAGAAGCTGAAAGGTTTGGAGAAGATAAAATTTTATCTTCTTTGTTTTTAATCATCGTAATGAGATTGTCTACATCCACACTACCTTTAGAAGGCTTTTTGCCGTCTTCTTTCAACTTTTCATTCTCTTTTTTTAATCGTTCATTTTCTTCTTGAAGCTTAGCAATTTGACCGCTCGACGACTTGGTTGCTTCTTCTAAGTCTTTCTCTGCTTTGTTTTTCTGTGCTGTCAAAGACTTAACGTCTGCTTCCAAACTGGCAATTTTCTGCTTCAGCGCATCCGTATTTTCTCCTGAAGCTTCCGGCTGAACGGTTACATTTTGCAGCTCATCTTTGACTGCTTGTACCTGTGTTTTCAGATTAGCCACTTTTTCAAGCGCACTTTTCACAGCATTGGATGTACCTGATGCATCCGCTGTGTCCGATGTTTCAGGCGTTTCCGTTCCCTCAGATGTCTCAGGTGCTTCAGGTGCTTCAGGCGCTTCAGGTGTTTCGTTCACCATTCCTTGGAGCTGCTGTTCTAAGTCTTCAAGTCCTTTTGATATATCATCAAGCTTTGCTGTTTGCTGAGATAAATCCACTTTAATTGGTTCTGACGTTCCTTCGCCTTGACCGGAATCTGGCTGAGTTCCATCATCTTCTCCAGGATCCGTCGGAGTCTCTCCACCTTGATTCGGATCTGGCTGAGTTCCGTTATCTTCCCCAGGGTCCGTTGGCGTCTCTCCGCCTTGATTTGGATCTGGCTGAGCTTCGCCATCTTCTCCTGGATCCGTTGAGCCTCCGCCACCCTCATTTGATGAAGCTGTCTCTAGCTGCGCACGAAGCGGCTTTAGCTTACTTTCAATTTGATTTAGGGTTGTTTGCTCAGACTGCTGTTTATATGAACTGACTATTTGGCCGTTCAAATCTTGCAGAGCTTTTTCTTGTTCACTGACGTTATCCGCTTGTTGTTCTCCAAGTTCTCCGACGGCTTTTTGATTTTGATCCAACTGCTGTTGAATGGAAGATAAGCCACTAAACACTTGATTGGCCTGCTCATTAAAATTTTGCTTAGAGCTTGGCTGATTAGATTCAAGGGAAGACAACTCTTCTTGAATCGCAGCGACGCTTTGAGCCTGCGTTTTTTCAAGCATTTGTTTCTGTGTTTCTTGATATGTTTGATATTGATTTACATATTCAATGAAGCTGTTTAAATTCTTTTCAACCTGTTCTACGTCGCCTTGTCTGTCGCTTGAACCTTTTTCTGCTTTATTTACATTATCTTGGATTTGCTGAAGAATTTTCTTTTGATCATTTAATTCACCTGCTAAATCTTTTGAATTCGGTTTATAAAAAGCGACCATTGTTTTTTGAAAGGCGATTTCTTTATTTAGAATTTTATCGAACTGGCCGCGTACCTTATCTACTTCCTGTGATACATAACTCCAGTACAAAGAGGACATTTCATTATTAACCTTTGTAGTAGCATCTTCTAATTCCCCTACTACTTTTTCCTTATTAACTGCGTTAAGCTGACTTTGAACTTTGTATTCCAAAGTAGCTTTTTCTGGCTTTTTTTCCTGATACGATAAAATATTTTGTGAGAAGGTCGAGGGAATATAGATAACCGCATCATATTTCCCATTCTGTAAACCGCTTGTAGCTGCGCTTCGTCCAAGCACGGTCCATTGATAATCCGACCCCTCCTGTAAAAGAGGAGTCACTTTTTCTCCAAATTCTATCGCTTTTTCACTATTTTCTTTTACTCCATTATCTTCGTTAACAACCGCAATCGTTCTTGTTGAGTTTTCTGTGACTTGCAGCGGGTTGTCTCCAATATACTGGAAAAAGAAAGAAGGAAGAGCCAAAATTAAAACAACAGCTAATATGACTTTAAGTGTATACTTACGCTGTTCGGTCATGTTAAGATCTTCCTTTCACTTACACATAGCGGGATTTGAATTCTTGTTTCTTTTCCACTTTTAATATAATAACCGAAGCCAGGGTTAACATCGGCTTCTTTTCGGTCATAAGGAAGTGTAAATAAGCTTTGCTCTGTTTTCTTCATCAGCAACACGGCTTGGCTAATTTGCTTCACTTCTGTTGTTAACGCGTCAAATCCTTTTGAAAACTCATTGTTGTTCCCTGCAACAATCAAGTTAAAGCCCAGGTGACTATAATTTTTCATCAATTTTGTAATACGATCCTGCAGGACGCTGTCTAAGTTTTGCTGGAATCGTACAAATCCGTCTACTACAAGCATGATCGTGGCAAATGAAAGACTGTGTACCGTTCCTTCCTGCACTGCTTCCAAATACTTATTTTCACGTCGCTGCAATCGTTCTTCAGTTAAATCAAGCCAGTCGATAATCTGTTCTTTTGTTTCCATGTAAACAACTTGCTCTTCAGCTGCATAGCTTGATAAACCGCGGTCAACCGAATCAAATAGTCCGATTTGCTTCACGCCTTGTTCAAGCGCTGTTTGCAGTATGACCTTCACTACATTTGTCTTTCCTTTTTGCGTCTGCCCCATGACGATGCAATGCTTATTTTTCGTAAAGTTCATATGCACCGGTCGAACAAACTCTTCATCTAATCCAAGAGGAATGACTCCTTTTTCCCGAATAACCCTTCTGTCCGTCATAAACTCGGCAAGTACAAGTTTCGATGACAGCATTGGTACAGGCTCCGGAACAGTAGCATCAGCATATTGATTCTTTAATCGTTGAATGTGCAGCTTAACTGCATCAAAGATTTCAAAATCATCTTTTCCTTCCGCAGGTAAAAACAGCTGCGCAAAATAAGGTTGATCCGTTTTGATAATAGCCCGGCCTGGAATAGACTCTAGCGCATACGGCGTACGTCCTAAAATAGAATACGCTTCTGAATGATCCATTAAATAATGAACAACTTTTGTTTTCAAGTTATTCATAAGCGACTGACGAATAGAATTCACGCGCGTCGCGGTAAAGATCATATAAATTCCTAAAGACTGACCGTCACGCACGAGCTGTGTGAACTGCATTTCTAGATCTTGCATTTCTTCTTTGACAAGATCAAAATTATCAATCGTGATAAAAATTAGAGGAAGCTCTTCTGAACTTAGAGCATTATACATTTTGATATTGCTAACTTCCCGCTGTTGAAATAACTGCTTTCGCCTTGCGATTTCTTGTTTGATAATCGTCATGAATTTTTCAATTTTACGCATTTGATCCATTAAGAAATAATCCGCCGTATGAGGCAGCTGACGAAGCGGCAGCAGCGTGCCGTTTCCAAAGTCAAAAATGTAATAATGAAGCTGCTCCGGGCTCTGTCTTTCAGCTAGACTAAGAAGCAACATCATGACTGTAAACGATTTACCGTATCCTGACGAACCAAATATACCAATGTTTCCATCGTCCATCAGCTGATAGTTATATACCGTTTGGCTTTGCTTTTCCGGTTCATCAATCAAGCCAATTGGGAATACGCCGTCTCGCTTCTCTTTGTACTCACTGCGAAGCAATCTTTCTTTAAGAGGCGGCAGCCATGGACTATTTAATTTTTTGATAGCTAGTTCCTGCTGCGTTTTTTCAATTTTTTGCACCACAACATCAATTTCTGCTTCCGCTTGTTTAGATGACGTCTGCTGAGTAGATACATCAGATAAAGGAATCAACCCGAGATCTGTGACAATGGCGACTTCATCTTCAGCCCCATACGTATCTTCCATGTACGGCGCGCCGCTCCAAGCTGACTGAAACAGTTCATACACTTCATTATTTCCAACCTGCAGATAGCCTCGACCCGTCACCGTAATAGAAGCAGCGTCCGCATTTTTTAAAATTTCTTTACTGTCAGCGGCATCTTGGACTTTTAAAGCTACTTTAAAGCGCGCGTTACTCCAAATTTGATCGTCAATAACACCGCCTGGCTTTTGCGTCGCTAAAATTAAATGAACGCCCAGACTACGTCCAATGCGCGCCGCGCTGACTAATTCCCGAATGAACTCTGGTTCTTCACTTTTTAACTCGGCAAATTCATCCGAGATTAAGAATAAATGAGGCAGAGGTTCTTCTGCCATACCTTGCTTATATAAATCTGTATAATCATTAATGTGATTGACTTCATATCTATCAAACAAGCGCTGGCGCCGTTTTAATTCACTTTTAATAGAAGCTAGGGCTCTTGTACTAAAATTCTTACTTCCTTCAATGTTTGTAATGGTTCCAAGCAGATGAGGCATGTTTTTAAACGGCTGAGCCATTCCTCCGCCCTTATAGTCAATCAATAAAAACGCAACTTCATGGGGGTGGAAATTCACCGCTAGAGAAAGAATGTACGTTTGTAAGAATTCACTTTTTCCTGACCCCGTCGTACCTGCAAGTAATCCATGAGGGCCGTGAGCTTTTTCATGAAGATTTAGTTCAACAATATCTTCTTTTCCTTTTAAACCAATGGGAACTGCTAGCGACTTAGCTGATTCATTGCTTTGCCACCTTTGCACGATATCCAACTCACCAATTTCTCTTGCTTTAAATAATTCTAAGAATGAAACGCTATTTGGAATTGAGTTGGTCATGCCGACTTGGTGATCCAATGTTCGCAGCATCCTTGCAAATCTTTCATTATAATCAAGCGTGTGTTTATCAAGCTGAAATGGAATATTCACAGCTTTTTGCTTTTGAATTAATATATCCCCCTCGGATTCGTTAATATAACGGACGAGTGTATGAACATGCTCCGTTAAGCTTTCCTTTGTCTCTGCCGCAAATATCGCAGAGAACCCAAGGTGAGGGTGATATCCTTCTAAATACTCTAAGATAACGTGATCTGCAATTAACTGCTGATTCGTAATAATAAAAACAAAGTGAGGCAAGAAAACCCCTTCTCCTTTTGCTTCATCTAAATCGCGTTCTCTCAGCATTTCATAAATAGAAGATAAAAGCTGATCTCTCGTTTGTTCATTATAGATGAAACCTTTCGCAAAAGAATGCGGAAGCTGAAAATGAGGAAGCCATTTCATCCATTCCCACTCTTTATATTCTTCTTCATCAAAAATGAATACGAATCTTAGGTCATGATAACTGTGGGAAAATGCCAGCTGTCCTACAAGCTGATGCAGTTCATTCTTCACCGTTTTCATCTTTCCTACCAGACCGATAGAGCCTAAACCTAAATGAGCGGTAACAGGGGCATTTTTCACTTCTCGATAGACCTTTTCCATGTGCTGAGACTGCTCAAGCAAATCATCAATTTCTCGATTAGCCATATCTCCGCTATTCAAAGAAATTTGGTAGCTTCCCGGAACTGTTCCTGTTCCAAGGCGCACCTGTAAAAAATCACTGCTTTCTACAGTTCGTTCCCAAATTCGATCAGAAATCTGTTCTGTTAAATATTTCATTCGTTCAAACGTCGGAAAATGATAAGATAATACATCTCGTTGAACTGATACTAGTTCTTGTAATTCCTCGCGCTTGTTTTCTAAATACTTTGTATAAATTCGACGACGACGCTCCTGCCGCTTCTTGCGCTGTTTTTTATCTTTGAAGTATTGAACGGTAGATACAATCAGCGTAGTCGTAAACATCATGACAGATATAATAATAAAAATTCCCCTAGGCTGAATAATCGAGACCGTACCCATGACTAAAAGCATGACTAATGGCGGTAAAATAGTAAGCCATAAGCTTCGGTTATTTTCATCATTGTCCTGAGACGGAAAGGACAAGCTTACCTTATCATTAGGCAAATCATATATCATGCGCGGTGTCCGTCTATAAACCGGGTACTTCTTTTTCATTTCAGAAATAGGCTGTGCCGTAGCTGGAAGCTTAGATGCATAATCGTAGTAGCTTTGAATCTTCAGCAAATCTTTTTCGATCAATTGAATCGTCATAGAAGACCATAAAATAAGATCTCCGGGCTGAAGGTTCGTATTCTCTTCTAGTCGGTGTCCGTTAAGATAAAGCGGTTCTTGGTTATAAAAGACCTTCCACTTTCCGTTTATCTTTGATAAGTAAAATCCTTCTTTTGGCTCTACTACACACTTTTGTTTCTGCTGATACACATCAGCTGCTTCATCACTTGTGGAAAACGAAACTTCTGATCCGTAATCAATATAATAGACAGCTTCTTTAACAGCCGTCTCTGTAAGGACAAAGGTTAAAGCATGTCCTTGTTCTCGCCATACAAACGACTCAGAAACAGATAGCTCTGCTATCCTTTCTTCTCCGTAGGAAATTAAGAGCCGGCCGTTCTTTTCAGATGACAGCGTCATTTGCCCTTTCTCAAACGGATAGGAAAACGTAAAAGTTTGATGCTGAGTGTTTCCAACCGTTGCTTGGCGAAAGGTTTTAAAATCTACAGGCAGCTGCTGATACGTTTGCCCACTAACTACCCAAAGCATATTCATACAACTACCTCCCTACTTCGATTGGTCTTCCTGCTGTTTTTTCTGCTCTTCTTGTTTCTTTTTCTCGGCTTCTGCAACTTTCTGATCTTCTTCCTGCTGCTTGGCCGCCTGTGCCTCCTCAGCTTGTTTCTCTTCTTGCTGCTTGGCTGCTTCCGCTTCTTGCTGATCATTTTCTTTCTTAAATTCTTCAAGTTCGTTCGCTACTTTATCAAGCTCCTCTTGCTTTTTATCAGCCGCTAAATCGTTGTCTGTCTTTAGCTGACCTTCGTATTTCATTAGTGCATAGATAATTAATGAACGTTCTTCTAACAACCTGCTGACTTCTAGCGCTTTTTTGTTGTCTCCTCGGCCAATGTAAAACCAATAGGCAAAATACTGAGGATCTGACTGAAGCGTAATAGTCTTTAAAGCATTTGCTTTTTGCTCCTCCCCTAACTTTTCATTAACAAGATAGGAAGTTGCTATTTCGTATTGCACAATTTTAGGCATGCTTTCAATGTCATAATCTTCAAGTGTGTCGACTACTTTGCTGTAGTTTTTTTCAAGAAAGTATTCGTTGCTTTCTACAAATGCTTCTTGTTTCGGCTGAGCAAAAAAGTAAGAGTAAAAAGTATAAATAAGAGCTGGAATTAATAAGACAAGTATACCCACAGATGAAAACTTAAAAATAGTCCAGCGTTTTTGAGGAAGTTGAACGAGTGTCTTTTGATGCTTTTCAATTTGGGTTAGCTTATGCTTAACAAATTGACTCAACTCTTCCTCATTGCTGATATGCATTATTTTTTTAGCGTCTTCTTTTAATTGCAAGGTCTCATATAACTTAAAATACTGTTCAAATGTATGCGATGAGTCAACGGCCGCTGCTATCGTAGCCTTTAACTCTTGAAAGCTTTGTTCCTCGTTAGACTCATAAGGAGGTAAACTTTCTTTGACTCCATAATGTAAAAAAGCCGGACTTAAACTTTTATCAAAAATGATATTTTCTGGACAAATCAACAAATGCAGCCTTGAAAAAGAATGCTGCTTTACCTGTTTGATAAGCTGATCTGCAAACAGCCATTTTTGCTGTTCTTCTTTTCCTCTTAATGCTGTAAAAGGTTGAAATTCAGAAGTAGGCTTAATTGTTATTTTAAGTTCATCATCGCTCATCATGATTTCTTTTTGAAAAGCCGTGTTTACATCCTTTAACATTTCAATCTCAACAGAACGATTAAATCGAATTTTTTCTTTTTGAAAAATAAATGTATATTCATTATTATGACGTGTCATTACAGCTTCGAGCTGTTCTTCTAAGTAAGTCGGTTTCTTCTCTGACATTCTAATAGACTCCTTTAGAGAATTTCGATACAATCACCTGTGGTAATTCCGCAGTTAATCATCGTCTCATTTCCCGAGAAAATAAGATTTTTATTTGAAACACGTATCCACGCACCGTCCTTTGGTGATTGAGTAATCTTTTTAGCTTGCCAAACGATCTCGACTACTTTTTTGAGTGAATGATAGTTTGATAGTCGCAAATCGAACCGATCACCTGTATAGTGCTTTAAGTCTACTGTTACTTCTATATACATAGGGTTTCATCACCTCAAAACATAGAAAAAGCGCCTTCATCTTTTGAGAATAGGGCGCTCCTTTTATTACTTCACTTAGATTATTAGATGAAGTTAACCGCGGATTTGGCTAGCGATTTGGTTATCTGTATCTTCAAGAACATTTGCAGAGTCATCTAATTGCTTAGCAATCTTTGTAAGTAGGTTAGACATTTCAACGAAAGAAGGCTTTAATTCTTCGTATTGAGCAGCAAACGCTTCGCTTGAAGCACCTTCCCACATGTCTTGAAGTTGATTTTTCATTGTATCAAGACGGCTTACTAATTCTTGAACTTGACCGCTTTCGTTAGTATAACGACCTGCCATGTCGCGAAGCTCTGCTGGTGTTACGCGAATAATCCCTGACATACATATCTCTCCTTCGGTTTATATATTTACTATTATTGTAAGAAACTCTAGTGTTAAGGTCAAAGGTTACTTGCAAAAGCCTCCAAAAATGAGAATATGTATCTACAAATACCCCTAAAAAATGCAAATAAAACCTAAATAACCAAGATTTTGTTCTCATTTAAACCTTTTCCATCTGATCTATAGGTACCTATTTAAAGGAAAATAAAAACTATAAGACTATTAAATTACATTTTTGTTCATTATCTATAGAACTATTTACTAGTAATAAAAAAGCAGCAGCCTATTTAAGGCCCTGCCTCTTTATATATCTTCTATTTATTTAAGATTCAGACATGCTTTGAAAAAGCACATGCGCTTTTTATTTTTTGGCTACTGCTTAAAATAATTTTGATCTTCTTTTAACATCCTTATTTCTTCGGGGATGAATAATTTTGAGAGAGGCGTGTCAGGGTTAAGTAATATCGCTATTTCTTCATTTAATACAGGCAGCATATCCTTAAATGATACGCATACGGTCTTTTCATCTTTCAGCATCTGTTCAATCGGATATTTTGACGAAAAAACAGGTAAATATCGGTACGCTGCGCTTTTCATCGTCTGAACGTAGTGCTCTGCAATTAATATATCTGATGCTCCATGCTCTGAACTAACAACTAGCCATAAATTGCTATTCATTAAAGTTTTATAAAATTGAGCAATTTTCTTATTATCTTTCATTGCTTCAATTAATGATTTTTCTAATAAGTTAAATGTATATTTCATTGCCGAGACAACCCTGTAAGGAACTGTACCATTTCACTTCCAGCGCCATCATATACTTCATTCATTCTCTCTTCACTTCCTCTGTGCTGTCACTAAACATAATGTTTGAAGGATTCATTTCCTGACTTAAAATGCCCAACCCCATTTGAATAACGCCATAAGTAAAAAATTCCGTTCGACTGCATGTAGAACCATTCACTACTTTTTCTTCCCAAGACATAGAAAGCGAATTCCACATAACATTAAGAGTACCTAAAGGTTTTTCAATCGTTCTATGCATATTGTCATACGTATTCCATTCTTTTAAGTTCTTTATGTCATTCCACGTATCTTGTGAATGGGTGCTCCCATCGCTCCACACGCTCGACCAAAACTCCGTCCAGCCTGAAGAGCCTTCTAGCTCTCCATCTGCTTTTCTCATTTGTTCTGCAGTGTCTTTTACTAATAAATGTGCGTTTTCCGTTAGCGAATCAAGTTTGCGAATCATATGCTGTAACTCTTCCTGCAAGTCCAGCACTTTATCAATATCTGCAACAGACAAGAAATGTAGATTTGTAGCTTCCCAGCTTAGTTTTTGAAGTGCATCAGCCGTCTGTGAATGAGACTGCTGAATTCGCTCTGCAAATGTCTGCAGCACCTCTGGATTTACTTTTATCTCCATGTATGTCCGTCCCCCTATCTCTTGTAAGCCTTCAGTCATCATCCAAACATTTTTTAAGCCTATACGGAAAGACTCACTTTCTAAAGGAGTGAGTCGATAATGTTATTTATTACGCCGATGCTAACTCTCTTAATCGTGAAATTTCTAAGCGTAAAGTTTGAAACAATTCATCCCTTACGTCGTACAGATGAAAAGTAGATTGCGTAATATCATTATAAATATCCTCATATGAGCTCTTAGAACGCCCTGACCAATCTGACGCATATTGTTGGTGCGAATTTTGAAACAGATAGATACCCTCTTCAAGAAATTCCATGATACGTTGAACTTCATGTAAATATGATTCTAATTGATCTGCATCTCGACTATATTCTTTACTTTTTCTTCTTCGCTCTATGTCGTCAAAGAGATCATCAATTGCATCCATAAAATGTCCCCACGTCCTTCTTCCTCTTTTATTAGAAGTCTCTTAAAGTAATGTTAAAATAAGGTTACAAAAAACAAAATCCATCATTCAAACTATTTTCATACCTAGGAAAAAATATCTACATTTCTCTTTTTTTACTTATTTATACAGGTAAAATAGAGAAAATAAACAACGCCAGGCTGCTGTAATAAAGCAGTAGACGTTGCTTTTTAGGTTGTGACACTGCTGTTATAAAAAGGAATAATACCTAGTTTACATTCGACCTTTTTGTTTCTTTTTCTTGTTAAATGGCTTTTTTGAAGGTTTTTTAGCTGTACGGGACTGCTCTTTTGTTCCGTCATCCACGATTTCACCCATATAAAGTTCTTTTTTCACTAATGAAAGTTGAAGTTCACGTGCGATTTGTTTTAAATTTCGTTCTTCACGTTCAGTCACAAGAGAAATGACTGTACCTTCTGCTCCCGATCTGCCTGTTCTACCTGAGCGATGTACGTATTGATCTGCATCTTGAGGAACATCGATGTGAATTACATGCGTCAATCCCTTAATATCTAATCCTCTAGCTGCGACATCCGTTGCTAATAAGACAGGGAAATCTCCTTTTCGAAACCCTTTAATCGTCGTAGCACGATCTTCTTTTTTCGTTTCACTGTGTAAAGAGCCTGCTTCTACACGCTTAAATGTTAATTTCTCTTCAAACTCGATGAGAGTATCAATCCCTTTAAAAAAGGCTAAAGCTTTCATTTGTTCTTGACGAACTAGTTTTCTAAGCACGTCCACTTTATCTCTAGCTTCACTTTTGATGTATACATGCTCTACCTTCGAAGCTGGAAGTTCGTCTCTTCCTACCTCTATTTCAAGAGGATGGTTCATCATATCTTTCGCTAGCGATTTGGTACGTTCTGATACAGTAGCTGAGAAGACTAGGATTTGACGATCACTTAACGCCATTTTTACAATCTGTTGAACCGTTTGAAAATGCTCAGGTACAAACAATTGATCCGCCTCATCAATCACAATTGTTTTGACTTCGTGCATTTTTAATTTCTTCATTTTAATTAGCTCGTTCAAACGTCCTGGGGTACCAACAATGATATTAGGACGTTTTTTGAGTTTTTCTAATTGTCGTTTCATATTTGCTCCGCCAATAAACGCAGCACTTGAAATACCGCTTCCCTGCGACCAAGTTTGAATTTCACCGTGAATTTGCATAACTAATTCATGGGAAGATGCTAAAATAACTGCTTGAATATGAGATGGTCCCGGCTGAATGCGATGTAAGACAGGCAACAAATATGCCAGCGTCTTTCCTGTTCCCGTTGGGGATTCTCCTATTACATCTTTATTAGCTAAAATCTCTGAAATAGCTTTCGTTTGAATAGCAGTAGGCTCATTGAACCCTGCTTTTTTCCACGCCTCTTGTAAAAAAGGCTGTAAAGTCTCTATAAACTGACTCATATCTATCTCCTTTTCCATGCTTTTCTCGATATTATAAACGATTTTTTTCATTTCAATTAAACGAATGTATCAGTCGCCATGTGATGTGCGTTAATACTGACCTTAATTTCTATTTATAAATAAACCTTCCTTATCCCAAGGGACCCTGTCAATCCGTCAGTAGAAAAATCGGTTGTTGCCTTAACTTTTCTACATCAATAAACATAGCTTCAACTATGATACACTATTGCTTCTATAGAAAACAATATGATCCTCTTTATTATGAACGAAAACTTGTATAAGAAGGAGGTTTTATGTCCTATATGGATCCAGACGCAAAGGGCTCATCTGCTTACTGCCTCTTTTTCAAGAAAACAGCCGCCTCTCTGAACTACGAGAGGCGGCTGTTTCGTTCTATAATTGGCATATCAATAGTAACCGTTGTCCCTTTTCCTTTACCGCTTTTAAAATGCATGGTACCTTGATGACGCTCCATGATTTTGTAACACACGGCCAGCCCTAAGCCAGTGCCAGCTTCTTTTGTAGAATAAAACGGCGTTCCTACTTGTTCAATCCTCTCTTGACTCATTCCGATTCCATTGTCTTCAAAGTGAATCAATGCTCGTGTATCTTTTTCTTCAACTGTTATTGTAATATGGCCTTTCTCCATAATAGCTTCTACACCATTTTTAATCACATTGATGAACACTTGTTTCAACTGATTTGCATCAGCTGAAACATAAATAGGCCTTTTGGCTGTTTCTTTCAATAAAATAGAAACATTATTTAAATTGGCCTGCGCTTCCATTAGGGTAATAACTTGTTTTAAAATCTCGCATAAATTGGTCTTTTCAAAAGATACATGCTGCTTTTTTCCAAGAATGAGCATTTCACTGGAGATTAAGTTGATGCGGTCGATTTCAGACATCATAATATCTAAATATGTGTCATTTGTTTCCTTAGAGGCTTGCATAACCTGTACAAAGCCTTTTAAAGAAGTAAGCGGGTTTCTAATTTCATGTGCGACGGCACCTGCCATTTGTCCAATAACCGACATTTTTTCCGAGGTTATCATAAGCTCTTCATCTTGACGGTATGTAGTAATATCGCGTGCAATCATAAATACACCTACTACCTGCTTATGAACGATGATGGGAAGCAAAGAACACCTAAGCAACCGTCTTTCTCTCTTTCTATTGATCACATTCATTTCGAACTTAGCACCTTTTCCATTCAGCACTTCTTTAAAATACTCTTTACACATATCAAACTCTTCAGCTGCGATAAGAGCTGAAGGTTTCATCTTTTGTAATTCTTCACTGGAGTATCCAACGATTGCTTCACCTTCTGGATTAGCAAGAAGAACTTCACCCGTTTTACTTATTTCAAAAACGCCATCGGGATTATGTTTGAATAAAGATTGATAGTGCTGATTGCTCGTTTGAAGTTCGTGTTCTTTTACTACGAGCTCTTGCTGGGACTCCACTAGTTTATAAGCTCTCCTATATACCAATCCATACAAAATAATCCCCGTAGCTAAAATAAAAAACCAACCTTTGTATTGTTGAAAAAAAATATATACTTCAAAACGACCTTGCGCTAATGTTCTAGATATATTATCAGATATCAAGATCCATACAGCGCCAATAATGATATATATAATTGAAATTCTTAAAGCTACTTTACGCGCGTGTTTCACCAAATTTTAATCACCTGTTTATCAGTATTGATCCCCTGTCTTATTGTCTTTATATGAAGTGTTCACTTTTTGTAGTCATTTCATGCCGTTGTAAAAAATTGATGAATGACCTGACCTAAGTTACTAATAGATTTTACATTTGCTTGAAAATGATACTGGTGAAGCCATTGACTATGATCGGGTGTCACACCTGTTAAATAAATCTGTACACCCATTAGCTGAAATTCCCATATTAAATGTTCTAGGGCTGCAACACCTCGTTCATCAATTTGACCTATTCCATTAAAGTCAATGATAACTCGATCAACCGTTTCTTCATCTATTTGTCTGAGCAGCCGATGTTCATTTTTCATGATGACTTCCTCAAACAAATCGCCAAACAGAGGTATAAGCACCATGTTGTTCGATAAATGAATAAACGGTCCCGACAGTTCTATAACTCGGTTCATTGCTTTTTCTAATCGTTCTTTTTGCAGCAGCAGTTCTAAGTCTGTTTCAGATAAACGCGCTGTATGTTGTTCGATTTTTTCTGAAAGAATTCTAATTTGAGAATCTTCCTCTACACATATTACATGTGCCTTATCTTGCTCCCATTTGCAATTCACGGTATAAAGAGACATTTTAGCTTTGCGCGAATGCATGACTAATTCTGTTTTTATTTTTTTCTTCTGCCCTAATCGTTTTCTAGCTTTGTTCTGACTATCTTCGTCAACAATTTCTAAAAAATGTTGAACCTCTCCGAATAAAGCGGCTGCTTCATCAGATTGCGCTAGAATATTCATTTCCTCATCCATAATAAAAACAGGAAGCGGAGCATATTTAATAGTCGACAACCTTAATCCCCCTAATTGATTGATAATGAAAAAACTCTTTCAACTCCTCTAACTGTGCAATAAATCGAACTTGATTTGTTTGAACAAGAGGAAACTTATAGTTTGAAACTACTCGGCCTCCAACTAAAATAAGCGGCTGATGTTTTGTCTTTTGTAATCCTTCTATACATTCGCTTGCTTTTTCTATATGATGAGTTAAACTGAACGAGATTCCTACTAAATCAGGTTTCCATTGTTCAACAGCGTGCGTTGCATGTAAAAGCGGAGAATCTGCTCCTAAAAGTTTCGTCTGCCATCCGTGCTCTTCAAAGAGAATGGAAATCATTTTTAAACCTAAAAAATGCTGTTCATTTTCTATGCACAAAAACAGACCTTTTTTTTCATTTTTAATAACTTCTTGTCTTATACACAATTGATAGCGTGACAAAACATAGTCACAGGTAGTAGTAGCTAAATGTTCATCAGCCACTGAAATTTCATCTTCTTCCCACATCATACCGATTTGAGCCATTGACACTGAAATGAATTGCTGAAAAATATAAAATGTATCGAAACCCTGCTGTCTTTTTTTCCACACAATATTCCAAGCTTCATCTTGATTCCCTGATAACAGTAATTCAGTCAAGCGTTCTATGCTTTCAATCAAGAAACCACCTCTTTTTCATTCCTTTGTTATTATCAACCATACCACTTAACTCACCCGCACTCTACAGTAAAATATTCTCACACTGACAAAATAGCACCGGACGTCTCTGACAGGTCAATCTCTTTATTTTTCAAAGTCAACGAGGTAGTGATGCAGCAAGTGACGGTTTTGTTCATTGTATAAGTACGCATACACAGGTCGTCCTATTGTGCCGTAAGTCATTCTTTCTCCAAGAAGACCTATATCTGTTAGAAATTTTAAATATTTCCGAATAGACACTCTTGAAATTCCCGTTTTTTCAGCTACATCATCAGTCGAAAAAGGGTGATCTTTAAGATGCTCAATGGCTTCTACGATAACTTCTAATGTTCCTGTCGTTAAACCCTTAGGCAACGGCTCTACCGGAGCTTCTTTTATTTTTTTATTAGACAGCAGCCCGTCTAATTCCTGTTGATTAAGCTGAGGTTGCTGTTTTAACGTACGAAATGTTTGTTTGTAAGCCGAAAGTGCTTGATAAAAGCGTTCAAATGTAAAAGGCTTAATCAAATAATCAATCGCTCCGTAGCGTAGAGCTTGCTGAATCGTTTGGGCATCCGAAGCAGCGGTGATAAAAATGACATCTATTTCCTCTTGTTTTGTTCGAATCTCTTGTAAAACTTTCAAACCATTTTGTCCAGGCATAAAGACATCAAGCAGCACTAAATCAACTTGATATTCATTTACCTTCACCAAGGCTTCATGACCCGAATGAGCAACAGCGACCACTGTAAACCCCTCTATCTCTTCAATGTACTTTTGATTAAACTGAGCAACCATTGGGTCGTCTTCAACAATTAATACTTTAATCAACTTGATCTCTCCTTGTTTCGTACGGAATATCAATATAGAATGTGGTACCGCTATTTATAAATGAGTCAATGACGATTTGGCCACCTAGTTCATCAATCGTTTGCTTCACTAAATGCAGCCCAAACCCTCTGCTCGTGCCTTTTGTAGAAAAGCCTTTCTTGAAAATCTGATTCATTGTATCGGAAGGAATGCCGCAGCCTGTATCCGTGACTTGAATCGTAAGTTTATTGTTTTTATACACAAGCATAACGGACACTTTTTTAGAGGCTTGATGACAAACTGAATCAATTGCATTATCAATTAAATTTCCAATAATGGTAATGAGATGATGAGTAACTTGTGGATCTGAAGGTTCTGGAATAACTTCATCAGCGGAAAACGTCAGTTCTACGCTTTCCTCTCTAGCATAACTCATTTTGCCCATGAGGAACCCTGCCAACGCATGATCTTTAATAGATTTAGTCACTGAACTAGATTCATCGACACGGTGATTAACAAGCTGATGAATATACGTTTTTAGCTCATCATAATAATTCATCTGCACCATTCCTAAAATCACATGAAGTTTATTCATAAATTCATGCGATTGTGCTCGAAGCGCTTCCACATACATTTTAACACCTGTTAGCTGTTCTGCTAAGATATTAACTTCTGTTTTATCCCGAAACGTAGAAAGTGCCCCTACAATCTCTTCGTTTACTACTAGCGGAACCCTATTAACCACAATGGCTACTCCATTTATGACTTGCTCTTCATCGTAATGAGATTCCCCCGTAGACAAAACGTCGTCCAACCTGGAGGTGGGCATATATTCTCGAATAGACAAACCGATTGGCTCTGGTGCTAACCCTGCTTTAACAAATAAGCGGCGTGCAGAACGATTAGCAAGTGTAATATTACCTTCTTTATCAACAGCTATCACTCCTTCACGAACCGACTGCAGCATGATGCTTCTCTCTTCTAGAATTTTAGCAATTTCAGAAGGTTCCAAGCCAAATAAAATTTTCTTTATGTAATTCGCTAATAAAATAGCACCAAGAACGCCTACAAGTAAACCAATTAATGAACCTAAAACAATTCGACGATGCCCATCTCTAATTGCTTCATTTACATTATTCAAAGAAATCCCCACAGCTACTGCGCCAATTTGTTGATTTTTTTCATTATAAATAGGTGCAAAAGCGCGCAGAGATTTATCGAGCGTTCCTTTTGATACAGATACATAAGATTTTCCGTGCAATGATTTTTGCTCATCGCCTCCGGCAAACCTCTTTCCTATCTTTTTAGGATCTGGGTGAGATTGCCGAATTCCATTCATATCCATAACAACGATAAACAAGACGCTTGATTTTTTACGAATTCGTTTAGTGAATTCTTGAATTGACTGAGGTGTTTTTGTTTCTAGTCCTTCTTTCACGTTCGTTGATTCTGAAATAATCGTAGCAATAGTCCGAGCTTTTTCAGCCTGTTGATCTCGAATATTTTTTCCAATTGAACTGCTAACTAATAAATCCGTTAACAATAGCGATAGAATCACCACCATGCATACAAGCAGCACCGTGATGCTTCGCAGCCCCATTCTTCCGTGTTTCACATTCTTCCCTCGCTTCCCTGCTTTTCTTGTTTATAGCACAAGAAAAAGATCTTATCTAGAGTCAGATAAGATCTTCGCTTATTTAATTTCAGTTTTACTGAGTTGATTAACATTTATACAGGAAGGTTAACAATCTACTTTATAGTTTAGGTCCTTTTCGATATTTGAACCATCCCATTTTATAAAAGGCAAAGACCATTACGCCTACAAGCCCAATCATAATGCCAAGTACAATAAAATAATTATATTTCCCCGTCAGTTCCGGCATATATGAAAAGTTCATGCCATAGAGACCAGCAATAAACGTCAACGGTAAGAAAATAGCTGACATAAGCGTTAGCGTAAACATAATTGAATTCATACGATCCGAGTTAATGGACATAAAGCTTTCTCGAATATCATTTGACAAATCCCTGCTCGCCTGCATAATTTCAATCATATTTAATAAGTGGTCATAAATATCATTAAAATAGCGAACCTGCTCTTTTGCTTTTAACGCATTAGTTGACATAATACGATACATTAAATCTCTCATGGGGTTTAAAATGCGGCGCATTCGTGACAAATCACTTCGGATGTCATAAAGCTGCCTCATTAATTCATCCATAGGTTCGTCTTTTGCATTGTCTTCAATGTCGTCTATGTGATCTTCAAATTTATAAAGCACAGGGAAGTATTCGTCAACGGTATGATCTAAGAGTTCATACATGATATCCCATGTTCCATCTTCGGTAGCCTCAGGGTCTTTTTTGATAAGCTCCCACACCCTAGCCACGCTCGTTAGCTTATCCATATGGTAAGTGACTAAAAAGTTATCCCCTACAAACGCAGATACTTCTAAGTGCTCAAGCTCTTCTTTATGAAGGGCATAATAGACTAAAAAATAATGCTCATCATACAGCTCAAATTTAGCGCGCTGACCTTGATTTAAACAGTCCTCAACTGCTAAAGGATGAAAATTAAATTGTTCAAGCTGCTTTTTTTCTTCCTCGGTGGGATTGTAAAAATCAACCCAATACCATTGAAAGTCATGGCTTGAACGAATCTCATTCATTTCTATTTCTTTAATAGCTCCTTCTTTGGTTTTAGCTACAATTTTAATCATAAGATAACCTCTGTCTTTTTTGATACTATTCTCTGCACATACCCTTTTTACCATTTTGTTAAACTTTTTTCTTTTAATGTACGCCTTTTCTCGTCTATACATACGATGATGGTGACGACAAGAGAACAAAACGGTGAGGAGGTATATCCATATGTATGAATTTTACTCCCGGCATGAAGAATATTGGGAAGATGATACAAGACTAGACGAACAGCTTCTAAGAGATATAAACAAAGCTGTAAGCGATGAGTTTTCCGCTATTCACTACTATACACGCTTAGCAGAACTGGCTCCTAATAATCAGTTTCAACAAGCTATATTAGGTATTCGGCAGGGTGAAATTAAACACTTTGACTGGTTTTCTAAAGCCTATTATGATTTATCAGGCAGCTACCCACAGATTTCATTAAACATAAAACTGCCAAATACTTTTCAAGAAGGGGTCTCTGAATCCATTAAAGATGAAGTAGAAACCGTTCCATTTTATCAATCAATCGCTAGAAGAATCACAAATGCTCGAATTCAAAGCCGCATTGTTCGAGCTGCGAGCGATGAACAGCGCCACGGTCAAATTTTCCAAACCATTCAGTCCCGCTTCTCATACTAAATAATACGCTTGCAATCGCAAGCGTATTATTTGGTATGGTTTTATCATTATCTCTTACTTTGTAGCATTAAATTCTTCTTTGATTTTTTGGAACAGCGTTTGATTTGTTAATACGTCATACCCTGTTAATGCCATTGTTTGTGCCCCAAGTATCATTGCTTCTCTTCCTTGCTCACTTAAAGCTGCTTCTCTAAATTCGTGCGTATGACAAACAAAATAATCATCACAAATTTGAATATACGGATGAATAGCCGGAACAACCTGACTTACATTCCCCATATCTAAAGATCCATGATCGCCTTGGTCTTCCGTAATGCTTTGTTCGCTCACGCCTAATGAGATGAGATTATTTGTATAGACATCGGATAATGTTTGATTCGTTTGCATATCATCATAAGAAAACTCATAGTTTGAGATTTTTAATTTTGTTCCCGTGGCTAGAGCAGCGCCGTTTGCACATGCCTTCACCTTCTCTGTCACTTCATCTACATATGCACGAGTTGAAGCGCGGACATAAAATTGTGCTACTGCATAATCCGGTACAACGTTGGCCGCCTTGCCTCCCTCTGTAATCACTCCATGAATGCGTACATCCGGCTTCACGTGCTGGCGAAGCGCATTAATGCTGTTGAACGTTTGTAATACGCCGTCTAACGCGTTGATTCCTTCATGAGGAGCAGCAGCTGCGTGCGCGGATTTTCCGAAGAACTCAAATTGAATGGCATCCATCGCAAGAGAACGTCCGCTTTTTTGGTGGCAGTAATAAGGGTGTACCATCATAGCTACGTCTAAATGATTAAAAATGCCTTGCTCGGCCATCGTTACTTTGCCGCCTCGTGTTTCCTCTGCAGGCGTTCCATATACGTATACTTTACCGCCTGTTTCTGCAACTGCTTTACTAAGACCAATACCAGCTGCAATCGACATGGTTCCAATTAAGTTATGTCCGCATGCATGTCCGAGATCCGGCAAAGCATCGTACTCAGCCATAAACCCAATCGACGGACCTGGCTTTTGACTGTCATAAACAGCAGTAAAAGCCGTTGGCAAGTCACATGTACCAATTTCAACTGTGAACCCTTGTTCTTTTAAAACATCCGTTAATGCTTTGCACGCTTTGAATTCTTCGTGACCAAGCTCAGGATTTTGCCCAATATATTTGCTTACCTCATAAAATGTATCCTGTAAGTTATTAATTTTTTCATTTATTAATTGTTTCATTAGTTGTACTCCTCTTTTAAATATTTAAACAAATTATAGTATATTTATTCGTTTTTTAAAAGCTGGTTTTTAAGACGGGTTTTCCTATCACCTTAATATGCCTTATAATTAAATTACTAACTGTTTTAAAGAAGGTATGCATAATGATTAACATAAAAAAATTCAATTTTTTAGGCGGTCGTATTATTAAAACAGGCATTGCCGTTTTTTTAACTGCGCTCATTTGCCAGTCCATTGGCTGGCCGTATATGCTCGCTGTTATTACAGCTATTGTTACGATTGAACCAACAGCTGCCGATTCTATTAAAAAAGCTTTCATCCGCTTTCCTGCTTCAGCAATCGGAGCTGCTTTTGCCATGCTTTACACATTTCTATTAGGAGTGACGCCGCTTACCTATATGCTTGTTGCTGTTTCTACTATTATATCCTGTTCTAAATTGCGTTTGCATGCAGGAACACTCGTTGCCACGCTAACAGGGGTGGCTATGCTGACGATTGTGCACGATCATTATTTCATCTCGTTTTTAATTCGGTTAGCGACCACCAGTATTGGGCTGCTTACTTCTTCACTTGTGAATATCATCGTTCTTCCTCCTAATTATACACCGATTATTACGAGGAAAATTCAAAATCTCTCAAAACAAATGAGCAGCGTTTTACAGCAAAGAGGAAGCGAACTTTCCCAAGTACATGCTTGTCATAAACAAACAAAGCTTCAATTTCACCAGCTTTCCGCTGAAATTGAAAAAATTGAGACGCTTTGTGAGTATCAGCGAAAAGAATGGAAGTTTCATCATTTCACTCGTACAGCTATGAGAAAATTCCACTATGAATATAAGAAACTTTCTCTTATGAGGCAGCTTGTCTACCATATTGGTAATTTAATTTACTTGCCTGCTCATCAGCTGCAAAGTGCAAGACATCAAGTAATATGGGATACATTCACTTCCTTTCATAATGTCTTACAAAATGAACAATATAAAAGCTCTTTGCAGCATCAAACGCTTGTTTTGACTTTAAAACAAAGGTTTTGGGCACATAAGCAGGAGGAAAACAGAGGGGATCACCCTTTTTCAACAGAAACAACAATGCTTTACGAACTGCTTGCAATTCACCATCTGCTTGAAGAACTACACCGTATTCATTGTTTGAAGGATCGATATAACTTAAATAACTCATCTGTCTCACTTTCTTCATAAAAAAATCCTCACATATGTGAGGATTTTCTTGTTTACGAAACTTGTGACTCATCTTTCTTATATTCTTTCTCCCAGTAGTCTGCATTTTTAATTCCCAGCTTAACAGGATCAAATACAGGGTCTACCCCTTGTTTTTTCTGAGCTTCATAGTCTTTTAATGCAACTAACGCAGGCTTAGCTAAAATTAAGATAGCAATTAAATTTAGCCATACCATGATACCAAGCCCGACATCTCCTAACGCCCAAGCTAGTGATGCTTGTTTAACTGAGCCGTAGAACGTAGCTCCTAGAAGGACAAGCTTTAATGCAAACATAGCCCACTTTCCGTTCTTTCCGCGAGTTAGGTAAGCAATATTTGTTTCAGCAATGTAATAATAAGCCATGATCGTTGTAAACGCGAAAAAGAATAGGGCAACTGCCACGAAGCCAGCTCCGAACCCCGGCAACACTGTTTCAATAGCAGCTTGTGTAAATCCAGGTCCTGCTTCTACACCCGGTAGATTTGAAATAATAAATGAACCGCCTGGTCCTTCCGTATTGTACATGCCTGTAAATAAAATCATAAACGCTGTCGCTGAACAAACGAACAGTGTATCAATATAAACCGAAAAAGCTTGTACAAGACCTTGTTTCACTGGGTGTGAAACTTCTGCTGCAGCTGCTGCGTGTGCACCTGTTCCTTGCCCTGCTTCGTTTGAATAAATACCGCGCTTAACTCCCCAAGAAACAGCTAAACCAACGATTCCTCCAAAAGCAGAATCTAATGCAAAAGCACTTTTAAAAATAAGAGCGATAACTCCCGGCAACTCGGAAATGTTCATGGCAATAATAATAAGAGCTAAAATAATATACCCAAGTGCCATAAAAGGTACAACGAATTGGGCCACTCCTGCAATACGCTTAACGCCTCCAAAGATAATAAAAGCAAGAATAATAACTAATCCTACTGCTGTAACCGTTGGACTAACGCCAAATGCGTTGTCGATGCCAAGCGCGATGGAGTTAGACTGAACGCCCGGCATTAAGATACTCATTGCAACAAGTGCTGCAATAGCAAATAAAATGCCATACCATTTCATACCTGTTCCTTTTTCAATGTAGTACGCTGGACCACCTCGATATTGGCCATCTTGTTTAACTTTATAAATTTGAGCAAGTGTTGATTCGATGAATGCACTAGAAGCACCAATAAAAGCAACTGCCCACATCCAAAATACAGCTCCTGGACCTCCAAAAGCGATAGCTGTTGCAACTCCAGCAATGTTTCCTGTTCCGACTCGTCCCGACAGCGCTAAAGACAGGGCTTGGAAGGAAGAAACTCCTGCTTCTGAGCTTTTACCCTGAAACATCAGCATAACCATGTCTTTTAAGTGTCTTACCTGCAAAAACCTCGTTAAAATTGAGAAAAACAGGCCGATCGCAAGACACCCATAAATAACAGGTGTGCTCCATAGCACATTATTCAAACTCGTTACAAATTGCTCCAAACGATAACCCCCTTATTTTTCATTCAGACTATTTTAAATTATAAGTTAAATTATAAATTTTAATAATAAAACTCTAAATTAAAACTCGTTTTTAGTTAAAATACACAAAAAAACTTATAAAATCCTCAAAAACATCCAACGATAAACCGTTTACATTCCGTAATTATCGCTTTCAAAAGAGAGATATCTGCACCTTTCTTATCAGGAACACATAGGCTGTAGGAGTTATTTTCTATTAGAAGGTGTGAAAAACAATGATGAGAATAGAGCCTTTATTTTATCGTCCTTTAGCTCTAGACCTTCTTTATGCGTGCGTCTTAGCTTATAAGCAATACGCACAGGGAGGCACATTTGATGTACCTGAAGGCTACCGACTTATTAAATCGTTTAAAGCTTCTGCCGTAGGGGTGCAAGAATGGTTTGGTTTTATTTTAGAATCTGATGACTCTATCGTAATTGCCTTTCGAGGAACTCAATCTGAGGCAGACTGGATTGCTGATGCTCGCATTAGGCAGCGCCCTTATCCATACAATCAACAAGCCGGTCTCGTCCACGAAGGTTTTTTAGCCGTTTACGAATCATGCCGTGATGAAATTTTTGAAACGTATCAGTCCCTTGCCCCCAAGCCACTTTATATAACGGGGCATAGCCTAGGTGGCGCACTCGCTGTTCTTCATGCCTTAGATGTCGCCACAAACGCATCTTTTCCAGAAGTTACAATGTACAACTACGGAGCTCCTCGAGTAGGTGATCCTCAATTCGTTCAAACATACACAAATCTTGTTTCAAATAGCCGCTGTTTTGTTAACACGACGGATACGGTTCCTAAAATCCCGCCGAAGCGCCTTTATTCCCCTTCCACCAAGCAAACAATTTATTACGATCAGGATCCTCTGCAACTCTCGTTTACGATTCAAACAGGCTCTACCGTAGGGAACCATAATCCCCAAACATACAGTGTTGGTATTTGGATGATGTCGGACTATCCTATTTTGGTCCAAAAATAAAAAAACAGGCGGACTGCCTGTTTTTTTTATGCACCAATTGCTGCTTTGATTTCTTCTATTTGTTCTTGATGACGCTTTTCATGATAGCCAATAAAATCAATCCACTGCTTTAAATCCATTAACCCAAACACAGGGTGTGGAAATGATTTTTGCTTTAGCTTGTCTTCACTTGCTGTTTCTTCTAGCTCTATTAAAGCCGCTCTTGATTCTGCCAGCTTACTCTTCATTTCTTCTAATGTCTGCTTTTCATTAGAAGGCGTAACTTGAGCCGGTGCATCTACTTTCCGTGAACGGTCTACCGCTAAATGAAACGGCTTATCTTCAGTCGGCTGATCCACACCGTTTTCTAACTGATCCTTTACACGTGAAACAATCATGCGCTCCATCAAATATAAATGTTCTAATACTTGCATAACGCTCCATGTATTAGATGCTGGCTGTTGATTTAATTGTTCATATGTTAATGATTCTACACTGCTCAATACGTCATTTCGAAACTGTTCATTTTTATTCATATTTAATCCTCCTCTAGGATTCCTCTAGCTTATCGTATCAAAAAACTCTTCTATATAAAAAGGATATCCCTTTACTTAACCATGTTTTAGCTGCAATTGTTTCACGTGAAAAAATCATATTTTCTATTTGACATAGATCAACTGAGGTGTTATATTTAGATTTCTGGCTTTTCTTTAAGAGCTGGACATAGTGAAAGTAACTTGAAAGGATGTATCGTACAATGCAAGGTAAAAATACTGGCATTCGACACATGTCTTTGAACAAAACTTATTCACACTGGATCGGCTTCGGAGCCGTAAGGATGCAAGAGAGGTAGGGCTTGCGTCGTTTAGGTTAATCGATCATGTGGAAAAACAAACCGCGGCAATGGATGAAATCCATGCAAGCACAATCAATGCTAATTGTGCCCTAACAACAACGAAACATACAAAAACCGTAATCATGGATTTTATAAAGAAAGTAATCATTTTGTTTTTACACTTGCAAAAGCAAGTTACTGATAAGAAACACGAACAAAAGCGAGCAGATGCATCTGCTCGCTTTTTTAATGATGGTTTTTTATTTACTTTATCATTTCTTTTTTAGCGGATCTTACAAAAAAGCCGAAACCACACTGGTTTCGGCTTTCTCTTATTGCTCTGCTAGTACATCAGCAAATGCTTTTGCATAAGGAGGAAGGTCTGGCGGACGGCGGCTTGAGATGATGTGACCGTCGATTACGACTGCTTCATCATGCCAAATAGCTCCCGCATTTTCCATATCATCTTTGATTCCTGGCGTACTTGTTACGTTTCGACCATCTAAGATTTTTGCAGAGATTAATACCCATCCTGCATGGCAGATTTGGCCGATTGGCTTTTGCTGTTCATCCATATGACGAACCATTTCAATTACTTCAGGGTAGCGGCGCAGTTTATCCGGCGCCCAGCCTCCAGGTACTAAAATAGCGTCATATTCAGCTGGATCAACATCTTTAAAAGCGTAGTCCGATACGGCTGGAACACCGTATTTCCCCATGTACGTTTCGTTTGCTTTTTCTCCAACTAAATGTACTTCTGCTCCTTCTTCTCGAAGACGCATCACTGGATACCATAGTTCTAGATCTTCAAAGTCTGCACTAACAAGCGCAATAACTCTTTTATTTTCTAAACGCATCGTAACACCTCCGCCATCAGTATAGCATGTTGGAGAATAAGATTGAAAATAAGGGACTAACTTGTACATAATTAAAGGATTTTTCAAGTGCTCTTCAGAAAATTTTTGTATGCCAAATGGTCTAATTTTATATTTTCACTTGACTGGGGACAAACATCACACTACAATGTGTAGTGTGATGTTCATAATGTTGTAAAATTATCCAAATAAGAAAGACTTTCTGATTTAATTACTACATTTCTTTTTTCGGGCTTTTACACTACATAATGTAGTGTTTTTCAAATACACTTAAAGGAGGAAGTAAAGTGAATAAAAACTTCGAAATTGGTTCACTTATTATTCGTTTAGTATTAGGTTTTACATTTTTAGTACACGGCTTTCAAAAATGGCAAGGCGGGATTGAAAATACAGTAGGGTTCTTCGATAGCTTAGGAATCCCTGGTTTCATGGCATATATTGTTGCAACCATTGAACTTGTAGGTGGGGTTCTTATTATTCTTGGCCTAGCAACAAGAGTTGTATCTGCTTTATTTGTGGCAGTTATGCTTGGCGCCATTTTTACAGCCAAGCTTAAAAGCGGATTTGTTGGCGGGTTTGAGTTTGATATTGCCTTAATTGCCATGTCTGCTCACTTATTTCTTGCAGGAAGCCAGTTCCTTGCTCTTGATGCAGTGGTATTCAAAAAGAAAGAAACTGCCTTTTCTCTTCAAGAAGAAAGCAGTAAATAAAAAAAGAAAGCTTATACTCTCCCAATATAAGCTTTCAGATTAGTCCCCGCCGTTTAAGGCGGGCTTTTTTTATATTTGCAGCAGCAAATTGGCAAATAAAGAAGAACGCTCGGACAACGTATCAATTTGAATATGTTCATATTCCGCATGTATTCCTTTTCCGCATGCTCCTAATCCATCCAACGTGGGAACACCAATGGCCGCTGTAAAATTGCCATCACTTCCGCCGCCCACAGCTGCTTCTTCCAGTTTCATACCCAGTTTGGCCGCGATTGATTGAGCACATTCAAATAGCTCTTCCGTTTGTTTAGACTTGACCATCGGAGGACGATTCATTCCTCCCGTTACTTCGAGCTTAATCCCTTTTAAAATGGGTGTTAAATTCAAAATAATATCCGTCATGCGTTTTGCTTCTTCTTCTGTAGAAACACGTAAATCCACGTGCGCTTCTGCATATTCCGGCACTACATTTGTACCGCTGCCTCCCGTAAATGTCCCAACGTTCACCGTTGTACCTTTTTCATAATCTGTTAAACCCTGCAAGAAAATCACTTGGCGCGCCAGCTCTTCAATCGCATTGATTCCTTCTTTGTGGTGATTACCCGCGTGTGCTGCTCGTCCCCATGCTTTTACGGTGAAAATTCCCGCTCCTTTGCGCGACGTTTTTAACGCGCCTGAACCCGCCACCGCCGGTTCCGCTACTAGCACTGCTTCACTTCTTTGTGCTTCTTCTTCAATGTATTTTTTAGAAGAAATTGACCCAATCTCTTCATCCGAATTGCAGAAAAACACAATTTTTTTATCGAGCGATAAGCCAAGCTCTTGAATCGCTTTAATCGCCCATATAGATTGCACAATGCCGCCTTTCATGTCTAAAATTCCCGGACCGTACAGCTTGTTTCCCTCTGTTCTTAGACTCAGCCTTCCCTTTTCCCATACCGTGTCAAAGTGACCGATAATTAAAAGCTGCTTTTCTCCTTCTCCAATCGTAAATTTCAAATGGTTTCCTACTTCTTTTTCTTCTATGATTTCGTATCCTACCCCTAACCGTTTATGAAACAGCTGCGTTAAATACATTCCACACTGATCTACTAACTCTTTACTGTAGGACGGTGATTCTTTTTTCACAAATCCAACTAAATCTTCAAGCATCTCTTGTTCGTGTTCTTTTAAATAACTAAACACGCTTTGTTCTACCATTACCTGACTCAAATCAATTCCTCCTCCAAACAACCCCTGCTGCTTGCATTAAATGCTTTTATTTATCGTACGTATAACTATGTTCTACGTTTCACATAACGACCTTAAATTATCCTTAATTATAATGGTTTTCAGACAATTTTCCATCCTTTAAATACAGATAATACTTTAACTTATTCATAACCGACCGAAAATAGCCATAAACTTCAACAAATTCATACAAAAAAGCTTCAATCTTCAACAGATTAAAGCTTTCGTTTGACTAATTGACATTTATTTTAATATTTTTCCCTTTTGACTTCACACTCACAAAAACAAACATAGACACTAAAAAAATAAACAGAATAACGCCAACCATTTCAAAGTTTACTTCGGCCCATGGGTTAAAGAAAGTGAATGCTAAATAGAATGACACACCATACGCGAGGACAACAATAACCCAGCCCATCAAGCGGGAAGCAGATTGTCCAAATTTACTCGATTCATTCACCATTTTATGTACAATCATCGAATCGATTGTATCTGTAAGCATCATACCAAACATAAACACTAGTCCTAACAAAAGCGGCGTATACTTGCCTGCGTTCCCTACAGCTAGAGACCACACGGCCGTTTGACTGACCGTTTCGGCTGCTAAAGCGAACAATGCTCCTACAAGAATAATTAAAAAAGGATTCGTTGTTCCTTTTGCGATTTTCGGAATAAACTTTCCTTTTAACCCGCTCAGCTGAAACTCTTCCTCTTTATTTTTGGTTCGAAGCAAATGATACGTGTTTAATGTCCCGATTAGAAAGAGAGAGATGATGGATACCCAAGATGCAAAATGATCGAAATACGATGGAAACGTAAAATTCTTCATCACCACGCCCAGCACTCCGGCCGTGACGGCCACCATTCCTCCGTGACCTAGTGAAAACAGCGTTCCGACCCAAGGGGCAAAACGGCTGCCCATTCGCCAATTATATCGAGTCTGGCCATCAATAAAAGCTAAGTGATCTGCATCCAATCCGTGCCTGATTCCTAATAAAAAGACAAGTAAAAAAACTGATAAACCTTCCATTTCCTACACTCCTTTTTTAAAAATAAAACGTAAAAAAGCCTCAATTCTATAGAAATTGAGGATGTGTCGGCATATGAAAATAAACAGCAATTGCTCACTGCGTACCTTGATACACCGCCTCTTTCCTAGAAGAGTCAAGTGTACAGAATAGGTAGGTCTCCTGGCTTGAGATCATCATTTTCTACCGCCTTCCCCGTTTTGAGTGACGATAAGATAGAAAACTCCCTGCTTACAGTGGCTGGACCGCTCGAGATTTGCACTCGATTCCCTGTTACCTCTTACGCTATGTAAGAGCACCTAAACTGTGCGAATGATTCATTTTCTTCCTCATTATACTAGTACTTCTTACAAATGAATAGAGAAAATTCAAATAAAAAAGCCCTGCTAAGCTTTACATGCTTAGCAGGGCTTTTTAAAGCAATTAAACTACTTCTACCGTTACGTCTACGTTACCGCTGATTGCTTTTGAATACGGGCAGTATGAGTGAGCTAGGTCTACATATTTTTTCGCTGTTTCTAAATCTAAGCCTTCGATATGAGCTTCAAGCGCTACTCCAATTTTCACTCCTTGATCAGCTTTATCAGGAAGCAGCTGAACAGTAGCTTTTACTTCACTGCTTTTGATTTCTACGTTATGTTTTTTCAACATAAATTCTAACGCGCTGTTGAAACAAGCACTGTATCCAGCTGCAAACAGCTGCTCTGGGTTTGTTGCTGTTGTTGCTTCTCCACCAAGCGCTGGAGGTGTTGCAACGTCTAAGTTAAAGATGTTATCTAAAGAGTGAACTTCTCCTGTTCTTCCACCTGTGTTAACGACTGTTGTTTCATATAAAGCTTTCATGTATAAACCTCTCCTCTTTTTCGTTAATTTTATTAAAAGTTTTTTATTTATCGTTTCTGTAATTTAATTGTACACAATTTAATTTTAAAAAACAAGTATTAAATGCATTAAAAATTTCCCAATAAAAAAAGCCGCGTATTTGCGACTTTTTCTTAATAATATTGAGACTGTTCGTCATAAGCTGATTTTCGAAAAATAGACAAGTTGGTAATAGCCCTCATCAGTTTCGTATTAAAAATAACATAATGAATAAACAGCGCCAGCACGCAGCCTAAAACGGCTCCTGTTAACACATCGAATGGATAATGAACGCCAACCCATACGCGTGAAAAGGCAATGAGTACGCCCATGACAACCCACATGCGCCCTGAACGTTTGAAATGCAACCAAATGGTAAAAGTGATAACTAATGCAGATGTAGCATGATCGCTTGGAAATGAAGAATTTGCGGCGTGATCAATAAGCTGATTCACGTGGTGAGAGATAAACGGACGATCTCGATAAGCAAATAAACTAATCACTTTATTGATAATGACTCCTGTGGCACAAGCACATAAAGCTTGAAATGCTACAACACGGCTGCCGTTTTTATTAATAAGTAAAAACAAGCCGAGTAAAACGATAAGTACATACTGGGCATAATCTGCAAAGAATACCATCAGCGAATCTACAAACTTCACATGCGAAGCGTACTGATTCACCGCATGGAAAATGGTATAATCTACTGAATTAATAGCTGATAACATAATCGAAATCCTTTCTTATTTTTAAATGCCATTAGCTATCTTATCAGTTTCTGAAGAAAATGAACATTATTTCTCGGGCTATTGATGATATATTTAGTAAATAACTATTGATTTCCTTACCATTTATACATCCCGAATCTGTCCGTGCTATAATGTACGCAACTATACATAGACACAAGGGGGAATTTTTGTTGAGTAAAGGCAGAATTTTAATTGTAGAAGATGAGCGCAAAATTGCTCGTTTAATTCAGCTCGAGCTTGAACATGAAGGGTACGAAACGGGCATGGCTTACACTGGAACAGAAGGATTGGCAGAGTTTCAAGAACACGATTGGGATTTGCTGCTTTTAGATGTGATGCTTCCTGAACTGAGCGGACTCGAAGTACTTCGTCGCATTCGAGCAAATGATGATCAAACGCCCGTTATCTTATTAACAGCTCGAGACGCCCTTCCTGATAAGGTAAGCGGACTAGATTTAGGAGCGAACGACTACATTACAAAGCCTTTTCAAATTGAAGAGCTTTTTGCACGCATTCGCGTATGGCTTCGCCATCCTGCATCAACATCGCCTGCTGAACAAGAAACGGCCACTCTTCAACTAGGCAATTTAGTCGTTAACGAAAAAACGCGAGAAGTCACGCGTGAAAATGAAGCTATTGAGCTGACTCCTAAAGAATATGATTTGCTTGTCTATATGCTTCAAAACAACAATCAAGTGCTGAGCTTTGAACAGCTTCTTACAAACGTGTGGGGATTCGATTACTACGGAGACACCAATATTGTATACGTATACATTCGTTATCTGCGCAAAAAGATTGATGCACCATTTTCAACTCCTTACATTCAAACAGTGCGCGGCGTTGGCTACATGCTGAAGGAGTAGCTTATGAAACTACAAACAAAGATTATTCTTACATCAACTGCACTGCTTTTTATTTTACTAGTAATTGCAAACAGTTCGATTTACTTCATTTTCAAGAAGACCATGGAAGACAACGCAATTGAACGTTTGCAAGCAGAAACAAGCAATGTAACAAATGGGCTAAAGCAAACGAGTGCGACGGTTAAACAAGCCAATTTGCTTCGTGCCTATTTGCCTCCTAACGGGATGATTCGTATTTTACCTAAATCCGGCAGTCCTTTAGTTGTATCCGTTACGGATCAAACGAAAGAGCTTCAGGACTTACCTTATTCCTATTATTCAAATGAACAAACAAGCATCAAAGAAGATGATGGTCATCTATACGCGATTTCACACACCCCTGTCATTTGGACGAACGGTGAAGTTGTTTCTTTGGAAGTCACGGAACAACTGGCAGATGTGGAACAATCTCTGCAGACATTAAAATTTATCTTGCTCATTGCCTCTCTTGTTATATTAATTCCAACTATATTTGCCGGACGGCTTTTAAGTAAAATTATTTTGCGGCCTATTAAATCTCTTATTCATACTATGGAAGAAATTCAAGTGTCTCGCACATTCAAAAAAATTGACCTCTCTTCTCCTTCTAAAGATGAGTTAGATCAAATGGCCAACACCTTCAATAATATGATGGATTTATTAGAGGAAAACTATAAAAAGCAAGAGCAGTTCGTATCCGATGCTTCTCATGAATTAAAAACACCCCTGACCGTTGTAGAAAGCTATGCCAATATGCTAAAACGCTGGGGAATGAAGCGGCCGGATATTTTAGAAGAAGCCATCGAAGCTATTCACTCTGAGTCTTTACGCATGAAACAGCTTACGTCTCAAATGCTGGTGCTTGCGAAAGATGAGTCGCAGTGGGAGCTTCACATGGAACACGTAGATGCGGCGGCCGTCTGTAACCAAACAATCAAGCATCTAGAACAAGCCTTTGAACGAACCATTTATTTAAATATAAAAACGGATCATCCCGTCGTAACAGCGGATGAAAAACGCTTAAAGCAGCTGCTGTACATCCTCTTAGATAATGCCATTAAATATAGTGAAAAAGCGGTAGAGGTAACCATAACAAGAAGCAAAAGCTTTATGATTACGGTCACAGATCAAGGAATTGGTATTCCAAAAGAAGACTTATCAAACGTGTATGAACGCTTTTTTCGCGTAGATAAAGCAAGAAATCGAGAAACCGGTGGTTCTGGACTTGGATTATCCATTGCTCGAAAGATTGTAGAAGCTCATAGCGGGCGTATTGAGATTAACAGCCAAGAAGGAAAAGGGACATCAGTAACGGTTTCCTTTCCTCTTTGATTTCTCGCCTTTTCTTAGAGATTTTTAAGAATTGCCTGCTATACTACTTTTTAAGATACTGGAGGTGAATGTATGAAGAAAACGGTGCTTTTTATACTTATTTTTCTTGCTGTTGGTTCAGCTTGCTTTTACGGAATAGCAAAAGCAGTGAATCGTCCTGATACACTTTTATCCGAATCTGACGTCAGCAGTATGATTCAGCAAAAATATGGCGGCACTATTGAAAATGCAAGCTTTTCTCAAAAAGATGATGAACCGATTTATCGAATCACTTTGCTTAAAGATGATATTCCATACCACATCACAGTAAATGGAGAAAATGGAGAAGTCCAGTCATTAATCAAACAAAAAGTAGAGAAACAAACGTCTACTCAAACTAAAAATAATACAGAAGAAGAGCAAAAAAAGAGCGAGCAACCACCAGTTTCTCCTACATCCGACGAGCCTCTCATTTCAATGGAACAAGCAAGAGACATTGCTTTACAAAAAGTAAAAGGAACGTTTTCTTCAGTTGAAATAGAAGAGGAAGAAGGCCAAACCTTTTACGAAGTCGAAATTGATCAGTCTAAAACAAGAGAAGCTAAAGTGATGATAAATGCTTACTCCGGACATGTAGATTCCATCACCTATGAAAATGACGATGATTAAAAGTACAGCGGAAAGCTGTGCTTTTTTTATCCATTTTTATTTATTTCTAAGAAAATTTTAAACTTCTTCTTCTTTTCCTTTAAAGTTCATTAGCTAAGATAGTCTTAACAACAAATCGAGGAGGCCATAACATATGAAAGTTATTACAACCGTTTTAGCCAGTGCAGTACTAGTCGGTGGATTAGGTGCAAGCGCATATGCAATGACAGACCAGTCCAAAAGCAATGATAAGAAGCAAACCACAACGATTGAAGAAGCAAAGGCAAAAGACATTGCCCTTCAAAAAACAGACGGCGGCGACATTACAAATATCCAATTAGCCGTAGATGACGGCGTTAAACAATATGAAGTAGACATCACAAAAGGTAATAAAGAATACGATGTAGACATTGACAGCAGCAGCGGTAAAATCATTGAATTTGATGAAGAGCAAAAAGACGGTGAAGATGAGAAAGAAGAGGAACTTCAAAACGTTTCCCCTGCTATTTCATTAGATCAAGCGATAAAAACAGCTTTAAAGAGCGCTAAAGGAACCGTCAATGAAACGGATCTAGACCAAGAAAACAACCGTTTAGTATATGAAATTGAAATTGACACAGCCGATAAACGTGAAGCAACTGTTTCAGTAGATGCCAAAAACGGCGGCGTGATCAGTGTAGAAATAGATGATTAATAGAAAAAGCACACTCCAAAAGGAGCGTGCTTCTTTTTTTATACCGCTAATTTAATAACCGTTAATACAATACCAATTAAGAATCCACATAGAGCTCCGTTCACTCGAATCCACTGCAAATCTTTTCCGACATTGTTTTCCATCATATCCACAAGTGTTTCATCATCTAATTTATCTAAGTTTTCTTGAACAAGCTGTCCAATTTTCGAATGATTCTCGTCTACAAAGCTCATGATTTGCTTTTGAATAGCCGTATCAATTGCTTCTTGACGCTGTACATCCTCTTCAAGAGCATTCAGCCAGCTCTCTACGTAAGGAACGGCGTAGCTTTTCATAAATTCAGGGCTTTCAATGAATGCTATCACTTTCGCTTTCATTTTATCGACGATTTCTGTTAATTTATTCGTTACGTTTAATTCATTAATCGTTTTTTGTTTCCATGCTTCTAATTTTTCAAGAAGTTCTTCATTCTGCTCCAAGCCTTGCAGCTCTTTTCTAATTCCGTTTACCAAAGCAAGGCGGTATTCATCCTCTTCGTTACGAAGACGCCCTGTAATAGAAAGCAATAAATTTTGCAAAATAGACCCTAGCTTCTCTTCATTAATCATGCTTTGAAATGATTTGAGAGCAAATTGTAAAATACCATCAAGCTCAATATTATCAAGCGCATTTTTAGCAATACTTCCGAGCTGATACTGCGTTTCTTCTTTTTTAATCCAGCTCTCCCCTTTATTTAAAAGAACATCAAGCGCTTTTTCATCATACTGATTTTTTACCACTTCTCCAACAATCGAATGCACAATAGGCTTTAACTCTATTGCTGAAAGCGATGATTTGAGCTCTTTTTCAATAATAGGAACGACTTTCTCTGTATCCACACGATTAATCGCATCAACAAGCAGTGCGGTTCCTTTTTGTTGAATCGTTTCCGAATGAACACCTTTTCGAACAATCGGAAGCAAACGCTGTGTAAACGCAATTCTTTTTACTTTTTCTTGAATACTTTCTTTTGACAGCCAGTCGTTTTCAAGGGTTGAGACTAGCCCTCTTGTAATACGCTGTCTGTTTTTAGGAAGCAGCGCAGTGTGTGGAATAGGAATGCCTAAAGGGTGACGAAAAAGAGCCGTAACGGCAAACCAATCCGCTAATCCGCCGACTAATCCAGCTTCGAACCCACCTTGAAGCAACCGACCCCAAATTGAATCACCAAAAGGCATTGTGGCAACGAAGCCCACTCCCATAATCACCAAAGAAATCACGGCTAAGTGCTTTGATTTCTTCTTTGGGTTTGTTGTAAATACATTATTTGATTCCATTGTAGTCCTCATCCTTTATTTATTTAACTAAACATTTCATCTAGAAATATGTAACGTGATACAGAAATTTCCGCAAAAAAAGAAAGACAAGCTTTTATCCTCGTCTTTCTAGTATATTGCCTTTTTGCTATACTTCAAACTTTTTTTCTTTTCGACTTTTATTAATAAATGAAAAAATGAGGAGTACGACCAAGATAACCGCACATACACTGGATCCAATCACATTGTTTTTGTTAAACATAAATGATACAAAAATAACAAGCAGTGCTGCTGTTGCAAAGAGCGTTGTATAAGGAAACCACTTTAATGCGAAAAACGGCTTTTCTTTATACCCTTTACGCAGCTTTAATTGAGCTAAACAAATACTTACCCAAATAAGAATAATCGTGAAGCCGGGAATGGTCATTAAATAACTAATTACATTATCCGGTGTTTTATAAGCTAAAAACACACCCATTAAAATACAAACAGCCGTAATCATCAAACCATTAATCGGAATACCGTTTTTCGAAACTTTCAAGAAGCGCTTTGATGCTTCTCCGCTTTGAGCCATAGCATAGAGCGTACGCGAAGTTGCATACATCCCTGAATTCGCTGCTGATAAAACGGCCGTTAATAAAACGAAGTTCATAATATGAGCCGCACCCGGCAGTCCGGTGATACTAAACACTTGCACAAATGGACTGTCTTGTCCTGATACAGAATTCCAGGGCATAAGGCCGCAAATAATTAAAATAGGCAAAATATAAAAGCCAATCACCCGCCATACTGTGCCTTTGATCACTTTCGGTAACACGTTTTTCACATCTTTTGTTTCCGTTACGGCCACACCAATTAATTCAGCTCCGCCGTAAGAGAACATCACAATTAAAAAGGCACTCAGCACACCGCTCATGCCGTGAGGGAAAAAGCCTCCATGAGCCGTATAATTTGCCCAAGGGTTTTGCACATCACTTGGAATCACACCGAATAAAATGAAAGCTCCCAAAATGATAAAAGCGGTAAGAGCAATTACTTTAATACCGGCAAACCAAAACTCAATTTCTCCGTAATACTTAACTTGAAATAAATTCATCCCTACAATCAGCACTGCACAGAGAAAGCTTAAGAGCCAAAGAGGTACAGAAGGGAACCAAAACTTCAAAAAGCTTCCTCCCGCAAGCAGTTCAACAACTGTCACGACAATCCAGTTCACCCAGTACAGCCACCCTACAATAAAAGAGGTTTGCGTACCGAATGCCTTATGCACTAAATTTTGTACGTTCATATTCGGATAGACAATTGCCATCTCCGCCAATGCTGTCATTACAATAAATAAGATAAGACCGCCAAATAAATACGCCAGTACAACACTTGGTCCTGCAATACCTAGCGTATCAGCACTACCTTTAAAAATACCTGTCCCAATCATACCGGCAAGCGCAATGAGCTGCACATGACGAGGCAACAGACCTTTTTTTAAATTTTGATCTTGTTTTTCCATGATGCCCGTCCCTTCTGTTCATTTTACGTGTTAGTTTAACCAAATCACTTCTTGCGCAAAAACCCCTACCGGATATTCAGTAGGGGGTGAACCAACACTGTTTTTCTTCTCTATGATGAATGAAAATGATCTGATTTTACCACTGTTACTTTAGTCATTTTATGCGTTGAATTAATACATTGTCAATGTTATTTATTTTCCAAAAATAAAGTCAAAAGAGTATCTACACCCTTTTGACTTCTAGTCTTCTTGCAATGATGGATAAAGCATAGTTTACAATAAAATACATCATCGCGATGATCAAAAACATTGGGACTACGTAACTTTGTTTCTGTCCGTAAATGATTTGAGCGTTATGCAGCAAATCAGGAAGTGCGATCACTACTGCAAGCGACGTATCTTTTAATAAGGAAATAAATTGACTAACTAAAGGAGGTACCATTCTCCGCAAAGCTTGAGGCAGCACAACGAAACGAAGCGTTTGATAATAGTTTAAACCTGATGAACGCGCCGCTTCAATTTGTCCTTTTTCAATTGATTTCAATCCGCTTCGGATAATTTCTGAAATCATAGCAGATTCAAATACAGTGAGGGCCACAATCGCTGCTGACGTAATTTCCATATCAATTCCGATTTCAGGTAAAGCAAAGTATGTAAAAAAGATAATTAAAAGCAGCGGCAAATTCCGGATAATTTCTACGACAAAAGCGAGTACATGAGACAGAACTGGAATGCGGGCATACCTTAAAATACCTACTATACTTCCAATAAGAAAACTTAACACAATCGAAATGAATGCCACTTTTAAAGTGACCCAAAATCCTTCCATTAAGAAGGAAAGGTGATCAGGAGAATAAGCACCCATAAAATCCATCACTTTCACTCCTTTCAGCTTGTTTTACCAAGACGTTTCTCAAGATAACCAACTCCTAAGCTTAACGGAATGGTTAGAACTAAATAGAACAGAGCCACAAAAATATACACATCAAACACTACGTAAGTTTGAGAGGAAACAAGATCTGCCTGATACATTAAATCAAAACCAGCAACAATCCCTAACACGGATGAGTTTTTGACTAAATTAATGAATTGATTTCCAAGAGGAGGAATGACGATTTTAATGGCTTGAGGCAATATAATGAACCGCATCGCCTGACCGTACGTAAGGCCGGATGAACGTGCCGCTTCAAGCTGCCCTTTTGGAACAGCCATAATTCCCGCTCGTATGGCTTCGGCTATAAAAGCTGCCGTATAAATAGTTAGTCCCAGCACTCCGGCAGCTGTACCGCTGATTCCCGCCACAATAAAAATAAAAAAGACGATAACCACAAGGGGAATATTTCGAATGAACTCTACATAGACCGTACCAATTACATTTACTATTTTGAGAGGGGCTATTCGCATTACCGCAATGATCGTGCCAAGTACAAAGCTGGCCACTAAAGCGATCAGACTGGCGATAATGGTGTACTTAAAACCTTCTAAATAAAGATCCATATTGTTCGTCAGAATTGAAAAATCCAGCAATTTTCTTCCTCCTTTCAACTAAACAAGCAGGATGAGCATAATGCTGCTCATCCTGAGAAAAGAAAACTGTACGCTTATTGTTTGATCCACTTGTCGTGAATTTCATCATATTTTCCAGAGTCTTTTATCTTTTTAAGCGCATCGTTTAAGGCATCTACCAGCTCTTTGTTTCCTTTTTTCACAGCAATGCCATAAGGCTCTTCTGTGAACGGCTTTCCTACCAATTCATAAGAAGGATCTTCATCAGCCATTCCATAAAGAATAGCATCATCAGTTGTTAAAGCATCTCCTTGCTTAGATTTTAAAGCTGTAAATGCTTCTGCATAGTTTTCAAACTCTAATACCGTTGTCTCTGGTGCTTTTTCGCGAATATTAATAGCTGAAGTTGATCCTTTAACAGCCAACACTTTAGTACCTTTCTTCAAATCATCAACGCTTTTAATTTTACTGCCTTTTTTCACAAGCAGAGACTGTCCAGCTTGGAAATATACATCCGTAAAGTCTACTTCTTTTTTACGTTCATCTGTAATAGTCATTGTTGCAACAACAGCATCAATATCTCCTTTTTGAAGAAGAGGAACCCTTGTTTTGGACGTAACTTCTTTAAATTCTACCTTGTTTTCATCGCCTAAAATCTCTTTAGCCAGCTGCTTAGAAATATCAACATCAAAACCTTCTACTTCACCCGTCTTTGGATTCTTTAAGCCAAACAAACGCGTATCATTTTTAACTCCAATGACGATTTTCCCTCGGTCTTTGATTTCAGTGAGCACATCTTTTTTAGCTGATGATCCACTCGTTTCTTCACTTTTCCCTCCGCAAGCTGCTAACATCATAGCCGCTGCTAATGAAAGCACAGCTGCCTTTAAAAACGTTTTTGATTTCTTCATATTACTCCCCCTATTAAACAATTAATGATTTAAAATACGGCTAAGAAATAAACGTGCCCTTTCTTCTTGCGGGTTTTCGTAAAACTCAGCCGGAGTTGCCTCTTCTAAGATTTTTCCTTGATCCATAAATACAATGCGGTCCGCTACTTCTTTTGCAAACCCCATTTCATGAGTTACAACTACCATGGTCATTCCTTCTTTAGCCAATGTTTTCATGACATCCAGCACTTCTCCAATCATTTCTGGATCAAGAGCAGAGGTAGGCTCATCAAAAAGCATAATTTCTGGCTTCATCGCAAGTCCCCTCGCAATAGCTACACGCTGCTGCTGGCCGCCTGACAGCTGGGATGGGTAGGCGTTAGCTTTTTCACCGATTCCGACTTTATCTAAATAGTATAGGGCTGTCTTCTTAGCTTCTTCTGACGACTGTCCCAATACTTTCATAGGTGCTAAAGTGATATTTTCTAAAACTGTTTTATGCGGATATAAATAAAAATGTTGAAACACCATACCTATATTGCGGCGCAGTTTATTAATATTTGTTTTTTTATCCGCGACCAATATATTATTTACCGTTAACTGTCCGTTAGATATTGTTTCTAAATAATTTATGCATCGCAGCATCGTGCTTTTACCTGAACCCGAAGGTCCAATTACGACGACAACTTCACCTTTTTCAATTGTTAAATTGATATCTTTTAATACGTGAAAATCACCGTAATATTTATTCACTCCGTCAAAAACAATCATTTTCCCCCTCCTAATTTGCGAACAACAATAAATATTTAAATTTTTAAAATATTTAAAATATATTAAAAATTATATTCTTACCCTTAAAGCAAAGTCAACAGTTGACAAATTATCTCTTTTTTGTAATCAAAATGAACTATCTTCAAATAAAATATGCTAGAAAAATAAAAGGCTTTGTTGGCATTTGCCGATATGTAAGCATACGTTCGCTAGGCTGAAGGTACTTGTATAAGCTTAATCAATAGATTATATTAGTTAACGCATATCTTTATACGAATTGTCTTTCATTTTTAGGGGGCAGTTCTCTCTAATCACCCCTCTTTCTAATTATCCGTCTATATCTTTATTATATTAATATATATAATTCTCTTAACGGTAAATTAACAAAAAAGAAAATACAAGCTTCTATTTGTGTTAGAGGTTCTGACATAGATATAGTGAAATTGTATTATCCCTCTAAAAAAAACACGCTTTATTAGCGTGTGTGGTCTTTTATATTTTCCAGACTCATCTGAAAATGTGGATAGTCTTTAAACCCTTGCCAATCTCCTCCCCATTCGAATCCTAAATTTTTTGCGATATCTACAACCTCCATCCAATCAGACTGATTGTTATTATTACCGTCATATTCCATGTCCCAAATAACTCGTCCGTCTTTTAACTGAATAGCAAAATCAATAGCTAGTCCATAGTTATGATAAGACTGGCCGCCCTTTGAATAGGTAACAATATTGCCTTCTTCCGTCCTGCCTTTTGCATAAAGCTTATCTTGTTCTTCTTTTGAACGGAAACCTTCCGTAATGACAATCGAGATTCCTTGGTCACTTGCTTGTTGAACAAGTTTATTTTTCTTTTCTTCTACGACAGGATGCAAATCAGTTGCTCCTGAAAAATCTTCTAGCGTTGGACCTGGCTTTAACTCATCGCGAAACAAAAATACCAGGCTTACCGCTATCGTAACTATCAAAGCTATTCCCAATTTTTTAAGAACGTTCATCTATATAAAGTCTCCATTCTTTTTTGCTGTTGTTTAGATAAAATCATATCGAATTTCATTTTGTTATCCAATAAAAGAGCTGTAGTGTTCAACAAACGTCTATATTTTTTCGTTTTTTATCTATTTTCACCATTTTTTCACTATTGGTGGTTACATTAACAATTGTGGACAGCTCTGTACCACACCCCTATAACTTTTAAGGAGTGACAACAGCATGAAAAAGAAACTATTCGGTTATATCATGGCAAGCGGTTTAACACTAGGAGTTATGGCCGCTGCAAACTCCACGGCATTTGCAGCCAGCAAAGATGAAACAAGCTCTTCAACAGTTGTAGAGCGAACAAATGGCAGTACAACAAATACGGATGATGCAACACAACAAAAAGTTGATGATATTATGAAAAAAGCACAGGAAAAATTACAAAAACTCGGCGTAAACTTGCCTCAGCACAAAGACGGCCCCTTCAGCAATCTAGATGCGGCTACGAAGAAAAAAGCGAAAGCTATTATGGATCAGCTTCGCGACGGCACGCTGACTAAAGAACAAGCGGAAGCCAAATTAAAAGAACTTGGCGTGAATTTTCCTGAACATAGAGGCGGTCCTTTTAACAATTTAGATGCGGCTACAAAGAAAAAAGCGAAAGCTATTATGGATCAGTTTCGCGACGGCACGCTGACTAAAGAACAAGCGAAAGCCAAATTAAAAGAACTTGGCGTGAATTTTCCTGCTAAAAAGAAAGATTTTCTAAGCGGGGTAGATGCTGAAACAAAAGCGAAAGCTGAAACCATTTTGGAAAATGCCAAAAAAGAAATACAAAATCTTGGCGTTACAATGCCGTTTGAAAATCACGAGCACAAAGCTCAATAACTAAAAAAGCTACTTGGCTGTTGAAAGCCAAGTAGCTTTTTTATGATGCAGTTTTCCTTCTCACTAACGTCATGTACACACCTAATGCTAATAAATCGCAGACCATAATCACAATGCCCATCGGCAGAGCATTTTGCCCTCCTCCAAGACCAACAAGAGGAGCTACGGCTGCTCCGAGCAAGAACGGAAGCAACCCTAGAAGCGCTGAAGCACTTCCCGCGTTCGAAGCTTGATTTTCCATAGCGAGTGAAAAAACGGTTGTGTTCACAATTCCTACGCTCGATACTACAAAGAAAAGCAAGATGCAGACCAAAATAACGGACATGTGAGTAACAATCACGGCCACTAAAAGCACGCTTCCAACAGCTGCTTGAAGCAATCCATACATAAGAAGAGTTGCTTCTTTTATTTTACCCGCTAAACGTCCTGTCACTTGAGTAGCTATAATTAGTCCAAAACCGTTAATAGCAAAAACAAAGCTGAACATCTGCGGAGATAGTCCATAAATGTCTTGAAGGACAAATGTAGAACCTGAAATATAAGCAAACATGGCACTCATAATAAAACCTTGCGCCAGCGCATATCCCACGAAGACACCATCTTTTAGCAATACGCCAAATGTACGCAGTACTTCTGTTAATCCACCTTCTTTACGGCGTTCGAGCGGAAGCGTTTCTTTTAAACCAAATAAAACGGCAAAAAACATTAGTGCACCAATCACTGCTAACACACCAAATACTCCTCGCCACGACATAATCGTCAGCAGCTGTCCACCAGCAACCGGAGCTAAAATAGGAGCTAAGCCATTTACAAGCATAAGCATGGAGAAAAACTTTGTTAAATCCGAACCTGAAAACAAGTCTCGCACGCTCGCTCTTGAAATAACCATTCCTGCTGCTCCTGCCATACCTTGAATAAATCGCAAAACGATAAAAATCCAAATAGACGGTGCAAACACGCATAAAACAGATGCAACTGCATAGGTGATTAATGCTGCTACAAGCGGCTTTTTCCTTCCGCGAATATCACTGAATGGCCCCATGACCACTTGCCCAAATGCTAAGCCCAATAAGCAAGCTGTCAGACTGACCTGCGCTAAAGAAGCTGAAGTATGCAATTCTTTCGCAAGCGTCGGCAGCGCTGGCAAATACATATCGATTGATAACGGTCCAAATGCGCTCAGTGAACCCAAAATTAAAATAAATAAAATACGATTTCCTCGGCTTAAAGACATTCCTTGGGAAATACTTTGCTGATTCATCTATTGTTGTCTCTCCCTTCAGCAGTTTTACAATAGTCTCATCTTAAACCCTCCAGCTACTGGATAGTCAAGACGTAATTCGAATTTGAATTTCCGTCAGCCGCTCTTCTTCATGATGTGAAATAAATGAATCTACAATCCGCCGAATTAAGAAAGGACCTTCTGCTTTGTATCCTTCCGCTTTAATAAAGTTCAGTAATGCATCGTAATAGACTCCTGTGGTATCTCTCTTTTCTCTCATATAAATAGATGCGTAATCTCCTTCAGGTATTAACGTAACGAGTTCATGCTTAAAAGAAACATCACTTTCGACCAATAAAAAAATGCCATCGTAATCTGTAAATTGTTGTTTTTTCGCGTTTTCTACCGATAGCATAAACCCTACTTTCCCAATCATAATCGGGGTAATATGACTAATTTTCTTTTTTAAATCACGGAGAACACTTTCAGTCCCGTCTAACGTACCTACCTCTGCTTTTACTTGCACAACTTCACGAGAAGGAAGGTGTTTTATGAACGGGGCTCCTATTTGGTTAATATGTCTCGTCTGTTCTAATTCCTTCATTCGAGTTGTTAGCTGCACATTCACTCTTTGAAGGTGACGAATTTTTTCTTTTGTTACCTTCTGATATTCCGCTAAAGTTTCAATAAATTCATCCAAGCTGCTGTGCTCCATCTTTCTTTTAATTTCTTTTAAAGGAACTCCCATCAGCTTTAAATAGACAATGATATCTAATTTCTTAAATTGTTCTAACGTATAATATCGATAACCGGTTTGTGGATCAACTTCGTAAGGCTCGAACAGGCCAATTTCATCATAATAGCGAAGTGTTTTAACCGGAATATCATGCAGTCTGGCCATTTGTCCAATCGTAAATTTGTTTTGCACTATAAGTTCACCTTCTTTATGTAAAGCTGCTTGCACTTAAAGCAAGCAACACCGTAATTCTCGTCATTCATTTAGTTCTTGTACAAGCTCTTCCACAATAAGATGTGCAGGCAGTTTTTTTGCCAGCGTAAATCCGGTTCCTGCCCACAAAGAAGTGTACTCTGGATTATTCATTTGTGTAGCTTTTGCTCGAATAGGCTTTGTCATGTAATGAATATGAGGGTAGGCGGATGGTGCTGATTTATCATAGGAAATAAAAAAGGCATTCACAAATCCTCTAGCACGTTTCCCTGTAAAAGCTCGTGTGACACCTGTTTCATTAAAACGCTTTTGAAGAATGCTTTCTTTATGAAGAGCACTCGCTCCGCTTTCTGGACAACAAATAAAAGCCGTACCTAACTGGGCAGCAGAAGCCCCTTCTTGTAACACACGTTTTATGTCAGACCCCGTCATCAACCCTCCCGCAGCAATCAATGGCTTTTTAGTGATTGAGCGAACTTCTTTCAGCAATTTCATAAGCGGGTAATCCACCGAACTCTCTAAAAAAGTAGATCGATGGCCGCCGGCTTCAATGCCTTGCAAACATAGCGCATCCGCTCCTGCTCTCAAAGCCACTTCGGCTTCTTGAGGTGTTGTAATCGTAACGAAAACACGGCTTCCAATTCCTTTTAAACTTGCTACAATCTCTCGATCCGGGCACCCAAATGTAAAGCTCACAGCAGGTACTCGATGTTTTTGAATGATGTCGAGCTTGGCATTCCATTCATCATCATCATTCTTTGGTATATCAACTTGACACTCCAAATATTCAGCTGCTTTTAACAGTTCTTTTTGATAACAATCAAGTGCATCAACTGCTACTTTTTCATTTGTCGGCACAAACAGATTCACTCCAAAAGGTTTTTTCGTAAGTGAGTGCATCTCTATAATTTCCTGCTCCAATTCACGCGCACTTTTATATCCCGCAGCTAGAAACCCTAGTCCTCCGCTATTAGATACTGCTGCAGCTAGTTTAGGCGTCGAAACTCCTCCTGCCATGGGAGCTTGTACAATTGGATATTTACATATATCTTCCACACTTCTCACCTCAGCCTTTCATGCGTTCTCTCTTCATTCTACTATAACCCCAGAAAAAAAAGCCCTCCAAAAGGGCTTTTTTTCCATATATAGATTATGCTCGTTTCAAAAATTGAGATCATAAATGATGCTAAGGAACGCGCACTACCTGATTATTCCCTCAAAGGTTCACCTATGCGGATGACACTAACTCCGTAAGGGAAGTGACAGCCGCTTAAGTTTAGAAAGCCAGACCTGATTGTTCTTTGATCAGGTCTGGCTTTCTACATCGATTACTTATAATGGAGGAACTTTACGCATACAGCTTCTGGAACCGTAACGTTAGATTGAAGAAGCGTTAGCTTTCCACTTTCTTGGCCTCTTTCAAACAGTACCAAGTTTCCTGTTTCTTGATTAGACGCTACAATGAATTGTTCTGTTGGATCTAAAACAAAATCGCGCGGCCAGTCACCTTCAGTGCCTGTCCATTCTATGAATGTTAACTGTCCAGAATCCTGATCTACTTTGAATGTTGCAATTGAGTTATGTCCGCGGTTTCCTGCATAGACAAAGCGGCCATCTGAAGAAATGTGGATAGCACTCCCTTGATTATTTTCTGTAAAATCAGCTGGAATTGTTGAAACAGCTTGTTGTTGAGTGAAGCTTCCTTTGCTTTCGTCATAAGTTAAAAATAAAACTTCAGAGCTGAATTCTGTCATTGCATACGCATAGCGGCCATTTGGATGGAACGTTAAATGTCTAGGGCCCGAACCAACAGATGTAGAAAGACTGTTGACTTCCTTCAATTTATTCTCTTCTACTTCATATGTCACGATTTTATCAATACCTAAGTCCACAACGGCCACGTGCTTTTCTCCAGGAGTAAAATCGGCATAGTGTACGTGCGGTTTTCCTTGTTGTCCTTTTTTGAGATCTGAATGAGGATGTTCCACTACGGATGCTACATATTCAATTTCCCCTGTTTCTTCATTAACAGAATACGTCTCAACGCTCCCTTTATGAAAGTTAGCAGATAAAACAAGCGTATTATCTTCATTCACTGAAACATAGCAAGGAGGCGCGCCGTCTAGCAGCTGTTTGTTTACAAACTTTAGTTGCCCCGTGTTTGGATCAACCTTAAAAGCAGCTACTCCGCCTTTTTCTCCTTCTTTAATAACTGTATAAAGATGTTCGTTGTCTTTGCTTGCATTTAAGTATGTAGGATTTTCAATTTTAGCCACGGCTTTTACTTCTACAATCTTTTTAGCCTTCGTATCTAACGTAAATGTATAGACACCTTCACTGCCTGCTTTTGTATATGTACCTGCAAATCCAATAAATTTTCCATGTTCACTCATTTTCCTATACCCCTCCTAAAGAATTGTTTTGTTTCATTTATTTTACTATATCATACCGCATTTGTTATAGAGAATGCTCCAATTCAACGTTCATTTATCAGTTTTCCCTACATGCCTATCGTCAAACCCTTCCTTTTTAAGCCTGTATCTTGCATTTTCCTACCATGGGGCGTTATGATTAAGGATGATTTTATATCGCCCCATAGCAGACGGCTTCTGTATTTCTTGGATTTTCAAATAAAGAAGAATGAACTGATGAATAGTCGACTTTCATCGCTATAACCGCTGCTCAACTTTTTTCGTAAAGTTACATCAAAAAAGGAGTGAACAACAATGATCACATTAAAAAGTGAACGCGAAATTAATTTAATGCACGAAGCAGGTAAATTATTAGCTTCTTGTCATAAAGAAATCGCTAAAATGATCAAACCAGGCATAACAACAATGCAAATTGATAAATTTGTTGAAGAGTACTTAGCAAAGCACGGAGCAACGCCGGAACAAAAAGGATACAAAGGATATCAATATGCAACGTGCGCTTCTTTAAATGATGAAATTTGCCACGGCTTCCCAACAAATAAACCGTTAAAAGACGGCGATATCGTAACCATCGATATGGTTGTAAATTTAAACGGAGGCTTAGCAGATTCCGCATGGACTCACACCGTTGGAGACATTTCAGACGAAGCACAGCGTCTAGTAGATGTTACATACGAAGCGCTTTTAAAAGGAATCGAGCAAGCACAGCCAGGAAATCGCACAGGTGACATTGGCCACGCTATTCAAAGCTATGTAGAAGGCGAAAAATTCTCTGTCGTACGCGACTTCACAGGACACGGAATTGGAAATACCATGCACGAAGCGCCTACAATTCTTCACTACGGAAAAGCTGGCAAAGGTACACGTTTAAAAGAAGGTATGGTTATTACAATTGAGCCAATGGTGAATGCTGGTACATGGCATTCTAAAATGGATAAAAACGGCTGGACGGCTCGTACAACAGACGGTAAATTATCCGCTCAATTTGAACATACACTTGCGATTACGAAAAACGGTCCTCTTATTTTAACAGCACATTAAAAAAACAGCCCTTTTGAGGCTGTTTTCTTAATGTAGAGGAAATTTAATAACAAAAACTGTGCCGCGGGAAGAAGTAGATAATAATTTAATCTGTCCTCCGTGGCTTTCTAGAATACGCTGAGCAATTGGCAGACCAAGACCTGTTCCACTATCTTTTGAAGTGGAAAACGGCTGGTACAGCGACTGCTGCATATGCAAAGGAATCCCTTTTCCATTATCTTCAATATACAGACAATAATTATCATCATGAACCTGTGAATAGATTGTAATGACTCCTTCTCCATCCATGGCTTCCATACTGTTTCGAATTAAATTATGAAGAACTTGTTTGATTTGTTTTTCATCTACCTTTAGTATATGCGGCTGCAGTTTCACATCAAAGATAAGCTTATCTTTTTCTGTAAATTTGCTTGAGTGAGTAATCAAAGGCAATAGCTCATTAATAATATCCTGCATACTGACTTTTTTCATTACCGGAGCTCCTGGTTTTGATAACAGCAGCATTTCTTCAATGATGTAATTAATCCTCTCTAACTCTTTCATAAGCAGAGGCAGGTAAAAACGCTTTTTCTCCTCATCAGAGAGAGACTGATTCATAAGAGATATAAATCCATGAATCACGGCAAGAGGATTACGAATCTCATGGGCAGCTCCGGCTGCCACTTCTCCAACTAGAGCAAGTTTCTCAGACTGATGCATTCGCTTTTCTAATTCTTCGGTATCCGATATATCAATGAAATAAAAAATTCTTCCGATGCTCTCGTTCTTCTCATTAAACAGCTGCGTTTGAGAGGCTAAAAAGCAATAGCACGTCTCTTTCGTTCCAAATAATACTTTTTTATTTTCGTGAATTTCTCCCGAATTCACCATGCTCCAAAATTCAGTATTATATTCAGGACATTCCTCCATATACCCACAAATATCCTTTTCGTTGAGATCTAAAAACTGCTTTGCTGAGGTATTGGCAAATATACTATTTGTCTCATCTTCTATTGTGATAATTCCAACAGGCAGTGAATTTAAGATCTGCTGGCGATATGCTTTATCTTTAATGATTTTCCAAAATGAATCTTCTAAACTAACCGACATTTGATTGATAGAAGCCGAAAGCTGCTTCAGCTCGATTTGCTTTGTGTCTTGAAGAACAAGACCGTATTCTCCGTCTGCAATGTCATTCACTTTTTCAATCATTTGTTCAATTGGTTTCGTAAGGCTCGCACTCATACGATAAGAAACATAAAGAGAAGCCACAATAGCACTTACTGTTAAAATCAATAGTAAAATTAATGAATCTTTAATAATGACAGACAGTGTATCTGATAGTGTATCAAGTGAATCAACCGTCTCTTCTTTTGAACTATTAATATCTTTTTTTATCTGATGCAGATCCGGCAAATAATTTCTCTTAAGATACTCTTTTGCTCCCTCTATATCTCCGTACTTCAGCAGTCCCTGCACGTTATTAGAAATCTTAAAATCCAGCAGCTCAATTTTTTCCTTTAGTGGAATCAACGATTTTGGCACAGGCTGCTTATATCTTTCATTATTTTCGATAACTCGTGTATCATATGATTGATATTCTTCTATCAAAGAGACAGTGGGGTTCTTTAGATTATTTTTCACAATGTATTCTTTTATGTTCAGCTGCTCTTCCCAATAAGAAAGCCACACCATTTGAGGAACATCTTCATCTTTAATTTCGTTGCTTACATGATTCATTTTATCAATGGCATGCACTAAAACTAAAGAGAACCCGCTTAACATGAATGTAATCAAAAGAAGAATCGTTAATATTTGGCTACGGAATGACATGTTGCGAAATAATTGATTCATAATCATCTCTTTCTTTTTCATAGTTACTTCGGCTGTGTAGACATTCTAACTTTCGAATATAAAATTTGTTTTTCCCGCTTACTGTACATCGGTCCAAAAGGCGCTAGTTTATAAACACCGTCCCTGGCGTCAAGTTTGACTTCTCCAGATGGAAGACCTTTTTTACTAAAATAGTCTTTCATAATCACGTTGTAAGCTTGAGGAACATCATTTATCACACTTGTTAAAATAACAGACCTACCCATGTACGCCTGATCATCTAAATATCCTATTACGTACATTCCTTGTGTTTTCGCTTCTTGAATAACTTCTTGATTATACGAATTTCCTTTAGCATAGACGATATCGACACCTTGAGCTTTTAACTCGCGGAGCAGCTTTACTGCTTTTGCTCCATCGTCTCGGCTGTTTACAACTCGATAATAAAAAGCAATCGATGAATCATACGCTTTGATTCCTTGTTCGAATCCTGGATTTTTTTCTTTTGCAAATGTATCGAGTAATCCAATTTTTTTCGTTTTTGTCTTCATGGCAGCTGCCGTGCCTGCCAGGTGCTCTATTTTTGTTTGATCAAATGTATATACAGTTTGGTTTTTATACATTGAAGTACCGTGAATGGTGACGAAATGAACATGAGGATACTTAGGAGCTAGTTCTGTAAAAACGGTAGAAAATTCTCTTCCATGTCCAATTACGACTTTTGTTCCATTTTGAATAACTTTTTCAGCAGCTTCCTTCATTTTTTGGTTCGTATTTACTTCGCTAATAACTTGAGCCGAAACAGGATACTGCTGCTCGATGTTGATTTTTCCTTTATAAGCTAGACTGCCCCAGCTTTGATCTGTCAGTACATCAGAGGTGAGAATTGCAACGCTTGTGTTTTCTACTTTTTTTGTCGTTTGCTGACTTATAATCCCTTGTGTTTTCGAAATAATAATAATTAAAAACGAAGCGACAACAATCAGGGCAAGCAATAAAATCAGCCTTAACTGTCTTGATCGTTGCATAGACCTTCTCCTTTTTGTTTAGCATACTTTCATTATATAAAAAAAGCATCTAAAAAGACTACATCTTTAACGAAATTCCAACTTTTTTCGACATTTCTTTCATATCTTACCTTTTTTAACACTTTCATTCCAAAAGAAAAAAGCAGAAAACATCTGTTTTCTGCTTCTGCCTTCAATCTTCATCTTTTACATCCATATCTTCAGGGATAGGCTCATTTAGGTATTCTTCAATTTGTTTTTTGTACTTTTCCATTTGCTCTAAATGGGTGTTAAACTGCTCTTTATTTAATAAGTAGTTTTCACCATCAAATATAGCTCGTACTTTTCCTTCTTGAATCAATTTCTGCACATATTCTTCAGGAAAAGATAGATACTCTGCTGCTTCTTTTATCGTTAAATACATCCTGCTCCACCTTTTATACGTTGTAGTGTACCTCTTCTGTAGCTTTAACCATTAACTCATACTGACGCAAGCGAAGCTGGAATAATGTTAAAGGATCATGGTAAGCTTCAGGATTGGCTTTCATATGACTTAACACGTCTTGATTTTCATTAATATGCGCCTGTGTTTCTTCAATCGTTTCTTTTAAAACCTCTTTTGGCTTTTCAAAGAATAGTTCAATATCAACTTCTAAATTTTTCTCAAATAAATTAAATTGCATAAAAAACTTTGCCAGCATTGATTCTGTGATATCTTGATAGTCTTGACTTTCAATGTACTTTTTATATTGATTATAAAGCAGCGTTTGGTTTTGAAGAATGGAAGAAAACAGTTTTCCTGCTCCTTTTAACAAGAGCTGCGTTGGATTAACGCGAAGTAAAATATTTTCTTCGTCCAGCTGAACCCGATTAGCCATACGATTAACGTCGCGGCGCCAGTCGTCCAGTACTTTAAAATCGCAGGCTAACGTTAATTTTTGCTCATTGTACATCTTATTTAATGACTCTGCTACTTCTTCAATGTCTACTTGACTCGCAATCAGCTCTTCATTTGATGTAGCAATCCATTCCTTTAAAGAGATGCGGAACTTGGGCAGGACATCTTGCTGCAAGTGCTCTTCCACGCGCATATTCATTTGTTTATTCAGCTCAATATGAACCGTACTAAAATCACTGTCTTCCTTCACTAATTCTGAAGACTTTTTGAGTAAACGAGGAATTTTATTTTTTAGCTTTTTGCTAATATCCTCTTTGATTCCGTGATAAGCCGAAACAATACTACTCGCTTTTTCTTGTTCTAAGTCATCTACTCGATGCAAGAAGCCATTTAATCGCACAAGCATATCTTCGTTCCATTTAATGCTTTCAATCAAATGATTTTCTGTTTGATTTCTCTTCTCCACTAAGCTCTTTAGCATGCTTTGAATGAAGAACAGCAGTCTGCGCGCACGCTCTTCTACTCCAACGTCGTTTGGATCGTAATAGAAATTAGCTTTAATAAACTGAGCCAAGTCTCCGTGGTGCTGACTCGATACGTAGTGAGGCGTATAGGCTAATACATGTGCCTGCGGGAAATCAGCTCCAATGCTTGCTTCAAATTCTTTTGTAATTCGCTCAATCGTTGCTTGATTATAAAGACTGTCCATATTGTTGATGACAAAATGAACTGGCGTATTTGGCGCATGCTCTTTTATCTCCAGCAATAATTCTCTTTCTTCATCAAGCAGCGATTCTTTTGCATCAAGCACAAACAGTAAACCATCTGCTAAAGGAGCATATTTAAATGCATCCTGCTCACGTGCCTCTTGTTCTGTAAAACTTGGCGTAATAATGCATGAACAATTATGCTTATCAAGGAACGCAAAAGGTTTTTTCACTTCTACAAGCGCCTGGTGAGGAGATTGCTCCGCTCCGTCAATCGTTTCCATCGGAATGATTTCTTGATCAGCGATTTGCTGGATAGATTCTTCCTCATCATGAATGAACACAAAGGTTGTTTCGTGATTTTGCGGTACCTTTTCTTCTGTAATCGATCCCACAAATGAAGACGTTGCAGCATTTGTTCCTGTAATTAATAAGTGTGTCGTATGAGCATCTAATAAAAAATCTACCCACCATTTAAAGGTGTGCCCCACTTCTAAACCATTTTCATTAGCCCATTTAATAATGCCGTGGCAAAGCTTGTAGTGATATTCAAGACCATCAATGTCGTTACGCGCCTCAAAAATTAATCTGCCTGCATTTTCGATTGTAATGGTATCAATAGTTGACGGAAACTTTTCATTCCATGAAAGCACGGCCGCAGATGGAAATAACGCACGTGACTTATTGGTAATTTTAAGCCAGTTTGTTAATACGTTCGGAATGGCTTCATGCAATTCCTTTACAGAATGATCACTTTCCATCAAGTCGGTATACGTTTCTTGATAAAGAGTTGAAATCTCTTGCCAATAATCATAGAGGCCCACTTCAATATTCAAGAAAATATCATTGATGGTTTTAATCCAAGCAAGATAAGGAGGCTGGCTCTTATATTGTTTCCATAAAGCTGAGACAAGCTGTTTGAAATACACTTGATCCACTTTGTAAAATGCAATCATAACTTGATAAAAATAGTTAGGGATAAAGTTTGCTGTATATCCTTTATCTACGTAAGTCTTTAATACCGCAAACCAATTTAACGATTCTGTCCGAATACACTCATCTACCGCAAGCTCCACTGCGCTGTTAAAGTCTTCTTGCTCTTCATAAAATCTGCGTGCAATCGCCGTGACGTTTGGATAATCCGGCTGAGAAGCAACCAGCTCGTTAATGACTTCATAAGCTCGTTCAATATTGTTATGGTCCGTATAAAGCGAAAACAGCTTTAGCGCTATTTCAGCTTTTAATACTTTTGAATCCGTTTCGATGGATAGGTAAAGCTCTTCAGCTAGCGTAGACAATCCCAACTCATAATGCGCGTCGGCTGTATTTTTCTTCGCCCACAGCTTAAATTCACCATTTACATTCTCCCACTTAAAAATCGCGGACTCAAAATCTTGATTATGGAAGTAAACTTCTCCCTGGGCTAAGCGAACGAGCGATAAGTCGTACCACTCTTTTTGCTGCTCTTCGTAATAAGCTTGTCCAAGGACCTTTACAGGCGGCTGATTTTCATTTTCTTGCATAAACGTTTCGTAATATTTCTTTTTCGTTAACTGATATTCTACCGTCATATAGTCTCTCCTTTTTGATGTCAATATTTTATGTACTCTATCAAATTCCCTTTTTTATACTTTTCATACACGATATTTTCTTACTCATATTTTACGCAAAAAAAGCCTCAAGAACTACTCTTAAGGCTTTTTTTATAACTTTTATACTATAAAAATGGCTATTTATCATAAATGGGCGCTGAAATAACAAATATATTAATAGGCATCCCGTCGAAACAGCCCCATTACTTCTACCGTTTCCGTAATATTTACGAAAGCTTCAGGATCCACCGATTGAATTAACTGCTTGAGGTTTGCAAGCTCATAGCGTGAAATCACCGTCATTAATATTTTACGGTCTTCTCTTGAATAAGCTCCTTCACCGTTCATTAACGTCACGCCGCGCACCAAATTCGTAAGAAGCTGCTGCTTCATTTCTTCACCTTTTCTCGTAATAATGGTTAACGTGAGCTTAATATGGCGAGTATGAATTGCATCCACTACTTTTCCTGTGACGAAAATCGAAAGCATCGTATATAAAGCCGCGTCCCAATTCACAAAAAAACCTGAAACAAACACAACCACGGCATTCATCGCTGATAATATAGCGCCAAGCGGGAATTCTTTTTTATGCGTAAGAAGCATCGCAATAATATCAAATCCACCTGTCGAAGCTGACTGACGAAAAACAAACCCTACGCCAATTCCAGTTAAAACTCCTCCAAAAACAGCTGACAGAATAGGATCTGTACTAACAGCTCTCAAGGGAATCACGTATAAAGCAATTGATAAAGCCACAACGGACAGCAGGGTATGTAAAACAAACCGCTTTCCTAACTTCATAAAACCAATAATTAAAAGGGGTAAATTCAACAAAAAATTCATTGTTCCCGTGCTTGCAGGCGTTAAAATTCCTATAATCATAGCAATACCGCTAATGCCGCTGCTTAACACTTTATGGGGGATTAAAAACCAATTGTATGCAAATCCAATTAACACAGAACCTGCTATAATAGCAATTGCTCTATACATGATGTCCCTTCACCTCTTACCACAAATATAATGTTTTCATTTATTGCTTCTTTATTATAATTCCTAAAATATTGAAAACCTTAAAAAAAGTATATTCAGAAATTTGTTGTGTTGGTGGGGTGGACAAACGGCAAAATAAAACGGACATAACGGCAATTAGCGCTTTTATATCGAGTTTTATCTGCTTTTGGTATGAGCACTCTAACTTTGTCTTTTTCTTGCTTATTCAAAATAAAAAGCTGCTATCTTTACTAAGATAGCAGCTTTGATGAAGAGTTATTTTAATTTTAAGACCGCCACATTCTCCACATGTGTCGTATGCGGAAACATATCAACAGGCTGAACTTCAACCGTCTCATATCCGCCTTTTTCTAAAATAGCTAAATCACGCGCAAGAGTTGCTGGTCCGCATGACACATAGACAACTTTTTTCGGCTTCATGTCAATGATGGTATTCAAAAGAGCTTCGTCGCATCCTTTTCGCGGCGGATCTACGACGATGACGTCCGCTTTGATGCCTTGTTTGTACCAGTTTGGAATGACGACTTCTGCTTCGCCTACTTCAAATTCAGCGTTGTGAATACCGTTTAGCTCAGCGTTTCGCTTTGCATCTTCAATCGCTTCAGGCACGATTTCAACGCCATATACTTTTTTCGCTTTTTGAGCGAGAAATAACGAGATTGTTCCGATTCCACAGTAGGCGTCAATTACCGTTTCTTCTCCTGTTAAATCTGCATACTCAAGCGCTTTGTCATAAAGCACTTTCGTTTGCTCAGGGTTTACTTGGTAAAATGATTTTGCTGAAATGGCAAATTTAACGTCGCCGATATAGTCGTAAATATATTCTTCTCCCCAAAGTACGTTCGTTTGGTTCCCTAAAATGACGTTTGTGCGCTTGCTGTTTACGTTTTGAACAATTGATTTTACGTTCGGCACGGCTTCGATAATGTCTTCTATAATACGCTTTTTGTTTGGCAGCTCAGCTGTACGAGTCACAATTACAACCATGATTTCACCCGTTACAAGCCCGTAACGCGCCATGATATGACGAAGCGAGCCTTTATGTTTTTGTTCCTGATAAGCAGAAACGTCATGCTTTTCACAGATTGATCTGACAGCTTGAACAACATCATCATTTGCCTGCTGCTGAATCAAACAGGCATCCATGTTAATGATGTCGTGGCTTCGCTGCTGATAAAACCCAGCGACCAAACCGCCTTCTCTTTCTGCTACGGGCACTTGAGCTTTGTTTCGATAGCGCCAAGGATCATTCATTCCTAGCGTCGAATGTACCGGAACGTCAGGTAAATGACCAATTCGCGCCATGACGTCTTTTACTTGCTTTTGTTTAAATTGCAGCTGTCCTTCATAGCTTACATGCTGCAGCTGACAGCCTCCGCACTGCTTGTAGACCGGACAAGGTGCTTCAACACGCTGTTCACTAATTGTATGGTGTTTGATAAGCTTGCCAAACGCATAGCCTTTTTTTACTTTAATGACTTTTACTTGGCCGCTTTCGCCGGGCAGCGCATTTTGAACGAAAACAGGAAATCCGTTCACTTTCGCTACACCCGCTCCGTCATGCGTTAAATCTTCAAACGCGACATCTATATATTCATTTTTTTCTACAGGTGGTTTTAATTTTTCCATTTATCGTTACATCCTTTTAGTCATTTGAAAATGCTGAACTGATTGTACCATAAGAGCGAAAGCCAAACAAAGAAAAGCATGAAAAAAGATCGCAATTAGGCGATCTCATTTTTTTCCATCAATTCAGCTGTTGCTTTTGGAACAAAGATTTCTACATGGCGATATAAGTTTACAAATTCCCCAGGCAATAACCCTCCGTACTCGCCATCTAGATTTAGCTGCATTTTATCATTCGTATGAATTTTAACACGGTTCGCTTTTGTATAAATAATATGAGGATCATTGATATGTTCTCCTCGCAGCGCAAGTGTCGCAATTCGAATAAATTCAGCTAAATTTGCTTTCTTTAAAATAATCAAATCAAACATACCGTCATCTAAAGAAGAATCTGGTGCCAGCTTTTCAAAGCCGCCGACTGAGTTCGTTAAGGAAACGAGGAAGAACATAATCTCGCCGCCAAAGAATTTTCCGTCATACTCAATTTCAACAGATGTTGGTTTAATAGAAGGAAGCATTTCCATGCCTTTTAAATAGTAAGCTAGCTGTCCAAGCATTGTTTTTAACTTGCTTGGCACTTCATATGTTAATTCAGTTAAACGGCCGCCTCCGGCGATATTTACAAAGTAATGCGTTTCTCCGTCGTTTGTTACACAGCCCAAGTCAATTGGCTTTGTTACGCCTTCTACAATGACATCAATAGCGCCTTCAATCGTGCGCGGCACATTAATGGCACGAGCAAAGTCATTGGTTGTTCCCACAGGAATAATACCTAGCTGCGGGCGATAGTCTTGTCCGGCAATACCGTTTACGACTTCATTGATGGTACCGTCTCCACCGGCTGCAATTACAACGTCAAAACGACGTTCTACCGCTACTTTAGCAGCTTCTGTTGCATCACCAGCACAAGTTGTAGCATGACAAGATGTTTCGTAGCCTGCTTGCTCTAGCTTTTGCAAGACTTCCGGTAAGTTTTTCTTAAAAATTTCACGGCCCGATGTCGGGTTATAAATAATTCTCGCTCTTTTCATATTCATCATCCTAATAATGATAATTTGTCACAAATCTTTGCCTACTTTTATCAGTGAAAGAATGCCCCCTCACATTACATCATCAACAAGAGGGGGCATGAACAAACATATTATAAAGAAATTAACCTTGATATACAATATTCACGTTTCGGTTTTTATTCATACCTTCAGCGTGATCGCCCTTACTCATAATAAATGTGAGATGGATATCCACCTCACATTTAGTTATCAAATTTAGCGTTTATTAATTTCTTCTAAAAGAATTTTATTAACCATCGGTGGGTTCGCTTGGCCTTTTGAAGCTTTCATAATTTGACCAACTAAGAAGCCAATTGCACGATCCTTACCGTTTTTGAAATCTTCAATAGATTGAGGGTTTGCATCTAATGCATCTGTTACGAATTTACGTAAAGTTGCATCATCAGAAATTTGTACAAGACCTTTTTCTTTTACAATTTTCTTTGCATCTCCGCCATTTTCAATTAATTCTTTGAATACTTTTTTCGCAATTTTAGACGAAATTGTACCTTCTTGAATTAATTGAATCATACCAGCTAGACCTTCAGGTGTTAAGGCTACATCTGAAAGTTCTTTTTGGTTTGAGTTTAAGTAAGCAGAAACTTCACCCATTAACCAGTTAGAAGATAGCTTCGCGTCTCCGCCCGCAGCAAGCGTTGATTCAAAGAAATCAGACATTTCTTTTGTTAGCGTTAATACCATTGCATCATAAGCAGGTAAACCAAGCTCTTCTACATAGCGCTTTTTACGAGCATCTGGAAGTTCAGGAATCGAAGCACGAACGCGTTCTTTCCACTCTTCGTCGATGTGTAATTCTAATAAGTCAGGCTCTGGGAAGTAGCGGTAGTCGTCAGATCCTTCTTTTACACGCATTAGAATTGTTTCGCCCGTAGACTCGTCAAAACGGCGTGTTTCTTGCTCGATTAAGCCACCAGACAATAACACTTTTTCTTGACGAATTTCTTCGTGTTCAAGACCGCGGCGCACATAGTTAAATGAGTTTAAGTTCTTTAACTCAGCTTTTGTACCGAACTCTTCTTGTCCAACTGGACGTAAAGAAATATTGGCATCACAGCGAAGTGAACCTTCTTCCATTTTACAATCAGATACGCCTGTATATTGAATAATTGATTTTAATTTTTCTAAATAAGCATATGCTTCTTCAGGAGAACGCATATCTGCTTCTGATACAATCTCAATTAGAGGTGTACCTTGACGGTTGAAGTCTACTAGTGAATAGCCATCGCCTGTATGCGTTAACTTACCAGCATCTTCTTCTAAATGAAGTCGGTTGATACGAATACGCTTCGTTTCACCTTTAACTTCTACTTCAATCCAACCGTTCTCGCCAATTGGTTTATCAAATTGAGAGATTTGATAAGCTTTTGGGTTATCCGGATAGAAATAGTTTTTACGGTCAAACTTTGTATCTGTTGCGATTTCACAGTTTAGCGCAAGCGCTGCTTTCATTGCAAAATCAACTGCTTCTTTATTTAACACAGGTAATACTCCAGGATAACCTAAGTCAATTACACTTGTGTTAGCATTTGGAGCCGCACCAAATGCGTTTGGACTTGCTGAGAAAATTTTAGATTTTGTCTTAAGCTCAACGTGTACTTCAAGACCAATAATCGTTTCAAAGTTCATCTTTATCTCACCCCTTACAGTGCTGGTTTCGCTTTATGATGCTCAGTTGCTTGTTCGAATGCATGAGCAACACGATAGATTGTGCTTTCGTCGAAATGCTTACCGATAATTTGTAACCCTAATGGCAATCCATTTGATAAGCCGCAAGGCACAGAAATACCAGGTACTCCAGCAAGGTTTACTGGGATTGTTAAAATATCGTTTGCATACATTGTTAATGGATCGTCTGTTTTCTCACCAATTTTGAATGATGGAGTTGGTGTAGTCGGTCCAATGATAACGTCATAGTTTTCAAATACAGACTCAAAGTCTTGCTTAATTAACGTACGTACTTGCTGTGCTTTTTTGTAGTAAGCATCATAATAACCAGAGCTTAACGCAAATGTTCCAAGCATGATACGGCGTTTTACTTCGTTTCCAAAGCCTTCGCTTCGAGACTGCTTGTACATTTCGATTAAGTTCTCAGCATTATCTGTACGATATCCGTAGCGAACGCCGTCAAAACGAGATAAGTTAGCAGACGCTTCAGAAGAAGATAATAGATAATACGTAGCTAATGCGTATTTAGAGTGTGGAAGCGATACTTCTTCCCAAGTTGCGCCTAGTCCTTCTAACACTTTTAGTGCATCTAAAACAGACTGGCGAGCTTCTTCGCCCACACCTTCGCCTAAGTATTCTTTTGGAACAGCAATTTTAAGACCTTTTACGTCACCTGTTAAAGCAGATACATAATCCGGTACATCAACATTAGCAGAAGTAGAATCCATTGGGTCTACGCCTGAAATTGCTTGAAGTAAGTATGCATTATCTTCAACAGAATTTGTGATTGGTCCGATTTGATCTAAAGAAGATGCAAATGCCACTAATCCGTAACGAGATACGCGACCATACGTTGGTTTTAATCCGACAACACCGCAATAAGCAGCTGGCTGACGAATTGAACCACCTGTATCAGAACCTAAAGAAAACGGAACTTCGCCTGCTGCTACAGCTGCAGCTGAACCACCGCTAGATCCACCTGGTACGTAATCTAAATTCCATGGGTTGCGCGTTAACTGAAGACCTGAGTTTTCAGTTGAAGAACCCATTGCGAATTCATCCATATTTAATTTACCGATGGTTACCGCTTCAGCTGCCTGCAATTTTTGAACAACTGTTGCATCATAAATCGGATCAAAGTTTGCTAGAATTTTACTAGAACAAGTTGTACGTAAATCTTTTGTGACAATATTATCTTTTACACCGATTGGCATACCAAATAATAGGCCAAATTCATCTTTTGTTTGTAGTGCTTCATCTAGCTCTTTTGCATAAGCACGAGCATTGTCTTCATTAAGCGCTAAGAACGCACCTACTTTATCATCTACTTCATTAATACGTTTATATGATTCGTCTACTAAATCTTGTACACGTACTTCTTTCTTGTGTAAAAGGCTATGTAGTTCTGAAAGTTTACGATCGAATAAAGACATCGTAAAGCCTCCTTCCTTATTCTAAAATAGTTGGTACTCGAATGTAGCCATCCTTGTGGTCTGGCGCATTTTTTACTACGTCTTCAATTGGTAAACCTTTAGCTGGCTTATCTTCACGCATTACGTTTTTCATATCCAATACGTGAGAAGTTGGTTGGACATTTGTAGTATCTAACTCATCTAATTGTTCTGCATATGTAATAATAGCATCTAATTGTTTTGTAAATAGTTCTGCTTCGTCATCCGTCACCGCAAGTCTCGCTAAGTTTGCAACGTGTTTTACTTGATCAACAGAAATTCTTGACATGTTCCTTCACCTCCGAATATTCGTCCCACTACAATATACTGATAATACCAAACTTCACTAGCAACAGGCAACATTTCTGAGACTAGTTCCTAAAATATTAAAAACCCCGCCAGGCAAGACAGGGCTTACATTTATCACTTCTATTTTATACCAAATCCATTTCATTCAAACAACATTCCATACTTTTCCTTCGTCATAAAATATTTCTCTCTTGCATAGGTATAAAATAACCTTCTTTTTAGAAAAGATAGATAGAAAGAGAAACATGCTTCAGATGAACACACCACCATGTTTTAATTTCACTAGTCTTTGGGAAAGTAAAGAAAACGAATAACTACTTTACCGTAAAAGAGGTGCTATAAAAATTGAATAAAATACTTATACAGTCAGTCATCCACCAGCGCCCTGAGTATCAGCAAAGCGGAAGATGGTTTGTATTAGATGAAGAATTCAAGTGGGATTTGTCCACCTTGCAAAAAGATGTTTTTGCTTGTTTAAATAAAGCCTTTCATATTCCTATAATTTTTTGTGATTCATGCGAAGCCAATAAAATTGTCTCTGCTCTTGGAGAAGAAGAAGCAGAATACCTGCAGTTTGCATCAGGCGTTTACTGGCGAGAAGTCGGCATTATATTTATTTTTAAATTTGATGACTATCTTCCGCTTATTGAAACGATCTTTCACGAGCTGCGCCACTATATTCAAGATCACATCCCTTATTATCAGAAAGAATTTGAGCTGGATAAAAAGCGCCCGTATGAAGAGCGGACAACTGAACAAGATGCATTTGCATTTGCTGCTTATTATCTTGCTAAGTTTACAAGACAAAATTCTCACGCCATTCCTTCATAGGAGGCAATTTCATAGAATTAGAAAAAGACACTGCTTGAGCAGTGTCTTTTTTGCTTACTCTTCGTAAATATGAACGAACGGCTTGTCCTCATCTGCTTTTCTAACAATGAGAGCTTCAGGTCCGCTTACTGAGTTAATAGAGATACTCGTTTCCATATATGAAGGGAAATGATCAAGCATTAAACCAGCAACGTACTGAGTAAATCCTACAATTTCACCTTTTCCGTAAAATTGGACGGGAATATCAATCGTCATTTTTTGAAGCTGTCCATCTTTGTAATACCCTTTCCCTACTACGCTTGTAAAGTTCGGGAAGTAGTCTTCGATTTGCGCTTTGAACTCATCAAATTTCATCGCATCATCTCGGTGATCTTTTGTTGCATCTGATGATGGGAATAAATAATATTTCTCGTCTAAATCATCCCAGCTGCCAACGGCCGTATCATTTGAACCTGCATTTCCGACAGCCATAAAGTTACCTGGCGTTAAAGAAGCCTTAGCACTTTGTTTAAATAACGCTACTCGAATTGGAACGTTTTCTAAGCCCTTAATATTACGCATCCGCTGCACAATTTCATCGGCCATCTTTTTGCCTTGCTCTTCAATATTTTTATCAGTTAGTTGTTTTTCACGAGCATAACCATTTTCTTCTGTATAATAATGAACAGAATTCATCGCCAGGCCAATTGTGACGCCTCCAAGTTTTACCTTGTCGTCTCCGTCTTGGATAAGGTAATCTTGCTCAGTAATGTTCGCTAAGTACATTGGACTTGTTTCGTTACGAGTTTTCAAATCGCCTTTTTCTGTATCAATTGGGTTTAATCCATTATTCTTAAGTTTCTTTTTCGCCGTAGCATCTTTTGTTTTGCTTTGAAGATCTTTAAACTGTTTATCGCTCAGCTTACGGCTTAACCATGAGCGAATAGTATCTTTATCAAGGTACTGGCCTTCTTGATACACATATTTTTTCGGAGAATAGCTATCTGTCGATAAGCGCATTAAACCTGTTTCAAATTCTTGCGCATCCAAGCGGTTGTTTAAGTTTGCTGCTACTAAGCCTCTTGCCACTCCCGCTTTAAATGGAAGAATTGTTCGGTAATAATCATCTGAAATACTATACTTCGGAATAACTGCTTTTTCTTTCTTGTTGTTGGTTTGTTGAACAGTCTCTTTATCGTCTGAAAGATTCGGTGCACACGCTGAAGTTACAAGCATGACCGCAAGAGAAAGTAACAATATCTTTTTCAACTACACACACCTCTTATTTATTTAATTCCGTAAGTAGCCTTGCCTCATCCCATACTTCAATTTCAAGCTCGTTAGCTTTTGTCAGTTTGGAACCAGCCTCTTCCCCTGCCACAACAAGGTCTGTCTTTTTACTTACGCTTCCTGTGACTTTACCGCCAAGTGCTTCAATTTGTGCTTTTGCCTCATTGCGAGATAGCTGTTCAAGCTTACCTGTTAATACAACGGTTTTACCAGCAAAAACAGAATCTACATTTTCTACACTTACAAGCTTGGGTCCTTTGTATGTAAGGTTTACTCCATACTCTTTTAATTCATGTATAAGTTCTTGAACCTCTTCTTGTGTAAAGTAAGCGACAATAGCATCAGCCATTTTGGCACCAATTTCATTAATTGCCACTAATTCATCATACGTTGCTTTTGTTAACTTGTCTATGGTTTCAAAGTGCTGAGCTAACGTCTTTGCAGCTTTTGCTCCGACATGGCGAATGCCCAAACCAAAAAGCAAACGCTCAAGCGAATTTTCTTTCGATGCTTCGATGGCCGCAATCAAATTATCAGCAGATTTCTCACCCATGCGCTCAAGCTCGATTAACTGCTGTTTTGTCAGCGTATAAATATCCGCTACATCTTTAATTAACTGTTCGCGAAATAATTGCGATATAACTTTTTCACCAAGTCCATCAATGTTCATCGCATTGCGGGACACGAAATGAATAAGTCCTTCACGAATTTGAGCAGGACAGCTTGGATTAATGCAGCGAAGCGCAACTTCTCCTTCTAAACGCACCAGTTCACTTTCACATTCCGGGCAGTGAGTAGGCATCGTAAACTCTTGCTCTTCTCCCGTTCGCTTCTCCTCAATCACATTCACTACTTCAGGAATAATATCTCCTGCTTTTTTCACTACGACATAATCTCCGATGCGAATGTCTTTTTCACGAATCAAATCTTCATTGTGAAGAGATGCACGCTGTACCGTCGTACCTGCTACTTGAACCGGCTCCAAAATAGCTGTTGGCGTAATGACCCCTGTCCGGCCTACCGTCAGCTCAATATTTACAAGCTTGGTTACAACTTCTTCAGCAGGAAACTTATAAGCAATAGCCCAGCGTGGACTTTTGGCCGTTGTTCCAAGCTCAGCCTGCTGATCAAATGAATCTACTTTTACAACAATGCCATCAATATCATAAGATAGTTCTGGACGTTGCGTTTGCCAGCTTTCGATGTAAGCAATCACATCATCAATGGTTTCACACGTCTGTCTTTCTCTATTTGTTTTAAAACCAAGCTCATCGAGCAAATTCAAACTTTCGCTGTGAGAGTCGATTTCTAATTCTCCTGTATCAGTCATGGCATATACAAAGATATCTAAATTACGTTTTGCCGCAATTTTAGGATCTAGCTGACGCAGTGAGCCTGCAGCTGCGTTACGCGGGTTAGCAAACGGAACTTCATCCCTTTTCATTTTTGCTTCATTAAGTGCTTCGAATGATTTTCTCGGCATAAATGCTTCTCCGCGAACTTCCATTGATAACGGTTCTTTAATTCGCAGTGGAATAGAGCGAATTGTTTTTAAGTTTTCAGTAATATTTTCACCCGTCGTACCGTCTCCGCGCGTAGCCCCCAGTACTAAGTATCCATCTTCATAGCGAAGAGATACAGCTAGGCCGTCAATTTTAAGTTCGCATACATAAGAAAACTCATCTCCAACGGCTTGGCGCACTCGGCGATCAAAATCCCGAAGGTCTTCTTCATTAAATGCATTTCCTAAACTTAGCATAGACGTTTGATGCTGAACCTTCTCAAACGCATCGAGCACTTGGCCGCCGATGCGCTGAGTAGGTGAGTCAGCTGTTTTTAATTCTGGAAATGATTCTTCTATCTCAATTAACTCATTCATTAACTTATCGTATTCTGCATCTGGAACAGATGGCTGATCTAACACATAATATTCATAGCCATATTGATTTAATAAGTCACGTAATTCTTGAACGCGTGATTTTGCTGTCTCAAACTCCATATTCTAGCTCCTTTTCACGATTACACTTTCGTAACCGGGGCAAATTTAGCAAGCAGTCTTTTTACACCTGTAGGACTAGGAAAAGCAATGTCTAATTCTTTTGAATCTCCTTCTCCTTTTACACTTACAACTGTACCAATTCCCCATTTTTTATGCTCGGCCTTATCTCCAACGCTCCATCCAATTGATTCACTGCCTGTTGACACAAGCTTCGTTTTTGCCACGGCCGCTTGTCGGCGCGCTGCAAACGGCGAAGCTGAAGCCCCTGAACGACCAGCAGCAGGTTTGCGCATTGCTTCATTTAAAGATTCCACAAGCTCGCTTGGGATTTCTCCAATGAAGCGCGACTTTGGATTAACGTTTGTTTTACCAAATAGTGTGCGCATTTGAGCATTTAATAAATACAATTCTTGTTCAGCACGTGTAATCCCTACGTAGGCTAAGCGTCGTTCCTCTTCCATTTCATTATCTTCGAATAATGATCGGCTATGAGGGAATACGCCTTCTTCCATACCCATTAGAAAAACAACCGGGAACTCTAGACCTTTTGCCGAGTGAAGCGTCATCAGAATCACTTGTTCGTTCTCTTCTTCTTCCTCGTCGTCAAGCTTATCGATATCAGCAACAAGTGCTAAATCGGTTAAAAATGCTACTAAGCTTTTATCTTCACTTGCTTCTTCAAACGTTTTTGTGACAGATAAAAACTCATCAATATTCTCTAAGCGGCTTTGTGCTTCAATTGTTTTTTCCACTTTAAGCGCTTCACGGTATCCCGTTCTTTCTAATACTTGTTCCACAAGCTCTGTAACAGACATATAGTCTTGCATTTGAGCTAAATTCGAAATCATCGATTGGAAATCACGAAGGGCTTTTGTTGCTTTGCCTGTTAATCCCATTAATTCTACTTCATCCAGCGCTTTGAAAATAGAAATGTCATGAACGTTTCCGTAATTGGCCACTTTATCGACTGAAGTAGCTCCAACTCCGCGCTTTGGAACGTTTACAATACGAGCTAAGCTAATGTCATCATCTTGGTTGGCGATTAAGCGCAAGTACGCAAGTAAATCTTTAATCTCTTTGCGGTCGTAGAACTTAATGCCGCCGACAATTGTATAATTAATATTGGATTTTAACAGCACTTCCTCCATCACACGAGACTGTGCATTTGTACGATACAAAATGGCAAAATCACTGTATTTACGCTTTCCGCTGTCTACTGCTTCTTTAATTTTACGTGCTACAAACTGTGCCTCATCATGCTCACTCATTGCTTGGTAATGATAAATCTTCTGGCCTTCATCGTTTTCCGTCCATAAGTTTTTCACTTTACGATTCATATTGTTTGCAATGACACCGTTTGCTGCAGCCAAAATCGTTTTAGTTGAACGATAATTTTGTTCAAGCAAAATGGTTTTGGCTTTTGGGTAATCTTTTTCAAATGACAAGATATTTGTAATGTCAGCCCCGCGCCAGCGGTAAATAGACTGATCTGAATCCCCTACTACGCATACATTTTCAAATCTTGCAGCTAGCAAGCGAACCAGCATATACTGTGCATGGTTTGTATCTTGATACTCGTCCACATGAATATATTGAAACTTGCGCTGATAGTAAGTTAACACTTCAGGAACTCGTTTAAATAGCTGAATCGTTGTCATAATCAAATCATCAAAATCGAGCGCTTGGTTTTTCTTTAAACGCTTTTCATACTCTTTGTAGACTTTGCTTACAACTTCTTCATATGGTCCCGCTGCTGTTTTATCAAATTCTTCCGCTACTTTCAGCTCATTTTTAGCTGAACTGATGCTTCCTAATAACGAGCGCGGATCGAATTTTTTTGGATCGATGTTTTGATCTTTTAAAATGTTTTTAATAACGGACAGCTGATCGGTTGAATCTAAAATTGTAAAGTTTCGATTAAAGCCAATACGATCAATATCTCTTCGTAAAATACGTACGCACATCGAGTGGAAAGTTGAAATCCAAATATCTTCCGCTACTCCGCCAACGATACTTGCCACACGCTCTCTCATCTCACGAGCTGCTTTGTTTGTAAAAGTAATGGCTAAAATATTCCAAGGTGCAACTTCTTTTTCTGCCATTAAAAACGCAATTCGATGCGTTAATACACGTGTTTTTCCACTTCCTGCACCGGCCATAAGTAATAGTGGTCCGTCTGTTGTTTTAACTGCCTCTTGCTGCTGAGGGTTTAATCCTGTTAATAATTTTTCACTTAAAAAATTCACGTTTTCACCGCCTATATCGAACATATATTCTCTATTCTACTTTATTTATTTTTCACTGTGCAATATTCTTTTTTACTGCTTTTACAGTTTTTAACGCTTCCGCTAAATTTGTATAAATAACATTTCCTACAATAACCGTATCGGCTAGCTCTCCCATCTCACTCGCTTGCTCTTTTGTCTCAATACCTCCGCCGTAAAATAACTTCGTCTCATTTAGCGAATTTTTAACTTCTGCCACTAATTCAGAATCTCCATACGTTCCGCTGTATTCTAGATAGAAAACGGGCAAATGAAACATGCGTTCAGCCATACGAGCATACGCTACAACGTCTTCTGTGTTCAAATCTGTTTTCGCTTCCGTTAGCGCAGCTACTTTTGCTTCGGGGTTAAGTACGCAGTATCCTTCTACAAAAATTTCATCCCAGTCCATGATCTCTCCGTATTCCTTCATCGCCCCGTGATGTAAATCAACAATCCACTTTGGATCCTTGCTGTTTAAAACGGTCGGAATAAAATAAGAATCAAACCCAGGTGTGACAGAGTCAATTGTTGATACTTCAAGCGCACACGGCACCGTATAGCGGCGAATCCGCATTAACAGCTGCAGTACATTGTCTAGAGTCACTCCGTCAGATCCTCCGACAAGAACCGCATCCGTGCCGGATTCGCAAATTTTTTCTAAATCTGCATCTGAAATCTCTTTATTAGGATCTAATTTAAAGACATGTCTCCACTCTTTAATATCATACATATATGTTCCTCCATTTCTTTACACTTAAAAGTTCGCGCTCGTCCATTTGTTCATTATAACAAAACTAAGAGGGTGAAACGAAAGGAAAACCGAACTTTTCATTACGTTTTTTGTTTTCAAAAAATATGTATAAAAGATATGGTTTTATCCTCAAATTCCGGAAGAAAACATCACAAAAAAAGCCCATTTTGCACAAGGTTATTGTTTCTCTGCATAGGATATGCTAATATATAGCTACTAAAATTCATATGATATACGCTGAAGGATCAATAGTACTTAAATCCTCTTCACAAAGCGAACTAGGGACGGTGGGAGCCTAGAGAATGGTTTAAGGAAAAGGCAATCTGGAGTATATACAGACGAAGGTGGATACATTTTGTATCAACCAGGGTGGAACCGCGGGAAAAACTCTCGTCCCTGGGCATATTGTTGATATGCCCAGGGACGAGAGTTTTTTTGTACCCGCTCTTTTTGTTTCGCTTGAATCACTACCATTTACAGGAGGAATTAGAATGTCAAAAACAATGGATCAAATCGTATCTCACGCTAAACACCGCGGCTTTGTATTTCAAGGATCTGAAATTTACGGCGGTCTTGCAAATACATGGGATTACGGCCCGCTTGGCGTAGAATTAAAAAACAATATTAAAAAAGCATGGTGGAAAAAATTCATTCAAGAATCTCCATACAACGTTGGTTTAGACGCTGCGATTTTGATGAACCCAAAAACATGGGAAGCTTCTGGTCACTTAGGAAACTTTAATGACCCAATGATCGACTGTAAGGATTGTAAAGCTCGTCATCGTGCCGATAAATTAATTGAAGAAAAACTTCAAGAAAAAGGCATTGAAATGATCGTAGACGGCCTTTCATTTGATGCAATGGCTGACTTAATTAAAGAACATGAAATTACATGTCCTGAGTGTGGTTCAGCTAACTTCACTGAAATTCGTCAATTTAACTTAATGTTCAAAACGCACCAAGGTGTAACTGAAACATCAACAAATGAAATTTACCTTCGTCCTGAAACAGCTCAAGGTATTTTCGTAAACTTTAAAAACGTTCAGCGCTCAATGCGTAAAAAGCTTCCGTTCGGTATCGGCCAAGTGGGTAAAAGCTTCCGTAACGAAATTACACCTGGTAACTTCACATTCCGTACGCGTGAATTTGAACAAATGGAACTTGAATTCTTCTGTAAACCAGGCACTGAATTAGAGTGGTTTAACTACTGGAAAGAAACATGTAACAAATGGCTTCTTTCTCTTGGTATGAAAGAAGAAAACGTTCGTCTTCGCGACCATGATGATGATGAACTTTCTCACTACAGTAATGCAACAACGGACTTTGAATACAAGTTCCCATTCGGCTGGGGCGAACTATGGGGCGTAGCTTCTCGTACAGACTATGACTTAAAGCAGCATATGGAACACTCTGGAGAAGACTTCCAATATGTTGATCAAGAAACAAACGAACGCTATGTACCTTACTGCATCGAGCCTTCTTTAGGCGCTGACCGTGTAACATTAGCTTATATGATTGATGCATATGAAGAAGAAACGTTAGAAGATGGCTCTTCTCGTACAGTTATGCAGCTTCACCCTGCTTTAGCACCATTTAAAGCTGCTGTATTGCCACTTTCTAAAAAGCTTTCTAACGAAGCTCGCGCTGTCTTTGAAGATTTAGCAAAATACTTTATGATTGACTATGATGATGCTGGTTCAATCGGGAAACGTTACCGTCGCCATGATGAAATCGGTACGCCGTTCTGTATTACATTCGACTTCGATTCATTAGAAGACAATCAAGTAACAATCCGTAACCGCGACACAATGGAACAAAAACGTGTAGCAATTAGCGACCTTAAAAATATCATTGAAGAAGCAACTCAATTTTAATTAAAAAATAAGCGTATGGCTGCTTCAGCCATACGCTTTACTTTTGATTTGAATCTTCTTGAAGGCGTTCTAACACCATTTGATATGCATCGCTTCCATAATTCAAGCAGCGTTTAACACGGGAAATAGTTGCTGTGCTTGCTCCAGTTTCCGTCTCAATTTTATGGTACGTGTTGCCTTCTCTTAGCATTCTTGCCACTTCTAAGCGCTGTGCTAATGATTGAATTTCATTAACTGTACATAGGTCATCAAAAAATTGATAGCATTCTTCAATGTTTTCTAATGATAAAATCGCTTGAAATAGCTGATCTAATTCTTTTCCTCGTAGTTTGTTGATTTGCATCGTATCGAACTCCTTTATCATTGGCTTTCTTTACTGGTTGTTTCTATCTATAAAATACAGTTTCTATATTTATTTGCACATACATTCATTCTGTATGAAGACAGCCAATTTCATACAAATTTCAAATTCCTTTGATACTTTTATATTTTAACGCATTATAGACGGAAAAAGTACTTTTTTATTCATAACATCATAAATTCCTACTGGCGTGATACGAATATAAGGCAAATGTGTAGACGAAAAGAACAGCAGTGAATAGACAGGATCATCGTGTTTGTATCCCCGCTCACCCAGCACTTTCTTGAGTTCTACCTCTCGTTTACTTAACTCCTCCATCGGCAGATTCGACATGACTCCTTTTAACGGAAGATCCAGTTCGTATACTACTTTCTCATCTTCGGTAATGACAATACCGCCTCCAATTTCTTTCATACGTTTAAATGCACACATCATATCTTTTTTCGATTTTCCAATTAAAATAAAATCACCTGTATTTGAAAATGAACTCGCCAGTCCCGATACATTTGTCGCAAATCCTTTTAACAGCGTATTGATCCGCCACTTGCCTTCTCGGTCCACCAGCACTAAAAAACTTTCATCATGATCAGAGGCCAATACATCTCCGCTCACATTCAAGTGAATTGAATACGGCTCCATAATAACAGCATTTTTCATTTTTACGCCTACTGGCATGGAAAATTGAAAATCGTCCATCGTTAAATCAAAGTCCAACTCTAGCGGTGAAAAACCAAACTTTCCCCAAGGAAATTCTACTGAGGCTAATGCTTGTTCTTTGCCTTCTTTTTTCATCCACTTTCCTTTTGCTAGTACAGAGACCGGAGTAGGCCGCATAGGATCTTCTAAAATATTAATATTAGCCACACAGCCTGTTGCTACATGCCCGTGCAAATGTTCCATGTTATAATAGCGAGCAATATTTACAGACACCATATTATAAGCATCTAACACGGGAACCCCTTCTGAAATAGCTAATGTAATTAACATATCTGACACGCCATTTTGGTAAAAAGAAGGCGGAGAACCGTCTGTATTCATCGTAATATGGTCAAAATAATCTACCTGCAGCTCTTTTAACTCCTGTAGCAATTTTGGCAAATCTGGCCGAATTGAAGAGTGGCGCAAAGCAACGTCATAGCCTTGCGTTAACCGAGCAACAACATCTTCCCCTGTCATAGACTCATGATCGCTGTCTGCCCCTAGTAATTTCATTTTTGCCAAGGTAAATGCTGATGCCCCCGGGAAATGTCCTTCAATATGCTTTCTCATCCTTTTTGTCTCTTGAACCCAGTGAAGCATTAAATCATCCCCGTCTAAAAGCTTCGGCCAACTTGTCAGTTCGCCTCCTTGTAAGACAGCTTCATTTTGTAGCCAAGAAGTAATGTTCGTATGTGAGAAGATGTCAGCCTCTTCATCAATTTCCGTCTGCGAATCAAATCTGCACCACCAGTACAGCGATTGTGGTAACGTTTTCATTTCTTCAATCAATGAAAATGCCGTTTTTTGTTCAAGCTGTAAAGCGAGAATTAAATTATCATTAAATAAGGTCGTTGTTCCGTGCTTGGCTGCATATTGGGAAAAAGTCTGGGGATTATATAACTGAAACGGGTGAACATGCGGCTCAATATATCCAGGAACCACATATTTCTCACTGCAGTCTATAATCTCTGTAGAAGCGTCTGTGTGCTTAGGCATCTCTGAGCCAACGTATACAATACGATCTTGGTAAACCCAAATATGTGCTTTTTTCCACTGCTTCATTCGAGCGTTCAAATATGTTGCATCTTTTAAGACAATAGTTGGTGCTTTTTGACCGTTTAATACTAAGAGCTGCTGTCTAATATGTTTGCTTTTCCAGCGGTATCTTTGTTCCGGCATGCTAAATTCCCCCTAATTTACTATGTATTTTTATCGTAACACATCCTTGATGTAAACGCATTCAGAAACTGTTATTAATTTTATGAATAAAGGTGATAAAACATGAAACCAAATATCGGCATTGTTAACGCATTAATTCGACTTACACTGGGCTTTACCCTTCTTTCTTGGACAACATCTCGTTTATCTCGCAGACCGTACAAAGATTCATCCATCTTCCTAGGGTTAATGGGAGCTTTAAAAGTGGCAGAAGGCATCACACGTTTTTGCCCCCTTACGTACGCTTATGATTCATGTCAAAAACACGATGAACATGAACACCATCCAAATGGAAATGAAGAAACGTATAATCCTTCGTAAGGTAAAAAGGAGAGCCTAAGCTCTCCTTTTTTATTTTAAAGCTGCTTTTGTTAATGCACGATGGCCGATGTCTTTGCGGTAGAAAAAGCCTTTTTCTAAATCGATATGAGCCATTTGTTTGTATACTTCTTGCTGCGCTTCTTGAAGAGTTGCTCCTTTAGCACCTACTAATAGAACACGGCCGCCGTTTGAAACGTATGTGTCGTTTTCTAAAGCTGTACCAGCGTGGAAAACAAGCGCGTCTTCACTAATCGCATCCAATCCGTTAATTGGCGCACCCTTTTGATAATCTTCTGGGTAGCCTGCTGCTGCTAATACGATTCCGATAGCCGCTTCATCATCCCATTCAATTTCTACTTTTTCTTCTTTCAAAATGCGAAGAAGCACATCGACTAAATCGCTTTTCATACGCGGCAGTACAACCTGTGTTTCAGGATCTCCAAAACGCGCATTAAATTCAATAACTTTTGGTCCTTTTTGTGTTTGAATCAGACCAGCATATAGAATTCCTGTATACTCACAGCCTTCTTCAGCTAATCCTTTAGCCATTGGAAGTAAGATGTTTTCTACAGCCTCTTGTACTTCTGCATCACTGATTTGCGGAACAGGAGAGTAAGCTCCCATGCCTCCTGTATTCGGACCTTGATCGCCGTCAAAAGCACGCTTATGATCTTGTGCAATTACCATTGGATATACATTTGTACCGCGTACAAATGCCATTAATGAAAATTCTTCACCATCCAAAAATTCTTCTACAACTACTTTTGCACTTGCTTCTTTAAATTTTTGGTCAACTAGAAAATCACGTAATGTATCTACAGCTTCTTCCACTGTTAAAGCAACAGTTACACCTTTACCAGCCGCTAAGCCGTCTGCTTTAATAACAATTGGAGCGCCTTGCTTTTCCACATATGCTTTTGCTTCCTCGTAAGACGTAAATGTTTCATACGCTGCGGTTGGAATATCATACTTTTTCATGAGCTCTTTTGCAAAGCTTTTGCTTCCTTCAATCATCGCTGCTTGTTTGCGCGGTCCAAAGACTGGAAGACCTTCTTGTTCAAATCGATCAACAATGCCTTCAATTAGCGGATTTTCTGGTCCAACAATTGTTAATCCAATCTTGTTTTCTTTTGCAAATAGCACAAGCTCTTCTTGGCTGCTTTCATCGATTGGTACAATCGTTGCCACATCTCTCATGCCCGGATTTCCTGGTGCTACAAACACTTCGTTAACAAGTGGACTTTTTGAAGCTTTCCATGCAATTGTATGCTCTCTTCCGCCTTTTCCAATAACTAAAACATTCACGTTCTTCACCTCATTAATGTTTAAAATGTCTTACGCCTGTAAATACCATTGCAATGCCGTATTCATCTGCTTTTGCAATTGACTCTTCATCACGAATTGATCCGCCTGGCTGAATAATAGCTGTGATTCCTGCTTTAGCTGCTGCTTCTACTGTATCCCCCATTGGGAAGAACGCATCTGAACCTAAAGCTGAACCTTGTGCTTTTTCACCAGCTTGTTCAATCGCAATTTTTGCAGCGCCTACGCGATTCATTTGACCAGCCCCTACGCCGATTGTCATGTCATCTTTTGCAAGTACAATAGCATTAGACTTAACATTTTTAACAACTTTCCATGCTAATTTTAAATCTGCCCACTCTTTTTCTGTTGGCTCGCGTTTCGTTGGAACAGTAATCGTTGCATCATCAAATCCGAACACATCTTCATCCTGAACAAGCACGCCGCCTTTTACAGATGTTAAGAAAGCTTCTTTTTCTGCTTTTTCATCAAGCTCTATCGTTAGTAAACGAAGGTTTTTCTTAGCTGTTAATACATCTAATGCTTCTTGATCGAACGCAGGAGCAATGATGATTTCTAAGAAAATTTCTTTTAACTGAATAGCCGTTTCACGGTCGATAGGACGGTTAGCTGCTACGATACCGCCAAAGATAGATGTAGGATCCGCTTCGTATGCTTTTTGATAAGCTTGAGCAATTGTTTCCCCCACACCTACACCGCAAGGATTCATATGTTTGATCGCTACGATAGCCGGCTCTTTGAATTCTTTTACGATTTGAAGAGCTGCATTTGCATCGTTGATATTATTGTATGATAACTCTTTTCCATGCAGCTGCGTAGCTGTTGCAATAGAACCTTTTTGTGTTAACGGCTTTTTATAGAAAGAAGCTTGTTGGTGAGGATTTTCTCCGTATCGTAAGCCTTGAACACGCTCATACGTTACTGTTAATTTCTCAGGAGTTGTTTCACCTGTAATGTTTGTTAAGTATTCAGCGATTAATGCATCATAAGCTGCCGTATGACGGAATACTTTTGCTGCTAATCGTTGATTGGTTTCAAATGAAACATTGCCATGAGCTTTTAACTCTTCTACTACGGTTGCGTAATCGCTTGGATCTACTACAACTGAGACAGAACGATAGTTTTTCGCAGCTGAACGAAGCATTGTAGGTCCACCGATGTCAATATTCTCAATCGCTTCAGCAAGCGTTACATCCTCTTTTTCAATTGTCTTTTTAAATGGATATAAGTTTACAACTACAAAGTCGATTGGCGAGATATTATGCTCTTTCATTTGTGCTTGATGCTCTTCATTATCGCGTAACGCTAATAAAGCACCGTGAACGTTAGGATGCAATGTTTTTAAACGGCCGTCTAAAATTTCTGGGAAATCAGTTACTTCAGAAATTCCGATAACGTCAATACCGTTTTCTTCTAGAGTACGCTTTGTACCGCCAGTTGAAATAATTTCTACTCCTAAGTCCTTTAATTCTTGTGCAAATGAAACAATACCTTCTTTATCAGATACGCTAATAAGTGCGCGTTTTGCTGTCATTTTGTAAACTCCTCCTGATCCGATCTCTCATTTAAAATCTTTCTTTCACTACTACTCTACCATAGTAAAGGATTAAAACTTTTTTGACAAGGTTACATCCTATTTATTTAACTGCGGCTTGTTCAAATAATTCATTTAGTACCGCGGGATAAAATTGATGTTCAATTTCATGAATATGGGCCTCAACTGTTTCTCTTGTATCGCCTTTTTCAATGCGAATAGCCTGCTGATCAATAATTGGTCCTGTATCCATTCCTTCATCTACAAAATGCACGGTAATTCCAATCACTTTTACTCCTGCATCAAAAGCCTGACCAATAGCATCAATCCCAGGAAATGCAGGTAAAAGCGACGGATGAATATTAACAATACGATTTTTGTATGGCTTAAGCAACGTCGAACCAACTAATCGCATATATCCTGCTAAAACAAGAAATTCTACTTTAGCTGATGTAAGCTCTGCAAGAATTGCTTCCTCGTACGCTTCTTTATTTTCATAGTTTTTAGGCGAACAAACAAAGCATGGTATTCCACATGCTTTTGCTCGTTCAATTACGTATGCATCCGGTTTATTACAAACAACAAGCGCAATATTTGCTTTTAATCGACCTGACTGAGTTGCTTCGTAGATGGATTGAAAGTTACTGCCGTTTCCAGAAGCAAACACTGCAATATTTATCATGCAAACGTCCCTCCAGCAAATTCAACACCTGTTCCTTCTTTTACACGTCCGATAACAAATGCTTTTTCGCCTTCGTTTTCAATTGCTTCAATGACTTTATTCATATCTTCAGGTTCAACAGCTAAAATAAATCCGATTCCCATGTTGAATACTTCAAACATTTCTTTACGGTCCAGCTTGCCTTGCTCTTCAAGGAAATCAAACACGTATGGAATTGGCCAAGAACCGTAATCGATTTCTACACCTAAACCTTCAGGAAGCATACGAGGGATATTTTCAACAAATCCGCCTCCAGTAATATGAGCCATACCTGCAATCTTAGCTGCATGTAATGCTTTTAGGACCGGCTTCACGTATATTTTTGTTGGTGTTAATAACTCAACTCCAAGCTTTTCATTAAAACCAGAGTAAGTTTCGTGAAGATTTAATCCTTGATCATCAACAATTTTACGTACAAGAGAGTAGCCGTTGCTGTGAATACCGCTAGATGAAATACCGATTAACAGCTGACCAGCTTCAATCTCATCTCCAGTAATAATTTCTGACTTTTCTACTGCTCCTACTGTAAACCCAGCAAGATCATATTCATCTTCTTCGTACAAACCTGGCATTTCAGCTGTTTCTCCGCCAATTAACGCACAGTTGGATTGTTCACAGCCGTCTGCAATTCCTTTTACAATCGATTCAATTTTTTCAGGAACTGCTTTCCCGCAAGCAATATAATCTAAGAAGTAAAGAGGCTCTGCTCCTTGTGCTAACACGTCGTTTACACACATGGCAACTGCATCCACACCAATTGTGTCATGCTTATCCATTTGAAAAGCAAGCTTCAATTTTGTTCCTACTCCATCTGTACCAGAAACAAGAACAGGTTCTTTTAAATTCAATGTAGATAAATCGAACATTCCGCCAAAGCCGCCGACTGTTCCCATAATACCTGCACGAGCAGTTCGTTCTACGTGCTTTTTAATACGTGAAACAGCTTCATATCCTGCTTCTAAGTCAACTCCAGCTTGTTTATATGAATATGACATGTTGTCACTCCTTTTTTACGTTAAAACTAACAAGTTACCTTTTCATGAGGGTGTACAGTATCTGGATAAATTTCAGTTGGATACTTTCCAGTGAAACATGCCATACACTGTCCGCCGTTGCCTTCATACTGTCTGCCGATTGCATCTACTAATCCTTCGTTGCTTAAGAAAACAAGTGAATCAGCTTCAATTAATTCACGAATTTCTTCAACAGAGCGCGTAGCAGCAATTAGCTCAGAAGATGACGACGTGTCAATTCCATAAAAACATGGATTTTTAATAGGTGGTGAACTGATGCGTACATGTACTTCAGTTGCTCCTGCTTCTCGAAGCATACGAACAATGCGACGGCTTGTTGTGCCGCGAACGATAGAATCATCTACCATAACAACACGTTTACCCTCTACAATTTTACGTACTGGAGACAGCTTCATTTTTACACCTTGTTCACGCAGTTCCTGTGAAGGCTGAATGAATGTACGGCCTACGTATCGATTCTTAATTAAACCTAATTCGTATGGGATACCTGACTGTTCTGCAAAACCGATCGCTGCTGAAATACTTGAATCTGGAACGCCTGTTACAACGTCTGCTTCAATTGGTGACTCAACTGCAAGTTGTTTCCCCAAATTTTTACGTGCAGAGTGGACATTGATTCCATCAATATTACTATCTGGTCTTGAGAAATAAATATATTCCATACTGCAAATTGCGCGGTTTACGTTTAATGTGAAACGTTCTGATTGAATACCTTCATCGTTAATAATGAGTAATTCACCCGGCTCTACATCACGCTCATGAACTGCTCCAACAATATCAAATGCACATGTTTCAGAAGCTACTACATAAGCATCACCTAATCGTCCAATTGATAGCGGACGCAATCCGTGAGGGTCAAGTGCAACCATCATCGTATCTTCTGTTAAGATAACGAATGCGTATGCGCCTTTAACCATTGATAAAGCATTTTTCACTTTATCTTTCATATCTTCATAGCCGCTTCGTTTAATTAAGTGAGCCAGTACTTCTGTATCCGATGTTGATTGAAAAATACTCCCTTGGTTTTCTAGCTGATGCTTTAATGCATTTGCATTAACCAAGTTTCCATTATGAGCTAACGCAAGGCTTCCGCTATGAGAGCGGAAGTGAAGGGGTTGAACATTTTCAAACCCTCCGCCTCCAGCTGTTGCATAACGAACGTGTCCAATTGCTGCTTTACCGTTTAGTTGCTCTAACTCTCCGTGGCCAAATACTTCGTTAACAAGACCGACGCCTTTCATTACTGTCACTTTTTCTCCGTCTGTTACAGCAATACCAGCGCCTTCTTGTCCGCGGTGCTGCAAGCTATGCAAACCGTAATAAGCAATCTGGCTTGCATTTTCATGTCCCCATACACCGAATACGCCACATTCTTCGTTTAAGCCTTTGATTTCAGCAAGCATGGAAGCGCTCCTTTCCAAGCAGTAGTTAATTCTTCAACTGATAATTGAACAAGAACATTTTCTTGATGTTTAACAGTTAATGTTGCGTCTTCTGTTACGCGTCCTACTAATGTTACATCTTGTACAAGCATTTCGAATTTTTCTTTATTCTCTGGAGAAACCGTTACGATAAAACGTGATTGTGTTTCACTGAATAGCTCTGCTGTTGCTTCGCCGTCTACCGTTACGTCCACACCTAATCCGCTGCCGTTCATCACTTTTTCAGCTAGGGCTACCGCGAATCCTCCTTCTGCAATATCGTGAGCAGATTGAACTGCACCTTCACGAATTGCTTGAAGAAGCTGATCTTGACGTGTTTTTTCAACTGCTAAATCTAATTTAGGTGAATGCCCAAATACCGTACCGTTTTCTAGTACTTTTTGAAGCTCAGTACCTGCGAATTCTGCTTCAGCTTTACCAATAACATAGATTAAGTCATCTTTTTGCTTCGCATATTGAGTTGTAATATGGTTGATATCGTCGATCAAACCAACCATTCCGATAACAGGAGTTGGATAAATTGCTTCACCTTTTGTTTCATTGTAAAGAGATACGTTACCGCCGATAACCGGAGTCGATAGCTCACGGCAAGCGTCGCTCATACCGTCTGTTGCTTTTTCAATTTGCCAGAAGATTTCTGGTTTTTCAGGGTTACCGAAGTTTAAGCAGTCTGTAATTGCAAGAGGCTGTGCCCCTGAACATACAAGGTTACGAGCAGCTTCTGCTACTGCAATACGGCCGCCTACTTCTGGGTCTAGGTATAAATAGCGAGAGTTACAGTCTGTTGTCATCGCTAATGCTTTATTTGTATCACGTACACGAACAACCGCCGCGTCAGATCCAGGAGATACAACTGTGTTTGTACGTACTTGATAGTCATATTGGTTGTAAACCCACTCTTTGTTTGCAATAGTAGGCTGTTTTAAAAGTGTTACTAACATATCACTGTGATTTTCAACAGTAGGAGCATATGCTGATTGCTCTTGGAACTCACGATAGTATGCTGGTTCTTGAGATGGCTTGTGGTACACCGGTGCATCTTCTGCTAATGCATCTACAGGAACATCTGCGACTACTTCTCCGTTATGAGTTAAACGAAGGCGCTTATCGTCGGTTACGTGACCGACTGAAACAGCTTCTAATCCGTATTTTTCTACGATTTCTACGATTTCATTTTCACGGCCTTTTTCAACAACGATGAGCATGCGCTCTTGAGATTCTGAAAGCATCATTTCATATGGTGTCATACCTGTTTCACGCTGAGGTACAAGATCAAGGTTCATTTCAATACCAGAACCTGCTTTACTTGCCATCTCTGCTGAAGAACTTGTTAAGCCCGCAGCACCCATATCTTGAATACCGACTAAAGCGTCACACTTGATAAGTTCTAAGCAAGCTTCAAGAAGAAGTTTTTCCATAAATGGATCTCCTACTTGTACAGCAGGACGCTTTTCATCTGACTGATCAGATAGTTCTTCAGAAGCGAATGTTGCCCCGTGAATACCGTCGCGGCCCGTTTTTGCTCCTACGTACATAACCGTGTTGCCAACGCCTTTAGCTTGACCTTTTTGAATGTCTTCGTGATTAATTAAACCCACACACATAGCGTTAACAAGCGGATTTCCTTCATATGAAGCTTCAAACTGAATTTCTCCGCCTACTGTTGGGATTCCTACACAGTTACCGTAACCTGCGATTCCCGCTACTACTTCCTCAAACAAATGACGAACCTTTGGAGAAGTTAATTCACCAAAACGCAAAGAGTTTAAAAGTGCAATCGGTCTTGCTCCCATTGAAAAGACGTCACGAATGATACCACCTACACCAGTTGCTGCTCCTTGATAAGGTTCAATCGCTGATGGATGGTTATGACTTTCGATTTTAAATACAACGGCTTGGTTGTCACCAATATCAACGATACCAGCTCCTTCACCAGGACCTTGTAATACTTTTTCACCCGTGATAGGGAATTTTTTCAGTACAGGCTTAGAGTTTTTATAACTGCAGTGCTCTGACCACATAACAGAGAATAAGCCTGTTTCTGTATAATTAGGAGTACGACCAAGCAGTTGCTCTACATTTGCAAACTCTTCGTCTGTTAATCCCATGTCTCGATATAACTTTTGTTCTTTAATTTGCTCTACATTTGGTTCAAGAAGTAACGACATTTTGTTCCCTCCACTGCTTTACGATTGATTGAAATAATTTAAGTCCGTCCGCGCTTCCTAAAAGATCGCTTACCGCTCTTTCTGGGTGAGGCATCATTCCTAATACGTTGCCTGTTTCGTTCGTAATCCCTGCAATATCTTGAAGACTTCCGTTTGGATTATCACCTGCGTATTGGAAAAGAATCTGGTTGTTTTCAATCAATTTTTGTAACGTGTGTTCATCACAATAGTAGTTGCCTTCACCGTGTGCCACTGGAATAGCAATTACTTCATCTTTGCCATAAGCATTTGTAAACATTGTTTCGTTATTAGCTACTTTCAAATTCACTGTTTTACAGATGAATTTTAAGTTTTCATTACGGCGCATAGCACCTGGCAGTAATCCTGCTTCTAATAAAATTTGGAATCCATTACATACACCTAGTACTGGCTTTCCTTGGCTTGCTGCTTTTTTTACAGCGTCCATTACATTTGAGAAGCGAGCGATAGCACCTGAACGAAGGTAATCTCCATATGAGAAACCACCTGGAAGCAAGATACCATCATATTGATCTAATGATTCTGTATCGTGCCAAACGTAATCTACTTCTTCACCAAGCTCATCTTTGATAGCATGATACATATCGACGTCACAGTTTGATCCTGGAAAAACAATTACAGCAAATTTCACTGTACGACAACCTCCTCAACCTCGTAACGGTAATCTTCAATTACTGTATTAACTAAAAGCTTTTCACACATTTCTTTTACGCGTTCATCTAATGAATCTGTGCTGTCGATTGTTAGCTCTAAAAATTTACCGATGCGTACTTCTTCTACTTCTTCATAAGACATACGGTGCAATGAATTTTTAACGGCTACTCCTTGAGGGTCTAATACACTTTCTCTTAATGTGACAAATACTTTTACTTTATACATGGTTGGGTTATCCTCCGATTCGCTGTAAGATTTTTTCGTATGCTTCTGTTAAACCGCCTAAATCTCTGCGGAATACATCTTTATCTAATTTTTCGTTCGTATGAACATCCCAGAAGCGGCAAGTGTCAGGTGAAATTTCATCCGCTAAAATAATGTCGCCTTGAGAAGTACGGCCGAATTCTAATTTAAAATCCACTAAGAAAATATCTTTATCTTTGAAAAATTTCGATAATATTTCGTTAATTTGAAGTGCTTGTGCCTTTAAACTATCAATCTCTTCTTGAGTTGCAGCTTTAAGGAAAATCGCATGTTCTGCAAGAATTAATGGATCACCAAGCGCATCATCTTTGTAGTAAAGTTCAACGATTGGCTGTTCAAAACGAATACCCTCTTCTACGCCAATTCGCTTCGCAAGGCTTCCTGCTGTAGCATTTCGTACAACAACTTCAAGCGGGACAATGTCTACTTTCTTAACCGCTTGTTCATGATCTGAAAGCTGCTTCACAAAGTGAGTTGTAATCCCTTGCTCATGTAACATTGAAAATAGTAAACTACTAATTTGATTGTTCAACTGTGCTTTTCCGCTAATCTCTGCTTTTTTCTGACCGTTGAATGCTGTAGCTTCATTTTTATAAGCAACCCACAATACATCTTGCTCATCAGTAGCGTAAATCTTTTTCGCTTTTCCTTCATAAAGTAACTCTTGCTTTTCCATGCTGTCACCTCTACATACAGAATATTCAGATACACTTTCTTAGATAAAGGCAAGGACGTGCCTTGCCTTTTTTATTAAAGACCTAAACGTTCAAAAATCATATCTACATTTTTTAAATGGTGCTTATGATCGAAGCAATCTTCAATCTCTTCTGGTGATAAGTGGCGAGTAATGCGCTCTTCACCTTCAATTAAAGAACGGAAAGGAACTTGTGTTTCCCATGCTTCCATTGCTTTTGGCTGTACTAAGTCGTATGCTTCTTCGCGTACCATGCCTTTATTGATTAGTGTTAACAGTACACGCTGTGAGTAAATTAGCCCTAGTGTACGATCCATGTTGCGCTTCATGTTGTCAGGGAATACTGTTAAGTTTTTAACAATATTTGCAAAACGATTTAACATGTAATTTAAAGCAATCGTTGCATCAGGTAAGATGACACGCTCTGCCGATGAATGAGAGATGTCACGCTCATGCCAAAGCGGTACATTATCATAAGCTGTAACCATATAGCCGCGAATTAAGCGAGCAAGTCCCGTTACGTTCTCAGAACCGATTGGATTACGTTTATGAGGCATTGCAGATGAACCTTTTTGACCTTTTGCAAAGTACTCTTCAACCTCACGTGTTTCACTCTTTTGAAGACCGCGAACTTCTACTGCAAATTTCTCAATAGATGTCGCAATTAACGCTAGTACTGACATATAGTGTGCATGACGGTCACGCTGTAATGTTTGCGTAGAGATTGGGGCTGGTGAAATTCCTAACTTCTCACATACGTATTTTTCAACGAAAGGATCGATGTTAGCGAACGTTCCAACTGCTCCTGACATTTTACCGAATTCCACTTCAGCTGCTGCACGTTTTAAACGCTCTAGGTTACGCTTCATTTCTTCGTACCATAATCCCATTTTCAAACCAAATGTCGTTGGCTCAGCGTGTACACCGTGCGTACGTCCCATCATAACCGTATACTTATGTTCTTGAGCTTTTTCCTTTAGTACTTCTACAAAACGCTCTACGTCACTTAGCAAGATTTCATTAGCTTGCTTTAATAAATAAGATAGAGCTGTATCAACTACGTCAGTTGAAGTCAAACCGTAGTGTACCCACTTGCGCTCTTCACCAAGCGTTTCAGATACTGCACGAGTGAAAGCTACTACGTCATGACGCGTTTCTAGTTCAATTTCATTGATGCGGTTAATATCAAAAGATGCATTTTGACGAATTAACTTCACATCTTCTTTCGGAATATGTCCTAATTCTGACCATGCTTCACAAGCTAGAATTTCAACTTCTAACCAAGCTTTAAATTTATTTTCTTCTGTCCAAATAGCTGCCATTTCTGGTCTTGTATAACGTTCAATCATGTTGTTACTTCCTCCGTTCTTTCCCAAATTCCTAGAGATTCGGCTTTTTCTATCGCCTCATCTATCTTATCAGCTAATACCGTGATATGTCCCATTTTTCTCTTCTCTTTTGCAACTTTTTTTCCGTACAAATGCAAGTGCATATCATCTAAACATTCGATTTTTGCCATTGTATTCTCAATATGTTCCCCTAATAGATTAACCATAACAGCAGGTTTTAATAAAGTCGGCTGTGCTAGGGTCCAGTTACAAATGGCTCTTACATGCTGCTGAAATTGAGAAAGATCACAAGCATTGATTGAATAATGACCTGAATTATGAGGTCTAGGTGCCATTTCATTTATATAAAGCTGACCTTCTTTAGTTAGGAACATCTCAACTGCTAATGTACCAACTAAATCTAATCCTTTTGCTATTTCTTGTGCATATTGAAGAGCTTTCGCTTCTTGATCTGCTGTAATACGTGCTGGAACAATTGTTTGGTGTAAAATATGATGCTTATGAATGTTCTCAGCTACTGGTAAACATACCGTTTCGCCTTTTGCATTGCGGTGCACAATAACTGATACTTCTTTATCTAAATTCATCCACTGTTCTACAATACATTCCGATTGCGCTAATAGCTCAGCTGCTTCACGAATATTATTTTCATTTTTCACTAGAACTTGCCCTTTACCGTCATATCCGCCTCGGCAAGTTTTTACAACACAAGGATAACCAATTGTTTCGACAGCTTTTAAAAGTTCTTCTTCAGTCGTAACGATTGCGTAGTCAGGAACGTCTAGATTAAGCTTTGTAATCATTTCTTTTTCTAAACGGCGATTTTGTGTAACGGCTAGTAAATGACTGCCCTGTGGCACGTAGCATTTTGTTTCTAGCCATTTCATCATCTCAACATCAACGTTTTCAAATTCATAGGTGATGACATCTGACACTTCAGCAAGCTTTTCAACCGCTTTTCTATCATCATAGTTGCCAATGACTTTAATATCTGCTACTTGACCGCAAGGAGAATCTTCTGTTGGTTCAAGCACTGCAATGTAATAACCCATTTCTTTAGCAGATAGTGCAATCATTCTCCCAAGCTGTCCACCGCCTACGATTCCAATTGTTTTACCAGGAGGTATAAGTAAATTAGACAAGTTGATCACTACTTTCTAACACAGATGATTTAATAGACTCTCTACGATTTTCAAGTTGATCACTTAACGTTGGATCCTGTGTTGCTAAGATTTGTGCTGCTAGCAACCCAGCGTTCGTAGAACCAGCTTTTCCAATAGCTACTGTAGCTACCGGTACGCCGCCTGGCATTTGAACAATCGATAAAAGTGAATCTAAACCGTTTAAGTTACTTGATTTAACTGGTACACCTATTACAGGTAAAATTGTTTTTGCAGCAATCATACCAGGTAAGTGAGCAGCGCCACCAGCGCCAGCAATAATAACTTTAATCCCTCGTTCTTTAGCAGTTTCAGCATACTCAAACATATAATCCGGCGTTCGATGTGCTGATACAACTTTCTTTTCATATTCAATATTTAATTCATCTAAAATGTCACACGCATATTTCATAGTGCTCCAGTCTGACTGACTGCCCATTACAACAGCAACTTTTACATTCATGAATAAAAGCTCCTTTTTCACGTTATAAAAAAACCTAGGGTATGTTATGGCTCACTAAAGGAAAGCCACAACTACCCTAGGTTTCATGTATCAACATTCCTTTTGAAAAGGAATCATGTTTACCTATTTAGTAATTGTACTCTCCTCATAGTCCAATGATTTACGGTCATCGGGTAGAAACTCGTGGGCCATATTCCCACTATTATATGAGGTTTCGGATATCTCAATTGACAACTTAATAATAACAGCCAAACCAGAAAAAAGTCAACCCGAAAATCGAATGTTTACTATTTTTATCATTAAAATGTTCGTATTTAGAGACTTTTCCCCTCGAAAACAATCTGTTGCTTTACCGGAATATACTCTTTTTTACCATTTATTTCTTTTTCTTCAAAGATAGGCTTTTCCATTCGTCGAACGGGCATATACCCATCTTTTTTCATCCGATCTAAACAACTTGCGATTGTTTCATTTTCCTGTAATTCGTATAGTACTTTTTTTGATTTCTTACCCAAAATGCAGCCTCCAGTTTGAAAGAAGTTTCTTACAACGTCAAAAAGAACTTTTATACTAAAAAATTAAATGAATCCACTATAGTGTAACATAATTTAAAAGTTAAATTCACGCTGTAATTTTTAGAAACAAAAAAGACTAGTCATTGAATGACTAGTCTTTTTATTGGCCTGGCAACGTCCTACTCTCACAGGGACAAAGTCCCAACTACCATTGGCGCTAAAGAGCTTAACTTCCGTGTTCGGTATGGGAACGGGTGTGACCTCTTCGCTATCGCCACCAGACAAGAGATTGCTCTCTCAAAACTAGATAACAGTTTGCTGAGTAAAGCTTACGCTTTTAAAGTTTGGTTAAGTCCTCGATCGATTAGTATCAGTCAGCTACACATGTCGCCACGCTTCCACCTCTGACCTATCAACCTG